>CAWCTG010000010.1:0-42153 GCA_963798375.1 Binataceae bacterium (SeqCode)
ACTACCCATCCTCCAATCTGGTTGTTCGGTGTTCGCGGTGGGAGTAGCGTGTCCAAGTGCGCTTTCTCGCTATAATCCTTATCGCTCTGCTGCTTCCGCTCAGCATGAGTGTGCCGTCTGCGATGGCCTGTTACACAACGGCGTGTTGCGGCGCGAATTGTTCGCCGAGTGCTCCGCTGGATCAGGTGGGCTGCTGCAAAGCGCCCGGCGCCGTGAGCGACCAACCAAGCGCGAGTCGCGCAGCATTTCGATTCGATCGCGAGTATGCCCGTAGCGGCCGTGATAATCGCGATTTCGCACTTACGAAACACCGTCATCGCTCGCGGGTACTCGCCACCAAACCGTCTCGCTTTCGTTAGCACTTCTCTGTTCCCGCCAGATCTGAGCCTTCCATGAGCGCGTGAGTTTAAGCACGGATGCATCGCATCCGTCGCGGACGCTCGCGTGCTGTCCATCTCGCAGTCCCGAAGAAATCTGCCGATAAGATCGACAGATAAACAAGTAGATATCCAATCTGCGACACGCAGCCGCGCTGCGATCAATCGCGGCTGGAAGGTTAGAATTTGTGAAACCATCCGCAAGCATCCGCCGCATAGGGCGCGAAATTAATTGCGAGCCTATTTGATCGTAATTCTGCCCGCTATTGCGTCGTCGGGATACGCGCAGGACGGTGGCGATCCGGCGGCCCAGCAGGATGTCGCTCAATCCGGCGGTGGCACGGAAACAACCGTCAATTCAGATCGGCTGCGGGCGCTCGTCGCCGAGGCACTTTCCCTAGCCCCATCGTGCTCGCGGCGCGGAGTCACTGGCAGGCTCAAACGAAGGTGCCGATCCAGGCGGCGACGCTGGCCGATCCACAGGTGTCGCTGCAGCATTTCACGGTCGGCAGTCCGCAACCATTCTCGGGTTACGAGAGCAGCGACTTTTATTACACCGGCTTCGGTGTCTCGCAGGACATCCCGGGTCCCGGCAAGCTTCGCTTGCAAAAATCCGAGGCCGAAAAAGACGCCGACTACGCCAGGCGTCGCTACGAAGCTGCGGAGCGTGCGGTCGAGGAAAAGGTCAAGGAGATCTACTTCGAGCTTTTCTATCACGCAAAGACGCTGGCGATTCTCGATCGCAATCAGGAGGAGCTGCAACAGATCCAGCAGATCATAGAAACCAGGTATCGCCTGGGACAGGGTTTGCAGCAGGACCTGATCAAAGGCGCAGCTCCAAACCACCGAGATCCTGAAGGAGCACGCGATGCACCATCAGGAGGAAGACCAGGCACAGCTCGATCTCAAGCAATATCCTCGGGCGCTATTCCTCTGACTTGCCGAATATCGACAATGGTGGGGTTGAGAGTGCTTCATCTTCAGTTTGTTCTCATCGGAGCTCGCGTGGCTTTGGGACGCCGAGACCCGAACTCGAAGCGGATCGCGGAATGGAAGCGCGAAGCACGTAAGTATTGCAGCTTGCGCATCAGGGGTACTGGCCGGACTTCACCGTCGGCTACTCGTACCAGAAGACCGGCCCCGGATTTCGCGATTACTACATGCTGAATCTGGGCGCGAAGGTTCCGCTCTATTTCTGGCGCAAGCAAACACCCGCGATCGAGCAGGCCGCGCTTGAAGCCGAGTCGGCGCGCGCGCAGACCCGCGCAACTCAACTGCAAGTATCCTCCGACGCGGAAAGCAGCCTGGTCGCGATGCGCACCGCGGAGCGAACGATGTCGATCTATCGCGACGGCCTGTTACCGCAGGCTGAGACCTCGGAGGCCTCGGCGATGGCTGCGTATCGGGTCGGCAAAGTCGATTTCCAGACGCTGCTCTCGTCGGTTCTCGATTTACAGAACCTCCGGCAGGAGTACTACCGCAGCCTGGCCGACCACGAAATCGCGATCGCCAAAATTCAGCAGGTAATCGGTGACTGAAGATGAATTGCAACTCATTACAATTGCGGCTCAGCACAGTCCTTTTGCTGCTGGGACCCCTTCTCTTGCTCGCGGCGCCAATTACATACGGAGCGGATTCCTCGCTGGCGCCAATCCGGATCGCGCCGGAGCGCCGGCAATTGATCGGACTCAAGTTTGCAACCGTGGTGCGAAAGGACGTAAGCGACCGCCTCGAGGCCACCGGCAACATCGAGACCGACGAACGGCTCCAAGGCTCGGTGCAAACCCGTTTCGCCGGATGGATCGAACAGGTGTTCGCGAATTCGACTTATCAGTACGTCCGCCGAGGCCAGCCGTTGTTCACAATCTACAGTCCGGACCTCGTCAGTACCGAGAACGAATATCTGCTCGCCGTCGATGCCCGCAAGCGGGTCAAAGACAGCTCGGTCGCCGATGTGACCGCTGACGCGTCATCGCTGGTCGATTCCGCCGCGGAGCGTCTCAGGCTCTGGGGAGTATCGCCGCGCGAGATCGCACGCTTGGAAACGTGAGCGCACTGTCCGCTGTGCTGTCGAGATCGATTCGCCGATGAGCGGTGACATCATCGAGCAGTGTAATGCATCTGCCGAACATGTACGTGAAACCGAGCACGGCGCTCGTTCATGATTACTGATTTGTCGAAAGTGTGGATCTATGCGGCGGTGTTTCAGGACGAGATTGGCAAAATCCGTCCCGGAGATCCCGCTCACCGTTACCGTCGACGTCTATCCGGGCAACGACTTTCGACGGGCGCGTTCATCTTCATCCAGCCGCAAGATCGATCCGACGACCCGCAGCATCGTCAAGGTCCGATGCGTGTTCCAACAACCTCGAAGGCCGGCTTCTTCCCGGCATGTTTCGCGCACGTCGCGCTGGACCTGCCGATGGGCGATCAAACTGTCATTCCGGACACTGTGGTTCTGCGCACGGGCACGCACAATACAGCCTTTATCGATCGCGGCGACGGTTATCTTCACTCCCGCCGAGGTCGAGCTGGGGGTGCGTGGTGGTGATGAAATTCATCGTGCTCAAAGGACTCGCGCTGGGTCAGCAGATCGTCAACTCCGCCAATTTCCTGATCGACTGTGGGTCAACTCCAGGCCGCCGCGGGCGCTTTCGCGCCGGTTGCGCCGGATGTAGGTGCGAATGCCACTGGACAAGCGACCGAGGCAATCCCCCAGGCAAGCATCGTGTTCACGAGCGACCCCAATCCTCTCGTACGCGGCCGCAACAAAGTGATTGTTACGCTGCGCGATTCCAAAGCCGCGCCAATCTCAGGTGCGCAAGTGACGGTGTCTTTCTACATGGCTGCAATGCCGGCGATGGGAATGGCCGCGATGCGCGCGCAAGCCATCGCAGATGATCAGGGCAACGGCATCTACGCCGCAAATATCGAACTGCTTAGCGGTGGCACCTGGAGCCTGACGATTGTCGCCTCGAAGGGAGGGCATACGGTCGCGACCAGGCAGATGGACGTATCAGCAAGCGGCTCCATGGCGATGTGAGGAAAGAACGATGATCGAGAGAACTATCGACTGGTGTAATGCGAACCGCTTCCTGCTGTTCGTCGGTGTGCTGGTGCTGGTCCTCGCTGGTATCTGGTCGCTCGATCGAATCCCGCTCAACGCGCTGCCGGACATCTCCGACGTTCAGGTGATCATCCACACGCAATGGATGGGGCAGCCACCCAATCTCATCGAGGATCAGGTGACCTATCCCATCGTCACCGCGATGCTTGCGGCGCCACACGTGAAAGCAGTCCGAGCGCAGACGATGCCCAGCGATTCATACGTGTTCGTCGTGTTCGAAGATGGCACCGACATCTATCGGGCGCGGAGCCGGGTGCTCGAATACCTCCAGCAGATAGCCGGCAAGTTGCCGGCGGGAGTGAATCCCGCGATCGGCCCCGACGCAACCGGCGCGGGCTGGGTGTACGAATACGCTCTGGTCGATAAGAGTCATCTTCACAGTCTCGCCGACCTTCGCAGCTTGCAGGATTGGAACGTCCGCTATGCGCTCGAAACGGTCCCCGGTGTTTCGGAGGTCACCACTATCGGCGGCTTTGTCAAGCAGTACCAGGTTAAGTTCGATCCGAATCGGTTGCTCGCCCTCAAGGTCCCGCTGGAAACGGTGATCGACAAAATCCGCGACAGCAACGGCGAAGTCGGCGGACGCGTGCTCAAGATGTCGGGAGCGGATTACATGATTCGCGGCCTCGGCTACGTCCATTCGGTGGCAGAATTGGAAGAAATTTCCGTTGCGACCAACAACGGCACACCGGTTCTGATACGGGACCTTGGCGTGGTCAGTCTGGACCCGATCTTCGCGAGGGCGCCGCTGAGTGGAACGGCGACGGAGAGACGGTCGGCGGCATCGTCGTGATGCGTTACGGGCAGAATGCGCTTACCGTTATCACGGGATCAAGCAAAAGCTTGCTCAGATTCGAAAAACTCTACCGGCGGGAGTCGAAATCGTCGCCGGCTACGACCGGTCGGGACTCATCCAGGAATCCATCAACACCCTGAAACGCGATCTGCTCGAAGAGGCCATCATCGTCAGCCTCGTGATCATCGTTTTTCTCTTTCATCTGCGTTCGGCGCTGATCCCGATTCTTGCGCTGCCGATCGCGGTCATCGCGACGTTTATCCCGATGTACTATCTGCAGATCAGCTCCAACATCATGTCCTTGGGCGGGTTGGCGCTGGCGATAGGCGTGCTCGTCGACGCTTCGATCGTAATGGTCGAAAACGGCTACCGGCACCTGTCGGAGGCGCAGCACGAGGCGTCGCAGAAAGGCGAGTCAGTATCCGAACCCGAACGGCAGCGAATTCTGCTATCGGCCGCGAAGCAAGTCGGCCGCCCGATTTTCTTCTCGCTGATCATCATCGTCGTCTCGTTCCTGCCGGTGTTCCTGCTCGAATCACAGGAGGGACGGATGTTCCGGCCGCTGGCCTACACCAAGTCTTTCGCGATCGCGTTCTCCTCAGTTCTCGCGATCACGGTGGTCCCGGTGCTGATGGTCCTCTTCATACGCGGCAAACGGCTGCGCCCCGAGGAGCACAACCCCATCTCGCGCTTCTTCCAGGCCATTTATCTGCCGGTGATCCGATGGTGCCTGCACCATCGCGCGCTGACGATTGCCGCCAACGTAATTTTTCTGCTGCTCACGATTCCGCTGTTTTTCAAGATCGGCAGTCAGTTCATGCCGCCGCTGTATGAGGGATCAGTCTCTACATGCCTGGCGCCCTGCCCGGGATTTCGATCACGTCGGCGGTAAATCTGATGCAGAAGCAGGATCAGATCATCCGCACGTTTCCCGAAGTCGAGAGTGTATTCGGAACCGTAGGACGGTCGGATAGCGCGACCGACAACGCACCGCTGGACATGTACGACACGACGATCATGCTCAAGCCGCGCGCCCAATGGAGAAAGGGCATGACGTACGATCAGCTCGTCGCCGAGATGGACGACCGGCTCCATTTCCCCGGTTTGTCGAACTCCTGGACAATGCCGGTCGAGAACCGGCTCGACATGGAGCTGACCGGGATCAAAACTCCGGTCGGACTCAAAATTCAGGGTCCCGACGTGGACCGGATTCAGCAGATAGGTTCCCAGATCGAAGAAATACTCGGTCCCGTTGCGGGCACGCGGGGAATTTTCGCCGAGCGAGGTTATCAGGGATTCTACATCAACGTCAATGTCGACCGCGCCGTCGCGGCGAGGTATGGCCTGACGGTCGGAGACGTTCAGCGGGCGGTCAGCTCCGGGATGGGCGGCGAGAATATCGCGACTACCGTCGAAGGACGCGAGCGCTACTCGATCAACGTTCGCTATCTCGCCGATTATCGCAACGACCTGAACGCACTTCGTCGAATATTGCTCATGACGCCGACTGGAGCGCAGATCCCGCTCGGCGAGGTCGCAACTATCAGCTTGGGCCCGGGGCCGTCGATGATCCGGGATGAAGACGGGCTGCTGACCGGCTACGTCTATGTTGACCTCGCGACCTCGGACTACGGCAGCTACGTTGACAACGCGCAGCGGGTGCTCGATCGGCGACTGCATCTGCCCGCCGGATACACTCTGAAATGGTCGGGAGAATATGAGTTCCAGTTGCGCGCGCGAAGGCGCCTGACGGTCATCGTGCCGATCGTTTTCGGGCTGATCTTCGTCCTGCTTTACATGCTCTTCCAGTCGGCGACTGAAGCGATCGTGCTGATCCTTCCGACCGTGTACGCGATGACGGGCGGACTGCTGCTCCAATACATGATGGGCTTCAACTTCAGCGTCGCCGTGTGGGTCGGGTACATCGCGTTGTTCGGAATCGCCGTCGAGACCGGCGTCGTCATGGTGATTTATCTTCACGAAGCTCTGAACCGTCACATCGCCGCCGGCACGCTCACTAATCGCGAGATCGAGTTGGCGGTGATCGAGGGTGCGGTCCAGCGGCTTCGACCCAAGCTGATGACCGTGGCGGTCGTGATGCTCAGTCTGGCGCCGATTCTATGGGGAAGTGGAATCGGCTCCGACGTGATGAAGCCCATCGCCGCGCCAATCGTCGGCGGAATGATCACCTCGACGATGCACGTCCTCATACTTGTGCCGGTGTTTTTCGCGATCATGAAGGAGCGGGCGCTAAAGAAGGAAATCCTCCGCTAACGATCATAAGGCAGATCCTGATTTGAGTCCTGACGGTATCGACTGAACTCGGCATCGGAGGCAAGAGCATCAATGGCTCGCGGATCCTGATTGAATCAATCGTACTGGGTCCGTGCTTGTTCGAAGTCGCGAGTCAACTTGCGGGGCGCAGTTTTTCTTCCGAGAGCCAAGCGTCGAAAGACCACGATCCGGCACCGACGTTGATCAGGAAAAGCAAAGCCATCGTCATCGCAAAATCAGTCCTCGCGTCGCTTATCATGAACCAAAAGCCCTGATTCGGGTGCAACAACTCGGGGATCTTGGTGGTCGCGATCGCGGTCAGGATTACGATCAGGAGCGGTATGCTCGCGAGCCTGCTGAAAAGGCCGATCAAGATCAGAAAGCCACAAGCGATCTCGAAGGTTCCCACAAAATGCGCGGTAAAAGCGGGGTAAGGGAATCCGATCTTCGCGAAGCGGAGAATTCCCATGGACGGGTCGATGAATTTGAGAATTCCCTGCGTGAAGAAGATCAAGCCTACCGCCAGCCGGATGAAGACGATGCTTCTTACATTCCAGGCCGGAGCGCGAAGTCTATTCACCGCAATTCCTCCAATGGCCGTGCCTGCACTTACATGGCGGACCGGCCGATGAGTTTGAGAACCCCTCGCCGCCAAATGATTGCGCTCGCATATCCGCGAATGCTATCTAATTTCGATATCGAGATACGATAGCTCATGCCCTCGGCCAATGCAATTTATTCGGGACTTATCCGTCTCCACATCCTCCACCATGCGTCGAAGGAGCCGATTTTCGGGTTGGGAATCATCGAGGAACTCGGGCGGCACGGTTACCGGTTGAGTGCAGGAACTCTGTACCCTCTGCTGCACGGTCTCGAACGCGAAGGCTATCTGCGCTCGTTCGAGAAGAGAAACGGACGACATAGCCGGCGGCTTTACAGAGCGACTCCCAAGGGTCGCAAGGCATTGCGGGAGGCGAAAAGCAAAGTCCACGAGCTGTTCGCAGAGCTCTTCGAAGATGGATGAGCAAGCATCGCCAAAAGGCGGGGATCACCGCGAGCATGCCAAGCCGGACGGCCAATCACCTCCGCGGCACGTCGTGACCGACCCATGGATCCTGAAAGAAATCGCCGCTTCGTTCCTGCGGCTTGGCACGACAGCGTTTGGCGGTCCTGCCGCTCACATCGCGATGATGGAGCATGAATTCGTCCGCCGGCGAGGATGGCTTTCGCACGAAGAATTCATCGATATGTTGGGCGCGACCAATCTCATCCCCGGTCCGAACTCCACTGAGATGGCGATTCACATCGGCCATCAAAAAGCGGGCTGGAAAGGGCTGGTCGTAGCCGGGGTCTGTTTCATTGTCCCCGCCGCGCTCATCGTGATGGCCATCGCGTGGGCGTACGTCAGGTTCGGATCGATTCCTCAGGTTCAGGGAATCATGTATGGGATCAAGCCCGTCATCATTGCCATCGTACTGCAGGCGTTGTGGCGGCTCGCTCCCAGTGCAGTCAAGAGCCGATTCCTCGCCGTCATTGGCTTGATTGCTACTGCGGGCGCGCTGCTCGGCGTCAACACACTCGTGGTTCTCTTCGGCGCCGGTGTTATCACAGCCGGCGCGACGTGGATCAATCAACGCCGCTTCGCGGAGCCCTTTGCCACGATCCCAACGATGAGATGGTCCGGTATTCTGCAAGTGCTCAAGAGCGTAAGTGCAACGGCAGCGATTGTTCCCTTCAGCCTGTTAGGACTTTTTCTCTTCTTCCTCAAGGTCGGAGCCGTGCTTTATGGGAGCGGCTACGTGTTGCTCGCCTTCCTTCAGGCGGACCTTGTAGATCGCTTGCACTGGCTGACGCAATCGCAACTGCTCGATGCCGTCGCGGTCGGCCAAGTCACTCCGGGACCGGTGTTCACCACCGCTACGTTCATCGGCTACCTGCTGGGCGGCACGACCGGAGCGATCATTGCGACGATAGGGATTTTCCTCCCGTCGTTCATTCTAGTCGCTGCCAGCCGTCCGTTGATTCCGCGCATCCGGCGCTCGCCCATCGCAGGCCCATTGCTTGACGGAGTGAATGTTGGCGCTCTCGCTTTGATGGCCGCTGTCACGGTGCAACTCAGCCGAGCCGCACTTGTCGACGCTACGACCGCGGCTATGGCCGCAATCAGCGCCCTGCTGTTGATTTACTCTCGAATGAACTCCGCGTGGCTGATCTTCGCAGCCGGGCTCGTTGGCGTCGCCGCAACGCGATGGTTCGGACGATGAAGGCTGGTCTCCGTCACGCAGCGGCCATCCGCCGGTTGGCGGCTGTGGTCTTTATCCTGAGCTTTCCGGCGATGGCATTCGGAGCACCTCCATATATCACCGACGACCCCGAACCCACCGAATATCACCACTGGGAGATATACCTCGGATCGCTATTCACCAAACAGACGACTAACTGGACAAGCACAGCGCCGCATTTGGAAGCGAATTATGGTGCGCTTCCAAATGTTCAGCTCGAACTGATCCCACAAATGACCCTCTACTCGCCCACCCAGGGCGCCACCAGCTACGGCCTCGGTGATACCCAGATAGGGATCAAGTACCGCTTCCTTCAGGAGGGCGACTGGATTCCACAGGCTGCGGGGTATCCGCTGATGCTGGTGCCTACAGGCTCTCATGCGCGGAATCTTGGGAGCGGGCACCTGCAAATGTTTCTGCCGATATGGCTCCAGAAGAGCATCGGCAAGTGGACCGCTTATGGAGGAGGCGGTTATTGGATTAATACGGGCGGCGCGAACAACAGCAACTCGTGGTTCAGCGGTGTGGTGATAGAGCGCGAGGTCCTGGCAAACCTCAGGCCGGGCCTTGAGATCTTTCACGGCACCACGCAAGTAGTCGGCGCTCAAGGCGATCAAACCGAAACGGGAATGAATCTCGGGTTAATCTGGGACCTTAGCGACACTCAACACATCGTTCTCTCCGCCGGTCCAGCTTTCGGAGGGCCGAATCAACTCCAGGGATATTTCGCTTATGAATTGACCTTTGGACCGTATCCATAACTGGCCGGAGTGTTCCCGATCCGGAGCGAACGGCGCACGCTCATCGTTTTCTCCAGACCGGCGCGCGCTTTTCGAGGAACGCACGCGGTCCTTCCTGCGCATCCTCGCTCTTGTAGACCGGCTCAAAGATGCGCTCGGCCTCGTCGAAAGACTCGCTCCGCAGGCGCTCGGCGGCGGCGTACACCATGCGCTTGCCCGCCCGCACAGAGAGCGGCGCGTTCTGCGCGATGCGCATCGCGAGGGCGCGCGCCTCCTCCTGCAGGCGTTCGAGCGGTACGACGCGGTTGACCAGGCCGATCTCGTGTGCGCGATGCGCATCGATCGGCTCGGCGGTAAGCAAGAGCTCGAGCGCCACGCGGGGCGGAATCATCCACGGCAGCGGCGCGGCCCACGGCGCGCCGCGGCTCCACTTCGCCTCTGTGATCGCGAACTTCGCCGTCTCAGCGGCGATGCAGAGGTCGCACATCTGCGCCAAGGCGAAGCCGCCGGCGTAGGCCAAGCCGTTCACGGCGGCGATCACGGGCTTGTCCGTCATGAGATTGCGGCCGAGCTGCGGGACGAAATCCAGCGGCGGGACTTCAAGCCGCGTCGCCGACATCTCCTTGAGGTCGGCGCCGGCGCAGAAGACCTTGTTACCGGTTGCGGTGAGAATCGCAACCAGCGCGTCGTCGTCATCGACGAAGCGGCGCAACGCCGCCCACAGGCCTTCGCGCACCGCGCGGTTCAGCGCATTGCGCGCCTCCGGGCGATCGATCGTGATCGTGCTGATGCGGTCGCGGAGCTCGTATCGGACCGGCTGGTCAGACATTGCAGGTCTCCTCCTCAATCATTACTGGGCACTTGCGGTCTCTGCTTCGATTACGGCAAGAATCGCGCCCGCTGCCACCTGCATCCCGACGGTCGCGCGAATCTCGGTCACGCTTCCCGCGTGGGGCGCGCGGATCGGGGTCTCCGTCTTCATCGCCTCGAGCACGAGCAGCAGGTCGCCCTTGGCGACGCGGGCACCGACAGCGACGTAAATCTGTTTGACCACGCCCGGCATCGGCGCGACGAGCGAGCCGGCTGCCAGCTCGATCTCGGGCTCGGCGAAGCGTGGCAGTTCGCGCAGCTCGCTGGCGCCCATCGCGCTGTCGACGAAGACCCGCTCACCGACCGTATGCACCGCATAGCGATGGCGTACCGCGCTGACTTCGAGATCGACCTCGCCTTCGCCGCAGGCGTGTATGCGAACGCGTTCGAGCGCGTTGCCGTTCACCTCAGCGCGCAGACCCTCGCGCCCGAAGCGGTAGCGCACGTCGAGTCGCCCGGAGGTTCCCTCGAAGGCCTGCTCCTGGTCTTGTGAAGGGACGTTGCGCCAGCCGGACGGGATCGAGACCAGCGAGCCGGCGCGCGCGCGGCGCGCGGCTTGCAACGCAAGCGTAGCAGCAAGCGCGTGGAGGCGCTCGCCCGCCGCGTCGCAGAGGGGAGCGCCGAGAGCCTCAGGCCGGTGTCGCTGGAGGAAATGGGTGTCGGTTGCGCCCGCCAGGAACTCGGGGTGGCGCAGGATGCGCACCAGGAGATCGCGAGTCGTATGCGGGCCATGAAGGTGCGCGCGCGCCAGTGTGTTGGCCAGCTTGGCCGCCGCCTCCGCGCGCGTCGGCGCCCACGCGATCACCTTGGCGAGCATCGGGTCGTAGTGGACGCTCACCTCCGAGCCGTCCTCGACACCCAAGTCCAGGCGGAGTCCCGATGCCAGTGCGAAGGCGAAACGGTGGAACGCGCCCGTCGATGGCGCGAAGCCGCAGCGCGGGTCCTCGGCATAGAGACGCGCCTCGATAGCGTGGCCGCGAATCGGCGGCACCTCTTCCTGCGCCGGAAGCGCGCCGCCGCGGGCCACTTCGATCTGGAGCCGCACGAGGTCGAGCCCCGTCACGCACTCGGTCACGGGGTGCTCGACCTGGAGGCGCGTGTTTACTTCCAGGAAAAAGAACTCTCCGGCCGGCGTGAGCAGGAATTCGACGGTTCCGGCGTTGCGGTAGCCGATCGCTTCGCCCGCGGCGACGGCGGCCGCACGGATCGTCTCGCTCAACACAGGGGTCAACGCGGGGCTCGGCGATTCCTCGATGATCTTCTGGTGTCGACGCTGGATCGAGCATTCGCGCTCGTAGAGATGGATCACGCGACCGTGTACGTCGCCGAAGATCTGCACCTCGATGTGGCGCGCGGCCTCAAGGTAGCGCTCGAGGTAAACGGTATCGTCGCCGAACGCCGAGAGCGCCTCGCGGCGGGCCGAGGCCACGGCCTCTGCGAGCTCCGCCGCGCTATGTACCACGCGCATGCCTCTGCCGCCGCCGCCGACCGAGGCCTTTACGACGACGGGTAGGCCGAGCTCGCCGGCGAGGCGCGCAAGCTCTACCGTCGACGCGCCGTCGCGAAGCTCGCGGCTCGTGAGTTGCGGCACGCCTGCCTGCTGCATGCGCCGCTTAGCCCCGAGCTTCGAGCCCATCGCGGCCACCACCTCGGGCGGAGGTCCCACGAACGTAAGCCCTGCGTCTCGGCACGCCGCGGCGAAGGCCTCGTTCTCCGACAGGAAGCCGTAGCCCGGGTGCACCGCATCGGTGTCCGTGCGGCGCGCCGCTGCCACGATTGCGTCGATGCGGAGATATGACTCGGCCGGCGACGCACCACCGAGCGCGACCGCCTCATCCGCCTCACGCACGAAAGGCGCGTCGCGATCGGGCTCCGAGAACACGGCCACAGTCGCGATGCCCATCTCGCGCGCGGTGCGCTGAATGCGCCGCGCGATCTCTCCCCGATTGGCGATCAGCAACTTCCGCATGCCGCTCTCACATCCGGAAGACGCCGAACTCGCGCGCGCCCCGGATCTCGTTCGAGTGCACGACGGAAAGAGCTATCCCGAGCACGGTCCGGCTGTCGCGCGGGTCGATGATTCCGTCGTCGAAGAGGCGGCCGCTGGTGAAGGGTGCGAGTGACTCGCGCTCGATCTGGTCCTCGACGGCACGCCGGCGCCGGGCGTCGGCCTCCTCGTCGAAGGGTTTTCCTGCTGCGGCCGCCGCCTCGCGCGCCACGATCGAGAGCGTTCCGGCGAGCTGCTCGGGGCCCATCACGGCAGTTTTCGCATTGGGCCAGAGGAAGAGGAATCGCGGTTCGTAGGCACGGCCGGACATGCCGTAGTTGCCCGCGCCGTAGGAGCCGCCCACCTGGAGCGTCAGGTGGGGCACGCTGCTGTTCGACACGGCGTTCACCATCATCGACCCGTGCTTGATGATGCCGCGCTGCTCGTACTGTCGCCCGACCATGTAGCCCGTGACGTTCTGCACGAACAGGACCGGCAGATCGATCTTGTTGGCGAGCTGGATGAACTGGGCCGCCTTCTGCGATTCCTCCGAGAACAGCACACCCTGGTCGTTGGCGAGGATGCCGAGGTCGTAGCCGTGGATGCGCGCCCATCCCGTCACCAGGTTCGTGCCGTAGAGGGGCTTGAATTCGTCGAACTCCGAGTCGTCCACTACCCGCGAGATCACTTCGCGGATCGGGAAGGGCACCTTCGTATCGGCGGAAGGAATACCGAGCAGCTCGTCGGTGTCGTAGCGCGGCTCATGCGGCGCCGCACTCGGGCCGCGGCCGAGCTTGCGCCATGCGAGGCGGGCGACGATGCGCCGGCCAAGCCGCAATGCGTCGGGCTCGTCGAGCGCCATGTAGTCAGCGAGGCCCGACAAGCTGGCGTGCATTTCGGCGCCGCCGAGCTCCTCATCATTGGCGTCCTCACCCGTCGCCATCTTCACGAGCGGCGGGCCGCCGAGGAAGACCTTGGCGCGATTGCGCACCATGACGACGTAGTCGGAGAGGCCGGGCAGGTAGGCGCCGCCGGCCGTCGAGTTGCCAAACACGAGCGCGATCGTCGGCACGCGCCGCCCCGAAGAACGCGTCAAGTTGCGGAACATCGCGCCGCCGGGCACGAAGATCTCCGCCTGGCGCGGGAGGTCCGCGCCGCCTGACTCGACCAGATAGACGAGCGGGAGCCGGTTCTCGATCGAGATTTGGTACCCGCGCAACATCTTGGCGAGCGAGTACGGGTTTATCGCGCCGCCGCGCACGGTCGGATCGTTGGCGAGGATCAGGCATTCCGTCCCGGAGACGACACCGATCCCAGTCACGAGCGATGCGCCGACCTCGTACTCGGTCTCGGCCGCCGCGTAGGGTGACAGCTCGAGGAACGGCGAGTCACGGTCAACCAGCAGCTCGATACGCTCGCGCGGCAAAAGCTTCCCGCGCCGGTGATGCCGCTCGATGTAGCGCTCTCCGCCGCCGAGCAGCGCCTGGCGCTGCAACGCCGTGAGGCGGTCGAGCTTCTCGAGCATGGCCCGCCGATTGGCAATAAACGTCTCCGAGCGCGGGTCGATGCGGGTTGGCGAGATCGGCATTGGCTCAGCCCCTCGCGAATCTCCTGACTGAGTGATGCTCACTTAACAGAGAACCGATGGTCGCGGAAGAGTCGGAGTTGATGAACGCGATGCGGTGCCGAAGAACGTTGCGGGTCCTTGTCTCGGATCGAGTCTCTGGCAAATGATACTCACATTCGAGCCCAGGAGGCCCTATGGCCCGCATCGCGCACGCTGCAAACCCCTACGAATTGACCGAAGATCAGTGCCGCACGCTGGCCCTCGCCGACGAGTTCGCGCGCAAGGAGCTGGCGCCACTGGCCAGGAAGATGGACGACGACGAGTGGTGGCCGGAAGGACTCTTCCGTCGGCTCGGCGCGGCGGGCTACCTCGGCCTCACGATCCCGGAGTCGGAAGGCGGACCCGGACTCGACCTTTTTTCATCGGCGCTGGTGGGCCAGGCCTTTGCGCGCTGGAACCAGGCCGTCGCCCTCTCGTGGCTTGCCCACGAGAATCTCTGCGTCAACAACGTCCAGCGCAACGCGAGTCCGGAACAGAAGAAACGCTACTTGCCGGGTCTGGCCGACGGGACGCTGGTCGGCGCGCTCGGCCTCACCGAGCCTGGCGCCGGCTCCGACGCACTCGGCGGCATGCGCACGACGGCGCGACGCGACGGGGATCATTACGTCCTGAACGGCCGCAAGCTATTCATCACCAACGGCTCGATCGCCGATGTGCTGCTCGTGTACGCCAAGACTTCGCCGGAGCTTGGCCCCAAGGGCATCAGCGCGTTCCTCGTCGAAAAGAGCGCGCCTGGCTTTTCGGTGGCGCAGAAGCTCATCAAGATGGGCTTCCGCGGCAGCCCGACGGCGGAGCTCGTCTTCGACGACTGCCGGGTTCCCGTCGCCAACCGCGTAGGTGAGGAAAACGCCGGCGTCGCGGTCGTCATGAGCGGCCTCGACCTCGAGCGTGCGGTGGGCGCGACCTTGTCGATCGGGATCGCTGAACGCTGCTTGCAGCTTGCCCTCGATTATGCGCGGCAACGCCGGCAGTTCGGCCGTCCGATCGGCGAGTTCCAAATCATCCAGGCAAAGCTCGCGGATATGTACACCGCGATCGAGTCGATGAGGCTGCTTGCTTACAAGGCGCTCGCGGCCGTGAACGTGCTGGAGATCGGCGGCGGCGGACGTGGCGGTGTCCATCAGCTCACGGCAGCGTCTATTCTCTACTGCGCGGAAGCGACCTCGCGCGTGGCAGCCGACGCCGTGCAGATTCACGGCGGCAGCGGCTTCATGTGGGAGATGGAGGTAAACCGCCTCTATCGTGCTTGCAAGCTGATGGAGATCGGTGCGGGCACGAGCGAGGTGCGGCGCATCATCATCGCCGAGGAGCTGCTGCGCTCAGGCGTCGCGGTGTGAGATCGAAGATCACTTTTTCGCGACAGCTTCATTCTGCCACAGCTTGATACCGCCGAGCAGGCCCTCCGTATTGCTCACTACCTTGACGTTGGGCGGCAACTTGAAGTTGATAGTCGCCGCATTGCCGCCACCGAGATAGAGCCTGTCGTAGTTGAACGTCTTCGCCATCTCGTCAATCGCTTCGCGCAGGTGTTTGTTCCACTTCTTCTTGCCCTTCTTCACGAACGCCCGGTTGCCGAGCTCGTCTTCGTAGCTCTTACCGTTGCGAAACGGATGATGCCCCAGCTCGAGATGAATTCGGTGCCCGTCAACGAACAGCACCGATCCGAACCCGGTCCCGAGTGTGATCACCAGTTCGTCGCCGTGGCCGGTCACGCATCCCAGGCCTTGCACGTCGGCGTCATTTGCGATTCGTACCGGGCGCTTGAGTTTCTTCTTCAGCGCCGCCTCGAGCGGAAAGTTGTTCCATCCTTTGCCCAGATTGGGCGCGGTGTAAACGACGCCATTTTTGACCACGCCCGGAAATCCCACCGACGCCCGGTCAAACGCCCCGGCCATCCTGGCGAGCTCTGCGATAATCGCGACCACCTTTTTCGGCGTCGCGTTACGCGGCGTCTTGATCTTTTGCCGCTCGCTTATCATCTTGCCTTTTTCGTCGAGCGCGGCGGCCTTGATTCCAGTTCCGCCGACGTCCACCGCAAGAGTAGTTATCGATTTGAGCGCCGGCCGCTTCACGGTCGCAGGCGCCTTGGCGGGCGCCGGCGGCTTCACGAGCGCTGGTGGCTCCGCCGACACTGGCGGCTTCGCGATTGGTTTTGCTTCCGGAGTCTTCGCAGGTAGTTCTTCTTTCATTTTTCCACTCTTGACGTGCGCCAGGATTGAGGGCTGGCGACGATGCGGGCAATCGCAGCTCGCGATTCGTTCGTTATATACGAAACCGCATTTGTACGCATTCTTGTGGCGTGTGCTGGTCGCGAACGCGGTTGCTATGCGGCCGGTCGATTCTGTTTTACGTTTTCTATCCTTACCGGTAGCGAAAGACGCCAGTTCGCACACGTAGAGCTGAAGAATTGGTGAATCGCTGAAACACTCCAATTGACTTAATGCGGCGTCAAACTTACTTTCCTCTTGTTCGCACCTGCGGGCGTCAGCAAGGGGTGAGAATGGCTATTTTCACCAAGCAGTTCGCCAATACCGAGGAGTATGAAGAATGGCTGCAGAAGGCGGGGGAACGGATCAGCGTGCTGTCGATTACCAATTCGCCGACGATGCGTGGTTCGTCAACTCAACCCAGCATCGGGCCGATCACGATCAAATATGAGACTCACGACCAGTCGCTGGCTCCCGCCAGGAGCAGGACGGCAATGATCGTGCAGGTCGCGATCATCGCGGTGCTCTTCTTCGCCCTCTTTCTCTACCTGATTTCAAAAATATAGCCGCCTCGACGAACCCGCCGTCTGCGGCCCACGCTAGTCGGTGCGATCTCTCCCCGGCGCAGGACTCAGCGAACCGGGCACGCGCGCGATGTGGTCGGGCGTCAGGCGCAGCTTGCGCGTCTGCTCGTTGAAGAGTTGCGAGTACACGCCCGCGCGCTTCACCAGCTCCGAATGCGAACCGACCTCGACGATCTTCCCGCAATCGAGCACGACGATCACGTCCGCATCGACCGCGCTGGCGAGCCGATGCGCAATCAGAAAGGACGTCCGCCCCTTCATCAGGCGGCGCACGGCCTCGTGAATCAGGTTTTCGACTTCCGAATCGAGACCGGAGGTGGCTTCATCGAGAATCAAAATCGGCGGGTCTTTCAGAAACACGCGCGCCAGCGCCAGGCGCTGACGCTGGCCGGTCGAAGGCCGCACGCCGCCCTCGCCTATCATCGTGTCGAGCTTGTCAGGCATCGAGTCGACGAAGTCGCTGATGTTGGCCTGCTCGAGCGCGCGCCAAACATTTGCGTCCGGCGAGCTGGGGCGCCCATATTGCACGTTCTCGCGGATCGACGCGCTGAACAGGATCGCATCCTGCGGAACAATCCCGATTGAATCGCGCAGCGACTTGAGCGTAACGCTCGAAATGTCGGTGCCGTCGATCAAAATTCGGCCCGCGGCCAGTTCGTAGAAGCGCGGAATCAGGCTGGCGAGCGTGGTCTTGCCCGCTCCCGAGCGTCCGACCAGCGCCACCGTGGTTCCGGCCGGGACGGCCAGGTTCACGTCGTCGAGAATGATGCGCAGCGGTCCGCCGTCCAGCGGCTTGTAGCCAAAGCGCAGATGCTCGATCTCGACCAGGCCGCTTTTCACTTTGAGCGCCGATGCACCGGGCCGGTCGTGCACCTCGGGCGTCTCGTCGAAAAACGCGAAAATCCGCTCGATCGCGGCCAGCGCGGTCGCCACGATGATCGACAATTCCGAGAACCGTTGCAGCGGCAGGTACAGCGCGCCCAAAAACGCAAAGAACGCGACCACCGTTCCGATCGTCATCTGACGGTGCATGATCATCAGCGCGCCCGCCCAGATCACGATCAATGGTGCGCCGCGCGAGATGAACTCGGTGAACATCTGATGAGTCGACGAAAGCTTCACGCTCTCAATCGTCAGGTCGTAAAGCTCGGTGGTTCGCTGATGGAAGCGGCGCGCCTCGTACGCCTCGCGCGCAAATGATTTCGTCGTCGAGATTCCGGCGATGCGTTCCTGCAGCTCGCCCGAAAATTCCTCGACCACTTCCTGCAGGTCGTGACTGGTCTCCTTGATTCTCGGCGAGAGAATTCTGATCACCGCGACGTAGAACGGAATGACTATCAGCGAGATCCACGCCAGCCGCACGTTGAGGTAAAACAACAGCCAAATCACAAAGCCCAGCGATACGCCGTCCATCCAGATGTTTATCATCGCGGAGCCGACGAAATTCTGCGCCATCGAGATGTCGGAAATGAAACGCGAGACCACCGCACCCGAAGCCGTGCGATCGAAAAACGAATGCGACAGGCGCTGCATGTGCAGATACAGCGCGTAGCGCAGGTCGAAGATCAGCCGATGACCCGCCATGCTCGCCCAGTAGTTGCGGTAGTAAGTCGCAATCGCCTGAACGACGAACAGCGCGAACAGCGCCGCCGTCAGCGCCTCGAGCTTGGCCGCCGATCCCGCGCCGAGATGAAGCGTCGCAGCGAGCGAGTTGCACCATCGGTCGATCATCTGGTTCAAATGCTCGGCGTGCGGCTGCGGAACCAGTAAAACGTCGAACACGTATTTGAATGCCAGCGGAAACGCGAGCGGCAACGTGAATTTCAAAATGCCCATGACGGAGCCGCCCGCCACCAGCCACAGATGCGGCCGTACGTAACCGAGAAAGCGCACCAGCGCAGTCGGCGGAACGATACGGTCGAAGAGCCGCTCGAAAAAGCCGCGGCTACGTTGGTCGGGTTCGTCGGGTGCGTCGGTGGGCGCCCGATTGGAACAGTCCGGCGTCTCCGGCGCGCCGGTTATCACTGCGGAACCACGATTTGGCATGCCGACAGTTTAGCAGCGCCGCACGACGCAGAAAATATGCGCCGGCGATGCTCGGTACGGGGGTCTTACGCGGACGCCGAAATGCGATCGATCATGGCCGGGATGCGGCTGCGCCCGGCGTGGCCAGCCAGCCCTGCCGCCGCGATTCGTTCCAGGTACTCGCGCACCACCAGCCTGATGAACTTCCCGGTCGCGATGCGCCCCTTGTCCACCTGCGCTTTTTCGAGTCCGCCGCCGCAGATGATGATCATCGGCTCCAGCAGCTCGGGACTGCCAATCAATCCGAGCAGAGCGTGCTCAGTGTGGTCGAGATACCCCTCCATCGCGTTCACTTCGAGCGGGCGATGCTTCAGATGGTAGCGGAGTTGGCCGAGTCCGTAGGCCGTCTGGCGTCCCGCGTCCTGCATCGCGTACCGCATTATCGCGCGATCGACTTTGGTCGGTGCGAAGGCTGCCACTTGCCGATATACCACGAGCAGGAATCCGGCCAGCGACAGATTGATCGAAACCGAGCCCTGCGGAAACTGGTCGGCCCACAGCCATTCCTTGAGTCCCTGCTCCGCGGTGACGCTGGCGCGGCCGAGTCCCCCCCGCCGTAGAGCGCGCGCTTGCGAAACACTTCGAACAGGCGCGACGCGTCGAGCATCTGCGCGCACATCCAGCTCTTCTGTTCCAGGAAGTCCTGATTGATCAGCGCAACCCACTTCGAGGGAAAGTCCATCGATACGATCTGGCATTCCTGCAGGAAGGTGTAGAGTTGCGCACACGCCATCTCGAGTTCGGGCGCGAGCGGATGAGCATGCAGTTCGTTCCACGGTATGTCGGTCGCGGGGACCCATCGCCGCGCCTTGTCTTCTTCGTAAAGCTCGGCGACGTTGTCGGACCATACGTCTGACTTGCGATTCACGACGTAGCCCATGTCGGGCAGCTTGCCCACTTTCTCACTGCCGCGCGACACCATCGACTGACTGGTGCGCACATCCTCGGGGATATTGGTGTAGCCGTAGCTGCCGACGTCGAGATCCTGGTAGGTGAGTCCGCGCCGCGGGTCCGACGCGCGGCCTGCTATGCGTTCGGTCTTAGCCTCGTACCAATGCAGGCCTAAGTGTCCCTCCATCACTCTTTGCGCGGCTGCCAGGGCCGTTTCATCGACCGTGTAATCCTTGTCAGCGTAAAATGCCACTTGGTGCTGCCTGTCCTATCCTTATGAGCTTGATATCCTTAGAGCTTGATTCCCGCGTTTTCGGCCGCGGCCCGGCCCATCTCGTACATCTTATAGAGCTTCGAACGTTCCTTGCGCTCCGGCATTCCGCACTTCTCCAGACGCTCGAAATGCTCCTGCATCTGCTTGAGATTGAACTGAGTAGTCACTCGAACACCTTGTTCGATGTTTTCCTTCTTGAGCCCGCCGCCGGCCAGGATGATGAACGACTCGGTCAGCTCGGTTGCCGCCGCCCCGGCGAACGAAATGTTCTCGGCTTCGTCCAGGTGCGCGTGCAGAACTTCGCGTTTCTCGGGAAAGTGCTCGAGCACGTATTTGAAATGTTGCATGCCGTAGCCGACGTGACGCGCTTCATCCTGCATCACGAGGCGGAAAATCTTCTTGTCCACATCGGTGGGCGACAGGTATTCGCTGAACCGGAACATCGTAAGCACGTTGCCCTCGGCTACCAGGTGCAGCGCAACCGACATCTCGCTGAACGAATCGGCGTCGCGCAGATGCTTCAGCGCCATCTCGTTGATGGGGCTGGCCTGCATCAAGCCCCAACCGGTCGTAAGCGCGCGCTTGCGGAAGACCTCGGCATGGCGCGCCTCGTCCATCGCCTGCGCCGCAATGAACGAACGGACCTCGATAAAGTCGGGGTTGAGGCGCGGCAACCACATCGCAGGCGTATCGGTCGCGATCATTTCCACTTCGGTCAGGAAGGTCATCAACTGCGAGAGCGCCTTGCCAGTGACCTCGGGCAGCTCAACCCCCTCCAGGCGGTCCCACGGAATGTCGGTGGTGGCGTTCCACTGGCGCGACACCGCTTCCTCGTAATAGCTCTCGGTGTTGAACGCCCATAGCTCGCTCTTGCGCGAGACCCATGGCTGCGCGTCGGGCACGCCGGCGGGAATCTCGGCGCCGCGCGGCGCGTAGGATCGATTGGCGCGAACCTTCTCGGGTATGTCGGTGTAGCCATAAGTCCCGAGGTTAAGGTCTCGGTAGGTCAGTCCGCGGCGCGGGTTGGCTTCTTCGGGGCTGATTTTCTCAGTCGCCGACTTCATCCACGACAGGTCCATCTCGCCGGTCCTGATCGTGTATAGCCACTTGTCGATGAAGTCCTTGTCCTCGGTAAAGTTCGTGGTCGAAAGGTATGCCATCGTCGCCGCGCCTCCGCGCTCTGGTTAGAACCCTAAAAGCTCACTTCGAGCTTGCTCGACAGATCGAAAAATTCCTGGATCGATTCCATGAACCGGTAGAGTTTGTCGTGACCGTCGGGATCGTCATAAACAATCTTCAGTCGGTCGCCGAAATGCGCGAGCGTGTTGAGGTCGTGCGCGGAGTCGGCCTCGCCGTTGCGCCGGATGTTCTCGATCATCTCGCGCCACACCCGCGAATCGCCCTCGATCTGAAAATCGACTTTCTTGAGATCGATCGCCGGCACTTCGCTGACGTTCTTCAGGTCGAAAACTTCGAACTCGAGGACGAAGTTGCGCGCCTTGCCATTGACGCCGACGCTAACGCCGAAGGTCGTGTCGATAAACCCCAGGCGGCGGAATTTTTCCTCGTTCGCGGCCATCTGCGCCTTGAGCGCCTCGAAATATTCGGTCGAAGGAAAGCTAATCGCCATAAATCGATGAACCCTGCCGGTCTCCCAATAAATTGATCGATGCTGAACGAAGGTCAGAGTTTAGGGCAGAACGACTCAGCAAGGCAAGGGAAAACCGCCGATTCCCGCGCCGATCGGTCAGAAATTACCAGCCAAAGAGTTGCGCCAGGCGTGGATTCGAGGGCGGCGATTGGACCACGGCGCGGCTTGCTCGATTTGAGCGGCCAGCCGCAGCAGCAGATCTTCGCGACCGTACGCGGCGACGAGCTGAACACCGACCGGGAGGCCCTCGGGCGTCAAGTGTAGCGGGCGCGCTGCTTCGTCGCGAAAGGGACGCGCCGGCGCCGAAGGAGGTGTTTCGTCCATCACAGGGAGAACCAACCCCTGCTCCATCGCACCGGGAACTATTTTGCGTGTGCCGCTCATGCCGGCAAAGCACACCTAGAGTTCAGGGTGTCATAGTTCAGCCTGAATGGACTCCGACGATAGTGCTATTCGTCAGTTTGGCCGCGATTTGCGGATGTTTGAGCGAAGGAGCTGACATGAAAGTCGGGAATTTACTCTGCGGTATTCTACTCGCCGGCATATTAATTGCTGGTAGCGCGGCGCCCGGGCGCGCGCAGCTCCAGGTGCGCCTGCGGCCGCCAAATGTGACGACCTACTGTTCGTCGGTCGGCTCTGGCGGTGCGTCAGTCAGCACAAGCTGCCCGGCGGCCGCGGGACTGACGAACTATCTCTGGAAAATCGACGCGAGTTGCAGCAGCCCCGCCTCGACCGTGAGCGGAGTGGTGACCGTGACGGGGACTCAGGGCGGAATTTTGTCATATGAATTTAACGAGCTGGGCGGCGGCGCGCCCGAACTGGACGATGCGTTCCCGCCGATTCAGGCGAGCGCGACGAATACGGCAATCGTCGTGACGGTGCCCGCGATCAGCAGCGGAGAGGCATGCGTTGCGTGTGCATTCTGCTCGCAGCAATAGTCGCTATCGCTGTCTGCCGAGGCTGATTGTCGTTGCCGCTTTGCTCGCCTTGCCCGTCCCGCTTCCGGCGCTGGCGGGCAGCCCGGTAGTTGACGGCACGCCTACGAAAGCGACCATCACAAGTACTACCTCCTTTACGACGAGCTTCCCTGCTGGTTTTGGCTCGGCGAATGCTGGTGACTGCTGCATTATCTTGTACTGCGGCAACGAAGCTCTTTCTACGTCGGCTGGTTGTGCTGCGAGTGGGTCAGGTTGGACGCCTTACACCTTTGCTCCTTGGGGCGGCGCTAACGCTTATACAGCAGAAATACTGACTCACGCCTATGCGAGTGGCGATACGCCCCCTACCTGCGACCTTAGCGCCAGCGGCAGCGGTTCACAGAATTTGCTCTGCTACAAAAGCTCTAATGGCTGTGCATTCGCAGCCGGGCCAACGTCGCAAAAGAATTCGGCTGGCACGACCGTCTCGGGGCCGGGAATCACCGGCTCTTCCGCCGATGCCCACCTCTTTTTCACTTGTGCGGAAGGTTCCGGCACTGCCGCCTTCTCAAACTATAACGACAGTCTGTCTCAAGCAGTAACCCAATCAGACCTATACGGTACTACGGCAGAAGCTAATGCGGTGTTCAGCAGTTCAGGGTCGCAGCCTACGGCACAAGCGACAATCAGCTCAAGTATTGCGAATATCGGTATCGAGGCCGACCTTGAAGCGAGCCAGACACCGACGCCCACTCCCACCGCAACCGCGACTGCTACTGCCACCGCGACTCCAACGGCGACGGCTACGGCGACAGCTACCGGGACCGCCACCGCGACCGCCACAGCCACAGCGACTGCCACTGCAACGCCGACTGCTACCGCAACGGCTACAGCGACCTCCACGGCTACCGGCACGGCGACAGCTACTGCGACCAGCACGGCGACTGCCACCGCGACGGCTACGGCCACCGCAACTGCGACCGCCACAGCCACCGCGACAGCTACTGCCACCGCTACGCCGACGCTGACTGCGACGCCCACTGCCACGCCGACTGACGCGACATCTCCCGCACTGATGCAGCACCATCTCGGGCAAACATGGTGGTGGGAATCACCTTGGATAGGGCCGTGACCGACGGCAATCATTGACGCATACGAACGCCCGGTAGATACCGGACGTCTGGCACAAGAACAGGCCGGGCTCGGCGGTCCGTACTGGTATCTTGAGCTAGCCGAAGAGATGGAAGAAAAGGACCTGCACCATCTCTCCGTGCTCGGCACGCACTAATGTGCCGACGCTTGCTTGTTGGCGCCGCCGGTAGCCAGCTCGTCGTCGATGATCTCTTCGAACTTCGGAATCGGCTGCGCGCCAGTGACCGGCCGGCCGTCAATAAAAAACGCCGGGGTTCCGTCCACACCGACTTTCTCGCCGGCGGCCTGGTCGCTTTTGATCTGGCTGTCGTATTTCGCCTTGTCAAAGCACGCGTCAAACTGGCCCGTATTGAGTCCGAGCGTCTTGGCTGTCGCCTTCAGATCGGCGGGCGCCAGCTTGCTCTGATCGGCGAACAGCGCGTCGCGGAATTGCCAGAACTTGCCCTGCTCGTTGGCGCATCGCGCGGCCTTCGCGGCGTCAAGCGCGTGTGAATGGAACGGCAGCGGGAAGTCCATGTGCACGAGGCGAATCTTGTCGCCATATTTCGCCCGCAACTGTTTCAGCGTGTCCTCCGTTCTTTTGCAGAACGGACACTGAAAGTCGGTGAACTCGACGATCGTGACGGGCGCGTCCTTGGCGCCGAGCGCCGGATGGCCGCTGCTGTTCACCGCGACGCGCTGGGGCTCGAGTAAAATCTTCACCGGCGCATTCTTGCGCAGGCGTTCGAGCAGCGCCTGGCGGTTCAGCATTTGCATCACCTGCGGTTTGATCTTGTCGAACGGCGCGGTGCCCGGCCCCTTGTTCTTATCGTAAAACTTCTTCGCGTCGGCTTCGGTCACGGCCGATTTGCCGGCATATTCTTTCTTGAGGTAGTCATCGACGCTCAGCTTGTCGCGCTGGGCGGCCTGCTCGACCAGGTAGTCGTCGGTCATCGACTCGAGCGTCTGGCGCCTGAGATCGAAAGTCTTGTCGGCGATCAGTTGATCGACGCGCTTCTCGAGCGCCGCGCGCATCTGATCGAGCTGCGGCTTGACCTTTGCGTCGAGGTCCTTCTCGCTGATTTTGTGATCGCCGACCGTGGCAACTACCGCGTTGGGGTCATCGGCCCACGCGGGATGGGTGGCAATGGCCGCGCATACGATTGCGACGGCGGCGGCAATAGCGGGAACGATACTCCGCGCGGACTCAGGGCGAATTCGCCTCGACTGATTCATGTTCAGCAGCATCGGATAATGTTCTAACTCCCTCGTTGAAGATAACCCATAAATATTATCACGTGCCGGGGGCGATGTCGCGATGCATAAAAAGCACCATTTGCGAGGATCGCCGCGACTCCGCTACGCTGCCATTTGCTTTGAAAACGAATATCGCAGCGTCAATCGGAATGCTGGCCCTGGCCCTGCTGATCTTTCCCGTGCAGGCGCGAGCGGCAGGCAACGAAACCGAAACCCGACTCAGGGTCTTTGTGTATTGTCATTGCTCCGATCCGGTCGGCCAAAGCTTTTGCTCCGACTTCAAGGGCAAAGTTCGCGATTCCGCCGCATATCGGCTCGTCGATCATACCGACGCATATGGAATCGGAGTGCATCTATGGTGCGTGGACTTGTTCGCGGGAATCCCGGGAGTCGATAGCAAGCTTTCCGGCACGATGTCCGCGGTATCGGTCGCGTTCACGATCTATTCCGACAGGCTGCCGGGCGAGGTGTACGAAGATTCCTCCGTGTTTCGAGTCGGCAAAGACGCCGCCGACGAGATGTCGAATAGAATCCTGGCCGCCGTCGGTCAGCTTGCCACCGCCAACAAGGCGGTATTCGAGCATATCCGCGCAACTCCGAAGCCTGCAGCGACGCCAAGCCAGCGCGTCATCGAGTAACGCTTCAAACGGCGCCGGTTTTCCAATACCTTTTTAACTCGCGCGAGAGTGGCGGAACGGCAGACGCGCCGGACTTAGGATCCGGTGCCGCAAGGCGTGGGGGTTCAAGTCCCCCCTCTCGCATTCCAATAAAATCAACGGAGTTTTCTGCCCGCTCGCGGCAATACCCGCCGGTGCAGTGGGATTTTTTCTTTGGCCCCTGCTAGAGTCGGGACGCATCGCAGCGCGCGCACCGGTGGCGAGATTGACATGAAAATATCGCTCTTCTATCTGCCGTCGGTCGGCAGCAAAGCCGACATCGAAAAAGGGCGCGCCGGATTGCAGGGTCACCTGTACGATCAGATGTTGCACGACGTCACTGGCCAGGCCCGGCTCGCCGACGACCTCGGCTACGACTCGATCAGCTTCACCGAACATCATTTTCACGTCGAGGGCTTCGAGCTGTCGAACAATCCCGTCCTGCTCGATCTGTACATCGCGATGCAAACCAAGCGGCTGCGCGTCGGGCAGCTCGGCATCGTGCTGCCGTCGCAGAATCCGATCCGCGTCGCCGAGGACATCGCGATGCTCGATCGCATGACGGGCGGACGCGCCAACGCCGGCTTCGCGCGCGGCTATCAACGGCGTTGGGTCGATATCATGGCGCAGCAGACGCACGGAATTCACGGCGCGCAGCCCCATCAGCACGACGAAATTGACAATGCAAATCGGGCGGCCTTCGAGGAAAATTTTCGCATCATCAAGCAGGCGTGGACCCAGGATTTCATTTCTTACCAAGGCAAGTACTGGCGCATCCCGCCCGGCGAAACGCCGTGGACGCTGGACGCCACCGCGAAATGGGGCGGCGGCATCGACAACGGAATCGTGCGCGCGGTCGCCGTCGTGCCCAAGCCCGTCCAGAAGCCGCACCCGCCCATCTTTCAGCCGTTCGCGTCGTCCGAGCGCAGTATCAGATGGTGTGCGCAGGAGGGCGTGACTGCCATCCTGCCGCCGTTGCATCCCTCGCTCGAGCATCAGCTCTTTGAAGTCTATGCGGAGGTTTCGGGCAAGCCGCTCGGCGAAGGGATGGGCGTGCTGCGCGATATAGTGATCGCCGACAGCGACGACGAAGCGCGCGCAATCTGGAGCGAGAGCGGTTACTTCTGCGGCCACGAATGGTTCGCGCCGTTCGGATTTTCCAAAGGCCTCGACGATCCCAAAACCGGCGAGCCCGCCGATCTATGGACCAATGGACTCGCGTTCGTCGGCACCGTGGACACTGTCACCCGTCAAGTCGAGCTGCTGCTCGGGCGCTTGCCGATTCGATGGGTGTTCGCGTGGATGTACAACGGCCTGATGCCGCACGATCGGCTGATGAAGACGATCGAGCTGTTCTGGACCAAGGTGCTCCCCCGCGTCGCCAACACGCGCTAGCCGCTCGGTCCGAGTTCAGCCGCTGAGCGCGGAGCGCTCGCGAGATTGCGAGCGCCCCGTGGTATGCGTCCTTACGGTTCGGGCACCAGTTCGACGCGACGGTTCTGCGCGCGCCCTTCGGCAGTGTCGTTGGTCGCCACGAAATTGGTCTTGCCGTAGCCGTGCGCAATCAGCCGGTTCTCGGCGATTCCATCCTTGACCAGGTAATCGACGACCGCATTTGCGCGGCGGTCGGATAACCTCACGTTGTACTCGTCGCCTCCGATCGCATCGCAATATCCATTGACGTCAATGTCAACGCCGGGATTGGCCTTGAGAGTTGAGGCGGCCTCGTCCAGCACGGCGGCATCGCCGGGACGGATGTTCGATTTGTTGAAATCAAAATGCACGCCGCGCAGTACCAGCTTCTCCTTCAGCGGCGGAGGGGGCGGCGGCGGTGGTGGTGGCGGAGGGGGCGGCGGAGGAGGTGGAGGAGGCGGCGGTTGAACGATCGGATCGCAATAGTAATGGCCCGCGACTCCGCCGATTACTGCGCCGATTCCCGCGCCGGCCACCGCACCGGCGGTGACTCTCGAATTAAAGCCGCTGTTGCCTTCTGCCGCCTCACCGATACCGAAGCCAGCCCCCGCGCCAATCAGGGCGCCCGCGCCGGCGCCGTAAACAGTGCACCAACCGAGCTCGCGTTGCTGCGCGCATCCGCTCAAAAGCAGCGCCAAGCCGGCCACCGCTGGCAACAGAAACGACGATATACGCGATCGAATGTTCATGTCCCCTCCCACAGGCGATCTATGCCGTCGCCGAGCGCCGTCCGCGCGAGCAGGCACCTGCGCTCCACGAACGGCGTCACCCTAGTTCAGGGACATGTCGGAACAATTAGTCGCGGATTAATAAAATGTGACGCGAATGCGGGCTGGTCTCGATCAGGCGGTCAGACTCTGCGCTTCCCATAGCGCTCGGAAATGGCCGTCGTGCAGCGCGCTGAGCGACGACCAATTGCCCGATTCGACTACCTTACCACCTTCGACGACGTAAATCAGATCGGCCCATCGGATGGTCGAGAGGCGATGCGCGATCAGTACGACGGTGAGTTCGCCGCGGCGGCTTTCGATCGCATCGAGCACACGTGCTTCGTTTTCGGAATCGAGGCTGTTGGTCGCCTCGTCCAGAAACAACATCGAAGGGCGGCGCAGGAATGCGCGCGCCAGCGCGAGCCGTTGGCGCTCCCCCTGCGACAGCAGAATCCCACGATCGCCGACGATAGTATCGAGCCCGTCGCTCAGGGCCGCGACAAAATCGAATGCGGACGCCTGTCGAAGCGCCGCGAGCATTTCGTCCTCACTGGCGTCGGGGCACGCCCATTTGAGGTTTGCACGAATCGTATCGTGAAAAAGAAACGTGTCGGGCGCCACGTAGCCGATTTGATCGCGCCATCCGCGCACGCCTTCGGGTCCGAGCGGCCGACCGTCGAGTCTGAGCGTCCCCGAGTCGGGCGCGATCAGGCCCATCAGAATGTCGGCGATGGTACTCTTGCCGGCTCCCGACGGCCCCACCAGCGCGACGATTTTCCCGGCCGGAATCACCAGGCTCAAATCTCTGACGGCGGGCACGCGTCCCTCGCTGTAGGTAAACGATACGCCGTCAGCGGCAAGTTCGCGCGTGAGCGAGAGCCGATCGTGCGGATGCATCGCAGGCTCAGCGGCCGCGGCGCATCGGGTTTCGATATCCCTCAGGTTGGCAAACGATGGCAGCGCGTTGACGAAGGCGCGGTAGTGGTACTGGCCGCTCATGATTCGCGGCATCACGCGCGCGAACAACAGCAACAGGATCAGAATTGACGCTGGCGGCACCGCCAGGATTTGAATCGACACGAACAGCACCATCGCGAGGATTACGACCGAGCCGAGTTCGAACCAGGTCGCGGCGATCGCCTGCTGACGCGTACCGTCCACGTTGGCGCTGGCAACATCGGCGCTGAGGTCTGAGAAAATCGAAAGATTACGCGCTTCCGCGCCATAGGTCTTGGCCGCTTTGAGGCTCTGTAAATGCTCGATGGTGGCGGCGTAGAGCGACTTGTTGGTTGCGGAGACCTCCTCGCCCTGGTTTTCGATCGCACGCGTGCGGCCCCGAAAAGCGAACGCCAGGAGCGCGCCGGAGATCAGCACCAATGCAGTCATCCCGGCCGAGAGCGCAAACGCGATCGCCATGTAGAGCATTCCGATCACAACTTCGCCAGTGAATATGAGAGCGAGACTCGTGGCAGTGCCGATTCGGTCGATTTCAGAGGTCAGCGCGTGAGTGAAATCCGAAGTCCGACTACGGCATACGAACAACCAGTTCGCATCCGCAATCGCACGGTAGAGGCGACGGCGCAGATGATGCTCGACTTCCTGCTGAACCGCATAAGTCCACACGTTCTGCATCTGTCCCAGCACCGTTCGCGCGCCAACCAGCATCACGAATACGCCAAGCAAAAGAATCAGCGACGGGCGCAGCCCCACCGCAACGAATGCATTCGAAACGATCGCCGCGTAGCGTCCCGCCTCGCCCTGTCCGGCGAGATTGAAGCCCGCCACCTGCAGGGTAGGAAGCAGCAGCGCGAAGCCGACTCCCTCGGTCAGCGAATATAGGACCATCACGATGAGCACGCCGATCAAATGCCAGCGCGAAACCCGCACCAGCATCGCGAGATACGCCGCAAGCGTGCTCTTCATCAGCGGTTTTGCGGAACTATCGGCCAACGGAGTCTGGCCCGCGAGATCGCAGGAAATCTGGTCCTTGGATGCGACCACGATGGATCCCGTCGAGATTGTCTTTGCCACGGATTGCAAATTGTCCGAGCGGCACAGGCGATGCGACGATTGCTCTAAACGTGAGGTCCCTTTACATCGCTAGTGAAAGCGACACGAGTTTACAGAGCGTTCGCGCCATGGGCAAGTCGGCGGCTTCGCTGGCGCACGATCGCCACCTCGCTTCGATTCTTATCCGAGCCGCCTCTCATGTTCGAACGCTAGGTTGCGGACGATGGCTTTTCTCCGACGACCATCCCGAGCGTAGCCCAGCGACCGCCGTCCGCGTTGATCAGCGCACGTTCCGCTTCCGAGACCCGCTCGCGGTACTCCCGCCACCATTTGATAGCCTCGGGAAAATTCCGACGCTCGACTACGGCGAGACCCGCTCGCTCGAAAAGTTCCGCGGTCCAGTCCACGGACCGGAAGTGATACTCGAAGCCTCGGCCGTCGGAGAAACGAGCGCGGTCGAGCTCGCGAAGATCGGAAGGAATCGGAACCGGCAAGCACATCGGCTCTGCTACACCGACGCGCGCGCCGCGTTTCGCCACTCGCACCATCTGCTCCAATGCATTCGGACGCTCCTCGCCAATCATCTCAAACGAGCCGATGCTGATAACGGCGTCGAAGGTCTCGTCGGCGAAGCGCAGATTCTGCGCGCGCATGCCGAGCGCGATGACCCGATCCCATACGCCTGCGACGGCCGCGCGTGCCTGAATTTCATTTCCGCCGCGCCAAGGCTCCAGGGTGAAGACCGCAACGTTCCAGTGTTTCGCGAGCGCGATCGCTATCTGGCCCGAGCCGCCGCCGACCTCAAGCACGCGCATGCCCGATTTGATTCCGACCGCTTCGATTAGAGGGAGCGCCATCTCGAATGAACCCGGCCCCCACGCCTCGCGATTTTCCAACTGCAAAAATGGATTTGTCATTTATCCCTACTCGTAATGTCCATCGGGATTTTGACCAGTTTTTCGTTTGCCATCCGGGTAGCGAGTCAGTTTGAAACCAAGTCAGCCAGGCCAAGGATTGGCGCCAAAGCGATCGACAAAACTTCGCGAGCGGCTTCAGTCGGGTTCGTCACCCGCGAGCATCGCAACTATTCGGTGAGCGGTTGTAAAGTCAACGTGCAGGGAGCTCATGCAGAGCTTCCACGCATCGGCATTATCGCGCTTGCCGATAAGCGCGAGCAGTTGCGACTTGAGCGGCTCCTGGACGCGCGCCAAAGCTTCCTTGGCCCGTGCGCGACCTTGAGCCCGCATCTGCTGCAACCTGGCAAACCGTTGCATCCCAAGTGCCGTTGGGCACGGCTGTACCTCGTACCACTTGCCTTCTCGCTGGCCGATCGGGTTGCCGATCAGCAGCAGAAGTCCAAGTCCAACCGCGCCGACCACCAGCCCGCATCCGAGCCACCAGATCGAGCGATACCCGACGCCGAGCGCGAGCATCGCGAGCGCCCCCAGCGGGATTATGAACCAGACGACGTAGCGCGTCAGCGCACTCGTCGTTGGAGATGGCTGTGCCACAACTTCCTGGCCGATCATTTCGTTCACCGTGGCGGTGCCGCCGTCCTGGGTGGCAAATTCTATTCCCATCAGGTGAGTCGGCGGCATCGGGTAGGTGGCGTACTGGGTCGCATTCATCACATTTGGCGGCAGCTTGGTAACCGTCAGGTGATAGTCCTTGCTGATTGGAAGAGCGAATTGCCTCCTTATCCGGTCGTCAAGATAATCCTCGTTCTTGCCGATGCATTTCAGCGTGGACGGCGCGATCAGCTGCTTAATCGCGGCGGGATCTTTCGCGTACATGGCGGAGACCATCTCGCGCGCCAATTCCTGCTGTTGCGGCGTACTCTTCTCAGTCTCTACTTGCTCGGCCGAGCGGGTCGAAGCGCCTTGGGATACAGTAGCCGGCGCGCTCATCGCCGACGGCAATTCCTGCGGTGCGGCGGACTCCTGCCCGGTGGCCAGCGTGGCGAGCGCGGCGGCGCCAGCCAGCGCAAGCAAGACAAATATCGCTCTCGAAGGCTTTAGCATCTCACTTCCTTGGCGAGATTAATCTTTGTCGGGGATCGACTTCAATTGCTCGAGCCATGCGGTCGCTTCGCTGTCCGATGGCGCCCGATAGTCGCCGCGCGGCGAGAGCGATCCGCCCGAACCGACCTTGGGCGCGTTGGGGATGCAACTGCGCTTGAACTGGCTCAACTGAAAAAAGCGGTACAGAAACGTATGCAGATGTCCCTTGATCGTCGCGATGTCGTACTGGTTGCGGCGATCGGGCGGAATGTCCGGCCACTCGCCCGCGTCCTTGTGGCGCCAGGCGTTGTAAGCGAGGAACGCGACCTTCGGCGGCGGGTATCCGAAGCGCAGCGTGTAGTAGAGGAAGAAATCGTGCAGCTCGTAGGGGCCGAGCGTCGCTTCAGTGTCGTGGCTGGGATGTCCGTCCTCCGAGGTGCCGGGGATCAGCTCGGGGCTGATTGGAGTGGCGAGAATCTCGAGCAACGTCGCACTGGTTTCGCGGCCGAGGCTTTCAGTTTGCGCGAGCCATCGAATTACGTGCTGGATCAATGTTTTCGGCACGCTCGCATTGACGCTGTAATGAGACATGTGATCGCCGACGCCGTAGGTGCACCATCCGAGCGCGAGCTCGCTCAAGTCGCCGGTGCCGACCACCAGCCCGCCGCGCAGGTTCGCCAATCGAAAAAGGTGGCTGGTGCGCTCGCCCGCCTGCACGTTCTCGAAAGTGACGTCGTAAACTTCTTTGCCTTCGGCGTAGGGATGCCCGATGTCTTTGAGCATCTGCATGCAACTGGGCCGGATGTCTATTTCATCGGTCGAGCAGCCGAGCGACTTCATCAGGCGGCGCGCCTGCTCGAGAGTTCGCGCGCTGGTGGCAAAGCCCGGCATCGTGACGGCAAGAATATTTTTGCGCGGTGAGCCGAGCCGGTCCATCGCACGCGCGCATACCAGCAGCGCGTGGGTAGAATCGATTCCGCCCGAGATTCCAATCACGACGCGCTCCAGGCCCGACGAGCGCAGTCGCGTCGCCAGGCCTTGAACCTGGATGTCGAAGACTTCGGCGCATCGCTCGTCACGGGTTGCGGGATCCGAGGGCACGTAAGGGAACCGCTCGTAGTGCCGCTGCAGAAGCATCTTCGCGCGCCGCGGCAATTCCGTCGAAAATGAAATCCGCCGAAAGCGCCGCACTCGCTCGAGCTCGCGCTGAGCCGTGTCGCCGAACGTGTTTTGGCGCATCCGTTCCTGCGACAGCCGTTCGAGATCGATTTCCGCCGAGACCACTTGCGGCCGATCCTTGAAGCGCTCTGACTCGGCGAGGATGTTGCCGTTCTCGGCGATCAATGCGTGGCCGTCCCAGGCGAGATCGGTCGTCGATTCACCCACTCCGGCCGCCGAATATGCGTACGCTGCAATGCATCGCGCGGATTGGCCGCTGACCAGCGAGCGCCGGTAGTCGGCCTTGCCGATCGTGATGTTCGACGCCGACAGATTCAGCAGCACCGTCGCGCCGGCCAGCGCCGCGTATGACGACGGAGAAATCGGAACCCACAAGTCCTCGCAAATCTCGGCGTGAATCGTGAGCAGCGGCTGCTCCTCGTGCTGGAAGATGAGCTTGTTGCCGAACGGAACCGCGCGAGTCCCGGCCAGGTCGATTTCGTCGCGCGTCGCGGCGTCGGCCGAGGCAAATTGCCGCGGTTCGTAGAACTCGCGGTAGTTCGGGAGATTCGTCTTCGGCACGACGCCGAGGATCCGCCCGCGATGAATCACGATCGCGCAGTTAAACAGATGATCATCGACCTGGAGCGGCGCTCCGACCACGCTGACGATCGAAAGCTTGGCGGTCGCCTCGACCACCCCGGCGATTGCGTCAAGGCATGCGTCGAGCAACGCGCGCTGCTGAAACAGATCGTCGCACGAATAGGCGCTCAGCCCCAATTCGGGAAACAGCGCGAGCACCGCCTTGCGTTCGGCGGCGTCGCGGATCAGCGCTACGGTCTGTTCGGCGTTGTAAGCGGGATCTGCGACGCGAACGGACGGCACTCCAACCGCGATTCTGACAAAATCGTGATTGTAGAGATTGAAAAAGTTTCCGTTCCTGGTCACCTCGTCTCCCTTGGGTGCCGCCCCACCGTCGGCCCTATATCCGCCGCCCGTGCCAGCGCCCCTCTTAAGAAGACTGTGCCGATTGTGGGCCGCCGGTACAAGATTGCCCGATCCGGCCCGGGGCATCGCCTGAATGCCGTGCCGTCGCCATCCTGAAATCCTCGCGAATTCAAAATTCCCTTATTTTCCAAGCAGTTAGCTTGAACGCGCTCTAGCCCAGCGCATTGAACAAATTGTTCAATCGAATGTAACGCCTATTGCGTGAAGGGACTAGCAACAGGAGGAGCGGCAATGACTTCGACACTCTCTGACGAACGGGCGGCTCGGTTGAGGGCACGCCGACCAGCGAGAACGCGTCCAAGGGCCTCAAATCGGCTCGATGAGATCGCGGTCTTCGCACTCGCCGCCGCCGCCATCTTCTACATCGCAGCCGCCAGTTGCTGGTTCGTTTTGTAAAGGCGTCAATCCCCCGAGCGCCCCGGCGGGGAGTCTCCGTGACGAACGGAGCCCCCGCCGGGAAAAACGAAACTAAGAAGGCGCCCTCGGGAATTACAGTTTGCGGTCAATGAAAATCCGGATGACCCGATGAATTACGAGCGAGCAATGTCGGCAGCGAAATCGACGAAGCACCGCCCGGTGGCGGTTCTCGTGGCAGTGACCGCGTCGATGCTCGCGACGACCGCAGCGCTGCTCGCAGCCCCGCGTCTGTCCGCGGTGGCGGGTCGCGACCTGATCACCTCGATGCACGATGCGTGGATACGCATCGCGGCACCGGGAATGCAATTTCCGGCCGGCAGGCTGACCCCGCGCGCAGTCAAAATCTGGATTGTCGGCCTCAGCGCCTGTTACCTGCCGCGACTCAACTTCCGGTTCGCCAACATCTCTGGCGACTGAACGACGACTCCTTCCCCCGTCGGCGCGTTCCCAAAGGGGGGCACGCGCCGCCGGGGCTTTGCCCCTATCGTTGACGAGTTATCCATCGCGTGCGACGAATGCGCCCTCGCCTGCCATTGTCTGACGGGTCAATCATTGCAATAACGGCTGGAGTCAAATGAAACTTGCGACATTCACCCAGGGCGGCGCGACGCGGATTGGCGTCGTCGTCGATGACTCGATCGTTGACCTTGCGGCCGCGGCGCCCGAGTTGCCGCGCGACATGACCGCCTTCATCGTGGCGGGGGCGCGGGCGGCCGAGCGCGCGATGGACGCGGGGAAGAATTCGACCAACCGGATTGCGCTTAAGAGCGTCAGGCTCGAGGCGCCGATCGCGCGCCCCCCGGAGTTCCTCGCCATCGGGCTCAACTACGCGGACCACGTCGAAGAAACGAAGATGAAGCGTCCCGAGTTCCCGATGTTCTTTAACAAACAATCGAGCTGTGTGACTGGACCGTACGATCCCATTCATCTGCCGCGCGTGTCATCGGCGTTGGATTACGAAGGCGAACTCGGGTTCGTGATCGGCCGGCGATGCCGTCACGTGCCGCGCGATCGCGCGCACGAGGTAATCGCGGGTTACGTGATCGTAAACGACGTGAGCGTGCGCGACTGGCAGCGCCGGGCGCCGACGATGACGCTGGGCAAGTCGTTCGATACGCACGGGCCGGTTGGCCCATGGATCGTAACCCCGGACGAGATTGGCGATCCGCACCAGCTGGACCTGCGCACCTTCGTCAACGGCGAACAGCGCCAGCATTCGAATACCAGCAATCTGATCTTCGATTGCTTCGCACAGGTCGAGACGCTATCGACGGTTTTTACCTTGTTGCCGGGTACGATCGTTTCGACGGGCACGCCCGGCGGAGTGGCTGCCGCGATGAATCCTCCCAGATGGCTCAGGGCGGGCGACGTGGTCCGGATCGAGATCGAGAAAATCGGCATGCTCGAAAACAAGGTGATCGAGGAACCGGCCGGCACCGATCTGATCTAGCAAAATGTTGCATCGATTCTACAATTTGTAGCTGTCAGTTGACTGATGGCGGGCGCGCGCCGCCTATTCGGGGCGTTATTGATCGATCGCTCTTGGCACATCGATTGCTTCCCTCAGGAACGGGGGTGGTCCGGATGAGCGGGATGAAGGCTATCAACGCACTGGGAGGGCGCGAGGATGCTGCCAACGACGTCCAATGGAATCCGCTATTCGGAACATGAGATAAGCCGAGCAAGATCCTCGCCCTCTGGAAAATTGAGCCGCTTCCTCCTTAAGTTTCGCCCGCTCTGGAATGGAAACTACGGTCTCCAGAAGCCGCGCCGGTCGATCGACCGCGAGCTGCAAGAGCGCGAGCCAATGGATTTGCTGTAGCCGCCCAGCCTTCGTCTCTTCGCTCTATCATTTGGGCCGCAAAACGAAATAGCCGCGATCCTCGGCCAATCTGGATGTCGGGTGCCGAGCTGAACTCAGGACGATTGATCGAGCCCGGGCGGGACCAACGGGGCGGGCGTCTCGAAATGCGCAAGGTGAAGTGCTTGCTGCTGGTGAGCGGCGGGCTCGCGATGGCTGGCGCGGCGGAGGATTGCCGTCATCAGTGCGATGATCACAATTGGAGCAATTGGGATTTCGGCGCTCTGACTGATAGGCAATGAGACGCGGGGCACAATCCACGCGACCGAAACCACGGCCTTCTCATAGGGCAAGAACCCCTTCTCGAAACCCTCCATTGCCAGCCACGCTATCGGGAGCGCGAGCAACACCAGGTCGTATTGCAGGACGTACGGAGAAACCATCAAGGAGCCAACCGCCAGAGTGGCACCTTTGAGCGCGAACGGGCACCCGGCTTGCCAAACCCAAACCACCGCAGACGCCGCGTATATCGCAACCACCGCCTGAAACACATACGCAACATTGACGCTGCCACCCCACATCCTGATTGCGCCAAAAATGGTTTGCAGGGTGGGGAAATCGATCGCACCCCGTTCCAGGACAATTTTCTGTGTGAACGCGATACTGCCGGCAAACGCGCGCCAGGTTGGTGCGCCAAAGACGGCGAGCGAAGCCGCTGCGAACAGAATCGCGCTAATCGCGGTGGCAATAAGTGCGCGCCATCGACGAGCTACGATCAGTGCGAGCGGAATCAAGATCGCGAATTGCGGCTTGTAAGCCATCAAGCCAAACAGCAACCCGGCAAGAAGCGGACGTCGATCGAGAAGCAGCAGACCGCCCCCGATAAGCGCCGTGGTCAGGAAGCCGTTTTGCCCGCACATGAAGTTGATGATGACCGCCGGAAATGTGATCGCCAGCCAAAGTCCGAGAGGAACGGGAGCGATGCGCCGGAGAACGGCAAGATAGCCGGCAAGCGTTAAGGCCTCGAACACGACCCATGACGCGACGAATGGCAGCATCGAAAGCGGCAGCACGATCAGAAGGAACATCGGCGGATAGTGGAATCCGAGGACACCAGAATCCTTACCCGCCATTACCGCCACTTCCTGCAGGTGCTGGCGATGAATGTCGTAAACAGAGGCGGGATCGCCTTTGAGCGCCGCAATCGAAGCGGCGTAGAGATTTACGAAATCGCCTCCAACGCTGGCGCCGCTCTCAAATATCAGGTGATGAGAGTGGAACAGTTGACCTATCGCCGCAGCCAAATATGCAAGCAGCAGAACGCCCGAATAAAATTTGACGCGCCGCGCTGTCAGCCAGGAAAAGTCGCGAAGACATATTTCACGAAGCCGAAGTGGATCGACCGGTGGGGTCATTTCACCGCTCAAAACAGCAAATGGCGAAGTCGTCTTGCCTGGAATGCGCGAGTTCTCTGCCCAGCGCGTCGCGGTTGATGTGCGGTGAGCCGCGGCGCAGGTACCAAGTGAACCCATCGAGCTTCACTGGCTCATAGCGGCTTTCCAATAGCGCAACATCCGCCGGATCGGGCCTCCAGATCTGCATCAGCACATCGGGAGCCTGCTCCCCAATCGAATACGCATAGTCCCACTTGTTGTGGCCAGGGGAGAATTCCCACCACCAGGAATAGTTGGGTCGTATATGTGGCTGCTCATGCGCGACCTTGCGGTCGTTCTTGCCGAGCAAATCGATTCCGGGACGGCGCGAGAAGTAGGGAATAGCACCCGCCAAGACCACCCCGATGGTCGCGCTTGAATCCGTCACGCGGTCAAGCAACAACGCCTGCTCTATCATCTCGGCGTTTGCTTCGGTTTGCGGCGGAACTGCGAGCATCAGGAACTCGCGAAAATTTTGCGCGTTGATCAGCACAAGCGCTCCGGCGGTAATGGCCGCGAACGAAATTGCGGCGCCCCGAGGGCTGCGATACCGGCAGGCAATATCTATCGCGCGCGCCGTGAGGATCATAAAGAGCGGCATGGCGACCGCCACGTACCGATTGCATCCGCCCCACCACTCCCACGCATCGCCTCCAACATAGATGCTGTAGAGCAACTGGCCGGCCAACGGCGTCGCCAGCAAGGCGATCGCTCTTGGCGCGTCGCGGAAAAGGTGCTGATGGCGCATCAAAAGCATAAGCGGAAGCAGCGGAAACAAGAACAGGACCGACACGGACAGACCGCGCCCAAGCCTCGCAATCAGCGGATAGCCGGTAAGCTTGAGGTAATAGGTGTTAGGCAGGATGTCGCCATAGTACGCGATTCGAAATATAGTTTGCGCCGCGAGAAACAAGCCCACCACCGCGCCAATCGCGATCACCTGCCGCCATCGTTCTTTCGGCGACAGCGCAAGAATAGTCGCGAGCAGAACGAACGCGAATCCAGCCGTATCGGGCCGCACCAACGTCGAGATGCCCAGTATAGCTGCGAGTGCGACCGGCGCCCGCGGCGCTTCAAACCGCAGCGCCGCAAGCACCGCGGCGCTGCTCATCAACGTCAGGATGCTGACCTCAGCGCCCTGCAGCGCCCAATTGTCGAGTGGAAAATAGAATGCAGTGAGAAAAACCGCGGCGGTGGCGGCGCGCCTGGAATCGGGCCACAGGGTTCTCGCAATTTCCCGCACGCACCAGAGATTCAGCAGCAGAAAAAGGCCGCCGCTGATCTGGATGCAGAGGCTCATCTTGGCCGCCGAAAGCGGGCTCAAATGGAACAACGCCATGAAGCAGACCCAGAGCGGATTCGTGTAGCCCTCGACTCGCGGTCCACCCGGGATCCAGACCAGGCCGTAACCGTGCGCCAGGTTCCGCGCGTACGTCATTGAGATCATGTCGTCGTCGAATAGTGAGAAGTATCTGACCCCGCCGATCTCGGCGCTCGAGCGAAATATGAAGTACGCGGCGTAAACGCAGAACGCAGCCATAATGACTGCCAGCGGATCGCGTCGGCGTGGCCGGTCCGCTGTCGCTGCTCCCAGTCCCATCGGTTCTCAAGAATAAGCGCTCGGGGGTGTCGATCAAAGACGGGGCAACCGATAAACCGGGACTAAATGACTGAGGGCGTTTTCCCGCGTGACGTTTGTGCGCGATACGGGTTAATATCACTACACGACCGCCGCGCCTGCATCGCGCGGGACGGGAACCGGGATAATCGGATGAAACTTTGCGCACTCGCGTAGCAATGCCGCGACCAAGTCCGATCGACAGGTTGCGAAAGATCTGCCTTGCCCTTCCCGACGCCACCGAGAAGCAAGCGTGGGGAGAACCGACGTTTCGAGTGCGCGGCAGAATGTTCGCGATGTACGCCAACAACCATCACGGCGACGGGCGCATCGCGGTGTGGTGCAAGGCGCCGTTGGGATTCCAAAGTATGATCGTCGGCGTCGCCCCGAAGCGTTTCTTCGTGCCGCCGTATGTCGGCGTCAACGGATGGGTCGGGGTGCGACTCGACCTCGAGGTGGACTGGAAGGAAGTCGCCAGCGTCGTCGAGCAGGGTTATCAGATGGCAGCCGAAAAGCCTCCGCCGCGTGCGACGCGCTCGAAGAAGTCCAGGACCGCGCGCGGCGTCCGCTAACCCTTCTGAATCATCACCTCGGTCGCTTTGATCACCGGCGTCATCTTGCGTGTATTCCGCAACTCGGCGCGATACCCCTTCGCTCGTAATAGCGCTGGTGATGCTCCTCGGCGCGGTAGAACTCCGTGGCAGGCACGATCTGCGTGACAATCGGGCGCGCGAGTTTGCCGGATTCTTCGAGCCGCCGTTTGGATTCCTCGGCGGCCATCCGCTCGTGGTCATCGGAATAAAAAATTATTGAGCGGTATTGAGTGCCGACGTCGGGGCCCTGCCGATTGAGCGTCGTCGGGTCGTGAACCTGCCAAAAAACTTCCAGCAGTTGCTCGTACGATACCCGCGCGGGGTCGTACTCCACCTGCACGACTTCGGCGTGTCCCGTCTTGCCGCTGCAAACCGCTCGATAGTTGGGCTTTGGAACGGTGCCGCCGGCGTATCCTACGGCCGAATCGACGACCCCCTCGACTCCGCGAAAAGCCGATTCCACCCCCCAGAAGCATCCGGCGCCGAATGTCGCGATTTTGTGCTTGTTTGCCATTTCTCCACTTAACGACGAGAACCAGCGCGAATCAATGCTCGCCCGGCCCCGGTGAGACCACCGCCACCACTGTGCGACCGCCCAGAGCTGTGCCATTATTCAAGCGCTATGACAACTATTATGGCGAATAATATAATTCGGCAATCGCGAAACGGGCGGCGATTCATGAATCTGATTCTCGATGAGAGGCACGCAAAGATCGTTTTGCGGATGCTTCTCGCGCTCGCGACTCTTCTTTACATGTGGCTCCCCGCCGCGGCCGGCGCCGCGGAAATCAAGGTCGCTGCGGCGTCAGACCTGACCTTCGCGTTCAAGGACGTTGCCTCCCGATTTGAGAAGCAAACCGGCAACAGCATCAAGCTCACCTATGGTTCATCCGGGAATTTTTTCGCCCAGATTCAAAATGGCGCGCCGTTCGATATGTTCTTTTCCGCCGACGTTGGCTATCCGGAAAAGCTCGAGGCCGCGGGCCTGGCTGAACCCGGCACAATCTACGAATACGCGAGCGGAAAAATCGTGATGTGGGTTCCCAACGCGTCGAAGCTCGACTTAAGCAGCGGTCTTGCGACGCTGCTCGATCCGGGTATCCGTAAGATCGCGATCGCCAACCCGCAACATGCGCCGTACGGAATCGCGGCGGTTGCGGCGATGCGCCACGCGGCGGTCTATGACAAGATCAAAAGCAAGCTCGTGCTCGGCGAAAATATCTCGCAGACCGCCCAGTTCGTTCAATCCGGCAACGCCGACGCCGGCATCCTCGCGCTCTCGCTGGCGCTCGCGCCGGCGATGAAGAACGCCGGACGATACGTCGAAATCCCGGCCGCGGATTATCCGCCGATCATCCAGGCCGCCGTGATTCTGAAATCATCGCGCAACAAGGAACTGGCGACCCAGTTCCTGAAATTTCTCAAGCAGCCCGATACTATAGCGCTGATGGCGCGATACGGTTTCTCGATTCCCAAGGACTCCGCCGCGGATCGCGGCGCAATGTCCGCGCCGCACTAACCTCCGATGGATTGCAGCGCGATCTTCCTGACCATCCGGCTCGCGTTGCTCGTTTGCGCGATCTTGCTCGTGATCGGGACGCCGATCGCATGGTGGCTCAGCTTCACGCGCTGGCGATGGAAATTTTTCGTCGAATCTATCGTCGCGCTGCCTCTGGTGCTGCCGCCGACCGTGCTCGGTTTTTATGTGCTGGTCGCGATGGGTTCGAACAGCCCCATCGGCCGCTGGTATCAATCCTTAACGGGCCACGGATTGCCGTTCACATTCGAAGGTCTGGCGATCGCGTCGGTCATCTACAGCCTGCCCTTTGCGGTTCAGCCGATGGCGGCGGCGTTCTCGCAGGTGGATCGCAACTTGATCAACGCGTCGTCGATACTGGGCGCCTCGCGGATTCGCACTTTCATTCGGGTCGTGCTCCGCTTTCGATAAGCGGCGTGGTCACCGGCTTCGTGCTGAGCTTCGCGCACACGCTCGGCGAGTTCGGCGTGGTGCTGATGGTGGGCGGCAACATCCCGGGCGTGACGCGCACGGTCTCGATCGCGATTTACGATCATGTGCAGGCGCTCGACTACGCCGGCGCCAATCGCATGGCGATGCTGCTGATGGCGTTTTCGTTCGTCACGCTGTCGATCACGTATTCGCTCAACCGCCGAGTCTGGGCGGTCTGGCCGATGCATCGC
>CAWCTG010000011.1:0-25021 GCA_963798375.1 Binataceae bacterium (SeqCode)
AACATCGCCGGTGCGGCCGCGCCGGTTATCGCTGACGCAAGGCTGCCTCTCGATGCGATCGTCCGTCCGCCCGACGACCGCAATGACTTCGCGGTCTACGTCGTCCAAAACCAGGGCGGCAAGACGCTTGCCCGGCTGCGCAAGGTTCGTCTCGGCGAAATCGTCGGCAACGAAATTTCGGTCTTAGCGGGCGTGCGGATTGGCGACCGGGTAATCATGCGCGGCGCGACGATGGTAACTGACGGCGCCGAGGTCAGGATCATTCCCTGATGGCGCATCGCAGCGACTCCGAAATAATCGCTACGACCACAACGTGGCGCGCTTTTTGTCGAGAACCGCGCGATCTCGTGGGTGCTGCTGGTTGGCGTAATGGCGTGGGGCATTTTCGGTTATGTGCGGATGCCCAAGCGCAAAGATCCGGACATTCCGGTGCGCGAGGCGGTTGCGATCTGTCCCTGGCCCGGAGTCCGCGCCGAGAAGATCGAGCAGATGGTGACGCGGAAAATCGAGGATAAGATCGCGGAGAATTCGTACATCCATCCGGCCGGCGCGAGTACCAACTACGGCATCCGCTCGGTAACACTCGATGGCGTAGCGATCGTATATGTTCAGCTAGCGAGAAAGTCAACGACTCCGAAAAGCAATTCAACGAATCAATCTCAAGCTCAACAGCATCGACGATCTTCCGAGCGGAGCGGGTCCGATCCAATTTCAGAGCGACTTCGGCGACACGGCCGCGCTGATGCTTACGGTCGCCAGTCCCAAGGAAGGTGAAGTCGAACTCGCGTTGCGCGCGCGGGCAATTCGTTCGGCAATCGAGAGCGCCCGTGACTCGGCTCCCGCGGCGCAAAGACATCCCGCGTCTCGCTGGTGACATTGTTTCCGCAGGCGATCGGTACCGACAACGTGTGCGTGCGCGCGACGGGCTCGATGTTATATCTGAGGCCCACAACTTCGCGCACGATATTCGTCCGTTCGACGGCAGCGGATTCGCCGGATTGGACGCCGAGGTGGTTCCGGGCGTCGATCTTCTGCAAATCACGCACAAATTCATCTCCGATCACGTCGGTACTTCGGTGTTTCCCGCGGTACATCCCGATGCCTGGCCGCCGGTGCTGATCGGTAATCCCGCGGATACCGAGGCGGCGCTGGATGCAGCGGCGGGAGACAAGTACACATATCGTCAACTGGAGCACTACACCGATCTCATACAGCGCGCGCTGCAGACCCTTCCCAACGTCGAAAAGATTTCGCGCTCAGGCGTCCTGCCCGAATGGGTGCAACTGGCTTACTCGCAACGCCGATTTGCGTCTTACGGCGTCCAGCCCTCGAAGCTCACGGAGATACTTTCGGAGCGAAACGTCACGCAGGCGGGCGGCACGATCGATGCCGGCGGCACCGATGTGACGGTGCATCCAAGTGGAGAGTTCACCGAGGCATCCGAAATAGGCGACGTGATCATCCAGACGTCGCGGTCAGGCACGCCGCTCTACCTACGCGATCTGGCCGAAGTCTTGCGGGGCTATCAGAATCCACCACAGTTGCTCAACTTTTATACCTCGCGCACCGCGAACGGGCGATGGAATCGCAGCCGCGCGATCACGCTGGCGATTTTCATGCGCCCGGGCGAACAAATCGGCGCATTCGGCAAGGCCGTCGATCAAGCGCTCGACGGATTGAGAAACCGGCTCCCCGAAGACCTGATTATCGCCCGAACCTCCGATCAGCCGCGCCAGGTACGTGAGAACCTCGACCTGCTGATGAACGCACTGTACGAGGCGATAGTGCTGGTCGTCCTGGTCGCATGGGTGGGCTTTTGGGAGTGGCGATCGGCGCTGCTGATCGCGCTTGCGATTCCGATCACACTGGCGATGACGTTTGGCGCGATGTACGTACTGGGGATCGACCTTCAACAAGTGTCGATCGCAACGCTTATCATCGCGCTGGGTTTGCTGGTCGATGATCCCGTCGTCGCGGGCGACGCGATCAAGCATGAACTTGGTATGGGACGACCGGCCGCGATTGCCGCCTGGCTCGGCCGACAAAGCTGGAGCGTGCAATCCTGTTCGCGACAATCACCAACATCGTCGCCTATCTGCCTTTCCTAATGCTAACCGGCGACACGGGAAGGTTCCTTTATAGCCTGCCGGTTGTCATGACCTGCGCGCTGGTGGCGTCGCGAATCGTGTCGATGACGTTCATACCTCAACTCGGCTACTACCTGATGCGTCCCGGGAAACCACTTCCGCCAATCGAGTATCGACGCACGCACGGAGTCACGGGCATCTACTACAAGCTCGGCCACTATGCACTCGAACATCGCAAAGTATTCGTCGGGTGCTCGTTTCTGTTTCTTGCCGGCGGTATCTTGATCGGCACACAACTGCGCAGTGCTTTTTTTCCCGAGGACGTACAGTATCTTTCCTATGTCGATGTGTGGCTGCCCAACGGCGCGGCTATTTCCGACAGCAACATCGCGGCGACGGAAGCCGAGCGAGTCCTGCGCCGGGTGGCCGCCGACTACGGCCGCGAGCATCCGCGTTCCGACGGCAAACCCCGCGAGATCCTGAAATCAGTCACCAGCTTCGTGGGCGGCGGTGGTCCGCGCTTCTGGTTCTCGGCGGCTTCCGAATCTCAACAGAGCAACTACGCGCAACTGATACTCGAAATCTATGACAAGGACGACATGCCGAAGCTGGTCGGTCCACTGCAGACCGCGCTTTCGGATTCAGTGCCGGGCGCCTACCTCGACGTGCGCCAGTTACAAACCAACCCCGTACAGAATCCAATCGAGATTCACGTCTTCGGCCAAGCCGACGTTGAGCCCGCCCAGGAAGAGGCGGATATCGATACGCTGTGCAACATCGCCGGCCAGATCGCCGAAGTTCTCCGCTCAACTCCCGGAGCGCGACGCGTTCGCACTGACTGGATGCAGCAAAGTCCCATCGTACAACTACCGATCAACTCCGACCGCGCGAATCTGGCCGGCGTCACCAACGCCGATATAGCCCGATCGGCGGCGGGCGGGCTTAGCGGATGGCAGGTCGGAACTCTTCTCGACGGCGATTCGCACATACCCATCGTTGCCCGCCTCCGGCAGGAAGAGCGCGCGCAACTGGCGGATGTAGCCAACCTCTACGTTTATTCCTCCATAAGAACCGGCCGCGTGCCGCTCAATTCACTGGCGCCGATGATTTTCCAGATGAGCCAGGAACGAATCGTCCGCCGCGACCACTTCCGAACGATGACCGTAACTGCTTTTCCCGCGCCGGGTATGTTGCCGTCGGAAGTTATGAAGTCGGCCATACCGAAAATCGAAGCGCTTCGAGCCGGGCTTCCTCCGAGCTATCGCATCGTGATTGGTGGCGAACAGTTCAAACTGGAAGAAGGCTTCAGAGAATTGGGCGTCGTGCTGGGAGTATCGGTGGTGATGATCTTCATCGCACTGGTCTTGCAGTTCAACAATCTCATCAAGCCGTGGCTGGTATTCACCGCCGTACCGTATGGCGCCGTCGGCGCGGTCGCAGCGCTATGGCTGACGCGGACGCCATTCGACTTCATGGCGTTCCTGGGCATTGCAAGCCTGGTCGGCGTGATCGTGAGTCACGTAATCGTCTTGTTCGAGTTCATCGAAGAACGGCAGGAACTCGGCGAGGAACTCATCCAGGGACTGCTCGACGCCGGGATCGAGCGACTGCGCCCCGTGATGGTGACGGTCGGCGCGACAGTGTTGGCGTTGTTGCCGCTAGCTATTCACGGCGGACCTTTGTGGCGGCCGCTGTGCTTCGCACAGATCGGCGGACTGAGTCTCGCAACTGTAATCGAGTTGGTATTGGTTAAATCGTTCTACGCCATCTTCGTCGCCGATCTGGGATCTTAGGTTGGGGACCATCGACGGCGGCTAAACAGGAATAGCCGAACCCCCGCGACTTCGGCAGTACGGACTTAGACGCTCCGCGACCGCCGTAGCGAGTACATCCGCATGATGCCGTAGTTCTTGGCTGCTGGAACCTGCCCCACATATTCGCACGTGAATTGGACATCGCGAGTTGTAGTCAGCGCAGCAGCGAATGCTTCGGTCACGTACACCGCGCCTTCCGGAGTTATAGGCTCGATCCGAGCCGTTCGACAAACGTGGGCTCCGGTAAAGCACATCCGCTTCAGGACGGGATCGCGAAGTCGATAGACGGGGCCAACGTGAGCACCCAGGCGCAGTTCCAGAAAGTCGGGCAATTCAATGCGCTTGAAATCGAGTGACTCCATCTCTTCCTGTAACTCAATCGCGCAGTTCGCCGCCGTCTCGACGTCGGCAGTAACGATGTATAGGCCATCGCCCCAAGTGTTTCGGAAAAGGATTCGACGCCGGTGCCGATCAAGAACGCGCGCGAACAGACCGAGCACCTCGCGCACAAATACCGGCCTTTGCGCCTCGCTCAGTTTACTAAACCACTTGACGTCACCGAAGAGCATCGCACGAATTGAGCGCTCGCCAGGCTTTCGTGTCGTACTTTCCATTCGAGGTGCCGCGCTGCTGCTGGCTGCGGTAGTCTTGTAATCCGGAGCCGGCCGAATGACCTCGGCAGGCAGCCCAAGCTTACGCCAGCGATACACATCCGCGGCGGTGCCTGTGATACCTCGACGCTCGCGAGCGGGCACCCCGTCCCAGACTACGATTTGACGCACCGCCGTATCAAGAAATCGCGCGCGCAGCCGCGCCAATCCCATTGCAATTTGACTGGTGTAGGCAAATAGGCCGTCGTCTCCCATGTATTGATCGGTCGTGGCGAAAGTGAGGCTTTTCGCCGCCGAGCAGCAGGTGTCAAAGCGTCGCAGCCAGGACTCACCCGCGAGAGCCACTGAGATCTGCTTAAACTCCTCGATCTCAAATGGCAGCGTGACGTTCACCTCGGCGCCCTTACGCAGCAGTTCCTCGGCAAAAAGAATGTCAGCGCCTGCCGCCATTGAACCATAGCCGAAACCAACGTCGTGTCTCTGCAGCGCCGCGGCGATCTGGTCGCGCACAGCGGACTCGCTAGTTTGGGGGAATCGTGGACCTACCAAATGGCCGGCGTAGTGGATTACCGACGGCATGGAGATCGGTTCGAGCACCTCGGTTGTGATTCCGCGCGCTTTGCAGATCAGTTTAAGCTGCCGGCGGGTGGTCGCAAGCGCGGAGAAATCACGCACAGTAGCGAGCGCGGCAGCGTGCAATGCGGTCTTGGCGGCAGCAAGGTCGCCTATTATTAGGGCTGCTTCGGCTGCTGTGGCGTGGGCGAAGTATTCTTCGGGGCTTCCGCCCGTATGGCCGCCGGCAAAGTTGTTCAGCACTTCGCGAGCGAGCGACTCCGCTCTCGGCAAATCACCGCAAAGAAGCGTAAGGGTGGACGCGTTGATTCCGGGATAGTATCCACCGGTGCGCCGGAAGATCGCTTCGTAGCGGGCCGCGGCGCTGGCCAGAAGCCGGTTCCGCTCAGGCCCGATTTCTTGGAGGGCCTCGTCCTTGGCAATTCGTGCATCGAGTGCAGCGACATCGGTCAGGAAAGCATCGGTCGGTCGATCGGCGATCCAATCTCCGAGCTTGAACCGGTCGTAACGAGTTCGTGCCTGCCGGGTCGCCCCGGCCCTCGCGAGCGCAAGCACCGCATCGTATTTGAGTACCGAGTCATCGGGAAAGTCTTCAAGAGCGCGCTCCGCCAGGTCAAACGCCTGAAGCACTTCGCCGCGTGCACTAGCGTTATGGATTTCGGAGATCCATGCGCCGATCGGTTTCGAAGGAAGGAACAATTTGGATGTGTTCTCGTCGGGCATGATGAGTTACCTTCTGGCAATCACGCATCTTTTTTTTGCGCGACCCCCGGGCCGGTAAAAGTTATCGACCCATGCGCGCAGATTCGGTCATGGTGCGGTTTGGATTTCCTTCAGCTTCTGCCTGGAGAGTCTCGTCTCCATGAGCGGCCGCTCTTCCGCGCCACTTCACCGCTTCGATGAGATCGCGTGGCACTCCCCAGCCGTTGGCGTACATGCCGCCGAAGTTTGGCTTCCGCAATGGCATCACCCTTCTCGATTGCTTCGCAATACCAGCCACGGCCTCTTGTACTCCTTAGGGGTACCCGCGCCCGCTGGCGTACGGCCCCGAGGCTGGATTCGCCCAGTAGGTTACCTTGCTCGACTACGTTGTGATACCAATTGGGCGGCGGCCGGAGACGGCGCCACGGCTGCCGAGCGCTCGGAGGTAAAGCGCTGGCTCGAAGGAGATGGGAAGGAAAATGTACAAGTCGATCGGATTGCTGACTGTCGTGGCCATCGTCGCTGTCGTCGGCTATCATCTCTACGGGGCGCGCTGTGGGCAAAAGCCTGGCATCATCAGCGAGGATATCAAGGGCAGTGGCGACAACTGGGATGCAGATTTCAAGGCACGTGTTTCAGCACTTGAAAAGGATGTTTTCCGCGCGATGGAGAACGTCGAAAACGCGAAGTCCGATCAGATCCTGAATGTCAAGGTGCTCTCCAGCCAGGGCAACACCAAGACGGTGGAGGTTGATTTCGCCGGACCGACTGGTGCAAGTGTTCCGACCAAATTCGCGTTTCAGTATTTCGCCGGCCAAAACCGGATTACCTACAAGAGCCTCGACAGCCAGGTCTTTCAGAGCGACGGCGATTGCCGCCTTCAGGCGGAGTGCGCCGCTACGCTCATTGAGTGTCGGCAATTGACCAAGCTCCTTCAGCAGCGCCCGCTCACCGACGGGGTCATCAAGGAAAATCTGCGTCAACTGTTCGTCGCGCAACTCGACGGCCTCCACCGCGCCCTTCACGTCCAGATTCCCGATCGAACCGACGAAGACGACGATGAGCCTTGAGTCCGGTGAAGCATGGGCCGTCTGGCTATGCCATCGAAATGCGACCCTCTGCTCGCGCAAGCCGCGGCCATTTTTGTGGCGATGAATTTATCCGCCTGCGCGAGGAAATGAGAGAACTTCAGACTGGCATTCAACTCCGCTTCGCCCATCCAGGCGAGCGCCTCGATCGGGGCCGCTGACTCTCCATGGCGCACGACGTATTCATCAGCCACTCAGCCCGGGACAAGCCGTATGCTGATGCGATCTGCGCGAAGCTCGAATCGCGCGGCATCCGCTGCTGGATCGCACCGCGCGACGTCCGTCCCGGCATGGAATGGGGCGCAGCCATAGTCGAGGCGGTCGACGGCGCCCGCGTGATGTTGCTCGTTTTCTCCTCTCAGGCCAACAGTTCGCCTCAGATCAGCCGCGAGGTCGAGCGCGCGGTGCACAAGGGGGTGATCGTTATTCCGGTCCGGGTCGAGGACGTAAAGCCGGCCGGGAACCTCGAATACTTCCTGGGCACGCCGCACTGGCTCGACGCGATCACACCGCCGTTCGAGCGGCATTTGGAGAGCATCGCAGATTCCACGAAATACTGGCTTGATCGGCTCGCGACCGACGCTGCAGGCTCCATCGGTGCGGGCGCCGACCGGCTGAAATTGGAAACCGCGACTACGGCCATGCCCGCCAAGTCGGGGGCAAGGCCGAGTCGTGCACTTACGCTTGGCGCCGCAGTTCTTGTCTTCGTTCTGATCGCGACCGCGGCCGCCGTGAAGCTGCTCACTTCAGGCTCACCCGGCCGTCCGACTCCAGGACAAACTCGTTCCCTGGCGGTTCTTCCTCTGGAGAATTTCTCCGGGGATCCAAGTCAGGAGTATTTCGCCGATGGCATGACCGATGAGTTAATTACCGAACTCGCCAATATTGGCGGACTCTCGGTAATTTCCCGAACCTCGGTGATGCAGTACAAGGGCGAGCGCAAAGAGACGCTGCCGCAAATTGCCAAGGCTCTGAACGTCAGCATGGTGGTCGAAGGCTCGGTCACGCGAATTGGTGACCAAGTACGTATAACAGTGCAATTGATCGATGCGCCGACGGACAAACATCTCTGGGCGAAGAGCTACGAGAGCGAATCGAAGGACGTGCTCAAGCTGCAAGCGAACCTGGCGTCGGAAATCGCGAGTCAGATCAAAGTTGAGGTGACTCCGGAAGAACGCGCGCGGCTCGACGATGCCCAGTCGGTGAATCCCGAGGCTCACGAAGCCTACTTGAAGGGCCTCTATTATGCCGACCAATTTGATCCAAAAGCGCTGCTCTCGGCGCAGAATTTCTTCGAGCGCGCGATCCAGCTGGATCCAACTTTCGCGCCGGCCTATGCCGGGCTGGCTGTGGTCTATTCTTTGGGGGCCCTTGTTGGCCCCCCCTCTCAAATGATGCCGCTGGCAAGGGCCGCCGCTCAAAAAGCTTTGGAACTCGATGATAATCTCGCAGAAGCTCATAGCGCACTGGCGGGGATCAAGGATCAGTACGATTTCGATTGGGAACAAAGCGAGCTAGAGTTCCGGCGTGCGCTTGAACTTAATCCCAGCTCTTCACTGGCTCACGCTGAATATGGATTGGCGCTCGCACTCCACGGACGGCTCGATGACAGCGAGGTAGAGGCGCAGCGAGGACGCCGACTCGATCCTTTGTCACTGGGGAGCAGGATTTTGTTGGCTTATGTGCTGACCCTGAAGGGCGACTTCGACGCCGCGAGGGAACAGGGCCGCAAGGCGGGGGATCTGAACCCGACCCTCTTCGTACTCGATTTTGGTCTCGGGCTTATCGACATCGAGGCAGGCAAGTTCAATGAGGCGATCCCGGAATTGATTGCGGCGAGCGAGATCCAACATGCAACTTTCGTCACAGGGTTCCTTGGTTACGCCTACGCGGCTGCAGGCCAGCGCGACAGTGCTCAAAAGATCCTCGACCAATTGAATACTCTTTCTACCCAGGAATACGTTTCACCGTTCGCAGTGGCGCAAATCTATCTTGGTCTCGGCGATCGAGATCAAGCGCTGCTATGGTTGCAAAAAGCCTATAAAGCGCGGTCGCCATTCATGCTGACGATTGTAGTCAGCAAGATATTCGATCCTGTCCGTGGAGATTTGCGATTCGCTGCGTTGGTCCGGAAGCTTGGGCTACATGAACGCCCCTCAGATTTTCGTTCCGCGACTTCGCCGAATTGATCACCGGCGCGTATTGAGCCGGCGCTGAAACTTGGTTACGCGCGTACAATGAAAGGAATTATTCTTTCCGCGCGACGATGATCGTCCGGCGCGTATCGATAGAGTACGACTCGCTATCGAATCCGCCGAACACCGCGCTTACGATAAGGTCCATGCGCGCCAGCAGGCGGGCCATTTCCGATTAGAACATTTTGAACCTCACAGATGGTGGAGAGCAGAATATTTGACCCTATCGGTAACGATTCCCGTTTTGCCGAGCTGCTACCAAAGGTTGGTCTAAAAGAGTCACGCTCTTACCAATTTCACTCTGTCCCTTGCGAAACCCTCATGGGGGTAATGGCAGGCTAGCGTGTTCTATTGGAACGGCGGAGGACCATGCTCCTGATCTCTCGGGTGGGCGCTGTGGATTTTGGTCACGTAGGCACATCGCGCCGCCCTTCCGCGCTCGTCCGGGTCGAGTCAGCGTCTAATTCGGCGAAGTCGCGGAACGAAAATCTGAGGGGCGCTCGTGTAGCCCAAGCTTCTCGACCAACGCGGCGAATCGCGGATCTCCACGGAAGTGAATCGAATGTCTTGCTGACTACAACCGTGAGAATCCATGGCGAGTGCGCCTTATAGGCCTTCTGCAGCCATTCCAGCGCGTGATCTCGATCACCGAGCCCAATATAAATTTGCGCGACTGCGTACGGTGAAACGTATTCCTGGGTAGAAAGAGTATTCAATTGGTCGAGGATCTTTTGAGCACTGTCGCGCTGGCCTGCAGCCGCGTAGGCGTAACCAAGGAACCCTGTGACGAAAGTTGCATGTTGGATCTCGCTCGCCGCAATCAATTCCGGGATCGCCTCATTGAACTTGCCTGCCTCGATGTCGATAAGCCCGAGACCAAAATCGAGTACGAAGAGGGTCGGGTTCAGATCCCCCGCCTTGCGGCCCTGTTCCCTCGCGGCGTCGAAGTCGCCCTTCAGGGTCAGCACATAAGCCAACAAAATCCTGCTCCCCAGTGACAAAGGGTCGAGTCGGCGTCCTCGCTGCGCCTCTACCTCGCTGTCATCGAGCCGTCCGTGGAGTGCGAGCGCTAATCCATATTCAGCGTGAGCCAGTGAAGAGCTGGGATTAAGTTCAAGCGCACGCCGGAACTCTAGCTCGCTTTGTTCCCAGTCGAAATCGTACTGATCCTTGATCCCCGCCAGTGCGCTATGAGCTTCTGCGAGATTATCATCGAGTTCCAACGCTTTTTGAGCGGCGGCCCTTGCCAGCGGCATCACTTGAGAGGGGGGGCCAACAAGCGCCCCCAAAGAATAGACCACAGCCAGCCCGGCATAGGCCGGCGCGAAAGTTGGATCCAGCTGGATCGCGCGCTCGAAAAACTTCTGCGCCGAGAGCAGCGCTTTTGGATCAAATTGGTCGGCATAATAGAGGCCCTTCAAGTAGGCTTCGTGAGCCTCGGGATTCACCGACTGGGCATCGTCGAGCCGCGCGCGTTCTTCCGGAGTCACCTCAACTTTGATCTGACTCGCGATTTCCGACGCCAGGTTCGCTTGCAGCTTGAGCACGTCCTTCGATTCGCTCTCGTAGCTCTTCGCCCAGAGATGTTTGTCCGTCGGCGCATCGATCAATTGCACTGTTATACGTACTTGGTCACCAATTCGCGTGACCGAGCCTTCGACCACCATGCTGACGTTCAGAGCCTTGGCAATTTGCGGCAGCGTCTCTTTGCGCTCGCCCTTGTACTGCATCACCGAGGTTCGGGAAATTACCGAGAGTCCGCCAATATTGGCGAGTTCGGTAATTAACTCATCGGTCATGCCATCGGCGAAATACTCCTGACTTGGATCCCCGGAGAAATTCTCCAGAGGAAGAACCGCCAGGGAACGAGTTTGTCCTGGAGTCGGACGGCCGGGTGAGCCTGAAGTGAGCAGCTTCACGGCGGCCGCGGTCGCGATCAGAACGAGGACAAGAGCTGCGCCGCCAAGCGTAAGTGCACGACTCGGCCTCGCCCTCGACTTGGCGGGCATGGCCGTAGTCGCGGTTTCCAATTTCAGCCGGTCGGCGCCCGCACCGATGGAGCCTGCAGCGTCGGTCGCGAGCCGATCAAGCCAGTATTTCGTGGAATCTGCGATGCTCTCCAAATGCCGCTCGAACGGCGGTGTGATCGCGTCGAGCCAGTGCGGCGTGCCCAGGAAGTATTCGAGGTTCCCGGCCGGCTTTACGTCCTCGACCCGGACCGGAATAACGATCACCCCCTTGTGCACCGCGCGCTCGACCTCGCGGCTGATCTGAGGCGAACTGTTGGCCTGAGAGGAGAAGACGAGCAACATCACGCGGGCGCCGTCGACCGCCTCGACTATGGCTGCGCCCCATTCCATGCCGGGACGGACGTCGCGCGGCGCGATCCAGCAGCGGATGCCGCGCGATTCGAGCTTCGCGCAGATCGCATCAGCATACGGCTTGTCCCGGGCTGAGTGGCTGATGAATACGTCGTGCGCCATGGAGAGTCAGCCACTATAGTGGAAGAGCCGCAAACTTGCGACCCGGATCCGTTCGCGATCTGATTGGTGCGCTTCCTCGACCCCCTGCCAGGCAAATGCCCGGCCGGAAGACGGAAGACCGCCGCCGCTCTTTTTTTGTTGCGGCAACGGGAAACCGAGGGGTCACTTATGCTGGGTGACGCCGATTCGGCGTGCATATCCGGTCCCATCGCAATAGCGAGTACGACAGATAACGCGGCGCAGATCGGCATTGAACTGATGGGCGCGATTGCGCCTCGTTGCCGGTCCGTTTCACTTGGAAGGATCATAGCCTTCGTTATCCTGTGTTCGACAGCGCGACCGAGGTTCGGCTAAGACTAACTGAGCGAAATAGCGGGAGGCTCACATCTATGGCATCGACTATGGCATCGACTTCTTTGCGCGAAGGGGCGCCGCAACCGGTCGTCGAAACCACGCGCGGCAAAGTTCGCGGAACCACCGCCGGTGGTGTCAGCATCTTCAGAGGAATTCCCTATGGCGCTTCAACCGCGGGTAAGAATCGTTTCATGCCGCCGATCGCCGCGCAGCCGTGGGCCGGCGTGCGTGATGCATTCGATTACGGACCGAGTGCGCCGCAAAATCCGTCCTCGATGCGTGGCGCAGTCGATCCGCGGAGCGGGTTCGCCGCGTACGGTGACGCCGACACCATAGAGGAAAGCGAAGACTGCCTGGTACTCAATGTCTGGACTCGAGGACTCGGCGACAGCGGCAAGCGTCCCGTGATGTTCTGGTGCCACGGCGGCGGCTTTGCGTCGAGCTCGGGCTCCCCTCTGATGTATGGCGGCGAGCGCCTCGCGCAGCGCGGCGACGTGGTGGTGGTGACAGTCAACCATCGACTCGGCGCCCTCGGATATACCTATATCGCCGGGGTCGGCGGCGAGCAGTTTGCATCCTCAGTCAACGTCGGGATGCTCGACCTGGTCGCGGCGCTCGAATGGGTCCGGGACAATATCGCGCGATTCGGCGGCGACCCGCGCAACGTTACGATCTTCGGCGAATCTGGAGGCGGCGCGAAGGTCTCGACCCTGCTCGCGATGCCGTCTGCCAAGGGGCTCTTTCATCGCGCGGTCATCCAGAGCGGTCCGGGATTTCGGATGATCGAGCCCGCCAGTGCGGTCGAGGTCGCCGACCTGCTGCTGGCGGAGTTGGGGCTCGATCGCGCGCGCATTGGCGAAATCCAGACCGTCGCGGTGGAGCGCATCGTCGCTGCACAGGCCGCGGTCGAGCGCAAACTCGGACGGCGCGCTGGCAGGATTCCGGCAGGGCTTTGCTCCGGTAGTCGACAAACGGACTCTCGAGCAGCACCCGTTCGACCCCAAGGCCTCCCCGCTGTGCGCCGACGTGCCGGTAATGATCGGCTACAACCGCACTGAACCAACGCTGTTCTTGGCCGGCGATCGCGAGGCCTTCGCGCTCGACGACGAGGGTCTTCAGCGCCGCGTCAAGCTCATGCTCCGCGACCAGTCCGAGCGGGTGGTCGAAGAGTTCCGCGGCGCCAATCCCGGCGCGACCCCATCCGACCTGTTCTTCCTGATCGGCGCTGAATATCCGACCGGTGCGTTCTCGCGCAAGATCGCGCAGCGTAAGACCGAACAAGGCCGGGCGCCGGGCTACCTCTACCGTTTCGAGTGGGAAACGCCGATTGCGGGCGGCCGGATGAAGTCACCGCACGCGCTGGAGATCACCTTCGTGTTCGACCACGCGGGTGAGCCGCTCGCGCCTCGCCTCGCGCCCGACAGCCCCGAGGTGCACGAGCTGGCGGCCGAGATGAGCGGCCGCTGGATCGCCTTCGCTCGCACCGGCGATCCCAACACCGGCAACGCACCGCACTGGCCCGCGTACTCCGCCGCGGAGCGCGCGACGATGATCTTCAACAGCAAGTGCCGGGTCGAGAACGATCCATCGCGCCAGGAGCGGCTCGCGATCGATCGCATCCTCTTCCCGTCGGAGACGCACTGAGCGGCGGCTCGCAACAGTTGCCACCCTAGGGATCATAGCCACCGCTTGGGCGCCTTCTCGAGCCTTTGAACCCCGAGCTCGTTACACCAGCGCTCGAAGCGCGCGCGCGGCACAGCAAAGAACTTTAGATCCTCGAGCGAGCCCTCAAGCGGAACCGTGTCGACCAGCGTCGCCAGCTTTCGGTAGAGGGAAGCGTCGTCGCGCCGCTCCACCAGCGTTGCCGCGAGCTGGAGCGCGCCGCGAGGCTGTCACCCTGGATCAGGTTTTCGGTACCGACAGGACCTTTCTTCGCAATCAAGCCTGTGCGAAAGCAGTTTGGAAGAGTTGCGAATACAGGCGAGGGGCGACAGTATGCAGGTCATAATCGCGTCCGCCGCGATCGCGGTGAGTGCGCGCGGAAAACAAGGAGTTCTTTATGAGAGAAGCCGTTATCGTATCCACCGCCCGCACGCCTATCGGCAAAGCGTATCGCGGCGCGTTCAATGATATCGAGTCGCCGTCGATGGCCGCCCCGATTATTCGCGAGGCGCTCAAACGCGCGCGCGTCGAACCGGGCGAAGTCGATGACCTGATTATGGGCGCCGCGCTCCAGCAGGGAAGCCAGGGCTTCAACGTCGCGCGCCAGTGCGCAATAGCCGCTGGGCTCCCGGTAAGTGTCGCAGGCCAGAGCGTGGACAGGCAGTGCTCGTCGGGCCTGATGAGCATCTCGATGGCGGCGAAGCAGATCATGGTTGATGGCATGCAGACGGTGGTCGCGGGCGGAGTCGAGTCGATCAGCCTGGTGCAAAATTCGCACATGAACGCATACCGCCAGGGCGATCCACTGGTCCTCAAGAACGCGCCGGCGGTGTACATGGCGATGATCGATACCGCGGAGGTCGTCTCGAAGCGCTACAAGATCTCCCGCGAAGCTCAGGACCAGTATTCTTTCCAAAGTCAGCAGCGAACCTTCGCCGCGCAGGAGGCCGGACGTTTCAATAACGAGATCGTCAGCACCACTGCTACCAAGCGCTTCGATGATAAGAAGACCGGCGAGACCACGCACCAGCAGGTCACGCTCGAGCGCGACGAATGCAACCGCCCCGGCACTACTCTGGAAGGGCTGCTCTCGCTGCCGCCGGTAAGGGGTCCGGGAAATTTCATCACCGCGGGCAACGCAAGCCAGCTCTCCGACGGCGCCTCGGTCTGCGTGTTGATGGAACGCGCGCAGGCCGAGCAGCGCGGGCTTCATGTGCTTGGCATCTATCGCGGGATGGCGGTGGCGGGATGCGAACCCGACGAGATGGGTATCGGGCCGGTATTCGCTGTGCCCAAGCTGCTGGAGCGTAACGACCTCAAGATGGACGATATCGGGCTCTGGGAACTCAACGAAGCGTTTGCGTGCCAGGTCATATATTGCCGCGACCGGCTGGGCATCCCGGACGAGCGGCTGAACGTCAACGGTGGCGCGATTTCGATCGGTCATCCATACGGGATGAGCGGCTCGCGGATGACTGGGCATGCGCTCATCGAGGGCAAGCGGCGCGGAGTGAAATACGTTGTGATCACGATGTGCGTCGGCGGCGGAATGGGCGCGGCCGGCCTGTTCGAAGTGGCATAAGGATGAAAGGCTGAGTGCTTATGGCACCCGAGCCGCAGCATTACGAACCGACGCTCGCATCCGGGACCGGCACGCGCGCGACACCGTCTTCTTGCTTCAGAGGACAACCGTTCGCAACCTTAGTGCGTTGGAGATTACTGACACGGAGCTCAGACTCATCGCGGCGCTCGCGATAATAGGACTCAGCAGCAGACCAAATGCCGGATAAAGAACGCCGGCGGCGATTGGTATACCAAGGGCGTTGTAGATAAACGCAAAGAAAAGGTTCTGCCGGATGTTTTGCATCGTCGCGCGGCTCAAGCGCCGCGCCTTCGCGATGCCGCGCAGATCGCCCTTGACCAGCGTGACGCCCGCGCTCTCCATCGCAACGTCGGTCCCGGTGCCCATTGCGATGCCGACCTGCGCCTGCGCCAGCGCGGGTGCGTCGTTGATACCGTCGCCGGCCATCGCGACGATGCGCCCTTCCGACTGCAATCGCTTCACAACCGTAGCTTTCTGATCGGGCAGCACCTCTGCCTCGACCTGACCGATGCCAAGCTTTTTCGCGACTGCCGCCGCCGTGATTCGATTGTCGCCGGTTAAAACGACGACCTTGACGCCGTCGTCCTGCAGCATCTTGAGTGCTTCCGCTGTCGACGCCTTGATTGGATCGGCAACGCCGATGAGTCCGGCCGGGCGGCCGTCGATCGCGACGAACATCACGGTATGCCCATCTTTTCGCTGCGCGCCGGCGTCGGCGGAAACAACGTCGATGGAAACTCCGAGCCCGCGCATCATGTGCTGATTTCCAAGCGCTACCGCGCGCCCTTCGATGCGCCCGGTTACGCCTTGGCCGGTCACCGACTTGAAGTCCTCGGAGGACACGAGAGTCAGCCCGCGCTCTTCAGCGCCTGCCACAATCGCTGCCGCCAGCGGATGCTCGCTGCCACGTTCGAGGCTGGCGGCAAGCCGCAAAACGTCGGCGTCGGTGAAACCATCGAGTGCGATTACCGAGACCAGGCGCGGCTTTCCTTCGGTCAGAGTCCCGGTCTTGTCGACGACCAGCGTGTTCACCTTCTCGAGGATCTCGAGCGCCTCAGCGTTCTTGATCAGCACGCCCGCGGTCGCGCCACGGCCGGTGCCGACCATGATCGACATCGGAGTTGCGAGACCGAGCGCACAGGGGCACGCGATAATCAGAACCGCGACCGCGTTCACTAGCGCATAGGCCATCCGCGGCTGCGGGCCGACAACCGCCCAGACGATGAAAGTAATCACGGCCGACAATATGACGGCCGGAACGAAATACGAAGCGACCACGTCGGCGAGCCGCTGAATCGGAGCGCGGCTGCGTTGGGCGTCACTGACCATGCGGACGATCTGTGCGAGCAGAGTGTCGGCGCCAACGCGCTCGGCACGCATGATGAATCCGCCGGTTCCGTTGATGGTCGCGCCGATCAGGCGTTCGCCCGATTTCTTTTCAACGGGAATTGGCTCGCCAGTAACCATCGATTCGTCAACCGAGCTGGTTCCCTCCACTACGACGCCGTCGACGGGGACTTTCTCGCCCGGCCGTACGCGCAACCGATCTCCGGGGACGACGCGATCGAGCGCGATGTCCTCCTCGCGGCCGTCTGGCCTGATCACGCGCGCGGTCTTTGGCGCCAGTCCCAACAGCGCTCTGATCGCACTGCTGGTGTTGCTTCGAGCCCGAAGCTCCAGGACCTGACCGAGCAGCACCAGCGCGGTGATAGCGGCGGCCGCTTCGAAGTAAACCGGTACGGTACCATCGGCGGCGCGGAACGAATCGGGAAATAGATTCGGGAAGACGGCTGCGAACAGGCTGTAACCGTAAGCGACGCCGACGCCCATCCCGATCAAGGTGAACATGTTGAGGCTGCGATTGACGATCGATTGCCAGCCGCGAACGAACAGTGGCCAGCCCGCCCACATCACGGCCGGAGTCGCGAGCGCCAATTCAATCCAGGTTCGGACCGACGCGGGCATCGCACGCTGAAGCGGCCGGCCCGGAATCATGTCCGACATTTCGATCAAGATCAGCGGAATCGCGAGCGCGGTGGCTATCCAAAACCGCCGCGTCATATCGGCCAGTTCCGGGGACGCCTCCTCGCCGGCGCTTACGACGCGCGGCTCCAATGTCATCCCACAGATTGGACAATTGCCCGGCTCCGAACGGACGATCTGCGGATGCATCGGGCAGACGTATTCGGTTTTTTTCGAAACCGCCGGGATCGGCGCGACAGATTCAAGCGCCATGCCGCATTTCGGACACGACCCCGGATGGTTCTGCCGAACCTCGGGATGCGTCGGGCACGTGTATAGAGGTGCACCCGCGGCAACTGGCAAGGGTACGCTGCTCTTGGTCGGTGGCGTCTTCGGCGGCACCCCGCGAGTTAAGATGCCGCCCGGATCGTTCTTGAATTTCTCGAGACAGCGGAGACCGCAAAAGTGGTACGTCGCGCCCTTGTATTCAAACGATCCAGCGCTCTTGGCCGGATCAACCTTCATCCCGCACACCGGGTCGACAACTTGGCTGCTCATTGGAGGTCTCATTTTATCAGAAAGGGTCTCGGCAGCATTCATGTCGAAAGCTTTGGGTCATCGCTGGCCGCCGCCGGCAATACTCGCGTTAACGGGCTATAGGCCGCCAAAAATAATTGCGATCGACAGCCCCGACCCAAATACCACAAACGAGAGTATTGTCATCCAGGTGAGCATGCTGTTTGATACCGCCTTCACATCATCGTCCATTGGGGTTTTACTCTCTTGTTGGACGCCGCCAGATTGCTCGCTAGGCGGGTGATTGTCATGCATGCTTTTAAGTGATCCATGGTCAGCGGACTTGTTCGGTGGGCGCACCGTCATCATGCCGTGCTTCATGTGTCGGGATACCAACCACCAATTCATAGGATATGCGGTGATGAAACCGACCAGCAGCGCCATTGACATAATGAACCAAAATGACGGCCCTGTTGGATCACGGCTTGCCGGCGTACTGGCCATTGCCAAAGTCATCACAGGCACCATGCCGGCCATGAGGCAGTTCATGGATAGCAACTCCGGAAAGAAAGCGCTGTAGAGCGCGCCTCTATATGAACCACCTGCCATGTCCCGCATGAACAGAGCTTGGAAGATGCTCCATCCGAAGCCGAAACCTAAAACGTACTCCAGCGCAATATCTGTACTTCTCGTTAAATAGAACAAGCTGGCGATGACTGCGCCTGTGAGGATTCCAACGCCATCGCCGGCTACGCAATGCATGGTCGAACCCAGAACCTGTCGCCATCGTGTCGCGACGTAGCGTTCGTGCAGCCCAGGTAGTGGTTCGCGACAGCCTAATACATACAGAAATGCCCCCACTGGCCCTGTGTATGCGGTGAGTAATATGAACCCCCACTTGAGCACTGGAGGTGCTGGCGTCGAACGAATATCAACCACCACAAACAACAGCGATAGTGCGGTAAAAAGAAACCACACCAGCATCACGCCACTAAGCATTTCGATTTCTCTCTGTTTGCGTGCCTACCTATAATCCGAGATTGAGCTGGTTCCCCGGGTTGCCACCGCGAGAACCGAGGTAATCACAAATTCGGCCTCATCCAGCATTCATCGTTCTCCTACCGCGAGATAGGCGATGCCGAAAAATAGCTCTTTCATCGAAGTTTTCCTGAGATGCCGTCCGATCGATTCCCAGGGGTGGCGGCTGGCGAACGCGGCGGCCTTGCCGTTGCCCATCCCCTCGCCGGATGTGCCGGCGCCGGTAACGATAGAGATTTTGTCCTTGAGACGCCTGCCCATGTCGATTCTCCGGCTGGCTTCGTTCAGGCGGTGGCCGCTGTCCGCACCGCTGCGAGGCGGTCGGGTGCCTGGGCGATCGTCTTCCACAGTTCAGGATCGTGTCCCGTGATGATCATCGCTCCCGCGTCGCGGAGTGCGCGCAGCCGCCGTATCGACTCGAGCATCTGCTCGCGATCGTACATCGTAGTCGGCAGGTGGAAGTTATCGAGCGTGCGGCGCAGGTAGCAGGCGTCGCCGGTCATCACGACTTCATCGGCGCCGATTCGGACCCGGATCGACTGATGCCCGGGGGTATGGCCGTGAGTGGGTATGCATACCACTGAGCCGTCACCGAAAACGTCGTGCTCGCCGTCGATCATTTTCACCTGATGCCCGTGGTCGTAGTCGTGCGGATCGTAATAGACGCTTTCGATCAGCTCGGCGTTGTGGCCGGCCTCCCACTCGCGGCGCTGAATCAGCAAGGCCGCGTTCGGCAATTGCTCGTTGCCGCCGCAATGATCGAAATGGAGATGCGAGTTGATGATGAAATCGATCTTGGAGGGCGCCACGTCGAGCGACTCGAGGCGCGCCGCGATCTCCTCGCCGGGTTTGAATCCTACTTTGTGAAACGGCGCGAGTCGTCCCAGGCGGTGATTCGGATCGGTTTGCGTCTCGACGTGAAGTCCGCTGTCGAAGATCGCTCGTCCCTTCGGATGCTCGATCAGATATGCAGGCACGGGCACCGTGAGGCTTCCCTTTTCGCCCGCCAGGAGCAGCGCGGCCGGAACGGTCAACCAGCCGCAAGTGAACGCATAGACGTTGAGCGACATCTGATATAACCCTGATCTGCTTATGCCCGGCCGCGCGCGCCGGACGAGCCGATTTACAGTCTCGCAAGAATCCTTTACACCAAACACGGTCCGCGCGCGATCAATTGCGCCGGGGCCGAGGTCGAATGCTCTCTCTAGGGAGGTGGTCATGAGCCTGGTCGCGTATCCCGATATTGCGAGCCTGCCAGAAAAGGTGCGCGCTGCGATTACCCAGGCTCCCCCACGCCCGTAAGCGGTTGACCGGAGGCTATCGCTACCGCCTGCAACGTATTACATCGAGATACGCGGAGGCTCATGACGATGGCAGATTCCCGCCGTGGCGTAGCGCTCACGACCTTGGCGATCCTGTTCGCAATTCTCGCATTGACCGACATCTTGAAGCCATTACATCTCGAGGGTCCGACCACGGGCCTGGTCTTTTTTGGCAAACGGCTGAGCGGCACGCCGGACGCGATCCTCGGGCCGCTGCTGGGAATTGTTCTCTTAATTTATGCAGCCGGGATCTGGCGGATGCGCCGCTATGCGATGTACCTCGGCCACGCATACGCAATCTACGTCACGCTCAACCTGGCGCTTTTCTCGGTGAGGAATCCAACCCCGGCTTCGCAGAGCGAGATGATCTTCGGCATTGTCTATCTCATTCTTGCTCTCGCTCTGAGCTGGGGCACGGCGATACTTCTTAGCCGCCGCAAAATCGATCTCCGGTAGCCAGTTCCGTCGTCGGCTCATGAGTGTCGATGAGTTTTTGCGGACCACAGGTGAGCGCCGGGAGAGGTTCAACTCTCGCTCGACCACCCCGCCCGCGATCACACTCCCACCCTCGCTCACCCCGTGCGCTACGGGCTAAGATGCCCCGACGCGACTGTGCAGGTACTCGCTTCACACACGTTTCTCGAAGATCTCGCGATGGTGCTATGCGTCGCCGCGATCACCACCATCATTTTTCAGAAAATCCGCCAGCCCGTCGTAGTCGGCTATCTGATCGCCGGCTTGATCGTCGGTCCTAACCTCCCGATTCCTCTGCTCGCCGACTCCGACCGCATCCACACGCTCTCCGAACTCGGCGTGATCCTTCTGATGTTCGCGCTCGGATTGGAGTTCAGCGTGCGCAAGCTGATTCGCCTCGGCCCGACCTCGGGCTTCATCACCGCGCTCCAGGTCAGCTTCATGATCTGGCTCGGTTACGTATGCGGGCGCGCGCTCGGATGGACCCCGCTCGAGAGCATTTTTACCGGCGCGCTGCTTTCAATTTCGAGCACGACCATCGTTGCCAAGGCCTACGAAGAGACTCCGGTCTCCGAGCGCGTGCGCGAACTCGTGTTCGGCGTTCTGCTCGCCGAAGATCTTACCGCCGTCGTCGAGCTCGCGATTCTGACCACGCTGGCGTCGGGTGAGAGCGTGTCGGCGTCGCTGATGACGGTGACGATCGCGCGCCTGATTTTGTTCCTGGTGGCATTCGTCGGCATCGGATTCATGGTCGTGCCGCCTTTCGTGCGGCTGGTGGTGCGGATGGGCCGGCCCGAAACAACTTTGGTCGCGGTCGTCGGCATTTGTTTCGCCTTCGCCGTCCTCGCCGAGCACGCCGGCTATTCAGTCGCGCTGGGCGCTTTCCTGGCGGGTTCTCTGGTAGCAGAGTCCGGGCAAGCCGCGCAGATAGAGCATCTGGTCGCGCCGCTGCGCGACATATTCGGCGCAGTGTTCTTCGTTTCCGTCGGCATGATGATCGATCCCGCGCTCGTAGAGCAGCACTGGCCCGCGCTGATCGTGCTGACCGCCGCTGTGATCGGCGGGAAGATTTTCGGAGTGACCTTCGCCTCGGTGTTGAGCGGCGTCGGCGCCAAAACATCGATCGAAGCCGGCATGAGTTTGGCACAAATCGGCGAGTTCTCGTTCATCATCGCCGGCGCGGGGCTGAAGACGGGCGCCACCCGCGATTTTCTCTACACGCTTGCCGTCGCGCTCTCCGCCATCACCACCTTCCTGACGCCCTATATGATTCGCAGCTCGATTCCGGTCGCGGAATTCGTTTCCGAGCGGCTGCCGCCCCCGCTCAAGGTGCTCGAGGCGCTCTACGACTCGTGGTTCGAGCGGATACGCAACGCGGGACAGCCGGCCAGGGACGCCAATTCGATCGGACGGCCGATAGCGGCGATCGTGTCGAGCGCAGTTTTGATTGGCGCGATTCTGATCGTCAACGAACTCGATCCGCTCGACGTGACTTCCATGGTCGCGAGCCTCGAACATCTCTCGTATTTCTCCGCCGGTCTGTACGTGGACCTGTTCGCACTGCTGTTATGCGCCGCGCCCGCGGCCGCGATGTATTTCGCGTCGCGCCGTCTCGCGACCGCACTCGCATCACGCGCCTTCGCCGAACTTCCCCCGCGTGGCGCCAGCGCGGTGAAGGCGTTGATCGAATTGCTGCAGATCACGATTCTGCTGGTCGCTGCCGTGCCCCTGCTCGCGATAGTTCAGCCGTTCATGGAGCCGGTCGAAGGGATCGGAATCATCGTGATCACGATCGCGCTGATGATAGTCGTCGTGACCCGAAGCGCGCGCCAGATGCAGGGGCAGATTCGCAATGCAGCGCGGCTGATCGCCACCGCGCTCCGAGGCACTCGCGCCGGCGCCGAAGGCGAGTCATACGAGGTCCCCGGCATTGGGATGATTACGCCGGTCAGCCTGCGGGCCTACAGCGACAGTGTCGGCAGAAGCCTCGCCGAGCTGGATCTGCACACCAACAGCGGCGCGGTGGTGGTCGCTATAGGCCGAGGGGATGCGGAAGTTGTCGTACCGACCGGCGAGGAAATTCTGCGGTCGGGCGACATCCTCGAACTGGTCGGCTCGACGCCGCCGTCGCCGCCGCCCGGCGACTGCTCGACACGCCGCGCCGCGGGCCCGCCTAACTGCAAGCTTCGCCCTCACGCGTTTCCGTCCGCGCGGATCAGGTTTTGAGGAACCGCAGCGACTCTATAATCATTTCCTCGACGTCTCGCAGCCGATCCTTGCCAAAGAAGATCTCGTTGCCGACGTAAAAGGTCGGTGAGCCGAACGTGCCGCGCTCAACCGATCGCTGCGTGTTCTCGAGCAGTTGATCCTTCACCGGCTGGGTTTCGATCAGTCCCAGGATTCGTGCCGTTTCCAGCCTCGCCTCGTCGAGCGCCGCGCGGAACACGTTGGGGTCGTCCATCTTTTTGGGGTCAGCCCACATGTTCCGGTACATCTCGTCCACGTAGCGCTCGAACACGCCGAGCGACCGTGCGGCGATCGCCCCGCGCATCATCATCAGCGTGTTCACCGGGAAAAAGGGATTGCTCCGATAGCTGGTGATATTATGCCGGCGTATGAAGCGGGTCATCTCCAGCCGTTCGTACTCGGGCTTGTTCTTGATGCCGGCCAGGCTTTGCGCCGGCGAGCGATTGTTGGTCATCTTGAAGACACCGCCCAGCAGTACCGGCACGTATTCGAACTTCACTCCCGTGCGCTTTTCGATTTCAGGAATAACAAGATGGCTCAGATAGGCCTTGGGAATGCCAAGTCGAAGTGAAATTCTATCTGGCCATGGCTTCACCATTTCTCTCCGAAGGGACGGATCTCCTGCTCGAATGTCCACGCGTCGCGCGGCTGCTGGTAAAGCTGCCAATACGCCTCGGCCACCGCTGCCGGCCTCATGAGTCGTTCGAGGTCAAGGTTCTTCATCGCCTCGTCGCCTTCCCGTTCCCGGATTCGATCGCGGACCCAGGCAGTATCCACTCCGGCATCGATTACGAGATGCGCGACGTGGATATTCTTCGGAGCCAGTTCCCTTGCGGCGCTTTGTGCTACCGCGCGAAGCCCAAATTTTGCGGCCGCGAAGGCCGCGTATCCGACTCCACCGCGCAAACTGGCCGTGGCGCCAGTGAAGAAAATAGATCCGCGCCCACGCGGGATCATCAGGCGGGCTGCTTCCCTGCCTGCGACGAATCCGGAGTAACAGGCCATCTCCCAGACTTTGCGGAACACGCGGTCGGTCGTCTCGAGCAACGGGAAATTGACGTTCGCGCCGACATTGAAGATGCAGACCTCAAGCGGCGCTTGCTGGTCTGCGTCCTGCAGAAAAAGCGGTGAGGTCATCTTCCTTGCGCGCGTCGAGCGCTCGCGCAAAAATTCTGCCGCCATTTGCCTCAACCTCCGCCACCAGCGGCGCGAGCTTGTCGCCGTTGCGGCGTCCCGCGAAAACGGTAAAACCTTCGGCCGCGAATTTTTTGGCGATTGCGGCGCCGATATGATCTCCTGCCCCGATCACCGCCGCCGTGTCATTTCTCTGTTCCAAGGACAATCCTTCCTGCTTCCAGGAACGGCTCATTCGCGGTTCTTTAGTTGGTGACTATCGCCGAGCCCATACACCATCGCGGTCTTGGTGGTGCCAAGTTTGATCCATTCCGCGCAATCGAGCTGCACTTTTTTGTAGAACTCCTCGGAGAGCTTGGGACTTGTCTCTAACCTCGTCGATCCGATCGAACTTGCACTGAAAGGCGAACTCGCCCGACAGTGATTTTTCCAGCGCCCGGCTCCGCCATATCGCGATGGTGGTCTTACCCTTGAAGTGGTGCCCGAAGTGGATCACACCATGGTATTTTGCACCTCCTCGACCGCTACGTTGTTGACCAGCTCCATTTTGGTTCTGGGCCGTATGTCTATCCGCTTGAGGGTCGGAAAAGCGCGGGCAATGTCCTCGATGCCGCGTTCGAGCTCAATGTTGGGCGATGTAAGCACGCAGCCATGAGAGTAAACGCTGCGCATTCCGCCCAGGCGGTCGCGCTGAAGCAACAACTCCTCTTTGAACTTTACCTCATCGTGTCCACCCAATTGCGGACGCACGTCAACGGCCGCGGCGTTCTTGAGCTCCGGGGTGCGGTATTTGAAGGCCAGCTCGTCGGCCAGGACGGGGCATCCCTGGTCGTAAAAGGTCCGCTTTTGCAGAATGAAGTGGTTGTTGTAGAGGTCAAACTCCGGGGTGTCGTAAAAGAGCACTTCCCGAACCTGACTGTCGAATGCGTGCTCATCGACATCTACTTTAAGACCGAGTTTCTTGATAGTCCTGGACGCTGTTTCCCAAAATTCGAGAAACCCATGTTTGCTCTTAAACCGATCGGGTTGCAGCAGAATCTTGTACTCGCGGTAATGAACCACGTCGGCAGCGAGATGCTGGGTTTCGGGATGCTTGCTTATGTGCTTGTCCATGGGTCAAATTTCACCATATTCCATTGAATTTGGCGAGCACGAA
>CAWCTG010000012.1:0-25670 GCA_963798375.1 Binataceae bacterium (SeqCode)
TCAACTGCGTCCCGACGCACCAGCCGTCCAGACTCCAGGCAAGAAGGAACCCTCTTCCCCTTTACACGTTCTAGGGCTCCTCCGACTTCGCTCCGTGTCAATTTTTCCTGAACTCTGGTGCAGGGACCGGCGCGACGCCGCGGTGCGCCTTGCAACTCGTCCACTTTTTTTCAGACCACGGTACCGGCGCCAATTGCAGGAATACGAGTTTGCGCCAAAAAACTTTCCAATCGAGCGCGATTCACGACGAGTTGGCGATTGTAGCGCGAAATCAGTTGCCTTCGCTCAAACGAAGTCAAATGTTCGCTAATCCGGGGCCGCGAGGCCCCGACTAGTTCAGCCAGGTCCCTGTGCCGGGCCGGCAATGTCAGCCGCAGCCCTTTTGCATCGGCGACGCCGAAATTTTCACTCAATTCCAGCAGAATCAGAGCCAGACGCTCTTCCAAAGTGCAGCTCATGAAGTTTGCGCAGCGCAATTGAACCAAATCCCAGCGGCCCATGTAGCTCGCTGCCAACCGTTTGAAGTCTGCCGAAGCAACTCCCAGCGATATTTCGACGAACGACCCGAGGTCAATCGCCCCTACCCGGCAAACGGTAACTGCTTCGCAGCGAAAGTTGTAACTGATGCCGGGTACCGGCGGCGGGAAGCCGGGGATCATGCCGGGCGCGACCATAGTCACCAACCTACGCTGACCCTTGCGATTGCGGCATGTGATGCGTGCCACTCCTCTCAGTAAGATATATACGGAATCGGGTGAATATTTCTCGTCGAAAATGATCGCGTGTTTTTCGATCGTGCTGACCGTCAGCGCCTTGGAAAGCCTTTCGAGCTGGTGCGCCGTGAGCCAGGCGATGTTCTTAAGGCCTTGCAGGTTTCGGATGCCAGATGCTCGAGCAGCACGCATGGCGTCAATGTAGCAGACGCATTGGTACGCGAGCAGGCTGATTCGCGCGACAAATATTCATTCGACGGATTCAGTTATCTATGTAACCGATGCGTCCCGGCGATCACGAAGCCATGATGATCTGTCGGTGGAATCCGAGACAGCTTTGTGCTTCGCTTCGCTTTTTGCTTTTCCGGATAAATTATGGACGAATGTACGCTCGATGCGATGCCGGTCAGGGGCAAGATGCCCGGGAGGTGCCACCATGCCAAGTGAAGTATTGCGAGAGCTAATTCTCGAACTTACCGAGCCCGATCGGCTTGAGATCATCCGCGAGGCTGGGATACGTGACGATCGGCCGTCGTTCTTACGCGGAGAAGCAGAGGAAGGACTTCTGGAAGAGGCCGATTCCTGGGTAACTCGAAATGGCGCCAAGATACTCCCGCACCTCTTACGAAAAATCGATCCTTCAGACGATGAGATGGTCCAGCTCGTTCAAAGCGGAATGTTGCCTTTTAACCGTAGTCTGCTACAGCCGCGCGAATTTCTTGTCGATTTAACCACCCGGCGATGCGCGCTGCCCCCGATGGCGGGCTGCCACTTTCCGAAGTCGCAGCTACCTCATTAGCGCTGACCGAACTCATTACATCGCTTTTGGCGGCAAATCGCTCCTTTGGCGCGGATGCCGTGATGCCGACTGTACGGGTTGCCGCAGGCTCGGTGGACTTTTTCACAACGGGTCCTGGTTTGATCGTCGGTGGTTTGGGTTTACTTGCTGCCTGCGGCGTCGGTGTGATTTCTGCTCCTGTCATGCCAGGAACGGCTGTCCTCACCGGTGCCATCGATCTCGCGCTGAATTGGCAGAAGCGAAGTTCCGAAAAGGGAAGAAGCGACGCCGAGAGGGCAAAAGCCGATGCCGAGAGGGCAAGAGCCGATGCCGACAGGGCAAGAGCCGACGCCAAAAAGATCGAAGCTGAGACAGTAGGCCAGGAACTGGAGAACGAGATCAAGCGCTCCTTACTGGGCAACTTGCCGGCTCAGGCGGGAGCCCATCGGGTGGAGAAGCCTGAAACGCCTCCAGCGTCATTCTTCGTGCCTTTTGCTCTGATTGAGCGAAGCTCTAAAGAAAATGGTTTGGCGGCAGCGCACGGTGTCCATCTGATCAATCGAGGATTGCCGTCGCTATTCGGAATTCTGCGAGTGATGCCGGGACTGTTGATTACCGTTGAGAATAAAGCGGGGGAATAGTTAGCCGCGGCCGACTCCGCCGCACAGTGGCGCATAGTTGGAGTAGGCTTGGGCCCGATCGTTTGCTGAGGATGCGACTCAGATGGCGCGAAAACGCGATCAGCGTCCTGCAGGCACGCCGCTTCCGAAGTTCGCCGATACCGTCGTGATCGGTGGCGGCACCGCGGGGGCGGCGGTCGCGGGTCTTCTCGCGGAGCATTCGGAGCAGACTGTGCTGCTGCTGGAGGCCGGTCCGGATTACGGTCCGTTCGCCGCGGGACGATGGCCGGTGGAACTCACCGATGCCGGCGCGATACCGGCCACTCACGACTGGGGCTACCACAGCGGAGAGCTGTACGCGCAGCCCGTCATCAGCTACGAGCGCGCTCGCGTGATCGGCGGATGCTCGTCGCATAACGGATGCGCCGCTATCTGGGGCAGCAGCGTCGATTACGACGGATGGGCTGCGCTCGAAAATCCTGGCTGGTCCACCGACGAACTGCGGCCGCTGTTCCGCGCCGGCTCCGAGCGTCTGCGGGTTCGAATCCCGGAACCAGGCGAGGTCACTCCTTTCCAGCGCTTAGCGTTGGACGCGGCGGCCACCGCCGGATCCCGCGCGTCGCGGACCTTAACAATCTCGACGAGAACCTGGGGATGGCGCCGAGTCCGGCGAATATCGTCAACGGCGTCCGCTGGAACACCGCCTTCGCCTATCTCGATCCGGTCCGCGAGCGATCGAACCTGACGATCGTTGGCGACTCGGCGTGCGAACGCCTCGAAATCAGCTCGGGGCGAGTGAACGCCGTCGTGGTAGCCGGACGCGAGGGCCCGGTCCGCCTCGAAGTGGGCCGTGTGATCGTGGCGGCGGGGACCTACGGCTCTCCCGCGATTCTCGAGCGCTTCGGGATCGGCAATCCGTCCGAACTTCGCTCCGCCGGCATCGCGCCGATGCACGACCTCCCCGGAGTCGGCCACAACCTGCATGACCATCCGCGGGTCACGCTGAGCTACGCGGGGACGCGCGAGCTCGAAGAGATGATGGCCGCGTTCGCGCGCGATCACTGGATGCCCGAGGAGCAGACGATCGCCAAGGCGCGATCCTCGCGATGCACGCAGGCGTTTGATCTGCACGTCTATCCGGTTGGCGGACCCGACCGCACAACTCCAACCGGCTGGCGATGGACACTCGAAGTGGCGTGCATGACGCCACGCTCGCGGGGCGCGCTAAGGCTGACGAACGCGAGCAGCGCCGTGCCGCCCATCCTCGACCATCGCTACCTGTCCGATCCCGAGGACGAAGATTTGCGCGTGCTCGCCGACGGGGTCGCGCTCGCCCGCGAGATAGCCGCGAAACCCGCCCTGTCCCGGCTCGCGGGCATGGAGCTTTCACCCGGCAGCGCCATCGCGACCCGCGCCCAGGTCGAGGCGTTCGTCAGGGCCAACTGCCTGCACTACTACCATCCGGTGGGGACGTGCCGGATGGGCCCGGCGAGCGATCGGTCCGCGGTCGTCGATTCGCGCGGAAGAATTCACGGCCTCGACAACGCTTACGTCGCTGACGCGTCGATCATTCCCGTGATACCGCGCGCCAACACCAACCTCCCGGCGCTGGTCGTCGGCGAACGAATCGCGCGTTGGCTGCTTGAACGCTAGAAACGCCTGCGCGAGAAAGTCAAAGATTCCGTTTAGGTGCATGTTCCCGTGGATCAGGACTCGAAGGCCCGATCGCTCAAACGCGGTCGGGCCTTCGTGCTATAGCGCGACGCATCCGTTACGATCGTTGCGTCGTAACTCGCGCAATGTTTGAAGCCGAACCGATCGCGGGGTCTGATTTCGAACCGACTCTGACCGATTTTATTCGGCCACCATTTCGCAAATTCGAATTCTCGACGCCAATCAGCCAGTCCCATGCCGCCCGGGTTCTTCAAGAGATTGTCGAACCGCCCAGGAAGTGGGGATGGCCGACTTCCACGAAGCGCGGATATTTTGAGGGCAGGGTCGCAGAGAGCCGCTTCAAAATACATCGAGTCATCAATTACCGGAACTCATTCGTGCCTATAATTGAAGGGAACTTCCGGCGCGACGGCTTGGGAACCATCGTGACTCTGAACATGCGGTTGGTGTGGCCTGTCGTGCCCTTCTGGATCGCAATAATGCTGTTCCTGGCGTGGAGTTCCCTGGCCGTCGATTCACGCGTGGCCGGGCCCTTTGGCGCCCGAATCTTGCTGCTCGGGATGACGCTGTTCATATATCTTGTCGCGACCGTACCTTTCGCCATCGAGGTGCGAATCGCGATGAAGCGATTGTTGAGCGTTCTGTGCCCCGGTCCGGCACGTTCGGGCTTGCCCGTCTGAGAACAGAATCGAGAGCGGCTGCGGTTGGCAATTGCCTGATCCAGATTTGGCCCAAGGCGCAATTCTCTGCTATTTGTACAAGCGGCACTCCGATGAAGTTCAGAGGTGCCGAATCCATAAGAACGGCGGTGCTGCGATGGGAAAGAACGGCGGCAAGCCAACTGACACCATCTTGACGCTCGAAGAAGCGCTCAGGCGCTTCGCTCGCAGGAAGAGTGAAGAAGGCGCGGCAACCACGGACGAGAGCGCACCGGCCGCCAACGTCCGCCACGCTGGCTTTTCGGCCACGGTCGAGCGCGAGGGCGACGGGACTGCGGCTGGCGACCTCAAGTCGGCAGATGACGACGCGAGTGCCTCCGCTCAGCGCGACGAAGCGAACGCCGGGATGTCGGCGAGCGAGGATATCGTCGCGCTGATCGACGGCGTTCCGCGCACGCTTGAGGAACTCGAGCAAATCGCGGCTGCTGACCAGAACGCCCAGGTCGAAGACGGCTCGGAAGTTGGCGAAGCGGGCCGGACGGCACTCGCGGCTCGCCATTTCCCGGTTCGCGACTACGCGTTCACCGCGATGGGCGCCGCCTTGGCGGCGTTGGTGGCGTTCCTGATTACTAGCGCGCCAATCGTCAATAACCGGCCCAATCTGGTCGCGCAGACCATCGCGATGCCGGCGCTGAAGGTATCGCCGCTGACGAGCGCGGACGAGCTGATAACGAATTTCGTCATGATCCCGGTCACCGGCGTCCGCCTGGCGTCGGCTGGACCGACGTCCGACGAGCTCGAGGCCCGAATCAAGGACACGCTTAAGTCGCACGCCTTTCCAGATATCGGCGTATCCGTGTCGAAGATGGGCGAAGCGTATCTGGCCGGCGAAGTTTACAGTCTGGGTGAGGCGCGCAAGATCGCGCAAATCGTGTACCGCGTCAACGGTGTGAATCGGGTGCGTTTTCTGCATCCCGACGTTCTACCCGCGGGTGGTCCCGCATACTTCGGCGTGACGACGGCGCGCGCGCCCGAAGTCTGGGGAGCGAAGGTGCAGGCCGTGTTCATCGGGTCGCCGGCGGATAAGGCGGGGATCAAGCCGGGCGACGTGATCAGCGAGTTTGACGATAAAACGATTCCCGACGCGAAAACATTTGACGGTCTCCTCGCGCAGTATTCTCCCGGCCAGCGCGTCGAACTCCGCGTATGGCATGACGGCCAGCCCGAGTATCTGGTGGCGCGCCTGCGCGAGGCGACGACGATGGCCAGCCGATAGCGAAGCGGCGCCGCTACAGCCGGTGCTTTCGTTAGAGAACGAAACTCCGAGCCGGAGCCGAACCGCTCATGTGTCGGGATAACACGTATTTTGCGGCTCGCCATATTCCCCACTGCGCTGCGCGCCGCGCGGGTGCGCGTTAGTGAGGCTTCTTGGCGTTCTGCCGGTCCTGCTCTTCCTTGTAAACCTCGTCCATCTTCGGCTCGAGCGCCTCGTAAAATTCCTTGATATGCCCGACGCTGGCGCCGAGGTCGCCGGGGAAGTAGCGCAGGATCGAGGTCGCAGCGGGGCGCGCCAGGCCGGAGCGCGAGCACACGTCGATCTCGCCTGACGCTTGCACCGTGATCCTCACGTCGTCCTCGAATTTGAAGATTCGCGTCGTGTAGATGCAATCGATGGTGGAGTTGCGGGGATCCGCCTTGACGATTTTCCATCCACCGAGCGAGTTGATCGTATCCTGCGAGAGTTGGAACAGTTTCTGGCGCGAGATTCCCGGATATCCGCGGCGAAGCAATTCAGGATAGACATCGTCGAGCGGCGCCGGCGTTGCGACCGGCTCCAGCCTGCGGCGGGGCTCACGCTGATTGGCAAGCGCTTCCTCTGCGGCCCGCTTCTTCGGCGCGCTCTCGGCAGGAGTCGCCGCCTGGGGCCGATTGCCCATCTCGCAAATCACGGAGCCGTAACCTGACGGGCTGGCGGCCGCGGAGTTCATCGTGACGAACCGAACCACGCGTTGCTGGGGGCCGGGTCTTTCGAAGATCGTTTCGTCGTTCATGATCATCGCGATACCCGCCGCGGCGACTGCCACCGGTATGAGAAAAAACGCGAGGCGGACTATCCGGCCGAGTACCAAGCGCATGAACGGGACTAAGGTCATTACCGCGATGACGGCGATGGCGAGAAAGGCGACGACGATGACGGGCGGCGTGATCATGACGGGATCCCCGGAGAATCCGTAGCCGTTTATAGGGCTTTTGCGCAAGCCGGGTGCGGAGTGTTCTGAGGCGATGCGACTGTTAGCACCCGATAGCACCCGAAAAGCATACCGGCGCGATCCCGATCGGATCGCGCCGGTCTTCTGTCAGGTCGTTAAATTGGCGTCGCTTACGCCGGAGCCCCGGCGAATCCCTCGCCGGCGTCGCCGCGCAAAATCGCGTCGAAGCGCTTCCCGCCGAGGTAGAAGCGGCGCGCCTCGTCGTCGGTGACTGCCGCACGGCGGACATCGCGGCGGCGAATCGGCCATATCCCGCCCACCATCGGATGCCGCCCCTGGCGATGGCTGAAGAAATAATAGGTGAACTGACGCAGCGTCGAGCAGCGCGCTTCCGCACCGAGTCCGTGGCCGGCGCATAAGGTGAAAATGCTGTGAAGAAAGCGCGGGATCGAGTAGAAGCCCATGTAAGCGTCGCGGTACGCGCCAAGCCAGCTTTCCTTGTCCATCTTGTCGTGCTTGAGCGTGACGTGCTGCGAGTCGAGCTGGTTGAAGTCCCAGTCGATGATGGCGCCTTCCCTGGTGAAGCGCACCTGGTCTTCAGTGCCCGGCAGCGGAGTCATGATAAAGAACGACACCAGGTCGAAGCCGATCTTTTTCAGAGTTGCCACCGCCACGCGTCCGCAATCGGGACCGTCGAACTGGAATCCCAGCATGTAGCCGGCGTGCACCGACACGCCGACCTTGTGCCAGTTCTCGACGACGCGCCGATACTTGTCGATCACGTGCGCGCGTGCCGCTTCCAGCTTCCACTTGTGCTGGCGGTCGTCGGTATTCTGGTACTTGGTCGCAAAGTTCAGGTTGTCGGGATTGAGCGACTCGATTCCGACGAACGCCTGGTAGCATCCCGCGGCTGCGGCCAGTTCGGTGAAACGCTTGCTGCGCCGATGCTTGGCGGTCTCGGTCTCGCCGTCGGCGACATTTGCGTAGCATGACGCATCGACGTCCACCTGCATCATGAAGGAGAGCTTGGGATATTCCTTCTTCACGTCAACCAGGCCGCTGAGAATCTCTTCCCATCGCGGCGAGCGGAAAAAGTCGTCATCGACCAGGAACAGCGACTCGATGCCATGATTGCGGCATGCGTCGCGCACCCAGCTCACGACGGCGTCGGGCTCGCGCGAGCGCATCGTGCGGCCCATCACGTTCTTCACGCTGCAATACGAGCAGGTGAAAGGGCATCCGCGCGAAGTGTCGAGCGTGGTCATCGTATCGTTGAAAAATCGCGTGAGGTAACGATCGTCGAGCATCGGCAGCAGCGACTCCGTGATTAGCGGAACGGTGATGTCGTCCTGGCCGGTCTTCGCGCGAATTCCCTGGGTGACCGAATAACTCTTGCGCAACTCACCGCGCAGGAAGTCCTCCACGATATCGCCCCAAATGTTTTCGGCCTCGCCGACCACGGTCGTGATGCCGCATTCGTTGAGGAACTTGCACGAATCCGGAAAGCCGCTGACATGGAAGCCGCCCATCATCGTGGGCAAGCCTTCGGCCACGAACTGAAGCGCGAGGTCGCGCCCGCGCGGATACTGATTCGATTGCACACCGGCCAGCCCGATCAGCAACTCGACGCCATCTTCGCGCGCCTTTTCCTTTATCGCCTTGATTGTCTCAGGGCTGACTACACCGTCGCAGATTTCGTCCCAAATCACCGTCTCGAGGCGGACGTTTCGCTCGACCGCGTAACGCTTGTTGAACGCCTCGTTGAGCGCCGTTAGCACCGTCAATGTGTTGTTGGGCTGAACGCCGTACCGGAAGTATTGGACGAAGCCCTCCTCGTCGTAGCGCGAGGGTTTGATGAAATAGACGCGAATCGTGCGGCAAGGCTCAGGCTTTATCGCCGCATCGGCGGTCGCGCCCGTGCGTGCGGTCAACTGCAGCGTGGCGGCCGGACGATCACCGCCATAACGATTCGTCCCCAACAGCCAGTAGAGGGTACCTGCCGCGAAAACTAGAAATCCGCCGAAAAATACAAGAAATACCATCAATATATCCTCTGCTTTTGTTTCCCGCCCCAGCGTATCCGCCCTGCATCATACCCGAATACGGGGCCCGACGGTATCTAACCGCTCGGTCAGAGACAGTAAACAAATCCCGACCGAAAATGTCAACAATCGATTCAACACGTTAATAGCGCAAAAGTCGAGGAATTAATCGGGATAATCCAGCCAGAAGGTAACTAACGGTACATTTCGACCAGGTTGATAAGCCCCAAATCGCGATAGCGTTCGACCAGGTAGCCCTTGATTTCCTGCACGCTGGCCATTTGTAAAGTCTCGCGCGCGATCAGGCGGGCGGTCTGATAATCGACCTCCCGAATGACTTTGCGCACCACCGGAATAAATAGCGGGCTCAGACTCAGTTCGTCGAGACCCATCCCGACCAGCAGGAGCGTTGCCAGCGGATCGCTGGCCATCTCGCCGCACAGGCAAACCTCCTTGTCGGCTGCGCGCGCGACATTGATGACCTCGGCGATGGCGGAAATGACCGCGGGATGAAGCGCCTCGTACAGGTGCGCGACTTTGCGATTGTTGCGATCGGCGGCGAGCAGGTACTGGATCAGATCGTTGGTCCCGATCGAGAAAAAATCGACCTCGCGCGCAAGGCGCGGCGCCAGCCACACTGCCGACGGCACTTCGACCATGATTCCGACTTCGATATTGGGATTGTGCTCGAGTCCTTCCTTGAACAGCTCGGCCTGCGACTCGGCCAGCAATTCCTTGGCGCGGCGCAATTCCTCCAGGCTCGAGATCATCGGGAACAGGATGCGGACATTGTGCTTGGCGGCGGCGCGGAGAATGGCGCGGAGTTGAACCTTGAACAGCCCCGACATCTCGAGCGAGATGCGGATCGAACGCCAGCCGAGGAACGGATTGTCCTCGCGCGGCACCCGCATGTACGGCGGATACTTGTCGGCGCCGATATCGAGCGTGCGAATCGTGATCGGGCGCTTGCCCAGCATTTCGAGCATCTTGCCGTATAGCGCGAGCTGCTGAGTCTCGTCTGGAAAATCCTCGAAGGTCAGGAACGAGAATTCCGAACGCAGCAGCCCGACGCCCTCGGCGCCATAGCGCAACGCCAGGTGGATATCCGGCAGCAGCGCGATATTCGCAAGCATCATGACGCGATGGCCGTCGCGGGACGCGGTCGGCGCGTTGCCCTCTTCGATAAGCTCGCGCTTGAATGCCGCGTAGCGCTTGGACAGGCTCACGTAGTCGCGCTCGATCTCGGCGCCGGGATTGACGTAAACGACGCCCGAGTTGCCGTCGAGCACGAGCTGATCGCCCTCGACGACGGATTCCATCAGATGCTCGACGCCGACTACGGTCGGGATTTCGAACGCCCGCGCCAGGATCGCCGCGTGCGAGGTGACGCCGCCGGATTGCAGCGCGATACCCGCTAGATTGTCGTGGCTGACCAGCATCAGCTGCGAGAGCGTGAGCTCCTCGGCGACTATAATCGTCGGCTTGGCGAAGGGAGCCTTCTTTTCGTCCTGGCGCAGATGACGCAACACGCGATGGCCGACGTCGCGGAAGTCGGTCGCGCGCTCGCGCAGATAATTGTCCGCGACCGCAAGCATCGAGGTGCTGAGTTCCTCGATGACCCGGAACAGCGCGCTCTCGGCGGTGTAGCCGTTGGCAATTGTCTCGCGGATGCGATCGACGAATTCCGCGTCTTCGAGAATCATGCGATGGCCGTCGAAGATCTTGAGGTCCGCCTCGGGCATCAGCGGCTCCATCCGCACTCGCAGCGTCGCCAGCTCCGCCAGCGAACGGGCCAGAGCCTCCTCGAAGCGCTTGACCTCGGCCTTGGGGTCGCGGGACTTCTGGTTGCGATCGACGCTGCTTAGAAATGTGCCGACGACGTGCGCGTTTCCCTGCGCAAATCCGGGTGACGCGGAAAGCCCTGCCAGCCGGGGGCGCCGAATCTTCGCCGGCGGGGCGTGGCGGGTCTTGCCGCCGACTTTTTCGTAGTCCTTGAGCTGGCGGTTGGCCTCGATCATCCGGCGCCGATATTCGAGCCGCTCTTTTTCCTTGGTGACGAGCGATTCGCGCAGCCTGAAATGCGAAAGAATTTGCGCGACCTGGTTGGCGGCGGTGCTGAGCAGGCGGATTTCGCTTTTGTTGAATTTGCGCCGCTCGAGCGTCTGCGCGACCAGCACTCCGAGCGGCTTCTTGCGGCCGTCGCGAACCGGCACGCCCAGAAAAGTATGGAAGCGCTCCTCGCCGGTCTCGGGAAAGTACTTGTAGCGCGGATGGCTGATCGCGTCGGGCACGCAAACCGGTTCGTCTTTCTCCAGCACCAGCCCGACCAGTCCCTCGCTGAGGCGCATCGAAACCTTGCCGACCGATTCGCGATCGAGTCCCACAGTGGCGCGCAGCACCAGTCGCTCGCGCTGTGGATCGAAGAGGTAGAGCGAACAGACCTCGGCCTCCATGCCGGTGGCAATCGCTAAGGCGACCCGGTCCAGGGTCTCGCGAAGATCGTCGGAATGTTCGCTGCCGATCAAGGAGAGATGCTCGATCAGGGCGAGGCGATCCTTGTTGGCACTCATCGGTAAAGTCTCAGCGGCGGTGCGGAAATTTTATCGGATCGATCGCGTGGCAAACAATGCCGCCGAGCATCTAATCCGCGTCGGGATCGCCATCCGGATCTTCGAAGCCCGGCGGTAGCGCCGTCGGCTCGCCTCGCGTCTTCGAGCTTCGCTCACGGAGCCGCTCGACCAAGCCCGGAATCATCGCGGTAAGCGCGGCCGGAAGCGCTTTTATCGCGGGACCGTCGAACCTCAAGTTGAAGTACTCGAGCGATAGTTGTGCAACTGCCTCTGCCTGGCGGAAATCGCGCTTGCGCTTGATTAGATCTCGCGTCGGCTGGAGCGAGACCCACAGCTTGTGCAATGCGAACACGCGCGGCTCAGGGACCACAAACCTGACCGGGAAGCCATTGTCGGCGATCACGATTTGGGTCATTCGCGGCGCCGCGCCAAGCCATTCGAGGCCGTGCAGGGGTTCTGCAATCAGATCGGGTCCGCTGCCAATGCTGGTGAGGCCGCCAGGGGAATCGATTGGCGCCCGGATCAAATCGACCATGAAGCCCTTCGCGTTGACAGCGCGAAATGACCTTTTACGTTGAGGCTTGAAGGTTCTGTCCACGCGCTGAAGGATTCCGAGGAGGCCTGAACTTCGTACCGAGCCGACCAGTTCGATTTCAGCCTTGGTGTTCAGCAGCGTGTCGAGATCTTCGGTTTGCAGAAGTCCGGCTTTGAGCTGTACGCCCGCCGCCATTTCGTAGGCATAGATCGCATGACTGCCGAGAATAATCAGATGGCTGCCCAGCAGCCCGCCGGCATCGAGCGACCTTACTATGTCGGCTGCAATCCGCGGAACTCGATTCACTCCCGCGGCGACGCAGAACCTGGCCTGGCGCGCGACTTCTTGATTGATCGATCGAATCCGCTCGTCGAGGTCGCGTTTAGTTTCGGTAAATTCGCGGTAAGCTTCCTCGGTCTTGGGCGAGCGCGGGCCGAGAGAGCGATTGCCGCCATGGCGGTCAATCGTGCGCACGAGGTAGTCGCGGCCAGCAACTTTCTTCCAGTGCAATCCGCCGCGAAGTCCTTGGCGCTCGGCTTGAAGTTCGAGCAAATGTTCGTAAAGCTGCGCTGTATCTACCGCGATTCTGCGCTGCTCGATAGTGAGCTCTCTTAGCTTCAAGACATTTTCCTTTCAAATTGCCTGAATAGCATTTTGAAAGGAAATTATAGCATGAGCAAGCGCTTTATCCATAGCTTAGGTCGCAGTCGTAGGCTAATTTTCCTTTCAAATCCTGCAAAACCAAAAATGAAAGGAAACCGCTTTTATCTCGAAGATTTCACTCCGCGCTAGCCGGGGCTCGCCGACAGCTCGAAAGGCGCAAGCGCGCTCTTCAGCAGGCCGCGGCCCGCGCGGCAGCGCCGGGATTGGATCGCGTCGATAAGCCCGCGCTCGTCCTTGATTGGCCCGTCGAGCAGCGTCGTCACGCATCCCACCGAGCCCGCGGAATGCGAGTCCGAGCCCGCCACCTCCGCCAACCCAAGCTGACGCGCGACCTTGAGCGCGAACAGATTCTCGTCCTCGCCGCACGCGCCGTTGAGCACTTCGATCGCATCGACCATCTCGAAGATTTTGAGCTTGGCCGCGCGCTCCGGATAAGTCGGATCGATCGGTTCTGAGTCCGGGTTGATGAACGAAAAGCGCGGGTCGAGTTTGTAGCGGAACGGATGATTCGCGATCAGTATCCCGCCTTCGAGGTCCACCACCCGCCGCAGTTCGGCGAGCTTGTAGATTCCTCCGACGTACCGCTCGAGCCCGAACGCGCCGACGTGCCCCAGGTCGGTCGTGACTTCCATCCCGCGCATGAAAATCAGCCCCGAGCCGGCCGCCAGCGCCGCGATCTCGCGGGAATCCCACATGCTGTCGTGCTCGGTGATGCAGACCGCGCCGATTCCGATCGCACGCGCGCGATCGACCAGGTCTTTGGGCGCCAGGTTCGAGTCCGAACTGCCGCGGTTGGTGTGCAGATGCAGGTCAACGGTGAAGTAGGGCCCCGCCCGATGAGGGTGCCCGCTTCGTGAATCCGCCATGTGCGACGCGCCGCGGCTACTTGGGCGGCTCCTTCGCAAGCGTGATTTTCTTCATGTGGTCGCCCTTCTGAATCTGATCGACCACGTCCATGCCCTTAATCACGCCGCCGAAGATGGTGTATTGGCCGTCGAGGAACGGCGCCTTATCCAGGCAGATATAGAACTGGCTGCCGCTGGACGCGCGTTGCGGATTGACTTGGTCGCTTGTGCGCGCGGTGGCCAGAGTGCCGCGCAGGTGATGCTCGTTGGCGTTGATCTCGCCGGGCACCGTGTAGCCCGGACCGCCGGTTCCCGTCCCGTCAGGATCTCCGCCCTGCACGACAAAGCCCGGTTCGACGCGATGGAAAGTCAGGCCGTTGTAAAAGCCCTTGTTCACCAGCGTCTCGAAATTCGCGACCGTCTTGGGCGCGACGGCGGGGTAAAGCTCGACGATTATGCTGCCGCGATCGGTCTCGATGATTGCGTAATGACCTGTGTTTCTCACTGGGAGTCCATCCGTTGCGCCTTTGCAAGCCGAGGCAAGCACCAGCACCGCCACGGCGGCAAGACACGACAATCTAAAGGAGTTGCGTTTCATTTTATCCACTCGCATTCGCACGAACAATCAATCGTCCATGCATAAGGTTATTCCAACAGTCCTACATGGAAGTATTCGAGGCGCCGCCAATCCGCAAGTCCCGATGGCATCCAATCCAGGCGTCGATCATCCGGCCGGACGAATGCGACGGCGCGCCGCGGCCCGACTCGGGATGGACAAGCGCATCCGATGAAGGCGACAATGCCCCGCTATGGAATCGTGGTTCAACAAGGCTAGATTCGGGATGTTCATCCATTGGGGGCATTGCAGCCAGTGCGGGCTCGAGCTGTCGTGGCCGCTGGTCGGGGGCGTCGGCGCGTTGCCCGACTCGCAAAGCGTCGCGGTGGACGAATATCACTCAACCGCCAGGACTTTTAATCCGACAAAATGGGATGCGCGCGCGCTGGCGCGGATGGCAAAACGCGCCGGAATGCAATACGCAGTCCTGACCAGTAAACATCACGACGGCTTCTCGATGTTCCATACGGCGCATTCTGACTATTCAATTGAGTATTCGCCATTCAAGCGCGACATAGTTCGTGAATATACGGATGCGTTCCGCGCCGAGGGCCTGAAGCTCGGACTGTATTACTCACTTATCGACTGGCATCATCCCGACTACCCGGCATTCGTCGAGTCGGACAAACCTTACAAGTGGGGCAACTGGCGCCGCTCGACGCCTGAACAGTGGGATCGATTTATAAAATTCATGTTCGCCCAGATGCGCGAGCTGCTGACCAACTACGGCAAGATCGATCTGCTCTGGTTCGACGGCGGATGGGAACGCACGCCCGACGAATGGAAGTCGCGCGAGTTCGTCGAGATGATCCGCTCGCTCCAGCCCGAAGTCGTCATCAATGATCGCATCCCGGGTTACGGCGACTATGAGACCCCCGAACAGGCCGTTCCGCCCAAGCCGCCGCAACGCCCGTGGGAAACCTGCCTGACGATTAACAACAGCTGGGGGTACAACCCGTCGGATAAGGACCTCAAATCGATCCGCTCGCTGATCCATACGCTGTGCGAAGTGGCCGGCAAGGGTGGAAATCTGCTGCTCAACGTGAGCCCGATGGGCGACGGCGCTATCCCGCCCGAACACGTCGAGCGCCTCGAAGCGATTGGCAACTGGATGGACCGCAACAACGAGGCGATCGTCGGCACTGACCCCGGGCTCGAGCCGTGGCAGTTCTACGGACCGTCAACGCGCCGCGGCAATCGCGTCTATCTGCACGTGCTGATGAAGCCGTACGAGTCCGTCTCGGTGCGCGGCGTCAAGGTGCGCCACGTCGGCGACGTGCGTCCGCTGGCAAGCACGATTTCGCTCAAGGTCCGCAGGCGAATCGCCGCGGCCGATACGCTCTTCAACCATGATCCGATTGGCGAGCTCGTGATTGCGACGCCCGACAGCGCGCTCGATTCGATCGCGACGATCATCGCGGTCGATTTCCAGCGCTAGCCGATTGTTGTTCACGGAGCTGCGGTGAAGCTCCACGTATAGGGCTTGCCGTTGACGGTCATCGCGACGCGATAAGTTTCCCCGCCGGCGAGCGGATCCCGCACCATCATTACCACTTCGCCGAAAGACCTGAGGATCGCACGGCCTTGCGCCTGAGTGCCGGCGTCGGGATTCGCGTAGCTTTCGGAGTCGTAGGCGCAGGTCGCGACTTTCGTGCCCGCCGCCGCGCCAGTGGTCTGAGCAAGAGACGCCTCGCCAATCTTCGCCGGCACGTACATTCCGAGTTGGAGCGTGATCGCCGGCGCAAACGCCGAATAGCCCGGGCACGACGATACTGGATCCGGCCATTCACCTCCGAATCCCGGCGCCTTGACGGTCGCGCCATCCGGAGGAACCTCGATCGGCTCGGCCAGCGGACTACCACCGGGAAGCGCCAGGGCCGAGTCGCTGGTTGAATCGAGCGCCGACACGCATCCCACTCCCTCGCAATAGTGGCCGAACCCTGCCTGCATGAGCTCAGGACTCAGGAGTTGCGGTCGATGGAATGGCCCTGAAATCCACCATTCAATCGCCTGTGCCATGAGCTGATCCTCGGTCATCTTGATCCGCGGTTGGTAGACAACGTCGCTGGCTTGCGCGGCTTTGCGTCCTTCGGAGGAATATCCCGGCTTCGATTCGTCCTCATGATGGAACAGAGCACCGGGCTGCCGGCCCTCGGCCATCATCTGTCCATAATTCGTCATGAGATACTTCGCGTGGGCGAGACATCCGCGGCTGAGCGCTGGATCCTCCCGACCGGCGGCAGCTTGAGCCGCGTGCGGTATCCGTTCAGGACGGTCAGCCAGTTCGAGCTTGTGCCGGCGGTGCCGGGCGCCTCTTCCGTCATCGGCAATGACGCCGGCGCCGTGACTGCGGGATTCTCCGGCGCCATCACCGATGCCGTCGGTGCCGGGTTCGCGCGATGCGACGGTCGCGCGCTTCGACGTGGACGCGGCGATGCCGTCTTCGTTGGCCCTGCCACGGGCGGCGCGGTCGGCGCCGGCGTCGGGAAGCTTGCGCTCGCGCTGAACGTTGTCTCCGACGTCTGTGCGACGGTGAAACTCCATGCGTAGGTCACGTCGTTGGTCGTGACCGAAATCTGGTAGCGCGAGCCTGGCCGAAGCGGAGCGCGTGGCACCAACACGATCGCGCCGGCGTTGCGCAAGTTCCAGCGGCCATACTCTTGCTCCGTGGGATTTGGATTGCGATAGCTGGGCGCGTCGAATGCACAGTACTCAATCGGCTTGCCGTCTTCGGTGAGAGAATGATTGGTGAGTCTGGTCTGCACCAGCCGTCCGATCTGCAATGTGATCGGAAGCCCGACCGGACGCTCGTAGCCACTGCAGCTCGCAAGCGCGTCGGGCACCTCGAGCCCTATCCATTCCAGCGCTATGTCCGCTCCCTCCGGTGGAAATTCGACCGCGCGCCGATACGGCTTCACGTCCTCCGGCGGCGGCGGCAAACGCAGCGCGGCAACCCAGCATCCCTCTTCCGACGCTTCGCCGTAGCCGACGTCCGCGAGATAAGGATCGAGCATCGGGAGCCGATGAAACGGTCCCTCGAGCCAACGATCGATCTGCTGCGTCGCGTCGTACGTGCTGCATCCCCATGCGAGCTGAAGATTCTGCGCCACCCCGGCGCCTTCGACAGAGTAGCCGCTCTTGGCGGACTTCTCGTCGTATGCATCAGCGGGGATTGGCTTGGCGCTGCGGATATCGTCGGCGAAATTCAGCAACAGGTAACGCGCATGCGCGGTGACGGCTGCGCTCAGCCGGGAATTGTCGCGAATCGGACGAAGCCCGTTGCTGCCGCGATAGAAGTTTATGCGCTCCAGCCAGGTCATCGGCGATGCGCTGGCCGCCGCGGCCGGAGCGCCGGCGCCCGCTGTCGATACTGCCACGGGTGCTGCGGCTACTGCGATCGTACTGACTCGGGCCGCAGGCGACGGCATAGTCGTCGCGGGCCCCGATGGAGCTGTGGCCTGAGTCGGCGCGCGCACAGCTACAGCAATCGGAGGCTCGATTCGCTTCGACGTAGGATTCGATTCGACCAACGCGACGATCTTCGAGAGCGTCGCGACCGAAACCAGTCCCCACTTCTCGAAATGGTCCGCCAGTGCGAACGCGAGCAGCATCGCCGCAGCCGCTCCGGCGCGCAGGTTCCGACGCCAGCGCCGCCGCTTTTGTGCATCGGGATCGATGAATCGATACGGAGGCGCAGCGCCGAAGCGCAACACGTCACCGTGCTTGAGCCGCTGCGTCCGGCGAATCCGCCGTCCATTGACAAACGTGCCGCCTGCCGACTTGAGATCGGCCACATAGTAACGGCCGCGCGCATATCTGATGGTCGCATGACGATCGGCTACGCTCGCATCCGCAACTCGCAGTTTCGACCCTTCCGCGCTGCCCACTGCTGCTTCATCGCGCGCCAGCAGCAGCAGCCGCGTCCCCGGCGCCTCGCGATCCACCGCCAGCAGACGTGCAGCCTGCGCCCTTCTCAGCACTGGCGGCTACTTCCGTGCGGCTCGCTCAATCCGGCAGCCATCTAGAAGATGAACGCGTTGCCCTTGGAGGGGGGCGCTGCGGGAGTTCCCGTGCAGTACGGTGCATCGCCGGTCGCGTTGCTCGCCGCCCTCTCCGCCAGCAGCTTTGCGAGATCTTGCTGGCAGTTATTATGCCCGGTCGGATAGTATTTGTACCTATACATCTTGAACGATTGGTCCGGCGGCCGGACCAGCACGGGCCCGCTTATTTTCGACGCTTCCTCCGGCGTGAATCCCACTTCGCTCGGAGTCAACGGGGCGGGAGGCGTTTTGGATTTCCAGATCGGCAGCCCAGGCACGCCCACCGATTGCAGGTTGCCCTGCTGATCCTCGGTCCACTGGAAACACCCGGCGAGCGCGCAACAGCAGATCGCCACCACCAGTAATACTGCGCGTCTCAAGATAACCATCGCTCTCTTCTTCACTCATCGGGGGAGAATTGATTCCCCGATAACCGTCGGTTACCGCACGGACTACATCATGGACGCGTCGAGAAAGTCCAGTCGTACTGCTTTCCGTTCGCGCTCATCGACACCGCGTACTTCGCGCCCTTGTCGAGCGGCGCGCGCGGAATCACCACGACCGTGCCGTAAGACTTCAGAACGTTGCGCCCCAGCTCTTGTGAGTATCCATCGGGATTCGAGTAGCTAGTCGAATCGAACCCGCATGCCTCGACTGCGGTGCGGCTGCCGTCGGCATTCTCTCGCGCGATTGAGTATTCGCCGAGATGAGTATCCATCCAGGCGCCGAGCTGAAGTGTAATAGCCAGTCCGCTGGGCGGCTCGTAGCCGGGACAGTTGGTGCGCGGATCGGGCCATTCGTCGCCGAGCGACCTTATCGCGACGGTCGCGCTGTCCGGGGGAAACTCGATCGGCCCGCTCTCCGCGGCGCCCGGCGGAATTTTCCCCTGCGCGCCGCTCAGCAGGTTGAGTCCCGCCGCGCACGCCTCCGCCTCGCAATAGATTCCAAAACCGGCGCTGGTCAGCGCTGGATTGAGTATCGGCATGCGATGGAACGGTATCGCCATCCATCCGTCGATCGACCACGCCGGCGAACCCCATTCTTCATTTTGCGGGATGGCGCTGCCGTCGCTGGATCTGCCCCGCATCGACCACACATCCATGTCGCTGGACTTGGCCGCCTCCAGTCCCTCGGGCGTGAAGCCTGCGCTCCCTGGATCCTCGGTATGCATTTCGGCGCCGAGGCCACCGTGCTCGATCTCATCGCGGTAGTTTCTGACGACGTAGATGGTATGCGCGCGATCGCCCTTGCTCAGCGCCGGATCTTCGACTATCGGCGCCAGCTTAACCATCGCGCGGTAGTAGTTCACCCGCCTTAGCCATTCGGGTTCGGCCGCTGCGGGAATCGCCGACGACGGTGATGCTCGACTTTCCGATGCCGCCGCATTGGCCGCTGCCGACTGAGTATTCGTCGCCGAAGGCGCGGAGCTGGACCGGCGTGACGAAATCCATTCGGCGATTGCCGACGCGGCGGGTCCGACCTCGCTTCGATAGCGGACTCCCGCGAATCCCGCGATGAACATCGCGGCCGCAATCGCAAGCCCCCGTCCAAGCCGGCTCGGCGCGCGCGCCGCCCGCGGCGGCGCCGGTATCGGATCGCCCGCAGCGACGAAAGCAAAACGCGCGGAGCCGAATTTGATCTCGTCGCCGCGCTTCAGCGCGATCGGTTTGCGTACTCGGCCGCCGTTGACAAACGTGCCGTTCGTCGAGCCGAGGTCCGCCAGCTCGAAGTTGCCCGGCTTGCGCGTAATCGTGGCGTGACGGCGCGATACCGTCGTGTCGTCGAGCACTACATCGTTCGACGGATGGCTGCCAATGGCTATTGTCTGCTTGTCTAGTGGGTATTCACGCGAATCGGAACTGCCTATTGCGACGAGGCGACTGCGCGCGCTCCCGTTCTTACCCGGGACCTTGTCCGCAGAGCCTTGCTCCGGCGGCATCGATCGTCCTAGCCAAGATTCCAGAAGCGGCCGACGTTTTGCGCCGCCCGCTCGATCATCGGCATCACCCGGTCGCCGCCGTCATCCGGACGAATCGGCTCATCGGCGTCGCGTCCGAATTCGTCGATCACCGCGCGTCCCGACTCCGCGATTGCTTCCAGCTCGTAGCCGCCTTCGAGCGCCGCGACCATCTTCCCGCCGCAGCATTCCGCGGCCAGCCGCTTCATCCGCCGTGCCATCGCGCCAAATCCCGCCTCCGTCACGCGCATCTGCGCGAGCGGATCGCGGTAATGCGCGTCGAAGCCGCATGAGACGAGTATGAACTCGGGTTTGAAATGGCGTCCGATCGGCATTATCAGGCGATCGAACACGCGGATATACTCAGCGTCGCCGAATTCCGCCGGCATCGGCGCATTCACGTTGAATCCCAGTCCGGCGCCGTACCCGATCTCATGGAGCGAGCCGGTGCCGGGGTATTCCGGGAACTGATGCGTGGATGCGTAAAGCACTTCGGGCGACTCGTAAAATATATCCTGCGAGCCGTTGCCATGATGGACGTCCCAATCGACGATCATCACCCGCTTGAGGCCGCGTTTTTCGATTAGCCACTTCGCCACGATTGCTACATTGTTGAAGAAGCAGAATCCCATCGCGCGATTAGGCAGTGCGTGATGCCCCGGTGGCCGAACAATAGCAAATCCATTATCTATTGCTCCGTCCATCACCGCCTCGGCTGCCGTAAGCACGCCGCCTGCGGCCAGCATCGCGGTCTGGTACGAATCGCGCGAGCTATGCGTATCCGGATCGAAGTCGAAACGATCCATCGACGCCGTCCGCGCGACCGTCGCGATATACTCGGCGACATGACAGCTCGCGATTTCCTCCTGCGTCGCTTCGCGCGGCGCCATGAATCTCAGATCCGGCCGCGTGAGCGACTCCGCCATCTCGATCATGACCGCGGCGCGCTCCGGACGCTCGGGATGCGCCCGGCCGGCGAAGTGCTTCAGGTAGCGGCGATCCGCGACGACCCCGGTTTTAAGCATCGTTGACACCCCGGTCGGGTATGATGATTAACTGGCATGGAGCAGGCGAAGTGGCGCGGAATTTTCCCGCGCCTCGCAATGCCGCCGAATTGCACTGGCCAGCGCGCCGGACGGTCATCGAAGTTTGGACCTTTTTGAAATAGTTCTGATCCTCGCGATCGCGCTGATTGTCGTCGGCCCCGAACGCCTGCCCGAGGTTATGCGCACCGTGGGAAAAGTCTTGCGCGAGCTGCGCCTGGCGAGCAATACCGTCCTCCACGAACTGACCGACGTGCTCGACGAGCCGCCCGCCAAACTGCCGCCGCCCGCGCCCATCGCGCCCAAGTCCGAACCGCCCGCCGTCCAGCCGCCAGCGGCGGTGCCGACCGAGAAAACATAGCCGGTCATCCCGCACTGTGCCTAGCGAGGATATCACACCGCCCGCGCCCATCGAGGAGACGCCGGAACAGGCGCGGATGTCGCTGGTCGAGCATCTGAAGGAACTCCGCACCCGCCTGATTCGCGCCTTCATCGCCATCGGCGTCGGTTTCATCCTCGCGTACGCGGTCAGAAATCTGCTGTTCCGCTTGCTGACCTGGCCGATTCGCGAGGTCTCGGGCGGCAAGGTGATGCTCATCGGTACCGGCGTCGGCGAGGCGTTCTACACCGAGATCAAGGTCGCCCTCATCGCCGGTCTGTTCATCGCCAGTCCCGCGGTCTTTTACGAGATCTGGAAATTTATCGCGCCGGGTCTGTATGCGACCGAACGCAGGATGGCCAAGCCGTTCGTTCTCTTCGCGACGATTTTTTTCGTGCTCGGCGGATATTTCTGCTGGGCCGTCGTCTTCAGAGTCGGCTACGCATTTTTCCTGGCTCAGTACGCGTACATCGGCGTCACCCCGACCATCCGCATCAGCGAGTACCTGGCGTTCTCGTCCAAGTTGTTGCTCGCGTTCGCGCTCACCTTCGAGATGCCGATTTTCGCGTTCTTCTTCACCAAGCTCGGGATGATCGACTACAAGATGATGTTCAGCTACTGGCGCTATGCGATCGTCGCCATCTTCGTGGTCTCCGCGGCTCTGACTCCGCCCGACATGATCTCGATGTTCCTGCTCGCGATTCCGCTGGTGCTGCTGTACGCGATCAGCGTCGGCGTCGCCTGGATGTTTCGTCTTAAGCCCGCCGAAAAACCGGCCGCGACAACCACCAAACCTGAACAACCCGCAACCGTCTGACCCTTAATCGGCAGGTGCCCCATAATGCCAATCTCATCTTCGCGAGGGTACCGCGCACTCTTTGCTCTTTGTGTCATCTCTGGCGCAGCCGCCCCTTCCGTCATCCCGACCGAAGCGAGCAACGCGAGCGCAGCGCAGCGACCTCGGACAGCCTCGCGCCAGCGAAGCCGGTACCGGTTCGTCTGACTCTTAATCAGCGGGTCTGGAGTCCGAGTCTCCAACGGCCCACCACTTCAAAGCACACGGGCAGAATGAAAATCAGAACCCGGCCGGTTTCCGGCGTTGCCCTGAATCGGCTCTTAGGCAACCCTAGCAGGGTGCTGAAAAATTGGGATCGATCGTTGGTTTCGATTCAAGTCCTTCAACACCCTGCGTGAAAACTGTCTTCTTACCTACAACTTCTCCCCCTTGGGGGAGACAAGAGAGAGGGAGCAGGCGTTGAAAATTACTTTTTCAACAGCCTGCTAGGCAACCGCGCGGCCTTTGTCGGCCCCTGAAATGCCGCCGCTTTCAGAGTTGGCGGCCGTGCGCGATCGCCGACTCGCGATGCGTCCCGCCCTGCGTCTTGCCGCTTGGAGGGTACCAAGAGTGCGGGCCGCGCCGCCCCCGCAAATCACCACACTTTGATTCTGCTAGCCGAGTCAGTCTGGAGCGGCTCCGGCCCGCGGTTTGCCCTGCGCCTCGCGCGGCGTCGGCCCTTCGACTTGCCAGCGCTCCTGCTCCAACGCGTCGCGATCGTCCTTGCTCAGCATCTTGGGCGTGTAACCCGCTGCGAGTTTGAGCCGCGCATAGCCGGCCGCGCTGATTCCCACGCTCGCCAGCATCGCGGCTTTATCCTCGGGCTTCGCCGATTCGGCGCGATAGACGAAGTCCTGCGCATCGCGCGCCTGTTGCGTCGCAAGGAACTGCGGCTTTACGATGTTCTGATCGCACTCATACCTGCCTTCGCCCAACCTCACGACCAGCTTCAGCGGCAGCCCTTCGCAAAGCTGATTTACAAGCGGCATCGCGCTCGTAATCGGAATGCAGGCGCCCGCAGCCGCCCGTTCCTCTTCTTTGAGCCACCACTCGTAACTCGGATTTTTCGCTTTGAGTTTGGGATCGTGCTCGGCATCGCGTCGTAGCCCCAGATCGGATTTCCAAGCGCCTTTGCTAAAGGCAAGCGATTCGTCGCACGTCCTCTGATCGACGAAGGTCTCGCTGATTTCTGGGTCGCCGGAGTCGCCGTAGTGAACGGGACCGTAAAGGGGATCGTTCTCGTTGGGGAGAGCCAACACGAAGGCCCCCGCAAGGGTCTGAGGTTCAGGCTCGTGATAGTAGTACACGTCGCAACCCAGCCACTTCCCTACGATTCTATTTGGTGCCTTCCACTCCGGAGGCACGCTGGGTCGTCCTCTGGAACGCACGCGAAGTCAACCGAAATTGCGGCTTTGGGGTCCTTCCGTCGCGCGAACTTCCGGCACTCGGCTTCATCGACGAACATTGCCGCGTCTATGGCTCTTCCGTTGAGCTTCACCCTCAAGAGTTGTGCTCGTCGAGGCCTAGGGCCAAGGCGGTCCGACTTCGCGAGGTAGAGTCCCGCCACGGCGCACACCGCGCCCAGCACGGCGATGGCGCTGATTCGTACTTTCCCCCGCAACGGTTTCATCGCAGCACCCGATTCGCGTCGATTCTCTTCGCTTCCCGCACAGGTTGCAAACAAAAAAACTACATACACGCGAAGGGGGGCGCCAGGACGCCCGCCGACCCTTCATCTTGGGCTCCCCCCGCGACGATCCCAAAAGCATGCTTGCGGACGCTCGAAATCCTATTCTTTGGCCGTGGTGCTGAAACAACTGCTACCTGAATACCCAAAATAGTCGCTTAGCGTCGTGCGATAGTTGTTACATGCCGCTTGAGTAGCGAACGGCCCGACCTGAACCACGGCCCCACTGCCTGACTGAAAGATAAAATACCAGACCGCAATGGTGGCCAGCAGCTTCCGCATATCCAGCGTTCTTGGCTCAAAAGACTTCATAGAGCGCACCTCAAGCGCGAGCGCCGCGACCGGGACCGCGCGATCGAGCGCATGCGCACGGCCTCGCTTGCGGCCGAAAAGCATGCTTTCAAGTTTCATCGGGCCGCCCGTCGCGTTCGCGCGCAGTTGGGGCATACCCAAGCCCGCCCATCGGGGCCGAGGCAGGGCTCATCAATCTCGCGCCAGCCATCCGCAACGGCGTCACGGATAAACGCTGCCATTTCAACTGCGGACCGCCGACGCTGCGGGTCCATCCGTCGCAGCGCGACGCAAAAGACGCAGACCAATCCAATCGATTCGAGGTCTATCGCGGCGCGACTCGAAGCTGGCACGCTCAGCGCCCGGCATCCGCCGCGCGAAATCTTTGGACGTAGCGCACTTTTGGTTACCGCCGTGAGTCTGACGTGTACGGAATCCCGAACGCAGCGTCAAGCACGTTTTGCTACGCGCCTTTCGCATGAAAGTAGCTGCGCGATTCCGGCGACCGCTGCCGCTCGATCCTGGCGCCTCCCGCAGCGCCAAACTGAACTAGTAACATCAAATCTTTTTATAGCTGCTATCTTTCGTTCCGCCAGCCATTCCGTTCGGCCTCGGCGATGAGCCCCGACAGCTTCTTGCCGATCAGCGGGGGCGACAACGGAGCGCGTCTTAACGCTGGCCACCCGTGCCCACGGGCGTCGCAACAACAAGCGAAAAGTCTGCGCAAGACATCTTTTTCTCTGCCAGCGCTTGAGAGCGAAAGACCGTCTGCGGGATTTCGCGATTCACACTGCGCCGTCGCCGCAACGGCTGCACTGCGCAGATTTTCGCGTCTTCGCACTGCGGGTGCAGGGGCCGCAGCCCCTGCCGCCCACCGCGCAGGTGATTCTTCCTTCATGCCGCTGTCCTGAGCCCGCCGAGCGCTTGCGCGACAACGGAGCGCATCTTAATGCTGCGCTGCCGTCGCAACTGCTGCTGCGCTGTCGTCGGAGCGTCTGAGAAGACGCGGCGTCATGCGGCTTGGTGGCGTGGATGGCGGCGTGATGGCGCCAAGCGAAGCTGGACCTGTATTCCGGCGCGCGTCAGCATGTCAACCAGAGTCTCGATGCTGAACAGCTTGATTTTTCCGCGAGCAAGATTGCTGATCCGCGGCTGGGTTACTCCAAAGAGCTTCGCGGCGGAGTTCTGCGTCAGCTTGCGCGCCTGGATCAATTCGCCTGAGCTCCACCATCAACTGAGCGCGCAGCCGCAGACTCTGGGCCTCTTTCGGTCCGAATCCGACATATTCGGAACACATTTCCGGATTGACCGCTCGATATTCATCACTCGGTTCTTCAATATACAAGTTTCTGTATGTGAGGTCGAGCCATGGGTGCAAATATTGCTGGATCCAACGCGCTTCACCCGCTCCTCGCTGCGTGGCCTTTCCCGACGCTGCAGCCTCGGTAGTACCGGAACACCCGCGGTCAGCGTTAAAAACACTCCGAACCTCCGGGTTTGGGTTGGCCTGGGC
>CAWCTG010000013.1:0-6607 GCA_963798375.1 Binataceae bacterium (SeqCode)
GCCCAGGGTATAGAGCAGGCCACGGCTCTCGTTGTAATTCTGGTTGTTGTAAACCGGAACAATCTCGGCGCCCAACAGAGTCACGAAACGGCCGCCTTCGAAACTTATGCCCGAACCGAGCGGAGCCGTATAGGTCAGGTAGTACTGCGTCGGATCGATCCACTGCCCGCTGACATGCGACCCCGGCACGTTCGAGTAGTTTGTAACGGATGAAATCGAGTTCGCGACCTGACCGAAGTTGAGGTCGGTCACGAATCCAACCGTTCCATCGCGCTCGATGTGCAGGTTGCCCTGGGTAAGCGAAAATCCGTCCACGTCCCACTCGCGAAACGTATTGACGTTGCCGTTCGGCTGATTGAAGTTGTGCTCGTAGCCCGCATCAACCAGCGCGTGGACGCTGATACCAAGGTTGTCCGACAGATTCTTCTGGATGGCGGCGATGTTGGTCTCGGCCAGGCCGACATGCTGGCCGATGGTGACCGGCGACGCGGAAGCCGCCGGCTGTGCGACCGTCATCGCTGCCTCTATCTTTTTCACCTCGCTGGTTGTGTCGTCGGTCTGCTTCTGCAGATTGTTCACCTGGCCGGACAGCGCGTCGAGCCGCTGCTGCTCGCTGGTGCTTGCGACTACGGTGGTTGTCGTGACCGTCTTGTGGTGATGTTTCGTCGTCGTCGTTGTCGTCGTTTGTGCCCAGGCATTCGCGTTGCACAGCAATCCAATCACTGCGACGCCGATGATTGGGCGAAGCCTGGCAGCGACTCGGGTCGTTTTCCTTCTGTTCACTCTTCTCCTCCCTCCTGAGATGCGCGGCCTTAAGCCGCGGCTTCCTGCGCCCACACGTAGCGGGCTACGGTGATGAACCGGCCAGTTGGTTTCAAGATTCATACCGGGGTAATAATTGAACGACACTGAAAATTCTTAGTATCGGCGCTGAATTTCGGCCGGCGGTAGATGCTGGTGATGCACGAATATGATGCATTTGCCGCGCAGTTAATCACATTCAACGCTCGATCATGAACATTGAAATGGATTAGCTATCCACAGCTCGCAAAGCGCGCGGAAACATTCCAATCAAAACTGGGTTGCAACAATGAAAGATGGGCGATCGCCTGCTGAGGATACGTAGTCACTCGCGACGCGTTCTTTGCGGCGCGCCGGTCTCCTTGCGCATTCCACGGCGGCGGCGCCGCAATTCGGCAAACGCGACCACCGCGCGCCGCCCCGGTGCGCTTCGCTCCAGAAAGGGTACGGTGAAGGCGAACCAGGTCGTTCGCATCGCGGTCGTGAGAGGACGCCCGCTCACCCTCAGGGCGCGCCGGAAATCGGCCCAGGCTCTGCGCCAGTCGCCTTTGCCGAGCCATTGTTGCGCGCGAAACTGATAGACGTTGGCGTAGGCGACCGGTTTGATCGCACGGATCGATGGCGCCAGTTCCGATTCGCCGAACAATTTGTCCAGCGGCGCGGTGCGGGTGTCCAGCATCGTGACAAACTGCGGCGAGGCAACCCCGGTTAGATTTCCGTCGTGCAGGCGGAAGGAGGCCAGAACTTTGTCCACGAACCAGAAGCGATCGCAGCGTGCCACCCGCAACCACATGTCCCAGTCTTCGTTGGCGACCAGCGTCTCATCATAGGAGCCGGCACGAGCCAGGGACTCGCGGCGAGCGAGCAGCGCGATGTTACAGGTGCAGTCCTCATAGACAAGACTACGCAGGCTGTCGCCCGGAAAATGCTCCGCGCTGCCCCGGCTGTGGGTCAGGATCGACCCTGCGCTGTCCATCGCCTCCGCCTTGCCATACGCGACGCCGATGTCGGGCCGCGTGTCGAGGATCGCCACCAACGTGGACAGCATCTCGGGACGCCACAGGTCGTCGGAATCCAGGCGCGCAATATACCGGCCCCGCGCCTCGCAGATGCCGGCGTTCAAGGATGCGCTGATGCCGCGATGCGAGCATTGGAGATAACGCACGCGCCGATCGCCGATCGCCCGCACCAACTCAGGAGTGTTGTCGGTCGAGCCATCGTCGATAACGATCAGCTCGAAGTCATCAAAGGTTTGATTGAGGACACTCTCGATAGCCTCGCCCAGATAGTGCGCCCGATTGTAGGTCGGAATGATGACCGTCACTTTCGACGCTGGCATCGCTCCGTCCGCGTCCGCTCATCACTCTGAGCGGCGTCACCGGTCCTGGAAACTTGCAGCATTCGCAGCTCTTCGCGCGATCATGGGCGAGCTTGACGCATAGCGGGACCTGCGGCGCTACGCGGGTTATCCGCTCGATCAACTGGAACGACTCGCTGAAGGGGCGCTGCTTCGATGCCATGAGTGCATCGTATCGGACCATCCCGCCGACCCCAAGTTCGCGCGCAACGGTTCATATCCTGACGAACTCATGAAGCTAGGTTTCACAGCCGGCCAGCTTGGTTTCAAGATTGATATAGGGGTAATTAATTGAACGACGCCGAAAATCCTTAGTATCGGCGATGAATTTCGGTTTGCCGCGCAGTTAATCAGATTTAACGCTCGATCGTGAACATTGAAATTGATTAGCTATCCACAGGTCGCAAAGCGCGCGGAGACATTTCAATGTCAACGGGGTTGCAACATGAATTTTGAATTGACCGAGGCCCAGGACGAGATCGTCGGGCAGCTGCGCCTGCCGTGCGCGAACTTCCCGGACGAATACCGGCTCGAGCACGTACGAGCCTGTGCCGCGCATGCGTAAAGGTGCGATCATCGTTCTGCTCGGCGCGCTATGCTTCGCGGGCTACGTGTTCTTCGCCTTGGTCGGCTCGGAACCGGTCAAGGTGGCCGAAACTCGCTTGGTGCGAAGCGGCGGCCGGGTGTTGGTCGAAGGCGAGGTTCGCAACACAGGCGACGACACAGGTCCTCTCCAGGTCGAAGTCCATTATTTCGATCGCGACGGCCACTCGATCGGCAAGGACATCGTTTCAGTGGACGGACTCCGCCGCGGAGCAGCCGTGCACTTCAAGAGTCCACCGCGAGCCGACGATGGCGTCGCCGATTTTTCCATTTATCTCAATCATGGGCGAAATCCCTACGGGAATTGACAGAGATCGCCTGTGAATGCATGAATAGCACTTATTCGCAAAATAAGTCCGCTTCGCACTGAATATTCCTAAGGTCGCGAACCCCAAACAATTTGCGGAACGACCCAATTCACAAACTTATGGCGCTGTTGAAGGCGTCCCTCTAATCCCACCCGCAGTACGTTTGCCTTTAAGTCATTTTGATGGTACTAACTGTAAGGGTCGAATATCACCTTTTTGATGAGAGTACGGCCGTATCACGGACTGCGCCAAATCGGCGCAACAAGGGGAATAGGATCTATGGCACGCATCAAGGAACGCAGTTTTGGACAGGTCATCCGTGAGCGCAGACGGCAACTGGACCTCACTCAAGAGGAAGTAGCCCGTCGCATCAAGACCTCGACGCCATACGTCGGCCACTTGGAATCAGGCAAACGCCATCCTTCCGATAAGATTGTAACGCGTCTGGCGGAAGTACTCGGACTCAATCGCCGCGAAGTGTTCTTTCTCGCCAATCCTCGCGCGCACGCGCTGCTGAGTCCCGAAATCGAATCCGCGGCTGATTCGGCCTGGGATGATTTCAAGAAGAACGAGCAACTGCGTCGCGTTCACAACATTACGGGCGACGAGATGGAGATTCTTTCGCGAGTGGCGTTGCTCGGCGATGTGCGTTCGGCGCGCGACTTCATCTATATCCTGAACACCGTGCGCCACGCAGTCGGAAGATAGTGAAGTATCCGCAGCGCTGATTCGACCTTTAAGCGCAACCGATTCCTAAAAGACGCGAGAGGAATGCCTCCCGCGTCTTTTTCTTGCGCGCGCCAAAATCGCCGGTCTGGTCAAGATTGCCTCGCACAGCCTAAGCTCCACTGCATCATGGGCGAGCCTGCACGTGCGCGCGATACCCCGGCTGGAATTCCGCGATGGCCGCAACGCTATACGGTCGTCGCGCTATTCTTTCTCGGCACCGCGCTTTGCTACATCGATCGCATCAGCATCTCGGTCGCGATAATCCCGCTCGCCCGCCAATTCGGCTACAACTCCGCCGCGCAGGGGCTCGTGCTGTCGGCGGTGTTCTGGGGATACCTGTGGACGCAGCTCGTCGGTGGATGGATGGCGGATCGATTCGGCGGCCATCGCGTGCTGGCGGCCGGGGTCGCGATCTGGTCGCTGGCAACCTTCGTTACGCCTTTGGCCGCTGCCGCGGGATTTTCCGCGCTGCTCGCGGCTCGCGTGCTGCTCGGGCTGGGCGAGGGGGTGAACTTCCCATCGATTCACAGTCTGACGGCTCGCTGGACGTTGCCGTCCGAGCGCGCGCGCGTGTTATCTGTCAACTATAGTGGGATGTACGTGGGCACAGTCGCGGCGCTCAGTGCAAGCCCGCTGATTATCACGTCTCTCGGATGGCCTGCGCTGTTCTATATTTCGGGCGCGCTCGGCGCAGCATGGGTCGTAGTCTGGATGTACATGGCCGCCGACCGGCCTGAGACGTCATCGCGCATCGGCGCCGCCGAACTCGAACTGATCATGTCGTTGCGCTCGGCAGCGCCGCGCGCGGTCCGGGTACCGTGGGCGGCAATCGCGCGCGAGAGAGCAGTATGGGCGATCGTCGTCGCGCATTTTTGCAGCAACTTCGGGTTTAACATTCTGCTGCTCTGGCTGCCGACCTATCTGCATCACACGTTTGGCGTGCCGCTGGAACGTGTCGGCCGGTATTCGATAATTCCATGGATCGCCACGTTCTTCACGATAAGTTTCTCGGGCTGGCTGGCCGACGCCCTGATCGCGCGCGGCCTCGGCGTCGGGACGGTACGCAAGTCGATGCAGAGCACGGCATTTGCGATCGGTGCGATATCGCTGATGGTAGTGCCCGCAGCGGGTTCGCCGGCGATGGCGGTTGCGCTGCTGACGGTCGCAGCCTCGGCTAACGGCATCAGTTCCGCGGCCTTCGGGGTGAATCACCTTGACGTCGCCCCGACCTACGCCGGAATCCTGATGGGAATCTCGAACACCATCGCGACCATCCCCGGCATTATCGGCGTCGCTGCAACGGGCCTGATTGTGCAGGCGACCAGGTCGTTCAGCGCGGTCTTTTTTCTGATCGCGGCGGTCTATGGCCTCGGAATGTTCTTTTACCTGCGATGGGCCAGCGGCAAGCAGATGATCTGAAGCCTCACGCGACGCGGCGCCAGTTTTCCGGTGGCGCGGTGGCCGGGAGGCGGGCTATATCGTGAGCACGAACGGGAGCGCGAATAATCGATGAGCCAGCCGGGCAAACTCTCGTCCTACCGATGGATTATCGAAGTCCTGCTGCTGCTGCTCTTGACCGCGCAGTCGCTCGCCTGGCTCGCTCCGGCACCGATACTCCAGGAAATAAGGAACGGGCTCAATATCTCGCTCGGCGATGCGGGCCTGATCATCTCGATCATCGCGCTATGCATCGGCATCTTCTCGCTCTTGGGCGCGGTGGTCGCCGAGCGGATCGGCGCGCTGCGCGCGCTGGTGATCGGAATCTGGTTGCTGGCGATCGGACAGGTCGCCAGCGGCTACGCGCCTGATTTCGCCGCGCTGCTCGCCTGCCGCGTGCTGGAGGGAATCGGCTACGGGCTCGTGATCGCGCCGCCCGGCACGCTCACGATGCAATGGTTCGGCGAAGGCGAATGGCCGTACATCAATATGATCAACTTCGCCTTCAGCTACGTCGGACTCACCGCCGTGTTCCGCGCGACCCCGGCGCTGTTCGCGGCGGTCGGGTCGTGGCGGAGGGTGCTGCTGTGGTACGGCGTCGGATCGGCGGGCGTCGCGCTGTTGTGGACGCTTTTCGGCCGCGAGCATCGGATCGAAACCAGCGTGTCCGCACCGGGCGCGGTCGAAGCGCCGGCCGAGCGCGGGTCAGCCCTGATGGAAGTCGCGAAGATGCGCAACGTGCTCTTGATCGCGGCGGGGCTGTTCGGCGGGATGTGGGTGTTCCAGATTTACACCGCGTTTCTCCCCGAGTTCTTCCGCACCTACCGCGGCATGACGCTCTCGCAAGCCTCGCTTATGACGCAGGTGCTGCCATTCGCCGGCCTGTTCGCGGCATTGGGCGGCGGAATCGGCACCGGGATGTCGGGGCTGCGCAAGCCCTTCACGTGGCCGATCGCGTTCACCAACCTGATCGGATGCGCCGGCGCGATTGTACTGCGCGATCCGATGTGGATCAGGCTCTCGCTGGTGCTGGTCGGGATCGGAGCGGCGGGATCGCTCGCCGCACTCACAACCCTGCTGATGGAATCACCCGGCATGAATCCGACGCGGCTGGGAGCCGCAATCGGTTTCGTTTGGGCGGTCGGCTACCTCGGCGCATTCATCTCGCCCTTTCTGGGTGGCGCGCTCGCGGCGCGGATCGGACTGCGCACTGTGATGCTCGGCTTTCTGGTCTTCCAATTCCTGCCGATCGTGACGTTTTACTTCCTGCCCGAAACCGGGCCGGGCCGCGCGCGTTATGAAATCGCCGCCGCCTCCACCGCGCCGTAAGTTCCGCTGCTTGCGGGCTACGACTTCGCGCCCGGCTACGGCA
>CAWCTG010000014.1:0-31876 GCA_963798375.1 Binataceae bacterium (SeqCode)
ATCACGGCGACGGCATGCCCGACTTAATCGTTGCGAATGCCGGCCAGGAAGGCGGCACGGTCTCGGTGCTGCTCAATGCCCTGTACGCAGTTACCGCCTCTGGCAGCCCAGCGACGGGAACGATCCAATATAGCGTACCGACGCCATCGCCGACGGCAACTGCAACGGTGACGGCGACGCCACTGCGACCGCGACGCCGACCACCTCGATTTCGGTGTCGGCTACGCTGGCGATGGGCAGTGCGCCGGTTGGGAACACAGCCACCAAAGACCTCATGGTCAAAAACACCGGCGCGAACCTGCTATTCGTCGGCGGCGTGACCTCGAACGATCCTGAATTTGCGGCCACGGGCGCGACGACCTGTCCGCCGGGCGGACTGGCGCATTTGTCCACCTGCGCGATAGCGATCGGATTCACGCCGAGGGCGGCTAGGCCCTCACAGCGCGACACTGCAAGTCAACGACAACGCCGCCAGCAGCCCGCAGAACGTAGCGGTCACCGGCACCGGCACAGTCGACATGACAGTCACGCCGACCAGCTTTGGATTCGGCAGCGTGAAGGACGGCACCAAGGCGGTCAAGGTGATCGTCGTGCACAACTATCAGACCATCCCGGTCTCGCTGAGCGAAGGCTTCAGCGGAGCGAACGCGGGCGATTTCAGCGTCACGGGTGGCACCTGCACCTCGACGCTGGCGGCCACGTCGGTTTGTACGCTGATCGTGACTTTCGCGCCGACCGCGATTGGGACCGAAGCGGCGACCATGACGGTCACCGACAGCCCCGACCCGCTTGGTCCGTACACGGTTTCATTCACCGCGGTGGCAACGATGCCGGAATCCGTCTCGGCGACGCAGATAGCACTTCGCCAACGTTCACCAGACGGCGACCAAAACAGTGAGCGTAACGGTGACCAACCACGCCACCAGCGGGCCGATCACGTTGAGCGGCACGAGCATCGGTGGCGCTAACGCGGGCGACTTCGCGGTGACGGGCGGGAACTGCCCGACCGGCTCGCTGGCGGCGGCGTCGAGCTGCACTTACGCGGTAACGTTCACGCCCAGCATGGAGACGGCCGAAAGCGGCACGTTTTCGATCTCCGTGCCGCAAGATCCCAATGGCGGTCCGGCGGCGTCACCCTCAGCGGGACCGGAGTGACGCCCCTCACTGTGGTTCCGGCGAGCATCGCTTTCGGCACCGTCGCGGACGGGCATTCGTCGGCTGAACAGGACGGTCACGGTGACAACAACGGCGGCGCGGCGGTTACGCTGGGCGAGAGCGTCAGCGGCGCCAACTTCGCCGACTTCACGGTGACGGGCGGGACCTGCGGAGGCGACGCTGGCGGGCGCCGCGCACTGCACATACACGCTGAAGTTCACGCCGAGCATCGTTGGAGCCGAGAGCGCGACGCTCGGGGTCAGTGCGGTTGGCGATGCGGCCAGCCCGCACAACGTGAGCCTCAGCGGTACCGGTAACGGGCCGGTAGCAACACCGACCGCGACTCCGAGCGCCACTCCGACACCCACGGCGACAGCCACGGCTACTCCAACCGCGACTGCGACGGACACTGCCACATCTACGCCGACAAGCACTCCGACTCCTGAGCCGGTAACGTGAGGCTCAGCGGTACCGGCTCATAGGCGCCGCGCCAGGCCGGAAGCGACTCTGAGGACTGTTCACTGTCACGCTAGTCTGGAAGACCAAATTTGAAGACCGCTGAAGGATCATGCGGAACGCAGAGACTGGGCACGCTCCCTATTACTGAGCGGAGTCGCGTTTGCGATTGTGGCCGCGACTGCGGGCATCTCGCGCGCGCAACTGGCCAACTCGCCGTGGCCGATGTTCCAGCACGATCCCGCGCATACCGGCCTCAGCACGGTTGACACCAGCGGCAACCCCGGCTTGCTGAAGTGGAACTTCGAAGCCGCCGGTATCGCAAATCCGGTGGCCATTCCACTGGTTCCGTCACCGGCGATCGGCGCCGACGGGACCATTTACGTCAGCAACGTTGGCGCGGGCGCATATGCCCCCGCCCTTTACGCGATAAACCCCGATGGCACGCAGAAGTGGGCGTTCGGCCCTCACCGAATCCGCTCCGACTTGGAGCACCTCACCGGCGATCGGCGCCGACGGGACCATTTACTTCGGCACGTCTAGCACCTTCGGACTGGTGATTCAGCCCCCGACGGCACCCAGAAGTGGGACTCTTACCGTTAGCGGGCATGGGCGACCCCGGCCGGCGATCGGCGCCACGGCACCATTTACGTTGGGCTCCGATAAGCTCTACGCGATAAACCCCAATGGTACACAGAAGTGGGCGTTCAAAACCGCCGGTAGCTGTGCAATCCTCGCCGGCGATTGGTTCTGGCGGCGTCATTTACGTGGGGGACCGGAGTACGATTCCAGTGGTAACCCATTGCCCAGCCACCTTTACGCGCTAGCAGATGGTGGTCAAGGCATCGTCACGGAGAACTGGGCGTTCACCATCGGGGGTCCGATTTTGTCCTCGCCGGCGTTCGGCACCGCCGCCGGCACCATCTACGTCGGTTCCGATGACGGCAATCTTTACGCGATAGTCGACGATGGCCGCGACGCCGTGGAGAAATGGACGTTCGCAACCGGCAGTCCTGTGTTCGCCACGCCGGCCATCGGCCCCGACGGGACCATTTACTTCGGCTCCAATAACGGCAACCTATACGCTATATCCGACCAATTCTGCCTTTCCAGCCCGGGCGAGTTCTACCCGTGCGGCGCGGAGAAGTGGGCATTCTTGGTCGACAGCAGCGTCTACCTTTTTCGTCCCTCGCCGGCGATCGGCGCCGATGGGACCATTTACGTCGGCTCCTTGCCGGCGTTCGGCGGCGAGAGGACAATCTCTACGCGCTAACCGACCACGGCACCTACGCGACAGAGAAATGGGCGTTCCCGACCGGAAATTTCGTGCAGGCCTCGCCGGCAATCGGCGCCGACGGAACCATCTACACGTACGACTTTGCGGGCATCCTCTACGCCGAGAGCGCGCCGATGACGACGATTTCGGTGCCGGCTTCGCTCGCCATGGGCAACTCGCCGGTTGGGGACACGGCCACCAAGAACATCACGGTCAGAGAACACCGGCAATACTAACTCGCTGTTCATAGGCGGCGTGACCTCGAACAACCCGGCAGAATTCGCGCCAGGGGCGCCACCACCTGCCCGCCGGCGGACCGGCGCATTTGGCCACCTGCACGATCGCGATCGGCTTCACGCCGAGCGCGCTCGGCGCTCGCAGCGCGATGCTCTCGGTCAACGACAACACCTCAACCAGCCCGCAGAGCGTGGCGGCTCAGCGGCACCGGCACGGTGGACATGACGGTCACGCCCGCCAGCTACGGATTCGGCAGCGTGAAGGACGGCTCCAAGGCGGTCAAGGTGATCGTCGTGCACAATTATCAGACCAATCCGGTTTCACTGAGCGAAGGCTTCAGCGGGCCCAACGCCGGCGATTTCAGCGTGACCGGGCGGCACCTGCACATCGACGCTGGCGAAAACGTCGGTTTGTACGCTGATCGTGACCTTCGCTCCGACCGCGGTGGGCACCGAATCGGGGACGCATGACGGTTACCGACAGCCCCGACCCGCTCAGTCCGTCCCGGTACCCGGTTTCATTCAGCGCGCTGGCAACGATACCGGAATCCTCTCTCTGACAAGCCTGCACTACGCAAACGTTTACCAGACGGCGTCCAAGACGCTGAGCGTCACGGTGACCAACAAGGCCACCAGCGGGCCGATCGCGCCTGACCGGAACCAGCATCGGCGGCGCCAACGCGGGCGACTTCGCGGTGACGGGCTGGGAACTGCGGGGGGTCGCTGGCGGCGTCGTCGAAGCTGCACCTACGCGGTGACGTTCACGCCCACCACCGAGGCGGCGGAGAGTGGCTCGCTTTCGATTTGCGGTTGCGGAAGATCCCAATGGTGGTCCGGCGATCGCGCTTAGCGGAACCGGGTGGTGCCGGTCAGGGTAGTTCCGGCGAGCATCGCTTTCGGCACCATCGCGGGGGGCCATTCCTCACCAAACAGGACCGTGACAGTGATCAACGACGGTGGCGCGGCGGTTTCGCTGAGCGATAGCATCACCGGAATCAACTTCGCCGACTTCGTGGTGACGGGCGGGACGTGCACCACGCTGGTTTCGCTGGCGGGCGCCGGCGCATCGTGCACCTACACGCTGAAGTTCACGCCGAGCATCGATGGAGCGGAGAGCGCCACGATCGGAGTCAGCGCGGTTGGTGATGCGGCCAGCCCGCACAACGTGAGCCTCAGCGGTAGCGGGCTGGTAGCAACACCGACTGCGACTCCGAGCGCCACTGCGACATCCACGGCGACAGCCACGGCGACTGCAACCGCGACTGCGACGGACACTGCCACATCTACGCCGACAAGCACTCCGACTCCTGAGCCGCCAACGTGAGCCTCAGCGGTAGCGGGATGTAGTCGGGCTGCCCGAATTACGAAACCGCCGGGGCGAATCAATCGCTCCGGCGGTCTGGCTCTATACGGCGATTCGCGGACGCGCTACTAACCGGCTGCGCAACGCGTCATAATGCCCAATGGAAATCCCGCGATGACCTACCTCGCAGCCGCAATCCAGATGACCGCCGGACCGGACAAGGCGGCTAACCTGGAACGCGCCGAACGGCTCGTCCGCGTCGGCGCCGCTCGCGGTGCAAACCTGGTCGCGTTGCCCGAGGTCTTCAATTGGCGCGGCAAGCGTAACGAGCAGGCGGCTGGGGCAGAAACGCTCGACGGTCAGTCGCTCACGCTGATGTCGCTTCTCACGCGCGAGCTGCGAATCCACCTCGTCGCAGGATCGATCACCGAACAGGTCGCCGGCGAGTCGCGATGCTACAACACGTCCGTGCTGCTCGGCCCGGACGGTGGCCAAATCGCCATGTATCGCAAGATTCATCTCTTCGACGTCGATCTTCCCGGCCGCGTGACGGTGCGCGAATCGGATTCCAAACTCGGCGGCGCGCAACTCGTCTGCGCCCCAACTCCGCTTGGCGCGATTGGACTCAGCATCTGTTACGATCTTCGCTTCCCGGAACTCTATCGCCGGCTGACTTTTGCCGGCGCGCAAGTTATCGCCGTGCCGAGCGCGTTCACGTTCCCCACCGGCGAGGCGCATTGGGAGGCGCTGCTCCGCGCCCGCGCGATCGAGAACCAGGCGTACGTGATCGCGCCCGCGCAGTTCGGCCCCAATATCTACGGCTACAGCGACTACGGCAATTCAATGATCGTCGATCCATGGGGACGCGTGATTGCTCGCGCGGCGGATCAGGAAGGCGTCGTGGTGGCGCCGATTGATCTTGAGTATCAGGACCGCGTGCGGCGCGAGCTGCCGGCGTTGAAACACGCGCGCATCTGGGCCGATCGCGACTGAAGCTGTACGCCGGGGGATCGCATGAACAGGCATAGGCTCGGTTTTCTAATTGTCGCGCTCGCTCTTTCAATCAACGCACCTGCATTCGGGCACGATATGGCCGAGATGGAAGAAATGGACGGCCACGACATGGCGCCCAACGCGATGGGCGGTCAGATGGGCATGGGTGCGCACATGGTGATGACGTCCTCGCGCCCGCAGACGCCGAATGACATCGAACGCGCGCGTGACCTGATCAACACGCTTCGCCGCGTGCTCGCCAGGTATCACGATTCCAGAGTGGCGTTGTCGGAGGGCTACCGGATTTTTCTGCCGACGGTTCCGCAGGAGGTTTACCATTTTACCGACTACGGCGCCGCATCACAGGAATACAGCGGCCATTTCGATCCAGCCCGTCCCGGCTCGCTGCTTTACGTGAAAAATTCCGGCGGCGATTACGTTCTGGTCGGCGCGATGTATAGCGCGCCCGCCGACTACGCGCCCGATCAGCTCGACGCGTTGATTCCGCTCAGCGTGGCGCACTGGCACGCTCACACCAACATCTGCCTGCCCAACGGAATCACGCTCGACGACGTCTTTCGCGGCGATATCGGTGCGACGCATCTCGACATGCCGGGCATGATGCCGGTGGCGTCAAGTCCCTCCGCGCCCGGAATCAACCGCCGCCTGGGTTTCCTGGCCGACGGTCGTTTCGGGTTCACCGGCAAAATCGCCGACGCCGCCGAATGTGAAGCCGCGGGCGGTCATTTCCTCAAACAGGCGTTCGGCTGGATGGTCCACGTCTATCCGTTCAACGGCGACGACTTGAAAGTCGCATTCGGCATGAGCGTCCCGAAGCCTCCCGCCAACTGAACTACCCCGACCGGCCAGATTCGCCTTGACGGCGCTCGCCGGGCGGGTTAAGCAGGCTTGGCGTCGATGACCTGACGAACTGGAACGGGTAAACTGCGGAATTGCGGCGGCAGATGGAATTTCGGCTCGATAGCTGATCAAAACCGCATTGGACTCCGCGCTCCGTGACTCACCGCGCTATCGCGGTTAGTATCTCTGACGCCCAAGCACTTGCGCTTGAAGGATTTTTGTCATGGCTGATGGACCGTTGATTGGTTTTCGCGTTCTTGATCTGACCGCCGTCATTTCGGGGCCGTTCTGTACGCAGTTGCTGGGCGACCTTGGTGCCGACGTGATCAAAATCGAACCGCCCGAGGGCGACTCGATGCGCCGGGGCGTCGGCCCACAGCGCGGCGGCCTCACCGCGGCGTTCCTGAACTTCAACCGCAACAAGCGCAGCATCGTGATCGACATCAAGAAGGAGCACGGCCGCGACCTGGTGCGCCGGCTCGCGGTTAAGGCCGACGCTCTGGTCGAGAACAATCGCCCCGGTGTCGCCGAGCGCCTCGGAATCGGCTACAGCGACATTCGTCGCGCCAATCCCAAAGTCGTCTATTGCTCGATCTGCGGCTTTCCGCCCAAGGGCCGCCTGGCGAATTTTCCGGCCTACGATCCCGTCATCCAGGGCTACTCCGGGATGGCCTACATCCAGGGCCTCAAGGCCGGCCAGCCGACCGCCGTCAAGATGGCGCTGGCGGACAAAGTCAGCGGGATTACTGCGGCGCTGGCCGTTGTCAGCGCGTTGCACGCCGCGCGCGCCCGTGGCGTTGGCCAGTACATCAAGGTCCCGATGCTCGAGGCGATGATGGCGTTCACGGCGAACGATTCGATCTACGGCTACACGCTGCTGCCCGAGGACGAGTTCAAGCACCTTGCGCCCAAGAGCACCTCGCTCGATCCTTTCAAAACGAAAGATGGATGGCTCACGATCGCGCCGTTTACCGAGGCGCAGTCAAAGCGGCTGGCCGAGGCGGTTGGGCATCCCGAATTCTGGCCCGAGACCTCCGATCGCGCCGAGCGCGGGCGTAATTTCATGCGCGGCCTGGCAAAGGTCTTTCCGGAAAAAACCACCGCCGAATGGCTGCCAGTGCTCGAGAAGGCCGACATCCCATGCGGCCCGGTCCACAACTACGAAACGCTTCTGAAGGATGCTGAAATCATCGAAAATGAGAGTTTCTCGATTTACGAACATCCCAGCGCAGGCCAGGTGCGCGCCGTGAATCCCGGTGCGCGATTTTCGGAAACGCCGATGAAGATGTGGCGGGTGCCGCCCAAACTCGGCGAGCATACCGACGAGATTCTGCGCGAGGCCGGAATCGAACGCAGTCAGGTCGAGGAACTTCGCGCCGCCAAAGTGATCGTCTAACCCGCGCTCATCCGCAGCAGAGGCTGGCCCCTGCTACGCGAACATCTCCGGCTCGCGCGATCGCAGCCACACCAGCCCGCGATACATATAGTGTACGAACGACAACGCGGTGACCGCGACCGTTGCGATCAGCAACGCGCTGAAATCGCCGGGCCAGTAGTTTCCGGCCCGCGCCAGCACGGCGATCACGCAGCCCAACTGCAGAACCGTGCTCAGCTTGCCTATAAAACTCGGCCGGACCGGCACCCGCTCACCGGTGAAGAACGAAATCATCAGGTAGCCGACGACGATTACGATGTCGCGGATCAGGACCACGCTCAGCAGGTAGCCGGGCAACTCGCCGCCGATCGTCAGAACGACGAACGCCGACACCAGCATCAACTTGTCCGCGAACGGATCGAGAAACGCCCCCAATTCAGTGCGCGAGTCGAACCATCTCGCGACCGTGCCGTCGAGTCCGTCGGTCACCGCGGCCGCGACAAAGACATACAGCGCCGCCGTGTAGCGTTGGCGGGTCAGAAATGTCAGGAAGATCGGAATCGAAACGAGCCGACATAGGGTCAGAAAGTTGGGCAGATTCAGCAGATTGCCGTACGAGGGCGCGGGCTGCGCGCTGGGATGCGCTTGGACGCGAGTATGTGAAGGCGCTGCCATCGTGTGAAAAGGCTTCAACGCGCGGTCAGATTACGGAGTCCGCAGCCTTGCGCAGCCGCCCCGCGACGGGCGCGCTGACGCGGGCCCGCACCGAAACCAGGCCATCGCGGTATTCCTCGCTTAGCACTTCTCCGTCCCTTCGCGCCATTGCCACCAGGTCGCCGCGCCGGGCCGGGAAAGTGACCGACACTTCCTCGCGCGAGCCGCCGAGATGGCGCCCGATGGCGTCGAGCAGATCGTCGAGACCCTCGCCCTTCAGCGCCGAGATCGAGACCGTGTCGTGCGCGCCGTTTCCATGCGGCAGGTTTTCGGCCAGGTCGGCTTTGTTCATGACGACGATGCGCGGCACCGCGCCCGCGCCGATTTCCTGGAGCACTTCGTCGACGATCGTCATCCTTTCTGCCGCCAGCGGCGAGTTCGCATCGACGACGTGCAGCAGCATCGTCGCGGTGCGCACTTCCTCGAGCGTGGCCTTGAACGCGTCGATCAGCATATGCGGCAGGCGATGGATGAATCCTACCGTATCGACAATCATCACGCTCATCTTGCCCGGCAGCTTCAGGCGCCGAATCGTGGGATCGAGCGTCGAGAACGGACGATCGGCGACCTCGACGCCGGCGTCGGTCAGCGCGTTCATCAGCGTGGACTTGCCGGAGTTCGTGTAACCCACCAGCGCGACGGTCGGATAGGGAACCTCGAGGCGGCGCCGGCGCTGAATCGTACGCGTGCGTTCGACCTCGCCCAGCCGCGCTTTCAGGCGGGTGAGCCGCTCGCGCAGCCGTCGCCGGTCAACCTCGAGCTGCGTTTCTCCGGGTCCGCGCGTCCCCACGCCGCCGCCTCCCGCGCCGCCGCCGCGGACGCGCGAAAGATGCGACCACTGCCGCGTCAGCCGCGGCTGCAGGTAGCTGAGCTGCGCGATCTCGACTTGCAGCTTGCCCTCGAGCGTATGCGCGCGCTGCGCGAATATATCGAGGATCAGCTGGCTGCGATCGATCACGCGGATCTTGAGTTCGTTTTCGAGATTGCGCGCCTGCGCGGGGCTGAGCGCGTCGTCGAAAATCGCGAGCGACGCGCCCTTCGCATGCGCCAGCTCGCTCACTTCGGCCGCTTTGCCTTTACCGATAAAAGTGCGCGGGTCGGGAGCTTTCAGGCGCTGGCGAACGATCCCGGCGACTTCCGCGCCGGCGCTTTCGGTCAGGGCTTTGAGTTCGTCGAGCGATTCTTCGCTGCCGATTCCGGCTTCGGTACCGAGTTCGATTCCGACCAGGATGGCGCTCTCGTGATGCTCGTGGGCGACGTCGTAGGACTTTGCCAGATTGTTACCTCGATCGCGGAAAACTTACGATTTGAGTCTATCAGATATTCGCGATCTCCGGTACGCCAGCCGCGGCTTACCTCGCCCGCTTATTTAATCACCGAGGAAGCAACGAAAACGAAACCCACGGTGGGTTTGGCAAAGGCTACAATTAAGCGATCTCATTTCCTGATGCGGGGCGCTGCGGTCCTATCTTAATTCCACGGCGCCGGGCGCCAGGACCTGCTCCACCTCCGCGACGAATGTCTCGGTCGGCGTCACGCGATAGCTGTCGCCCAGCAGTATCACCGCCTCGCGGCCGTCCTCCAGGCTCAGATGCAGGTACGTCATCGATTTGCCGCGATACCGCGCCAGCATCGCCTTCAGCGCGTCGAGGCCGCCGTTTTCGAGCCGACTCATCGGAGCCGTGATCCGCACCTCGCGGATCGAATCGAGCAGCGCCGAATCGAGCGGCACCAGGCTTTCGAGGATTATCTGGGCGCGCTCGTCGTCAACGTCGAGCTTGCCGCGCGCGACCACCGGCTCGTCGCCCATGATAATCGCCTCGAACTTCTGGTAGGTCTCCGACCATGCGATCGCTTCGACCGCGCCTTCGCGATCCTCGAGCGAAAAAGTCGCATAACGCTTGCCCGACTTGTTGTTCTTCAGTTTCACGGCGTGGATCACGCCGGCTATCTGGATCGGACTGCCGTCGGGTGCGGCGGACAAGTCGGCGGTCGTGACTTTGCTGATTCGTGCGAGTTCGCGATCGTACTTGTCCAGCGGATGGGCCGTGATGTAGAAGCCGAGCGCTTCTTTTTCGAATTTCAGCTTCTCGCCGGCATTCCATTCGGGAATCGGCTCGCGCGCCGCCAGCTTGGGCACCTTGACCGCGCCCCCGAACAGGCCAATCTGGTTTTTCTCCGCGTCGCTCTGCGCTTTCTGCGCGAGTTTGATCGCCTGCTCCGCCTCGGCCATCAGCGCGGCGCGCACCGCGCTGACTGAATCGAACGCGCCGCACTTGATCAGCGCCTCGAGCACGCGGCGGCTGATCAGTTGGGTGCCCACGCGCAGGCAGAAATCCGCGAGGCTCTCGAACGGACCGCGGGCCTCGCGCTCCGCGATAATCGCCTCGGCCGGCTTGCTGCCGACGCCGCGAATCGCGGCCAGGCCGAAGCGGATCGCGCCGCCCGCAACCGTGAATTTCACCCGGCTCTGATTCACGTCGGGCGGCAGGATCGCAATCTTCATGTCGCGCAGCGCCGCGATATTCTTGTAGGTCTTGTCAACGTCATCCATGTCGAGCGACATCAGCGCGGCCATGAACTCGCGCGGATAGTGCGCCTTCAAGTATGCGGTCGTGTAGGTGGTCAGCGCATACGCGGCCGCATGCGAGCGGTTGAATCCGTACGATGCGAACGTTTCGATCTTTTCGAAGATCGAATTGGCGAGCACCGCGTTGACGCCATTTTTCTTCGCGCCCTCGATAAATCGCTGGCGCTCCTTTTCCATCACGGCATGGTTCTTTTTGCCCATCGCGGCGCGCAGGATGTCGGCCTGTTCGAGCGAGTACCCCGCCAGCGCCTGCGCCGCCCGCATCACCTGCTCCTGGTACACGATAACGCCGTAAGTATCGCGCAGCACCGGCTCCAGGAGCGGGTGATCGTACTCAACCGGCTCCTTGCCGTGCTTGCGATCCACGTAGTGCTGGACCATCGTCTTGCCGTCCTGGATCGCGTCGAGCGGACCGGGACGAAACAGCGAGCCCGCCGCGATCACCTCGTCGAAGCAGGTCGGCTTGAGCTCGGTGATAAACCGGCGCATCCCCGAGCTTTCCAGCTGGAACACGCCGACCGTGTCGCCGCGCGAGAGCATCTTGTAGGTATCGGCGTCGTCCAGCCGCAGCCGGTTCAGGTCGGGCGCTTCCGTGCCGCCGGCCTTGATCAGCGCGAGCGTGTCGGTGATCAGCGTCAGGTTCTTGAGGGCGAGGAAGTCGAACTTGATCAGCCCGATTTCCTCGACGCCCTTCATCGAGTACTGCGTGATAGCGAGCGCGGCTTCGTCGCGTTCCTTGTCCACGTACAGCGGCACCAGGTCGGTGAGCGGCTGATCGGAAATGACGACGCCCGCCGCATGGCGCGAGGCGTGGCGCAGCAGGCCCTCGAGCTTGAACGCGTAGTTGAAAAGATCGGGATGCAGTTTGCGCTCGGCCTTGAGCCGCGGCTCCATCTCGAGCGCGTCGGCGAGCGGAAAATCGCGGCCCTGCTTGGGCGCCGGATACAGCTTGACGATTTTGTCGGTCTCGGCGAATGACAGTCCGAGCACGCGGCCGACGTCGCGGATCGCCTGCTTGCCCTTGATCGTTCCAAAAGTGATTATCTGCGCGACGCGATCGTCGCCGTACTTCTTGCGCACGTATTCGAGCACCTCGTCGCGCCGCTCGAAGCAAAAGTCCACGTCGATATCGGGCATCGACTTGCGCCCCGGATTCAGCCATCGCTCGAACAGCAGCCGATGCTCGACGGGATCGACCTCGGTGATTCCCAGCGCGTACGAAACCAGGCTGCCGACCACCGAGCCGCGGCCCGGACCGACCGGAATTCCAAGCCCGCGCGCGTAGCCGATAAAGTCGGCGACGATCAGCATGTAGCCCGAGAAGCCCATGTCGCGAATTACCGGAATCTCGCGATCGATGCGTTCCTGGTACTGCGACTCGTCGAATTCGGCGCGTCGCGCGCGGATCTCCACCAGGCGCGCGGTCAACCCCTCGCGCGCTCGCCGCTCCATCTCGGCGTCAAGGTCAACGCCCGGACCGGACTTGAAAACCGGGAAATGAAATTTGCCGAACTCGAATTCAAAATCGATTCGCCGCGCAATCTCGACGCTGTTGCGCAACTCCTCGGCGTCGGCGCCGAATGCGCTCGCCATCTCCTCGGGCGTCTTGACGTAAAGCTCGTCGGTGTCGAAACGCCATCGCGTTTCATCGGCCATCGTCTTGCCGGTCTGGATGCAGAGCAGGACTTCGTGCGCCTTGGCGTCTTCGCGATGCAGGTAATGGCAATCATTGGTCGCGACCAGCGGCAGCCCGACCTGTTTGCCGATTTCGCGCAGCGCCTCGTTGTACGGCGAATGGAGCTTGTTGTCCTGGAGTTCGAGATAGTAGCGGCCCGGAAACATTTTGGCGTACGACTCGGCGGTCTCGCGCGCCTTGTCCATGCGATCCTGCCGGAGCCATCGCGCGAGCTCGCCTGACAGGCAGCCCGACAGCACGATCAATCCGCCGGACAGCTCGGCGAGGATTTCCTTGTCGATGCGCGGTTTGTAGTAGAGCCCGTCCTGGTACGCGGTGGTGAGCAGCTTGCAGAGATTTCGGTAACCTTCACGATTCTGCGCGAGCAGGATCAGATGAAAGTTGCCGCCGCCGTCGAAGTCGTCGCTGCGCGGCACCTGCGTGCGATCGGTGCGCTTGCCCGGCGCGAGGTACGCCTCGCATCCAATGATCGGCTTGACTCCGGCCGCCCTGGCCTTCTGATAAAACTCGACCGCGCCGAACATGTTGCCATGATCGGTCATCGCGATCGCTTCCATCCCTGACGCCTTGGCGTGATCGATGAGCGGCCCGATTTTGTTGGCGCCGTCGAGGAGGCTGTACTGCGTGTGGACGTGAAGATGGACGAAACTCATAGCGGCCCCTCCCCTGCACCGGACTTGCAGCCTGCGCTGCCCGCCCGTGCCCCTCACATTTATATTGCTCGCGCGCGCCGCCAGCCGGCGATTGCTCCGCGCCGCGCGCGAGCGCCAACTGCTACTTCTTTTTTTCGGCCGCCTCGGGCTTCTTCGCAGCCTTGTCCTTGTCGCCGCCTTCTTTGGCTGCACCCTCGGCGACGGGCGCCGCCGCGGCGCCTTCGACCGGCGCACCCTCGACAACCGCGCCTTCGACCGGTTCCGCCACCGCGGCGACTACCACTTCCTCAACGGTCGGCGGCAGCACGGTGACCACTGGATAATCGGTGTCGAAGATCGGCTTGACGTTGCCGGGGAACTTGACCGCCGAGACGTGAATGACCTCGTGTATGTCAACGTCAGAAACATCAACCTCGATCGAATCTGGAATCTCCAGCGGCAGGCATTCGACGGTAGCGGTGCGCTCGAGCGGCGCCAGTATTCCGCCGTTGGCGAGGCCTTTGGCCTTGCCCGTGAACTTGAGCGCCACTTCGACGCGAATCGGCCGGTTGAGATCCACCTCGTACAGATCCGCGTGCAGGATCTCGCCCGACACCGGCGCGCGCTGCACGTCCTTGAAAATCACGTACCTGCCGTCGATCTCCGCGGTGCTCGACTTGAGCTTGATGATGCGGGTGTGCGCGGCCGCCGAAATCCTGGCCTTCAGTTCCAGCCGATCGATCGCCAGCGGCATCGGCGCAGTGGTGGGTCCGTACAATATTGCGGGCACGCGGCCGTTGCGCCGCAGCGCGTTGTTCTGACCCTTGGGTCGGGTGGCGCGCTTCTCGCAGGCTAGTTCACCGGTCTCCATTGTGTCCTCGCTTGATGGTTCGCGCGCTCATGCAAAGAGCGAGCTCACCGACTCCTCATTATGAATTCGCTTGACCGCTTCCGCCAGCAGGCTCGCGACCGACAGCGCCCGGAGCTTGGTGAGCTCGGCCTGTGTCTTGGCGCGCAGCGGGATAGTGTTGGTCGTAACAATTTCAGTGATGTTCGATTTATTCAGGCGATCGCAGGCCGGATCCGACAGGATCGGATGCGTCGCGACTGCGATTACTTCCGACGCGCCGGCGTTGGCGACCACCTTGGCCGCCTCCGTGATGGTGCCGGCGGTATCGATCATGTCGTCAACCAGCAGCGCGATCGAGTCCTTCACTTCGCCCACCAGTTGCATCTCGGCGACTTCGCTCGCGCGCCGGCGGCGCTTGTCGATGATCGCGAGGTTCGCGTTGAGCCGCCGCGCGTAGGCGCGCGCGCGTTCCACGCCGCCCGCGTCGGGCGACACCACCGAAACCTTTTTTCCTTCGATGCGCTTGCGCAGGTAGCTGATCAACACCGGCATCGCGTACAGGTTGTCCACCGGAATGTTGAAGAAGCCTTGAATTTGCCCGGCGTGCAGATCCACCGTGAGCACACGATTCACGCCCGCGGTCGTGATCAGGTCGGCTACCACCTTTGCGCTGATCGGCACGCGCGGCGCAACCTTGCGATCCTGCCGGGCATAGCCGAAGTACGGCATTACCGCCGTGATGCGCCCGGCCGACGCGCGCCGGAGCGCATCGGTGAGCAGGATAAGCTCCATCAGGTTCTCGTTGGGCGGCGTGCATGTCGACTGGATGACGAAGCAATCGCCACCGCGCACGTTCTCTCGGATTTCGACCATCACTTCGCCGTCGGGAAAGTGGCCAACCTCGGCTTCACCCATCGTCACGCCGAGATGTTCCGTCACCTCGCGCGCGAGCGCGGGATTGGAGTTCCCGGTGAAAACTTCGAGCTGGTCTTTGACCCTGTCCGACATCTTCAATTCCCCCGCGTCGCGATCATTGTGCGATTCTTCAATTGTCGCAAATCACCGATCAGCTTGGCTGGGCGGGAAGGATTCGAACCTTCGAATGCCAGGTCCAAAGCCTGGTGCCTTACCAGCTTGGCGACCGCCCAGCGCATTTGGATTCAAAGGCTCAGGGCCCGCGCGCTTCTCCCAATCAGACAGTTAAAACTAACCGCCGGCGAAACGCCATGTGGGCGCTCAGCCGGCGAATCTCGAGCAATCCAATCTACTCGGACCGAACCGCCGCCAGACCGCACTGCGCAACTGTCGCGGCGAACCTGCCCGGACTTCGACTTTAGCAGCCGGTGTGCAGGAATTGCGATGTTATTGATGCGGTTTTTCGCTGTCAATCCGTCGCCCCTGCGACCATGCACAGCCCCGGTGGGCTGGCTGGATCTCAGGCTACTTGGTGTCGTATTCGCCATCGGATTCGACGTCGGTATTACCCTCCAGCGTCGTCGCCGCAATCACCTTGGCGAACGGCGCACGCCGGCGGATCTTCATCGCGGCGCTTTCGGCCGCGTTGGTCGAATCAAACACGCCAAAGACCGCGCCGCCGCTGCCCGACATTTGCGCCGCGCGAGCGCCCAAATCTTCAAGTAATCCTTTAAGGCGGCGAATCTCGGGAAACTGCGCGATCGCGACCGCGGCCAGATCGTTCACCGCGAGCTCTGCCGAGATATCGCCGCGCGCGATCGATGCGAGGTGCGCGTCGGGCGCCGCACCGCTCCATCCCGCGGGCTCGAGCGAGCGAAAGATCGCGGCGGTCGAAACCTCGAACGGCGGCACGGCGATAACTATGGGCAAGCGCGGGACTCCCGCGATGGCTGCGGTCCGCTCGCCGATCCCCGTTACCCGCGACGGACGCGGATCGAGAAAAAATGGCACGTCGGCGCCGAGCGAAAGCGCGATTCGACGCAGCCTCCCCGCCGCGGCTTCTTCGGTGAGCTGCGCCGCCGCCGCCATCATGCACAATATCGTGGCGGCGTCGCTCGATCCGCCGCCGAGTCCGGCGCCCAGCGGGATGTGTTTTTCCAGATCGATCAGCACTTCGGCGGTCAAATCGAATTCGCTCATGAATGAGCGCGCGGCGCGTGCCGCCAGATTGTTCCGGCTCCTGGCGAGTTCCGGCAAGTCGCACTTGACGGTGACCGAGGGCTCGTCGGCGGCGCGGATTTCGAGGCGAATTTCGTCAGCGAGCGAGACCGGCAGAAACACCGAGTCGAGTTCGTGATAGCCGTCGCCGCGGCGCCCGGTCACGCGCAGGAACAAATTGATCTTCGCACACGCGCGCCCGGATAGCTCCGTTACCATCGTAGAAATTCTATTGCGGAGCCCGTGGAGCGCCCGGCAGCCCGCGCGGCAGCCGCGCGTCGTCCTCGGGGCGGCGAAACGCGCGGCGCGAATCCTGCTGAATCACGCTGATGAAGCCCAACAAGGTGACCAGCAGCCCAAGCAACACCATCGCGCGACCCGCCAGAAACGCCGCGTGATAAAAATCCATCCGCGCCGTTGCGTACGACGCCTGCCGTTGCTCAGCCGTGAGCGGTTCGAGGACCGCGGCGCCACCCGCGCCCTCATCGAGTTCATCGAAACTCCGATAATCCGTTGCGGCGGCCGGTTGCGTGCGCGCGATGATCATCCGGCTGTAAATCTCGGTCCGTTCCAGTCCGACGCCCCAGTTGGCGGCGCCCAGCAGGATCAGCGCGAGGCCGGTCACGATTTTCCAGTCAGTGTAGATGTCAGGAAGCTTCATTCCGTGAACTGAGACTAAAGCGCGGGCGCAAGGAAAACAATGCCGCGCAGCGCGATCTATTCACCGGCGGAGGTTTTGTTGCGCCGCCTGATCGCAAGCCGCTATCATGAGTGGACAAGCTCGTATGCCTGCTGAATCCCGACCCAATTCCGCCCGGTCCGCCGCGACTGTCCAGACCACAGACGCGCGGCTGGACGCGCTGCTCAAGCGTTTCGAGGCGGGTGAGATGCGCGCGCTGGCTCAGCTGATCACGATGGTCGAGAATCGCGCTCCCGAGTCGAGCGCGATCGTCGAGCGAATCTACGCAAAAACCGGCCGCGCACAGGTGGTCGGGATAACCGGGCCGCCGGGCGCCGGAAAATCGACGCTCGTCAACCATCTGATCGCAAAGTATCGCGCGCTCGGCAAAAAAATTGCCATCCTCGCGATCGATCCGTCGAGCCCGTTTTCCGGCGGCGCCGTACTTGGCGATCGCGTCCGCATGACCGACCATTACAAGGACGCCGGCGTGTACATCCGCAGCCTCGCATCGCGCGGAAGCCACGGCGGATTGAGCCGCGCGGCGCGCGAAATCGTCAAACTGCTCGACGCTTACGGCAGCGACGTGATCATTATCGAGACCGTCGGCGTAGGACAGACCGAACTTTCGATAATGGATTTGGCCGACACCACCGTCGTCGTTACCGTGCCCGAGGCCGGCGACGCCGTGCAGGTGATGAAGGCCGGGCTGAACGAAATCGCCGACGTCTTCGTCGTCAACAAGGCCGACCGCGAAGGCGCCGACCGGGTCAAGGCCGAGCTGGAACTTGGCGTGCATCTGCGCTCCGGCGACGGATGGCGGCCGCCGGTGCTGCTCACGCAGGCCGCAATCGATAAAGGTGTCGACGCGGTTGTCAGCGCGATTGCGAAGCACGGCGAATACCTGCGCGCACATGTCGATTCGGCGCGCGAGTCCGAGCGCCGCACCCGCGAGTTCGTGGAGGTTCTGTCGGCGGAACTGGAGGAGCGCGCCGCACGCGCCGTCGCCGACGGTGGCGCACAGGGCGTGCTCGACGAGATTCGCGCGGGCAAACTGAATCCTTACAGCGCCGCCCGTCGTATAATTGAAGACCGCAAGTCGTTGATCGATTTGCTCCACAACGGCGGCTGCAAACGCGCCGACTGACGCCAGACTCGCGATGACGGCCAACCGAAAACCGAAACCCGAAGGACGCCTGTTCGCGATCGGCGATATCCACGGATGCCCCGACGAACTGAGCGCGATTCTCAAGGCGATCGCGCCGGCCGCCGGCGACACCGTGGTATTCGTCGGCGACTACGTCGATCGCGGCCCGGCGGCGCGCGACGTTATCGAGCTCGCGCTGGACCTCGAACGCGGCCATGCGGAATGCGTGTTCCTGAAGGGCAATCATGAGGACATGATGCTGTCGTTCCTCGGCATGCCGGGAAATTACGGCGAGTCGTTCCTGTTCAACGGCGGCATCGCGACGCTCGACAGCTACGGCGTGCACGAAGAAGACCTCGAGGACGCCTTCGCGCGGCTGCCCGACGCGCACCTCGACTTCATGAGCCGCCTCGCCACCAGCTATCTGCGCCCGCCCTACTTGTTCGTGCACGCCGGCATCGAGCCAAGCCGCCAGCTCGAGGAGCAGCAGGCCGAAGACGTGCTGTGGATTCGGCAGGAGTTCATTTTCAATCCGCACAAAATCGACGCGACCGTTGTGTTCGGCCATACTCCGATGCGCGGCGTGATGATCGACCTGCCCTACAAACTCGGCATCGACACCGGCCTGGTGTACGGCGGCAAGCTGACCTGCGTCGAGTTCACCGAGGGCGTGCTCTACCAGGTCCAGCGCGGGCATCGCGCCGTCAAGACCCGCAGCATCCCGCTGCGCTGAACGAATCGCGCGCGGTCTTTCGCGCCTTGCGCGCTCACGCTACATTTGACGATTCCCGGTGGCGACGTAGCTCAGTTGGTCAGAGCATGCGGCTCATATCCGCAGTGTCGTAGGTTCGACTCCTACCGTCGCCACCAATTCGATATCCGCAACTGAGAGTCTGTGGAAAATTGAGGAGACTAAAATGCCAACACGATTCGATGGCTTCTACATCGTGCGATACGAAGGATTGGACGCGGACACGAAACCCGGCTACGGAGTCATGTTCCTGAAGGACGGCAAGATTTACGGCGGGGACAATCTGAGCTGCTTCCTTGGAGAATTTGAAGACCATGAGAAGGCGGTCGTCGCTCGGGTTAAAGTTTTCCTCATAGCGAGCCCATTTCAGTCGATAACGGAGGTGGATGATAAGCCATGGGACTTGCCTGATATTCACGGAGACGTGCCGCAAGGCGTCCTTCCAACGGATGTGGTCGTGGAATTGTTCGGTCAGAGACATGACACGCATCAAGATATGCGCGTGGAGTTGCAGCGAATTGCGGTCTGGGACTAAAAAGCCGCCTTCCAGTGATCTCGTAGAGGCGGGATAGACCGACTCCTGCCGTCGCCACCAATCAGATGCTCATTTTGCCATAGCGGCGGCATCGCCGGCGCCGGAATCCGCGCAAGCTGCCGCTCGATGACTCGCGTCTGACGATTGCGGCGCGCGCGCATCGGCGGCTGTCGAACGCGAATCGAAGATCAAGTCGCACGCGCGAATCCAAAGGTACAGCGTGATGAACACCATCATCGGCCCCTGCGACGCGGTCGCGCGCACGTTCATCCATTCCGATCGAAACGGCAGGTACGCTATCACGAACGCGAGATGGCTCATCACGACCTGGACCATGTAGAAAAGCGCGAGCAACAGGCCCCATCGCCGACGCGCAAAAATTCCGATCGCCATCGCCGCGAATATTCCCGCCTCGACGATCAGCACCAGACGCGCGTCGTCGCCGCGCAGTCGCATGCCGGCGACAATAGTCTCGATCGGATCGACGACGTCGAAATCGCCGATGTGAACGAACGCCCTCAGCGCCAGACACAGCGCCCATAACCCGGCCATGGCAGCGAAGACCCGAAGATCGAAAGGCCAGGGAGCTTGCGGTTGACGAGATTGGCGGTCGGTTTCCATCGGAGGTTCATAGGCTATCAGGACAATACAAGACATAACAAGAGTTGAATTACCATCCAGCCTGCGCGATCTTCAGCGCCACCCGAGCAGGGGTGACCCCTGCACCCAGTATTAAAACAAAGATGCGGGTGGAGTTTACCCTGAGTACTCGAAGGGCCCCGTTAGAAGGGGTGACGGAGGAGAGCAGCACGCATGATGGTCCTGGCCCTGCGCGCGCTTGCTCGCAACCGCGAGCGTCCGCGATAATCTCGGCAAGGCGGTCGAAAGAAATGGAGTCGCGATGAACGGCGTACATGACATGGGCGGGATGGACGGTTTTGGGCCGGTCGTCCGCGAACAGAACGAACCCGTCTTTCACGCCGCCTGGGAAGGGCGAGTGTATGCCTTGGCGGCCGCCGCGATACGCGTGGCGCGGATCAATCCCGATGAGTTCCGTCACGCGATCGAGCGGATTGCGCCCGCGCGCTACCTCGCGTCGAGCTATTACGAACGATGGCTCGCGGCGGTTGAGACTTTGCTCGTCGAGCGTCGCGTCGTGACCCGCGAAGAACTGCTCGCCAGGGAAGATGCCGCGATCGACCCGGCTCTGATCGCGAGCGCCGTCGCGACTCGGGGCCCGGCTCCGGTTAAAGACAAAACCGGATCGAAGCCGCCGCGCGCCCGCTTTGCCAAAGGCGCTCGCGTGCGCGCACGCAACCTGAATCCTTCCGGACACACGCGTTTGCCGCGTTACGTGCGCGGCAGAGCCGGAGTCATAGCGCGAGACTGGGGAGTGTTCGTCTTTCCCGACACCAACGCGCATCACGCGGGGACCAAGCCGCAACATTGTTATTCGGTCGCCTTCGACGCACGCGAACTGTGGGGCAAGCCGGTGAACAGCCGCGAGCGGGTGTATATAGATTTGTGGGAAGACTACCTGGAACCGATCGCGTCGAACTCGAAGCGACAAACCACGAAACACAAAACAGCACACCATCCGGATAGACACTGAAAAAATGAGCGGAGATCATCATAACACCGACGACACCGGACCGGCCACGCGCGTGAAGGCTCTGGAAGCGCTCCTGACGGAGAAGGGCCTCGTCGATCCGGCCGCGATCGACGCAATCGTCGATACCTACGAGAACCGCGTCGGTCCGCGCAATGGCGCCCGCGTCGTCGCGAAAGCATGGACCGATCCCGAGTATCGAAAACGCCTGCTGGCGAACGCGACCTGCGCCGTGGCGGAGCTGGGATTTGCGGGTCCCGAGGGCAACCATCTGGTCGCGGTAGAGAACACCGATCGTGTCCACAATCTCGTCGTATGCACTCTGTGCTCATGCTACCCGTGGCCGATGCTGGGTTTGCCGCCGGTCTGGTACAAGAGCTTCGCGTATCGGTCGCGAGCCGTCAGCGATCCGCGCGGCGTGCTCAAGGATTTCGGACTCGAGCTGGCACCCGATGTCGAAGTCCGGGTGTGGGACTCGAGCGCGGAGATTCGATACCTCGTCGTCCCCGAGCGCCCGAAGGGAACCGAGCGGATGAGCGAAGACGCGCTCGCCGCGATCGTGACGCGAGACTCGATGGTCGGAGTGGCGAAGATTTCTGCGCCGACGAGCCGGCGCGGCGACTCCGGTCGGGCGCGCGCATGAGCACCGCAACGAAAGCGCTGAACAACTTGATCGAGGCGGCGCGCCTTGACGCCGATCACGTGTTCAGCGCGCCGTGGGAAGCGCGCGCATTTGCGATCGCGCTAAAACTTTCCGAGGCCGGGCATTTCAGCTGGGATGAATTTCGCGAGCGCCTGATTGCCGAAGTCGGCGCGTCAGACCGAATCCGCGCCCGCGACGGCACTTCCGATCGCGGCGAGTACTACGAGCATTTCCTGCACGCGCTGGAGCGTCTGCTGGATGAAAAGGGAATCGCGCTCTTGCCCTAGCAGGGTGTTGAAAAAGTCGATTCAACAGCCTACACCGAGGCGGAGGAGGAAACTGACCCGTCGATGAATGACAACAGGGGGAACCGGCCGCGGTCAGGCGCGCTAGTTGGGATGCTGGCCCTGATAGTCGCGAGCTGCTCGGCCACCACGGATAAGATAGACACGCCTTTCGTCCCGAACACAGCCCATCCGGCGCCAGCGCAACTGCCGGACCCTCAGAGTTGGGTCTTTGTGGGTCGGACCGCATACGTTCCGGGGAAGGTGTTGCAGATGACCTGGCACAAGCCTTCACAAAAGGATCCGAATCAGTGGACTGAGAGCTTTCAGTATGAGGAAACCGGCGGGGCTGCGACGAATTCATGGCAACACACGGTCATCCTCAAACTCAGGACGACACAGCAGTACCTCGATTCGATGAAGGCAGTGTCCCAGCTAGTGTGCCCGTCGGGGAGCTTCACGCCAATCACCGTGGGCGATAGCGAATTGTTGATGGAAATGAAATCAGGCGGCTGTCCACGATTCGGAGCGATGGACGAGATCGACTACTACCGGTTCGGCAGAGGATCCTTCGCCTGGATCGCCAACGACGTGGAGCACATAGTCTACATCGTGAAGTCCCCCGACATGACACCGGCGCAACGTCAAGCGGGCATTTCCGCCGTCACCTCGTTCGACTCATCGAACGCGCCGCCGTGAGTTCTCTCTAGCAGGCTTTTGAAAATCCTCGCCGACCGGATCGACGGATCGTTTTACATCTGTATAGTGGAAGGAAGCGATCTGGTTTGAGGTTGAGGAGGAAGCGGAAGATGCGCGGACACGATCGGCCACAGGCTACAATGCTGACCTTGGTGAACCCCGAGTAGCGATACCCAGCGAAGTTTGTGATTTAACCTTTCATCAACAGCCTGCTAGGCGTTCTTGCCCTGCTTGCCCTCGATCCACTGGAACATCAGCGATTGGTAGTACTCAATGTTCTCGCCGAGCAGAAACACTTTCGGGATTCCCTCGACCTGCGCGTAGATTGCGGTATGCGTGGGGTTCTCATTGCCGAACGCGAGCTTGATCGGCTGCGGCTGGCCGGGCGCCTCGACGGTTATCACGGACTTCGGATGGTCGAGTCCGAACTGCGCGAGGTCGCTTGAATCCTCCGCGACCACTTCGACTGACTTCGCATTCATCAGCAGCGACACCATCGCGTCCATCAGGTCGTGCGGGACGAATTTTCCCGGCGGCGCGACGAGTTGGTAGAGCTTGCCGTCTTTGGTCTTCTGAAAACGCAGCGATTCCGATCCGCTCGAAACGGTGATCGCGTCGATACCGCCGCCAAGCTTCAAGAGGCTCTCTTCTTTCTGCTCCAAAGCCGTCGGCGGCTCGACGCTCGGCTGAATCCAGAAATATATCGGCAACAGGATGAAGAAAACGATCGTGTAGAAAATTGCGGGACGCGCGCTCACGCAAAAAACCTCCTGCGCACCATGACCGTGATTGCGATCAGGAACAGGATGCCCGGTTCGACGACCGACCCGAAAATCAGCATGTGACGCGCCTCTTGATCGCTGATATAGAAGGCGGCGGTTTCGCTTTTGTTGAGCCGTTCGCGGCTCGCGATCAGCATCTCGTCGCCCGCCAACTCATTGATCAGGCTCACCGCGAGGTCGCGATTCCCCAGCATCTCGATAAACTGGTTCGACGCGAAGGCCGAGCTGCCGATCCCCACCAGCCGCGTCATCTGCGTTATCGGGATGTGCGGATTCGACGCCGGAGCGAAGTCAATTTCGGAGGCCACCGGAATCGGCCCCTTGATATCGCGACCCGCCTGGTACTCGGTGATTCCGGTCGTCAATGCATTGGGATCGTTCGACGCCCAGCTCTCATGCGACGACGAGAGGAACTTGTCCGCTTGCGCGATCCTCAAGTCATCGGGCGCGCTGGCGCCGGCCGCACCGGTTATCATCACGCCGCGCCCCAAAGAGAAGACCGCCGGCGCGGCCATCGAGCGGCTCATCGGATTTTCTTCCGAGCGCAGCGGAATCTGCGTGGTCAGGATTTCGCCGGCGGTCAGGCGGTACGCGGGATCGACGACGACCTGCGGAATAAAATCAAGGTAGTACTTTTTCAGGAACTCGACCAGCGTCGGCGATCCGAAAGGATCGATGATCGCGATGTAGTGTCCGCCGTGACTCAGATACCTGGCCAGCGCCGCCAATTCTTCGGGCAGGAAATCCTTGCGCGGCCCAAGCGACACGACCACTTTGGCGTCCTCGGGCACGCCGCTGGCGAACAGCGACACGTTATCGATCTGATAGTTGTTCTGTTCGAGCAGCCCGCGCCATTGCGAGTAGCCCAGGCTGCGATCGGAATCGAACAGGTCGCGCTCGCCGTGCCCAATCGTGAAATAGATGTGCTTGTTGGCCTCCGACGATACTTGCAGGATCGCCGGGATCAGCTCGTCGGAGCGCGCGTTGTCGAAGTCGCGGCGCCGCCCCTGCGATTCCACGATCACCTCGCCGTAACTTGACACGCCGTACTCGCGCGCCAGCCCGGGTGCCTTGTTGACGTCGATCACCTGGTAGGTCAGGCGCGGCGTGAACGCGGCCGCCTGGAACAACAAATCCGCGAGTTCGAGGTAGGCGGGGTCCTCGGTGCGCACAAACGCCATCACCTTGACGCCATGCGTCAGTCCGCCGAGCACGCGCTTGTCGAAATCCGAGAGCGAAAATCGTTTCGACGGGGTCAGGTCCCATCGGATGTTGCGAGTGGAGATTATCGCATTGGCGGCGAACAGCACGGCGCCGAATGCGATCACGGTGTAAAACAGCACCGCGTAGTTAATCCAGATCGATCGGCGCTCGGCCGAGGGCGATTTCTTTAGCGCCGGCCGGTCCACTTGCGTGCCTCCATCGAGCGCTGCGTGAGAAACAGAAAAAAGACGATGAAAAAGACGAAGTAAGTAACGTGATCGAGATCGATCACGCCTTTGGCGAAGCTGCCGAACTGATCGAACAACGAGAACGCGCGCAGCAGTTCGAGCCACCAGTTGGTGAACGCCGCCTCGTTCCAGTTGAGAATCCAGAAAAACAGCAGCAGCGTGATGGTGCCCATTCCCGCCATCACCTGGCTTTCGCACAGCGACGAAATGAACACGCCGCACGCGATAAACGCGCATCCGATCAGCAGCAGGCCCAGGTAGCCCGCGATAAGCGGAAACAGCGGAAACCAGTGGATGCTGTAAATGTAGACCGGGTAGAGCATCGTCAGCACGAGCATCATGATGAAGATCGCGACCGACGCGAGATACTTGCCGCCAAGTATTTCACCGTTGCGCAGCGGATAGGTGTAAAGCAATTCGATCGTGCCGAGCTTCCGCTCCTCGGCGAACAGCCGCATCGTGATGAACGGCAGCGTCAGCAGCAGGCACAGCCGGATATCCGAGAACAGCAGCTGCCAGTAGTTCTGTATTATATCGCGGGCGAACGCGATCGTGACGAAGAAAACCAGGTCGGTGTACGCATAGTATCCCGCCAAAACCAGGAACACGCCCGACAGCACATAGACCAGCGGAAAGGCGAAGTACGAGCGCAATTCCTTGCGCGTCACCGCGAGCATCCTGCCCGCTGAAAAGCCCGTCCCCGCGGCGCGGATCGCGGCGCGGCGCGACTCGGCGGCGGCTCCCGCGACTTCCAGCGTGCCTGCACCGTTAGACATCGACTACCTCAGCGCACATTGAACTTTCGGGCGCGGCGCACCTAAACCCGCTCCTCCTTGGTGACCAGCCGCATGAACAGATCCTCGAGACTGAGCGCCATCGGTTTGACTTCGAGCAGATTCCATCCGTGCTGCACGACGCATGCGGCGAGCGCCGCGCGGACTTCTTCGCCGTGGCCGCTCGAGTACGCAACGAATGAGCACACGCCGGTCGCGCCGGCTTCGACCGGACGATCCTCGAGCCGTTGCACGAACTTGACGGCCGTCAATGCCTCGCGCACCGCCGGCGACGGACCGCCGACTGTGATCATCGTCTGGTCGGTTCCCTGCAGCTTCGCCGTCAGGTGCTCGGGCGTGTCCTGCGCGACGATTCTTCCGCGGTCGATAATCACGACGCGGCGGCACGTCATGTTGACCTCGGGCAGTATGTGCGTCGACAGCAGCACCGTCGAGTGCCCGGCCAGCGAACGTATCAGGTCGCGGATTTCGACCACCTGCCGCGGATCGAGTCCGACCGTCGGCTCGTCGAGAATCAGCACCTCGGGATCGCTGAGGATTGCCTGCGCGATTCCCACACGCTGCCGATAGCCCTTCGAGAGCTTGCCGATAAGCTTGCGCCGCACGTCCTTGAGCCCGCACGTATCGAGCGAATATTCAATTCGATCGCGCGTCGTCCTGGGATCGATCTCGCGCACGCGCGCGCCGAACTCGAGCAGCGCATCGACGCTGAGATCCGGATACAGCACCATGTTTTCCGGCAGGTAGCCGACGCGGCGGCGCGTTTCGAGCGAATGCTCCGCGACGTCGAGGCCGCCGATTAGCGCGCGTCCCGAAGTGGCCGGGAAGAATCCCGTCAAAACCCGCATGATCGTCGTCTTGCCCGAGCCGTTGGGGCCCAGCAATCCGATGATCTCGCCCTTCTCGACCTTGAACGAAACGTCGTCTACGGCAAGCGTGGCGCCGAAATACTTGGTTAGCTCCTGGACCTCTATCATGCAAAAAAGCCTGCTTTAGCCGGTGTGCGAAATTCAGCGACCCCCACGTTCATTGCCGCCGGGGTGTCGTGCATAGTTCTCAATGTAGTGCAAATGGCGCCCCGACCAGAAGTGCGAACCACGGCATTTTAGGGACGGCTGACCAGGGAAGTCAATTCAGTTTTTTTCGCGCGCCGATCGGCTAATCTGTCCGAAGCGCACACTTGCAAAATCAGGTCGCGACTCCGGGGAAAGGGTGCATAGATGGCACGATTGCTCATAGGCGGATTGATCGTCGCGATAGTCGCCGCTCTCGTGTTCTTTCTCTATTCGAGCAGTTATCGCACGCGCATCGAGGAGCAGACCCAGCAGACCTCGCAACTCAATGCCGAGCTGCTCAAGCTTCAAAACGAAAACGAGCAGCTAAAAGCGGAGCTCGCGAAAGTCCAGGGCGAGCAAAACATTCTCGCCGCACAGAACGAAGAGATGCGCAAGGCGATCGCGTCGTTCAAGGCCACCGGCAAGATGCCAGAGATTCCTCCGCCCCCCAAGTAGGCACGCGCCGCGCCCTCTCACTCCTCCTGCTTCTCCGGCTTCAGCATGAAGCGCTGCCATTCCTGGAGAAACCCCAGCGCCCGCATATCTGGCATCCTGTCCAGGTAAACTTCGCCCTTCAGATGGTCGGTCTCATGCTGTATCACCCGCGCGTGGAAATCCGACGCGACAATTTCTGCCATCTCGGCATCGCGCCCGAGCGCCGTCACGCGGAGATGCTTGAATCGCGGCACCCGCCCCCGCAGATCGGGCACGCTCAGGCATCCCTCCCACTCTTCGACCAATGTCCGGTCGAGAATCGTTACCACGGGGTTGATCAGGACCGTAAGCGGCACGTCCGGCATGTCGGGATAGCGCGGATGGTCGTGGACTTCGAGCACCGCCAGTTGAATCGGAAGATGTACCTGCGGGGCGGCCAGCCCGACGCCGTTGTACTCGTACATCGTCTCGATCATGTCGTCGATCAGGCGCTGAAACTCGCGGGTTTTGATTCGATCGGCCGGCACCGGACTGGCTTCGGTCCTCAGCGACGGGAATCCGAGACGGGCAACTTTCAAAATCATCGCGTAACCTCACTTCGCCGTGCCGCCGGGCAAAAGACACGATTGTAGCAACGCCGTGCTGTCGCATAGATTATACCGGCGCTGGCAGCCGATGAATGATCTGCGGCCACCGCACTTCTGATAGCCATGCGAGCTCAAGCGCCGCAGATCGGCAGCAGTGAGACCGGGGCGGATGCGCCTGCGGCATTGCGCGCGGTGACTGTGATGCTTTGGATAAGCGTCGCCGCCACTGTGCTGTACTGGGCGACCTTCTTCACCTCGGGCGCGGTGCAGACCAGCAGCGAGGCCGCCTACATTGCTTTCGAGCGCGCGTTTCCAGCCGCCGATGCGTGGCTTGCGATCGCGGCGTCGGCCTGCGCGTTGATGCTTGCACGGCGGGACCAACGTGCGCTGCTATGGGGACTGATCGCGGGCAGCTCGTTCGTTTACCTCGGGCTGCTCGACGTCCTCTACGACCTCGAAAACGGAAAGTATGCGTCGATTGATGGTGCGATGGCGGTCGAAGTGATGATCAATCTATTCTCGCTGACCTTCGGGCCGTTCCTGATCATTTATGTGTGGCGCCATCGGCGGTGGTTCCTGAAAAGCTGATCCGGCGCGAACGGAGACACCGCTACCATCCACGCAGATCGATCGGCCAGGTTTCGAGGATCTCTTCGCCGCGGACCAGATGCATCCGCTCGTGATAGGCGATGGTCGGATCGATGTGGGCCGGCATGACGCGAATCCGGTCGCCCGGCCTGACCGGTGAGGAAGGCACGAAAGTGACGTGCTCGTCGGACACGAACAACACTTGATGACCGCCGTCGATCGACGGGTTGCCATGATCCATTCCAAGCGCCTTCAACCCGCAATCCCCTACCGCGTATGAGGATGAGACCGAGATGACCGTGGCCAGCACGGTAAGCCCCTGACGAAAGGGAAGGCCCAGTTTGGCGTAAGCAGTGTCCATCAGAACGTAGGAGCCGGCCTGGATTTCATTTGCCCAGACGTTGATGTCGTAGGTCCCGGTGCCGCCGGCCGATATTGTGTCGCCGCCAGCGGCCCGGTGGCTCTGTAGCAGCAACTCCATCGCATCCGCAGTCAGCTTCTCACGAGTCGTTCGATCGTCGAGGCCCACAACGTGTCCTTCGTAGCCCATCACACCGCGGACTTTGAGACCTTTGCCGCGCGCCAGGTCCGCGAGCCGCCCCGCATCGCCAGGAGCACAACCGCATCGCGGCAAGCCGACATTCACGTCAATGAGAACTTCCCTTATCCCGGCCTCCGCGGCGGCGAGAATAGTGGGCGCGGAATCGACGGCCACCGTGACGCGTGCCTTGACGGCCGCCAAGCGGCGCGCATCGAGCACTTCGTTGGCGAGCAGGAGATCGTCGCCGAGTCCGGCCGCCGCCATCCCTTCGATCTCGCGGATCGTGGCGCAGGTGAAGCTCTTATGGCCGGCGCGTGCCTGCATCTTGGCAAGCGCTGTACATTTGTGGGCCTTGACGTGCGGGCGCAGCCGCGGCCCCGGGACGGCAGCCGCCATGGTCTTGAGATTATGTTCGAGGGCGTCGGCATCTGCGAGCAGCGCCGGGGTCTGAATGTCGTGGATGTTCATCGGGTTAAACTCGAGGCGTCCGGCAAATTGAAGGGACAGGCCCCTTTATAGCGCCGTCGGCGGCGACTTTCGACCCGGCGCCAGCACGCTCGGCTGCATTCGCGCCGCGCCGGCCCGATTCGCCTGCCAATCCCGGACTAGATGGGCGCGCGACGGTGCGCGTCACTTCGCCATGTCGGTGCTAAGGCCCTGAACCTATGCAATCGGCACCGCGCATCAGCTCCACGAGCTGAATCGTTGGCTCTTGCCGCTTGCCGACCAACTCCGCGAGCTTTCGGCCGCTAGCTGCACTCACAACCAGACGCGGCGGAACGATAACGCTGGCCGGAAGCTCCTCCAGTGCCTGGATGTGATGAAGCAGTGCGCTCTCGATCAGGAACTGTTTCTTCACCCCATGAGCGCGCGAATAGCGTTCGAGCAGGCGCTTAGTGGCTTGCGAAATTTCGGCTGAAATCTGCATGGCTTTACGTATCTTTCCTTACGAAAGCGTAGAATGTGTGCGGTTTGAGATCAAGCAGCCTCGAAAATCCGCGCGCGCGCGACTGCGGCTGTTGCGTTAATTGTTATGTTGCTGGAGGCCGCGGCTTTATCGCGGATGATGCTGACGAGTTTGTCGTAGCCGTCGCTGTTCAGCACGCGATTGAACTGGTTGCGGTAGTTGGCGATTACGCTGATCGCGTCAATCGTGATGTCGTAAATCTTCCACTCATTTGCGTCGCGGCGCATCAGGTAGTTGACGGGAATCGGATCATTTTGATCCTTCAACACGACGATGCTGAAGACCTCGGCGTAGCCGGGGCTGTCGTTGTCGTTCGTCTGCTTGGTGAATTGAATGATCGAGGATCTGATCTGCTCGTTAACCTTCTCGACCGAATACGATTCGATCCGCGACAAATACGCGTCCTCGATGAAGGCGGTGAACAAGGGCACGAACTCGCTCTTCTGCGCGGGCGTGAAAGCGCGCCAATGATAGCCGATCGCCGATTGAGCCATCTCCTGGAAATCGAAGTGGCGCTCGGCAATCGCGCGAAGTTTCAGCTCCCGCTCGGCCGGCGCAATATTATTGTCCTTGAAAACGACGATCGTCTGATCGACGACGGACTTCACCGACCCCATGGCATCGGGCGCAACCGACGCATCGGCCACGGCTTGCGCGGCGGCGGAAGCAGCGATCGCGCATGAAATCAGCGCTCCAAGCGCGACTGCCCGGATTGTCAATTTCAATCGCGGCATCGTTTGGGAAAATATTCTAAGTTTGCAGCGCCGGGCCGTTCTTGAATTGCTTGCGGTCGTTCTCGTCGCCCTCCGCCGGGCATCGCGGGCAGGTTTCCGTGAGCCATCGCGTCGTAACCGTATCGGACAGCGCAACCCCGCTCGCATCAACCGCCCAGGTCCGGCTGTTGATCGTCGTTTGATTGAACACCCTGCCGCAACTCCTGCAGGTAAAGGCGAGCCGTGAACCGCCTCCCGGAGCAATCGATTCGATCGTACGGACCTTCCAGTCGTGGGATCTCCACGGCGTCAACCCTTCATCGCGCATATCGTCTCCCGATTGAATCTTTCACTTTTCACTTTTCACTTTTTCACTGTTCCGCTCGCCCCGCCGGTCCGAGCTAGGCAGTACCATTGCTGGCGCTACGTTTGACGGGAGCGCGCCGCTTGCGTTCGCCGCGATATTTTTGAGCGCCGGGTTCGTGGGGACGGTATGGATCGACGTGAATTTTGCGGCCGTCAAGTTCGGCGCCGCTGAAGAAGACAGCGGCGTTAATCGCGTCGTCAACTTCGCGCATTTCCACGAAGCCAAATCCCCGCGATTTGCCGGTGAGCTTGTCGGTGATCACCAACGCGCCGCCCACCGGGCCGATTTTGGAGAATAGCGCGCACAGAGCATCGCGCGTGACCGACTCGGCGAGATTTCCTACATATATTCTGGGCACCGGGCCTCCTCGTGTGACGTGCGAGGGTCTATAGGTCTCCCAGGACGGGAGTTCTAAGACAGTTGAAGATTGCCAGAGGCGGCGGGACTCGGAGTTTCCGCGACCCCTCAAAACGACTGAGCGGGCATCGCGTGCCCGCTCAGTCTCAGATTAATTTACCAGCGGCCGCCGCCTCCGCCGCCGCGATTCTCGCCACCGCCGCGCCGGTTGCCACCACCGCCGCCGCCGCCGAAGCTGGATTCGCGGGGCTTGGCCTCGCTAACCTTGATGTTCCTGCCCTTCAGATCCGTATCATTCAGGGTCTGTATTGCCTTGGAAGCATCTTCCGCATTCGCCATCTCGACAAAGCCGAAACCCTTCGATTGGCCGGAAAATTTATCCGTGATCACCGCCACGCTCTGAACCTGGCCTGCTTGTGAAAACAGTTCTTCCAGGTCGCTGTTGGACACCGAGTAGGCCAGATTGCCTACGTACAATTTGCTGGGCATTTTTGCCCCTCCGTAAGTATTTGCTGGGAAGCTCTCGTACAGAAAACCCGGGCTAATTCCCGGGCTTAAAGAAAGGAACAATCCGAGCGTTGGAAAATGATATTACGCTATTGTCATGGGCAAAGATAGGGGG
>CAWCTG010000015.1:0-6665 GCA_963798375.1 Binataceae bacterium (SeqCode)
AAAGCAACCGCTCATACTCCGAAGATTCGGGAGCTGCGGCCACGATGAGACGGTGGAGAGATGGGCTGTTCGCCGACGCGTACTGGGATTGGCTCTTCAACAATTCAGGTCGGGACCTGCTGCGGGGCCACAGACGCGCTTGATCGCGCCTTACCGGCCAGATTAAAGATGTCACCAGGAGCCAGTCGCATAGACGGCTCACTATTGGAGAAGTTCGATGCTGTAGACGCCGATTTGCGATTACTTTGGAATCAAGTATCCGATTCTGCTCGCCGGGATGGGCGGTGTCGCGATGCACAAGCTGGTGGCCGCGGTTTCCAACGCCGGCGGACTGGGCGTGATCGGCGCCGCTTCGCTCGGCCCCGACGATCTGCGCGCCGAAATCCGCAAGACTCGCGAGCTGACCGACAAGCCGTTCGCCGTCGATCTGCTCGCGCCGATTCCCGACATGATGCGCCCGCACGTACCCGTGATGATCGAGGAAAAGATCAAGGTCTTCGTCGCCGGACTTTCGGTACCGCAGGAATTCGTCAAGGTGATGCACGACAACGGAATGAAGATCGTCGTGATGTGCGGCAAGGTGCATCACGGCGTCAAGTCGCAGCAGGCCGGCGCCGACGTGGTCGTCGCGCAAGGCACCGAGGCCGGCGGACATACCGGCGAGATCGGGATGCTCTCGCTGGTGCCGCAGATGATCGACGCGGTGAAGCTGCCGGTGCTGGCCGCCGGAGGAATCGCCGACGGACGACAGATCGCGGCGGCGCTCACGCTCGGTGCGCAGGGCGTCGTGATCGGAACGCGCTTTATCGCAACGCCCGAGGCGCAGGCGGCGCCGGGCTACCGCGACGCGATCGTAAAGGCGCACGAGGATTCCACCATGCGCACGCGCGCGTACACCGGCAAGACCTGCCGCGTCATCCGCACCGAATATGCGCTCGAGTGGGAGAAGGATCCCTCGAAGATTCAGCCGTTCCCTATGCAGGCGATGACTTCGCAGCACAACGGAGTCATGAACTATACGGGACGCGGCGGCGCCGACGTCGATCCCAATCGCACATTCATGCCGACCGGGCAGGGTGCGGGACTGATTCACGAGATCAAGCCGACGGCGGAAGTGTTCGCCGATCTGCTGCGCGAGACCGAGGCGGCGCTGCGAAAATCGCAGCAATTGCTGTCGGGCGATCCCGTCCGGCAGCATTCTGCGGCGCCGGCGCGATAAATTCGGCAGCCCGCGCGCGATCACACGCCGCGGGAAATGCCCGGCCAGATCTGCTTATGCATCTGCATTTGCAGCCGCGCCGGCAATCGATCCTCGAGCATCCACGCCGCGAGCGTGGCGGGCGCCAGTTGTCCGAACACGGGACTCAACAATAGCGCGCCCACGCGCCGGGCAAGGCCGCGGGCGACGATTGCGTCCCTGGCCCATTCGTAATCCGCACGATCGCCGACTACGAATTTGATCTCGTCGCGCCGGGTCAAGTGGTCGAGGTTGCTCCAAAGATTTCGTTCGCATTCGCCGCTGCCCGGACATTTGAGGTCCATGATCTTGATGACGCGCGGGTCGAGCCGGCCGACGTCCACCGCCCCCGACGTCTCGATCATCACGGTCTGGCCCGATTCGAGCATCGCAGCCGTCAGCGGATACACGCCCTCCTGCAGCAGAGGTTCGCCGCCGGTCACTTCGACCAGGTCGCACCGGTAGCCGCGAATTATTTCGGCGACCTCGGCAATCGGCATCTGGCGGCCTTCGTAGAATGCGTACTCGGTGTCGCACCATTTGCATCGCAGGTTGCATCCGGTTAATCGCACGAACACGCATGGACGGCCCGCGTGCGTGGATTCGCCCTGGATGCTGTAGAAGATTTCGTTGATATGCAGGCGTTCGGAAGTCATTTTTCGCCAGAAGGCGCCGCGCCGCGCGCTCGTGCGGCGTCCCGCGCTTCCTCCATCACGACGCGCAGCGCTACTTTGTGCTCCGCGGCGATTCGCCGGCAGTCATCGTACTCTGGCGAAATCGTAGTCGGCTCGCGGCCATGCGCGCCCGATGTCTTGACTCGAACCTTGCCCCATCGCGTCTCGACCTCGTGAATCTCGCGATGCAATTTCAGCCGCTCGACAGCATGAAAGCGCAGTCCGATCGTCGAGGTCTCCGCAAAGATAATCTCCGCGATCGCGTCGCGGCGCGCGGCCTCGGCGATCACGCCCAGGGTCACCGCCGGGCGGCTCTTCTTCATCATCGTGGGCGTAATCGTCACGTCGCGCGCACCTGCGGCGAACAGGCGCTGCATAACATGGTCGTAAATCTGCGGGCTAAGGTCGTCGATATTTGCGGAGATCTCGATCATCTCGTCGCGGTCGAACGCGGCCCGCTCGCGCCCGAGCATCAGCCGCAACACATTGGGCCGATCTTCCAGCTCGCGCGTGCCCGCGCCGTAGCCGATTTTCTCGACTTCGAAAGCGAGCGGGATTTCCGCCGGACGCGCCAGCGCGCGGACCACCGCCGCGCCGGTCGGCGTGACCATCTCGTGCGCACCGTCGCCGATTTTCACCGGGAATCCCGACAGCAACTCCACCGTCGCCGGCGCCGGCACGGGAATGACTCCGTGCTGCGAGCGCGCGAATCCGCGGCCCATCGGGAGCACCGATACGATCACGTCGCCGACGCCGAGATGCTCGAGTCCCCATGCCGTGCCAACGATGTCGATGATCGAATCGACCGCGCCGACTTCGTGAAAATGAACGAGGTCGGCTGTCGTGTTGTGAATCTTCGCCTCGGCTTGGGCAAGCACTTCGAAGATCGAGATCGCGCGATGCCTGACGGTCGCGGCCAGCGGAGATGCCTCGATCAGCGCGCGAATCTCGCCAAAATGACGCTGCGGCTGCGGTTCCGTCACGGCGACGTCGAACTTAAGCGCCGAGATCCCGCTTGAGATTTTGCGCCGGGTCGAGAGCCGATAACCTGCGATCGGCACCGACTTGATCGCGCGCTCGAATTGGTCAAAATCCGCACCGCAATCGAGGATTGCGCCGACGATCATGTCGCCACTGAGACCGGAGAACGCGTCGAGATAAGCCGTTTTCATCCCGCAACCTTTACATGGTAGCAGGGCGTCGATAGAATCAAAAACTCAGCTCGTGACGGACAGTTCAACCGTGAGGCAAAGAGACCTCAAGCTTTTCCGAAAACTGCTCGAAGGCCGCAAACGCGACATTCTCCAGGAATCGGAGCGCGCGGTCGGCACCATGAACCACGAGTCGGAAGAGGCCTGCGCAGACCCGACCGATCGGGCCGCGCTCGAATCGGATCGCAATTTCCTGCTGCGGATGCGCGATCGCGAGCGCAAGTTGCTCGGCAAAATCGGCGAGGCATTCGCGCGAATCGAAGACGGCTCGTACGGGCAATGCGAGGAATGCGGCGGCGAAATCGGGATCGAGCGGCTGAAGGCGCGCCCCGTGACCACGCTTTGCATCGCATGCAAATCCGCACAGGAAGCGCGCGAGCAGAAGATCTGAGTACGCCTCCAACCCGGAAAATCGCATTGCTATGAAAGTAAAAAAGGCGGTCATTCTCGCGGCCGGGATGGGCACGCGGATGCTTCCGTCGTCGAAGGTGATCGCCAAGGAACTTTTGCCGGTGGTCGATACGCCGGCGATCCAGGTCGTCGTCGAGGAGGCGGTCGCCTCCGGCATCGCGGAAATCATTCTCGTCATCAGCCCCGGCAAGACGACCGTCGCCGATCACTTCGAGCCCAACGCGGAACTCAAGCGCTATCTCGAAGCCCGCGACAAACTCGACATCCTTGAACTCGTCCGACGCAGCAACAATCCGGCCAGGATTACGATCGCCGAACAGCGACGTCCGCTCGGCCTCGGCCATGCGGTGCTGCAAGCGCGCGAGGTGGTCGGCGATGAACCGTTCGCCGTGATGCTCCCCGACGACATTTTCGATTGCCCGCGGCCGTGCCTGCGCCAGCTCCTGGATGTGGCCGAGACACGTGACGCGCCGGTGGTCGCGCTGCTCAAGGTCGCGCGCAGCGAGCTCTCGAAGTACGGCATCGTCGATCCGAAAGCCGTCGCCGAACGGACTTACGAACTCCGTGGGATGGTCGAGAAACCGGCGCCCGAAAAAGCGCCGAGCGAATTCGCAATCATGGGCCGCTACGTGCTGACGCCCGATATCTTCGAACTGCTGGCCGCGGGTAAGCCGGGCGCTGGAGGCGAAATTCAGTTGACCGACGCGCTGATGGCGCTGACGGGGCGCCGCAAGATTTACGGCTACGAGTTCGAGGGCGTCCGCTATGACCTGGGTGATCGCGTGGGGTTCATCTCGGCGCAAATCGGCTTCGGATTGAAACGCCCCGATCTGGCCGAAAGGTTGCGAGCTTACTTGAAGTCAGTTATCTCACAATAGTAATCGCGTCGCGGCCTTGAATGGGGCAGTAGCTCAGCTGGGAGAGCACTACGTTCGCAACGTAGGGGTCGAGGGTTCAAATCCCTTCTGCTCCACCATCCAGTCCGTCGGGGTTTTCGGACATCTCGGAGAATCGATCGAAAAGCGCGCGTGTGCGCGCGATTTGCGATCGCGCATGGACCCGGAGAACGCCTGCGGCGGCGCGAATCGCCAGAATCCGGCAAAACCTATCCGCGCGCGATTTTGCTAGGTCCATGGATATTCGCCGTAAATTCGCCAAGTCAAACGCGGACCCGGGGAACGTCTCCCGCGGCTCTATTCGCAAGAAATCGGCAAACCCTATCCGCATGCGATTTTGCTAGGTCCATCCTAAGACTGACCTCGCGCCGAACCGCTCGCCTTATTCACGTCGCGGATCGACTCGCAAAACATGCGCGCCGGCCCGAGCATTCATGGAATCGAGAAGCTTGGCGACCTGCACAACCATCTGTCGTCCCTGGCGCATCATGAACTTTTCGCGCTCCAATCGCGCCAGATGCTCGGTTACTCTTGGCCGCGAGGCGCCGACCAGGTTGGCGATGTCCTTATGGCTGAAAGCTACGCGCAGCAGCGTGCCGCGCGATTCCTCGACTCCAAAGTCCGAGCACAGCTCCAGCAGCGCGATGGCTATTCGTTCGTGCAGGCCAAGGTTCAGAAAACTCGAGCTGCGCAGCAGGAGGCGGTACCACTGCTTCAAATCGTTGCTGTGAAATTGCTTGAAGGCGGACTCGGGAGCATTTGGGGTAATGCCGCCGAAGTCAGCCCAGCTCACAGTTCCAACGCGGCAATCGTTGTAAGCCTCGCATTGAAAACCAGACTGACTGAGCGGCAGCGCTGGGAATTCCGGAATCGGTCCCGGCGCCAGCATCGCCACCGTGACACGCTCGTTGCGCGCGTTGCGGCAGGTGATGCGCGCAATTCCTGCCAACAGAATGTGAGCACCTTGGGCCTGCGCAACGTCGCGCAGAATTAGCGCGTGTCGTTTGTAGTTGGAAAGCGAGAGCGCACTTGCCAGAAGTTTAAGCTCAGACGGAGAAAGCCACGACAAAACCTTGAGTCGGCTTAGTCTGTCGAGGTCTGTTTCGCGGGAAGCTCTTTTCTCATTCAAAATCGCACCGCCCAGGATCGGGCGTATACACCGTTGGCGCTTACAACGGATAAGCCTGAACTTGGAGCATGTTCTAGGCCAAATAAAGTTACGTTCAAGGCCGATTCTGTTACAAAAGGAACAAATCCTCCGTTGTTTTCTCGCACCGATTGTCGTTACATCCGGCGACTGCGCTCGACGGCTGCGATTCGACGGGCGCAAGTTAGACTTAAGGGACACCTAGATCGCTTCAATTCTCCTACCCATGGCACCACGCTCGTCACAGGGCAGATATATCAGGCAAAGGGGGGCCAGGCCTCCTCAACCTCGCGCAGTCAGCGCTCAAGATTTAGGGAAATTGAAAGGGCTGGCGGGTCTTTCCTTACGCAAATTGGAAGCCTTGCGTGCCAGGATGAGGATTCGGCAGTTTTCCGGACACTCGATCGTCTATAAGGAGGGGGAATCAGATGAAGCCGTATACATCGTGCTCTCGGGAATCGCCCGGCTTATCTGCCTCAATCGAAAAGGGGAACGCAATCTGCTCGAGGTGCTGGGACCCGGCGACGTGATCGAGATTCCGTCATTATTGCCCGATATTCATCATAAACTCACCTGCGAGACGTTCACGGATTGTCAAATCGGGTTAATAAGCCCAACCGCGCTCGTGGAGGGCATCGTTGGCATTCCATTCCGCGAGTTCAACGAGGCGCTCAATTTGACGGTCGGCCGATGGTGGACGCTTCTGGAGCGCCATTCAAACTTTCTCAGTCAAACCGTTCGAGAGAAAATCATGCTCGCCTTGCTCGACCTCGGCCGCAAGTTCGGTCAGCGAGACGACCACGCGATGATCATAGATCTGGGTCTAAGCGGTCAGGACATAGCGGACCTAGTGGAGTCCTCGCGGCCGAAAGTGAGCGAGTGCCTCAAGAGTCTCGTTGCTGAAGGCGTCGTGACGCGCGAACACCGCCGTTTCATCATCGACTCGGTAAAAATTCAGGCTAGCCTGCGATCCTGACGCTTGTCGCTACCAAAAAGAGGATCTGAACCCGGCGGTCGGCCTTCGACAATCGCCTAGACGAGTCTGGTTCGACAGATCGCTAAGCCGAATCAGCCGTCCGACCTTAGGGT
>CAWCTG010000016.1:0-36386 GCA_963798375.1 Binataceae bacterium (SeqCode)
CGCATCCTATCAGCGCTCTACAGTCGGAATACTCGCTCTGGACCCGCGACTACGAAGACGAAGTGATTCCGACTCTGCGCGAGCTCCGCATCGGATTTGTCCCATTCAGCCCGCTCGGTCGCGGCTTCCTCAGCGGAAACATTCGCGAGTTGCCCGACGACGATATGCGCCGCAAAATCTCGCCGCGTTTCGACGCCGAGAATATGCAAAGGAATCTCAAGGTCGTCGATCGCATCAAGGAAATCGCCAGCGAGAAGGGAATTACGCCGAGTCAGCTCGCGCTCGCGTGGGTGCTCGCGCAGGGCCGCGACATGGTCCCGATTCCCGGCACCAAGCGTCGTACCTATCTCGAAGAGAATGTTGCGGCGGCCAAAATCCAGCTGTCGAAAAGCGATCTCGCCCGCATCGAGGAAGTCGCGCCCAAGGGCTTTGCCGCCGGCGGACGTTATCACGACATGAGCACCGTCAACGTCTAGATAAAGGTCGCAGGTGACCTGTAGCTGGCGAAAATCTCATCGACTTATTCCATCGCAGCGACAGTGTTGGTCAACCGTCCGATTCCTTCAAGCTCGATTTCGATTACATCTCCAGGCTTGATCTGACCCACTCCCGGCGGCGTGCCGGTCGAAATCACGTCACCGGGCAGCAGCGTCATGATGTGCGAAATGAAGCTGACCAGGAAGTCGCACTTGAAAATCAGGTTCGACGTGCGGGTATTCTGACGAAGCATTCCGTTGTGTTTGGTCGTGAGCGCGAGATCATCGGGATTTTCGATAGCGGTCTCAATGACGGGGCCCAGCGGCGCGAAGGTGTCGAAACTCTTGCTGCGAGTGAATTCGCGATCGCGACTTTGCAAGTCAGCCGCGGTGACGTCGTTCATGCAGGTGTAACCGAGTACGTATCGTCGCGCTTCAAACTGCGGAACCCTGCAGGCTCTGCGCGCGATCACGATCGCCAGTTCGCCTTCGTAGAACAGCTCCTGCGTTTGCCGCGGATAGACTATCGCGTCATTGGGTCCGATCACCGCGGTTGACGGTTTGAGGAATAGCAGCGGTTCCTTGGGCGGCTCGGTTTTCAGGTCTTGTACGAATTCGCGGTAGTTCAATGCGGCGGCGACAATCTTGCTCGGTGTTACGGGCGCGAGTAGCCGGACCGTGGCGAGCGGAATCGATTTGGCCCGCGACGCTCTCTTAAGCGCGTCGAGCCCCCCTTCCATTGGCTCAATCCTGTCGCCTTCGAGCGCACCGTATCGCTCGCGACCGTCGTGGCCATATCGGACAATTTTCACGCGATGTCTCTATGCTCCCTCGATTTTTCAGCAGGGGACTCGTCGAGCTTGACCTGCGACCCGCGGGTCAACCCGCGTGATGCGCCTTGAGCTCCGCGTCGGGCGTCTGATCGAGGTAATCGCCGGCGGACAGGCGATGCGGGTTGCGATCGCGGATCGCCCTCAGCAGGTTCTTTAGCGCTTCGATCAATTCGCTCTCGCCGAGCCGAGGATAGAGCACCCTCGCGAGCCGGCTGCCGTCACGGGCGCCGCCCACCATCAAGACGTAATCATTTTTGCCATAGCCGATTATCCCAATCTCGGCCGTGGGCGGGCGCGAGCAACTGTTGGGGCATCCAGCCATCCGGATTATCACGTCAACGTCTCCGAGCCCCGCCGCCTCCAGTTCCGCAAGATAGCGCGGCAGAACCAGCTCGGCATGCGTCATCGCGAGGCCGCAGGTCGGCTTGGCCGGACATGCCATCGCGAGCCGCCGGATCTGTGGCACTTCGCCGTCGAAAGGCACGCCATGATCGGCGAGCGTCCGCTCGATCCACTCGCGACGCGCGGCCGGAACGTGCGCCAGCAGCAGATGCTGGTTGGGCGTGACGCGCACGCCGATTTCCGCCAGCTCCGCGACGATGCGGCGGATCGCGCTCCGATAGCGAGACTTCGACTCGTCGCGCACGCGTCCGTTGGGAATCATGATCCCCGCGTAAAGATGATCGCCCTCGCCAGCTTCCGGATGCCATCCCAAATGATCGCGCACCGGCGGCAGCGGGTCCGGTTCCGCCTCGGCCAGCGCGATTCCAAAGCGTTCGCGCAGAGTCTCTTTGACCGCGGCGAGTCCGATGCGGCGAATCGTGTATTTCCAGCGCGCCATGCGCCGGTTTCGGCGTTCGCCATGCTCGCGCTGTATCGTCGCGATCGCGCGCACGGTATCCAGCACCTGGCCGCGTTGGACCACACCCAGGTAAAGCGCGAGCAGCGGCATCGTGTCGGCCTGATTGTGGGTCATGCCCATCCCGCCGCCGCTGTAGAGGTCATAACCCGCGAGCTTGCGGCCGTTGACGCGCGGGAGGAAGCCGACGTCCTGGGTCAGCAGGTCGATACTGTTGTCGTGTGGATGCGCAAAGCCGACCTTGAACTTGCGCGGCAGGTATTGTGCGCCGTAGATCGGCTCTTCCGAGTTCAGCGGCGCGAGCTGTTCTCCGCTGGGGTCGGCGAGGAACACCTGGTAGTAGGCGGAACTCCGCGGCGCCATCTCGCGCGCCACCGCGTGCGCCAGTTCGCGCGAGTCCAGCGGAAGCTCGGCGTCCAGATCGTCGATAGGGCTTGCGACCGTATTGCGGTTCACGTCGCCGCACGCGCCCAGCGTGGTCAGCTGGCAGCCGTTATCGCTGTAGCTGGCGTTGATGTGGCGAATCAGCGGATACAGATTGTGCCCGCGCACGTAGTGGAATTGGACGCCCTGGCGCGCGGTAAGGCGGATGCTGTGATCGCCGTAGCGAACGGCGGCCGCGTCGAGCGCGAGCCACTGCGCGGGCTTGAGCTCGCCGCCGGCGGGATTCTTTACCCGCACCATAAAAATGAAGTCGCCGTCCTTCTTGCCGCTATCGTTGCGCTCGCGCTGTTTGTAGATGCCGAAGTGCTTGGCGATTTCTTTGGCATGCTCGCTGATCGTCTCGGCCTCGCGCGCGCTCAAGGCGTCGATCTCGGAGCGCATCGTATGACGACTCTCATGCGTTGACTGGACGTAAAAGAGCCCCTCGCTCGCATGCTTGAGGCGCTCGACGGTTGACATTTCCGTCGTGCTCGCGTCTTTGAGCGTTATCGGCGCGGCGCCGCGTGGATGCTTGGATTCCATTGGTGCGATTCCCTGCGCGCGCAAACTCCAGGCGGGAGCGCGAGCAGGATCGACTAGTTAAATAGATCGCGTGCCTTGAGGCGAGACCCTGCCGCCCAACGCTTTTTCATCTCTTGCGACAGTCGCTTTCCGCCCTCCGGAGTCAGGCCTCCTGTTTCTTCCTTCCCTGGGCTGTCAGTCTGCCGGCGCGCTTCGGCCAGGATTCAGTTCACTACCGTGTCGAAGTATGCAGTCTCAGTTTTGTCCGCGCGTTTGAACTGTAGAAAAATCCGGTAGTGCCCCGGTTTGGGAAACCCGTAAGGCATCGAAAGCTCCGGCGACATGCCTGGCGTACCATTCGCGCCCGCATTCATGTTCATGTCGGTCATATTCATGCCCGCCATCGAATCGGCCGTCGCACCCGAGTTGGCGCTGGCCATCATCAGCGCCGCCATCGGGACAGATCCCGACGGATGGATGTGCGCGAACACCTGCAGATCGGAGCTGATGATCTCGGCATGCGCCGCCATTCCCATATATGGCTCGAGGTCGGACGCGGGCTTGCCACTCTGATCCCGCACTTCGAAGCGCATGATCATCGGCACATTCGCGCGAAGAGCGGCGCTGTCGCGATGCCATACGACGCGCGTGCCGTCACTGAGAACATCGACAGTGGAATCCGATGACAACGTGAGCGGGGGCGCTGTGCCGCCGCAGTCGTCACCGCTCAGCGGGGCGCCGCTTATCGCTGGCAAGTAGATCGAGCCAACCAGCGTCCATGGAAATCCGGTTTGGCTCACGATGTCGGCGAACACGGTGTAGAGGCCGGGCTCGAGCGACGGGAGTGCGTCGATGAATGAGCCATCGGGCTGGCGCTGCGGATGCAAATGCCAGATGCGGTCGAGCGCGGGGGTGCGCACGAGGAACAGATGCATCAGATGGCCGTGGTCGGGCACGATACCATCCATGACTTTGAACCGCAGCCAATCCTGGTCCGCTGGCGATGGGCGAATCGCGAGGCGATTGCCATCGACAAGGGTCAGCGAAAGCTTCGGCGGCTTGAACAGCCTGGTAATCGCCGCGTAACTCTGCGCGTCGGAGTTCCACCACGCAAACGCGAAATAGAAGATCGCCGCCGCGATGACTCCCATTATCGCCATTGCGCGCCATCCGCGCCGCTTGAGCTCGGGCGTGACGGGAGCACCCGGAGCGAGGCGCGATTCGCGGGCCGCCGCGCCAACGATCGAAATCGCGCCGAGAGCAAGACCGATCGCGAGCACCAGCAGCAATGCGCCAAGCGCCGGCGGCATCGGGAGCATCCGCCGTGCCGCCGACGGCACTGGCACCGACAACTGCGCCGCACCATGCGCACCCGCGACGTTTATCAGCACCCGCATCGAACCGTACTCCATCAGCCACAAGCTCGAGGTGAAGAGATGCGGGTCGATGGGAGAGCGCTGCGCGATGTCAGGGACGGGAGCGTATTTCGAACCCGCGCCAGCCAGCCGGGTCACCGCAGTGCTGACCTGATGCACATCGTCGGAGTCGGAGCGAATCTGCACGTCGGCAACGCCGGGGATCACCGCGGGAACGTTGACCGTTACGAACAGGTGATACGGGCCCGCATCGCCTTCGTAAAAGACGTTGGGACTGCCGACGTGCGCATCCGCGGGAACCGCGAGCAGCACCACGGCGACCGCAAGCATCGCGGCGCGCCGCACGACAGTTGTGCACGATGCGGACAGCATCGGGAGAGATCGGCGCGCGTTAGCGCCGCACGGTGCGCATCCAGTTGCCCAGCGCCATTCCGAGCGAGCAGAACATGATCGACATCACAAGCGCGATCGCCATTCCTTTCGCGAATGCGGCGGGAGTCGGGTCCAGCACGAAATGGTACGGGTTGTAGAGCAAAACGGCCGGGTCGAAAAATCCGAAATAGTTGGCGCCGAAGATCGGATTGCGCGCGGCCGGCGAGATCAGGAAGTCTGCGAACGGCCACTGCGCCGCGACGAACGCCGCGATGAAAACACAGCCGGCTGCAAGAGCGGATTTCCAGCCGCCCCAATTCTCGCCCATCCAGGCGCGCAGGAGATCGAGCGCGAATGCGGGCGCAATCACCAGCACCGGGAACCACAGCGGAACCATGTGTGTAATGTTCTGGTAGACCGGACCGAGCTTGGGCGCTGCGGGGAACAGCGGGAAGATCCACAGGCCCGCGAGAAACAGGCCGGTATAGATGGCGGCCATCGTGGTGGCCGGCCAGCGGTTCCTCGAGACCGCCGATATCGCGATCAGCGTCACGGGAAACGCCATTGCCACCGCGCGATAGAACTCCGAGTTGTGCATGAATTCCATCGGCGTCGATTCAAGTATGAACATCGCGGAGCCTGCTACCGCGACGCCGCCGACGGAGAGCAGCAGCCAGTCGAGCTTGCGCTGATAAGCGCCTGACGCGCGATTAAGATGCGCGCACACCAGCAGCATTGCGCCAAGCTCGATCATGAGCTCACCGCTGCCCAGCATCGAATGCGGCAGGCTGACGATTTTGACGTCCAGTCCGTAGGCGTTGTGCCACCAGTTGTCGAACGGCGCCGAGGTGAGCATCGCGAATCCGCCCCACGCCGCCATGAAACATCCTAACGGCCCGCGAAAGCCCCACACGGAGATGCTCGTGTCCTTTGCTTCCTGCGAAGAGCCGAAGGTGGTCGACAGAATCGCGTAGCCGCTGGCGATTCCAGCCAGCACGCCCGCCAGGTAGATCATCATATGTGCAGGAGTCCAGAAAGTGTCGCGGCCGATTGAGATGTGCCACGAAATGTCCCAATAGCCGCCGAACAGATCGGCGGCCGTAGCGGCGGCGAGACACCAGACGTACCACGGAATCGAAGCGGTGCGCGCTGCTGCGACGCTTCGAACGTCGGCGCGCTCGCGAATCTCGAACGTAGCGGCGGCATTTCCCATGGCTGCTTCTCCGCGACGATTGTATCTCTATCCGGTGCGGCCTCCCACAACTTCAGGCGCCGGCATCACTTTTGGAGCGTTGCAAAAATTGTGGTACTTACTCAAGTCCGCCATGCGGAGCGATAACCGCACAATCAAACGCCTAAAGCACTTCCGCTCTCAGTTGCGGGAACACTTTCGAAACCTTGCTTAGCAGGTAGTCGCCGTAGCTCCCGCTGACCGTGGCCAGGTCCGTGCCATCCCAGCGCCGAGCGCGTCGCTGCCGACCGGTGGCCGAGGGGTCTGGCGCAAGGGGTGTGATCGGCGCCAGCACCGCGTCGAAGCTCGGGTCCAGGAAGAGCGGCATCGAGACGCGATCCTGCGTCGAGACGTTTCGCACGCGATGCAGTGCCGACACGTATCGCCCTGCCGTCAACCGTTCGAGCATATCGCCTACATTGCAGACAAACGAGTCGGGCACCGGCGGTGCCGACAACCACCGGTCCTGGTGCCAAACTTCCAGGCCTCCGATCTCGTCCTGCCGCAGCAGGGTCAGGAGTCCGTAGTCGGTGTGCGCACCCACGCCAAGTTCGTTTTCGTGGGCGCCGGTTGTAGAAGGCGGATAGTTGAAAATGCGGAAGAGCACGGTCGGGGCGCGTGTGTAGCGGTCGAGGAAGTAGTCCGGCGCCAGCCCCAGACCGACGGCAATACCGCTCAGCAGTAGTTGACCGACGGCCGTGACTTCATCCATATAGGTCAGCAGGGTGTCGCGGAATCCGGACAACGCGGGATAGAGGTTCATGCCATGCAGCGGCACGCCGGCCCGAACACGCGCGTCGTCCGGGCCCAACTCGGTACCGAAGTAGATTCCTTCCTTGCGATCGGGTCGGCCGGAGGTTAGCTCACCGTCTATGGGGAAGTACCCGCGCCACGCCCGCCCGCCGTGTGGCATTGCGATCGCCAGTTTCTGTTCCAGCGGCAAAGCGAAGAACTTACGTGCGAGCGTCATCAGCCGCGCGGACAACGCAGGGTCGATTCCATGGCCCGTCACGTAGAAAAACCCGAACTCGCAGCAGGCACGGTCGAGAGCCGCACCAATGCGGGCCACGTCTCGAGCGCTGCGGCGGAGCGATGCGAGGTCGACGACCGGGAGGCTTTTGGTCGAGCTCGTCAACGGCTTAGAAGACGTTGGCATCGGTACACGCTCATCATCGAAGCCTACCGCGCCCGTCACCCGGAGGACAGCCCGACCGTCTCGTCGTAATGGCTTAATCAGGCCACGAACGTCCGGGAACCTCAGTCTTCCGCGCGCTCGCCCTTCATCCGATGGTACGCGCTGTTGAAAACACCGTAGGCGCCACAGCGTGAGCAGTCGACATCGTTGCCGTAGCAGCAGAAGGTTCGCTCGAAATTCGCGCCATCGCCCATGTAAAGCGGCAGCATCGCGCGCAGCGCGCAATGCTCACCGTGCTCGCCCGTGTAATTGAGCGCGCGGTCGGACTTCATCATTTCCAGCGTTTCGACGTTGCTCTTAATCAGCGTCGGGTTCTTCCGCTTGAGCGCGATGACCCGGTCGATAACCGCGTCGCGCTCGCGCAGGTCATCCCAGGCAAGTGGGCCGTGCTCTCCCTTGGAGGGGACATGAAACGTGAATGCGACACCGTCGACTGGCCAGTCCTTCACTTCTTCGATGAATTCTTCGAGTCCCGGCGCGTTCTCCCTGGTGATCGTCATCTGGATGACGACGGTCGTGCCGTCGCGAGAATCGCGCGCCCAGATCGCCTCCTTGACCTTGCGGAACACGCCCTCGCCACGGATCGGATCGTTCATCCGCTCCGGTCCGTCGAGCGACACAGTGACCAGATGGCCGGGAATGGACGGAATCCCGTAGGTCCCGTTGGTCACGATCGAGGAGCGCTCGAACAGTTTCATCGCCTCGAACACGAGCTGCTTGCGAATCATGGGCTCGCCGCCCATGAACAGCATCGACTTGATGCCGTGCTTGTCGCGCAGCATGCGCAACTGATGCAGCATGGTCGCGTCGTCCATCTTGTCGCGCGCGAGGTTGGGATTGCCGTCTCGGTAAACGAAGCAATGGCGGCATTCGAGGTTGCAGACGTTGGTCACATTGACCAGCGCCGCACGAAACTTGCGGCTGCCGAAGTCCGTCGGCTCGCGGAGTACCCCCTGATGCTTGGCCGCCATAACTTGGAGCTTACCACGGGCCTCGGCGAGTGCGCGAACGCCCGCTTGCAAACCGCGGGGCGTTGATGCGAGCCTCACCTAGGAGGAAATTCCCGGGATGGCGAAGACCAGGACTCCGTCACCGATTCCGCTGACCAACGACATTTACGGCACGTGGAAGTCACTGACGATCGCGGCAGGTCTGGAGTTGGACGTGTTCACGCTGATTGCCGGCGGCAAGCGCACCGCCGCCGAAGTCGCAGCGGCGGCCGGAGCGGACGCGAGCGCGATGCGCCGCCTGCTGGACGTCCTGGTTGCGTTCAAGTATCTCCGCCGCAAGGGTGACCTGTATTCGCTGGAGCCTATCTCGGCGACCTTCCTGGTGCGCGGGAGCGACCTCTTCTTCGAAGGCGGGGCACAGTTCGTCAAGGGCGGCGCGATCGCCTTTTCGCAACTGGCAGACGTCGTCCGTTCCGGGCGGCCGCTCGCGCCGCCCACAGCCGAGACGGCGGTCCAGTTCTTCACGATGCTGGTGCGGATGATATTTCCGATGAGCTACGTACCGGCCAAGGCGGCGGTAGCGGCGATCGGAGCGGCGCGGGTAAGGAAGATTTCAGCGATCCTGGACGTCGCAGCCGGCTCGGGAGCGTGGTCGCTGCCCTTTGCACAAGCCAGCCCAAAAGCGCGTGTGACGGTGGTGGATTTCGCGGCAGTCACCGCCATAACCCGCGAGTACGCGGCGCGCTACGGAGTTGGCGATCGCTACGACTACATCGAAGGGAATCTTCGCGAGCTGGATTTCGGCCGCGACAAGTACGACCTCGCGATCTTCGGCCACATCATCCACGGCGAGGGCGCCGAGTGGGGGCGCAAGCTGATTGGGAAAACCGCGGCTGCCCTCAAGGACAAGGGTCAGCTCCTAATCGCGGATTTCATCCCGAATGACGAACGGACCGGGCCGATGATACCGATGCTGTTCGGGCTCAACATGCTGATTCGCGCGACGCCCGGCGCAGACGTTTTCACGATGCGCGAATACCGTACATGGTTGAAAGAAGCGGGATTCCGCAGCGTCAAGACGATCCCGGCGCCGTCTCCATCGCCGCTGATACTTGCCACAAAGTAGAAGTTCGCGACCGCCCAACTGCACCTCGTTAACCTTGGGATGGTTCCCGATTGGGGTTTTCGAATCTGTGCTAACGCCGAAGATGAGTAGCGCGCCGGCTTAATGCCGCGGGCTGGATGCTCGGAGGCACATGCCCATTGCCGATGTGGGAGCCTTCGCTCACCATCGTTTCAATCGCTCCGCCATGCAGCAAAATGTATTTGCGATCGCGCCGCTCGATCTCTCCATCTTCAATCAGGTCTGCCATAACGCGGCTGACCACTGGCCGCGAGCTTCCGATCATTTCCGCCAAATCGGAAGTAGTAGGTTCAAACGTGAGCAAAACGCCGTCGCTGTCGGGGACGCCAAACTTGCGCCCCAGCTCCGCCATCACCATTTCAATCCGCTCACGAGATGAGAGCCCCACGAAGGTCGCGTAGTACTGGACCCATTCCGAAGATGCCGAGGTCATCCGCTCCGACAGCGCCAGCAGTTCCTCCGGGGTCATGTCCATCAGCAAATTGCGCACATGCTGGCGCGTGACAATCGCGAGCACGCACTCGGTGGCCGTCCAGGCTTCGAAGCGCCGGATCCACTGACCCTTTTCGTTGAGCTTGTCGGCGAGACCCAAAATGTCGCCGGCAGTTGCGAGCCGCACCAGCGTTTGGTTGCCGTTCGGATTCGGACAGATTTCCCGAACCACACCTTTGACGACCCACAACACGATGTCGGCCGCCGACCCCTGGCTGAAGATCAGCTTTCCGGCCGCGTAATGGAGTTCAGTATGATGCTTAGTAAGCTCCTTGGCGGTCTGCTGCGGAATTCCCCATGAAAAAAGTCCGGCCTCGAACACATTTGCTCTGTTGAGCAACGGGATCTCATTCATCTTCGACTCCGCAAAGGCCGTCTGCGATTGTTTCGATTTCAAGAAATGATTGCCGGTTGACCCTGGAAAATGCGGTGGCCCGGCGCCCCCTTCTGCCGTTCGGCCGGCGCCTGGTCCCCGAAGAATTACACGGCCAAATTCGCAGGCGGGCCACCGCTTGGAACAAGTATCAGCAAGGGATGTGCCCGCAGGATCACGATCGCGCGCAAGGCTTTCGCGAAAAGCGGAAGGCTCGAATTCAACGGGCAAAATCTTGCTCAAGTCGTGGAGGTCTCGGATTCACGTGGCAGAATAGGCTGCCATTCGTGTGGAGAATGCGCGAATCATGGGTCAAAATTCCCATTCGTTCCGAGGCATTATTCCCGTATCTTGCGCGGTGGCAGCCGTTTCGGCGAACGCGAGTCATGGCATATAACTGGCGAGGAAACCTTGCGGGGTTTCCCTCGAGACCAGGGCTGACGCGATGAGGCGCTTGAGTGGCGCGCAGTGGAATGGAGCACTGACGACTGTGAGAATCGGCACTCGGCTGACGCTGGTCTTGCTGGCATGCATACTGCCGGTACTGGCCGCGTACACGTATTGGAGCGTCGAACAGTCCAATGTCTATGTAAATGAGCTGAAGCAATCGGCGCGCGCAGTCAGTTCCGGCCTGGCTCCTTCGGTTGACGAAGAAGTCATAGCGCAAGAATGGAACAAAATCGGCGATGCATTCCGGAAAATGGATGCCGAGGGAACCCGAAGCGCCTTGCTCCGAAAGGACGGTAAGCTTTGGTACTCCCTGTCGGACTTCCCCGCTGAACTCATAAGTGCGGCTCAGGTGCAACTCGCGCAACGCAACTCCGCTGAGTTCGGACCGACGGCAGGGGTAAAGAACTGGTTCTGCGAATTGGTTCCATTAAAGAGCCAGGGCGGAGAAGTCATCGGATACCTTCTGGAAGTTCAGGACTGGACGAAGGTGGCAAGAGATAGCCGCGCGCAATCCATCGCGTCGTTTGTCGTTGCGATAGCGTTGCTGGGCGTGGTCGCTACGGTCATACCTATGACCGTGCATCGCTACGTCTCGCGGCCGCTGGCGGATCTGTCGGCGAAAGTGGTGAAATTTTCGTCGGATGATTCCGATCGGGGCGGTGGAAGCGAAGTGGAACTGCTTAGCGAAGAATTCCGCCGGCTCGATCAGCAACTCAACCGGGCGCGCTCCGATCTCGAGCAACGGCATCGGCGCGAATTGGAACTCGAGCGCGAGCTTCAGCGCGCGGACCGGCTCGCCACGATCGGCGCGCTGGCCGCTGGACTCGCGCACGAGATCGGCACGCCGATGGGGGTAATACGCGTGCGCGCTGAGGACCTGCAGCAGGATGAGACAATTTCGGCGGACTCGCGCGTAAAGCTGGGCGTCATCGTCCGCCAGATCGATCGGATTGCGCGAATCGTCCGGATGTTGCTCGACTACGCGCGCAAGAGCGAATCTCACAAGGCGATCTGCGACTTGAGAGCGATCGCCGACCGCGCCCTGGCTCTTTTGGAACCGGAAGCCGCCCACCGCAACGTGAGAACCATCGCTCGACTCGGGGAAATTCCGCTGCTGGTAAATTGCGATGCCGACCAGATCGAGCAGGTGTTCGTGAACATGATCATGAACGCGCTCGACGCGATGCAGCGCGGCGGCGGAACGCTGCGAGTAACCGCGCAAACGGAACACGTCCGCGACGGTTCGCGCGTGATGCTTGCGTTCGAAGATACCGGCGCGGGCGTCGCACCTGAGCACGAGGATCGGCTGTTCTCGCCCTTCTTCACCACCAAGGAGCCGGGCAAAGGGACCGGAATGGGTCTAGCGGTCAGCCAGTCTATAATACGCGAGCACGATGGCGAGATAACGTTCAGCTCAGGGCCGTCGGGATCGCGGTTCGTGGTTGCGATCCCCATGACAAGCAGCGAGATAATCGATCATGAGCTTGGCTCCCGGGAACAGCGGCGTGAATAGCGAGCAGGCTACCGTCCTTGTGGTCGACGATGACCACGACATGGTCAGCGCGCTGCACGATATTCTGCGCCAGGCAGGATACCGCGCGCTGAGCGCGAATTCGGGGCACGAGGCTCTGGCGATGGTCAAGCGGGAAACCCCCGACGTGCTGATTTCCGATCTCCGGATGGCGGGAATGAGCGGTCACGGATTGCAAGCCGAGCTGAAGCGGATTGCACCCGACCTGCCGGTAATCATTATCACGGCCTTCGGATCGATTCAGACCGCCGTGGAATCGATGAAACTCGGCGCTTTCGATTACATCACCAAGCCCTTCAGCAACGGCGAATTGCTTCTGATCGTCTCGCGCGCGCTGGAAAATCGCGACCTGCGCGATGAAGTCAAGCGGCTGCGGATTGAACTGGCACGCAATCATGGACTGGAAAATATCATCGCCGCGAGTCCGAAGATGACCGCGTTGCTAAGCAAGCTCGCGCAGGTGGCTGATAGCTCCGTGAGCGTGCTGATCACCGGCGAGAGCGGAACGGGCAAGGACCTTTTGGCGCGCGCGCTTCACTTTTTAAGCCCCCGGCGCAGCGGTCCGTTCGTGCCCGTGAACTGCGCGGCGATTCCCGAGAGTTTAATCGAGAGCGAGTTGTTCGGACACATGCGCGGGGCTTTCACCGACGCGAAACAGAGCAAGATCGGCCTTTTTGTGGCGGCCAGCCACGGCACTCTGTTCCTCGATGAGATCGGCGAGATGCCTCCATCGGTTCAAGCCAAGCTTCTCAGAGTTATCGAGGACAAACGCGTGCGGCCGCTCGGCGCGACCGGCGAGACCACGGTCGACGTGCGGGTTATCGCCGCGACCAATGCCGATTTGGAAAAAGCCGTCGCCGACGGCCGCTTCCGATCGGATCTGTTTTATCGCATCGCGACCGTGACCATGGCGGTGCCACCGCTGCGCGATCGGCCCGAAGACATTCCTCTGCTGGTCAAGCACTTCCTGGTGCGGGCCGGCGCCGAGGCCGGCAAAGCCCCGCCGGAACTGGACGCTCAAACAATGGAGTACCTCACGCGATATCGATGGCCGGGTAATATTCGCGAGCTGCAGAATGCGATTCAGCAGGCCGTCCTCCTTTGCTCCAGCGCTCGGATTACGCGAGGCGACCTGCCGAGCAGGATCACCGGCGACCACCACTCGCCTGCCCGCCTCGAGGAGCTTGCGTCACGGCGCATGGCGCTGGAGGAGGTCGAGCGCGAGTACGCGCGCGCGGTGCTCGCTTCGGTCAACGGTCATCGGGGCGAGGCGGCCGCGATTCTCGGCGTCGATCGCAAGACCTTAACCCGCAAGCTCGAAGACCCAAGTTGATCGGTTCAGTTTGAAAGTTTGACGAGCGTATCGACGGTGGTGTGCGTTTTGCGGGACTTGGGTCCTCGTCAAGGATTTTTCATTCCTGCTCGAAACATCCCCGCTCCGTCCCGCATGATTGCGCATCTACCGGCCGCCCGTCAGGTCCCACCGGACGCTGCGTCTTGAGGCACGTGTAGCACGCAGTCGAATCATCGGGTTTGAAAATCCGCTCGCCGTCAGGCGTGCGGTAGTACGCGGTCTTGGTGCGCAGATGAGCGCAGAATCTGGCGGATGGCGAGGGCATTTCAGGCGGCCTCCAGGCCGGCGGCGCTCATGATCGCGCGGCGCACGATCACCTTCGCGATCACCACCTTGTACGCGTTGTCGGACATCGGCTGCGCGTTTTTCAGCGCGGCTTCGGCCGCGGCGCGAGCGCGCGACTCGTCGAGCGGTCCGCCTTTGAGCGCAGCTTCCGCTTCGGGCGATCGCCACGGCACCGGCGCCACCGCGCCCATCACCACGCGCGCATCGCGGACAGTCTTCGCGCCGGGCGCGCGATCGATAACGATCGCGACGCTGACCAGCGGCCAATCGAAGCTCTGCTTCTCCCGCGCCTCGAGGTAATGGCTGCGCACGCTCGAAGGCGATGCAGGCACGATCACTTCGGTGACTATTTCGCCGGACTTGAGAGAATTTTCCCGCTTCGGATCGACTGCCGGAAGCGTGAAGAATTTTTCGAGCTCGACAGTGCGTTCGCCGGCAGGGCCAACGATCGTCGCGCTCGCGCGCATCGCGATCAACGCGGGCGCAAGATTCGACGGATGCACGATGAACGCCGGACCGCCACCCAAAATCGCGTGGTAACGATTGAGGCCGCTGATCGCGTAGCACGTGTCGCCGCCCTTCTTGAGGCAATTCACGTCGGGATTGCGAAAATACCAGCATCGCGGGCGCTGCAGGAGATTCCCGCCGACCGTGCCAAGATTGCGAATCTGCGCCGTGGCCGTCTCGCCGGCGGCCTCGGCAATCGCGGTGAACCTGGCGCGGATCGCAGGATGCTCCGCGACTTCGCTCAGCTTCGCGGTCGCACCGAGGCGAAGTTCCCCCGACAGGCGCACCTCGATTCCACCAAGTTCCTTCAGGCCTTTCAGATTCACCAGCGCGGTTGGAGATACTATTCCTTGCTTGGACAGATCGACGACATCGACGCCGCCTGCGAATGCGACGTGGCCGTCCTGGGCAAGCAGTTGTGAGGCGCTTGCCAGATCGGCCGGCGTGATCACCTCGAATCGGTTCATCGCAATTCCAAATCCTTCACGCGCGTCCCAGCGCCGCCAGCACGCGATCGGGCGTGATCGGAAGCGAACGCACCGGCACGCCGATCGCGTCGTACACCGCGCATGCGACCGCGGCGGTGCTTGCTACGTGCGACACCTCGCCGAGTCCCATCACGCCGGTATTGGTGATGCCGTTGGCGACTTCGAAAAACGTCACGTCGATCCGCGGCACGTCGAGCGAGCCCGGAAGCTTGTAGTCGTCCATCGTGGGATTCACCATGATGCCGAGCTGCGGATCCATCCGGCGATCCTCGAACAGCGCGAACCCGATTCCCATCAGGATCCCGCCGTTGACCTGGCTGCGCGCCATCAGCGGATCGATAATCCGTCCCGCGTCGTGGACCGCGACGACGTGCGTCACGCGGACGATCCCGGTTTCGGTATCGACCTCTACTTCGGCGAACTGGCACCCCGCCTGATCGGTCCGAAAGCCCTCGTAGTTGGGCACGCGCTCGCCCTGCGCGGAAATCGAATCGCCGGGGATTCGCTTGCATAGGTCGGCAAACGCGAGCGAGCGCGACGGGTTGGTGCGCACCCGAATGAATCCGTCGGACGCCTCGAGGTCGTCGGGTTCGGCGCCGAGTATCGGCGCCGCGATCCGAAACAGCTTGTCCCTGAGATGCGCCGCGGCCTGGCGCACCGCGGGCGTGTTCGAGGGCGCGCTCAGGCTGCCGCCGCTGGGTACTGAAAACAGAAATCGGGTGTCGCCGATTTCGGACTTCACGCGATCCACCCGCAGGCCGAGTTCCTCGGCCGCGACGATCGCGAGAATCGTGCGCGTGCCGGTGCCGATGTCCTGGGTGCCGACGCGGACCTCGACGCTGCCGTCGCGATGCGCGATCAGCTGCGCCTCCGGGCCCGACACTCCGACCGCGTGCCACTCGGCGGACGCGACGCCGACTCCGCGCTTGACGGCGCCGCTGGATTTCGGCGACGAATTTTTTTCGGCCCATCCGAACGCCTGCGCGCCGATCTCGTATTCGGCGGCGCGAACCGGGTTGTCGCTGTTGCGGCGGCGGAACTCAAGCCGGTCGATTCCCGCCTTGCGCGCCATCTCGTCCATCGCGAGTTCCAGCGCGAAGCATCCCTGCGGCCAGCCGGGCGCGCGCATCGGAGACGCGGGACCGGCGTTCGTATAGATGTTGCGTTCCTCGGTGCGGATATTGGCGCATCGATAGACCGACTTGAACGGACCCGCGCTGCCCGCACCGCCGCCGATCCCGCCGCTTCCACGTTGGACAAGATCGATTGCGGTCAACTTTCCGTCGCGATCGATCCCCAGCTTGACCTTCTGCTCCGAGTTCGGGCGGTTACCCGTCGAACGATGCTCGTCGCCACGCGGGAGCATCACCTTGACCGGCACACCGGTCGCCCTGGCCAGCCGCGCGGCAATAATCATTTCGGGGGTTGCGCCGAATTTCGAGCCGAAGCCGCCGCCAAGAAATTCGCAGACAACGCGCACATTGTCGGGTGGCAGACTGAAATACACCGCCAGATCGTCGCGCACGGAAAAAACGCCCTGTGTCGAGCACCATACCGTGAGCCGGTCTCCCGCCGGGTTGAAGCTCGCGACCGCGCCGTGCGTCTCGAGGCAGACGTGCGTCTGCACGGCCGTCGTGTAGGTAGCCTCGATCGTGTTCGCCGCCACCTCGAGTCCGTGTGCGACATTGCCGACGCTGGAAGTCGAGGTCCTGCCGACGTTGGATCCGCTGCCGAAAACGCGCGGGGCGGAATCCGCCATTGCGCGGTCCATATTGAGCACGAACCGCATCGTTTGGTAATCGACTTTGATCAACTTGAGCGCGTCGGCGGCGAGGTCGGAACTGATAGCGGCAACGGCTGCGACTTCCTGGCCGGCGAAACGGATTTCGCGATCGTCAAGAGCAAGCACCGCGCGCACGCCGTCGAGATGCTCAGCCGCGGACAGATCGATGCCGCGAATCCGCGCGTGCGGCCACGGGCTGCGCAGGATCGCGCCGTAAAGCATCCCGGGCAATTCGATATCGTAAGTGTAATGCGCCGCGCCCGTCGCTTTTAGTGGTCCGTCAACGCGCGGCGCGGGCTTGCCGACTACGGACAGGCGCTCGCCCCATTGCCACGGCGTCGGCTCGTCGTCGGGAATGACGACCGTGACGTCGCGCGTGTTGCCCTGAAAGCCGAGGTTGAGCGTGACGCGCCGCGACATCAGGCGTCCTTCGCCGCGCGGACCGAACGCGCGGATCCGGCCGGTTCAGGCTTAACCGCTCTGAGAGCGGCCGCGAAGACGTGCGGATAAGTGCCGCATCGGCAGATATTTCCGGCGGTTGCGTGTTTGATGTCGTCGGTCGTAGCTGCCGGATTGCGCTCGAGCGCGGCCGCGACCGACATCACCATCCCCGGCGTGCAGAACCCGCATTGCAGCGCGTCGCTTTCGACGAAGGCGGCCTGCACGGGATGCATATTCGACGGCGTGCCGAGACCTTCGATGGTGGTGATTTGGTGTCCACGCGCGTCGATGGCCAGCACCATGCACGCCGTCACGGGTTTGCCGTCGAGATGCACGGTGCATGCCCCGCACGCGCCGCGATCGCAGACGAGCTTCGTGCCGGTCAGTCCAAGATGTTCCCGGATCGCGCCTAGCAGGGTTACGCGCGGCTCGATCTCAAGCGTGGCGGACTTGCCGTTGATGTTCAGTTCGATCGTCGTAGCTTCAGGCCCGAGCTTTTCCACGACCCCGGCGGGCAGCGTCTTTTCATCGGCGGCTGTCGGCCGCACGCGCACCAGGCCTGCCGCAGCAGCGACCGCGCCGGCGCCCTTGATGAACGATCGGCGGCTGATGCCGAGCGGTTTGCGGGGCTTGCGGTCGTCTCGATTCATTCGGAAATTGCGGCAGCGGTGTCGCCAACAGGCTTTGCGGTCATGAAGATAGCAATCGCCAAACCGAAGAGAACCATCCCGACCGGAAGCGCAAATGCCGCGATTTTGATCGAGTAAACGCCCGCTACCAGAAGCTTGTCAAGGAACATTCCCACGTCGTAGCCGAAGCGGTCGATGAGCCATGCGTTGGCGGATGCGCCGCTGGTGAATCTAAGGCGGGCAACTTCGGCGCTGACCCGCCCGACGATCGGCAGCACGAGCGCGCAAACAATTGCCGCGGCTATCATCGAGCGGTTTCTGAGCGCGCCGCCATTTACCAGTCGCGCGCCAATGCGAATTCCGATCAACATTCCGACCGCCGCCGCGGCGCACTCGACGATTGCAAACTCGTTGGAATTCCACCACGCGCCGAACGACGGATTGAGGTATCGCACTGCCATATGCGCGCCCGTGCCGTAGCTCAGCGTCGCGATAACGCCGAGCGCGATCGCGAGCGCGGTAAGCCGCCGCATCCAGGCGGGCGTTCGGCGCGGCGATGTTTTTCGTGGCATCTGCGGATCCTCAGCGAATGGACGTGACAATCGCGCCTGAGCCGCGCGTGAGTCCGATCGAGAGATAGACAATCAGCAACACGATCGAGCCGACGGTCAGACCGACGCGGCGAAAGCGCGCCTGGAGGTCTGCGACTTCCGGACTCGGACCCGCGGCCGAGATCCTCCAGATTTGCACGCCGATGCTTCCATATTGATAAAGCGCGAGGGCGATAACGGCAACGACGAGGATCAATTTGATCGCAAGCAGAATCGAAACGCCGCCGATGAACAGCACGTTGAAGATTCCCGTCACAACCAGCACAGCCAGCGAGGTAAGCACGATCGCGCCCAGCCGGCGAACGATTCGGCGGGCGACGCGCAGCCGCGCGGGCGGATCGAGTTCCGCGGCCAAAACGGGAGCGAGTGCGAAAGTGCTGAACAGCGAGCCGCCCAGCGCGACGATCACGGCGACGATATGGATGAACAGCACGGCGAAGCGCAGACTAAGCATCAAGCACGGCTTGTATCGCTCCGGGCCGCGTCGGAGCAAGCGTAATTTTGCGGCGCGCGGGTCGAGAACCCTACCAATCGCGCCCGTAGGTGACGAAGTTGCCGGGTGCCTCCTCAAAACTCCGGTGAGCGCGCCGTCCGCCACGGTGCGTCTCTGAAGAAAACTCACGACCCCAGAGATGTCGCGGGATAGTAAATTCCTTCCGGCTGCCGCACCCACCAGGCACCTGTGGCTTCTTTTTCTTGAGGGCTGGAATAGCGATAGTCGTAAACCAGGGCCCGCACATAAACAGGCGGTTGACGAGGAAATGGATTGCTGCCGAGCAGCGCGGTCACCTCCGGCGAATTTTCCAGCAACCGCTGCAAGAACAGCGAAAACCAGCGATTTTCCGACGCCGTCCCCAGTGCCGCAAACCACATCTGCCAGTCAAGGCGCGGCTGGTGCGGAAAGTTCCATAGCGGTCGCCGCATGACGTCGCCCGGTTTGTATTTAAACGCGTATTCGCGCCAGTGAACGCCATCATCCGAGCCCTCGACGATGATTTCCGGCCGGGTGGTAGTCATCACCGCAAACAGACCGTATGTATTGACGATGCGCAGTGGCGCAATTTCATCGTAGAGCCACATGGCCGGGGCGGAGATTCGACCGCCGAACACCGCATGAATCTGTACAAGACTGACGAACACGATCAACAGCGCGAGCGCTCCGGCGGCGAAAGAAACGATTTTTCCCGGCTTCATATCCCGGACGTGCTGTTGCACAAACCCGATTACGCGTTGCGGAAGAACCTTGCGCAGCGCGGCATCGTCAAACAACACCAGGCACAAGGCCATGGTCAGGAGATTGAAAAAAGTGTAGTTGCCGGTGAGAAGGATCAGCACTTGCAACAACAAAATGCCGAACGCCGCGACGAACCTAAGCCGCCGCGGGAAGAAAATCAAAAACGGCAGCCCCAGTTCAATAACGAAGGTCGCCGCGGCTGACGCTGTGAGTACACCCTGCGGCAGGTGATGGGCATACCACGCCAGCGGGGTCGGTAGCGGCTGGGTCTGAAAATAGTAGGAGAGCGCGGAGAGGTTAGCCCATGTCGGATCGCCGCTCAGAAGCTTGACCGAACCCGAAAGAAACATGAAGCGGAACAGGAACCAGCGCAGCAGCCATATGCCAGGCTTTGTCGCCATGCTCAGGAAAAGCGCAAGGAAGCCGGATTCGAGCAGAAGCACATCCCACTGAAAGCCCATAAAAATCTGACCGGCATAAAAGAGCGAGAGATAAAGCGCATAGAGAAAAAACAAGTTTAAACGCGGCAGGATGTTGAAAATCAGGAGCAGCGACAGCGCCGTCCCCGCCCAGCATGTGGCCTGAATGGCAAAATCGCTTTGGTCCAGCCAGAACACCATCGGAAACCGCCAGTAGCCTTCTAAGCCGAGCTGGCTCCGGACGGCGTAAGTGAATCCGGATAGTGGCAGGATGCCGTGGCTGCCGATTAATCCCAACGCCTGCACGCCAAATGAAACAAAGGCGGCAAGATAAATCAGCCCTATGGCTCGCAGAAACAGCCAGGAAACCAGATCGAAACGCGGCGGCTCATAGTCGCGCCCCCATAACCACCGGCTCGGGCGGTAAAGCGCGGAACGATGCGAAGCGACAGAAGCGTAGATGAGCTCGGCGACTGCTGCAAAACCGGGAAGATGCCGATAAAGTGTCAGCCAGAAGCCTTTGCCGCTTGCGTGATTTAAAGTAAGGAAACAGGCTTCGGCGCCGCTCGCGATTTTCCGATCGGGCGCTATGTATTGGACGGCACGCTGGAACGCGGCCAGAGGAATTTCCGGATATTGTGCGGCGACTTCCTGGTACGGCGCGTAAGTCACGCGATGACCGGTGAGTTTCTGCCAATAGCGCGCCCAGTAAACGCAGAACCCGCAATCGCCATCATAGATCAGAAGCGGCTGGTCGCGGACCGTGTTTGTTGTCTGCATGACGCCAAATTATGCCTGAAGCCGCTCCTGTTGGCTGCTCTCAAAACTTAATCTGCGGAGATTCATTGATGGTCTCGAACGCCTGCCGATAGCCTGCTTTCATGACCGGCGGAATGATTTGCTAGACTTCGGTGGATGAGCGCTGCGGTTGAATTTCGGATTGGCACGGCGTCCTGGACTGACCCGTCGCTGGTTAATTCGGACCTCTTCTATCCGCCTTCGGTCCGAAGCGCCGAAGAGCGTCTGCGCTTCTATGCGGAACAGTTCAATACGGTCGAGGTTGATTCGACCTATTACGCGCTGCCTGCGGAACGCAATGCGAAGCTCTGGTTGGAGCGCACCCCCGAGAGCTTCCTCTTCAACATAAAGACGTTCGCGCTGATGACCCAGCATGCGGCGGAAATTTCGCGGCTTCCAAAGCAGTTGCGCGAGATGTTGCCGGCCGAGCAACGCACGCAACGCCAGCTTACGAGGCCTTCGCGCGAGGTCGTCGATATGGCGTTCCAGATGTTCTGGAGCGCGATGGCGCCGCTCAAAGATGCGGGCAGACTGGGAATGATTGCCTTCCAGTTCCCGCCATATTTCATCGCCAAGGGTCCCAATTTCGACTACCTGGCGAGTCTTCCGGGGCGGCTGCCCGGAGCTTCGATATCGATCGAGTTCCGCCATCCGAGCTGGGTTCGCGAGAAAGCTCAGCGTGCCGCCACGATGAAATTTCTACGATCGCACGGGCTCTACTACACCTCGATCGACGCGCCCGAGGACGATTCGATCGTACCGTCGTTCATCGAAGCAAGCGGCGATCAGGTCTATATGCGCTTGCACGGCAAGAACCGCGAGAACTGGTTCAAGCGCAACATCACGGCGGCCGAGCGCTACAAGTACCTGTACTCAGAGCGCGAGCTGAGCTCGCTGGCCAGCGGTCTGGAAAAGCTCGATGAACGAGGCGTCCGGCGCGCATTCGTTCTCTTCAACAACTGCTATCAGAACTTCGGGATCATGAATGCCAGCACGATGGCGGCGATACTTCGGGGTCACGCGCAAAAGGCGCGCTAGCGGCCCGCGCTTTCGATGAATTGACTCTCATCAAGCCTGCTCCAAGCGGACAGCGCCTTGTTTCGCCGGGACTTCCCGTCCCTGGCTGCGTACCCATACCTGAGTTAATTCGACTCCCAGCAGAAAGATCAGCGCGGAGTAGTAAGTCCACATTAGAATCACAGCCAGGGACCCGGCGGCTCCATAGGCGCTGGCTTTCCCCGCGTGCGCCAGGTAAATGCCGATCAGAAATTTCCCGACCACAAACAATACCGCGATAAACAAGCCACCCACCCAAACGTCGCTCCAGCGCAATTGGACATCCGGCATCACCTTCAGAATCGCCGCGAAAACCAGCGCAAACATGACCAATGACGTGACAATCTCCCCAGCATGCGCCGCGCCGGGGAAAGGTATCATATGCGCCAGCGCCGAAATCGCGGAACTTGCCGCCACCGAAACCATCGCCAGGATCCCGGCTCCAATCAGCAGAAGAATTGAACGGAGGCGTTTCATCGCGAAATGCCTTATGCCGGAACCAACCACTCTTACTTTCCACGCCTTGTTGAGACACTGCTGAAGTTGCAGCAGTACGCTGGTCGCGGAAAGTATCAGCCCGGCAAATCCCAACCCCGTCGCGACTAATCCACCAGCATGGTTCTGAGCCACGTTGCTCACCATGGTCTGGATTTGCGCGGCCGCCTGCGGGCCCATCGCGCCGCTCAGCTTCGATTCGATCTGACCGCTCGCAGCCTGCGGACCCAGAACGAGGCCCGCAATGTATATGACGATTAGTAAGAGAGAAGGCAGCGAGAACAGCGTCGCGTATGCCAAAGCCGCCGCCATCGACGGGCATTCGTCTTTGGAGAAATCGCGAAACACCTGCTGAAGGAACTCTTTTGAAGTCGTTAGCATCTGAGGCCTACCTCAGAGTAGCTTCCCGAGGAAGTTACTCTTGAAAATAGTCACCGGTTGTTCAAATCCGCGACGCGGGAAAACGCTAGCATATTCAGCCGTGTTTCGGCCGCACTGCCGACTTGCTGCCGATGCGATCATTCCGGTGCATTGTTGCTCCGCGTGGCGTTCATCACGACCAAACTGGCGGCGTTAAGCCGAGCGGACTTCGAGGCGGCCGCTCTCGAAGCGCCATTCTTCGCGCGTGCAGCGCCGTGCGAGCGGCGTGTCATGCGTCACGATTACCAGCGCGCCCGGATAGTCCGCCAGCGCATCCTCCAGCCGCTCGATCACCGGGATGTCGAGGTGGTTGGTCGGCTCGTCGAGCACCGCGCCCCACACCTGACGTCCCAGGCCGTGGGCAAGGGCGAGCTTGCGCGCCTCGCCCGGCGACGGAAGGCGCGATGCGAGCAGGCGATTCGGATCGACGCCCAGCGCTGCGACCAGGGTCAGCACCCGCGCGCGGTCGGCGTGGTTGAGCTCGCGCACCGAGTCGAGCAGCGCGCTGCCGTCCTCGCGCGCCAGCTCCTGCGGCAGATAGAGCAGGCGCTCGCGCGGGATGCGCGACGACTCGACCAGAGCGCGCAGCAGGGTGCTCTTGCCGATGCCGTTGGGACCGGCGATGCGGATGCGGCTTGCGCGTCCGACGACCGCGTGGACCTCCGCGAGCAGGCGCATCGAGCCGGCGCGCAACTCGGGCAGCTCGAGCACGCACAGCAGGCTTTGCGGCGCGGGCTCATAATCGACGAAGAGGGAACGGCCCTTCTCTCTTTTGAAATGAAGTTCTCCGAGGCGCTGGTCGGCGCGATCGACGCTGCGGCGCAGGATGCCCGCATCGCGTGAAATCCGCCGCGAGGCCATCTCCGCCTTTCCGCGCGCCAACATGCTGGTCGCGTCGTGATCGCGCGGACCCTTCATGCGCTGGCGCGCGCCGGCGTTCCATTGCGCCTCGGCGGACTGCGCGATGCGCCGCTTGTCGGCGAGCCGGTGCCTGAGCGTGTCGCGCTCCTGCTTAAGCCGCTGGTAGTGCTGATGATGCTCGCGCTCCTCGGCCTCCCATGACGACTTCGCAGCCGTGTAGGGTCCGCGCCAGATGCGCGCGGCGCCCTCGTGCACGCGAATCGTGTAGCCGGTGAGCGAGTCGAGCAAGTCGCGGTCGTGCGACACGACGATCCCCACGCCGCCAAAGCGCCGCAGCGAGGCGAGCAACAGCTCGCGCGCGTCGGCGTCGAGATGATCGGTCGGCTCGTCAAGGATCAGCACGGCGGGCTCGGCGGCCAGCGCCGCGCCAACCTGCCAGCGCCGCCGCTCGCCCGGCGAGAGCGTCGGCCAGCGCTCAAGCTCGCCTGGCGTCAGCGCCAGCTCCCCCTGGATGCGGCGCGAGGCGCCGTCGGTCGTGGCGGCGAAGTTCGCGATTGCAGCGGTCATGGTCTCGACGGTTTGTGGGCACACCTCCACTCGCGCCGTCGGTGGATCGAATCGCACGTGCCCGGCGCTTGGCTCGATCTCGCCGGCAATGATGCGCAGCAGGGTGGTCTTGCCCGCGCCGTTGTGGCCGACTACTCCGGTCCAGCCGGGCGCGAGCTGAAGCTCAACGTCGCGCAGCAGCGGGACGAAATCGGCATACGAGAATGTGATATTGGCCAGACGTACAAACATAACTGCTCCCGGGCAGGGCGCGCGCGTGCGTGGCACGTTCGCGCCGGCTCTTCGTTCGAACCGGTTTTGGAGCAGTTACTCTTTCAAGCCGCTGGCCTCTTCGCTGAGATTAAACGAAAGTACCCGCGCGCGCGCCGCGGGTCAAACCCGCGGCGCCGTGTGCGACGGTGGCGGCATTTCAGCCGCGAGGATCGTTCCGGATGCGCGCGGCGTCCCACTAATCCCTTATCGAGAGCTTCGCGCGGGACGGGGCTATCTCATAAGATAACCGGGCGCCATCTCGCGCGAACTCACGGCCCCCGCAATGTCACTGATCGATACGATTCTTGGACGCCGGCTTGCCTTCAAGGAGGCGGGCGAGCAACGCATCGGCACCGCTGGCGGCGTGCCGACCTTCGGTCTCGATGCGCTTAGTTCCGCCGCATATGGTCCCGAGGCAGCACTGACCGTACTGCTGCCACTCGGTGCTGCGGGACTGACGTTCATCCTTCCGATCACCGTGGCGATCACCATTCTGCTCGCCATCATCTACGTCAGTTACCGGCAGACCATCGCGGCGTATCCGAACGGCGGCGGCTCCTATACGGTCGCGCGCGAAAACCTCGGAACGAACGCCAGTCTTCTGGCCGCGGCCGCCCTGATGACCGACTACGTGCTGAATGTCGCGGTCGGAATCTCGGCCGGCATCGGCGCGTTGATCTCTGCCGTACCGGGCCTTCAGCCTTACACGCTGATGCTATGCCTCGGCACTTTGATTCTGCTGACCTTCGTGAATATGCGCGGCATCGGAGAGGCGGGCACGCTGTTCATGCTGCCGACCTGTGTCTTCATACTGAGCCTCTGCACGATTGTATTCTGGGGCGTGCTCGCAACGATTTCCTCCGGCGGGCATCCGCATCCCGTGGTTTCCCCGGCGCCTCTCGCCAAGGCCACCGAAGCGGCCGGCGCGTGGGTGCTGTTACGCGCGTTCGCGAGCGGCTGCACCGCAATGACGGGCGTCGAGGCGGTCAGCAACGGCGTTCAGGCGTTTCGCGAGCCGGTAGTGCCGGCCGCGCGCCGCACTCTCACGATCATCATCGCCATACTGATGGTGCTGCTGCTCGGCATCGCCTACCTCGCGCATGCCTACCACATCGGCGCGACCCAACCGGGGACATCACAATACCAGAGCGTTTTATCTCAATTGATCGGCGCGGTCGCCGGCCGGGGAATCTTTTACTGGGTAAGCATCGCTTCGATTCTGCTGGTGCTGTCCCTGTCGGCGAATACTTCGTTTGCCGACTTCCCGAGACTTTGCCGCGCGGTGGCTGAGGACGGCTATCTGCCTCGCTCGTTCGGCAACCAGGGGCGGCGGCTGGTCTATTCGGAGGGCATCTGGCTGCTTGCGATCCTATCCGGAGTCCTGCTGCTCGTGTTTGACGGCGTCACCGACCGGCTGATTCCGCTGTTCGCAGTCGGAGCATTTCTGGCCTTCACCCTGTCCCAGAGCGGGATGGTCGCGCATTGGTGGAAGAAGCAGGAGCGCGGCGCCCGCGCCAGCATGGCCGTGAACGGGCTAGGCGCAACCGCCACTGCCGTGACGGTAGTGGTCGTGGCTTCCGTCAAGTTTATGGCCGGCGCTTGGATAGTGGTGCTGCTGGTGCCGTCGCTGGTCGTCCTGATGCTCGCGGTCGGCCGCCACTATCGAAAAATCGAACGACAAATTGCGTCGCCCGGCAATCTGAAGCTCGATAATTTGCAGGAACCCATAGTGATCGTGCCGATCATCGACTGGAGTTCGGTCGCTGAGAACGCCCTGCGGTTCGCGATGACGCTGTCGCGCGAGGTCGAAGTGCTGCATATCGAAAGCGAAGACAGTACCAACTCGCTCAAACGGATTTGGCCGTCGCGCGTGGAAGAGCCGGCGCGCGAGGCGAAGCAGACAGTCCCGCGGCTGACGGTGCTCAAGTCACCGTTTCGATTCGTGGTGCAGCCGATCATCGATCACGTACTGGAGATCGAGCGGAAAAACCCGGATCGCACCATCGCGGTGCTGCTGCCGGAGCTGGTCGACCCGCAATGGTACCAATATTTTCTTCACAACCAGCGCGCCCAGATTGTCGCGGCTAGTCTGCTGACGCAGGGGACGCACCGAATCGTGATCGTCACTGTGCCCTGGTATCTGCGTTAACGGCGGTGAAAGCGGGATCGAATTGCTCGGCGGCAATCAGGGGGTCGCGTGGAAGATGCCGATCGCACCCTTGTATGCGCGCGCGATGGCGTGATCCACAAAGGGGTAGTCGCCCGCTTCATGGACGGTGAACTCGAAGACGGCGCCGTCGCCGGGGCCGACTTCAAAGGTCTGGACGTCATGAAAGACGTTGGCGGGGTTTCCGCTTCGATAGACCGCGCTGAACACGGTGCCGACGACGTGGAAGCTGGAGGTGCGGTTCGGGCCTGCATTGACGAAGAAGATGCGCACCGGGTGGCCGACTTTTATCTGGATCGGGTGATCGGCATATTTTTCGATGACGCCGTTGAACACCACGAAATCAGGGCGCTCATCCATCATCCGCTTGCTGTCGCCCGACACCATTCCTTTGTCGTCGGGGTCGCCATAGAATTCGCCCTGCTCGAGCGTCACTTCCTGGGCCTTGGACCATCCGGCCTTGGGGTCCACGATCATCATCCCATACATTCCGTTGGCGATATGGGTGACCATCGGCGGCGAGCTGCAATGGTACATAAAAACGCCGGAAACATTCGCCACGAAGTCGTAGCTGAGGTCGGTTTTCCCCGGAATCGGAGCGAAATGCTTGCTGGGTGCAATCGCCGCGGCATGAATATCGATGCCGTGGGCGATCTCCATATCATTGACGAGATGGATGTGGACCTTGTCGCCTTGTCGAACCCGTAAGACCGGTCCCGGCACAGTGCCGCCGTAAGTCCAAGCGTCGTACTTCAGCCCTGCGCCGATATCGACGGTCTTTTCCTGAACCGGGATCGTGAAGTTGCGTTGCTCCGCGAGCGCGAACGACGCTATCAGCAAGCTTCCCGCGATCGCGGCCGCGACCAGCCCTACGCCCATCCGGTGTTTGATCATGATTCGGCCGTATCTGACGACGCTCGCGGTCCGCGATATAGCGCCGACCACAGCGACATCAGTCCGGCGATGTTTCCGCTCCAGAACACCACCCAGAACGCGGTCTCAGAAGATGCCGATGACAGTCCGGACGCGGTCAGCACTAGAATCGTGACACCGGCCGCCGCGACGGTGACGCTAGGCCATTCCAGATAATCGACCCGATTCGCGATAGCTCCCAGCACCGCGAGTGCTATGCCAGCGACCAGCAGGAGCCCGTGTTGCGAGTTGAGCTAGCGACGGGTCGAGCACCGTCACGCATACCAGCACTATCGCGATCAGCGTGCTGATGAGGTCGGGTATCATCGAATCCTCTCCTCTCGATGAAGCCGCGCGAGGTAGCGCCAGGTGACCGGCGGAATCATCAGGTAGATTGCGCAACTCACCGCCACCAGCACTTTCCATCCGACATGCAGCGGCGTGAACGCGACCAGCGCAAATGCGATCAGGCACAGCCCCATGTAACTCAAATGGCCGCCCGCTCGGATCATCTTGTGATCCGAGATCTGCGCCGCGCAGTAGAGCAGACCGTACGCGCCCGCGGCGGTGACGAAGCCGCCGAGCAGCAGCGCGGTGGCGAGCATCTGGGCGGGCGTCATGATCCTGCCGCCGCCATCGAGTCGCTGACGGTGGCCTCGCGCCGTCTCGTGGCGAGCAGGTCATACACCAGGATCGCATAGCCGCATGCGAACAGCAGCCCGAAGGCGAAGCGCGTCCACATGCCCTCGATGAACCACGGCCGCCCCTCCATCGCGAGGAATGCGCCCCAGGTCGAGCCGCCGATCGCGCGCTCATAGAAAGCCTGATCCATGCCCGCCACCAGCAGCGCGCCGACCATGCCCAGCATCCCGATGTTGAGCAGTGCGAACGACCATTTCCAGGCGCGCCCGTCGAGACCCTCATAGCCACGGCTCTTTTCGAGCGCGAGATAGAGCACCGCGATCACGCCGCATCCGTAGGCGCCCCAGAAAGCGAAATGCCCGTGCGACGCCGTCCATTGGGTGCCATGCGAATAGAGGTTAATTTGCGGCAGCGTCATCATGAAGCCCCATACGCCTCCGCCGATGAAATTTCCGAAGGCCTCGGCGAGCGTCCAGTAGAAGGCCGGACGATTCGCGGCGCGCAGATGATGAGTACCCGCGTCATACACCGCATGCACGACCATCCCGAGCAGTGGTAACGGTTCCAACGCCGAAAAAAATCCACCGATCGCGAACCAGTAGCGCGGCGTGCCGATCCAGAAATAGTGATGGCCGAGCCCGAGGATGCCCGTGCCGAGCACCAACGCAACTTCGACATAGAGCCAGCTCTCGACCACGCGTCGCGACGCGCCCACCAGATGAATCAAGGTCCACGCCATGATGCATCCGATCAGTACTTCCCAGGTCGCCTCGACCCACAGATGAACCAGCCACCACCACCAGAACAGATCCTGCGACATGTTAGCGAATTTCAGGAAAGGCGTCGAGGTAGAGGACCACCAGCGGGACCAGGTCGAACATCAATACGGTCAGGATGCCGGTGCTCTTGCGCGCCTTGACCGCGGTCCCGATCACGTTGTACGCGAACACGCCCATCACCGCCACGATTCCGAGCGCGGCCCATCGAGGAGCTTCGACATACTTGCGGCCCTGGTTGATGAACCACATCGACGCTTCGGTGGCTGAGCCGTATTGCACGAATATAAATACCACCACCACCACGGCGACCGCCGCGCAGAAAACCCAGAAGAGGATTTCGGCCAACGCGATACCTTCGACCTCGCGCTCGAGTTCCTGCGGCAGGAACCAATAGATCGCGCCGAGGAATCCCATCAGCAGCCAGATCACCAGGCCATCGATGTGAACGATCTTCGCGGTGTTGAAGTTGAACACATTCAGCAGAAAGCCGGGCCAGATGTAATAGATCGAGGAGAGCACGCCGAAGGCCACCATCGCGCCGAACATCACCGTCGAGGCGGTGAGATATTTCAGCCCCAGCCGCTGGGATCGATACATCGCGCTCTCCTCCATCGCGCCGTTGGCTACTGCCTGCTCGCGGCGCCGAATCGGTCGGGAAAGCCATTGCTGTCCACCGACGACATCCACTTCAGATATGCGACCGCGGCCTCGGCCTCGTCGCGCTGGATATGCAGGTCGGGCATCGCACGCGCGCCCAGGCGCAGCGGATGCATCATGAACGCGGCAAGCTTGTCGGCGCGTTTGGGCCCGGCGTATATGCTCCACACCGGATCCATCCATGCTCGGGTCAGATCGGGAGCGTAATATCCGCCGTTGCCGAAAAAGGTGTGACAATCGATGCAGGCGCGGCTCTGGATGACGAGCTTGCCCTTACCGATGAGATCCGCGGCTTCCTCAGGGGAGTATTTGTGACCGAAGATAAGCTCCTCGCCGCCGATTTTTGGCGCATACTCGGCGCGCGCCGGATCGTATTGGTATGCGACCGAATTGTTGATTACGTCGTAAGACGGCACGCGCGGGCTGCCGGGTGTGATTTGCCGGAGCGTGTCGATGGTGAGCGCGGCTAGCACCATCGACATGAAGATAGTGACGGCGATCGCTCCGGCGCGCCAAAAAAACGGATCTTGCGTATAGCGCTGTTCTTGCTCCGCCATTGGCGGTTCTCCCGCAACCGGTATATAGCAGAAGATGGATTATAAATACATGTTACCAGAGATCGGCTTTTCGAATTCGCGGAGTCCTTCAGAGCCGACCCATCGGGAAGGGGTGGCGAGTGCGTCGACGATCTGGTTGGCTCAATGAAGAGGTCTTTATGGAACTCACATTCTATACCGACTACGCGCTTCGAGTTCTGATCTACGCGGGGCTGTGCCGCGGCCGGCTCTGCCTCATCTCCGAAATCGCCGAGCATTACGGCATCTCCCGCAATCACCTGACGAAGGTCGTGCATGGCCTCGCTCGTGGAGGTTTCGTCCAGACTCATCGCGGCAAGAGCGGCGGTCTCGCCCTGGCGAGATCGCCCCAGGAGATCAGTCTTGGCGCCGTGGTCCGGCACATGGAAGGCCCCTTCCGCCCAGTCGAATGTTTCCGAACCGGCAACCAGTGTGTGGTGACCGGGCCGTGCAGCCTGCCGAAGATCCTCGAAGATGCATTCCGCGCATTTATCGATGTTCTCAACGCCCATACTCTGGCGGACTTGCTCCATCATCGCGGGCAGTTGGCGAAGCGTCTCTTCCTGCCCTCGTCATCTCGGCGAACCGAAATGGCTTAGAGGCAAGTAATCGAAGCGGGACTAGGAATCGAGACGCCATAAGTCAGCCGGAAGAAGGCGGCGCGGGCGCGCAAGGAGTTGCGTATGGCCGAAGTAGAAACCCTCTCGCCGTGGTGGCGGCGTTCAGCGATTATTATGATCGTTGCGTGCTTCTGCATACTCGGATGGCTCGCGAAGCTGACCTATTCCGGCGCGCCGCCGATTCCCGAACGCGTGGTTGGCCCGGACGGGGCTGTACTGTTCACCGGCCGCGATATCACGGCCGGCCAACAGGTCTTTCTCCGCTACGGCCTGATGGAGAACGGCACGATCTGGGGACACGGCGCGTATATCGGACCGGACTTCTCCGCTGACTATCTGCACACGCTCGCGCTCGACGCTGAAGAGGCCGTCGCAGAGCGCCACGGCTTCGTCATGCAGGCGGCGCTGCGGCCCAGCCAGCGATTGATCGTCAACGCGGAAGTCGCCCAGCTACTCAAACAGAATCGCTACGACCCGGTCACGAAGACTCTCACCTTCACCGAAGCCGAGGCCGCGTCCTTCCAGCGGCAGATCGGGCTGTGGACGAAACACTTCCAGGATCCTGAAAAGGATGGCGGCCTTCCGCACAATTACATCGGGGACCCTGCGCAACTTCGCGAACTGACGTCATTCTTCGCGTGGACGGCGTGGGCTTCGGTCACGGATCGGCCCGGGCGCAATTACTCGTACACCAACAATTTTCCCTATGATCCCGCGGTCGGCAACGTGCCGACGAGCGGCGCCGTGCTATGGAGCGCACTCAGCTTGATCACGCTGCTCGGGGCGACGGCCGCGGTGCTGTTCGCGTTCGGGCGGTTCGACTTCCTTGGATGGCGCGGGCGGCGCGGGCATGTGCATCCGAAGATGCTCCCCGGTGTGGCGACGCCCAGCCAGCGGGCGACGATCAAGTACTTCACTGTCGTCGCGCTGCTTTTCCTCGCGCAGGCGCTGGTCGGTGGCGGCACAGCGCATTACCGCGCCAGCGCCGGCAGCTTTTACGGAATCGATCTCTCCGCGATTCTGCCGAGCCAGATCCTGCGCACCTGGCATCTGCAGCTCGCAATTTTCTGGATCGCCGCATCGTACGTCGCGGGCGGACTATTCCTGGCGCCGGCGATTGGAGAAAATGAGCCGCGCGCGCAGACCCTGTGGGTAAACGTGCTGTTTGTCGCGCTCGTGCTGATCGTCGTCGGCAGCCTGCTTGGCGAATTCGCCGGAATTCATCAGTGGATGGGCCGGCTGTGGAGCTGGTTCGGTGACCAGGGATGGGAATACCTGGACCTCGGGCGCGCGTGGCAGATGATGCTCGCGGCCGGTCTGGTGCTGTGGGTCGTGCTCCTGTACCGCGCGATCGCACCGCGGCTGCGCGGCCACGAATCGAGCGAACTCTCTGCGCTGTTCATGGCCGCCGCGGTCGCGATTCCGGTCTTTTACGTGCCCGCGTTCTTTTACAACACCGCGTCGAACTTCACCGTCGTCGACCTGTGGCGATTCTGGGTCATTCATCTCTGGGTAGAGAACTTCCTCGAGTTGTTCGTGACCTGCGCGGTCGCGATCATCTTCTACCAGCTGGGGATCGTCTCCAGCACAACGGCGTCACGCGTCGTCTATCTTGACGCGCTGCTCTACCTGGGCAGCGGGATCATCGGCACGGGACATCATTGGTACTTCACCGGCCAGGCGCAGATGACGATGGCGTTCAGCGCCGTCTTCTCAGCGATGGAGGTCGTGCCGCTCACGCTGCTTACGCTCGACGCGTGGGATTTCGTCGCGCTGACGCGGGGGCGATGCGATATCTGCGGCGAGGATATTTCCGTGCCGCATCGATGGACGTTTTACTTCCTGATGGCGGTAGGTGTCTGGAATTTCATCGGTGCCGGTGTGTTCGGCTTCCTCATCAATATGCCGATCGTGAGCTACTTCGAGGTCGGGACGATGCTCACGCCCAATCATGCGCACGCGGCGTTCATGGGCGTATTCGGGATGCTTGCGGTTGCGCTCATGGTCTTCGCATTCCGGCAGGTGACGCCCGACGAGCGATGGCGTGATACGGAAAAGTACATCCGCGTCTCGTTCTGGGGGCTGAACGTCGGGCTGGCGATGATGGTCGTGAGCAATCTTTTCCCGGGCGGCGTTCTTCAGCTTTATGACGTGCTGCAAAACGGATACTGGCATGCGCGTAGCCCCGCGTTCGGATACAGCGCGCTGATGCATGCGCTTGAATGGGCGCGGCTTCCCGGCGATCTCATCTTCATCGCGGTCGGTGTCGTCCCGCTCGTGATCGCCGCACTCAAGACTTTTTCTGGTCTTTACAGAACGCCGGATATAACACGGGGACAGGACATCGCGGGTGAAGCGGCATGAAGCCTACTAGTCGCAAACAGCCCGCCGCCGCTGGAAAGGCCGTGAACCAAATCGGCCTCGAAGCTTGCGTTTGCAAACCGTCTGGTGTCCGTGCGAGTACTTTCATGCTCGTCGATCACGACCATCCCGGCTTCATGCCGGCCGGCGTCGTTATGCCGTTCGCCGTCGAGTAGGCGCAGCATGGATCATTGGCTGAGCTTGATGCGCTCAAGTCGTTGGGTCGCCCGCGATTGTCGGTGACTTTGCCCGAAAATGTTGAACGCGCGGCGCTTGAGCCGGCTACGGCTATCTCCCGTTGGCGGAGCGAGCCGTTCCGGCTGTTCTTTCCGCTCGGCGTTCTCTTCGCGTGGATCGGTGTAGGTCACTGGCTGCTGTACGCCACCGGAGCCACTGCTACCTATTCATGCCGTTTTCACGGCCTGGTGCAGATGCAGGCGTTCATGATGGCGTTCGCCGTGGGGTTTCTACTCACCGCGCTGCCGCGCCGAACGCAAACCCCGCCAGTTGGGCGAATCGAGATGACGGCGTTGGCGGCGGCGCTGGTGGTCACTACTGGCGCCGCGATTATCGAGTCGTGGGCTTTGGCCGAAATCGCGTACGCAACACTGTTCGTGCTGCTCATCCAGTTTGCGATGCGTCGATTCCTGGCTAGCACTGCGGGCCGCCGTCCGCCGGCCGCCTTCGTGCTCTTGCCTATCGCCGCCCTACAGGGTCTGGCGGGCGCCGCCCTGATCGCCGCGGCCGACGCGAACGCCGTGCTTCCATCGAGCGGCTATCTTGGTGTGCTACTGGTCGAGCAGGGCGTATTTCTCTGCCTTGCGGTTGGCATCGGCAGTCTGGTTCTGCCGCTCATCGGCGGCGCACCTCCACCTCCAGACCTGGGCTCCACGCCTCGCGAAGCCTGGAAGGCGCTGGCATATGCGGCAGCCGGGGTTGCGATCTTTGCAAGCTTGCTGCTTGAGCAGCTTGGCTTCGAACGAAGCGGCCCGCTGTTTCGCGCGATGGTAGTTGCGATCGGACTGGGGTTCGGAGGCGGGGCATTGCGCCTGCCCGGCAAGCCGGGTGTGCATCGCAAGCTGGTATGGCTCGCGGTGTGGCTAATGCCAGTGGGATTGATCGCCTCGGCAATCTGGCCCGACTATCGCGTGCCGGCCCTGCACATTCTCTATATTGGCGGCTTCAGCCTGATGGCCTTTGGAGTAGCCACCCACGTCGCGATGAGCCATCTGAATATGGAGCAACTCGCGCTGGGGCGTCCGCCCGCGGTGATCGTACTGGGCGCGGCATTCGTGATCGCGCTGTGCGCGAGGCTGGCGGCCGATGCCAGTGACACCTACTTCATTCACGTCGGATGGGCGGCCGCGGTGTGGATTTTGGGCTCGGCGGTTTGGTTGGCCTTCTTCGGCCCGAAGCTGCTTCGTTCCTGAATTCGCCATCGGGCTTGCGCGCGCATGGTCAGTGAAAGTCGTACTCACTTCGACACTATGTTGTAGGCGATTGTTCCGTCCGGATACCTAATCGAGATTGTCGGCGGTACCGGGGTGGGGTCTGCGCCAGAAAAGACGAACGTCCCGTGCTCCATGCCGCGATAAGCCGAGTCCGGTGGGATGAAAACGTACCGGTCAAAGGAGAGGACGGGAAGCGCAGCGACGCCACCTGGCTTCTTTCTTATCAGGATAACCCGTTCCGTCTGAAATCGTTCGGGCGGGTAATGCTCGAAGAAGAGCACATAGATGTATGGCTCTGATCCTCTCGGAGTGATCGCCACCCGCTGAGCCGGGTGGCCCGGAGGCCCGAGATGCTCCATCACCTGTTCCAATCCGTACTGAAAATAGGGCGCAGCGATCACCGGGTAGTCGATGAAGTACGACCGTATAAAGCGGGCCGCGTGAAAGAGAGTGCCAGCCGCCAGCGCCGCGCAGAGCGCGATGCTGAGCGCCCGGCGCGATGACGTCAGTTCCAGCAGCGTGACAAATCCAAGGGCGGAGAGCAGGATCCACGGAACCATCGCCAGCACGGCATGTCGAGAATCGGGATGGGAGAAAACCAGCCACGGCGTGATAGGCAGGGTAGCGGTCGAGGGGTCGAAAAGGGTCCAGGCGGTAGGCCTTACTTTCCCTGGCTCGGCCCAAGCTGCGCCCAGCGGGTGAATCACCGCGGCCGGCAATGTCGCCAATACGGTCCAGCCAAGGAGGAAAAGGGCGGTCTTTCGACGCCTACCGGCCACCAGCGCGAATAGCGCGAGGGCGATCAGCGGAGCCTGCTCCGGAAGCAGTTGACCGAAACCCGGAACATGCATCAGTGTCCAATGATCCCCGAGGTCACCGTGCACAAACAGGAACGATGGCGTGAAATATCCCGCCAAGCCGGCGGCGGAGGTTGCCAGCCGAACCGAAAGCGGAGTGATCGTGCAACCTGCACAGCTGGTTGTGGTGAGTAGTGACAACTCATTGAAATGCGCATTCAGCTGTGCGGAATACATGACAAATGAGGCGGCGAGCGGGATGGCAAGGAGTACGAACAGCGCCGCCGCGCGCAGCGACTGGGAGGCGGAGTCACGGAACTCGCGCCAGTACAGCAATGCCAAGAACGCAAGAAACAGCGGCGTGAACGCGTCGGCTACGGTATAGGAGTACAGGGAAAGACCGAAGACAAATGCGCTCAGATAGAGCCAGATGCCTCGGCGACCCTTGCGCCATCGCCAAAAGAAGAGCGTGGCTATACTAACAGTGGCCGCGGCCGATCCGCCCTGTACGGCGACGCGGCTGAAGGACATGTCCCACGGCGACACGGCGGCGAACACCGCCGCTGCTGCAGCTCCGGGCCATCCCAGCATCAGCCCGGCCAGCGCCGTGATCGCAACTAAGTCGGAAATTCCCCACAGCGCCGCGCCTAATCGAACAGTGCTGACCTTAAGACCAAGCACCTCGATGAGCGGTATCAGCGAATAGGTGAGCAGGGGACGGCGATAATCATTGAATGCCTGCTCATTCAGAGGAAGGAAATGTCCGTGATGATCTCGCCCGGTCTTCAGGATGCTGTAGGCGTCGTAGCCCACGCAAGCCTCGTCCTGATGGAAGCCCGGCGGGACGCTGTCGAGTCGGAACACCCGGACGCCCACTCCGAAAGCCAGCGCGAGCACAATAACTACCATGCTCAACCGGCCTGTCACTTTTCCTGCTGTGGGCGACACGCTGCGACTTCGAGTGCTATCCGGAATTTCCATATGATGTTTGTGGAGTA
>CAWCTG010000017.1:0-142564 GCA_963798375.1 Binataceae bacterium (SeqCode)
CTCCACTGCTAGTGCGCCAGCGCGCCCTCATTTGCTCAATGAGTTCAGGCGTCAGATGCCGGCCGAGCTCGGTCTGGATTCCGCCCGGATGCAGCGAAGTTGCGCGAATCCCGCGCCCCTTCAGCCTGCGATCGAGGGCTACCGCGAACAGGATATTCGCAGTCTTGGAGCGGCCATAAGCGGTAAACGGTTGATACTCCGTGCGCGCGAAATTCGGATCGTCAAGATCCACATCGCTAATGCGGTGTCCCGCCGATGAGAGCGTGAGGATGCGAGCGCCCGGCTTGAGCAGGGGCACGAGCTTATTGACGAATACGAAATGCCCCAAATGATTGGTACCGAATTGCGTTTCGAATCCATCTTCCGTCTTGCCCTGCGGACAAGCCATCACACCGGCATTCGCTATAATCACGTCGAAGGGTCTGGCCTGCGCCAACAATTCATTCGTCGCCTTGCGCGCGCTCTTGAGCGAAGCAAGATCCAGCTCGACCAAATCAATTGGGGCACCCTTTGCTGCTTGCGGGAACACCTCCGCGAGCGCGCGCCGCGCCTTCGCCAGGTCGCGAGCCGTGCCGACCACGCTGGCGCCGTGTGCGGCCAGCGTGCGTACCGTTTCCACGCCCAGCCCGGCCGAAGCTCCTGTCACCAGTATCCGCTTGCCGGAGAGATCTACGCCCTCGAGCACCTCGTCAGTCGTCGATTCCGCACCAAATGCTTTTGTCATTTCTCTTCTCCATGCGATTGTTCCTGGCCGTGAAGATCGCGCGATAGTTCGCACGATCGCTTGCCGGTCCGCAACTCGCCATCACTCGGCTAAATGGTCGCTCTGGCAACGTCGCAACCTGGACGATTGTCAGTTTGTCACTATCTGTCCAAAACCCGGGCCAGTTTTGCGCCAGTCAGACGGCGAGCATCGCGCAACTTCAGGACGGCCGCTTCATCTGGAATGACGGACCCGACCATCCGTCATCGAGGAGCGAGGGAGTGGACGCCTGAGAGCCGCGGGCCAGGTTTCGCGCTCCCATTCCCGATGTCACTGCGCCATCAACCACCATTGCTTGACCGCTGACGAACTCCGAGTCATCGCTGGCCAGAAACAGCGCCATTGCCGCAATGTCTTCGGGGCGTCCCGCGCGCGGCCACGGCTGGAAAGCTGCGAAGAGTTGTGTCGCGGCTTGTTCGCCGCCCGGGATGCGATTGTAAGTCAGCGGCGTCGCGATCAGGCCCGGACAGATGCAATTGACGCGAATCTTGTCCTTGGCCAGTTCGATCGAAGCGGAGCGGGTCAGGCTGATCACTCCGGCCTTTGCGGCGCAGTATGCGTGCAGCCCAGCGGCGCCGCGCAGCCCGGCGATCGAGGCGGTCGAGATGATGGAACCGCCGCCCGTCTTACGCATTTCGGGTACCGCGTGCTTGATGCCGAGGAATACCGCGCGCAGCAGGATCGAGAAGCTGCGGTCCCAATTTTGCGCGCTGGTCTTCTCGAGCGGCCCGACCGCGCCGCCCAGACCTGCGTTGTTATAGATGATATCGAGGTGTCCGAATTCCTTGACCGCGCGCTCGACTGCGCTCTTGATATCTTCTTCATTCGAAACGTCGGTGAGCTGGAAGACCGCGCTGCCGCCGTTCTCCTTGCAATCCCGCACCGCGGCCTCGCCACCCTCGCGATTGAGATCGGCGATCACGACCGCAGCGCCTTCGCCCGCGAATCGAATTGCGGTGGCGCGGCCGATGCCGCTCGCCGCACCAGTAATAACTGCAACCTTCTTTTCGAGTTTACTCATGATTTCTATCCGCGTTGGTCTGAAGCTCGCCTGCTCGACGCAGGCGTCCTTTATCAATAGTCGCGTGACGGCCAGGCTGCCAACCGTTGAAGTGGCGTTGGAATCACACACTGGCGCAGGATTAAGATTGGCACCACTTCAGCCGCGAGGAGCATGGGATGGAAACGATTCTCGGCGACGTTCTTACATGGTCGTGGTTTTCCGAGCCGCATGGCTACAACTTCAACAGCCTGCTGATCCCCGATCCGGCCGGAAATCTATGCATCGATCCGGTCGAGCCGAACGAGGAAGTGATGAGCGAACTCGTCCGCATGGGTGTGCGCCGTATTCTCCTCACGAACCGAAATCATGTGCGGGCCGCAAATCAGGTTCGCGAGCGCACCGGGGCCCGTTCCTACATACATCCCGAAGACGCCGCGTACGCAAAAGCGCAAGGCGCCGTACTTGACGGTGAACTTCACGACGGTGAAAGGATAGGCGCGCTCAACGTGATAGGCGTCAGTGGAAAAAGTCCCGGCGAGGTGGCATTTCTTTGGCCCGAGCGAAAAGCCTTGATCGTGGGCGACGCGGTTGTCGGGAACCCGCCCGGGCACCTGAGCCTGCTGCGCGAGCGCGTTATGGACGACCCGGCGCGCTTGCGCCGCAGCGTCCAGCAACTGCTCGCCCTCGACTTCGACACAATCCTCGTAGGCGACGGGGTATCTGTAATCGGGGATGCGAAGCAGCGGCTGAGGGAATTGGTCGACAGCTTCAGGCTTCCTGCCGCTTCCTAAGGTCTGGTCAAGCAGGAGAATCAGCCGTCTTCTTAAACCCGCGGAGAGGTAAAGAAAATCGTCTAGCTCAGCTTACTTCCGGGGCGGCTCACTTTTTTGCCGAGTGCAGATGCCGCTCCATTGATGCCACCTTTTGATGACGCGCGCCCGCCACCGGTGCGGGAAGGATATCCACCCGCTGCATCATCCCGATATCTTCGTGCTGCAGTACGTGACAATGCGTGACGAGGGTGCCGACCGTGATTGGATCGAAGTGGGTGCGGAAAGTGATCGAGCCGAAGGTCACGCTCGGGTCGGTTATCGGCACCATCGGGCCCGGAAAGGTCGCCGACGGGACGATGATCGAATCGTGCCATTCGGGAACCGGCAGCGCGATGCCGTTGATCTGGGTCACCAGGAACGGATTCTGATGAATATGGAACACGTGATCGGAGAATGACTTGTTAACTATCGTCCACTCCTCGAAGTTGTTCACGATCATGTCATCGAACAGCGGGACGTTGTCGTCGAAGAGTCCTTCTTTCTGAAAGTTTATCAGTGGTTCGCTCGGATTCGGCGGATTATTGGGAACTCCGGTATCATCCGCATCGCGAAACATATTCAGACTGGTAAACGGAATCCCACCCCAATAGTTACTGTCGTACTTGTTCAGAAACCATCCGCACGATGGCAGCCGCGCGGTCGGCGGCGCCATCCCTGCCATCACGCCGCACAGCTCGAATGCGATATTGCGAACCGCATTCGGCGTCGTTTCGACCATCGTCGAGATGCTCGGAAGTCCGGTCGGGGGTGGCAGGTTTTCCGTCGGCAGCGCCATGTCCTCTGGTTTGCCATCAATTACGATCGTGGCGAGCGTGATGGGATAGGTCGGCATCGGGAAGTCGCCGCTGATATGCGAACTGCGCGGCGCAGGAGCGATTCCCTGCGGCGAAACCGATGCGCTGGTCGTGGGACTCAGACACTGCAGCAGATAGGCGCCCGGTGATCCGGCCTTGACCAGCAGATCGACGCGCTGTCCGGCGCCCATGACATATGGAGTGCCGGCCTCGAGTGTCAGCAGGTTCGGCACGTTGATGCCGTCGTTCATCAGTACATAGAGCGGATGATTTTGGAGCGCGACCAGCAGAGTCTCGCCCGAACCTGCATTGAGCATCCGCCAGCGCTGCACCTCGCCTGGCCGCATGTGCAAAGTCGGATTAAGCACTCCATTGGTAGTGAAGTAGGTATTGCTGGGCGGGAGATACGCACTCCACACTCCGTCGGCGGCGCTCGGAGAGCTCGAACCCAACTGAGTAGCGGTGGGATTGACGTATGCCACCTGGTTGGCGCCCGTCGTATGCAAAACCTGGAAGTCCATAACTATTTGTTTGGCGGCTTTGACCTCTTTGACATCATCCACGGTGCCGACGCCACCGCGAACGATCAGCATCCCCGCCATCCCGCCCATCATCTGGAAGGTCACCGCGCCGTGAACGTGGGGATGAAACCAGAACGTCCCCGCATGATGGTACGTGGGAATCTTGATCTCGACCTGGTTTGTAGTCCCCGGATCCATTATCCGCAGCACGTTATCCGAGTTGCCTTCCGGCGAGACCTCCAGCCCGTGGGTGTGAAGGTTGGTGCTGTAAGGCTCGTGCGGATACATCCCGGTTCGCGTAACCGGCGGATTGTTTGGAAGATCGTTGATCAGTTTGATCTTGAGAGTGTCTCCGGGATCGATGATGAGTGTCGGACCGGTCAGCTTGCCGTCGTAGGTCGGGCCTGTAATCGTCCCGACCACCGTCGTGTTGGATGCGTCCGATGCCGCGCCCGGTGCCATCGCCGGCGCCGCGGGTCCGAGAATCTTGTTGGTCGCGAGCTTCGCGCGCAAGGTCAGCGACAGCACTCCGTGCGAGGAGCGCAACACTGGCGGCTGGGGGAACGAAGACGATTCTGAGGTTTGATCTGATGAGCTCTCACCGCTACCGCATCCCATCATCGTGCGCGACAGCGCGCCCGCGGCGCCGACGATGACGAGGACAACCAGCGTTCTGCTGATTCCTGCGACCGTTGTAGATTTCCGATTGGACCCAACCATGATCTCTCCCCGGATGGGGACCTTGGCCCCAACATTTTGCGATACGCGGAAGATTAGGTTGTGCTCTCGCACACTGACTGTCAATCTCCGATGACAGGGTGCAACTTTCCCGAGCGGGCGCCGCGATCAGCTTGCCGTGGTACGCAAAACCGCGTCGATTCCGCGCCCGCAAACTCCAGCCGGCGGCTCTTGGCCACTATTTGAAGCTCATCTTGGACTGGGTGTTGGGCCCGACCATTTTCAAAAACGAAATTGTCTGGAAGAGGAGCAGCGCGCACAGCGACACGGCGAAAAAAGGGGGGCGGGAAAAGAAAGGAGCGTTGCGGCGCGGCGAAAACATCTCCTCGATCGACGTCGAAAACGGCGCCTTCCAGAGTTGACCTCATAGTGATAGACGGGAGGCAGGGAGGGACTTTTATGCCCTTGGCGCTTACATCGGACGCCTTCGAGAACGGAAAGGAAATTCCCGCCGTCCATACCTGTGAAGGCAAAGACGTCTCGCCCGCCATCGCGTGGTCGGGCCTGCCTAGCGGTGGGCGCAGCCTTGCGCTGATCATGGACGATCCTGACGCGCCCGATCCCGCCGCGCCGCGGATGGTGTGGGTCCACTGGGTGCTGTACAACATCCCGCCCTCGGCGGGAGGACTGCCGCAGGCCGTCAAGCCCGGGGCCCTGCCGGCGGGAACCTGCGAGGGGCGCAATGACTGGGGACGGACCGGATATGGCGGTCCCTGCCCTCCGACCGGACGCCATCGATACTTCTTCAAGCTCTACGCATTGGACAGCCTGCTGCCGGATCTCGATCGGCCCACGAAAGCGCAACTGGAAGCGGCGATGCAGGGACACATCGTCGAGCAGGCCACGCTGATGGGAACCTACCAGCGCAGCCGCCGCTAGGTACCGTGGAGTCCGTCAAGCATTTGTTGCTGCGCAGGCAGTCGCGGCGATCGGACTTACGTGGAACGCGGGGTCGGAGGTTCCCTATGTCACGATAGTGATTTTTACTTTATTGCGAAGGACGCGACGATCGCAGCGGCCGAAAATGCGATCACGAACCAGAACAGGTAGATGCCGAGAGACCCGGCCGGCCGCTCGGCAGCTGTGGGATGAGGAGCCGGCGTCTTCGGCCGCATCGATGCTGCTACCGGACCGAGCATCTTCGCGAGCGCCTCGACCTGCTGCGCCTCCGTGGCGGGCGAATCGGGCACGCCGATTCGGGTTCCGCTCGCCGGATCCGCGGCCGATGGCGGCGACAAGGATAAATCTCCGCCTTCGTTCGGAGCGAGGTCTCCTGTGACCGTCGATGCCAGGGCTGATTCGAAAAGTTTTTGCGCGGGGCTGCGCGGAGACGGCAGATCGCCAAAGGACGCCAGGTTTGCTTCGTAAAGCTTCTGCTCGAGCGGGTCGCGCGAGCCGAACTTTTCCTGGAGCAACATTCTTCCTGCTGGCAAGGCCATCAACGTTGACGCGAATATCCTGGCCATGACCTCGGGATCGGTGTTCGCCAGGTTCCGGACGAACTTGGCGCTTTCCGAAAATTTCGCTCGTAGCTGATCATCGGTTAAGCCGGAAGCTGCTGCCGCGCCGGGTGCCGCGCCAATCAACGCCTGCAGGCGCTCGATTCGTTCGCCAAGCGGCGGACGGCTCGATAGCTTTTCCGCCAGCATGTTACGCGGGTATTCGTTTATCGCAAATTTCCTGGCCTCCTCGTCGCGATCCTCTTGGGTTTTGCCGGGCTGCAACCGGATCCGGGTTATCTCGTTGATGTATTCCTTGTAGCTCGTGGCTCCGCCGGCGCGCTCGAAGGGGTCCACGATGAAAAGCTGGGCCGTGCCTGGCGTGGCGCATCTCAGCGGCGATTCGGTCTTCGCAATGTGTTCAAGCGCGCGGATTAGCGCCGTCGGATTGCGCGTTAATTCGACCGCGGACGCGTCGGCCAGGTACTCGCGCTCACGGGAGAGCATTCTTGAAATGATGCGCGAAACGAACTCGCGTTCACCGAAGATGAAGTGGAGCACGCTGCCACCGAACATCGCCGTGACCATCGTTGTCAACTAGGTATCGTAATCGCTGATATGCGCCGTCTCATGGGCGATTACACCCTGTAGTTCCTCGCGATCCATCTGGTCCAGCAGACCCTGGGTGACACAGATCGCCGAGTGTTCGGGATCGCGCCCGACCGCGAACGCGTTAGGCGAGGGATCGTCGATCACCTCGACGCGCGGCTCGGGTATGCGCGCCGCCAGCGCCATCTCGTGCACCACGTCGATGACCGCTTGATTCTTCGGATCGTCGGAAGAGATCGGGTGCGCACCCAATGCGCCTAGCACCCGGTCGGCGCCGGCAAAATTTGCGCGTATCATGTGAGCGACGGCTGAGAGCCCGGCGAGCGCCAGAAACAGTGGCCCGAATATTGGAATGCCCGAAAGCCGTCCGTCGGTGAAGCGAAGGTTGTGAAACCGGTAATCGAATGCGAGACCGTATCCGAGACCGAGTAGCGCGACGACGAGAATCACCGCCACCACCAGCCAAACGGTGCGGCGCCGATTTACCCGCTCGAGTTGCCAGAAGCCGCCGGATTCTCCCGCCATCGTCCGGTACCCCCTCGAATGCGCGATCTTACGCCCTCACAAGGTTAGAGTCACTTACTCGCTAAGGTTAGCCGGCTGCCAACCAGAACAAATGCTTCGAAGACATCAGACGCTGACAGAGGTCCCACGATAGTAATGCTGCAAGATTTCTGTGTAAGTCTTGCCCTCATTTGCCATGACTGCCGCGCCGATCTGGCATAGGCCGACACCATGTCCCCAGCCGGCTCCTCTCAAGAGAAAGCGGCCAGACTCTTTGTCTACGACGAATGCGGAGCTGTAAAGATGGGTGCGCGATAGGGCGCGACGAATTTCAAGCTCTTTGCCGATGATGATGTGGTCGCGTTCCCCGGTGATCTTGAGCCGATATATTCGGCCTGAAGGTCCGCGCGCGAGCGCCTGCACGTCGCGAATCGGACCAAGATCCGCGCCAAGCCTGGATCCGATCAGATCGGCGAGTTCTTCGGGCGTGTACGCGACCCGCCAGCGATAGAAATCCCGGGTCTCCCGATCGAATCCCGGGAGAACGCGTGAGAGAAGCTCCGGATCGTCCGTATTGCAGTAAGCCGGCGGGCTCGAGCGTATCCATGTCTCAGGACTGTAAGCGCAGGATTGCGCCGGACCGTCGTAGATAGATTCAAGATAGGGAATATCTTCATCTTCCCAAGCGGTCGCATAGCGCTCCGTTATTCCGCCGCAGCATTTGGAAAACCGCGCGTCGCAGATAGCGCCCTTGTAACGGAGAAACTCGCCGGCCGTGGCGCGAGTCGCTTCGGCTGCAGCTGGAGAGAATGCTTTCGCGATGCCCTGATACCGCTGGCAGTGGTCGTCGGCACACACATCGAAATCCGGATGCGCTTCGCGGCCGTACCAGCGAAGGATTTCGTGAGAATTGAGACGCTGCGCGGTCCCGGAGCGAGCGGGATTTGCTTTAGGAAACCACAGCCAGCTGCGCGAAATCACCGCGTGAGCTTTCAGCAGTTCGAGCGGACAGGACGCGCTCATCTCGGATGAAATCACGCTCGTGACGTAGTCTTCGAGCGGAACATCATTGATCACCGTCAGCCCGGCGGCTCGTTTCATGAGGCGAAAAGCCCCGCGGAATACCTGGCGCTCCTTGCGTTCCCAATGAAATCCGATTCCGATCGTGACCTCGTTCAGCGCAAACGCGCACGATGCCAAGTCCGACGCAGCGAGCGTAACTTCAGAAGTAAATGTGTAGCGCCCGGGGGTGTACGGCTTGCCGGAAGTATCCGTAAACGTACCCGTCAATTCGACTTCGACAGCGGATTGTCCTTCTATCAGCCCTACCGATACGTTCAACGCTCACTCTCCAGCTTGCCGGCGACTTCCTGAAACTGACCGTCAGGCAAAGTGACCTCTCGAAAAATTGCGGCGATGGCGTCACCCGTGATTTTTTCGAAATGCTGTGCCAGCGGCACCACAAATATTCCGCACAAATCGATCGACGCCGGACTGACCGTCAGTTCGCCGGTATGAAAAACCTCCGGCCGATGTTTTCCTCGCGGAAACAGATATGCGACCCACTCCCCTCGCTCATGAAAGACCGCGATGTTGACCAGTGGTTCTGCCCGTTTGCCGGTCGTTTCCGCGAGCAGATCGATGGCACGATCCATTCGATGGATCAAAGCAGATCGATCGCGTCCACGAAGCAGGAACACATTTCTCCCGTATTTCGGAACAGTGACGCCAGTCAGTCCAGCGGTGTCCTTCTCGATCGGAAACAATCCTCGCGAGCCTGCCTGAAAGTGCATGTGGTCCGGTGCGGATGCTCCGCATTCCGGACCGTTATAGACGACGAAATATCCAGCGAGGGCTGCAGCAATGTCGAGCATATTTCCGAACTGGTTTGCGATGCGCTGCAAGCCGTGTTCTCTGTGAGCGATCGTCAGGTGACGATCCACGATTGGAAACGGATTGCAGTAGATCGTGAAGTCCTGATCGAACTGCAGACCCTCTTCCTCCGAAGGCAGATTCCCCGCGCATAGGAAGCAGGAGCGCTTCGCAACCGACTCCCGGTCAACCGACGCGGTTGTGCTAGCCATACGATGGGGAATGTGACGGATGAAGATGTCGAACCAATCGATCCGTACCGGCCGTGTCTTCGCCCGCGCGAGGCCTTCAACGCCTTTCGCGAGCTGCGGCCATGCCCGCGCCTGCCGTTTGAACAGTTCTTCTATTTCGCGGATCATCGCCGCATCCGAGCCTGAATCTCGATAGTTCGGAGCCAGTCCTTGTACAGATCGTATCGATTCGCAAGCTCGAGAGGCAGGGCGCTGTCGCTATTGCCTTCCCAACGGCGGCAAAGATAAACGGACTCATAGATCCGGGCGATCTCATAATCACGGCTGACGCGCAACGCTACGGCGTAATCCTCGCCATAGCTGACATTCGGAAATCCTATGCGGTGCAGCACCGCCGTATTGAATGCGCGCGGCGCGCCAAGACCATTGACACGGAGTGCATTGTTTCTTCCGTTCTCGCGACTCCACTCGCGGTGATCGATTAGACCAGGCGGAATCTCTTTCAAGGAAAAGTCAACCATCGTATAGGAGCCTATAACCATCGCATAAGGTCCAGCTTCAAGTTCTGCAACAATCCGGCAAAGGACGCCGTCATTGATGTACAGGTCGTCAGAATCAAGTTGGATGGCGTATTGTCCGCAGTCCTTGGAGTAAATCGCCTCGTTCCAGCACCCGCCGATTCCAAGGTCCCGGCGTTCGGGAACGATGTGCTTAAAGCGCGAATCGCTGATACCGCGCAGGATTTCTGTCGTCCGATCCGTCGAATGGTTATCGACGACGATCACATTGAATTCGAAATCAGCGCTCTGGACGAGGGCGCTTTGAACGGCGTCGAGAATTGTCCGCTCGCGATTCCGAACCGGCATGACGACGCTGGCTTTTACGGGATATGTTTCCGCTGCAGCTGGAACTTTCTCGAAGTGCGGCGGCAACCAAGCACCGATTCGTTTGAGATGTGCCGTCGCAATGCGCTCCATTTCGATTTGGTAATCGCGATTGCGCGGATCCACATAGTCGAATTGCCTTTGATCCATCGGCCGCGCATCAATCATCGACGCGCTGTACAACGGTTCGGGAATTCGCACGATGGGGTGTTTTTCCGAAATCCTTAACCGTAGGTCGTATAGTCCTCCCCATTTCCAGGTGCTGTCGATTCCTGACTGACGCGCAGCTTGAACCGACACACCAACTACCGGGCCAAAGTCGAAACTGTCGCGGATGCTCCCGCTTCGATAGTCGATACGAGGATGGCCTACTGCGTCGGCATAAACCCAGCCGCCGGTTTCACGTATGACCTGCGCCATTCGATCGAACATGCGCGGTCCGGGCTCGATGTTCACACGCGGATCACCGAGAAAGAGAACATCGGAATCGGCAGCGTCGAGAAGTCGTTGAATACTTGCGGACGAGTAGTCCTTTGGATAGACGATGTTCACACTCCACCCCGCCGCATCATCTTAGCTACTAACTGCAATGCGTCGCGTCACCCCTTGCGGTCGCACGACAATGACGCCAGCCATCCGATTTGCCTTGAGAAACTCGCTCAATTCCTGTTCCACGACAAAGCCCTGGCTGCGCGACGCGTGACGCATGAGGACTCTTTTGCCATCGCGCACGATGATTCCAGCATGAAACACATCGAGATTCTTGCGTGTGGACGCAAAAAAAATCAGATCACCGCTTTGCAAATATCGTTCGAGCCGTGGCAATCCCGCCTTCGGTACACATTTCACGCGAACCCGCTGTGCAGCTAGTCCAGGTACAACATTCAGAACGCGTTCCATCCTGAGTATCGGGACAGTTGGTATTGAAACCGGCCTGATTATCCCTTCGCGTACATTGTTGCGAATCCAGAGCGTCATATAGTGATTTCGCCGCTGCCATTGAATGCAGCCTCGTTCATACCGAATCTTTCGTAGCCACTCGGTGAAGCCATCGACGTTGGAAGCGCGGGCGAGCGCCACAATTGTTTCGATGTACGTGACACAATCGAATCCATCGAGGGAAGCCGTGAACACTTCGACTGTGTCGGCCGATCCAATCAGCGGATTTGGTTTGTAGGAATGTCCAACGAAGTGGCGGGAAAGAACGTCAATTCGGCTACCGGCGGAACGGTCATGCTTCGTTTCCGATAGAAGCTGCTCCACGCGCCGCCGGCTGAGACCTCGTGGTTGCGCGTGCTTCATCAGATTTTCATTCTACCGCGCGCTTTCGACCTGTTCAGGCGCAAGGTGCTTTCACGGCGGTCGAGAGACCTACCACTCGGGGCCTGGCGGCTCAAGCAGCAGGGCGAATCCGTCGGCGTCATGAAAATCCGCTTGGTCGGCTGGATGGCGAAGCGCCCAGTACGAGAGCCCATCGCACGCCTCGATGACCGCCGAGAGCCCGATACGGAGGGAAGCACGCGGGTGGATGGCAGACAGGACATCGAGCCGGACAAGGGTGTCGAGCTCAAGCCGACTGCCAGTAAAGCGCACGGCAATGTGGGGGCGCATCATTTCGTTCGCGATAGGACCGCCGTTGCGATAGCAGCAGAAGGCGTAAACGGCCCACTCGCCCGAAGGGGCGAAGTTGAACTCGTGGTACGCCGGTTGCCCTTCCACCGCGATGAAGGCTTCGAAGCAGGTGTGCTGCCAGAGCTGTGTGGCGATGCGCGGCAGGCCGGGCGAAGGGACCCGGATCCGGGGAATATCTCCGTCGAGGCGGAAGGTCATCTGGAGTTCAGCGTTTGCCGATCGGCGTACGAGCACCGCAATCGCGCTCACCGCCTCAGGGCGTGTCGAGGGATGGCACCTGAGGTCGATCCAGTGTTCGACGGTCATGACGGGCGCTCACCGTCCTGCGGGCTGGAATTCACGGGAGCGAGCGGGCGAGTTCGCGGTAGACCGCCGGATTGTAAACCAGGCCCGAGTGCGTGCCCGTCACCTCGACGTTGCGCGCGCCGGTCACGATTGAAGCTTGCGGCGGAACGATCGGATCCTCGCGACTGTAGATCGAAAGCACGGTCGTCTCCGGAGCGAGCGAAGCGCGGATGTTATCGACGAATTCGCATCCGCAATCAGGGAAGCTGCATCCAGGATCGAGAATCCGGCGCGCGGTATTGCTCGCCTGCGCGACCCTGCTCATCGTTTGATGCGCGATTGGCGGGACGTTTCCATGCTGCGCGAACGCCGGTACGAGCCCCACCGGCGATCCGAGCGTGACGAGATGTGACACCCTGCTGCCAAGCCGTACGGCCAGCGCTCGCGCAAGCAGGCCGCCGCGGCTGTGACCGATCAGCACGATAGGTCGATCGTGCTGCGGCTCCTGGCGTTCGACCCATTTCTCGATGTCTGACGTGAGCCGGTCGGGACATCCCACGTTGACCCACAGTCCCGAGGTGCTCGCGCGAAAGCCGATGCGAGAAATCCATCGCCGCAAGGGCCAGAGATAGAAGTCGCTGCCGAAAAGTCCGGGAATGATTACGACGAGGCGTCCGTCGCCGCGCGGCACGCCCTCGCCGCGATAGATAGGATCCCTCTGCAGCGCGGCGATCTCTCTGAATGCGAACGCCTCGCTCGCCATCACTTGCCATCGCGATTGTTCCACTGGCGGATGATTTTCCATACCGGCTTTGAAGCTTGAACCTTCTAATACTCCGCATGGCCTTGCAGTGGGATTCGCGAGCGCGCACCGCTGGAGGTCATCCAGATCGTATTCACGACCGCATCGTATCTAGATCTGCGCTCCAAGCCCAGCGCGTCGCTCCCGGATTCGGCACGAGAGTGGTTCGAAAAGATGGTCGATCATCTGAGTTCCGAGCGCTCGGCGCGTGCGTTCATGCGGTGGTATAAGGTTGGGAAAGCCGTGCAGGCTGCGAGCCGGGCGATAGCGTCAGCAATGAGGTAATCTATGGCTACGAGAATCCGACCAGAAGAAAAGCAGGCGAACCTGCTGATGGAAGGCGCCGCGGCCCCGATAAGGGCCGAGGGCTTCAACCATCTGCACATCAATGTGCGCGATCTCGCGCGCTCGATACGCTTTTATGGGGAGGCGTTCGGGCTGAAAGTCGGTTTCAGCGCGGGCAAAGACCTGATCTTCATGGTGCCGGAAGCAAGCGGGCACTCACTGGCATTGCACCGGGTTGGACCGGATGAACCGGTCGGGACGGCGGGCGGATTCCAGCACTTTGGATTCAAGCTGGACGTCAACGATCACGATCGGGTGATCAAGCAAGTCGAAAAGGCGGGCGGCAAGCTGGTCTCGCGCGGCAAGCACGGCGGGCAATTCCCGTACGCATACGTCGCCGATCCCGACGGCTACGTAATCGAGCTGTAGCGGACGGATCGAATCCCGACGGCGGCAACGCGTTCGCATTGCGCGCCGATGTTTCGAAGTCCGCCGGCACGACCGCGATGGTCGACGAGACGATCAGACGCTTCGGCGTGCCGAACATCATCAACATTGATTCAAGCCGGCCGAAGGTGCACTGTCTTTTTTCGCAGGCCCAAAGGAGGTCCGTTCATGAGCCGGGTTTTCGGAGAAATGCGGCAGATCGCGTTCGTCGTGCGCGATCTCGAAAAAGCGCTCGATTATTGGACGCGCACGCTCGGCGTCGGCCCCTTCTTCGTGATGCGCGATGTTGTGCCGGACAACTATCGCTATCGCGGCAAACCTGTCCCGCCGCCACGAATCTCTCTCGCGTTGGGCTTTTCGGGCGAGTTCCAGGTGGAGATCATCCAACAGCACGACGACAAGCCAAGCGCTTATCGCGATTACCTCGCCGCCGGTCACGAAGGCTTCCAGCACGTCTCCTCGTGGATGACGCGCGCGGAATACGATCGCGCCGTGCCGGAACTCGTCCGCTCCGGCCTGTCAGTGGCGCATGAGGGCGCGATCCCCGGCAGTGGTCTCCGGTTCATCTACTTCGCGACTGATTCCGTGCCCGGCGGCCCTCTCTACGAGATTTCGGAAGCGAAAGAACCATCGATTTACCCAACGATGATGAAGATTCGCGACCTTGCGCGGGATTGGGACGGCCACGATCCGATTCGCGATTTCGCCGCCCTGATGCGCTGAAGGGCGCGTGGTTCCCAACCGGGCGGTGCGATGCGTTGGCTCCGAGTTCACGCTAGACTCGTCGGCAAGAGCCTGTCCCTTCTGCTGGCGTCGCTACTCACGCCGGTAACGACGGGCGCGGCGCATGTTCTGCATCGCGAGGCTTCAAAGCGGGGAAGGACAAAGGCGTGACCATAGAGGCGGTGATTTGGGATTTTGGCGGTGTGTTCACGACCTCCCCCTTCGAGGCCTTCAGCCGCTTTGAGGCCCAACGTGGCCTGCCCTCGGGCCTCATCCGAACTGTCAACACCACTAATCCCGATTCCAACGCCTGGGCGCTGTTCGAGCGTGGCGAAATCGATGGCGCCGCCTTTGACAGGAAATTTCTGGAGGAAACGACCGCGCTCGGTTACCCGGTGCGCGGAGCCGAAATTTTGCCCCTGCTTTCTGGTGAGGCACGGCCGCGGATGGTCGAGGCGCTGACCATTTGCAAGCAGCGTTTCAAGGTCGGTTGCATCACCAACAACATGGCCCATGGTAACGGATCAACCATGGCCAAAAACTCCAAGAGCGCCTCGCGTGCCGGCGACATCATGCAGCACTTCGACGCAATCATCGAAAGCTCCAAGGTCGGCGTGCGAAAACCTGACCCCAGGATCTACCTGATGATGTGCGAGCGGCTTCGAGTAGAGACCCGCGCCTGCGTTTACCTGGACGACCTGGGCATCAACTGCAAGGCAGCCGCGCAGCTTGGAATGGTGGCGATCAAGGTGGTGAGCGAGCCCCAGGCTTTGGCCGACCTCGAGGGCGCCACAGGACTGACCTTCCCTAAAAGCTAGAATCGCTCGAGCGAGCTTAGGAAGCGTTCTTCTTTTTTTCTGCCCAGCGCTTCTTCATCGCTTCAGAGAGCTTCTTCCGGCCCGCAGCAGTGAGACCGCCACGTCGCTTGGGCGCAGAGGACTTAGCGGTAGTCTTGCCCATACGCCGCTCTGCCCAGCGTCTTTTCATCGCCAGTGACAAACGACGTCTCCCCGCTGCAGTGATACCGCCACGCCGCCGCTTGGGTGCACCCGCTCTTCGAACAATACCGCTGACGGCGACCTTCGCATCCTTGAGAAGGGCGTCAATAGCCCGGCCTATCCTGTCTCTTTCCGTTTTCAACTCTGCAATTATCCTGTTCAGGTCCAATTTCGCCTCCTGTTTGATAGCGGGTTGCCTAAGTATCCCGTCTCCGCCGAGCGACTGCAACTCCCCCGCAGCCTAGACAGAGTGGGGGGCTGCTACTATCACATATGCTTTGGCACATATGCTTTGGACAATCTCGGCCTCCATGGGGATGCCGACCACGCGGCCAGTCTCGAAAAGGACATCACTGCTCACCCAAGCATTAGAACCGGGGTCGAACGTCGCGTTTGCAGACGGCCTGGTGTGGGTGCGAGTCTAAATCAGGTTCCTGTACGAATGCGTCCGCGATACGCGCTATGAAGTGACGGCGCTTTCGATCTCGAGCACTATTCCGCTATGTCAGTATGAGCGTGAGGGACATCAGTCATGGAAAAGCGAAGACTTGGTACGCAGGGACTCGAAGTATCGGAGTTGGGCCTGGGATGCATGGGGATGTCGCAGTTTTACGGCCCGCGCGACGACATCGAATCCATCGCGACGCTTGAGCGCGCAGTCGAGCTTGGGATCAATTTCTTCGACACCGCCGACGTTTACGGCGTGGGTCACAACGAGGAGCTGGTCGGCAAAGCGCTGAAGAAATACCGCGACCGCGTGATTATCGCGACCAAGTTCGCCAACCAGGTCCTGCCCGACGGCAAGCGCGCGATCAACGGCAGACCCGAATACGTGCGCTCCGCCTGCGACGCATCGCTCAAGCGGCTCGGTGTCGATCACATCGATCTCTACTACCAGCATCGCGTCGACAAGAAGGTGCCGATCGAGGAGACCGTCGGCGCGATGGCCGACCTGGTGCGCAAGGGAAAAGTTCGCTATCTGGGCCTGTCGGAGGCTGGCGCCAATACGATTCGCCGCGCGCACGCGCGACCCCGCGGCCGATTCCGCCGTTGCCGCCCGTGACCACGGCGACTTTGCCGCTCAAATCGAACATCTTTGGACTCGCCATAACGCTTCTCCCACGCGAGCAGTTGGACAGCGAATGCTCAGGGCTTCTATATTGGCGTTTCGCACCCGCCGCAACCGAAACGCCATAAGCGGCGCGTGATGCGATTGGCGTTGTGCCGGTGGCACGAATCTCCGACGAGGGAAAATCACGACGATGGGACTACGGACGGCTGAACAGTACAAAAGCTCCCTGCGCGACGGCCGCGCGGTTTTTTTCAGGGGCGAAAGAGTGGCGGACGTAACCGCGCATCCGGTAATCGGAATAGCAATCGAGCATGCGGCGCTCGACTACCGGATGGCTCACGATCCGAAGTATCGCGAACTCGCCGTCGTGAAAGAGGGTGACGACGAGTACAGCCGCTACTACCATATTCCGCAAAATGGCGATGACTTGCTTAAGCGCAGCGCGCTGATCGCGGCCTCGACGCGCGAGGGCGCCACGCTGGTGGTGCTGATCAAGGAAATCGGCACCGACGCGCTGCTCGCGCTGCATATTATCGGCGAACGGCTCGCGGCTGCCGGCAAGCCCGAGTACCGCGAGCGAATCCACAAGTACTACCGCAATTGCCGCGACAACGATCTCGCTGTCGCCGTCGCGCAAACCGACGCCAAGGGCGATCGCGCGCTCGGGCCCACGCAGCAGGATCATCCGGATTACTACGTGCGAATCGTCGAGGAGCGCCGCGACGGTATCGTCGTGCGCGGTGCGAAGGTTCACACCAGTGTCGCGACTAATACCAACGAGGTGATCGTCCTGCCGACCCGTGCGATGCGCGCCGAGGACAAGGCCTACGCCGTCGCGTTCGCTTTGCCAATCAACACGCCTGGGCTGAAGCTGCTCGCGTCGCCCCACGGAAGCTCGGATAAGAATGATTTCGAGCATCCGATCAGCGCGCGGCACAAGATGATGGAGACGCTGACGGTCTTCGACGACGTGTTCGTGCCCAAAGAGCGCGTGTTCCTGCAAGGCGAGATCGATTTCGCCGGGTTGCTCGCGCTGACCTTCGTTCGATTCCATCGCTTCACCGCCGTGTCGTACAAACTGCCGCTGCTCGAACTGATGGCGGGCGCCGGTTATGCGATCGCCGAGGCCAACGGAATCTCGCGCGCGGGTCACGTCCGCGACAAGCTCACCCATCTCGCGGCGTATCACACCACCGTGCGCGGACTTATCGAGCATGCCGCGCGCAGCTGCACACTCGAGGACGGCGTCGCGGTGCCCAATACGCTGCTCACCAACGTCGCGAAGTATCACTTCGCTCACAACTACCACCAGGCGGTGCAAATCGTGCAGGACCTCGCCGGCGGTCTGCTGGTGACGGCACCTGCCGCCGAAGATCTCGCCAGCGAGGCGACCCGCGCCTACGTGCTCAAATACATGGGCGGCGCGAAAGGTTTCGATGCCGAGAAGCGCCTCCGGCTGCTGAACCTGATTGGCGATCTGACGGCGTCGGATTTCGGCGGTTACCAGGAAGTGCTCGCGGTGCACGCGGAAGGCGGATTCGAAGCCGAGAAGTTGCAGGCTTACCGCGAGTACGACTTCAAGACGGTGGCCGCATACGCGCGCAAGCTCGCGGGAATCCAGGGGTGACCCCTGGACCCAGTGTTAAGGCCGCCCGCCGTTGGCGGGCGCGGTCCCTGCCAACGGCTTAATTCCGCGCTGCCCTCACCCCTGCCCAAGGAAGTTGAAAACCCTGGCGGGGTTTCACATTCAATAAAGCGATCTCCCGTCAGACCTATTTTTCCGTCCTCAACTCGACCGTGTTGCCGTCGGGATCGAGAATCCACAGTTGACGGCCCGCGCCCATGTTCGATGGCGCCTCCAGAAACTCGATTCCCATTTCCTTGAGCGTGCGCTTGGTTTCGTCGAAGTCTTCGACGTCGAAAGCGACGTGCGCGCCGAGCGGATCGGGCTTTTGACCACGGTTCTCGCTCGAGATGATATGCAGCGCGTTGTTGCCGATCCCGTACCACGCGCCGCCGAACGGGAAATTGGGCCGCGGCAGCCGCTTCAGGCCAATCACGTTTTCGTAGAAGCTGGTCGCCTTCTCGACGTCGCTGACGCGGAACGCCGCGTGATTGAGCGCCTTTAATTTGATCATCGTGAGCTCTCCCGCTGACGCGAAGTTTCTAATGCAGTTCGCCGCCGCCCGCGACGTTGATCGTTTCGCCGGTAATGTTTTCCGCTCGGCACAAATAGACCACCGCGTCGCCGATATCGGCCGGGGTCTGCTCGCGCTTGAGGAAGGTGTTGCGCGCGATATATTCATCGAACGCCCCCTCGCGATTCACCCCGTATTGAACGCCGACGATCGGATCGAGCACGTCGGTCCACATCGCAGTGCGCAGAAACCCGGGGCATACCGCGTTGACGCGAATGTTCACCGGGCCAAGCTCTTCCGCGAGCGACTGCGTGAAGCCGACCGCCGCGAACTTGCTCGCGCTGTATGCCGACATGCCGCCGTGACCGGTCTTGCCCGCCACCGACGCGATATTCACGATCGCGCCCTCGCGCTGCTTCACCATGTGCGGGATACACGCCTTGGCGCACAGGAACGGGCCCTTCGCATTCACCGCCATCACGCGGTCCCACGTTTCTTCGGCAAAATCGCTCACCGGGCCGACCGCGATGATCCCCGCGTTGTTCACGAGGATATCGATCGCGCCGAGTTTCGCGACCACCTCCGACGCCATCCGCTCCAGGTCGGCGAACCGCGTCACGTCGGCGAGGATCGGGATAGCCTTCACGCCGAATCCCTTGACTTCCTCGACCGTGCGATTCAGTTCAGTTTGCAGGCTTAGATTGTAGGTAAGCGCGCGGTCGGCCGGACTGCCGAGATCGACGAGCGCGACATTTGCGCCCGCCGCCGCCAGCTTGAGCGCGATTCCGCGGCCGATTCCCCGCGCGGCGCCGGTGACGATTGCGTTCTTGCCCTTGAGTTCCATCCGATTTTCTCCCCGGTCTCTACCCGCTATCTAGCACGACGGCTGCCGATGGCGGCAAGCGCGCAGCCGGCGTTTACTCAAACGCGTTCTCGCCCGTGATGTCGCGGCCGAGGATCAACGTATGCACGTCGAAGGTACCCTCGTAGGTATTCACCGTCTCTAGGTTCAGCATGTGACGGATCACCGGGTACTCGTTCACGATTCCGTTGGCGCCGAGCATGTCGCGCGCGTCGCGTGCGATCTTCAGCGCCTCGTTGACGTTATTTCTCTTTGCGAACGATACGTGCTCCGGGCGCATCTTGCCTTGGTCCTTCAGATGAGCCAGCCGCAGGCAAACCATCTGCGCCTTGGTGATCTCGGTCAGCATCCTCACCAGCTTTGCCTGCACCAGTTGATAGCCGGCCAGCGGACGCGAAAATTGCTTGCGCGACTTCGTGTAATCCAGCGCGCAATGGAAACACGAGCGCGCCGCACCGATCGCGCCCCACGCGATTCCGTAGCGCGCCTGCGTCAGGCATCCGAGCGGACCCTTCAGCCCGCGCGCTTTTTCCAGATGCGCTGTCCTGGGAATTCGCACGTCCTCTAAAATCAGTTCCGAAGTGATCGACGCGCGCATCGAAAATTTTCCGTGGATATCGCGCGTCGAAAATCCCGGCGCCCCCTTCTCGACGAGGAACCCGGTGATGCCCTCGTCGACCTTCGCCCACACGATCGCGACGTCCGCGATCGAGCCGTTCGTGATCCATCGCTTGGTCCCGTTGAGGATCCATCCATCGCCATCGCGCCGCGCTCGCGTTTCCATCCCGCCCGGGTCCGAACCATGGTCAGGCTCGGTCAGACCGAAGCAGCCGATCAATTTTCCCTTGGCCATTTCCGGCAAGTAGCGCTGCTTCTGTTCCTCGCTGCCGTTTGCATAAATCGCGTACATCGAAAGCGCGCTTTGCACAGACGCGAACGAGCGCAACCCCGAGTCTCCTGCTTCCAGCTCCTGCATGATCAGACCGTACGCCACGTTATTCATGCCTGCGCATCCATAACCCTTCAGATTGGCCCCAAACATCCCAAGCTCGGCCATTTGCGGCACGAGATGCGTGGGGAAGGTTTCATTCGCAAAATGGCGCTCGATCTGCGGGATGATTTCGCGATCCACGAAACGTTTGGCCGTGTCGCGGGCCATCCGTTCTTCATCGGTCAGCAGTTCGTCGAGGTGAAAAAAATCCAGGTCTCTTAATAAATCCAACATCTTGCGCTCCATTTGATTTTTGAAAGATGTTTTATTGTGAGATTGGGGACGCAAACCGCCGCCAAGTCCGGCCGCGTCGCGCGATCTTCTGGATCACCGAAATCATGCCCCCGGCATCGTGCGCTCTTGACCCACGCGCCTTTGTTCCGCACGTTGATTCAGGGCCAACAATTCTCTTTATCACCGCTACTACTTGCGTCAGATTTGAGTATCACGTAGCCTTATACGCGAAGTCGCCAACATGCACATAGAAACGCTAAAGGTCTTCTGCGACATAATCGAGAGCGGAAGCTTTTCTTATGCCGCATCGCAAAACTTCGTCACTCAGTCGGCGGTCAGCCAGCAGGTCCGGAGCCTCGAAGAGAAGTACGACTGCCGATTGATAGAACGCGGACGAGCCGGAGTCAAACCCACGCCGGCCGGACAGATTCTGTACACCTCCAGCAAGGAGATCGTGCGCCGTTTCCTGGAATTGGAGAACCGATTGCGTGAAATCGGCTCGGTGATCGCGGGCACGATTCGCGTCGGCACCGTTTACAGCGTTGGCTTGCACGAATTACCGCCGTATCTGACCGAGTTTCTGCGCAACTTTCCGGCCGTCAATGTGCATCTCGAGTATCTGCGCTCGAACAAAATTTACGAAGACCTCATCGAAGGCAAGGTCGATCTTGGCGTCGTCGCCTATCCTGCCAAGCGCAGCCAAATCGTCTCGGTGCCGTTTCGCCATGACGAACTCGTGCTCGCCGTACCGCCCGACAATCCGCTGGCCAAGCACACCAAGGTAAGTTTCGGACAGTTGCAGGGTCAGAAGTTTGTCGGCTACGAACGCGATATCCCGACCCGAAAGGCCTCCGATCGAATCCTGCGCGAGCACGGCGTCAAGCCGGCCTACGCGCTCGAATTCGACAACATCGAGACCATCAAGCGCGCCGTCGAGATTGGCCTTGGATGCGCAATCGTGCCGCGGATGACGGTCGAGAACGAGGTCACGCGCGGCACTCTGCGGATGCTGGAGTTCCAGGAAGGGAACTTTCTGCGTCCGCTGGCGATCATCTACAAGCGCGGCCGCGAGCTCTCGCCTGCGGTGCGCAAGTTTATCGAGGTGCTGACGACCAGCAACGTCGTGCCGCGCGTTCGCGGCGACAAGGCTGGCGACAAGACCGAGCGCCCGCCACGCGGCGAGCGCGCCGAACGCAACAACGACGCGAACAGCTCGGATCGCGCCGAGAAAGCCGAGAAGGCCGACAAAGCCGAGAAAGCCGAGAAGACGGCGTAGCCGCAACTGACTCTTTGACGACAAACGGCCGGGTCGTGACGACCCGGCCGTTTTTGTTTGCCCAGGTGCAGTGGCCCGCGCCGGTGGCGATGGCCCTGCCCAGGGAAGGAACGAAAACGACCATAACGGTTTGACAATGGTAACCTATGTGTTACTATAGCCGATGACCGTCGTTCGAGAATATCTCGATAGCCGCGGTCGCAGTCCGTACGCTGCAAGGTAACGACGGCGCTGACCCGGATCTCGCTTGGGAATTTCTCGAACGTCGAGGGTGTCGGCTCCGCGGTCTTCGAATACAAGCTCAACTTCGGCCCTGGCTACCGGATTTATTTCGGCAAGGACGGTGAAACGCTTGTCATTCTATTGGGCGGAGGGACGAAAGAGCGCCAGCAACGCGACATCAACGCCGCGCTGGTCCACTGGCAGGATTACAAACGAAGGAAGTAGGAGACTTTGGCCATGCCGCTGACTCGTGATTTCAAGGAAACCATTCGCGCTCGCGTCCAGCGCGATCCCAAGTTCCGAAAAGAGCTTCTCCGCGAAGGAGTCGAAGCCATGCTGGCCGGCGAGGTAGCCACGGCGAAGACCATCCTGCGCGATTACATCAAAGCGACCCTTGGCTTTGCGGACCTCGCCGAAGCCACACGCATCCCGTCCAAAAGCCTCATGCGAATGCTGGGGCCGTCGGGCAACCCACGCGCCGACAATCTCTTCGAGATCGTCAGCTTCCTGCAGCGCCGCGAAGGCGTACGTTTCGAGATCAAGGCCTCGCGCGCATAGCATCGCGCACAAGCTGGTGCACGCGCCCGCGCACGATGCGCGTGCACTCCGGGCCTCTACTTCAGGGCGGCGCGGAGGCGGTCGCGATCGAAGCCCGCGATCATTTCTCTGCCCGCGACGACGATCGGCCGCTTGATTAGATTCGGCTCTTTGACCATCAGCGCGAACGCCTGCTCGACCGTGAGCGATTTGCCCGCCAGACCCATCGCCTTGAAGGCCGGACTGCGCGGGTTTAGAAAATCGCGCGGGTCGCGGCCCGCAAACAGATCCTTCAGCTCAGCCGCACTCAGTGGAACTCGCGCGTAGTCGCGCTCGTCGAGCTCGGCGCCGAGATCCTTGCGCAGGAAACTTCGCGCGTCGCGGCAGGTCGTGCAAGTGGATTTCCAGAAAAAACGGATGCTCTTCATGCGCGATTCGCGATGTCCCGGCGCCTTGCTGCTACTCGATGTTCGCGCTCGGCACCGATCCGCCCGCGGGACCGCTGCCGTGATCCAGCGGCTGCCCACCTGCCGACGACGATGCGCTCGCGGGCGGCGCAAGCGGCGCGATCGGCGCGACGTCACCCGACGATGAACTTGTCGAGGGACCTACCGGCGGGGTTTCGGTCGGCCCGCTGAAATTGATCGGCTGCGTGCCAGCCAGCATTTCCGGCGTCACGACGTAGTCGCCGCCGAACGCGCTCCGCCACACGGTGTTGGCAGCCTGCTTGTTGCCGGCGGTCACCAGGTAAGTGCCGCCGCCAACGATGCCGCCGAGCAGCGCATAAACCAGCTTGGCGGGGATATAGAGAACATTGCAGAATAACGAGCCGACGCCGTAACCCACGCCCGGCCAGTTGACGGCGTTTGCGTCCGGCTGCGGGACCTGGGTTGGCGCCCCGGCGGCGGCAGGCTGCGCCTGCGCCGCGGCGTACTCTGCGAGCGGACCGGCCGGCATCGCGAGCATAACCGACAATCCCAGCGCGACCACGCCGAATCTGAAACTTTTTTTCCTCATGATTTCCTCCACCGCCACCTCGGGCGTAAATTGCTACTCGGTTTTGACCACCGCCTCGGCCGGCAGCAGTCCCATCAGATGACGAAACGCGCGTTCGAGATATTCGGGGTTCTTCGACTCGAGGGTTAACTTCACGCGGTAGCCGGGATCTCCGATTCGCGGATACGAGCCCAGCATCAAGTCGGGAAAATTGCGCATGCATTCGTTCAGCTGATCGGTGATCGTGCCCTCGCCGGCGGTCAGGTAAATCGCGCGCATGAAGTATGGGTCGGTCGCAAAACGGCTGCTCAGCGCCCGCAGCTTGGCCTCGAACAGTTGCGGAATTCCGGGCAGCACGTACACATTTTCGATCTGCACGGTCGGAAAACGGACGTCGCCAGCTTCGTTGAGGACCGCGCCCTCAGGCACTTCGGCCATCTTGAGGCCTGCGTCAACCGAGCGCTCGTGGAAATGTTTGCGGATCAGGCGTTCGAGCTCGGGATGGACCACGAGACGCCGGTTGAACGCGCGCGCGACACCCTCGATCGTAAGATCGTCATGGGTTGGGCCGACGCCGCCCGAAGTGATCACGAAATCGAAGTTGCGCGAGCAATACGAGACCTCGCCGGCGATCGACGCAAGTTCGTCCGGGATGGTTGCGATACGAGCCAGCGCGACGCCAATCTTGTGCAGCTCGCGAGCCGCGAAATACGCGTTCGAATCCTGGACCTTGCCGGAAAGGATTTCGTTGCCCACCACAACCAGCGCGCAACTGCGTTCTCGCATTCGACTGCAGGCTCCTTGCGCGATCCGCCTCAGACGGCATTATCGCAAGCGGCGGCTATCAGCGGCAATGGGGCAAACCAGCGATCGGCGATGCCTACGACGGGCCGGCGTCGTCAACGTCGGGCGCCGACGCCTCGATAAACTCTTTCAGCCGGCGCTTGAGCCGCGTTTCGATCTGCCGCACGCGCTCACGGCTGATTCCGAAGCGCGTGCCGATCACCTGCAGCGTCTCGGGATCCTCCGACAGCAGCCGCGCCTTGAAAATCTCCAGCTCCTTGCCCGCCAGCGTCGCGGCGAACTGCTCGACCTTGTCGTGGGCGAACTCGCGCCACTCGCGGTCCGCCGTTTCGGTTTCCGGGTTATGCCAGGCGTCGGGGATAACGTCGAGCAGCCGCGTATCGTCGCCGGCGCCGGTAGGTTGATCGAGCGATAGCTCGCTCTGCCCCATCCGCTCCTGCATCTCGCGCACGTCGCTTTCCCGCACGCCCATCCGATGCGCCAGCAGCAGCGGTTGCGGCTTGAATCCTTCGCGCTCCAGCCGTTCGGTCTCTTTGCGGAGATTGAAGAACAGTTTGCGCTGCGCTTGGGTTGTGCCGATCTTGACCAGCCGCCAGTTGTTGATCAGGTAACGGTAGATATACGCGCGCACCCACCACACCGCGTACGACGGAAAGCGGATTCCATGTTCGGGGTCGAAATTCTTGACCGCTTCCATCAGGCCGACGTTGCCCTCCTGGATAAGGTCGAGCACGTTTTTCGTCGCGCGCGCGAAGTCGTACGCGAGTTTCACGACCAGGCGCAGATTGGCGGTGACCAGCCGGTAAGCGTCCTCCGGGTCCTTGTCCTTGACGTAGCGCCGCGCGATCACGGCCTCCTCCTCGCGCGTCAGCAGCGGGAAGCGGCGAATCTCTGCGAGGTAGCGGCCCAGCGGATCGGCGGCGACGAGCGCGCCGCCGTCCTGGGCGGCGTCGGCTTCAGCATCGGCGGGCTCCACCGGTTCCGCGGCCGCTTCGTCGTCGGCGCCTGCGACCGGATGAAACTCGGAGACTTCGATCGGCGCGTTTTCGTCGGCAGCCTCGGCGCTGAGGCCGGCTTCGAGGTCGAGATCCAATGCGGACTCTTCAGGTGCGATCGGCTCGGCAATCGCGCGCCCGCGACGAGCTTCGCCGCCGGCTTTGCTATCGCGTTTCGCTTTCGTTGTGCGCTTGCGACGGATTGGTTTGCCGGGTTTGCGCGCCACAGGCTGGCTCCAGCTTCACGACACGCTGGCACGAGATGCGGACACCAATGCTCGAGGCGTCGGCGGCGAGGAGCTGTGTCGGTTCTTGTCGAATCGATCGTGCCCGGTCAGGCGTCGGGTTCTTCGATCGTGACCTTGCCGGCGGCGATTTCGCGCAACGCCGTGACTACTTCTTTGTTGTCCGATTCCACCAGTGGCCGCGCGCCCTTAAGCAGCTGTTTGGCGCGCCGCGCCGCGCCGAGCACGAGCTCGAAGCGGTTGGGGATGTTTGCCAGGCAATCTTCAACGGTAATTCGTGCCATTACCAGCAATTGTCCGGCGCATCGCGCCGCTTGTCAACGCGCCCGCCGTCGTACCTGGGACCGTAGCGGTCGGTTGACAGCTCAAATCGGTGCGCGCCGGTTCAATGTGCCTGGGCTACAGTTGCCGGCTTGATGAACGTGAGCGTCATCCGGTCGCTCTCTCCGATTGCCAGATACTTGGCGCGATCCTTTTCACCCTGGCGCAAAGTTGGCGGCAGATACCACACCGGATGGTCCCGCAGGTCCTTGGGATTTGCATTGATTTCCGAGGCGCCCATCAGTTTGAAGCCGGCCTGTTCCGCCAGCCGGACCATATAGTCCTGGCGCACGTATCCGTTCTTGGCGATCGGATCCTGCGGCTGTGACGGATCGGCGCGATGGTCGGTTACTCCCAGGATTCCGCCGGGTTTCAATGCGCGGTAAAACGCCTTGAAGTAGTCTTCCGTGTTGCCGTGCGCAAGCCAGTCGTGAACGTTGCGAAACGTCAAGACCATATCGGCCGCGCCCGCGGGCGCGATGTCGGTTTCGGCCGGCGGCTTGAGCGTGGTCACGATGACCTGGCTATAGACCGCGGGATCGGCCTTGAGCTTGTCCTCGAAGGTCTTGGCGCCCGCTCCCCCTCCCACCGCTTCGTAGAGCTTGCCGTGGTCCTTGAGCAAGGGCGCCAGAATCTCGGTATACCAACCGGCACCGGGCGAGATCTCGACCACGGTCATCTCGGGCTTGATCCCGAAGAAAGTGAGCGTTTCGAGCGGATGGCGATATTTGTCGCGGGCCTTATTTGCCTCGGAACGCTGCGGTCCGGCGATCGCCGCCGCAAGCGCGGGTTGCGTGCCGCTGTCATCGTGGGCCGCTCTCGCCGAAGGCATCGGTGAGATCGCAACTATCGATAGAGTCAGCAGGGCAAACAACGGGAATCGGATTCGGTGCTTCAATTGCATGGCGAGGAGAGCCGCTCTTTCGATTTTCGTTTTTTCGTGGTTCCGAGATTCGCGCGCCGCCCTTACTTGCTCGGATCGGGCGTGATGCGCAGATACGGCTTCACTACCTTGTAGCCCTTGGGAAACTTCTGCTTGAGAACTTCCGGGTCCTGAAGCGACGGCACGATGATGCAATCCTCGCCCTTCTTCCAGTCGGCCGGCGTCGCGACCTGGTACTTGTCGGTGAGTTGCAGCGAATCGATGGCGCGGAGAAGTTCCTGGAAATTGCGCCCGGTGCTGGCCGGATAGGTCAGCGTCAGGCGGATTTTCTTGTTGTTGTCGATCACGAAGACCGAGCGAACCGTCAGCGTGTCGTTCCACTCGGGATGAATCATGTCGTAGAGCTTCGCGACCTTCTTGTCGGAATCGCCCAGGATTGGGAAGTTCAGCTTGGTGTGCTGCGTCTCCTCGATGTCACCGACCCATTTCTTGTGCGACGGCACATCGTCAACGCTCACGCCAATCGCCTTGATGTTGCGCTTGTCGAATTCACTCTTGAGCTTGGCGACAGTGCCGAGCTCGGTCGTGCAGACGGGCGTGAAGTCCTTGGGGTGCGAAAATAAGATCGCCCACTTGTCGCCAATCCATTCATGAAAATGGATCGGCCCCTCGGTGGATTCCTGCGTAAAATCCGGTGCAACGCTTCCAATGTGAAGTGCCATATTCGTCACCTGCCTCTTGACGTTTTTTTTCGATCACCTCCGCCAAGCTCAACGGCGGCGGCTGTTCCGGTTAATATGATAAAGAAGACTTACTAAGTTATCTACTTGCAAACTTAGACTCAAGCATCGCTTCGGTCAAGACCGGACACTTCAGTGCTCTTGGCGACTGGGCCACCATCGCTGGACCCGCTCGCAATAACGCGCGTAGGAGGCGCCAAAACTCGACCGCAGGGTGGGTTCCTCGTACGCCACCACGAACAGGTGCGTAACGAACACGAAGGCGGCACAGTAGCCAAGGAGCGCCCAGGATTCATAGAAGAGGGCGGCCCCGGCCAAGGCGAGGCCCGCACCAAGGTACATCGGGTTGCGAACGAGCAGATACGGGCCGGCGACGACCAGGCGCCGCGGCGGGTCGAATGGCGCGGGCGTTCCGCGGCCGATCACAATGAAGGTGACGATGCACCACAACGCCAGGACGCCACCGCTCGCGCCGACAACCGCGCCGGCGACTTGCGGGGCGCCGAGGCTGACGGGGCCGACGATTCCCGACCACGAGAGAACGCGGGCCGGCAAGAACACCAGGATGAAACCGATAAAGAGGGCGGCGTAGGTGATCGCACGAATCAGCAGGAACGTGTCAGCCTCCCGAATACTTAAGCTTTCGGCTTCTTGAAGTTCGGCTCGCGCATCTCCAAAGACGCCGCGACGTAATCCTGGTCGACGTTCAGGACCGCTTTTTCCGGGTCTTTTTGCGCGACTCCCTGGTCTTCGCCTGCAGTCTCGATTTTTTCCGTTTGCGCCGACGCTTGATTTCTTTTTGCCGTTCGCTTGCCATCTAACCTCTCTTCCCTTCTTGCTTAGTCCAGCGGGACCGTCCGTTCCACCTTTGCGCCAGAATTTAGATGGATTCCAGCCGAGGTTACGTACGGCTTGCCCTTGCCGGATCGATTTTCCACATAAATGTCGTAGTCGCCGGGGTCAAGTTTGAAGCGATGCTCGCTTCCCGGGTCGCTCTCCGCAACTTTGGTCTGCGTACCTGCATGCAAAATTACCACGCGAGTCGAGTTGTCCAACGGAATCTTCGACATCACGGTTTGCACGACCAAATCAGCCTTCACAACCTCGTCGAGCGTCAGCAGCGCGCGATGGCCGGGCGCGAGCTGCAACGCGTGCCAGTCGTAGCCTTGCGGGGGTGCGTCAACGTGGACGTCCACCTCGTTTGGCGCGAACAGATACTTGTCGCCCGAAATAAAGCTGGCGACCTTGGCGTGCGGCGAGTCGGTGGTGGTCACGGTTACGCCGAAGCCGGGGTCGGCGCCGGTCTTGTCTTTCACGCTGACCTGCAGCACCGCAACATTTTCTATGAGTACGGTGTGAGTGCGGCCGGCCTCGATCTGGACGCCGTCCTTGACGATTTGGCCGCCGACGATCGGCATCACCAGTTTGTATTCGCCCGGCGGCAGCGCGACCGACGAGCCGGGCGTGACCTGGCCGGCCTCTTTGCCATTGGCCGCGATTACATGCGCAGGATTTTTCGCGCCCGCGCCATCCTCGCCGAGTACATCGAGCTTCAGGTTCCCGGTTTCCGCCGCGCCTGCAATCGTCGCGACAGTCGAGGCGGCTGCGAGCAGAGCGATGGTGGCGGCGGCCAGCAGGCGAATCGGTCTCATAGGCGGACTGGTATCTTATGGCGGCGATGCGGCGCGCGCTACAGCGCCTTCGCCTCGCACTTGATCCTGCCGGGATTCCGGCACTGCGGTAACCGTTCTCGCCGCGCGGCCGTCCTTACTCTTTCCACTTACTATCCCCGCGCGTTACGCTGGCTGGACGCCAATGAAACTCTCGACGCGATTGCTTGGCACGTCCTACCGGTTCCGCTCGGTCAAGGAATTGCTGGCCCGCGCCAACGAAGCGCGCTCGGGCGACGAACTTGCGGGGATCGCCGCGCGCACCGAGCAGGAACGAATCGCGGCCAAGACCGTGCTCGCCAATCTCACCTTGAACGATCTGCGCGAGAACCCGGTGGTCGCCTACGATCGCGACGAAGTTACGCGCGTCATCGACGATGCGATTGACCGCGACGCATTCGCCGCCGTGCGCAACAAGACAGTCGGCGAGTTTCGCGAATGGATCCTTGACGACGCGACGACCGGCGATGCGATTGCGGCGACCGGGCGCGCAATCACCGCGGAGATTGCCGCCGCGGTCGCCAAGCTATGCACCAATCTCGATCTGATCACGATTGCGTCGAAAATTCGCGTCGTCACCAGCGCGCGCACCACGCTTGGCCTTCCCGGCCGGCTCTCGACGCGCCTCCAGCCCAACCATCCCCGCGACGATCTCGCCGGAATCGCCGCCGCCATCTACGAGGGCCTCGCCTACGCGACCGGCGACGCGCTCATCGGAATCAACCCGTGCATCGACGAGCCCGACAACATCCGCCGATTGCTCGAACTCACCGCCGGCATCATCGAGCGCACCGGAGTGCCGACGCAAAACTGCGTGCTCGGCCATATCAGCACGCAGATGCGCGCGCTCGAGGCCGGCGCCCCGATGGACATCATGTTCCAGAGCCTGGCGGGGACGGAGAAGGGCAACGCCGGTTTCGGCATTACAGTTAAGATGCTCGACGAAGGCTACGCGATGATTCGCGAGACCGGCAGGATCCGCTCGGCGAACCTGATGTACTTCGAAACGGGGCAGGGCTCCGAGCTGTCCGCCGATGCACACGAGGGCGCGGACCAGGTCACGCTCGAGGCGCGATGCTATGGGCTGGCGCGCCGCTACTCACCGCTGCTGGTCAACACCGTGGTGGGCTTCATCGGCCCCGAATATCTCTACGATGCGAAACAAATCACCCGCGCCGGCCTGGAAGATCATATGATGGGCAAGCTGCTCGGAGTCCCGCACGGGGCCGACGCATGCTACACCAATCACGCTCGCGCCGATCAGAACGACTGCGAAAATCTGGCGGTGCTGCTGGCATCGGCGGGATGCAACTACTTCATGGCGGTGCCGATGGGCGACGACGTGATGCTCTCTTATCAATCCACCAGCTATCAGGACGCGGCGGCGCTGAGGGCAGTGCTAAAGCTGCGTCCCGCGCCCGAGTTCGAGCAATGGTGCGAGCGCCGGGGAATCATCCGCGACGGCTGTCTCACCGCGCGCGCCGGCGACGCGAGGCTGGTGATGAATTCGTCGAGCACGACAGACGGTGAGGCAGATTTCGACGCGATGCGCCGTGCGACGCCCGCGCGGCTTGGCGTGGGACGCGCGGGCCCGCGCTACACGACGGCTGCGATGCTCTCTCTGCGGGCAGATCACGCGCGCGCCGTCGATGCGGTCATGACGCTGGTCGGGCGAGATTGGCCGCGGCGCAATGGCCTGCTCGAAGTTCACTCGCAGGCGCTGACGCGCGAAGATTATTTGCGCTATCCCGAGCGCGGCCGGCGTCTTGACCCCGTCGATGCTGCGCGCGTGGCGCGCCTTGCGCCGCGCGGCCGAGGCAAATCGGCGACGCCCAGCGTGCTGCTATGCATCGGCGACGGACTTTCATCGGCCGCGGTGGAAAAAAACGCGGCGCCGCTGCTGCGCGCGCTCACCCGGCGGCTCTCGTCGCGCTACCGGCTCCTGAAGCCGATCTTCATTCGAAATGCGCGGGTCAGAATCGAGGACCATCTCGGCGAAATATTGCGCCCCGACGTGGTCTGCATGATCGTTGGCGAGCGTCCCGGCCTGGCCAGCGCCGAGAGCCTGAGCGCGTACGTGATTTATCGGCCCACGCTCAAATCGATCGAGCCCGAGCGCGCCGTGATATCCAACATTCATCGCGGCGGGATTCCGATCGCGGAGGCCGGGCGCAAAATCGCCGCGCTGATCGACGACGCGATCCGATTGCGGGCGTCGGGCGCCGCGCTGGCGGAGAAAACTTCGCCCGCGACATGAACCTTGCGCGACTGGCGCGTGCTCGTCCGAAAAACTACGCTGAGAAACACAAGGCCATGTCTGATCGTGAGTCAGTGCTTGCCGCCAACCGCGCCTTTTACGACGCGTTTGAAAGTCTCGACGCCGAAAAGATGGAAGCGGTCTGGCTGCGCGACCCGCGAATCATTTGTATCCATCCCGGATGGCGCAAACTTTCAGGATGGGGCCCGATCATGTCGAGCTGGGAGCGTATCCTCGACAACGTATTCGAGATGAAGTTCGAGTTCGGCGAGATTGAAGTGATGATCAGCGGCGACTTGGCGATCGTCGTCGTCGAGGAAAACCTGACCCAGCGCGGCTACGACGGCACGCAACGCTCGAACGTGCTCGCCACCAACGTTTTCGAGCGGGTGGGCGATCGATGGTTCATGGTGATGCATCATGGGTCACCGGTGATCGCGCCGCCCGACGACGAGCCGCCGCTCCAGTAATTCGTAACCTGCCGCAACCGTGCGATGAGGAAATTCGACGATGCTCAAACGCGTTGACAGAATCCAGATTGCGGTCGCCGACAGCAATGCGGCCGAGCGGGTCGCCGCCGAAGTCTTCGGCGCAGTGCTCGTCGGCCGTGACAAGGCGGCGCCGCTTGGCGCCACGCGAACCACGATGCAAGCGGGGACGAGCCTCATCGAAATTCTCGAACCCGACGGGGCCGGAGCGGTCCAGGATTTCGTCTCCAAGTGGGAGACCGGACTGTTCGGCGCGGGATTTTCGGTGGACGAACCCGACGCCGCCGCGCATCATCTCGCGAAGTGCGGCGTCCGCTTCGAGCAATCCGCGGGGCAACTCTATCTCGACTCGGCCGCGACGTTTGGGATGCGCACCGTCATCTCGCAGCATCGCGACCGCGCGCCCGTCGGCGCGATAAAATGGGCCTACGAAGTCACCAATGTGGTTGGCGATTGGCAGGCGGCGTCCGCCCGCTATGCGCGCATCTTCGGCCTCGACGCGGCGAAGTTCAGCCCTATCGAGAGCAAGCAGTTCGGTTACATCGGCACGCTGACGCTCTTCGATCCTCCCGCGCGTCTTGACCGCGTCGAGATCTCGCAGATCACCGACGCCAACCTTGCGATGGGCCGTTTCCACAAACGCCGCGGCGACTCGCTGTACATGTTTTTCGTCGAGACTGACGACGTCGGCGCGCTCGAACAGCGCTTGCAAGCGCGAGGCTCGCGCTTCGCGGCGCATCGCCGCGACGAAGCGGGGCTGGCGGAATTGTTCATCCATCCTTCGGCATTTCTCGGCGTGCTGGTCGGGGTGAGCCGCACCGATCATGCGTGGCTGTGGTCCGGCGATCCCGAGCGCGCGCGGCGCGCGGCGGCGGCGCGCGCGAGCAAGGGAATCACTTAATTGTATGTGAAACCCCTATTTCGTTGCGGGCTACTTTGCGGCGCGCATCGCGCGCACCAGAATCGCCGCCAGCTCCGGCCGCGTGAATTCGGGTGGCGGCGCATCGCCCGCCCGCAGCATCTCGCGAACTTTCGTTCCCGACAGTATCAACCGGTCTTCGTCGCTATGCGGGCAGGTCTTGAACGACGCCATCGAGTTGCATCGCTTGCAGTAGAACGTGTTCTCGAACATCAGCGGCGTTATTCCCATTTCGGACGGCTCGAAGCGCTCGAAGATTTTCTGCGCGTCGTAGCTGCCGTAGTAATTGCCGACGCCGGCGTGATCGCGCCCCACGATGAAATGCGTGCATCCGTAGTTGCGCCGCGCGATCGCATGCAGGATCGCCTCGCGCGGGCCGCCATAGCGCATGTGCGCCGGGAACACCCCGATCATCGCGCGATTGCTCGGATAGTACAGGTCGAGCAGAACCTTGTAAGTCTCCATCCTGACCGCGGCGGGCACGTCGTCGCCTTTGGTTTCTCCCATCAGCGGATGGATCATCAGTCCGTCGCAGATTTCGAGCGCCGTTTTCTGGATATACTCGTGCGCGCGATGAGTCGGGTTGCGGGTCTGGAAGGCGACGATTTTTTTCCATCCCCGCTCGCGAAACGCCGCGCGCGTCTGTCGCGGCTCGCGCGGGTAATCGAGGAACGTGCGCCCCGGTATTTCCTCGATCAGGGTGAGCTTGCCCGCCAGGCAATACGGCGGCATCGAGGTGACGTTCTTCGCGCCTGGATGCGCGTCCTCGGCGGTGCCGAACACGTTTTGCGCTTCGCTTTTGCGATCGACTTTGTAAATTTCCGCAAGCTTCAGAATCGCCAGCCGCCGGCCGTCTTCGGCGGCGAGCGCGATCTCCTGTCCCGCTTTCAGCGATTTCGCCATCGTTTCATCGACGCCGAGCGTGATTGGAATCGACCACGGCACTCCCGACGCAAGCCGCATCTCGTCGCGCGAGCGAATGTAATCCGCCTCGCCCATGAAACCCGTCAACGGAGAGAACGCGCCCGACGCGAGCATCTCGAGATCGGCCAGGTCGCGCGCATTGAGCGTTACCGCCGCGAGTTTCGCGCCGTGCGCCGCCAGGGCCGCGCGCTCGGAGACCGGCGCTTTCAGATCGACCAGCTCGCCGCCGCCATGAGCCGCGATTGCGTCGTCGCGCACGCTCATCGCCGTGCTCCCTTGCTGATGTAGTTCAGTTCCTCGAGCCGCCCGAGCAGCTTGCCCAGGCTCTGCGCGACGGTTTCCGTGCTGCTATCGACAATCAGTTCGGGCTTGAGCGGCTCTTCGTAGGGGTCCGACACGCCAGTGAAAGATTTGATCTCGCCGGCCAGCGCTTTCTTGTAGAGTCCTTTCACGTCGCGCTCGACGAGTTTGTCGATCGTGCAGCGGACATACACTTCGAAGAAGCGCTCGTGATGGCGGCGCACCTCGTCGCGAATATCGCGGTAAGGCGAAATCGCCGCTGAAATCGCGATCACTCCGTTGCGCGCCAGCAGATGGCAGACGTAGCCGATCCGCCGGATGTTGATGTCGCGATCCCCCTTGGAAAAGCCGAGTCCCTTGGAAAGATTGGTGCGGACTTCGTCACCATCGAGGATTTCTACGCGATGCGCCCGCCTGCGCAGTTCTTCGGCGGCCAGATTCGCAAGGGTGGATTTTCCCGCCCCGGACAGGCCTGTAAACCACAAGGTAAAACCTTGATCCATCGGCAAAAACTGATGCTCCCTTAAGAATTAGATTACTTGGTGAACGTTAAAAATTACTTAATCTTATCGAACTAAACAAGGCTGCCGGTTCTCCTGGAGTCGGGCGCCGATTGGCCGGTTCAGGCGCGCGCAGCCGGCAAGTTCAGGTGAATCGCGAGCGCCGCCGGCGAGCCGAAGATTTCCGTGGCGCCGGCCGCGAGCAACCGATCGCGCGCGACGTCGGTGGCCGCGATTCCATAAAATCGAATGCCACAACTTTGCGCGGCTATCAGGTCGGCTTCGCTGTCGCCAACAAACGCGGCCTCCGATCGATCGACGGAAAACAATTCGAGCGCGCGAATCAGCATGTCGGGCGCCGGCTTGAGTCCGAGCATCGTGTCGCGTCCGACTATTGCGTCAACGGATACGCCGCCGTTTCTGTCGAGCCAGCGCTTGACCGTTCTCGACGAGTTGGAGGTCACGATTGCGACGGCGGCGCCGGTTTCTTTCAGGGCCGCGAGCGCTTCGATCGCGCCCTCGAGTGGTTGCGCGCGATCGACTCCCGCCAGCTCGATTTTCTCGATTATCTCTGAAGCGCGGCGCATTCCTTCCGTGACCTGGGGCCGGTTGGTCTCCGCGAGCATGAGCGTGCGCCAGGCGTCATAGAGCGGGAGATTGCCGCGCGGGATTCGTGCGAACAGTTGGTCGGGCGCGCCGATGGAGCGCAGGTAGGGCTCGAGGATGAGCCGGCCGCCGGCCCAATCGACCTCGGGCTCGAGCCGCGCGATCGTGTTGTCGAAATCGAACATCCAGAGTTTGTACATCACGGATGAACGCGAACCCTGCTCTCGTACCCGTCGAACTCGATGATCGCCCGCGATGGATTTTCCGCGTATCCGGCAATCAGCTTGAACGCCTCCGCCGTCGCGAGCATCGCGACAAAATCCGCAGCTTCGGAGCGCATCGCCACCGGCGTAAGCATCGACGCGTCGGCGCTTCGCGGGCTCGGCGGGTCGGGGACGACGGCGATTTTTCCCGGCGCGTCCAGGCGCGCGAGTACCCACGCCCGCACGTCGCGATAGCTCGCGATTTCATCTGCAACTTTTCGCGCCGCTTCACTTCCAACGATCAAGAGCGCCAAATCGACTCGGCCTTTCGACTCGTCCGCGACAGTGACAGCTACGTCCGGGTTCAGTTCGCGCGCGGCAGCGATTTTCCCCGCGAATCCACCCTGGTCGCCGGCCACTCGCACGCCGATCGCTCCGACCCCTGCGCCAACCAGATAGGCGAGCGGCGCCTCGATGTCGCGCGCATCGCCCGCCAGCAGCACCCGTGCGGCGATCAAACGTTCCTGGCCGCGGCCGCCGACGCGCGGCACGATTATCTGGCGGCTGTAGCGTTCGATTTGCGAGTCAGTCAGGGTCATCGCGATTCACCGGGCAGCCGCCGCACGACACATCGCGGCGCGCGGACCTACTCGATCACGTTCTTCTCGATCGGCTCGACGGTGACGCCGGTGCTCCGCAGCCACGTCAGCGCGCGTTCGATCTGATCGGAAGTGCCTTCGAATTCGACCGCGACCAGCCCCATTTCCTCGGACACGCTCGCGCCCCTGATATTGAAGACGAGGTCGAACTTTTTCACCAGGTGGTAAAGGATCGGCTCCTTGATCAACGTGCGCGGATAGCTCAGGTAGTAGCGTTCGTGGATACGTTCCATTTGCGGGTTACTTCATTCTCCACTTGGCGATAACTTATTGCAGGCGCTCGCGGCGCCATTGTTGCCATCCGATCCACAGATTCGTCGAGAGATATTTGTCGCCGAAGTCGCAGAACACCGTGACTATCGTGCCTTCGCGAATCGATTGGGCCACCTTGAGCGCCGCGATCATCGCAGCCCCCGACGATTGGCCGACCAGGATGCCCTCGGTCTGCCCGAGCGCGTACACCATCTCGTAGGCCTCCTCGGTGCCGGCCGGAATTTTGTCGTCGAGCTCTTGTTCGTGATAGATGCCCGGGACGATCGAGCTGGCCATGTGCTTGAGGCCCTCGAGCCCATGCATCGCGTCGTCCGGCTCGACCGCGATAACCCGCACCGCGCTGTTTTTTGATTTCAGAAACCTGCCGGTGCCCATCACGGTTCCGCCGGTGCCGATTGCCGCGACGAAATGAGTCACCTGGCCGCGCGTCTGGCGCCAGATTTCCGGGCCTGTGGTCTCAAAATGCGCCAGCGCGTTAGCCTCGTTGTTGTACTGGTCGGGCTTGAAGTAGCGCCCGGGATTTTGCTCGATCAGCCGGCGGCACATGATGATCGCGCCGTCGGAGCCTTCCATCGGATCCGAGTAATGAATCTTCGCGCCGTAGGCCTCGACGATTTTCTTGCGCTCGCGGCTCACGTTCGAAGGCATCACGAGCTCTACCGGATAGCCCAGCGTCGCACCGAGCATCGCCAGCGCGATTCCAGTGTTGCCCGAGGTCGAGTCCAGGATCACCTTGCCGGGCTTCAGCTTGCCTTCGGCTATTCCTACCTCGAGCATTTTCCTGGCCGGCCGATCCTTGACCGAGCCGCCGGGGTTGAAGCCCTCGAGCTTGGCGAAAATCCGCACGCCCGCCGGGATCAATCCCGCGGTCAGCCGCGTGATTTCGAGCAGCGGAGTGTTGCCAACCAGGTCGAGCACGCTATCCGCGCGCCCGACCGGGACGATCTCGCGCGCCGGCGCCATGCTGTCGCGCAGGCCAGCCGGCGCGCCGGGGTTAGCGTCCGCCGGCGATCGCGGGAACGATTGAGATGCCGTCGCCATCCTTTACCTTGGAATTAATCGCATCGAGGAAGCGGATGTCGTCGCCATTGAGATAAATATTGACGAAGCGGCGGATGTCGCCTTTTTCATCGAGCAGCCGCTCGCGCATCCCCGGATGGCGCCGTTCGAGGTCTTCGATCACCGCCTTGATCGACGTACCGTCGGCCGAAACTTCATCGGCACCGGCGGTAAACCTTCGAAGCGGGGTTGGAACTCTGACGCGCACTGCCATGATTGGGCACTGACCTCCTGCTTGAATTGCTACACTTATGCCCGCCGCATAGCCCAAACAAGCGCCGGCCTTACGCGGCGCTCTCGGCGGCCCGTTTCCCGTTGGTGAGCCGGTCGAACCACGCGTCGAAATCCTTCAGCCGCGCGTCGATGATCGACGGCTGATCGATTGCGCCGGCCACCGCCTCGAGCGTCTTGTAGCCGTTGCCCGTTATCGATACGACCACCGTTTCGTCGGGCTTGATACGGCCCTGCTTAATGAGCTTGAGCGTGACCGCGAGCGTCGTGCCGCCGGCCGGCTCGGCGAAAATTCCCTCGGTGCGTGCGAGCAGCTTGATCGCGTCGATGATCTCCGGGTCGGTGGCGACGTCGCCCCATCCTCCTGAATCGCGCACCGCCTTGAGCACGTAGAAACCGTCGGCGGGATTCCCGATCGCGATCGACTTCGCAATCGTGTCGGGCTTCACCGGCGTGATCAGGTCGGTGCCCTTGTGCAGTGCGTGGATGACCGGCGCGGAGCCGGCGGCCTGGGCAGAATGAATCTTGAAGTCTCCGCCTTTGACGAGGCCGACTTGCTTCAACTCCTTAAATGCCTTCGCCACCTTCGGCAGGATCGTGCCGCCCGCGGTCGGCACCACGATATGGTCCGGCAGGCGCCAGCCGAGCTGCTCCGCGACTTCGAAGCCGAAGGTCTTTGCGCCCTCGGTGTAAAAAGGACGCAGATTGATGTTGACGAATGCCCACCCGTACTTGTCTGCGATCTCGCTGCACAGCCGATTGACGTCGTCGTAGTTGCCGCGAATCGTGATTACCCGCGCGCCGTAGATTGTCGAGCCGACGATTTTTCCCGCCTCCACGCCTTCGGGCATGAAGATGTAGCATTGCAGTCCCGCCCGCGCGGCGTGGGCCGCCACCGCCGTCGCCAGGTTGCCCGTGGACGCGCACGACACCGTGGTGAAGCCGAACTCGCGCGCCTTGGTTATCGCCACCGACACGACGCGGTCCTTGTACGACAAGGTCGGATGATTGACGGTGTCGTCCTTCACGTAGAGATGCTTGAGCCCGAGTTCCGCGCCCAGCCGCTTGCAATGCAGCAGCGGGGTGAAGCCGGAGTTAGGGCCGACCTCGGGTTCGCCCTCGAAATCGACCGGCAGCAATTCGCGATAGCGCCACAAATTGTGCGGCCGCTTTTCAATGATCGAGCGCGAGATTGCCGCGCGAATCCTGGCATAGTCGTAGGTGACTTCGAGCGGACCGAAGCACATCTCGCAGACGTGGAGCGGGCTTATCGGATATTCCTGCCCGCATTCGCGACACTTCAAATTGGTGATGTAACTCATCGTTTCCTCGATTCCTGTTACTTGCCCGGCGATTACGGCTCACGCCGGCTGCGCGCGTCGCGACTCTCCGGCTTCCACGCGCCGCAGCCGCACCCGGGGCGCGGACTGAGCGCCGCAATACGCACCCGGGCCGGGCCGGACGCGTCGTATGTGAGAATTTTTCCTGAGAGCAAGGGCGTTTGCGCGCGCCAGGCGCGGATCGCCTCCGCCGCCTGCATTTCGCCGATCGCGCCCGCGACGGGACCGACGATCCCCGCCTCGCGACAACTCTGGATTTCGTTGTCGTTGTCGTCGGGCGGAGTCTCGAACACGCATCTGATGCATGCCGTCTCGCCCGGAATCACCGTCATCGCTTGCCCGGTCATGCCGACTACACCGCCATAAACGAACGGCGTCCGCGCGGCGATACACGTGTCGTTGATCAAAAATTTTGCGGCCGGACTGTCAGTCGCGTCGATTACAAAGTCGTGTGCGGCGACCAGACGCGCCGCGTTGGACGCTTCGAGCGCAATCGGATGCCGTTCGACGTTCACCTCGGGGAACCGCTCGACGAGCCACCGCGCCGCCGCTTCAACCTTCGGCGTGCCGGTATCCCGGCTTCGATATATCACCTGGCGAGCGAGATTCGACATTTCGACCGGGTCGGGATCGACAATCGTCAGCCGCTTCCATTGTGCGCCGGCTCGCGCCAGCGCCCACAATGCGGGGACGCCGAGTCCCCCCAAGCCGACGATCAGTATTCGTTCTGTTGCCACTTCGGTCGTGCTTCTCCCGCCTGTCGAGAGCCGCAACGCGATCAGTGCTTATGGGAAGCTGGTGAAAAATCCTGCGACGACGATAAGACGAGGGCTTAACACTCTCGCCTTATCTTCCAGGAGATTTCTCGCGCCGAGCAAAAAACCCCTGCAGGAGTTAGCACCAGCACCCATCACGGGCCGGTTGCTGCGGCATCAGCGGGCCAGTCCCTCCGCCGCTCTCGATAAGGCTGCAATCGCTACGGTCGCGACTCGCCGCTAACGGTAATATGCGAGCGCGGGCCTTGTCAATCGACGAACCAATCGGTCAGGCGCCTGCCAATTCGTCCGCTGCTCGCCTCGTGGTCGATCTTCAGGACTGCCGAGCGTATACCGGAATAACTAGCGCCCGCCGATGAGCAGTTCCGCGATCTGAATGCCGTTGAGCGCCGCGCCCTTGCGCAACTGGTCGCCCGCCACCCAGAAGTTCAGCGCGTTCGGGCAGCTCAGGTCTTCGCGGATTCGCCCGACGAAGCAGTCGTCCTGTCCCTCGACGATGATCGGCATCGGGTAGCGATTGTGCGCGGGATCGTCGAACAGCCGAATCCCCGGAAAATGCGCGAATGCCTCGCGCGCATCGGCCGCCGAAATTTTCGTCTCGGTCTCCGCGTTGATGGAAATCGAATGCGCCGTGAAGACCGGCACCCGCACCGTGGTCGGCGAAATCAGCAATTCCGGCTGCTCGAGGATCTTCCTGATCTCGTTGACCAGCTTGATTTCCTCGTCCGTGTATCCGCCCTCGACAAAGTTGCCGGCCGGAATCAGGTTGAACGCAATCTGATGCTGGAAAAATTTCGACTTGATTGGCTCGCCCCTCGACCACGCAATCGTCTGATCGCGCAGTTCCGCAACGCCATTGACGCCCGCGCCGGATACCGCCTGGAAACTCGTTGCCACGACGCGCCTGAGATGCCCCAGGTCATGGATCGGCTTCAGCGGCATCACGGTGACGATCGTCGTGCAATTCGGACACGCGACGATTCCCTTGTGATTGCGCGCCGCGCCGGCGTTGATCTCGGGCACCACCAGCGGCACGTCGGGGTCCATTCGAAATGCGCTCGACTTGTCCACGACGATCGCGCCCGCCTTGACCGCGATCGGTGCGAACTCACGCGACTGCGCCGAGCCCGCCGAGAACAGCGCGATATCGATTCCCTTGAACGAGCCGGCGTCGAGCCGCCGCACCGTGATCGGCTCGCCCGCGAACGTCACGGTCTTGCCCGCCGATCGCTCCGACGCGTACGCGCGCAGCTCGCGAATCGGGAACTTGCGCTGCTCGAGAATTTTGAGCGTGGTCTGGCCGACTGCGCCGGTCGCACCCACCACCGCGATTCGTTGTCCGCTGGCCATTTTTCGATTGTATCGTGATGTTGCTATTCGAGTGAACAGCCGTTTCAGTTTTCAGGTTTTTTGCAATAGCCAGTCGCTGACCAGTTCGAATACTTCGCCGTGGTTGTCCGGCTCGGCCAATCCGTGTCCGACGCCAGGTAAAATCTTCAGCGTCTTGGGCTCGCCGGCGCGATCGTAAAGTGCCTGCGAACTTTCGTGCGAAAGAATCGCGTCCGCCCCGCCATGAATCAGCAGGAGCGGCTTGGGCGCCAGTTCGCCCGCCACGTGCGCGCCCGCGAGCTGACTCGACAGCGCGATCACGGTGGTGACGATGGGGCTGAGCGTTCCCGCGTTGATCGCGACCGCGCCGCCAAACGAATGCCCTATGAGTGCGACGCGCTGATGGCCAATCCCGCCCAGGAACGTCAGCGCCGCCATCGCATCGACCAGGCATTCGCCGAACTCGTTGGGCGCACGATAATCCAGCCGCGCAATCGTGAGCCCGCGCCTGGGCATCTCCAGCCCGAGCTGCGGATACAGCATCGAGGGACCGTCGAATCCGCCGATCGCGCCACTGACGCATAGCACCGCGCGCCCCTTCTCCGGCGCCGAATGCAGCACCAGCGCAATCGAGCCGCGCGTCGTCGCGATCGTCACCTTGCGCGCGCCCGCAATCTCGTCGCCCGGCTCGACGCCGGTGATTCTCAAAGTCAGTCCTTCGTCCATCGCTTGGGATCTTGCGCCGGCCGCTGCCTATCGCGACCGAATCGAGGCCGGCCCATCCAGTCCAGCGTCGGTCGTCTCACCGAGCATTCGCATTCCGTAGCGAATCAGCGCCACCAGCCGTTCGACCCGCGTCAACAGTTCGCCCTGCTCGGCATGCGGCGCGTCGGCCAGCTCGGCGGCGACGGCGGCCAGATTCTCGCGCATCAGTTGCACCGCGCGCGCCAGGTTTTCGCGCTCGGGCGCTTGCACGCGGGCTTTGCGCCGCGCCTCCTGGATCTCGGCAAAATCGATTATCTCGGCCATTTATGCTTCACGCTGCGCGCGAGCCATCGCGATTATCGCCTATCGCGGTCGCGCGTGGAAACCACGAAAGAGTCACCTTAATTTCTTGCCCGCGCGCCGCTTCTCCGCCAAGCGTCCGATACCCACCCTCGGCGGCCCATCGCATCTGCCGCGCCATCCCGTTGAGAATCTCGACCTCGCGCGCCGTCAATCCGCTCCGTCCGAAAATCTCGCGGATCGCGAACATGATATGGTCCGGATTGTCGTCGGGTATAAAACCGATCGAGACCAGCGCGTGCTCCATCCGCGCCAGCATCGGGTCGCTGATCGCCGCGGCTACGAAATGCGGCGCGCGGGCGGCTTCGATTGCCGCCGCCGCCGATTCATCCGCCGCCATCATCAGTTCGTACGCGACGACTACCACCGCCTGCGCCAGGTTGAGCGACGGATATTCGGCTGCGGTCGGGATTGTGATCAACCGATTGCAGAGCTTGAGCTCGCGATTAGTCAGCCCGCGGTCTTCGCGGCCGAAGACGATCGCGATTTTGTTCGAGCCGGCAATCGCGTCGAGTTCCGCCGCCGCCACGCGCAGCGGATACGCCCGGCTGCGGTAGCCGCCGCGCCGGCTGGTCGTGCCGACCGCGACCGAGCAATCCGCCAGCGCCGCCGCCAGATCGGGATAGACCGTCGCGCGCGCCAGGACGTCATCGGCATGCACCGCCATCGCGGCCGCCTCGCGACTGTTCAACGTGCCGGGCGCGACCAGGCGAAGATCGTCGAAGCCCATGTTCTTGAGCGCGCGCGCCGCCGCGCCGATATTGCCGGCCGATTGCGGCCTGAACAGCACGAACGCGAATCTCTCCCGCGAAGCCATCTCCTCATTTAACCGTAGCCTCCAGGGAATGCGAAACCGCAGCAGCCGGCCAAAAAAAAATCGCACCTCTCCCTTTCACCCCTGCTGAAACCCACCCTGGGTTTCACTACAATTAACTGTGTTCCTCCGATGAAAATAATTTCCTTCGGCGACGTTCACATGGCGACCCGCAATCTCGACCGGATGGGCGAGATGATGCGCGATTGCGACTTGATAATCGTGTCCGGCGATCTCACCAACTTCGGCGGCATCGACGACGCGCGCAAGGTCCTCGCCGACGTCCGCCGCGCATGTCCCGCCGTGCTCGCGCTCTCCGGCAATCTCGACCAGCGCGAGGTGATCCCATTCCTCGAACAGGACGGCGTCGCGCTGCATGGCAAAGGCCTGGTCAAGGAGGGAGTGGGGATCTTCGGATGCGGCGGCTCGAATATCACGCCATTTGGCACGCCGACCGAGCTTAGCGAAGACGAAATCTATGCGACGCTGCGCGCCGGTTATGACTTCGTGCGCGACGTGCGGCCGCTCCTGATGGTTTGTCATACGCCTCCGTTCGACACCAAATGCGATCGAATCCGCAGCGGCAAGCCGGTCGGCAGCACTGCCGCGCGCCGATTCATCGAAGAAGTGAAGCCCGAAGTTTGCATCTCGGGGCACATTCACGAATCTGCCGGCGTCGATCGAATCGGTCCGACCCAGATTTTCAACGCGGGCCCGTTCAAGGGCGGCGGCTACGTGGTCGTACGCACCGGCGACGGGCGGCTCGACGCGAGGCTCGAATTTCTTTGACGTGCCCGCTTTGTCGCGGGTCGATCAATCGCTTCGCACGTACGCCGGAAAAATCGCCAACGGATGGCCGCTGGTGCTGCGCAACTCGTTCCGGCTACTGTGGCGCTTCCGGCCCGGACGCGCCGTGAAGTAGGGCGGAGATTGTCGCGGGGGCGGAACAACGGAACAGCTCCGCGGCTCGTGGCTGTCGTTGTTTACACATTTTTGTCGAAGGGAGAATTGATTGCGCATGGATGCGACCGGCGATGTTCGGATGAGGTTCGATCACGTATCGATCGCGGTGAAGTCCATCGACCGCGCCTACGAATTCTTCGCGAAATATTTTCCAGTCACGTTGCGCAACGCCAAATCGATTGACGAGCAGGTCAGCGGGTCGTTCTACTGGCAGGATTTCCACCTCGGCGGATTCGTCGTCGAGCTTATCGAGGACCCGCCCGGCAAGCCCGGCTTTGTCACGAAGTTCATCGACAAGCACGGCGAGGGGATGCATCATTTGTCGATCGAGACGGACAATCTGGACGCGATGGCGGCCAGGCTGAAGGCCGGAGGAGTGCGGGTCGTCGACGAGCAAAAATACGATTCGGGCGCTGCGACCGCGTTCATCTCGCCGCGCTCCGCCTTCGGCGCGCTGATCCAGCTCTGGCACACCCCGAATTGGGAACAGGTCCATCCCAAGCCGGCGCCCGACGGCCTGGCCTACTTCGATCACGTCTCGATCGCGGTCAAGGACATCGACGCAGCCTACAATTTCTTCACGCGCTACTTTCCCGGCACGAAAATTACCCACCAGCCTCACCTGAGCAATTCCCAGGGCAACTTCGCGCTCGGCCATCTCGAGGTCGCCGGCTTCAAGCTCGAATTCATCCAGAGCCCGCCGCACAAGACCGACAACGACTTCGTCGGCAAGTTCATCGCGCGCTACGGCGAGGGGATGCATCATGTTTCGATCGACCTCAAGGATTTCGACGCGACCCGCGAGCGGCTCAAACGCGACGGCGTCCGGGTGGTGGACGAAAAACGAAACTGGCGCGGCGAGCGCCAATACTTCATCTCGCCGCAGTCGGCCTTCGGCGTGCTGATCCAAATCTGGGAAGGCCTCCAATAGCAGGAGCCGGCACGAAAATGAGCGATTGGTTCAATGACGATGCGTTCTGGGAAAGATTCGAGAGCTACATGTTCACACCCGAGCGAATCGAGTTCGCTCGCGTCGAAGTGGATGGGATGACCGGGCTGCTCGGAATCCAGCGCGGAGCGAAACTCCTCGACCTCTGCTGCGGGGCCGGACGGCATGCGCTTGAATTCGCGCGACGCGGATTCGACGTCACTGGCGTCGATCGCACGCGTGCCTTCCTGGACAAGGCCCGCGGTATCGCCGCGACCGAGGGACTCAGCATCGCGTTCGTCGAAGCGGACATGCGCGAGTTTGTGCGGCCGGACACCTTTGACGCCGCGATCAATTTCTTCACTGCGTTCGGGTACTTCGACGATCCCGCCGATGATCTTAAAGTTGCGCGCAACCTGCGCACATCGCTCAAACCCGGCGGCCGCTTGCTGCTCGATGTGAACGGCAAGGAAACGCTCGCCGCAAAATTTCGCGCGCGCGATTGGAGCCGGCGCGGCGATGCGATCGTGCTCGAGGAGCGCCGCCTGCTCGACGGCTGGAAACGAATCGAAAGCAAATGGACCCTGATTCGCGGCGACGAGCGGCGTGAATCGACGCTGACGTTGCGCCTCTACTCGGGCGCGGAGTTGGAAAGCGTGCTGCTCGAAGCGGGATTCGCGAAAGTCGAACTGTACGGACGGTTGAAGGGGACACCCTACGACGAAACCGCCGAGCGGCTGATCGCCATCGCCACGCGCTGAGCGTCCGATTACAACAGTGATCCTCGCCGCATTCTTCGACGCCGCCGGCACGCTGTTCCAACCGCGCGAGCCCGTCGGACGCACCTACGCCCGCCTCGCCCGGCAATTCGGCCTCGACGCCTCTGAGGATACCGTCGCCGCCAGTTTTCGCCGCGCTTTCGGTGCGGCGCCCGGTCTGGCCTTCGGACCGGGGCATGGGCACGACGAGCTTCGACGCCTGGAGCGGGAATGGTGGCGTCGGCGCGTCGGCGAAACGTTCGCGCCAATGGGCACATTCCCCGACTTCGACGCTTACTTCGACGCCCTGTTTGCCCACTTCGCCGATCCCGACAGTTGGATTGCGGATGTTGAAGCGGCGCCGATGCTGCAACGTCTAAAGAACAAGGGACTCAAACTGGGCGTGATCTCGAACTTCGATTACCGCTTGTATCGAATTCTCGACGGCCTCGACCTGAGCCGTTACTTCGATTCGATCACGATTTCCTCCGAAGCCGGCTATGCCAAGCCCCGGCGCGAGGTGTACGAGGCCGCCCTTTCACGCGCCGGCGCTGCGGCGCATGACGCGATGCATATCGGCGACTCGGAGCGTCTCGATTTCGCGCCGGCGGCGGCCGTCGGGATGGCTGCCGTCCTGATCGATCGCGACAATAAGCAAGCCGCGCCATCGATCGCGGCCCGCACCGCCCGAATTTGCTCGCTTGCCACCGTCCCTGAGGTTGCGCAAGTATTCTAAGCTGATCCGGATAGTGTAATCGAAGCGGTGCGAGGGTTGGGGTTGTCTGCCGCTGCCTGGCTGGCGGCTGAGCCACTATCGACCGATATCGGTCTCGAAGGATAAAGAGGAATAACGACAGTTAACTCGCTTGACGTTATCGCGGCGTTATTCTTATCTAAAGCCACAATTTCCCGGGGAACAGTATTTGGGGATTAGAAAAATGAACCGTCTGCTTTTTTCACATCGCCTGACGGTGATGCTAACCGCGTTTTTCACGCTCGCCTTTACCGCCGGCGTCGCCGCCGCGCAGAGCGCCGGAGACCTCGAGAGCGAGCTTTCGGGCCTCTCCGGCCAGCTCTCTTCGGCCGAGTCCAACGAATCGACCGCCGACCAGGTGATCACCCGCCTCGACAACGCCGAGGGAACCTTCGCCAAGCTCACTTCGAGCGGCAAGGTGGACAAGGGTGCGCTCATCCCGCTCTATCACCAGCTCGAATCGATGCTCGATCGGATGGACACGGTCTATTCGAAGAAGAAAGACGATTGCATCGCGCAGATCGACAACGGCGGGCAATGCGACTACGACAAGCCCGAGCAGTTGGCATTGCGCGCCGCATATCCGCTTGCCTGGCTGCGGTTCACGGCTGCGACCACTCTGTTCGACGAAAACGCCGAACAATCGAAGAAACTGCTGAACGAAGCGATCGACGGCTTCACCGCCAGCATGCTGGCGATGCCCGATCCCAACCTGATACGCGAAAATACGCTCGGCCGCGCCTACTGCGAACGCGAGTTGGGCAAGTTCGATCACGCCGAATACGATCATGCGATCGCCGACTTCAAGAAAATAATGGATGACGGCACCGGCACGCAGCAATACGCCGCGGCGCGCGAGGGACTCTCCACGACTTACGCCAAGATGGGCAAGGCTGAGGAGGCTGCCAAGCTGGTCGGCGGAGCTGGAGCAAAGACCGGCTCAGGCGAGTTCATGCTTCAGTTGCAGACCCTGTTCAGCGCCGAACGGGCCACCAGCGACCCTGCCAAGAAGGCCGCCTATCACAAGCAGATCATCGACGCGATGAAGTCCAAGGAAAACGACAAGGAAGGATGGGCGGTCGATGTAGCGGCGGCGTCGAAGTTTCCAAACAACGTAGTCGAGGAATTCGGCAACTCGAGCGATCCGTTCGAGAAATGGTTGCTCGCCGCCGTCCTGCTCTCGCGCAAGGATGAACCCAACGCGGCCAAGTACTATGCCGAGGCGGGCGCCAGCGGAAAATATCCCAAAGCCTACAAGTTCGCCATCGACATCTATCTGCGGGAGAAGCGCTACGACCAGGTCGAGGCGATGCTGAGCAAGATCGCAGCCGGCGGGGGTGGCGACGCGCAATGGGCTGCGTACGTGAGATACAGCCTCGTGCATCACCGATGGGAGCAGGGCGGTTCGAAGGATACTGCGCTGGAAGATCAGTGGGTGAAGGACGGGCAGGACTACCTGCAGAAATATCCCGAAGGTGAGCACGCCGCCGAGATGCGCGTGGCGCTCGCCGATCGCCTGCAGCGACAGAATAAATACGTCGAGGCCGCCCAGTTGTATTCCCAGGTCAAGGGCGACCCCGAATTCACGTTCACCGCCAAGTTCAAGGCCGCGGAGTGCTACTACGCGGAGCTGCAGGGCGCCAATGCCAAGGATAACAAGGGGACCAAGATCGATACCGAGTCGCTCAGAAAGCTGACGCTTGAAAACGTGAGCGAGGCAATCAAGATGGGCCCCGAAGCGGAGCGCACCGCCTCCGGACCTGGCAAGAAAGCGGTTCATGATATTCGCGGCGAAGCGGCCTACATGCTTGCTTCAATCCTGGAAGAAGACCCGGAAAAGGTCGATTACGCGCAGGTCGCGACGCTCCTGGTCGGCTACGAATCTGAATACCCGAGCCTGAGCGCGAAGTTCCAGGATGTGGCCGAATGGCGCATCACGGCGCTCGATCATCTCGGCAGGTACAACGAGGTTAACACCGATGTCGCCGCGATCGTCGAACGCAGCAGGGGCAACGTCGCCAAGGGCGATTTCATCAAGGAACTCGGAATCGATTTCTGGAAGGCCGCGCAGGAAGCCAAGGCCAATGGCGATCAGAAGACATATCTGGCCAACGCGAAGTTGACCGCGACCGCATACAACTTCTTCGCCGACATGGTGTCGTCGGGCAAAATCCCGGTTAAGAATCTGACCGGCACGCTGTCAATCCTGGGGCAGGCTCTGCAGGCGATGGGCGAGGAGGACAAAGCTGAGACCATCTACCAGCAGGTCGTGAAGGCCGACCCGGCATCGCCCGATGCGAACGCCGGCCTTGCCCGTATCGCGCAATCCAAGAAGGACTGGAAGGACGCGGTGACGCTGTGGACCACCGTCGAGGGCACCGCGGCCGAGTCCGACATCCTGTGGTACGACGCCAAGTACAACATCGCGGTGATTTACAACGAGCAAGGCAACACCCAAGGCGCGTGCAGCAAGCTGGCGCAGACGCGCGCGGAACATCCCACGCTCGGCTCGCCCGAGATGAAGACGCAGTGGGACGCGCTGCAGCGCAGGCTATGCCTGGATCACCAGCGCTAGCGCGGCGATGCTCAAGAAGATTCATCACATCGGCGTCGTCGTGCCGAGTCTCGACGCGGGCTTAAGCTTCTGGCGCGATACGCTCGGCCTGCATTTCACCAAGAGCGCCACAATTGAAGAGCAGGGCGTCCGGGCCGCGTTGCTCAAGGCCGGTGAGAGCGAGATCGAACTGCTCGAGCCGCTGGATCCCGACAATGCCGTGGGCAAATTCCTCGCGCGGCGCGGCGGCGGCTTGCATCACGTATGCTTCGAGACCGACGACGTCGCACGTGAGCTCGAAGCGGCGCGCGGCAAAGGAATCCAGCTAATCGATCAGAAGCCGCGCCGCGGCCTGGCGGGCATGATCTGCTTCCTGCATCCCAACGCCACCCGCGGCGTGCTGGTTGAATACGCCCAGCCACCCGGCGAGTAGAGAAAGGCATGCCGATCTACGAATACCGATGCACGAACTGTGACCGCTCGTTCGAGGCGTTCGTGCGCCCCGGCGACGGCGGCGCGCAATGCCCGCTCTGTCACGGCTCGAAGCTGACGCGCGAGATGTCAACCTTCGCAGCGCGCAGCAGCAATGGCGACGGCGCCGCCGTGGCCGCGGATGCGATGGCCAATTCCGGCGCGGCGAACGGCAGCGGCACCGCGGGTAGCGGATGCTGCGGGGGTGGATGCGGCTGCCACTAGCGCCGTGTTCGTTGTTCGCCCGGTTCAGCTCTCCATCCGCGCTTCGAATTCTTTTTTTGCCGACGCCAGAAATTCAGGCTGTGCGAGCAAATCGTACGCGGTCATCGCCATCGCTTTCGCCACCCGAATCATCGCATCATAGCCGCGCTTTGAATCGGCGTGCGCGACGAACGCATCTTCGTGGCAATTGCCCTCGCCGTGGCGCGAGACCGCGAATGACGGATGAATCGCCGGCATCACGTGACTGACGTCGCCCATGTCGGTGCTGCCGGTGGGCGTGCCGGCGGGGGCTTCGACAGATTTTGCGCCGAGCGCCTCGCTATGCGCGGCGTAACGATGCGCCATGCTGAGATTGTTGATCAGATTCTTGTAACCGCCCTCGACAACGTGCTCGACGCGCGTTCCGGTCGCCATCGCGGCGCCCTCGGCGCATCTGATCACCCGCGCGCCGATTTCATTCGCGTAGCGGCTGGTCTTGGCGCGCGCTAAAAACAGGCACTCGGCGCGCTCCGGGATGATATTAACCGCCTGGCCGCCGTCGGTGATGATGCCGTGGAGGCGCGAGCCGTCGCGCAGGTGCAGCCGCATCGCATCGACGCTCTGAAAGGTCTGTATCACCGCGGCCAGCGCGCTCGATCCGTCCCATGGCGCCATCGCCGCGTGCGCGCCGCGACCATGAAAGGTCAGCTTGAGATGCTGCGTGGCGAGCGCCGGCATCGTGCAGAATTCGGCGTCTGTTGGATGCGCCATCATGGCCGCATCGACGCCCCGCAACGCGCCCTGGTCGATCAGGATTATCTTTCCGCCGCCGCCTTCCTCGGCCGGCGTGCCGAGAAAAACGACTCGCCCCGGTAGTTGGCTCGCAATGCTCTTCAAACCGGCGACGGCGCTGAGCGCGGCGCCGGCGATCAGGTTGTGGCCGCATGAATGACCATTGGGCAGGGCGTCGTACTCGGCGAGGATTGCGACCGCGGGACCTTTGGCGCCGAACTCGGCGCGAAACGCGGTCTTGAGTCCACCGACTTCGCGCTCGACCTCGAGACCCAAGTCGGCCGCGGCTTTGGTCAGCAGGCCGGCGGCGAAATGCTCCTGGAACTTGAGCTCGGGATGCTCATGGATTTCGTGGCTGAGCGCGACCGCTTGGTCGCGGTAGTTATCGATCGCGCGACAGATTTCAGCGTGAGCGTCCATCGATGTGCTCCTCTCGATGCTGACCAGCATTGTGAGTAGCACCGAGCGTGCAAATTATCCAAACTCCGCCGCCGCGCGCCGAATCAGGGGCGGACGCGGGTCAGCGGCTGCGTCATCATTTCCGGCACCGGCTCGCCCTTCTCGACTTTGTGCTGCGCGTAGTCCTGCATCGCGGTTACGATTCCCGCCACCGCCTTGCCGAACATCAGGTCGCGATTCTCGCGCGCCCATTCGTTGGAGTATTTGATCTGATGCGCGACCGGACCCTGGAACTGCGGCGCGACGTAACGCGCGAACAGCTCGTAGGAGTGGAGCGTCTTTTCGCGCGTGGTCCATTCGTGCGCGAGTCCGAGGATGCCGCCGAAGCCGCCGGTTGCCTGCTGCAGTTCCTTGATCTTCGCGATCGCATCGTCGGGCGTTCCAACGATCATGCCGCCGCGCGCAATCATCCGATCGATCGTCATCTCCTCGACCGGCTGATTCGGATATTCCTCGAACTGGAGACGCGCGCCCAGCGTGTCGATAAAGTAGTCGCGAATCCAGGAGTTGGCGCCGTCGCGAATATCGTCCATCGCTTCCTGCCGCGTCTCGGCGAGATGAATGGGGAAAACCATCCGCCAATTCTGGCGCTCAACCGTCTTGCCATTTTCAGCCGCCGACTCTTCCGCCATCGCCCAGCGCTTCATCAGATCGTCCAGACCGCGCGGCGCGTACGAGGCGACCGACAGCACGCCGCAGCCGAGCTGTCCCGCCGCCACCATCCCCGACGGCGAAATCGTGCTCGCGACGAAGATCGGCATGTGCGGCTGCTGAAACGGTTTCACCTGCAGGTGCGCATCGACGAGCTTGAAGTACGAGCCGTCGATCGAAATCTTGCCCTCTTCGGTGAACAGGCGAAGGATTGCGGTGACGCCCTCGACCATCCGCTTGCGCTGGGTAGTCGATTCGATGCCGAGCATGTGCGCGTCGGCGGCCAGCGCGCCCGGACCGCATCCCAGCATCACGCGGCCGTGGGTCAGATGATCGAGCAGGGCGAAGCGGTTGGCGACGTTGAAGGGGTGATGATACGGGATGCTGACGACGCCCGAGCCCAGCATGATCCGCCTGGTCCGCGTCGCGGCGACCGCCATGAAAATTTCGGGCGACGGGATTATTTCCCATCCCGACGAATGATGCTCGCCGATAAACGCCTCTTCGTAGCCGAGCTCGTCGAGCCACTCGATCAACTGCATGTCGCGCTCGAAGCAGAGCGTCGGGTTTTCGCCGACGCGGTGGAACGGGGCCATGAAAATTCCGAACTTCATCATTTCTCCTTGGTCGGGCAGGGTCTAAGGCGGCCGGCTCAGGCCCACGGCAGATTTGTCAGGTTACGACGAAATCAGAACGCGAGACAAGAAACCCGCCGCGCCGCGTTAAAAGATCGTTCAGAAAGGAACTCAATTGCCGACTCAAATGGCCGTGAATTCGCCCGGCCGGGCTTGGTACCGGCTGGATTGCGCCGCCCTGAAACTTTGCCCGCGCGAATTCGTCCAAACTGAGAGGGCATCGGGAATCAAGAGCCTGGGAAAACTGACCGGCTTGCCCAACGCAGAACCAAATAGGATCATTAGATACGAACGCGCGCCGCTTCGGCGTAGCGCTTGCATCGCGATGACAACGACACCAATTCCGGGTATGGGACGCAGCTTGATTTCCGCGCTGGCGGCCGCGGCGATCGGACTGGCGATCGTGATTGGCGGATTGGCGCCCGCCGCGGCGCAGCAGGGCTCGTCGATTCCCGCGCCGATCGTGATACCCGGCAGTCAGGGCAGGGAAACCTCGACGCTCGAGCTGCCGTCGATGCCGGCGAAACAGGGCGGCGACTCGCTCAACATCCCGCCGCAGGCTCCGCAAACCGGCCAGGAGCTGGTGCTGCCGACGCGCGAGTTGCGCCAGCAGCCGGGATACGAACAAGTCACGGTGACAGTGACCGAACCGAGCGGCACCTACGTCACCGGGCTGCAAAAGGACGATTTCAAACTCTACATGGACGGGCAGCAGCGCCCGATACAATTCTTTCGCCAGGACCTGAACACTCCCGTCTCGGTCGGCATCCTGGTGGACACTTCGGGCAGCATGACGCCCAAAATTCCGCAGGCGCGCAACGCGATCGCACAGTTCCTGCGCGATCTGAATGACAAGGACGACGTGTTTCTGTTCGCGTTTTCCAGCCATCCGTTCCTGCTCCAGCCGTTCACGATCAATCACGATCTCGTGATGCGCCGGCTCGCATTGCTGCACGCCTACGGACAGACCGCTTTGTTCGACGTGATCATGCAGGGGCTGCAGATGGTGCAACGAGGCCGCTACGACAAAAAAGCGCTGCTCGTCGTCACCGACGGAATGGACAACACCAGCGCCTCGACGGTGAATGACGTCGTCGCGCAGGCGCGGCGAATGGGCGTGCTGGTGTACTCGATCGGAATCGGCGATCCCAACGGGTCCAGTTCCGGAACTGCCGTCAGGATCGGACCGTTCATGTTCGGCGGCGACGATAGCGAACACGTTGACTCCGAGACCCTGCACACTCTTTCGACCGAGACCGGGGCCAAGACCTACATCATCCGCCAGGCCGGGGACGGAGAGGCTCTGAGTCGCGCGTGCGAAAACATCAGTCTCGAGTTGCGTGAGCAATACACAATAGGATTTCTCGCGCCCGATCCCACCGCGGGCGGATACCGCAGCCTCCGAGTGGACGTTCCCGGCAAATCAGGAGCGGACGTTCGCGTCCGCAAGGGAATCGAAGTCGGCGGGGGCTCGGCGCCGACCGACCTCGATCCGTCGGTCGCCGGCGGACCCTGATCCATCCGGGTCGCCGCTCAGCGCGGCTCGCGCTTATTCGATATAAATGGCGCGACAAATGCGCGATTCGGGTCCGGCAGCAGGTTCAGGAATTTCACTTCGGCGAAATCGCCGATCAGCTGGAAACCCGAGAAGGCCGCGTTGTCCACGCGGATGCGCCGGAAGTGCGCGAGTTCGAGCCGCATGAAATGGCACAAAACGGTGCGGATGATGTCGCCGTGCGAGACGAACAGGATCCGCCGGCCGCTATTCGCTCCGACCGCACGGCGCACCGCCTCGACGCCTCGCGATTGCACCTGAGCGATCGTCTCGCCACCGGGAGTCGGTGTGTCCAGCGGATGCTCGCGATATTTCACGTAATCGGCATCCTCGAGCAAATCGTCGTACACCATCCCTTCCCATCGCCCGTACAGGACTTCGGTCAGTTGTGGGTCTTCGGTAACCGGGATGCCGCCGACGCCGGCTGCGATGATCTCCGCCGACTGCCGCGCACGCGCCAGCGGACTCGTGACGATCAACTCGGGCTTTAGCAGGCGAGCGAAGGGAATCGCGGCTTGCACCTGCGTGCGTCCGTGCTCATCGAGTTCGATTGGATTGCGGCCCATCACGCGGCCTTCGCGGTTCCAGGCGGTCTCGCCATGGCGCATCAAAAGCGCGATTCCTCTCATCCCGGTCGCACCCTTCAGTTTATCCGCGACGTAAAACGGTCCCAGCGCCATCGAAATCGCCTCGGTGATGAAATGCAGCCCCCAAAAAAAGGCGGCGGGACCTCGCTCGTGAGCGTCCGCCGCAATCAAACCGGATTTTCGACTGTGCTGCCAGTCGGGTGAGCGTTATCGCGCCGGCGCTGCCGCGCTCGTATGCGCTGTTGGTTCCGCATCCGCGGCGCCGTTGGCAGACGCGCCCAGACCGCAGAACGCTTCGTAATCGATAAGCGCGGTTTGGCTGGGATGCTCGCTGCAGACCGGACACTTCGGATCTTTGCGGATTTTCAGAATTCGCACGTAGTCCTTGTCCGACAGCGTGTCGAAGTAAACCATCCTGCCGATGAGCGGAGACCCGGCGCCAATTATCAACTTGATCGCCTCGAGCGCTTCGATCGATCCGATCAATCCCGGCAGCGCGCCGAGCACGCCGGCTTCCGCGCACGACGGCGCCATGTCCGGCGGCGCCGGCTCGGGATACAGGCATCGGTAGCACGGACCGCCTTTGGCCGGGTAGAAAACCGTGGTGTTGCCTTCGAAGCGGAAAATCGCGCCGTCCACCAGCGGCTTCTTTGAGAATACGCACGCGTCGTTGATCAAATATCGAGTCGGGAAATTGTCGCCGCAGTTCACGACCACGTCGTAATCCTTGATGATGTCCATCGCGTTCTCGGACGTAAGCCGCGCCTCGTGACGAATCACCTTGACGCCTGGATTCAGCGCGTTGATTGCCTTTTGCGCCGACTCGGTCTTGGGCATCCCGACGCGATCGGTCGTGTGGATGATCTGCCGCTGAAGATTGGACAGATCGACCACGTCGAAATCCACCAGGCCTATCGTGCCCACTCCCGCCGCCGCGAGGTACAGCGCCGACGGCGAGCCGAGCGCGCCCGCGCCAAGCAGCAGCACCTTGGCGTCGAGCAGTTTTGCCTGTCCCTTCTCACCGACCTCGGGAATTACGAAATGGCGCGAATAGCGGGTCAGCTCCTCGGCGGTAAACGCGCGATCCGCCACCCACGGTAAGCCGCGATCTTTCCACGCGCTGAAGCCGCCCGTCAGGTTGTACACGTTTTCGTAACCGAGCTCGCGCAGCGTTCGCGCCGCCAGCAGCGAGCGTGTGCCCGACGCGCACTGCAGAATCACCGGCGTCTTGCGATCGGGGACTTTCTCCTCGATTCTGAGTTCCAGGAAACCGCGCGGAATCGCGACCGCTTGAGGAATATGTCCCTGCCGCCACTCGTCGCTTTCGCGTACGTCAACCAGCACGGTGCTGGGCTTTTCGATCATCCGGCGCGCTTCGTCGATATCGATCTGCTTAATCGTCGAACGTGCTTCGTCGAGGATATTCTTCGAAGTTTTCGCCATAGAATTCAGCCGGCGGCATGCAACGGAGCCTCGGCCAGCGAGCGCCGCTTGGTGAATTTAATCGCCGCATTGTCGATGTTGATCGAGCACAGCGAGCCGCACATCGTGCAGACGTTGGAACCCGCCGCCTCGCTTTCTTCCTTGTAGCGGCGCGCCTTGTCGGGGTCCATCGCCATTGCGTACATCCCTTCCCAGTTGAGCGCCTTGCGGTATCGCGACATCTGATCGTTCCAGACTTTCGCCGCGCGCACTCCCTTGACCAGGTCGCCCGAGTGAGCCGCGATTCGCGTCGCGATCACTCCTTCGCGCACGTCGTCGATATCGGGCAGCCGCAAATGCTCGGCCGGCGTCACGTAGCACAGGAAATCGGTTCCCGCCGCCGACGCGATCGCTCCGCCAATCGCGCCGGTGATGTGATCGTAGCCCGGCGCGACGTCGCAGGTGAGCGGCCCGAGCACATAAAATGGCGCGCCCGCGCAGACTCGCTTCTCGAGTTTCACGTTGGCTTCGATTTGATCGAGTGGCACATGGCCGGGACCCTCGATCATCACCTGCACGCCCATCGCCCGCGCGCGCTCGGTCAATTCCCCCATCAGCAGCAGCTCCGCGATTTGCCCGCGATCGGTCGCGTCGCCGGTGGCGCCCGGCCGCAGTCCGTCGCCGATCGATATCGTCACGTCATGCTCGCGCAGCACCGCGCAGACTTCGTCGAAGTGCTCGTACAGGGGATTCTCGTTGCCGGTCCGATCGATCCATGCCGCCAGCATCGCACCGCCGCGCGACACGATACCTTCGATTCGCTGATGCCCGCGCAGCCGCTTGACGCTCTCGCGCGTGACTCCGCAATGCAGCGTCATGTAATCGACGCCCTGGCGCGCCTGCCGCTCGATTACGTCCAGAAAGAACTCGGCCTCCATCTCCATGATCGTGCGCTCGGAGCCGAGCTGGTAGATAGGCACGGTGCCCAGGATCACCGTGCATCGCGACAGAATCTCCGCGCGTATTTTGTCGAGGTCGGTGCCGGTCGAAAGATCCATCACCGAGTCGGCGCCGTAGCGTACTGCGGTGTAAAGTTTCTCGACTTCCTCTTCGATCAGCTGATGGAAGTTCGACGCGCCGATGTTGGCGTTGACCTTGGTGCGCAGGCCTTTGCCGATTCCGATTGCTCTGAAATCGTGATGGATATTGTGCGGGATCACGACCTCGCCGGTCGCGACCAGCACGCGAATGTCTTCGGCGGCGAAGCCTTCGTCCTCGGCAACTTCGGTCATCTGCCGGGTGATTATTTGCTTACGGGCGGCTTCAATCTGCGTCATCGCGTCACCTCCGCGGCCGGCACGATGTTCCGGCCTTGAATGTTTAAGTATAGCTCAATCGTCGCCGTACTCGATGCCGTTCTTCTCGCATAGCGCGCGCAGTTGCCGGATCATTCGCTCCGCGCGCGCCAGGTGCGCCACCGCGATAAAGTTGGCCAGCACCACCAGCGTCAGCGCCCCCGTTGCCCAGTACATGTGGCCAATCACGTCGCCGCCGTGAATTACGCCCACGCCGTTCGCGTAGGCGATGAACAAAACGATCAGACCCGCCAGCGTCAGGCCGATAGTCACTCGGGTCATGTGGCTACTTGCCGCCGCGCGCCGGATGCCGGTCGATCACCGTAAGATCGTCAATATGGTCCGGCGCTTCCGCGTAATGCTTGGGCGTTTCGCGATTGGCGTAGGTCTTCATCTCCGGACGCTGCGGATCGAAAACCGCGGCGGCCTGTTCGCGGTACCACGCCAGCATCTCGTCCATATTGCCGTCGCGGCCTTTCTCGGCCAGCACGCGCGACCGATGCATCAGCAGTTCCTTGGCCTCGACGAAATCCTTGCGGTCGAAACCCCATATGCGCGGATGAACGTAGGTGTCCATCCGAATCGCGTCGCACGGGCATGCCTCCACGCACAGCCCGCAGTAAATGCATCGGAGCGTGTCGATCTCGTAGCGCACCGGGAACTTTTCAACGTGCGGATCGGGCGACTCGCCCGCTTCTATGTAGATGCATTGCGCCGGACACGCGGTCGCGCACAAAAAACACGCGGTACATCGCACCGAGGAATCTTCGCGCAGCGTCAGGCGATGGCTGCCGCGAAAATTGTCGGAATAACGCTTGCGCTCCTCCGGGTATTGAGTCGTCGCGGTCGCGTTAACCCCTTTCTTCATGCCGAACAGATGGGCGGTATGCAGCGCGAAGTTGCGGACAAAGTGGTAGTTGGTGATCGCAAGACCTCTTAGGATTTCGGGGATATAGATCCGCTCCCAGAAGGTCATTTGTTCGCTTCTCTGCATCTCTAAGCCAGCGCCAAAGCCATTGTCTGAACGGGGGTTTCTGCGTTTGCCGGATGGCTCGCCGGACTCCACATATAAACTATAGGGAGTCCTCGGAATTACAGTCAAGTTAGATCGATCCGGACGGCTCTCCTTTCGCCACCGCGCCAGTTCGATTAAACATTGCACGCCATGGTTTCTCCCGGCACCCCGCCTCGGCCCGTGCGCTCGGTCACCGCAGCCGAGGCCGCGCACACCGTGCTCGCGAGCTTTCTTGGCTGGACGCTCGACGCCTTCGATTTCTTCATCCTGATTTTCGTGATGCCCGCGGTCGCCAGAGAGTTCCATCGCCCCATCTCGCACATCGCGTTTACGATCACCGCGACGCTCGCGCTGCGTCCGCTCGGCGCGCTCGTGTTCGGCTGGATCGCCGACCGTTACGGGCGTCGTATCCCGTTGATGGTCGATGTCATCTTCTATTCCGTCGTCGAAGTGCTCAGCGGCCTTGCCCCGAGCTACGGATGGTTCCTGCTGACGCGCGCGCTGTACGGAATCGGGATGGGCGGCGAATGGGGCGTGGGCGCGTCGCTCGCGATGGAAGCGGTGTCGCCCCGATTGCGCGGACTTTTTTCCGGTTTGTTGCAGGAGGGTTACGCGGCCGGCTACCTGCTCGCGGCGGCCGCGTTCTTCTTCGTCTTCCCGCACTATGGATGGCGCGCGATGTTCTTTCTCGGCGGCGCGCCCGCCCTGCTGACGATCTACATCCGCGCCCGGGTGCCCGAGTCGGAGGCATGGCAACGCACGCGCCCCGACATGTCGCAGATTCGCCATGCGATTCGCGCCAACTGGAAGTTGTTCCTCTACCTATGCGTGCTGATGACGATGATGAATTTCGCGTCGCACGGCACCCAGGACATGTATCCGACCTTCCTCGAAAAGCAGCGCGGCTTCGACACCCGCACGGTGGCGACGATCGCGCTCATCTACAATGTGGGCGCGCTGCTTGGCGGCCTGACCTTTGGCTACTTGTCCGACCACATGGGGCGGCGCCGCGCGATGGCGGCCGCGGTGATATGCGCCGGCCTGGTCATACCGCTGTGGATCTATCCGGGCACGCTCGTGGTCCTGACGCTTGGCGCGTTTCTCATGCAGTTCATGGTGCAGGGCGCATGGGGCGTGATCCCGGCGCATCTGACCGAGCTCTCGCCGCCGGAAGTTCGCGGTCTGTTCTCGGGCCTCGCCTATCAAATCGGAGTGTTGCTCGCGTCGGGCGTCGCCGTCAGTCAAGCCTTGCTCGCCGAGCGATTCGGCTACGCCGCGACGCTGGCGGGCGTCGCCGCAATCGTGATGGTCTGCGCGACGGTTGTGATTTTGCTCGGCCGCGAGCGCATGGGGCGCGACCTCCATTCCGGCGCCGCCTGAAATTGGACCGCCCTTATCCCGCGAGCTATTCTGAACGCCCCGCCCGAACAACCGCGGCAGATGCCGGCGCAAGCCCACTCGGGGGACTTTCGATCTCGCCGGGTTTGCGATAAACGAACGGTGTGCCGGAGGTGAAACAATGAAATTTGGCCTCTTCTATGAAATCTCCGTACCGCGACCATGGGGCCGCGAAACTGAAAAGACCGTCTATGACAACTGCCTCGAGCAGGTCGCTCTGGCGGATCAACTCGGCTTCGATTCCGTGTGGGCCGTCGAGCATCACTTCCTCGAAGAATATTCGCATTGCCCGGCCCCCGAGTTGTTCCTGACCGCGTGCGCGATGAAGACCAAAAAAATGCGCGTCGGTCACGGCATCATCGTGTGCGTGCCGGAGTTCAATCATCCGATCAAAATCGCCGAGCGCACCGCCGTCCTCGATATTCTTTCCGGCGGCCGTCTCGACGTCGGCACCGGCCGCTCCGCCACCTGGACGGAACTGGCCGGCTTTCGCGCCAGCCCCGACGAGACCAAGAAAACCTGGGACGAGTTCGTCCATTGCCTGCCCAAGATGTGGACCCAGGAACGCTTCTCGTACCAGGGACGATCGTGGTCGATGCCCCAGCGGACCATCGTTCCCAAGCCCTACCAGAAGCCGCATCCGCCCCTGTGGGTCGCCGTCACCAGTCCCGGCACGGAGATCGACGCGGCCGAGCGCGGGATGGGCAGCCTCGGGCTGACCTTCGGCGGATTCGCCGAGCAGGAGGAGAAGGTCAAACGCTATCGCAAGATAATCCGCGACTGCACTCCGGTCGGCGAGTTTGTCAACGAATCCGTCTCGACGGTGAACTTCCTCTACTGCCATGAAGACGAAGCCGAGGGCGTCAAGGTGGGCCGGCGCCTTTCCGGCACCTTCAATTATCTCGCCGCCCAGTTACTTGCCGCGCGCGAGGCGTATCCGAGCAAATCCTACCCGTCGCTGGGGCTGCTGCCTTCCCTTCGTCAGGAGGCGTCGGGGCCGGGCGATGCGTCCGGCGCGCCGGAGGGCATCGCGATCGGAAATCCCGCGCGCATTTTGCGCGAGATGAAGAAGTGGGAATCGGTCGGCTGCGATCGCGTCAACTTCCTGCTCAATGCGCTCGAGACCGTGCCGCAGCAAAAGGTGCTCGACAGCTTGCGCCTGTTCGCCAAGGAAGTGATGCCTCATTTTCAGGGTGCGAGCGATTCCGCCTCCGCCGCCGCGGGAGGTCGTTGATGCCGCCGCGTTATGGAAAGCTGGATCTGGCTGCGTGGGCCAAGTCGGTGCCCACGATCAACGGCTACAAAACCGAGCCCTGGCTGCTCAAGGGCGCGCGAATCGTCACGATCAATATGGAGATCGATGACGCTCCCGCGGACAACTTGCTGCCGGCCACGATGCATCCGTCGATTCCGGAGTACGCAATTTTCTGCGTCACCAGTTATCCCGACAGCCCCGTCGGCGCGTTCTCGATCGCCGAGGTTCGCCTCTCGGGCCGCACCGGCGTTCGTCCGCGCGGCTTCGTGTTGCGCAGTTTCTGCGACAATGAAAATGCGTGCCGCGAGTTGGCGGCACGATGGGGTTATCCAACGGTCGCGGGCGAGGTGAAGCTCCATGTCCGCCACGACCGGGTGGTTGCCCATGCCGGCGCCGGCGGCAAGCCGGTGCTCGAGTGCGAGCTCCTCGATCGCGACATGATCTCCGGCGCCGACATCCAGTACATCGCGAGCATGCATCTGGCCCGCAACCAGGACGACGGCAAACTCGTTCTCGTGCAAGTCGATCCTGACTTCACTTTCTTTAAGGCGGAGCGCGGCAAGCCGCGGGTTATCCTGCTCGACAACGACGCCTTTGGTGCCGGCAACAATCTTCGCCTCGCCAATCCTATTTCCGCCACCTTCACGACCGCCGACGTGACGCTGCCGAAGATTCGGTACATCTGCAATCCCGAGTTGCCCGCGATGCAGGGTACGACCAAAGTCGCCGCGTGAATGCGCGTTGCCCTGAAACGGAGAGGCCGCGCGTCGGGCGCGGGTGAGGGTCCAAATTCCTAATTCCGCAGACGTTGCGCCCATGCCTGAACCCTGGCGCTTCGAAAAAATCACTCTCAAGAGTGGACTCACGATGCGAATCGCCCGCGCCGGCACAGGGCCGCCGGTCATCATGATGCACGGGTTTCCGGAATGCTGGTACTCGTGGCGCCATCAGATGCGCGCGCTGTCCGACCGCTTCGATTGCGTCGCACTCGAGATGCGCGGTTACGGCGAATCCGACGCGCCCATAGGAGTCGCGAACTACACCCTCGACAAGCTGGTCGGCGATGTCGCCGATCTGATCGAGGCGCTCGGCCATCGGCGCGCCACTGTAGTCGGCCACGATTGGGGCGGCGCCGTAGCCTGGGCGACCGCGATGATGCGTCCCGACGTTGTCGAGCGGCTCATCGTCATGAACTGCCCTCATCTCGAGCGGATGAGTCACGCGCTGCGGCGCAATCCGCGCCAGATGCTGCGCAGTTGGTACATGCTTTTCTTTCAGATCCCCCGCCTTCCCGAGTGGCTGTTCCGCCGGCGCAACTATGAGGCGCTGGTCAACGCCCTGCGCAACGGCACGATTCAAAAGAATGTCTTCACCGAAAGCGATCTCAACTACTTCCGCGCCGCGTTTCGCAATCCCTATTCGCTGACCGCCGCGATCAACTACTATCGCGCGAACTTCCGCACCGGCTTCATGGCCAGGCCCGGCTCCAACTCCTGGATCGGCCGGAAGATCTCGGCGCCCACGCTTTTGATCTGGGGCGAGCGGGATTTCGCACTCGGGAAGGAACTGACCTACGGGATGGACGGGCTGTTCACCGGTCCATTTGAGATCAAGTACATCGCGGACTCCGGCCATTGGGTGCAGAATGAGAAACCCGAGCTGGTGAATCAGTACGTCCGCGACTTTCTGGATTCCCGTTCGCCCGCGTAGTTCCGCCGGCTCATTTCCCGCCCTGACTTTACACCGCTGCGCGCCGCGCTTATCCTCATTTCAGGATCGAAACGCCTCGGACGCCGCCTTTCTCACGGATCCCGGTCAAAATCCCGGATGGTCGTCTGTATAGGAGCTTCCCGGCAAACTCAGAAGGAGGGGCTTTTATGCCCACTAAATTGTATGTAGGCAACCTTGCCTACGCGGTTACGCAGGAAGACCTGGCGGAACTCTTTGCGCAGGCGGGAAAGGTCGAGAGCGCGGTCGTCGTGACCGACAAATTCTCGGGGCAGTCGCGCGGCTTCGGTTTCGTCGAGATGGCGGAGGCGGCCGACGCGACCAAGGCAATCCAGACCCTCAATGACACCGACCTGAAGGGCCGAAAGATCAAGATCGACGAGGCTCGCGCCAGCACCGGTGGCCCGCGCGGCGGTGGCGGCGGTGGCGGAGATCGCCGCCGTGGCGGCAGAGAGGGCGGCGGCGGCGGTGGTGGCAGAGAGGGCGGTGGCGGCGGCGGAAACCGCAATCGCTGGTAGAATTTCGCGTCGCATATCGCGATTCGACTTATCGCCAGTGAAAAGTGGAAAAGAAAAAGTGAAATAGTTGAATTGGCGGCGTGGTCGGAGCGGACAGCTCCTGCCGCGCCGCTATGTTTTTTCCACTCACTCACGCATCAAAACTGCCCGCGAGCCTCTTCCACACGATTGCTCATCTGCTATCGTTATGCGCCGAAACGGAAGCCAGCCAGCGCCCAAAACAAGAACTCTGGATGAATCTGATCGAATGAGAAAAGCAATACTCTCGGTTGCGGCGGCCGCCGTCGCGCTCGCGTCCACCCTCGCTATCCCGCCGATCGCGTCATACGCCGACACTGCCGACACCGTCCCTTCTGGAACGATGCGCAACGTCGCCGGCATCGTGACCCATCGCGAGGGGCGCGTCGTGCAGGTCGGCACCGCATTTTTCGTCGCCGTGCCGAGCGCGGTGTTCCCAGGCCGCTCGTTCGTTTACCTGGTGACGGCGCACCACAATCTGCTCGACGACGGCGGCAATCCGCGTGCCGGCCTCTTCCTCACGCTCGAGGACGCCAAGACCGGTGCGATGCGCGAGGAGCCGCTGCCGCTTGAAAACCGCTGGGTGCTCGATCCGCAGGAAGAAAAGGCCGACGTCGCCGCGGTTCCGTTCACCCCCCAAAGCGCGAGCATCGCGCCCATCGCGCTTGGCTCTCTGCTCGGCAGCGACGATCCGCTCGCCCGGCCCGAAACCGGCGCACAGGTGTACTACCTGACCGCCGCAACCGTGGGCGTCAAACTTCCGCGCTTCGAGGCGCTCGCTCGTTTCGGCCACGTCTCCGTTCCGGCGCCCGCCGACACCGAAGTCATCGGCGCCGGCTTGCAGCAACTCAGCTATCTTGACGGCGGCGGGGCGCCCGGATTTTCCAGCGGCGCCCCGGTCTTCGTCAGCGCCGGGCTGCGCTTTGCGCTATGGGGAATTCTCGAGGCCAACACTCCTCTCAACACCGATCCGGTTTTTTCCGGTCTGGCCGGCGTTCTCCCGGCCAGGTTCGTGGCCGATACTGTCAAGGCGATGGGTGCGGTGCAGGACAAGGCGCTGCGCGGCGCCAAGCTGCCCGAGTGATTTGGGTCGCGCGATGCGGATTCGATTTGATTCGTACGGGCGATCTCCAGCTATAATGTCGGGCGCTGTCAGTTGAATTGTTGAATGCTTGATTTCGCATCGATACGCGGATAGCAGGAATGGTTCGGGCTCCGCGCACAGGAACCCGGCCTAACCCGGTAAAATACTCCCCGGTAGCTCAGTCGGTAGAGCGGACGGCTGTTAACCGTCATGTCGCTGGTTCGAATCCGGCCCGGGGAGCCACTATCGTTTGCGGCAATCCTTGCCCCAGTCGATCATCGTCAGCATCAATGGCGAGAGCTTCCGGGTAAGCGACAAGCGCGAAGCCCGCCAATGCAACCGGCACTAAACCGAGTGGTATGGGAGTAAATTGCTGCGTACCAGTTTTCGATTCGAGAGGGGCACCGTTGATGCCTGAGAAATGGGACGACAAGTTCGACTATCTGAACGCGAGTCGTAGTCTTTACCACAACCAGGATTACTGGCAGTTCCTGGTGCGCGACGTATGGCGAATCGACAGGCGCCCATGCAGCATCGTCGATTTCGGCTGTGGATTTGGATGGGCCGGGCTCCTCCTGATGCCGATGCTGGCGCCCGGAAGCGACTACACCGGAATCGATCTGTCCAAGCCGCTGCTCGAGAGGGGACGCGCGCTTTTCGCGACGCTCCCTTACCGCGCCAGGTTTGTCCGGGGCGACGCGAACTCGACGCCTTTCGACGACAGCCGGTTCGACGTGGCTTTCGCGCACACCCTGATGATGCATCTGCCAGAGCCCCGTAAAGCGCTAGCCGAGATGATCAGGGTGACGCGCGATCGCGGACTGGTGATCGCTTGCGAAGCAAGCCGCAACTCCATCAACGCTCTGATGCACGTGCATGAGACCGATGAGCAGGACCACGTGCCGCTCTCGATGTTTCAAGCGATGAACGCCCATATCAGACGGCAGACCGGCGTCGACTGCAACATCGGCATGAAAATCCCTGTGCTGATGCATCAGGCTGGGCTGCAGGAGGTTCAGGCGCGGATCAGCGACGCGGTCCGATTGCTGTTTCCTCCACTCGACACGTCTGAAAAGGAGCGTGTTTTCAAAGCGGTTTGCGACGATGGCTTGGGTGCGTATCCCACCGATGAAAAGAGTTTTGATAAGGCGCTCGCATCACTGACGGCCAGAGGTGTCGCCAAGGACGAGGTGGCAGCCGAACTGCGGCGCGAGATGAAAAACGACTATCGGCAGCGTGGGCGCGATTACCATATCGTCCAGCCGGGCTTGATCACGGTCAGCTTCGGGACCGTGAGCAAGCGGTAATGCCCGACGCTCAATCTTAACTCGTGCAGTGCAGTCAGCTCTGTTTCCTCGCGCCGCACAAGATTACCAAACCGTAAGGTTACGCAACCCGACGATCGGATCGTTCGTATCCTATGGTGAATACATCGTCGAGGTATGAAGATGAATTCAAAACAAACAACCACAGTGAGCGCCGGGAGAACCTTGCGAACTGCGATCATTACGCTCGTCGGCGTACTTGCTCTAACGACGTTGACTGGCTGCTTTGCCAGTCCTCGCGCAAATGACACGCTGGGCGGCGCCGCACTCGGTGCCGGCGCCGGAGCTCTGATTGGCGGCTCTGAAGGGTCGCCGGCAACCGGTGCGCTTGTTGGCGGTCTTGGCGGCGGCGCAGTCGGCTATATTGTCGGCACCGAGATGGAGCACAACGGGTACTACGGCCGCGGATACTACCCCGGCGGATTCTGATCGCCGCCCTACGACGAGCCAGTTCCCCGCATCGAGCTGAATGCGCGCGTTGAAATCTTGAGCCGCGCGCGTCCGTCATGCCGCTGATCCGAATCCGGCCCGGCATCCAAAAGGTCGTAAGTAGAAGCCGCTGCGGCCATCTTTCTGCGATGCGCCGGATGACTTGCGCCTCGGTTTCAACTATTTTCCCGGCCAGATGCCCAAACGTAACGCTGATGAGAACCGCATCGTGAATCTGCCGGCCCCGATTCTCCGATTCCTTGGCGCTGCCGGCACGGTCACGGGCAGCAAGTTTCTGCTGACGGTCGGAGGCTATCGCGTACTCGTCGATTGCGGCCTGTTCCAGGGGCTCAAGCAGCTCCGCTTGATGAACTGGCAGCCGTTGCCGGTCGATGTGCACGGCATCGACGCCGTTGTGCTGACGCACGCACACCTGGATCACAGCGGCTATGTACCCGCGCTGGTGCGTGACGGTTTTCGCGCAAAAGTGATTTCGACACCCGGTACGCATTCCTTGTGCCGCATCCTTCTTCCGGACAGCGGCCATCTTCAGGAAGAAGAGGCTGACTATGCGAACGCAAAAGGATATTCCAAGCACTCACCTGCGCTCCCGCTTTACACCGAAAGAGACGCATGGAATTCGCTTGATTGTTTTTCGCCGGCGGAATTCGACACCAGGGTCGAACTCGGTCCGATAACTGCGCAGTTCCTGCATGCCGGGCATATTGTCGGAGCGTCCCTGGTAAGTATCGAGATAAACTCTCCCCGCCGTAAGAGAATCCTCTTCAGCGGCGACCTGGGACGTCCGACGCACCCGATCCTGCGCGCTCCCGCGCCGCCGCCCGCCGCCGACGTGATCGTGATCGAGTCCACCTACGGCGATCGGATCCATGACGATGCTGCGTCGCTTCAGCGCTTCGAAGATGCGATTTCAAAGACGCTCGAGCGCGGCGGTGTCGTCATTATTCCCTCGTTTGCGGTCGATCGAACCGAGGTCATCCTGCACCATCTGGCGCGCCTGCGCGACGCGGGCGCAATCCCGAGCGCCCCGACCTTCGTGGACAGCCCGATGGCGCTTGCCGCGCTGAGGATTTACGAAGAATCTATCGCCCGTGGCAGCCCTGAAATCCGCGCCGACATCGCGCATGCAAAAAGTTTCTTCAATGACCAGGACCTGACCGAGATCAAAACGGTGGCGGCATCGATCGAGCTGAACTCGATGTCGGGGCCGATGATCATCATCTCCGCGTCGGGAATGGCGTCGGGCGGCCGCGTCCTCCATCATCTCAAAAGACGGCTTCCCGACCGCCGCAACACGGTGATTCTGGTGGGCTATCAGGCCGCGGGAACTCGCGGCAGGTCGCTGCTCGACGGCGCTCCGATGGTGAAGATGCTGGGAGACTACGTCCCGGTCGCCGCGGAAATTGTCGATGTCCCCGGCTTCTCCTCGCACGCCGATCAGAGGGAAATCCTCAACTGGCTGAAGCTCGCTGCGGTTCGACCGCAGATCGTCTATATCGTTCACGGTGAGCCGCCCGCATCCGAGGCGCTTCGCGCGTGCATAACCCATGAGCTGGGATGGAACGCCGTGGTACCGCGCAATCTCGAGCAGGTGCGTATAGACTAGCGACCTGTGAACTTTCGGCTGAGACATCTACCGCTCGACACGCTCCGCGAGCACGTGATCGTCATTCACGAGCGCGCCGTCCGAAATGGAAACCTGGGATTGCACCCGCTCGACCGTGCACGCGTCTTCGGCGTCGATCGCCAAACCGGAATACAGCGCGAGATCACCGGCGTCCTGAACGTCTGCAGCGATGGCTTGCTCGACGCCGACGAAATCGGACTGTCGGAGGAAGCATTTCACGATCTCGGCTTGCCGGGCGGCGCCGCAGTAGGCGCAAGTCTCGCGGTCGCACCGCTGAGCGTGGATTTGGTCCGGGCCAAGCTGAGCGGAAGACGCCTTGGACGTACGGATTTTGACGCGATCCTGACCGACGTCGCGGCACGACGCTATTCGCGCGTTGAGCTCTCGATGTTTGTGCTCGGGTGTGTCTTTCAGAAGTTTGATTTGTCCGAACTGACTGACTACACGCTGGCGATGATCGCCACGGGCGAGCGGCTCACATTCGGCGACTCGATCGTCGCCGACAAACATTGCATCGGTGGTGTCCCCGGCAACCGAACCACCATGATCCTGGTTCCGATTCTCGCCGAACTCGGACTCAAAATTCCCAAAACTTCCTCGCGCGCTATCACCAGCCCTGCCGGCACCGGCGACACTATGGCGGTGCTCGCCGATGTCGCTCTCTCGCCCGATCGGCTGTATCGGGTGGTCGAGGAAGTCGGCGGATGCATCGCGTGGGGCGGCGCGCTCGAGCTGGCGCCGGCTGACGACATCCTTATCACTGTCGAGCGCCCGATGGAGATCGACACCGAGGCGCAGATGGTCGCCTCGATTCTCGCCAAGAAGAAGACCGCCGGCGCCACGCACGTCGTGATCGACATTCCAGTCGGACCTTCGACCAAGGTCAGAACTCCCGAACTTGCCGAGCATGTCGGAGCGTCGTTCAAGGTCGTGGGCGAGCGGATCGGTCTGCGGCTGGAGACCGTGACTACCCAGGCGCTCGGCCCGATCGGCTATGGCATCGGACCGCGATTGGAGGCGCTTGACGTGCTTTCGGTCCTCCGATGCGAACCCGGTGCGCCCGCCGATCTGCGCGAAAAGTCGCTGATGCTGGCCGGGCGTCTGCTGGAGATGACCGGAGTCGAGCCGGCCTCGCGCGGCTATGAGGCGGCGCGCCGGACACTCGATTCTGGCGCTGCTCTCAAAAGGTTCGACCGAATCGTGGACGCGCAGGGACGACGCGAGATGCCTCCGCAAGCGCCGTTGCGCCGAAGCGTTGCAGCCGGACAAAGCGGCAGGATCGCGCAGATCGATTGCTGGGAAATATCGCGAATAGCAAAACGCGCCGGCGCCCCTTCCAATGCTTCCGCAGGCGTGAAGCTGTATAAGAGCGTCGGCGATACTGTGATGCGGGACGAGCCGATATTCGAGATCCACGCCGAAAGCGATTCTCAGCTCCAGGCCGCGCTCGAGTACGGCAATTCCGTGCGCCGCCTGGTCCTTTACGACGAAGATCCTTAACGAGGGAAAATGAAAAGGGTTTCTGGAAAGGCAAGGCTGGGAACAATTGCGATCTTGAGCGCCGCTGCGTTTGCTATTATGGCCGCCACGGCCCCGACCGTATCGCACGCACAGTTGGCTGCGTCGGCGCATCCGCCGACTTCTATTTCCGTGCCGGATTCGCTTAGTTTCCCCGGCTCTCCGCAGGGAGACACGGCCACCATGAAGCTGGTGGTCAACAACACCGGCAAGACTAGCCCGCTGTTCATCGGCAGCGTGACCTCGTCCGACCCGGCTGAATTCGCCGTGGGGACTTCGACCTGTCCGTCGGATGGCAGCGGACTCGCGCCGGGCCTCACCTGCACCATCGCGATCGCCTTCACGCCGCGCGATCTCGGCGCGCGCCGCGCGACGCTGACGCTCAACGACAACACCGCGACCAGCCCGCAGAGCGTGGCGCTCAGCGGCAACGGCACGATCACGATGACCGTCTTGCCGCCCAGCTTCGCATTCGGCAGCGTGACCGACGGCTCCAGGGCGACCAAGGAGATCACGGTGTACAACTTGCAGACCAACGCGGTTTCGCTGACTGAAGGCTTCAGTGGGTCGAACGCCAGCGATTACAGCGTCACCGGCGGCACCTGCACCGCGACGCTGGCGGCCAAGTCGGATTGTTCGCTCGTCGTTACTTTCGCTCCGACCGGGGGGGGCATGGAATCGGCGTTCATGACGGTTACCGACCTCCCCGACCCGCTCGGTCCGTACACGGTTTCATTCGGCGCGGTGGCGACCACACCGGAACCCCCGGAGCCGACACCGTGATGCGGCGCGAGCCGATTTCCGGGCCAAATCTCAAATGTGATGTATCGCTTTAAAGCGACGCCAGGCGTTTGAGGCTGTCCGATTCGCCGATCACCACCAGCAAATCATCGGGTTCGATCTGCGTATCGGCGGCGGGAATCATCTCGAGCCGTTGGTCGTTGCGCTTCAACGCCACGATCCGAAGCCGCGGATTCTCACGTTCCACCGCCGCGATGCTCATCCCGGCCGCCGGGCTTTCGCGCGAGATCCTGATCTCCTCCAGATCGACCTCCGACTCACGGCCGGGCACCGAGAGTTGTAGAAAATCCACCACCGACGGGCGGATGATGCTCGCCGCGATTCTCATCCCGGCCCATTGATAGGCCGCGACCACCTGGTCTGCTCCCGCCAGCTTGAGCCGCCGCAGTCCCGCATCCGAGTCGCCGCGCGCGTAGATGAGAATCTTCGGATTTTTCTCGCGCGCCGAAAGCGTGATGTACACGTTGTCCGCATCCGATCCGGTTGCGACGATTATCGCGCGAGCCGAACCGATCCCGGCATCCTCGAGCACCGAATCTTCCAGCGCCGATCCCATAACGTGCAGCGAGCCGCCAGTGTCCAACTCTGCTTGGCTCGCGGGATCGACCTCGATCACCACCATCGGCACCGCCTTGCGACTCAGCTCTTCGACCACCGCGCGGCCGAAACGCCCGAAGCCGCATACGATGACATGGCCCTGGAGACCGTGAATTTTGCGATTCATTGCGCTCTTCCCGAGAAACTCCTTAAGCCGCCCCTCAACCACAAGTTCCCCAATCACCGAAAACAGGTAAATCGCGCTGCCGACCCCTGTGACTATCAGCCCAATGGTAAAAAGACGACCGGCCGGGCTGAGCGGCTTTACCTCGCCGAACCCGACCGTCGAGATGGTAATGATCGACATGTAGAAGGAGTCGAGAATCGACATGTGCTCGATCAGCCGGTAGCCGATTGCGCCGATCACGGTCATCACCGCGACCAGCGAGACTGCGAGCGCGAATCTGCGAGTTGGGGTCATCCTGCTGGGGCGTGCGCGCGGCGATCGTTGTGAACGAGCGATGAGCCGGGAAATTCCACCAAGGATTACATGTCACACTCCAAATGGGAACGTTTCCGGCACTCCGCGCGTCGCGACGTCTGGTCTGTTGGGCCGGAGGTCCTTAGTTTCAGGCTGCCCGTAGTTTAAGGACCGGCCGCGAGTCTGTGGCTTTCGCGAAGCGCAGCAGCGTCTTGACGCTGGGTAACTGAGCGCCGCTCTCAAGCCGTGCTATGGCCGATTGAGTCGTACCCATACGCCGCGCCAGTTCGGCCTGTGTCAATCCGGCGCGAACGCGCGCGGCGATCAGCTCGCGGGCGAGAGCGAATTCTTCGTCCAGAGCCGCATAAGCCGTCCGGACTTCGCGGTCCGCCAGCATCTTCTTCTTCACGGAATCCAGACCCTTGGTCATGGTTTGATCTCCCTCATTCTCCTGCGCGCGGCGTCGATCGCGCGCAGCGGAGTCTTCTGAGTCTTTTTTACGAATGCGTGGAGCACAATAAGCCGCCGCCCTGACGCAGCCGTATAAATGGCCCGACCGATACCCGCAGAACCCACAAGCCGCATTTCCCAAAGCTTCTCACCTAGCGGCCTCGCGTGTGGCATGCCCACATGCTGTGGCCCGAAGCCCTCCAGCAGTTCGGAGATTCTCAAAAAGCGGGCTTGCATGTCTTTCGGCAGAGCAAGCAGCTCTGCTTCGACCGTTTGATTGAGAACCTTAACGGCCCATTCTGCCATAGCCCGGAGCATAGCATTTCTGCTATGCCCAGGGAAACGAACAAACCTCCAACGCGCTCGGCAAGATAAGGCGAGCGCAGAGCGGAGCAAATTTCGATGAGAGACAGTACCGAGGCGCGCGGCGCGCGGCGATCGTTGTGAACGAGCGATGAGCCGGGAAATTCCACCAACGATTACATGTCACACTCCAAATGGGAACGTTTCCGGGACTCCGCGCGTCGCGGTTGCGGATAGCGGTGACACGGCTTTGGTTTCATCGAACCAGACGTACTCGTCGAATTGCCGCGGCAGAGACGCCTGGAAATAGTGACTCTCCAATTCCGATTGCGGCCGATAGATGACCCCGATCGCTCGTTCAAGACGCGCCGGCGCGAGTTCATCGCGTACCGCCTGGCGCCGAGGCGCCCGCAGATGAACCGCGCATGCCGCGACGCCTGATTCGTGAAACAGCCGTTCGTAACTTCGTTCATGCGCAGGCCGTACCCGCTTTATCTCCATCGGGCCGTCCCAATCCGATGCTGCCGCGACGGTCCCGTGATCGGTTCCGAATCCGAGCAGATACGCTGCGCCGCCGAACCGATTTCGGGATAGCTGCCCCACATTATGTTCTCCGCGCGTACCCATCTCCGTGGCGGACGCATCGCCCACATGAGAGTTGTGCGCCCATACAATTGCCTTGCTCCCGATGCCCCGAAATTCGAGCAGCCGCTCGAGCGTGTCGAACATATGCTGGTCGCGCAGGTTCCACGATTCGACGGAGCCGTAGTACATGACGCGGTAGTATTGTTCCGCGGCGGCAATCAGGCGCGCATTCTGGACCGCGTCGAAGAATCGATCGCCGTCGCGCTCTGAATACTCGATTCGACGCTTCAGCAGATCGCCCAGCATCTCGACTATCGGCTGTTCGCAAATGCGATACGGATCGCCCAGTGCGACGCGCCCGTACACGGCGGGATCGTTCTCCCACGGCGTCAGGCAGCCGTAACGCTGTCTGGCGACCGCCGCCAGCGCCGGATCGACGCCGGTCAAGTATTCGATGACCGCGTGAATCGAAGTGAACAGACTGTACAAATCGAGTCCATAGAAACCCGCGCGCAGCTCCGGATCGCGAACCTCCGCATTGTAGGCGCGGATCCATTCGACCAATTCCAAAGTCTCGCGATTACGCCACATCCAGGTCGGGAAGCGCGTGAATGCGTTCCATCGCTGCTGTCGCGCGGGCGCGTGATGCACGTATTGGTTGATTCGCGCGGCGTCGGGCCAATCGGCCTCGACCGCCACCGTTCTAAATCCGCGCCGTAAGATCAGCTCGCGAGTGATCCGCGCCCGCATCTGGTAGAACTCCGAGGTGCCGTGCGTCGCTTCTCCGAGAAGCACAACGCGTGCATCGCCAATCCGCTCCAGCAGCGGCGAGAGATCGACTTCGCCGATGTCCCCTATCGGCTCGGCAACCTCGCGTATGAGTTTCGCCACCGACTGCGGCCGGCTGGCGGGCGCCGCAGTCCGTCCCGATGCGTCTGCCCATCCTTGCGCGCCAATCAGGGGAACGAACTGCACGTCACCAAGGTTTTCTTCCTCGTACCGGTCCTCCGTGACCCGCGTGACTCGTATCAGTTGTTGACCACGAGACGCCGACGACCCGACCGGAATTACCAGCCGCCCACCAACTCGGAGTTGTTCGAGCAGCGGCTTTGGAATCTGAGGACCGCCCGCCGTCACGATGATGACATCGTAGGGCGCATGTTCCGGCCATCCCAGGGTGCCGTCCCCGGTGAGAACGTGGATGTTGTCGTAGTGCAGTTCCGAGAAGCGTCGCCGCGCAATCGTCGCGAGTTCCTCATGACGCTCTACCGTGTAGATGCTGTCCACGATCCGCGAAAGAACGGCTGCGGCGTAGCCCGACCCGGTGCCGATTTCGAGCGCCTTTTCACCCGGCTTTGCTTCGACGCATTCGATCATCAGCGCAACGATGTAAGGCTGCGAGATCGTCTGACCCGCCTCGATCGGCAACGGAGTGTCCTGGTACGCAAACTCGGCGAACCGAATTGGAAGAAATGCCTCGCGAGGAACCGCTCCCATCGCATGCAGAACCGCCGCATCCTCGATACCGCGTGATGCGATCTGAGTGGTTACCATCCGCTGCCGCTCGATCGAGAAATCCTGCATCGGGGTCGCTCCCTTGAACCGTTTGCCATTGAACGAAGCAATCGCGATGCCGCCGCTTCGCCGCCGGCCACCAACCCGAAGTCCCTGCCCATTACGGTTTTTACCTGGCTACATCCATCCATCCTCTGCCGTGCTCCTTTCGGAGCCACTTGCCTGACGTTCGCTGGCTCCTTTCATCACAGACGCGCGCCATAAAGACAACTGATTTCACAATCAGTCACTCTCACGCGGTATGGCACGGCGGATGCTTTTTCTCTTGGAAACAAAAGATCAAAACGAATGTGCCGGGAGGGACAATGGGTTTTCTCGATAAATGGAGTCCGTCAACTGGCCTGATCCGCGGCCGGTAGCGGAGTATGCTGTAACTATGGCAATGCGCGGAGGGCAGGCTAAGAGAGATGGCTGCGGCTTTTTCCAGAATACTGTGCCCGATTGACTTCGAGCGTGACTCGATGGAAGCGCTCGAACTCGCCTGCCGGCTGGCGAAGCAGAACTCCGCCACAGTTTACCTTCTGACCGTGATCGGCGCGCCGCCCGCCGCCGCCACCGCGCTGCCGCCCGTCGCGCTGAACCCTAATCCTGAATTTGAAGCAGGATGCCTGCGCCGGTTGGAAGCAATTGCGCGGGAAAAACTCGCGGGAGTTCCACATGAGATTTTCGTCGCGACCGGGAACGCGGCGCCGGAGATTCTCAATCTCACCGCTGAACAAGACATCGACCTGCTCGTGATGGGCACGCACGGCCGCACTGGCCTGAAGCACTTCCTGCTTGGCAGCGTCGCCGAGCGTGTCGTTCGCGAATCGCCGGTTCCAGTCTTGACGATCCATCCCAAGGCCGCCGCGTAAAGGAGTTCTCCCATGTCTTTGCCGTATCGCAAAATTCTGTGCCCGGTGGATTTCGACGAAAACTCGATCGCGGCGCTCCAGACCGCGGCGGAAATCGCGCGACATTTCGACGCCACCGTTTATGTTCTGCACACCATACTGTTGGTCATAGCCCCTACTTCGATGCCCGTGTACGCAGATCTCTACAAGGCGCAGGAGGACACGGCGCGCAGCAACCTTCTGGAACTCGCGCGCAAGCATCTGGCCGGAATCAAATACGAGATCATGGTTAATATGGGCGAACCTGCGGCATCGATTCTCAAGGCGGAGCGCGGGATCGGTGCGGATCTGCTCGTCATGTCCACGCATGGTCGCCACGGCGTGTCTCGTTTCTTCCTCGGCAGCGTAGCCGAACTCGTGTTGCGCGAAGCTCGATGTCCGGTGCTGACTGTCCGTCACAACGCACCTCAGAAAGACCTGGTCGGCGCCTGGATGACAAGTAATCCGGTCACCGCGCAACTCGACGAGAAGCTCTCGACGATTCATGCCAAGATGCTCGAGGGCGGGTTCCGGAACATCCCGCTCGTTCAGGACGGTCGCGTCGTCGCGATGCTTACCGAAGGCGATATCCGCTCGTTTGTAGGACACTTCGACGACACGCCCGCCAAACGAGCGATCACCCAGGCGCTAGTGACCGTGGAACCTCGGACGCCCGTTCGCGAAGCCGCGCGCATTATGCGCGAGCGAAAAATCGATGGGTTAGCCGTCGTCGAAGACGGCCGCCTGGTCGGAATTATCACGACCAGCGATGCGCTCGCAGCGACAACCAGCGAGGATTGACGGAAGCTGACCGCCCCAGGGCGGGCAGCCATCCGGTCATCACCTGTCTCAAGCGGCCTTTCGAACGCGCGCGGTTGAATGCGCCGTCAGAACCGGTATCGGCGATTCTCGCACGACCCGCTCGGCGACGCTGCCAAGAACCAGGTGACCCAATCCCTTGCGTCCGTGCGTGCCCATCACAATCAGGTCGGCATCGAGACCGCGCGCAGTCTCGAGCACTTGCGCGGCCGGATCGCCGCTTGTCACCCGCGTTTCGTAGCGCACCGCGGCGGGAATCCGTTCCCGCGCGAGCTTTTCCAGCTGCTCGCGTCTGTCATTCTCAACGTATGGGTAAGGATCCATCGGCACCGGCTGGAAGCCGGCCTCGCCGGCTGGGATAGGCGCGACATTCAGCAAGCACAGCGCGGCGTCGTTCTGCTGCACCATCTTTAGCGCGACATCGAGAGCGGCCAGCGAGTGCTCCGAAAAATCAATCGGACACAGGACCTTCCGAAATAGCCCGGTCATCGCTCCTCCTCTGTTTCGCGCTACCGCGTCCGGCTGTGTTACTCGTCCACCGACTCTTTCAGTTCTTCGGGCGGCGTCCAGACATTACGCGATGGCTCGTCGACGTCTCCCTCGCCGGGGCGTCTGCGCTCGCCGCGCTTCTTCTGGCAATCGATGCAATACGCGGCGAACGGCACCGCTTTCAGCCGCTCGATCGGGATCTCCTCCTTGCACTTCTCGCAGATTCCGTAACGACCGCGTTCGAGCCGGCTAAGCGCGGCGTCGATCGCCTTCAGCTGATATTCGTATCGCTCGATTAGACCCGCGTCGGTCTCGATGTCTTCCAGCGAACGGGCCACGTCCAAGTCGTCGGCGGGCAGTTCCACCGCGTCGTCTTGCTCCTCTTTGCGAAGCACCCGTACTCGGGCGAGCGCTTCCTCGCGCGCCCGCGCCAGGAGCTTGCCCAGATTTTTTAGTCGTGCATCGGCCTCGTTTTGCCCTGATTTCTTGGTTTTTCCGCCGGTCTTGGATTTCATACAGATTCTCCGCGAGCTGCTCGTGAATTCTCGTCCACAGAAGGACCAAGCAATTCACGGACCAGTAATCGAGTAATCGACTTGCATATCGAGCCGAAGGAACTTGTCCGGTGTATCGAATTCCGTGGTGCGATCGGATACACGATTTTGCGTCTCGTCGTCACACTAACTCCCATAATGTCGCCAACCCGGCGCAAAACGCCAATCAGACGATCCGCGGCTGGGGTTTTGCCATGCCACGGAAGGCGCTACATTCCTCTTGGGTTGCCTGTGAAGCTCTGGAGAACTTAGCATGAAAGATCTGAAAGTTCGCGATGCGATGTCAGCGGACCCGACCACTCTCAAACGTAACGACAAACTCAGCTTGGCTGACGACATCATGCTCTTGGGACGGATTCGCCATTTGCCGGTTGTCGATGATGACGATCAGCTCCTAGTCGGTATCGTGAGCCAGCGCGATCTCTTCCGCGATGCGCTCGCGCAGGCGCTTGGCTATGGCAAGCACGCGCAGCGCAAGCTCCTGGACAGTCTCTCCGTCAAAGACGTGATGACCAGCGACGTAGTCACCACGAGCCCGGATACCTCTCTGATCGAGGCCGCGCGACTTTTGACCGAGCGGAAGATCGGCTGCCTTCCGGTTGTCGAAGATAGGCGCCTGGTCGGCATCCTGACCGAGGGAGACTTTGTCGCCCTGATCGCTCGCCGCGGCAATTGACGTTGCAGCGCACCAACGAAAAACAAAAAAAGAAAAACGAATTAGAAATTACCGCCGGCGCGGCGCTTACTCTCGACCGCCCGGGACAGCGACAGCTATCCTCGGGAGGCAGTCGGAGGCGCCTGACGGAAGAAAAATGACCGACCAGCCTGACGTGAGCTCGGCCGCCAACGTCGCTGGAGCTTCGCCCGGGCTCGATGACCAGGACGCCGCGCTGAAAAACAGCCGGCTGACCCACTCGATCGCGCGCGTGCTCGCCTTCGAAGGCTTCACGATGTCGATCAACGGCATCGGCTCGCCCTGGATCGCGAAGAGCTTTCACCTTGGCGAATCGGGAATCGCGGGCCTGTTCGCATGGATTTCGCTCTCGGCGATCGGGGCGCTGGGACTCTCAAGGATGATCGATCGGCTGGGACGCCGCCGGATGCTGCTCGTGTGCGTGGCCGGCACGTCGGTTAGCGCGCTCGCCGCCGCATTCTCGACCAACATCGCGGCCTTCGCCGTGTGCGAGATCGCGCTCTACGCCTTTGCCGGCGCGACGATCGCCGACGGTGTCGTGATCCTGGCCGAGGAACTCGCGATCGAGGAGCGCGCGCGCGGACAAAGCTGGGGCGGGCTGGGTGCTGGTCTCGGTGGCGGGCTGTGCTTGATCGTGATGCCGATGGTGGCGGGTCGTTACTCGTGGCGATGGATGCTGGTGCTGGCATCGGCGATAGGAGTTGCCACGCTTTGGCGGGCGGCGCGGGTCATCCCGGAGAGCAACCGCTGGCAACGCGCCGCCGCGACCGGCACGACTTCGGCCAGCAGCTTTTACGACGCATTCGGACATCTCTATCGACGCCGCGCGATCACCATTCTGCTCTGCTCGTTGCTGGCCAACATCGCGGCGGTCGCGGCCAGCAGTTGGGCGTACTTCCACCTGGTGTCGGTCCTGGGCTTGGCGCCGGGCATCGCCAGCGCCCTGATGCTGGTCGGAGGCGGCGTGGGGATGCTCGGCTTTCCGCTGGGCGCGCGAAACTGCGAGCGCTACGGCCGCATCCCCACGATCTTCGTTGCGGGCCTGACGATGAGTCTCGGCGCGGTCGCTTTCTACTGGGGTCCGCCGCCGCACTTGCCGCTTCGCTTGCTGTGGATCGGCGCCACCTATTGCTGTTTCACCGCCGGTCTGAGCGCGGGGCAGGTGGGCGGCAATTCGCTGGCGACCGAACTTTTTCCGACTGCGATCCGAGGCGCGATGATGGGATGGTTCGCGCTAGTCGGCGCGGCCGCCGCGATCTCCGCCCAGACCCTGATCGCGGTTCTCGCCGCGCGCCTTGGCGGTCTGTCGATTGTGGTCGGCTACTTGAGCATGCTCGCGATACCCAACGTGATCATCGTCGCGCTCTTCCTTCCCGAAACGCGCGGCCTCTCGCTCGAATCCGCCGCGATGGAAGACGCGTTCGAGAAGTCGCGGTAGTGTCCTGGGACAGTACCGAAGGCGGAATCCGCCGCGCGGGATGACACCGACGCCGATTGAATGCGAAACCCACCGTGGGTTTCACACTTCCTTGGGCAGGGGTGAGCAGGGCTGAGCCCTGCACCCATTGTTAAGGCCGCGCTCCGTTGTCGCGCGCGGCCCGTGCCAACAGCTTAATACTGCGCTGCCGTAACGACGGGCAGGGGTGACCTCCTTCGGCTTCGCTCAGGACAGGCTCTGCACCCAATGTAAAGAGAAGATGCGGGCTTCGCCCTGTTAGAAGGTTCGGGAAGAGGCGGTTGTTCTGCGTCGGGATAAGTCGCGCGCATTTTCTCGTTAGCTGTTTAACGGACAAAACCCGTCCTATCAGGTTGGCGAACGGTAGCTAAGGGCGCAGCATCATCGGGGGTGACTGGATCCGTGTGCCCTCCAATTGCTTCGAACGCGCGAATCGAGAGAGGGGATCTCTGTCAGAGGCGTAAATCCAGCTTGCGCAAGTTCTCAATGAGAGTATTAATTATACTTAATTATAGACATCAGGAGCAAGTCGTGCTTTACAGTCGACTGTGGTCTCTTCCTCGTTAGACATTGAGGAGAGAAGCAAATGAACAAGTACGCAGGAAAAGCACGAATCGGCGTGATCACGATCCTGTGTGTGGCCGCGTTGGCGATTGCCGGCCTTCATCGTTCTTCAGGCCGCGCGCAGACAACCCTAGCCCTACCCAGACGCCACTCCCGACGCTCTTCGTTACGGACGATTGCTCCGGCGCCGTGACGGCTTATCCCGCCGCGAGCAACGGCGACGTCTCCCCGCTGGCCCCCGCCCCTACCGGCCTTTCCGAGCCGGAATTTGTGGCCGTTGACGCGAGTGGGAACATTTACGTCACCAACGCCTGCAACAGCACCGTCACCATTTACGCCAAGGGGAGCAACGGCAACGCCGCTCCCATCGCCATCATCGGCGGGAGCAACACCGGCCTGACCTACCCAGAAGGCATCGCGGTGGATTCCAGCGGCAACATCTATGTGGCGGACCAATTTTTTGCCGGTCAGCACCCGGGCGTGTTTGTCTATGCCGCGGGGAGCACCGGCAACGAGGCCCCCACCGCTCACCATCTGCGGGAGCAACACCGACCTGGCCGACCCAGAGGGCATCGCGCTGGATTCCAGCGGCAACATCTATGTGGCGGACTGAAGCGACTCGAACAGCGTGTTTGTCTATCCGGCGCTGGGAAGCAGCACCGGGGCGCTCAACGAGGCCCCCACCGCCACCATCAGCGGGAGCAACACCGGCTTGACCAACCCATACGGCATCGCGCTGGATTCCAGCCGCAACATCTATGTGGCGGATGACGGCAGCTATGCGAACGAGTTCACCGCCAGCGTGTTTGTCTATCCGGCGCTGGGAAGCAGCACCGGGATGCTCAACGAGGCCCCCACCGCCACCATCAGCGGGAGCGACACCGGCCTGAGTTTCCCGATGGGCATCGCGCTGGATTCCAGCGGCAAAATCTATGTGGCGAATGCGGCGCCGAACAGCGTGATTGTCTATCCGGCGCTGGGAAGCAGCACCGGGCTGCTCAACGAGGCCCCCACCGCCACCATCAGCGGGAGCAACACCGGCCTGAGCAACCCACAAGGCATCGCGCTGGATTCCAGCGGCAAAATCTATGTGGCGGATGAGGACGCCGCCAGCGTGTTTGTCTATCCGGCGCTGGGAAGCAGCACCGGGCTGCTCAACGAGGCCCCAATCGCCACCATCAGCACGACCATGACCACCGGCCTGGCTGCCCAAAGGCATCGCGCTGGATTCCAGCGGCAACATCTATGTGGCGGATGAGGCAGCTATGCGAACGGTACCCGCCGGCGTGTTTGTTTATCCGGCGGGAGCAACGGCAATGCCGCCCCCATCGCCACCATCAGCGGGCGCAGCACCGGCCTGGTCGACCCAGACGGCATCGCGCTGGATTACAGCGGCAACATCTATGTGGCGGATGACGGCTATCTCCGCCGTACGCATCCCCCAGCGTGTTTGTCTATCCGGCGGGGAGCAACGGCAACGTGGCCCCCATCGCCACCATCAGCGGGAGCAACACCGGCTTGAACGCCCCAGCCGGCATCGCGCTGGATTCCAGCGGCAACATCTACGTGGCGGACGCGGACGCCGCCAGCGTGTTTGTCTATCCGGCGCGGGAGCAACGGCGACGACGCCCCCACCGCCACCATCAGCGGGAGCAACACCGGCCTGAGCTACCCATACGGCATCGCGCTGGATTCCAGCGGCAAAATCTATGTGGCGGACGAAAACGCCGCCAGCGTGTTTGTCTATCCGGCGCTGGGAAGCAGCACCGGGCTGCTCAACAAGGCCCCCATCGCCACCATCAGCGGGAGCAAGACCGGCCTGGACATCCCAGCCGGCATCGCGGTGGATTCCAGCGGCAACATCTACGTGGCGGACCGGGCGACTCCTCGGCGTTTCCCCCGATCCCCCCGGCACGTGTTTGTCTATCCGCCGGGGAGCAACGGCAACGAGACCCCCACCGCCACCATCAGCGGTCCACAGACAGAACTGGGTAATCCTCAGTTCATCGCCATCCAGCCGGTGGCTGGCGCCACGCCGACGCTGGCTGCGGCCCCGGCGGCGATCAAGTTCGGCAACGTCGATGCGACCGGGACCAGCAAGCCCGAGAAAGTGACGCTCACCAACAAGGGCACGACCGCGGCGGTGATCGGATCGGTGACCGCGACGCCGCCATTCGTGGTCGCCGGCGGCGAGAACACCTGCTCGGGTCAAAGCATCGAGCCAAAGAAGAAGTGCTCGTTCGAGGTCGAGTTTGCGCCGGCCACTCCCGGCGCCGTGAGCAATGCAACGATCGAGGTGGCCTACAACGGCGCCAGTCCCGCGATGAGCCTCAGCGGCACTGGAATTGCCGTGACGCTCAACGCGCCGTCCAAGGAGACGTTCTCATCGGTGGCGGCAGGCGCGACCGGTAAGGCAAAGAAGATCAAGATTTCGAATCCCGCGACCGTGAGCGTAAACCTCGGCTACCACCAGCATCGTCGGCAACGATCCCGGCGCGTTCACGATAACGGCCAACAGCTGCACGGTCACGCTGGCGGCCAAAGGCAGCTGCACGATCGACGATGGAGTTCACGCCGGGGAGCGGCGCGACCGGCGCGCAGTCGGCGACGGTGGGGTTCAGTTACACATACGGCGCGAATACCGGCATCGTATCGATCCCGATCTCGGGTACTGTCAAATGAACAAGTACGCAGGAAAAGTACGGATTGGCGTGATCGCTATCCTCGGCGCGTTCGCCTGCACGCTGGCGATTTTTGCAGCCGCGAGGACGCTTACGGCGGCGACCTCTATCGCGCCGAGCGTTCGCGCTCTCATCACGCAGCAAATCGACGAGAACGATCTCATCACGCTGGCGGGCAATACGCGTCCAGAAGCGACGGCGGCCAACGATCGCGGCCCGGTCGCCGACAGCTTTCCGCTGGAGCATCTGTGGCTCCAGTTGCGACGCCCTCCGGAACGCGAACAGGCCCTCGATCGTTACATCGATCAGTTGAGCGATCGGCACTCGCCGAATTACCATCACTGGCTCACCGCAAAGCAGTTTGGAGAGCGCTACGGCCTGGCGCATAAGGACCTGGCGGCGATCACGCGATGGCTCGAATCGCACGGCTTTACCGTCAACCTGGTCTATCCCAGCCGGGTGCTAATCGACTTCTCCGGGACAGCCGGCCAGGTGGGCGAGGCCTTCCATACCGAAATTCACAATCTCGAGGTCAAAGGTAAGAAGCACATCGCCAACATGAGCGACCCGCGGATTCCCGCCGCGCTCGCGCCGGCGGTGGTCGGCGTCGTGTCGCTGAACAACTTCATGCCGCATCCGATGCACCAACCGCGCAGCAACTATACGGCCGGTGACGCGCAATTATCTTGTCGTACCCGCGGACCTGGCCACCATCTACAATCTGAATCCGCTGTTTGCGGCGGGTTATTCGGGCCAGGGGCAGACGATCATGGTGGTCGAGGACAGCGACGTATACAGCGCCAGCGACTGGACCAGCTTCCGCACCACGTTCGGCCTCACCAGCGCCTATCCCGACGGCTCTTTCACGCAGGTTCATCCAAGACCCGGCGGCAGCGAGACCTATATCTCCTGCAACGGCTGGAGTTGTAACTGTTTCGATCCGGGCGTCTACGGAGGCACCGAGTTCGAAGCGATCCTGGACGCCGAATGGGCGAGCGCGGCGGCGCCTAGCGCGGCCATCGAACTTGCCTCGTGCGCCGACTCCACCACCGACTTCGGAGGTTTCATCGCCCTGCAAAACATTCTGAACAACGGTGGCCCGGTCCCGGCAATCGTGAGCATCAGCTATGGCGAGTGCGAGGTGGACCTAGGCGCATCGGGGAACTCCGTACATCAACGGCCTGTACCAGCAGGCGGTGACGGCGGGCGTCTCGGTTTTTGTTGCGGCGGGAGACGCTGGCGCTGCGCAGACTGATCGGGGACTAGATAACAAGGTCGCGCGATACGGAATCAGCGTCAATGGAATGGCCACCACGCAGTATAATGTGGCTGTGGGGGGCACCGATTTCGGCGATACGGTCACCTAGCACCGCCAGCACATACTGGAATTCGACGAACGATTCCGACTATGGCTCAGCGAAATCCTACATCCCGGAAATTCCACGGAACGGCTCATGCGCCAGCGAGCTGATCGCGGACTACGAAGGCTATAGTCACAACCTATGGCTCGAACGGCTTCTGCAACAGCTCAGCCGACGACGATTATTTCCTCAATATCGTCGCGGGCAGCGGCGGCCCGAGCGGCTGCGCGACCGGGGCTGCCCCCGGACAGCCTTGTCGTCAGCGGGACCTGCGCGGGATATCCCAAGCCTTCATGGCAATCCGGTCTGTTCGGCAACCCGAGCGACAGCGTGCGGGACATTCCGGACGTCTCGCTGTTCGCCGCCAACGGCGTTTGGAATCATTACTACGTGGTTTGCTGGTCCCACACCGGTTATGGCGGAATTGCATGTACGGGCGATCCCAGCGAGGTGGCCCGGCGGTGGCGGAACGTCGTTCGCCTCGCCGATCATGGCCGGCATTCAAGCGCTCGTGAATCAGTATACTGGCAGCCGCCAAGGTAATCCGAATCCCACGTACTACTCACTGGCCAAAACCGAATATGGCTCAAGCGGCGACGCCTCATGCAATTCAACGTTGGGCAACGGTGTCGCCGGCTCGTGCATCTTTTATGATGTGACCGAGGGTGACATGGACGTGCCCTGCACGGGCACAAATGATTGTTATACACCATCGGGCACGTATGGCGTGCTTTCCACTTCCAACTCGGCGTATCAGCCCGCGTACGGAACGCAAACCGGCTGGGACTTTGCGACCGGAATCGGGACGGTGAATGCATATAACCTTGTGATGGCATTCGGCACGAGCCCGCCGCCTACTCCACTACGCTGAGCGCGGCCCCGGCGAAGCTCAACTTGGGCAGCGTCGATGCGACCGGGACCAGCAAGCCCAAGAAAGTGGCGCTCACCAACAAGGGCACGATCGCGGCGGTGATCGGATCGGTGACCGCGACGCCGCCATTCGTGGTCGCCGGCGCGGACACCTGCTCGGGTCAAACTATCGAGCCGAAGAAGAAGTGCTCGTTCGAGGTCGAGTTTGCGCCGGCCACTCCCGGCGCCGTGAGCAATCAAACCGTCGAGGTTGGCTACAACGGCGCCAGTCCCACCGTGAACCTCAGCGGCAATGGAATCGCCGCGACGCTCAAGGCGCCGAAGTCGGAGTCGTTTACTGCCGTCGATGCGGGCGTGACGGGCAAGGCCAAGAACATCGAGCTGTCGAATTCGAGCATGGTCCCGGTGACGCTGGAAACGGCGGCGCTGGGGGCGCCTGATCCTGGATCGTTCACGATTGCCAGCGACGGATGCTCAGGCCAAGTGCTGGCGCCGAAGAGCAAGTGCGCGGTCGCGGTAGAGTTCTCGCCGCCGGGGTCGGCCAGCGGCACGCAAACCTCGACGCTTTCGTTCGAGTTCACCTATGGCGCCAACAGCGGGAGCGTCTCGACCGCCTTGAAGAGCAAGGTCAAGTAGGATCGCCGCCCGTCCGAAGATGAACTGACAGTCCCAGGTTTTGGATCCCGTCACTGAGACCGCGGGAATCGGTGCGCCGCTCACCTTCAATTGGTGAGGCGTGAACTTCGCGATCGTTCTGGGCGCTATTCACTTTTTGTTTTGTCTGCGGCTGCCAGGCAAAAGAACAGGCCTCGGTAAGAGCTTTGGCGTACTTCTGTTGGCTCGTTTGCGCTGGTTCCGAAGGACACATCTGGGGGAAATTGTATCCTTTCGTTGCCGAGGTATCGTCTAAAGCGGGCGGTATCTTTGGCATATTTGCTGCAATGAGTGAGCAGAACTGCCTGAACCGTGTTCTTCATGGACAGCAGGCGGAGAACATGCCGCAAAAGGTGAAAGCGGAGACTTCGGAGCAAACTCGCCTCTCTCCCGCCGTGCTGCTCCTCTCTGATGACGAGGCGTTGGCGAAGCTCGTACTGGGAATCGTCAAGCGTCCCTGGAAGCTGGTTCGCCATGCAGCCGACAAATATGTGCGTCGCGAGGTGTTCGCTCAGCCGAATGTGCGACTCGTGATACTCGACGACCAGGCGATCGAAGAAAGCGATCGCGGCTGGCTGCTCGAGCAGATTCGCAAGCACTTCTCCGGCCCCCCTTTGCTCTATGTCGCCGGCAGTCAAAGCGATGCCAACGAGAAACGGGCGCGCACCAAAGGGGCGCACTACTACGTTTCGAAGCCACTGTCGATCGAACGATTCGGACAGGTGTTGCAATCATTTTTGCAGGCGAAGCAAGTCGAAGGACAATCCGCGCATTCAGCGGCGGAGAAATCCGGGATCGACGCAGGAGAAGCGAGCGCCGAGAACCCAACGCGCATCGACACGGGAATCCGTTGTCTCTCGGAGGAACTCAATCGCGAAGGCTCCCAGCTAAGATCACGCTTGCTCGATGCGGCGCTCGCGGGATTGCGGCTCGCGCGCAATCCCGAGTCGCCCGAGCTCAGGCGTGATGCTGCCCAGATTTGGGCGGCGATACAGCCAACGCTATCCCATCACCTCGACGCCCAAGACAGCCAGTTACTTCCGTGGCTGGTGGAGCAAGGCCGTCTCTCGCCGGAAGCCGGGCGCAAGGTCCGCGCATTCCACGACCGACTGCGAACGCTCGTTGGCGCAATCGTTGACACCGGCGCGGATCGTCTCACCGAAGCTCAGGCGCGCGACGCCGGAGAAGCGTTGAGCGGACTCGCGGTCATCCTGGACGACGCAATCGACAACGAAGAGTGCAGGCTGTTCCCAACGATTCAGAAGGCGCTCTTCGGAATCGACCGTCGCAGTTGAAATCGAATTGTAGTCCAAGTTCGTACCTCCAAAGCTGAGATACGAGTTGACCCCGACTCTCACGAGCGCACTTGCCGGCATCGTATCGACCCGATGAAAAAATCTGCTAAGTTATCCGGCAATCATGATCGATCACGCGATTAAGCGATTGTTGGGCGTCGCGGTGCTGGCGGCAGCCGCCGGGTTGTACGGGTGCGCGTCATCCACGACGGATCAAGACGCTGTCATGACCGCCTCATGTGAGGGAAAGAACCAGCAGGACTGCGAAGCCCGCGATAATGCCCGCCAGGTACGCGACGCAGCGGACTACCAAGATGAGCCCGCGTTGGGATACCTGCAGTCGCCGCCGGGATTGCTGCCAATACCGCTCACCTCGCGGAATACTTCCTCGAACTAGTGGAAACAACGGGCGGGTTGTCTCGCCCGAGGCTATCTTGAAGCTGTGGCAGGGCCGCACGGATATCTCTGCTGCACCGCCGACGTCGTTTTGCCGACCCGAAGTCCACGCTCGCCCGTTCCCGGCTACGGTTCATATTCGCAACGTTCCAATTCTCAGAAAACCAACGGTAAACAACACTCTTTTACCCATATTGACACCAATATGGCCGAGGGCAAGAATGCTACATTAAGCCGCGCTTGCCCTTCAAAGGAAACGTGGCTGTTGGGATGAGCGTGCAAGATCGCAACCTAAAGAACAGGGCTCGGGTCCTGATCGTCGATGACGAGTTCCATGTTGCACGCGCTGCCGCGATGGTCCTTTCACAGGCCGGTTACGAATGCGAAACGTGTCCCACAGTCGAAGCGGCCTTAAGGGTCCTCGAATGCAAGGGTGCAGACGTAATGGTCGCAGACATGAGGATGCCGGGGATGGATGGGATGGATTTGCTGAAAAAAGTGCAGAGCAAGCAGCCTGATTTGGCGGTCGTGGTGACCGTACCTTTGCCGGCGGCGGAGTCGGCCAAGGCGGCGCTGCGCGGCGGTGCCTTCGACTGCGTGACGAAGCCATTTGACACCGATGAGCTGAACGCGGTCGTCGGTCGGGCTGTCGAGATGAGCACGCTTCAACGCGAGAATCGGAAGTTGCGCGAGCAGCTCGATGTCGCCAGTATCGCCGCCGGTTTCGTGGCCGAAGCGCCCAAGAGCCGCCAACTGGTCGCCATGATTCGGCGAGTCGCGCCGTCGCGCACGACCGCTCTTATCGAAGGTGAGACGGGTACCGGCAAGGAGCTGGTGGCCCGGATGCTTCACTACTGGAGCAATCGCGCCGACGGTCCGTTCCTGGCGATCAACTGTAAGGCGCTTGCCGATGGCGTGGTCGAAAGCGAGCTGTTCGGCCATGAAAAGGGATCGTTCACCGGGGCGATCCGCGAGCGCGCGGGATGCTTCGAGCGTGCGTCGGGCGGCACGCTTTTTCTCGATGAGATCGGCGAGGCAGGCCCGGACTTCCAGGCCAAGCTGCTGCGCGTGCTTGAAGACGGCGAGGTGCTGCGCGTGGGCGGGTCGAGACCGCGCAAGGTGGATGTCAGAATCGTCACGGCGACCAATCGCAAGCTGCGAAGCGAAGTCGCCGCCGGCCGCTTCCGCGCCGACTTATATTTCCGTCTGAGCGTAATTCCGCTCAAGATCGCGCCGCTTCGTGAGCGCCGCGAAGACATCCTGCCGTTGGCCCATCATTTTCTCGCCTTTCATTCGACCGACGCGGGCCGCCCGCTGATGCTTTCCCCGCAGGCTGAGGAGGCGCTGCTCAGCTACTCGTGGCCGGGCAACGTGCGCGAACTGGAAAACGTTATCGAGCGCGCGGTCGTGATGAGTGGGCAGGAGACGTTGATGCCCGAAGCGTTTGCTTTCGACGATGACGACTCCGATGAAGACCTTGGCGCCGGCATTGATCCGGTATCAGGCCCGGGCGCGGCGCCGGGATCGACGATAGATTCGAACCGCGCGCGGCGTGCCGCACGGCCCGCCGAGAGTAAGGACGAGAGCACGCTGCAAACGACCCTCGATCGGGCGGCGGCGGTGCGAATCAAGGCGGCACTCGCCGCAGCCGGCGGAAACAGGGTCGAGGCGGCGACCACGCTCGGAGTCGATCGGACGACGCTATATCGGTTGATGAAGCGTCTCAGTCTCTAGAGTCGGACTGGCGCACAAAACAAACAGGCCCCGGACCGACGCGTAAGCGCGCCGAGTCCGAGGCCCCCTGGGAGAGGCGATTGGATTGCCTTCCGATCGATGAAATCAGTCGGCCCTGGATCATCCTCCGGCATTAGGGGAGAGCGTGCGGAGGACCGAGATTATTGCCGGCCCGACGATTACCGCGATCATCGCGGGCAATACGAAGAGGACCAGCGGGAACAGAATCTTAATCGATGCCTTCTGCGCGTCTTCCTCGGCATGTATCCGGCGATGCTGTCGCAATGCATCCGAACTGGAACGCAACGCAGGTCCGATCTGCGCGCCAAGTAGTTCGCTCTGGACCAAGGTTGCGGCGAGCGGCTTGATATCGTCAACCGCAGTCCGCTCGGCCAGCCCGCGCAACGCCTGTCCGAGCGACGCGCCCGCGGAAATATCGGTAGCGACCAGATTCAACTCCGTGCCGATTTCCTGCCCATGACGCTCGCATTCCGCGCCGACGATTCGAATCGCCTCGAACAGTCCGAGTCCCGCTTCTACGCATACCACCAGCAGATCGAGCACGTCCGAGAGCTGCTTTGAGATGTTTTGCTGGCGCGTCCGCGCGCGCCGTCCCAGGTAGTAGGCGGGCACGAAAATTCCGACCGCTACGCCGACGATTCCGAACATCAGCGGCTGAGCCGCTGAGGTGTGAACAATGACTCCGAACAACAGCCCCAATACGCCGCATCCGATCGCCAGCAGCACACGGATGACCTGATAGGTCTGCGGCGCGGTGGACTTCAGAAATCCCGCCTGCGCCAGAGTCTGCTGGAGCTTCTCCCCGGTGGGAGTCTCCAGGTTCGGCGGCGGGATGCGTTTGGAGGCCCATCTGAAAAGCATATGGAGCAGGTTCTCGTCCTGAAGGTCACCTTCGAGTGCGCCCTGCGAAGCCCGCATCCTGACCGCCAAATCCGCGAATCGTTCATCGACCGCCCGGTTCTGCGGCGAAATGGCGAAGTACAAGGCCGCGCACACCGCGCCAGCCAGGAAGAAGACCGCTATGCCAACCATGAATGGACTCATATTAGTACTTCACCCGCAGTAGTCGCCTGATGCTCACGATGGCGAGGATGTCTGCTATGATCGCGAATTTCAAAATCTTCTGACCCATCGGGTCATGGAACAATTGATCGGTGTAACCCGGCTGAATCAAGCTGAATATACAGAGCACCGCGATTGGCAGGCAGCCGACGATCATGCCGCCGAGGCGCGATTGCGCGGTGAGCGCTTTGATCTGCATCCGCAAGCGCTGGCGGATTCGCACGATTTCGGATAGCCGCCCGACAATCTGAGCCAGGCTCGAGCCGACCTCAGTTTGCACGCGCACCGCGATCACCAGGAGTCGGAGGTCGTCCTCGGGAACTCGCTTGAGCATGTCTTCGAGGGCGCGCGGCAGCGGCAGTCCGATCCGGTTCTGCTCGAGCACGGTGCGGAATTCGCTGCCCGCCGGATCCGCGAACTCGCTGACCAGAACTTGCAGCGCGCGCTGCAGCGAATGTCCCGCTTCGAGCGACGATTTGATCAGGTCAAGCGCGAACGGCAGCTGGGTTCCAAAGGCCCTGATACGCCGCTTCCTTTGGAATTGGATGTAGGCGAGTGGCAGGCAGGCCATCGCCAGAGCGCCACCCAGCCCGAGCCACATGTCGTGGAACAAGAGATTGCCGCCGAACAATCCCGCGCCGAACAGCAGCACCATGATCAGCAGCATGTCGGCGGTCCTCATGTACAAGCCCGCCTGCCACATCGCTTCTTCGAGTTTGCGCATCGGGTCCAGCTCGTACAGCACGCCCAGCAGCGGTCCCTGATCGGGCCGGCGCTTGCGCATGACATCGATCTCCAGATCGTCGGCGGGGCGGGTCAGACGGCGCGCCACCTCGCGCTGTTGCTCGACTTCGCTGCCGCGACTGCTGGTAAAGACCAGCACGCCCAGGAAGACGAGCGCGAAAATGCCGCTAGCCATCAAAATATCCATAGTATTTATCCGATTGTGCTGCGGAAAACCTTGGCGTCGAGTTTGTAACCCGCGGCCTCCAGCCGCTGCGAGTAGGTTGACCGAATCCCGGTGGCGACAAACTGGCCGAGCACTTCGCCACCCGGCCCGATTCCGGTGCGCTTGAATTCGAACAGGTCCTGCATCATCACCATCTCACCCTCCATCCCGCTGATCTCGGAAACGCGCATCACTTTGCGCGAGCCGTCGGATAGCCGGGATACATGAACGATGATGTTGAGCGCCGACGCGATTTGCTGGCGCATCGCGCGCTGCGGAATCGCGACTCCCGACAGCAGCATCATCATCTCCAGACGGCCCAAGCTGTCGCGGGGAGTGTTGGCGTGGATGGTGGCGATTGAGCCGTCATGGCCGGTCGACATCGCTTGCAACATGTCGAACACTTCGTCGCCGCGGACCTCGCCGACGATTATGCGGTCCGGCCGCATACGCAACGAGTTCCTGACCAAGTCGCGCTGGGTGACTTCACCCTTGCCTTCGACGTTGGGCGGCCGCGTTTCGAGCCTGACCACATGCGGCTGCTGGAGGCTCAATTCGGCCGAGTCTTCGATCGTCACAATTCGCTCGTCGGCCGGGACGAACAGCGACATGCAGTTAAGCAGTGTCGTTTTACCCGAGCCGGTGCCGCCGCAAACCAGGATGTTGAGCCGCGCGCGCACGATGATGCGCATAAACTCGACGATCTCAGGCACCAGCGTCTTCTTCGCGATCAGATCGTCGATGTTGTAGCGCCTGCGGCCGAATCGGCGAATCGACAGCGCCGGGCCGTCGAGCGTCAGCGGCGGAATGATCGCGTTGATACGCGAACCGTCGGGCAGCCGCGCGTCAACCATCGGCGACGCTTCGTCAACCCGGCGTCCGACTTGCGACACGATTCGATCGATGATCAGCATCAGATGCTGATCGTCCTGGAACTTGACGTCGGTGGCGTGAAGCTTGCCGCCTTTTTCGACGTAAACCTGGCTGTGCCCGTTGACCAGGATGTCGGTGATTTCATCGTCCCACAAAAGCGGCTCCAACGGCCCGAGTCCCAACAGCTCGTTCTTGATCTCCTCGATCAGGTGATTCTTGTCGACGTCGGTGAGCAGGCGTCCCTCGTCGTCCAGAATGGTGGAGATGGCGGCGGTGACTTTTTGCGCCGCGAGTGCCGGCTCGAGGCTTTCAAGCCGGGTAACGTCCAGCATCTCGAACAGCCGGTTGTGGACCGCAAGCTTGAGCTGCTGAAAACCCTCGGCCTGCGCGTCTTTAACCGCGCGCTTTTGATTGCCTATCAGCGAGCGCTGAAACGGAGCCGGCGCTGTGCTGTTCTGCTGGGAAATTCTCTCAACCAGCTTCATTCGGGTACCTCAAGTGCGCGCGCCGATAGCATTCAACAGGCGCGAGACTAATGAATTTGGGGAATTGCCGTTGTTGGCTTCGGTGCCCACCTCGAGCCGCCGCGCCAAGTCCTCGATGCTCTTGGCCAGCGGCGAGTTCGGCGCCACCTGCCACAAATCCTGTGCGCTCAACTGCACGCGCTCGAGAACTTTTTCATCGCGCGGAATCCGGGTGTGAATCGGCTGCGCCAGGGTATGGCTCAGTTGCTCTTCACTGATCGGATGACCCGGCACGAAACGGCTCAGAATGAAGTTGGGTTCGACTCCCGGCATCCCCAGCCGCCCCACCAGATCGACGAATCGCCACGCGCATCGTGCCGCGCCGATCGACTGGTCGATTAGGTAGAACAGATGACGCGAGCGCTCCCAGGCGGCGACCGTGTTTGCGTCGATATGCGTGCCGCAATCCACGATCACGAAGTCGAACAGCTGGCGCGTCAGATCGAGGATCGCACCGACCGTCTCGTCACTGACCAACTCGCTGTCCTCGATCCGCTTGGGCGCCGCGAGCAGGTAGATGCCCGACGCATGCTTGCTCAGCGCTGATTCGAGTTGAATCGAATCGAGCTTTCGCGTCCCCTCGGCGAGCGCCATGATGGTGCGCTCGGGTTCGAGATTCAGGAACACCGCCAACCCGCCGGTTTGCAGGTCGAGATCTATTACCGCCACCCGCTTTTCGAACGCGTAGCGCAATGCCAGCGCGAGGTTCGCCGCCAGGCTCGTCACTCCAGTGCCGCCTATCAGGCTCACCAGCGAAACGATCATGCCGCCGCCGTTGTGAACGTTGTGAACTTCTTCGCGCCGGCGGGTCTCGCTTATCTTGAGCAGTGCGCGGGTCGCGTCTCCGGCATCCAGTGGCAGGAACAGGAGCTCATCGGCCCCGGCTCTCAGCACCCGCTTCATCAGGTCCGGGGAACGATCACGCAGCAGCGCAAAAAGTACCGGGCGGGGCTCCTGCCCTGCCTGCGCGTTGAGATAAGTCAGAGAGAGTTCGTCGTCGCCGTTGAACACCACCATCGTGACGTCGACGGAGGCGTCGGGAGCGGCGTCCGGATCCGGTTCGAGTTCCACGATGTTCAGCACCGGGTCGCCCAAGGCGGCGAGGGCATCTCTGACGTCTGCGCGACGCTCCTCGCCTTCGCCAACTAATTGGACTTTCAGCCCGCCCTGCCGTCCATCATTTTTTTTACCGAGCACTGACACTCCACATTCCCCCTGCTTCAGGTATGACGTGTCATATCATGCACCAAATACTCGGTGGTGTCTTGTCCTCCGTCAAACTAAAATCTCGGCCGCGACGCGTCAGGCTGCGCCAGGCGACGGGTCTCGATCTGCTCAGGCGTTAGCTCAGGCACCGAAGTCGGGTTGTAAACCGAGGCGCCATCGGGCAGCGAACGCACGATTTGCGGGGTTACGCTCATGACCAGGTCCGTTTCGGTGTTGTTGTAGCTGGTGGTGCGGAACAGTCCGCCGAGGTACGGGACGTCACCGATGTACGGGACTTTGTTAATATAGGTCGTCTTTTGGTGCAGGATGAGGCCCGCGATGATCAGCGTCTGATTGTCCTTGAGCTGTACCATCGTTTCCGCGCGCCGAGTCACGAATGCCGGTATGACGAAGCCGAACATCTGCACGCCTTCGGCGTAATCGGGCTGCGATACTTCAGGCTTCACCAGCAGCTCGATATCATTGCGGCCGATGACGGTCGGAACGAATTCAACCGAGGTACCGAACTGCTTGAATACGATCGAGGTGTTCAGCGCCTGGGCGATGACGATTGGAATTTCGCCACCCGACAGGAACTTTGCCTCTTCACCGGAATTAGCCAGCAGTTGCGGCTGCGCGAGAAGCTTCGCGAGGTTGTGCTCTCCAGGTACTGAAAAAGTCCCTGCAGCTGGTAGTTACTTGTTCCCCGCCGCCAAACCATAAGTCAACGACGGCGACAGCAGCATCCCGATAAGCGATCCACCCGGCGGCAGGGTTTGGTTGGCTGTACCAGTGGTTCCGTTGGAGGCCGTGAAGCTCGTCGTCGCGGAAAACGGCGTCGCTGGGGGGCCTGGCAATCCGACCACCGATACTCCCGCATGGGTGAGCGCGGCCGACAGATTGGTGCCCTGGTTCTCGATCGCAGTGCGGTCCAGTTCCGCCACTATCGTATCGAGCAACACCTGCTGCTTGCCGTTGGGATCGATTCGCACCGGGCGTTCGTCGTACTGGCCTTTTTGGTCCCAGACCGTCAGAGTCGTGAAGCCCGGCTTATGGCCTATCAGGTTGACCTGGAACGGATTGATCACCTGGATATCGGCGACGGCAGTATCGGCGATCGACACGCGGCGCAGCCGGGTTGCAAAGTCGATAACTCTCGACGATCCGGTCTGTAGCTGCACCCCATCTTCGGGCAGATAATGGCGTCCGCCTGAAATCGCACCCGAGTGCAATTCGCCGCCACTTAGACTGACCGACGGGTCGCTCCGATACCGCTCATTCGACAGTGCCGCCGAAGCGGTCTGACCTGAGGGCGCCGGAGGTAGCGTAGCGTACGAAGCAGCCGGAACCGACGGAGCGAAATCGAAGGTGGACGAATTAACCGTAGCCGGCGCGGTCGCCGCGGCGGGCGCTGCCGTCAGCGGCGCAGATGCGCCCGGCGATGCGGCGGCGACTGTTTCCGGGCCGACCGCAGTCGTGGCGGTTCCTGCAGATGAGGAAGACGGATTCACCGGACCGGCGCCCGAATCAAGCTTGGCGACTACTGGAGCGGCCGCACTGCCCGAGGACTTGCCGGAGCCCGCGATTGGTCCCGGGCCGGTGGCGGAAGAAGGCGGCTGCCGACCGATTTGACCCTAACGTCATAATTGACTGGGCCATCCGCGGTCTTGACCGAAATGTTCCATTCACCTGCTTCCGCGCCCAGCAGGACGACTTTGCCCGGCTCCTCGTTATGCACGACCAGCGCGTGTGGATTCGCGATCACCTTCACCGCCGGAACCTCGCCCGGGCTGACGTTGTTGATTATGTAGCTCTCGCCCGCATTGAGAGCGATCGACATTTCCGCGCCGGCGTTATCGGCGGCATGCAGCAGGCCGGGCTGAAGCATGAGCATGCTGACAGCTGCAACTAGCCACGGAAGCGGTCCATATCCTCGTTGAGCTTTCATCTTCTTCACCTTGGCTTCTTCGCGGCTTGCTTATGGTATGTCGAGTGTTTTGGGCGTCGGCACGTGATCCGCCGTCGCGTTGATGGGCGCCCCGGCCGGCGCAATGCCACGGTTCACGGGCGCCGCCTCGAGCTCGTGATTAGCGGATTCAGGACTGCTCGCCACCGTCGTTGAGGATGCCGCAGCGGTGCCCGCGTCGGCGTCGTCGCTATCAGAAGACTGCGGCGCATCGGCGTGCGTATGGCTGCTCGACCGCCTTGCAGCGTTGCCGTTCGCCGCCGCTTCATTCACAAACGAGACTGACTCGGACGACTTGCCGTTGCGAAGAATCTCGATCTCGACCGGCCTGGCCCGGCGCGGCGCCGCGATCTCATGATGAGGCTCAGGCTGCACAGCCATCACCGGAACGTCAGGCGCCAGGCTGTAGGCCCGCAGCATCTGAGCAACGTCGCTGCCGTTGGTCAGAACGATTTTGTTATCATTGTAATTGCGCATCGCCAGACGCAGCGTTCCCGAGCGACTCGCCAACGCCAGGCGCTCGGCCTCCTGTGGCGTGACCAGCAGCGTGACGACTTTCACCACCGTCGGCTCGTCCTTTGTCCGCTCGACTTCCTGCGCTACGGCGAGAACTTCGACATTCTGTAGAATTACTTTCGAGAACATCTTTCCATTTGCAGAGCCTTCGCCGGCCTGGGTCGCGACCAGCACGTCCACCCGGGTATGCGGCAGCACGAAGCCCGCGACATCGCTGACTTCATCCACCGGAACCGACACGGCGCGCATCCCGAACGGAATCAACAGCGGCATCACACCCGCCGTCTTGTCCCCGGTGAACAGCTTGGACCGCACCACCGGCTCGTTGGCTACCATCGAGTTCTTCACGTAGCTGCCGATGACCTGTTTGGGATCGGTGTAGGCGCCATCCGGGATACTGTCAGCCGACCAGCGCGCAATCTTTACTTCGCCCAGATCGATTTTCGTGCCGAGCGGAAGATCGTACGCCGAGACCACCACCTCTACGTTTTGCGCCCTCGCCTGCTGTACTTCGGCTTCTCTCCGCTTCAAGGCCGAGTACACCATTACCGAAGCCAGCATCGCCGCCAGCCCCGCCAGCAAGACGAATACCATCGGTCGTCTCATATCGCCCCTCCCCTCCGGCCGTTTCGTGGCCCGCCGACTATCTTAAAATAGTTAAACATATCGTCATTTTGGTTATTCTGTCATGCCAACCGAGTACTGGTCAGGATGGTTGCGAAACCAACTACTGAATGTAGATGAGGGCCGGGCAGATGAAAGTGCGAGCCGGGAATAGTCCCAGCTTTGATGCAGATAGAAGTCAGAACAATGCTCTTACGGCGTGTAATCGAATCTACCGCCACGACACGTACCCCCAAGATAGCCGCGGGTCGCTGACTATACGAGAGGACCCGCGCAATTGACTAATGTCGAGACGATTTTACGCGCATTCTGAACGAGAGCAATACATACTGCGCCGATCGCTGCGAGTATCATTGCGCAACTTGGTCATAGTCTGACCACGCGAACTCGCTAATTGTCCGGTAAGCTCTCTTCTGCTGGCTCATTGACTTCCCCTCCCAGGGTTGTCGTTCTGGAGTCGTCTCTCTTAGCGGGGCGCGTGTTGGAGCCCCGCTGAGAGACCACGGCTCCTGACGACCGTCAGGCAATCGACAGCTACATATTGAAATTTTTTGATGCGGGGTGGCGGATGGGTTAGTCCGCCACCCCGGAATTTCGCCCTTCTCGATTAGAGTTGGCTGTCCACGTTGGTCAGCACGCTCTTGATGGTCGTACCCATCGTCTCGTAGCCGATGAACACCACAACCGCGACTGCGGCGAGGATCAACGCGTATTCCGTCATCGTCTGGCCGCGCCGATACTCGCCCACCTTTACAAACATCCTCGTGATCGTATCCATTTTTCCGTGTCCTCCTTCTGTTCTTCTTTTCCTGGCCGAAATTGGCATTGTCCCCGTTAGTCAATCTGACTCCGTTCAACCTCGCACTGCAGTCCAACGGCGCCAGCGTGTCTCGATTCCTTCTCCCCCGTGGAAGAAGATCTTCGGCTGCGGCAGCTTTTACGCTGCCGATCGAGCCTACACGAAGCATCTCCCGTGCCATCTTAATCTATTCAGCAACGTCTTCGACTTTTTTGTTTTATGCGGGATTACCGTGGGCTAATAGGCGCAGTGATGCAACTATCGGTTGCGAAGCCGCAACAGATTAAGGTCTAAAGGGCATGTCGTTCGAGATTTAAAACAGTCAAAGAGGCTTGAGCTAAACATAGATTAGCTAAGCGACAGAAATCAACCAATGGCGGTCGGCCTCGAATCCAACCACCAAATATTGTGTATGGCGCTCCGAATTGGGTAGCCTGGCGGGCTCTGCCAGATAGCCGCGCGGCTTCAGTTGACCGATTCGAAGGTAATCTGATCGCCCACCTGCGTCGAACTCTCGTCCGCCGCGCCAGCCGGAAGTTCGAGTGCTTTTCGTGCTCCAAAGACGATCGAGGAGAGGTGCCAGGGCCTCAGGCGCCGATTGATCTTGATGACCGTGTTGCCGCGTCCCAGGAAAACGATATCGATCGCGAAGCGCATGAAGAACATGTGCATCCACATGAACGGCGTGAATCGCCCGCTATCGAATAGCATCCCCATTCCGGGCTCGAGGCCGTCGCGACCCAGCAGACCGCGGCTCTGACCGCTGAGACCGCCGGCGTTTTCGAGCCGCGCGCAGAGCACGGTCCCGCGGGATTGATTGACTGCTCGGAGCGGAGATTGGCGCGTCGAGGTTGGCGGTGCCTCGGGTGGTCGGGACTGTCTCATTACGTCATCATGTAATAAACTCGCGTAAGTTTCATGGGATACATTCCGATATTTCTCGACGTGACCGGCCGCGAATGTGTCGTAGTCGGCGGCGGCGAGGTCGCCGCTCGCAAAGTCGAGTCGCTGTTGGAGGCTGGCGCTCACGTGACGGTCGTGAGTCCGCGCCTGTCGCCGCCATTGGAAGCAATCGTTGCCGGCGGGCTCGTGACTCACATCGCTCGTGATTATGAACGCGGCGATATCCGCGGCTGCGTGCTGGTCCATGCGGCAACCGGCGATCCGAAACTCCATCGCGAGCTTGCCGGCGAGGCGCGCGTGCTCGGAATCCCGATAAACGTCGTCGACGTCCCCGAGTTGTGCACGTTCATCGCGCCCGCGGTTGTCAGGCGTGGCGCGCTCCAAATCGCAATCTCGACTGCGGGTGCATCGCCCGCCTTTGCGGCCCGGCTGAGAAGCGCACTGGAGCAACAGTTCGGGACCGAGTACGCGCTCACGCTCGAAGTGCTGGGTGCCGCTCGCCGGCGGTTGCACGCCGATGAAATCGGTCCCGCCGATCGCATGCGCCGGCTGAAGGACCTCGCCAACTCCGCGCTGCCCGAGGCGATTGCCATCGGCGACCTGGCCGCGATCGAGCGGATACTGGCGACTCATCTGGGTGACGGCGTTGGTCTGGCCCGGCTCGGAATCGACTCGGCCGCGCTCGGCCTCACGCGCGCAACGGAAGTTCCGGAGTGAACCGCATGCCGATGGACACGCTATGGCTGCTGCCCGCGCTTGCTTGTTACGCGCTCTCTGCGGCGTTGTTTGTGTTCGATCGTTTGTCGGGCCGTACGCAAGCGACCGGCTACGCAGCTGCGATACTCGGCGCGGGCGTGGTCTTTCATGCTTTCGATTTGACGGCGCGGGGTCTGCAGGCCGGCAATATCCCGGTCGCCAATTTTGCGCAGGCGCTGTCGTTTCTTGCGTGGCTTACCGCGCTGGCGGGGCTGCTGATGATCGTGCGCCTGAGACTGGCGGTGATCGGCGCATTCGTGGCGCCGGCGGTGACTCTGGCTCTGGGAGCCGCTTCGCTCACGATGAGCAGCGGGCACGTGGTTTTGCCGGCTGCCCTGCGCAGCGTATGGCTGCCGATTCACGTCACCCTCGCCATCCTGGGCTACACGATGTTCGTGCTGGCTGCGAGCGTGAGTATCGCCTATCTGGCCTACGAGTCGCGGCTCAAGTCCAAGCGCGCGATCGGTCCGGCCAACGAAGGCGCGCCGAGTCTCGAAAAGCTCGACCGAATCAACTATCGCCTGCTGGGATGGGGCTTCATAATGCTCAGCCTGGCGATCGTGAGCGGCGCGATTTGGGCCGACGCGACGTGGGGCCATTTCTGGTCATGGGAGCCCAAGGAATCCTGGTCGCTGGCGATTTGGGTGCTCTACGCGGCTCTGCTCGAATCCCGCCTCACGATAGGATGGCGCGGGCGGCGCGCCGCGGCGCTCACTTTAGTGGTGTTCAGTTTGCTGGTTGGTTCGTTCGTGGGCGTTAACCTGATTTTCCCGGGCAAACACGGCGGCAATTTCGGCTGAAAATGGATCAGACTTTATTCATCGTCGGCATAAACCATCGCAGCGCTGCCGTTGCGTTGCGTGAACGCCTGGCGTTTGCCGAAGACGAGATCGTTGCTGCGCTGGGCAGACTGCGGGAGTCGTCGCCCGCAGTCCTGGAGGCGGCGCTGATTTCGACCTGCAATCGTGTCGAGGTGGTGGGCGTCGCCTCCGATACGGCGCGCGCGGCCGATGAGACGCTGAAGTTTCTGGGCGCGGATCGAAGCGTCGAGCGAGCCGCGTTCGCCGACGTGATTTATAGTTCCGCCGGGCCCGACGCGGCGCGTCATCTGTTCCGCGTGGGTGCGAGTCTCGATTCGATGGTGGTTGGCGAGCCGCAGATATTGGGCCAGCTCAAGATTGCCTACGCGCAGGCGTCCGAGGCGCGCAGCGTCGGCCCGATTCTGCATCGCGCGTTCCACAAGGCGTTCACGGTCGCCAAACACGTGCGCAAGGGCACGCTTATCGGTCATGGAGCGGTCTCCGTCAGTTCCGCGGCAGTCGCGCTTGCGGGCCAGATTTTCGACACGTTGAAAGACAAGACCGTGATGCTGATGGGTGCGGGCAAGATGGCGGAGTTGACCGCCCGCCAGTTGAACGCGCTCGGAATCGAGTCGCTGCTGATCACGTCGCGCACTTTCGATCACGCAGTCGCGCTGGCGCGCGAACTTGGCGGCACCGCGGTGCCGTTCGACAACTACAAGCCGTACCTCAAGATGGTGGACGTGCTTATCGGTTCGGTCGCATCGACCAAACCGGTGCTGGGTCCCGACGAATTCGAGGCCGTGATTCGCGAACGCCGCTACCGGCCGATGTTTCTGATCGACATGGGCGTGCCGCGCAATTTCGACGAGCGGCTGAACGCGCTGCAAAACGTCTATCTGTACGACATCGACGATCTCGGCGCGCTGGTTAAACGATCGCTCGGCGATCGCGAGCGCGAAGCCGAAAAGGCCGAACAGATCGTCGAGCTCGAACTCGAGTCGTTCCTCAAGTGGCTCGCGGGTCTCGACCTGACCCCCACTATCAAGGACATCCGCTACAGTGTCGAACGGCTGCGCGACGTCGAGATGGGACGGCATCGCGGCTGGCTGGCGCAACTCGAACCCGCGGTGCGCGAACGAGTCGAATTGCTCACTCACGGACTGACCAACAAACTGCTTCATCGCATTCTGTCCGGCCTCAAGCATCACGACGACAAAACGCTCGATGCCGCGTTTGCCGCCGAGGTCGCCCGCCGCCTGCTGGGTGCTGAATCCGACCCGCATGACGACGGCTTCGATGACGCGGACGACGATGACGACACGGGCACCGAGTGACGGCGCGGCGCGCTGATTCCCGATGGCGCTCAAGCCCAAGCTCAAGATCAGAATCGGTTCGCGGCCAAGCAAGCTGGCGCTGGTCCAGGCGTCGATGATGCGGGAGCGGCTCGCGGCGCAAATTTCCGGTGTCGATGCCGAAATTGAAATCGTCGAGATACGCACCAGCGGCGACAAGCTCAAGTCGGCGTCGCTGGCGCAAGCGGGCGGCAAGGGACTCTTTATCAAGGAGCTCGAGCAGGCGCTCGCCGCTCGTACGATCGACGCCGCCGTCCATTCGATGAAAGATCTTCCCGCAGTCCTGCCGCCGCAGTTTCGGGTGGCGGCGGTGCCCGGGCGCGAGAATACCGCCGATATCCTGGTGACGCGCGAGGGCTCGGCATTGTCGGCGCTGCCGGTGGGCGCGCGGCTTGGCACGTCGTCGCCGCGCCGCCGTTTTCAGGCGCTCAGGATGAATCGGGGGCTTGCTGTTCTGGCGTTGCGCGGCAACGTCGATACGCGTTTGAAGCGGGTCGCCGACGGCGGCTTCGACGCGATCATAATCGCGATGGCGGGGGTGAAGCGGCTGGGGCGGTTGCGCGACGTGAAGTTCGTCGAGCTCGATGGCCGCGATTTTATTCCGGCCGGAGGGCAGGGCGCGCTTGCTATCGAAACGCTTGCCGGCCGCGACGACCCGGCTTCAAATGAACTCGATCGCGCGCTTTGCGCAATCAACGACGCGCGCGCATTCTATGAAACCGCGGCCGAACGATCGTTCCTGGCCGCGATCGATGCGTCGTGCACGACGCCGGTCGGCGTAAGGGCAAGCATCGTGGGCGATACGCTCGCGCTCGCGGCGATCCTGTTCAGTCCCGACGGCGCGCGCGAGCTGTCGGAATCGATGGAAGAGCCGATGGCGCCCGACCTCGCGCCGTCCGCCGCCGAAAATTCCGGCAAGCGGCTCGCGGAAAAAATGCTCGCGCGGGACGCTGCCGCGATTCTTCGGTCTTGAATGAGCGCGCGCGCCAAGCATCAGAATCGGGGCAAAGTCTTCCTGGTTGGCGCGGGTCCCGGCGCCTTCGATCTGATCACGATTCGCGGCGCTGACGTTTTGAGCCGCGCCGACGTCGTCATTTACGACCATCTGGTGAGTCCGGAGCTGATCCGACTGGCGCCGCCCAAAGCCGAGTTGATTTACGCCGGCAAGAAAGGCGGCGCGGGAAAAGGCATCGAGCAATCCGAATTGAACGCGATGCTGATCGAGCGCGCGCGGATGGGGCAGGTCGTGATCCGGCTCAAGGGCGGCGATCCATTTATCTTTGGACGCGGCGGCGAGGAGGCCGAGGCGCTGGCGCGCGCGAACGTGCGGTTCGAGGTGGTGCCGGGGGTCACGTCGGCGATTGCAGGCCCGGCCTTCGCCGGTATTCCGCTGACGCATCGCGAACACGGTTCGTTCGTCGCGTTCGTCACCGGCCATGAGGACGAAAGCAAGGGCGCGCACTCGACGGTTCCGTGGGACGAACTGGTGGCGGCGGCTCGGGGCCGCGGCACGATCGTTATCCTGATGGCGACGGCGCGGATGCGCGCGACGCTGGATCGAATCCGCGCAGCCGGACTTCCGGCAGAAACTCCGGCGGCTGCGGTCCAATGGGCGACGACTGCCGCGCAGAAGACCGTCAGCGCGACGCTCGCGACGCTCGCGGACGCATCCGCGCTCGCCGGAATCGGCGCGCCGGCTGTCATCGTGGTCGGAGAATGCGCGGGCCTGCGCGAGCATCTCAAGTGGGTGGAGCGCACGCCGCTGTTCGGCCGCACCGTGGTGGTGACCCGATCGCGTGAGGCTGCGCCGCAGTTCGCCACGGCGCTCAGGCGGCTCGGCGCGGAGGTGGTGGAATTTCCGACGATCGAGACCGCGCCGCCCAGCAGCTACGCGGCGCTGGACCTGGCGATCGCGCGGCTCTCGTCACCGGCGCGGGATTCCTTCGACTGGATAATCTTCACGAGTGCGACGGGAGTCGAGAGTTTTATCAAACGGCTGAAGTCGCGCGGCCGCGATATTCGCGAGCTCGGGCGTGCGTCGATCGCGGCGATCGGACCGGCAACCGCGGCGCGGCTTGCCGACTATGCGATCCGCGCCGCGGCGGTTCCCGACGAGTATCGCGCGGAGCAGATTATTCCGGCGATTGGAATAAAACGGATTCGCGGCAAACGCTTCCTGATTGCGCGGGCCGAAGTTGCGCGCGAGGCGTTGCCCGAGATCCTGCGCGACAAGGGCGCCAAAGAAGTCGTAGTCGCGCCCGCCTATCGAACCGTCAAGCCCAAGGGCGCGCAGATCGAGCGGATGCGCGGGCTGATCGCGTCGGGGTCGATCGACCTCGTGACGTTTACCAGTTCCAGTACAGTCGCAAATTTCTGCGACCTGATAGGCGCGCCGGCGAGCCTCCTCAAAGCCGCGGCGATCGGGCCGATAACGGCGGCGACTGCGAGCGAGCGTGGATTCGAGGTGGTCGTCATGCCAGGCAAATACACGATTGCGGCTCTGACAGAGGCGATTGCCGAGTATTTTGCCGCGGGGAACGGGGGAACTTGAATGCGCAACCCGTCTTGGTGTTCAGCAGGGGTGAGTTCTGCACCCAATGTTAAGAACGATGCGGGCAGAGTTTATCCTGAGTTGTTAGAAGGGGTGTGGGGAATTCAGGCGCGGAGTTTGCGGGCGACATCTTTGGCGAAGTAGGTCAGGATCAGATCGGCGCCGGCCCGCTTGATGGCAGTCAGCACTTCGAGCGTGGCGCGCTCCTCGTCGATCCATCCGTTGATTCCCGCCGCACGGATCATCGAGTACTCACCCGAAACGTTGTACGCCGCCACCGGTGCGTTGAATTCTTGCTTCACTCGCCAGATTAGATCGAGGTAGGGCAGCGCCGGCTTGACCATCACAATGTCTGCGCCCTCTTCCAGATCGAGCGCGACTTCGCGCATCGCTTCGTCGCCGTTGGGCGGGTCCATCTGGTACGAGCGCCGATCGCCGAATTTCGGAGCCGATTCCGCCGCCTCGCGAAACGGGCCGTAAAACGCGGACGCGAACTTGGCCGAGTACGCCATGATTGCGACCTGACTGAATCCGTTGCTGTCGAGCGCGGTGCGAATCGCGCCGACGCGTCCATCCATCATGTCGGACGGCGCGACGATATCGGCGCCAGCGCGTGCGTGCGACAGCGCCGAGCGCACCAGCAGATCGAGCGTCGCGTCGTTATCGACTTCGGCGCCCACGAGCGCGCCGCAATGCCCATGGTCAGTGTACTCGCACATGCACACGTCGGTAATCACCGCCATCGAGGGCACGCGCTCCTTGATCTCGCGTATCGCGCGCTGCACTTCGCCATTGTCGTTCCACGCCTCGCTGCCCTGCGAGTCCTTGCGTTCGGGAATTCCAAACAGGATGAGCGCGGGGACGCCGGCTGCCCACGTCTCGCGCGCCTCCGCGACGATGTTGTCAACCGACATTTGCGCGACGCCGGGCATCGATTCGACCGCCTTCTTCACGCCGCGTCCGGGGCACACGAACATCGGCAAAATGAGGTCGTCGGGCGACAACCGCGTCTCGCGAACCATCCTTCGAATCGTTTCAGTGCGTCGCAGCCGGCGCGGTCGATTGATTGGAAATGCCATCGTTCTTCCCCGGGTGAATTATATAGGACGGGCAAACCCAACCCCTAACCCCTTCCCAGTGCGCGAAAGGGAACAATCGCGAATTTAATCTGAGGACGGGGAGAGCTTGGGTTTGAGGTGCGAGTCGTAGTACGGGCGCATCGAGCGCAGCGCGCGCATCTGATGATAGGCGAGTTCGTCGTCGGGGTAGCGATGATCGGGACCGAGCACGCATCCGGCGCGCGCGTGGCATCGCGGCGCGCAATCCGCCTCGACTTCGACGCGATGCGTCAGGCATTTGGGGATGTCCCATCCCGAATCGGAGCTTACTGCGCCGGCCGGACACGCGGGAATACAAGTGCGCGCGGTGCATCGGGGGCACGGGTCGAAGCCGAGCGCGTCGCCCGGTGAATCGAGCTCTTCGTCGAGCAGGAGCGCGGCGCGAAATGCGATCCACGGTCCGAATACAGGATGCACGGTGACGCCGAGGATGCTCGGCCCGGCGACCCCCGCGACTTTGCCCAGCTCGATGAAGTTGAGCGTGCGGCCGCTGTTCATGAACGGGTAAACAGTGGTGCATCGCGCGCCCGATGCGCGAAGGGGGCCGGCTAAGTCGCGCTCGACAACTTCGCGAGTGAATTCGTCGAGCGGATTTGCGTGATCCCACCATTGCGGATGGCGCGCCGCGTGGGATTTGAGCGCATCCCAGAGCGCGCCGCCGCCGTTGCCGATGACGACGATCGAGCGTGCATGGGGATCGATCGCCGAGGCGCGCGAAATTTCCGTGACCGCGGGTTGGTTGTCGTAGCGCGCCACGGGAGTCGCCGCGACCAGATTGAGTCCATGCGGCGCGGCGGCGTGGCGGATGTTATCCAGAGTCGATGACACGAGGTCGAGTGTAAGCGAGCGGATTGAACTAAGCGATCCTGCTAGGCGATCTTGTAGGTGACGAGCGCGTCGGCGATGAGGGCGTCGGACGCGTCGGCGATTTCGACGCTCAGGCTGGCGATGCGCTTGCCCATCCGCTTCACTCGGGCGCGGGCGGTCAGGTCGGAATTCACGGCGAAGCCCGTGTAGTTCACCGTGATCGAGATGGTCGCGGTGCGGACGGTTTCGGCCAAAGTCCACACTGCGGCGCATGCAGCGACGTCGGCCAGCGAGGCAATCGCGCCGCCGTGAATGGGCGCGGCCGGGCCACCCTCGTTGAGCAGCCGCAAGTCGAATGGCATCCGCACCAGGGATGCGCCGTTGGCGGCGGATTCGATCTTCAGCCCGAGCATCGCGGCGAACGGCGCGCTTTCGAGCGCCCGGACAAAGCGGCTTCGATCGTGATCGTCCATTACTTTTGCAAACCAAGCGCGTCGGGCAGTTCCGCGAGGTCCGAGATGACGAAGTCGGGCGCAGGAATTCCCTCGGGCAGCTCGCGATCGCGCGTGCGAATCCACGCCGAATGCATCCCGACGCCTTTGCTGCCCAGCACGTCGTCGAGAGGAGTATCGCCGACGAACAGGATATCGGCGGGCTCGAGCCCCATCAGGTCGAGAATTCTTTTGAAGATGAGCGGGTTGGGTTTTCGGTAGCCGGTGTCGGCTGAGATAATCACGGCGTCGAAGAGCTCGCGGATGCCGGTGTCATGCATGATGAGGTGGCCGGTCTCGGAATCGTCGAAGTTCGAGATCAAGCCGACACGCAGGTGCCTGGCGATTCTTTTCATCGCCTCGATTCGCGCCGCCGGCGCCCAAGTAACCTCGCGCACCCGTCCCATGTGGATTCGGCGCAGACTTTCGGCCAGCGGCGCTGCCAGCTCTTGGTCGACGCCGAGCAGTTTGAGCGTGCGCGAGAACCGCTCGAGGCAGGTAATCTCGATCGCGTCCGCCTTTGCTCGCGCGGTGAATATCTCGCTGTAAACCGACGCATGTGCCTCTGCGAAGGTGTCGCGGTCGAAGCGCTCGCCGAGCGCCGCTTCCAGCGCGGAGAAGAGCAGGGGAGTCGTGCTTCGAATTTCGCGCCCGCGCCATTGCATGAGCGGCAGCGCTTCGAAATTCCAGTTGACGAGCGTGTCGAATAAATCGATCACGACCGCCTTGTAACGAAGCTCAGCCACGCGCGGTCAACGCTCCCGAAGTGCCCACGATTGCGGCGAGATTCAACAGCAGGCCGGTGCCATTGAGAATCACCGACATCCGGTGCAGCCGGTCGAACTCCGCCTTGCGGGCAGCGTCGGGATTCGGTTCTTCGGTGACACTGCGGATGGCGTCGGCTCGCGGCAGAATGACCATGCCGGCATAAAAGGTAATTCCGAGCGCTATTGCCAGCGCGAGGGTGGTGACGCCCCACCACATCCGAGGTCCGCGTACGGCGGTGAAATACACCGCAAGGATGACGCTCACCGTTCCCGCGACGTAGCCGAGCATGTAGTAGCGCGGGAAGATTGCGCTGATCAGTTGGCCGGCCTCGGCTCTCGGCAGATGCGTGAAAACCGCCGGCGCCGTGAAAAACGAGAAGAAAACAATTCCACCGAGCCAGCATCCAAGTGCGGCCAGGTAAATCGACAAAATTAAAATCATTTGGCTGTCAGAATTCCTGCTGTTCGCCGGTCAGTTGAGCCAGCGGTTGGGCGCGCCGGGCAGCGGCTGGCGCTCGGAAAATCCACTGTTGAGGCTGTGCCATGCGACGACGCGCGGCTCGCCGAACTGCCAGCACAGGAAAACAACTTCGTCATCCGCGTCATAGGGAAAATCGATCAGCCCCAGGTCGATGTCCTTGAGGATGCATCCGAACGATTCGATTTGGGTGGCGGCGTCGGCCATGTTGGTCGCGAACGACCGCAGCTCGGGGTAACGCCCGACGATTTCGCTCATCGCGCAATGCAGGATCGAGGGATCGGTCACCGACAATTCTTCGATCCGTGCGCGCAACGACGTCGCCTGCATCTGCAGTTGGCGCATCAGAATTTCCAGACGCGGAATCAGCTCGTTGGCTTCTTCCTCGCTGAATAATTTATCAAATCCGATGTTGGGCAACCTTTCCTCATCAGTAGCGCGAGCCGCTCACCGTGATTAGCTTGTAAGAGGTGACCTTGTCCGCGCCACCACCATATATTACGGTGAAATTTGGGTTGCGTGGAAGGCGTGGCGGGGTTTGCCCCTACGAGGTTCAATTGACCTATGGCAGATAAACCCAAAGGGGAAAAACGTTTCGAGATTGAAGAGGATCTGAGCAAGGCCGAGATTCCCGAGGTCCTGCCGGTGCTGCCGTTGCGCGGCATCGTGATTTTTCCGAGTCAGATTCATCCGTTCCTGGTTTCGCGGCCGTCGTCGCTCAAGTTGATCGAGGACTGCGGTCAGACCTCGAAGGTTATCGCGCTGGCGGCGCAAAAGAACCCGGAAGACGAGCAGCCCGCGCCCGAGGGATTGTTCCAACTCGGCACCGCGGTGCGCATCCTCAAGATGTTGCGCTATCCGGATCAGAGCGTACGCGTGCTGGTGCAGGGATTGGCGCGAATCGAACTCGGCCAGTTCACCCAGCGCGAGCCGTACTTTCTCGCGCACGTGAAGCGGCTCATTGAGCCGGTTTCCTCCGACCGGGAAATCGACGCGCTGCATGCGCATCTGGTGAGCCAGTTTTCCAAGTTCGTCTCGCTGGTGCCGTACCTGCCCGACGAATTGCAGGTGATGGCGATGCAGGTGAAGGAGGCCAGCCGGCTTGCCGACATGACCGCTTCTTACCTGAAGATTCCGATCGAAGAGGGCCAGGATCTCCTCGCGACACTCGACGTTCGCGCGCGGCTGGAAAAACTGATCGCGATTTTGGGCCGCGAGATCGAGATGCTCGAACTCGGCCATAAGATTCAGTCCCAGGTTCAGACCGAGCTCAACAAAAATCAACGCGAGTATTATCTGCGCCAGCAGCTCAAGGCGATCCAGAAGGAACTGGGTGAGGGCGACGCGCGCACTTCCGAAGTCGAGGAGATCGAAAAGAAGATCGAAGAGGCGAAAATGTCGCCCGAGGCGCGCAAAGTCGCGGACAAGGAACTCGAGCGCCTCAAGATGATCCCGCCCGAGTCGGCGGAGCACACTGTCGTGCGCACCTATCTCGACTGGCTGGTCAGCCTGCCGTGGGGCATCTCGACCGAGGACAATCTCGACATTCGCCACGCGCGCCAGGTGCTCGACGAGGACCACTACGACCTCGAAAAAATAAAGGAACGCATCCTCGAGTTCCTGGCGGTGCGCAAGCTCAAGAACGACACCAAGGGACCCATCCTGTGCTTCGTCGGGCCTCCGGGCACGGGCAAAACCTCGCTGGGCAAGTCGATCGCGCGCGCGCTCGGCCGCAAATTCGTGCGCCTGTCGCTCGGCGGCATCCGCGACGAGGCCGAGATTCGCGGCCATCGCCGCACTTACATCGGATCGTTGCCCGGCCGGATAATCCAGGGGCTTCGCAACGCGGGCTCGAACAATCCGCTGTTCATCCTCGACGAAGTGGACAAGCTCGGAATGGACTTCCGCGGCGACCCGGCGTCGGCGCTGCTCGAGGTGCTCGATCCGGAACAGAACAACACCTTCTCGGATCATTACCTGGACGTGCCGTTCGATCTTTCGAAAGTACTGTTCCTGACCACCGCCAACGTGCTCGACCCGGTTCCGCACGCGCTGCGCGACCGGATGGAAGTGCTCGAACTGCCGGGATACACCGAGGAAGAGAAGCTGCAAATCGTGGAGCGGCACCTGATCCCCAAGCAACTCAACGAGAACGGACTCGGCGATCGGAAGATCGAATTTTCCGAGGAGGCGCTGCGCGAGATCATCCACAGCTACACGCGCGAGGCCGGGCTTAGAAATCTCGAGCGCGAGATCGCGCGCGTCTGCCGCAAGATCGCGCGTTCGATAACCGAGGGCGAAACCGCCCCTGCGATCATTTCCGGAGCCGACGTGCAACGCTATCTCGGCGCGCCGCGCTTCTTTTCCGAGGTCGCCGAACGCACGCAGGAGCCGGGGGTTGCCACCGGGTTGGCGTGGACGCCCAACGGCGGCGAGATAATGTTTATCGAGAGCACCCGGATGTCAGGGCAGAAAGGTCTCAACCTTACCGGTTCGCTCGGCGACGTGATGAAGGAATCGGCGCAGGCAGCGCTCTCTTACGTGCGCACCCACGCGGCGGAGCTGGGAATCGCGCCGGACTTCTTCGAGAAATCCGACATCCACGTCCACGTTCCCGCCGGAGCGATTCCCAAAGATGGGCCGTCGGGCGGCGTGACGATCGCGGCCTCGCTGGCGTCGTTGCTCAGCGGCCGGCCGGTGCGATCCGACATCGCGATGACCGGCGAGATAACGCTGCGCGGCAAGGTGCTGCCGGTGGGCGGAATCAAGGAGAAGGTGCTGGCGGCAAGGCGCGCCGGGATCAAGACGATCATTCTGCCGCGCCGCAACGAGCGCGACCTTGAGGACATCCAGCCCGAAGTGCGCAAAGAGCTCGAAATGATTTTCGTCGATACGGTCGATGAGGTCATTCGGCACGCGCTGCGCGATGGCGAAGCCGTGAAGGCTGCGGCGCAGCCCACGGCGGAAGCGGCGCCCACACCCGCGGCAGAGGCGGCGCAGCCCGTGCCCGCTCCCGCGGGGGCGCGGACCCAGCGGACGGTCCTGAACTAATCAGCTCGGCACAATCGAGGAATTGATGCGCGCTGCGATGCTGGAACGGTCCGGCCGCGGCGCGTATGTTTTTGACGGCCAGCGGGCCCGCGGAAATCTGATCTCGTGAAGATAGCGATCGTTGCAGCGGAAGCCGCCCCTCACGCAAAAGCCGGCGGTCTCGCCGACGTGATCGGCGCCCTGCCGGGGGCATTGAAGGCGGCCGGCGAGGAAACGTCGCTGATCGTGCCCGGCTATGCTTCGATTGTGGACAGCGTCGAAACTGCGCCGGTCGTGCGCGATATCCCGATGCGATTCGGTACCGGCGTCGAACGTTTTTCAGTGTTGCGCGCGACCGATCCGCGTGGCGTGCCGATGTACCTGATCGATCATCCCGGATTTTTCGCCCGGCGCGGAATCTATGGCGAGAACGGCAACGACTATCCCGACAACATGCGGCGCTTTGTCTTCTTTGGCCGCGCGGCCGCCGCCGCAGCCGCCGAGATAGTCGCGCCGGACGTAGTCCATGCTCACGATTGGCATTCGGCCGCCGTGCCGATTGCGATGCGCGCCGACAACGCTCTTCGCCCCCGGTTCAAGCAGGCGCTCTCGATCTTCACGATTCACAATCTTGCATTCCAGGGTATCGGCAAACGCGAGGACTTCGCGCTGCTCAATCTCGGCGCGCGATATTTTTCGGTCGATTACCTGGAATTTTACGGCCACTTGAATCTGATGAAGGGCGCTATCGTTCTGTGCGACGGCGTGTCAACCGTGAGCCCCAGCTACGCGCACGAAGTGACCACAGACCCGGAACTCGGCTTTGGACTGGAAGGAGTGCTTCGCGACAAGGGCGAAAATTTCGTGGGAATCCTCAACGGCGCTGACTACAACGAGTGGAATCCAGCCACCGACCGCGCAATCGCCGCGACTTACACGCCCGCGAAACCCGGCGGCAAGCGTGCATGCGCACGCGCGTTGCGCGATTTACTCCGTCTGCCGAGTCGCGAGGATTGGCCGATAGTCGGGATGGTCACCCGCATGACCGGGCAAAAGGGCGTTGACCTGCTTAAGGACGCGCTCGACGCCGTGATGCGCCTGGATTTGCAACTCGTCATGCTCGCGAGCGGCGATCCGGTGCTCGAAAAATTCTTCAAACAGGCAGAGTCACGCTACCCTGAAAAACTTCGAGCGATAATCGAGTTCAACAACACGATCGCGCATCGAATCCAGGCTGGCAGCGACGCTTTCCTGATGCCGTCGCGATTCGAACCGTGCGGACTCACCCAGATGTACGCGCTGCGCTACGGCACGGTGCCCGTGGCCCGCGCCACCGGCGGACTGCGCGACACGGTAAGTGAGTTCGATGCCCGGCGCGCGACCGGCAACGGCTTCGTCTTCGACAAGTTCGACGCGGCTGAAATGGTCGCGGCGATGGGCAGGATGGTGGCGACGTTCAGGCAGCGCACGACGTGGCGGCGGCTGATGCAAAATTGCTTTGCGTCGGATTTCTCGTGGGAACGGGCCGCTGGACAATACCTCGCGTGGTTCACCCGGCTGCGGAAAGACCGCGGACTCAGCTAGAATCCGGGCCGTGGCAACCGCGCCTCGCGAATATCTCGTTTACGCCGACGGCTCCTGCATTGGCAACCCCGGGCCGGGCGGATGGGGCGTCGTGATCCGCGATCCCGATGGCGTTGTGACCGAACTCAACGGCCACGATCCTTCAACCACCAACAACCGAATGGAATTGATGGGCGCGATCGAGGGCTTGCGCGCGACCGGACGCGGCGCCCACGTTGTTCTCCGCAGTGACAGCAGGTACGTCGTCAATTCGATGACGCTTCATTACAAGCGCAACAAGAATCACGATTTGTGGAAACTGCTCGACGCCGAAGCGGCGGCGCGACGCGTTCGATTCGAATGGGTTCGCGGACACGATACCGATCCGGTCAATAATCGCGCCGACGAACTCGCCATGATGGGTGCGAATGGCCGGCTGATCGCCGATGGAGCGTTGCCCGAGAGCTCGCAGGATGCGACGTATGACGCGAGCATCGAAGACCGACGCCTCAGCCGAGGCGGCCGAGCTCGCGGCGCGGCTCAAGCCCGGCGAATCGATTCGCGAATGCGCGGCATGCGGCGCGAAGTTTGTAAGCCTCGGCGGCGGCAACGAAAACGAGTTCTGCTCGCACGCCCGCTGCCAGCTTGAAGCGCGCCGCGGCTGAAGCGGTTGTTCTCCGCAACGGCGTTACCAGATCGTTGGGACCAACGCGTCCGTCTCGCGTATGTAGGCGTCGTACTCTTCGCCAAATTGCGCGCGCATCTCGGCCTCTTCCGACTTCATTCGTCGCTGCGCGAAAATCGCTCCGACGATCAGCGTCAGGATCGCGGTGATAGGCGCTCCGTAGATGAGCGGCCATCCGAACGTTACCAAATATGTCCCCGCGTAGATCGGATGCCTGACGTATCGATAAAAGCCGCTCTTGACGAGCACCGGATGCTCGGCCGTTCTGCCCGAAGTGAAAAATCCAAGCTGAACGCGCGCGCCAAGCGCCAGCCACATCCCCCACAGTGCAATCAGCAGCCCAAGCGCGCTGACGAATGCGGGCGCTGAGCCGCCGTAAACATAAGTGCGCTCGAACGGCGCCGCCGCAAACGTCACGAGGATTGGAAGCTGCACGGCGATCCGCTGGCTGAGTTCTTCGCGTGCGGGACGGTCCTCGGCGTCTTCGCGCACAATCAAATCGGCAAAGCGAAAGCCCGCGTATGCCGCCAGGTATGCGAGCACATAGTGATGCTCGGCAAAGTAGGCGGTGATTCCGAGTCCCATCGCGACCGCGCCGACGACGGCTATCAGGAAGATCGCCTCCTCCGCGAAGCGCAGCGCCAGGCTGCGGATGAAATGCGGATGCGCGCCGGGTGCGGCCGCGTCGTCGGCGAGCAACACGGTAGGCGGCTTCAACCCTCCGGTTGTCTTGCCGTTGGACTGGGGAGCGTCCTGATTCAATTCACTCGCCATGACGCCACTTTTGCAGATGCATTGAAATGATCAAAGAGGGGCCAGGTGGGAGCCGATCCGCAGCGCGGCAGGTGCAGTTAGCTGATTGCGCCGATTCGCGAAAAAGGAATTTTACTGCGAATATCGAAAATTCGTCAATTTGTTATCGCAATTTGCGAGCTTCGCTAAGCTATTGATTTCAATGATTTATCGGTCTTTACCGACCGGTAGTACCAAGTGCTTAGTTTGGAAAGTTGTTGTTAAATCGAGAGTTTTTCTGATGGCACACGGGTTGCTCTACCCAAGTCAGTCACTGAATACGGGAGGACCTGAAAATGAACGCAACAACTAATGAAGCACGACTCGCGGGAATCGCCAACACCAACGAAGCGGCGGAATCAACGGCCGGAATCCGGTTTGCGCAGAACAGTCTGCTGAGCGAACTGCCCGGCGTAGTGTTCGGTTTGATCACGCTCGCATACGTGGTCAGCTCGCTGCTGGCATTGGCCTGAAATCGTCCGAAGAATTTACGGGAGGAATTTGAAATGAACGCTACCACCACTCAAGCACGACTCGCGGGGATCGCATCGACCAACCAGGCGGCTGCCGTCAGCGATGTGACTCGGCTCGCACAGTACAACATGCTGAACGAAATCCCGGGTGCGATTTTCGGCTTCATCACCGTCGTGTACATCGTGGGCTCGCTGCTCGCGCTCGCGCACTGACTCATGTTCTCCGTTTTTCGTTTTCCGTTGTCCCGCGCGGCCAGCATCGCAAACCTGACCGGGCGCCGAAATACGCGGGTTGCGCGGCCGGATTCGGCGCGCGCGGAAATGCGCGATGCGGTGGCGGGCTCATCCAGCGCTCGCGATACCATCGTGAGTGACACCCAGATGACCGCGGCTGCCAGCACGATCGTGAACCACGCCATCGCGCGAATTCGCCGCAGCATCGAGTTCAGTTGTTCGACGGTAAACGCCTCGCCGTCGCCGTGTGCGGCCACCTCTTCCTGCCGGCCGATTCTGAATGCCAGTCCGAACGTGATGTAGGTCTGGATGAAGATGAGAACGAAGGCGAGCGCCAGCTTCAGCTCGAGCGCCGAACCGATCCGCGCGAAGTAGTCGAACTTCATCGACGCTTTCAAGTCCGTCAGGCGCGTCGCGCCGCTAATCACAATAATTCCCAGCACCGCGATCGTGAACGGGTTGTAGAACTTGAATCCGGCGATCAGGCTCGCGCGCCGAGCCGCCTCGTTGGGCGCGGTCTCGGCGGCCGGGATCAGCATATAGATGACCGCGAACTGGGCGCCGACGTATGCCGCCATCGCGCACAGATGCAACCAGGTCAGGAATTCGATCATCGCCAGGCTATTTTCTGTGGAGCTTCACCGAGTCCGCCCGGGATGAAGCTCGGCGCATGCGCGAAGTCATCGCCGGCCGGCTTCTTGCGCTTCGAGCCAGCGCTCCGCGTCGATCGCCGCCATGCATCCCGTGCCTGCCGCCGTGACCGCCTGCCGATAGACGCTGTCGGCAACGTCGCCGGCCGCAAACACGCCCTCGATGCTGGTGTAGGTCGATCCCGATTTCACCTTCAGGTAGCCGATCTCGTCCATCGCGAGCTGGCCCTTGAAGATCTCGGTGTTCGGCTGGTGACCGATCGCGACGAACACGGCGTCGGTCTTGTGGTCAGAGGTCGCGCCGGTCTTGAGATTTTTCAACCTGACGCTGCTCACGCCGTTTTTCGGATCGCCAAAAATCTCGTCGATCGCCGAATCCCAGATGAACGCGATCTTCGGATTGCGGCGCACGCGATCCTGCATGATCTTCGATGCACGCAGCGCGTCGCGGCGATGAACGATCGTGGCTTTGGTGACGAATCTGGTCAGGAAGTTCGCTTCCTCCATCGCAGTATCTCCGCCGCCGACTACGATCGCTTCCTTGTCTTTGAAGAATGCGCCGTCGCAGGTGGCGCATGCGCTCACCCCGTAACCCATCAAGCGTTTTTCCGATTCGATTCCGAGCAGCTTTGCCGACGCGCCGGTCGAAATGATCACGGCCTCGGCCTTGACGATCTTGCCGTCCACCACGAGTTCAAAAGGCCGCTTGCCCAGGCGCGCCTCGGTCACTGCGCCGGTCATGAAACGCGTGCCGAAACGAGTCACCTGGCGCCGGAACACGTCCATCATTTCGGGGCCCTGGATGCCATGCTCGAAGCCCGGATAGTTCTCGACCTCCGTGGTGATGGTGAGCTGTCCGCCGGGTTCATTCCCTTCGATCAGCAGCGGACTGAGATTGGCGCGCGCAGAATAGAGCGCCGCGGTTAGTCCGGCGGGACCGGAACCGAGGATTACGAGCTTGTTGATTTCGTCAGCCATATGACCCGTCTGCGCAATGGTGTGAGATGTTTTGTTGAACTGAGAATCAAGAGTTTATTGTATATTCGCGGGCGGTCAACATAAGCTCTAACCACTTCCTTCAATGGCGGGCAAGAAACAATCCCAAAAGCGGCGCCCCGTCTCCACGCGCCTGACGCATCTTGATGCCCGCGGGCGAATCCGGATGGTCGATGTCGGCCAAAAACCGGTAACGCGGCGCGAGGCGATCGCGCGCGGCCAGGTCCGGATGGCGCCGGCGACCCTTCAAGCGATAGTTGGCGGGAAACTCAAAAAAGGCGAGGCGCTGGCAGCGGCGCGCATCGCGGGAATAATGGCGGCGAAACGCACGCATGAGATGATTCCGCTCTGCCATCAGATTCCGCTCGAAGTCGTCGAGATTGATTTCACGCCCGATTCTTCCAACTCTGCGCTGCAAATCCAGGCTCGCACCGTCACCGACGCGCGCACCGGCGTCGAGATGGAGGCGATGGTCGCGGTGAGCGCGGCGGCGTTGACGATTTACGACATGGCCAAGGCTATCGATCGCGCGATGGAAATCGGCGCAATCCGGCTGGTCGCGAAACGCGGCGGCCGCAGCTGCGACTTCGCCCGCGCCGGCGAGCAGCCATGTCCGGCGCGGTGAGCGCGCCAATCGCGCGCGCAGTCCTCAAGCGCGGCAGGGAGGGACCGGTCCGCGGCGGCAATCCGTGGATCTTCTCGCAAGCGATCGATCGGATTGAACCGCGCTCGCCTGAAGCCGGTGCTCCCGTCACAGTTCACGACGCATCGGGCGCGCTGCTCGGCATGGGTTACTGCAACCCCGCGACCACGATCGCAATCCGGATGCTTGCGTGGGGAGAGGCGCCCGCAATCGAAGAACTGGTTACGCGCCGGCTGAGCGGCGCGCTTGAACTCCGCCGCCGTTTCATCCGCGACGATACGAATTCGTACCGCCTCGTCAACGGTGACGGCGATGGGCTGTCAGGGGTGGTCGTCGATCGATTCGGCGAGGTTCTCGTCGTGCAAATCCTGACCGCCGGCGCGGACCGGATGCGCGCGACGATTGTCGCCTCGCTGAGCGACCTGCTTCATCCGCGCTCGATCATCGAACGAAGCCACGGCGCGGTGAGAAAGCAGGAAGGCCTCGAAGACCACGCCGCGATTTTAGCCGGCGAACCCGTGACCGGGACGATCGCGGCCGAGAACGGAATCAAAATCAAGATAGATTTCGAGCACGGACAGAAAACCGGCTATTTCCTGGATCAACGCGACAACCGCGCGATTGCCGGCGGCGTCGCGTCCGGCGCGCGGGTGCTCGACGCTTTCTGCTACCAGGGCGGATTCTCGCTCGCGGCGATTGCGGGCGGCGCCGCGCGGATCGTCGCCGTCGATACGTCTACGCGGGCGCTCGAAATCGCGCGGCAAAATCTCGAGTTGAACGGGTATCTCGCCACCGCCGTCGAGTTCGTTCACGGCGAAGCCGGCAAGTTCATGGCTGAGACGGCCAGGCGCTTCGATCTGATCGTGCTGGATCCGCCGCCGCTGGCGCGCACCCGAGGCGACGCGGACCGCGCGGGCCGCCTATACGTCGAACTCAACTCAGTCGCGATGAGGGCGCTGGCGCCGGGCGGACGTCTGATGACGTTTTCGTGCTCGACGCATTTCCGCGCCGAAGATTTCATCCGCGCGGTGCGATTTTCCGCGTCGAATGCCGGCCGCAATCTTCGCTTGATTGCGCATCTCGGCCCCGGCCCGGACCATCCTGTGCTGCTGGGTCACGCGGAGGGCGAATACCTGACGGGCCTGTTGCTGGCGGACCTTTAATTTAGAGAATTCCGACTCTCCTTATGGCAGCGCCGCAGTTTGAGTGTGCGGATGGACGGGCCGAGCTTCCGGCAGACAGCGCGTGCGTGGTAGGTTGCAGGCTGCCCCGGCAGCAGGGGGCAGTCCTTTTTTCCGGAGGCTGACATGCCACTGTATATGGACGTCCACAACCTCCAGGGGACAACCACGGCGCAGGTTGACCAAGCGCACGCGGCCGATCTCAAGGAGCAGGGGAAGTACGGCGTGAAGTATCTCAAGTACTGGTTCAACGAGAACCACGGCAAGGCTTTCTGCCTGGTCGATGCGCCCAGTCCGGAGGCGGCGCAGTTAGTGCACCGTGAAGCACACGGCCAGGTCGCAGAGAGAATTATCGAGGCCGATCCCGAGCTTGTAGAGGCATTTGTCGGCGGAGGCGAAACGAGTCCGTCCGGAGCGGTCCTCGCCCCTGGTGCCGACAACGAGCGAGACTCTGCAATCCGGACCATTCTCTTCACGGATATCGTGGGCTCGACAAATGAAGCCTTGGGGGACGATGCGGGCTTGGCTCTGCTAGGCGTCCACAACACAATCGTCCGGGACGCTCTGGCCGCGGAGGACGGTCGTGAGGTCAAGCATACCGGAGACGGCATCATGGCGTCCTTCGTTTCGGCAGCGGCCGCGGTTCGCTGCGCAACCCGGATTCAGCGCGCCTTGGCCAAGCATCAGGAGGAGCATACCGAGTATCCGCTCAAGGTTCGGATCGGCGCCGCGGCAGGGGAGCCGGTCGAGCGTGAGCACGATCTCTTCGGAGCGACGGTGCAACTGGCCGCGCGGCTCTGTGCCCACGCGCAGGCCGATCAAATTCTGGTATCTAACGTGGTTGCCGAGTTGTGCGTCGGAAAGGCCCTGCCCTTCAAAGACCTGGGGGATGTTCTCCTAAAAGGTTTCAGTCACCCGATCCGGGTTCAAGTTGTCGAATGGTCCGCTGCAACGTAACGCTGCCCGTAAGATGAGTGCTCCTTCCTTTGCGATGACGCCAAAGACGCCGCCGTGCTAAGGTTGGCCGGCAGCGGGGAAGCCATATGGAAGCCCAAACCAAGTACGCCAAGAGTGGCGACGTTCACATCGCTTACCGCGTTTTCGGTGACGGCCCGCACGACATCTTGCTGGTGCCGGGAACGCTTTCGCACGCGGAACTCTACTGGGAACTGCCGGTCAACGAATACATACTGAAAAGACTCACCTCTTTCGCACGGGTAATCGTATTCGACAAGCGCGGCCAGGGGCTCTCCGATCGGGTCGCCGAGCAAAGTCTCGAAGAGCGAATTGGCGACGTGCGAGCGGTGTTGGATGCGGTCGGCTCGAAGCGCGCGACCGTCTTTGGCTGGTCGGAAGGCGGCCCGATGTCATTGTTCTTCGCTGCCACCTACCCCGAGCGAACCTCGGCTCTCGTGATGTTTGGCACCTTTGCTTCGATGAGAGCCGAACCACACTGCTTGAGCCAGGAGCGATTCGATCGGTTCATGGCCGCAGTGGAGGCGCACTGGGGCGAAGGAATGCTCGTTCCCATCAATGCGCCGAGCATGCGCAATGATAAAGCCTTCGTCCAGTCGTTTGGCCGGCTCGAGCGCGCCGCATCCAGTCCCGGGGGTATCCAAGCGTTGTTTCGAGCCGACTACGAGAATGATGCCCGCCATCTGCTGCCCTCGATCCGGGTGCCGACCCTGATCCTCCATCGCAAGGACGATTCAACGATCCCGGTCGCATGCGGACACGACATGGCTCAGAAGATCCCCGGGGCGAAGTATGTCGAGCTCCCTGGCGAGGACCATCTGCTCCAGGCCCTCGATCAGGAAGTGCTGGACCGCCTGCTAGACGAGGTCGAGGAATTCGTTACCGGCGTGCGCCATCGTGCGGACCCGGACCGAGTACTCGCCACCGTGATGTTCACGGATATAGTGCGCTCCACCGAGCGCGCAGCCGAGATGGGCGACTTGAGATGGCGCGAGCTGCTCAATGACTACTACGCAGTGATGCGAAAAGAGCTGGCCGTTTTCCGTGGCCGCGAGGTGGACACCGCGGGCGACGGCTTGCTCGCCACTTTCGACGGACCGAACCGGGCGATACGATGCGCCTGTTCGGTGCGCGAAAGACTGCGTCCGCTGGGACTGGAGGTCCGCACCGGGCTCCACACCGGCGAGTGCGAGTTGATGGGCAACAATATCGGCGGCATCGCGGTGCATATTGCGGCGCGCGTCGCGGCGGCGGCCGAACCCGACGAAGTGCTGGTTTCCAGCACCGTTCGCGACCTCGTCGCCGGCTCAGGTCTGCGGTTCGCCGACCGAGGCATGCATGCCCTCAAGGGCGTTCCGGACGAATGGCGCTTGTTCCTCGTTCAGTAAGGCGGAAATCGGCATTTATGCCGCTTCAGGCGGCGCAACCTAAAACTCTGCGGCAATCCCATAGAGCCCTACAACTATGGGATTTGGATCGGCTGCGGTCTCCCCGTAACGAATCGAGCCGTTCAGGTGAGTCTAACCCTTATCTCCGGCCCGGACTTCCTTGAGTGGGCGATTGAGACACGAACTGTTACGGCTTGATGTTCTGGTTTAGGTGGAACAAGTTGCCGGGGTCGTACTTTCTCTTGATTGACACCAGCCGGGTGTAGTTGTCTTTGTAGTTATTCCTGATGCGGCTCTGGTCGTCATCGGTCATGAAGTTGATGTATCCACCGGCCAGCGAGTGGGGCTCGAGCGCCTTGTAATAGTCCTTCACCCACTTGATGTTCTTTTCGTTGTCGGCGGGATCGGACCACATGCCGGCGATCACCGTCGCGAACTTGGCGTCGCGGTAGGCGAACGCCGTTGCATCCGAGGGGACACGGTTGCAGGCGCCGTTGATCGGATAGATGTGCACGGTCGAAGTCACGACCGGCACCTTCGGCCCGAACTTCGTGTGTGCCGCAATCGCACCATCCGCTAGCTCCGTCGCGAAGGAGGACTTCCAATAGTGCTGCAGGCCCGGCCGGTATAGCGGGTCGAACAAGCTGTTCATCGCATAGTAGGGCATCGGTGCAACCATCTCGGCCACGGTCGGCGCGGGCTTTCGGCACGCCGCCATCTGCTTCTGGCCGTCCTTGGGCGCGCCGGCCCAGCAGGCCACGATCGCACAGAACGTCTTGCCGTGCTCCTTCTCCGGGATGAACGGCAGCGGCGGCGCGATCTGAAACGCCGGGAAGAGGCCCATCTCCTCCGGCGCTGTCGCCACGTAGTCGCGGTAGAAGCTGAGCACGTCGCGCGCCTTGTCGATCGGATAGAAGAAGAGGCCCGCGACGACATCCTTGACCGGGTGCAGCTGAAACTCGAACGATGTCACAACGCCGAAGTTGCCGCCGCCACCCCGCAGCGCCCAGAACAGGTCGTCGTTCTCCTTCGCGTTCGCGATGACGAATCGCCCGTCAGCTGTGACGACGTCCGCGGACAGCAGGTTGTCGAGCGAGAGACCAAAACGTCGCGACAGGTAGCCGATCCCGCCGCCCAGTGTGAGGCCGGCGATCCCGGTGCTCGCGATAATCCCGCCGGTTGTCGCCAGTCCGAACGCGTACGTGGCGTGGTTGAAGTCGCCCCACGTGCAACCGCCTTCGGCTCGCGCTGTCTGTCGGTGGGGATCGACGCGAACACCATTCATCCTACCCAGGTCGATCACGACGCCGCCGTCGCAGGTGCCGAAGCCGGGCACGCTGTGCGACCCGCCTCGCACCGATAGATCGAGTCCATTCTCGCGGGCGTAGTCGATGCCCGCCATCACGTCGCCGACGTCTACGGCCCTGACGATGACCGACGGGCGCCGGTCGATCATCCCGTTGTACACCTTGCGCGCCTGTTCGTACTCCCCGTCACTTGCCGTTATCACCTGACCACGAGCACGCTCTCGCAACATTTCAACCGTCGGCTTTCCCATAGCGGCAACTCCTTGCCCGGGCGAATCGAGCCAACAATGCCACCACGTGACGGCCGCCTCAAGGGGCGGGGCGCTGCCCACGGGCGGATAGTTCAAACTTGGGCTAACAGTCAGACTGTACGTATCCTGAGGACGGGGCATGGTGCATAGCGCAGGAGTTTCTCGGCATTGCCGCCGATCAAAAGATCAAGCAGGTGAGTTTGTCCACGCATCGACATGACTATAAGGTCAACCTTGAGCTTGATCACCAGCTCTCCGACTACTTCGTGAACAACGCCAAAGTGGAGTTCGGAACGGCATTTTGGGTAGAGCTGCGTTGCTTGCTTCTCGAAACGCTCGAGCTCGCCCGATGCCATCTCACCGTAGTCCTCGAGCAATTTTGTGGGTTCATACCAACGCCCGACCCCGTAAGGTAACGGCTCAACTACGTGAACGAGCACGACTTCGGATTCGTGCTCGCGCGCTAGTTCTATCGCGTATTTTAACGCCGCGAGCGAATGTTCGGAAAAGTCGGTAGGCACCAGAATCCGTTCTATTTTCATTATTCCTGCTCAGGCAAAGAAAAATGCTCAAAATTTATTGGAAAAAAGCCATCGAGCGCAAAACCGCGAAACATAGAATCAGCAACAGGGCGCCGGTGCCAAGGCCAATCTTCGCCCACTCGCGGCTGGTGATTCCCAGCCGGCTCGCGGCGACGATATTGGGAATGTTGCCAGTGACAAGCGCCCCTCCGCTGATTAGTAAACCCAGTAGCGCCGCGCGCTGCTGACTCATACTCAGGGAGGGTCCTATCTCCACGGCCGCCAAGGTCGAATTGTTGACAACTGCGGAAACGGTGTTCATCCAAAACAGCAATCCACTTGGAAGGCGATGGATGTACGCATCGACCACGGGCCTGAGCCCATCCGACAGTGCCACAAGTCCGGCAATAAAAACGTACACCTTGCCGGGACGAATCAACAGGACAATCCTCCACGAATCCTTGCCTTCAGTTGTATCCAGCGGCTCGCTGGAAGCGAACGGCAAAAACAAGATAGGAACCGCGGCTAGAATGACGCCGACAACAACGAACGGACCGAGCAGACGGGTAAGGTACCAGAAGTCCGCGTGCAAAGAGCGGAGAACGACGGCAATACCGGGCATGCCCAAGGGCGTGAGGCCCGCGCCAAAGCCGATCGCGAAACACGCAAATACGGTCGCGGCAATTTCGGCCCGTCGGTCATAACGAAGCAGGGAAATTGCTTCCACGAACACCAGGGCAGATACGACCGGAGTTATGAAGGGTGCAAGAAAGCCAAGTATGATCGCCAGGCAGAAGCAGAGAATCCGCGGTGCCAGCAGTCGGATTACCCGACGAAGCAGTTGATCGAGATAGTCCCTGAGGAGACGAAAAGTGGCGCCAAAAGCCAGAACGGCCACCGTGAACGACAGCGGTTCAGTCACGGCTGCCCGAACGAGCGCCGCGTCGAATTGTCCCATGATGCAGGCGGTCAGCACTCCGATGAGCAGGAAAAAAAGCTCCACGTTGCGTTCGATCGCTTCGATGAAGACGGGTCCGAGCAGAACTACAACGATGACTAGTGTCGCAAGTGCCAATGTCAGCATCTTGGAGACCTATTATCCGGGATTTCCATTTTGAATCCTGAAGCAGACTCGCGCCGACACAGGCGTTTTGCAAATGCGAAGTTTGCTCAGGCGTCGCGCCCGCGATTCGGAAGCGGGCCCGCCCGATTCTTCGCGCGCAAAATGTGACTTGCTAAGCCGCCGGGTTTGCTTGAGTATAGAGCAAATTTTTCCGCGGGATCAGCCGAATGGAGCGAAACCTCCGTGCATACAGCTTAATCAAGACGCTATTTGTTCTAATCGCGCTCGCGACCGCCGCGTGTCATCGCGAAGTTGCGCTGCCGCCGTTGCCGCTTCGCAATATCACGCTGACCGACAAGTTTTTCGATGTATGGCCGACCAGCCCGACGCGCGCGTTTGTCGTCGGCGATCGCGGCAAGGTGCTGTTGACCGAGGACGGCGGCCGTCATTTCAAGCGGATCGACATCGGCACCAACCTGGGCGTCTTCGGAATCCAGATGGCCGACGATCAGAACGGCTACCTGTGCGGGCAGGACGGCCTCGTGATGCGCACGCACGACGGCGGCAAGAGCTGGGAGCGACTCAACTCGCGAACGCACCTGTTCATTTTCGGCCTGTCGTTTCCCGACGCGCTGCATGGCTTCTTTGTTGGCGACCGCGCGCTGGTGATGAGCACGACCAACGGCGGCGAGAGTTTCATCAAGCGCCAGTTGCAGCGGCTCTTTCCGCCGGAACTGGCCGACTACGCGCTGCCGTACGAGGAGCCAGTTCTTTACAGTGCGAGTTTCCTCGACGACGATCACGGATGGGTGGTCGGCGAGCTGGGGCGAATCTGGGCGACCGAAAATGGCGGCAAGAGCTGGGATGAGCAGCAGCAACCGCTGGTGGCGCAATGGAAACGTCCGCTCGGACCCGGCGACGATGCGCGCTTCGCCGATTTTATCCTGCCGACTTTTTTCAGCGTCTCGTTCCGCGATCAAAAGCATGGCGCGGCGTGCGGACTCGAGGGATGGGTGGTGCAGACTGACGACGGCGGCAAGAACTGGCGGTTTGCCCATCAGGCGGACCATCCGGGCGCGGCGCCTGACACGCTGGTCCCGGGAGCGGCGCAGATTCCGGCGCGCGATCCGCTGTTCTCGATCGATCTGTTTGCCGGCGACCAGGGAATCACTACCGCACTGACGGGCACCGTGCTTCGGCTTCAGTCCAACGGCGCATGGGCGCACGACCCGACCGTGCCCGTGATACCGTACCCGCTCAGCCAAGTCCGGTTTTTCGACGCTCAGCACGGATGGATCGTCGGCTACGGTACCATCCTTTACACTGAGGACGGCGGCAAGAGCTGGCGCTTCTGCCAGGGTTGAGCGCGAACGCGCGAGCGCGGGGACTTCGGAGAACCCAATGACCTGGTATCGTTTTGGCGAATGGATTCTGCGCTGGCGCTTCATCGTGTTGGGCGTCGTCGCCGCGCTCACCGCATTCTTCGGCTACTTCGCGGCGCAAACCCAGCTCGTCACGAGCTTCGGCGAACTGCTTCCGCAGAACCATCCGTTCATCCAGGTCGCGCACAAGTACGACCAGTACTTCGGCAGCGTCAACAACGTCACGATCATGATCGAGGCGAAAGAGGGGACGATCTACAACACCGCGATCATCGGCAAAATAGTCCAGATGACGCGCGACATGGATCTGGTTTACGGCATCCAGCACGGCTCGGTGCGCTCGATCGCCACCTCCAGCTATTTCCGACCGCTGGCCGGCGGCGTGATTCTCAATACCCCGGTGCTGCCCAACGGCGACATTCCCAAGACCGCCGGCGACCTCGAAGGACTCGAGAGCAACGTCCACAAAAATCCCGGCGTGATCTTCGGCCGCTTCGTCTCGCTCGACGACAAGGCGGCGGTGATCGAGGGCAGCTTCCTCGAGACGCGACTCGACTACACGCGCATCTTCGACGAGATTCGGCGGATCGTGGTGGACCCGGAGCGCGACCCGTCGGTGCATATCTACTACGGCGGGCAGCCGATCCTGTACGGATGGGTGTATCACTACACGCCGGAATTTCTGTGGATTTTTGTCGCCACGGTGCTCGCTGTCTGGACCCTGCTCTATCTTTATTTCAGCGATTGGCGCGGTGCGCTGCGGCCGACGATCTCCGGCGTGATTTGCGCCATCTGGGGCCTCGGCTTCATCCGGCTGCTCGGCTTCGGACTCGATCCGCTGGTGCTCGTCATCCCGTTCCTGATAACCGCGCGCGCCGTCAGCCATTCAGTGCAGATGCACGATCGGTACTACGAAGAGTTTTACCGGCTGCGCGACAAGGAGAGGGCCATTTTGTCGTCTTTCTCCGAGCTGTTCGTTCCGTCGCTGTCGGGAATTCTGGCCGATGCGTTCGGCGTGCTCGTCATCCTGCTCGTGCCGGTTCTGTTTCTGCAGAAACTCGCGATCACCGCGAGCTTCTGGATCGCCGCCATCGTCGTGAGCGAGCTGATACTCAATCCGATCGTGTACTACTACCTCGACCCGCCGCGCATCGACGTGATCGAGCGCCGCGAGCATGGCTTGTTCAAACGAATGCTGCGGTCGATCGCAGGGCCGATGCTGGAAAGATCGGGCCGCATCGCCACCTTCGCCGCCACCATCGCGGCGATCGCGCTGTGCGCGTTTTTCTGGTCCGGACTCAAGGTCGGCGACCCGTCGTCTGAATCGCCCATTCTGTGGCCCAACTCGGCGTATAACCGCTCGATGGCCGCCATCCAGAGCGAGTTTGGCGCGATCGAGCAGTTCGTCGTGGTCGCGGAGCTCGCCCAGCGCGAAGCGCTCAACGATCCCAAGCTGTACCACGTCATGGACGAGTACGAGCGCTACATGGAGCGCGATCCCGCGGTTGGGCGCACATTCTCGGTTGCCGATCTGCTGTCGAACGGCGGCTCCGCGCTCAGGGAATTCCAGCCCAAGTGGAACGTGCTGCCGACCACCGTGCGCGAAACCGGACAGCTGCTCGGCGGATTGCTGGCCGGCGCGTCTCCGCTGTCGACCGCCTACATCATCACGCCACGGCGCGACGCCACCCAGATGACGGTGTATTCCAAGGATCGCGAGGGCGAGAACGTCCAGCGAGTCGTGTTGCGCACCCAGCGATTCTTCGACGACCCCAAGCATCACGTGCCGGGCGTCACGTTTTCCCTCGCCGCCGGAATAATCGGCGAGCTCGCCGCCGCCAACCAGGAAATCATCGACAATGATCTTTTGCTTAACGTACTCGCGTTCGCCACTATCTACATAATAATACTCATTACCTACCGCTCGTTCATGGCGGGACTCTATTTGCTATTCCCTCTGGCGCTCGCCAACGCCGCCATCAATGCCTACATGGGCGCACATAACATCGGTATCAACATTAATACTCTGCCGGTAGTCACTGTCGGCGTCGGATTTGGGATTGACTATTCCATCTACATAGTAAGCCGGATTATCGAAGAACTCGCACTGGGCCGCGATCTCAAGGACAGTACCTATACTGCTTTGATCACTTCGGGAAAGGCCGTCGCATTCACCGCGCTGACACTCGTCGCGTCTGTTCTGTTCTGGTACTGGTCGAGCATCCGCTTCGACGCCGAGATGGGCCTGCTGCTGGCGGTCTGGATGTTCGTTTCGATGCTCGGTGCGATGACCATTCTGCCGGTCTTGATCGTGACTTTCGATCCCGCCTTCATCCACCGTGAGAAGGAACGCGTAATCGCATCGAAGCGCCCCGACCTGGAAAGCCGCACGCTCGCCGCATCTTCCTAATCATCGACTCTCGTGGATAATCTGATCCGGTGCCCGCGATGAAACTCGAGCGGCTGGATCATTTCGGTATCGAAGTGGCGGACCTCGCGCGCGCCGAGCGCTTCTATACCGGTGTCCTCGGCCTTGAGGTCGTTAATCGTTTTGGCGATCAGGTTTTGCTCGATTGCGGCGGCCAGAACCTTGCCTTGTTCGAGGTGTCCCGCCCTCCTCTGGCCGCCGCCGCGCGCCAATCGATCATCGCGCACCCGCTCGGTCGCGGGCATCATGCCTTCAAGGTGAAGCCGGGCGATTTTGCCGACGCCCGCCAGCGCCTCGCGGCCGCCGGGGTCGAGAGCGCCGCGCCGATCGATTGGGGCGATCACGACTGTATCTATTTCCTCGATCCCGACGGCAACCTGCTCGAGATGGTGAGTTACCGCTGAATGCCGACCTGAAATCCCGCGCGTCCGTGGTTCGTCATCGATGAACTCGGGCCCCGTAATCCGCGCGGAAGGTCTCCGCAAGCGCTACGGCCACCGCGTCGCGCTCGACGGCGTATCGTTTACCGTCAACGCCGGCGAGATCGTCGGCCTGCTCGGTCCCAACGGCGCCGGCAAGACCACCACGCTCTCGATTCTGTCGGGCGTGATCGCTCCGGACTCCGGCCGCGTCTCGATTGGCGCTTACGATCTTGCCACCGCGCCACTCCTGGCGCGCCACAGGCTGGGCCTGGTGCCGCAATCGCTCGCTCTCTACCCGACGCTCACCGCGCTTGAAAACCTCGTGTTCTTTGGACGTATGGAGGGGATGGCCTCGCGCGACGCGGCGGGCCACGCCCGCAGTTTGCTCGAGGAAGTCGGGCTGGGCGATCGCGCTGACGACGTGGTAAACGAATTTTCCGGCGGCATGATGCGCCGGCTGAACATTGCGTGCGCAATGGTGCATTTTCCGGCTGCGCTCATGCTGGACGAGCCGACCGTCGGCGTCGATCCGCAATCGCGCGGACGCATCTTCGCGATCGTCGAGGCGGCCGCGCAGGCTGGCGGCGCGGTCCTCTACAGCACGCACTACATGGAAGAAGCGGAACGGCTATGCAACCGAATCGTGCTGATCGATTACGGGAAGATAGTTGCGCAGGGCACCGACCGGGAACTGATCGCACTGGCGGGAACGGAACCGCGGATCGAAATCATGACCAAAAAAGCGCTGCCGCCCGGATGGTCCAACGGGATCGCGGGCGTCGGCGAATTGCCGTGGGATGTCCTCGACGGGTTCGCGGCTGCGCTCACGCTGCGCACCCTCGACCAGGTGCCCGACGTGATTCGCCGCGCCGGCGAGATTGGCGGCGAGGTCGTCGAATTCCACGTGCATCGCCCCAATCTCCAGGACGCGTTCCTGAAACTCACCGGCCGCGCGCTTCGCGATACGCCATGAACGTGATGCGTCCCACGACCAACCGGCAGGTTGCTTGAGGCGATGATGCTGCGCGCGGTGTGGCTGACGATCGGTAAGGAATTCCTGCTCATCCGGCGCGACCGCATCGGCTTGTTCATGCTGCTGGTCGCGCCAATCGCCGTCATCGCCGCCGCCGGTTTTTCGCTGGCGAAAATTTACGGCGGTCGCACCGCTTCGCGCGGCGAATATTCAGTGGCCGTTCTCGACCAGGACCACGGCGCTGTCGCGCGCGCGATCCTCGACGCAATCGCGCATCGGCCCGAGCTCTCCGTCATTCATTCTTCGAGCCGCCTCGACGCTCGGCAGACCGTCCGCGAGGGGAACCTGGCGGTGGTCGCAATCGTCATTCCTCCCGGGACAACCGACGCGATCGAACACGGCCGCGGCGCGCAACTCATTCTTTACACCGATCCGGTCAAGTATCTGCAGACCACAAAGATCGAGCTCACGCTTTCGGAGTTGTGCCGGAAAATCAGCGCCGGCGCCGCCGCCGAGGCGCGGATGCGGGCCGCCGAACAAACTCGCAACTTGACCCGTCAGCTCGAGCAGGCCCGCGAGTCCGCCGAGCAAGCCCGCACCGAAGCCGCGCGCCTCACCGCGGCGACCGCTGCATCGCGCGCCGCGCTCGCCGCGCGGATTCGCGCGCAGCTCGAGACCGCTTTGACCAACGCGCGCGATCAAACCAAAGCCGCGCTCGACGCCGAGTTGAATCGGATCCAGCGCAGGATTGACGCCGACGCCGCCGCGCAGCAGGCGAAACTCGAGCAGCTCGAGGATTATTTGAAGCGCCTCGAGATCGCGCACGGCCGCTTCGAGACCTGGTTCGGCCAACTCAAGCAACTCGCCGGCAGCCACGCCGCCGACATCCCGCCGCCGCCGGAAATCCCGACTCTGCCGGCCGATCTGAATCTCGGCGCAATCAAGCTCGAACCCGGCGCGGAGCTCAAGGACGTCCGGGCCAAGCTCGAAAGCGCGCTCACGATTGCGCCGATCGATCTCAATCTGCCCGCGCTGCCGGCGATGCCAAAAATCCCGCCCGTCAACATTCCTGTGCTGCCTCAAATCGATTCGAGCCTCGCGATTCCCGGCACGCTCGGATACACCGAGGTCGATTTGACCGGCAGGGAAATCGGTGCGTTCGCGGGATTCAACGCGTTCGATCTCCAGGTGCCGGGTTTCGCAGTGACCTTTCTTTTGATCGGTATGTTGATGGGCGTGTCGTTGGCGCTGATCGACGAGCAGGATTGGGGCACGCTCGAACGCCTGCGCTCGGCGTCGGCGCCGCTGTGGACGACGCTCACCGGGAAGTTGCTCGCCCGCTTCCTGGTCGGCTTCATCCAGATGGTGGTGCTGTTCGCCGCCGGATACGCGCTGTTCGGAATTTCGCTCGGCCGCACGCCGGCGGCGCTGATGATACCCGCCGCGGCGATCGCTTTCGCAGGTGCGGCGTTCGGATTGATCGTTGCCGGAGTGGGGCGGACGCGCGACGCCATTCTGCCGGTGGGTGCGATTGTGATCATGACGATGGCGGCGATCGGCGGATGTTGGTGGCCGATCGACTTGGAACCCGCCTGGATGCGGCAGCTCGCGCTCGCGCTGCCGACCACCTGGGCGATGCGCGCCTTCAACGATTTGATGATCCGCAACCTCGCCGCGTCGAGCGCGCTGGTTCCGGCCGCCGTCAACTTCGGATTCGGAATCATCTACACTGTTGCGGGCGTCGCAATCGCGCGCCGGCGTTTCGGCTGATCGCACGACAATGGAGCACTTGCAAATTGAAAAAATCCGCAAATGAGTTTCGCGCCGTCCTCGCGCACGCACTGATTGCGACGGCCGGCGCATTCGCGCTGATTGTTTTCGAACCGTGCGCTGCCGGTGCCGCTACGATGCGATTCAAGATTGACGTTGACCGCAGCACGGTAAGCGTGTCGGTCGCGGAGCCGGCCGCCTTCATCCGCGGCCACGCCATCGGGACGTTGCGCATAATCGACGGCGCGGTGAGCGGCGATCCCGCCAACATCCCGGGCACCGCCAGCGCGAGGATCCTGATCGACGCGACCAGCTATCGCAGCGACAATGCGTCGCGCGATCGAGCCGTCACCGAAAAATCGCTCGAGGCGAACAAATTTCCCACCATCGGATTCGAGAGCAAGAGTGTCGTCGGGGTGGTGATGACCGGTGGCCACGAAGGCACCGCGATAGTGTCCGGATTCCTTACCATTCACGGCCAAACGCAAGCCATGACCATGTCGGTCCACGCGACGCTCGACGCGGACGGCGTCTTCACCGGCGACGGCGAAGTGAAGTTCAATTACGAGGAGTTCGGCGTCAAGGTCCCCGGCGTTCTGTTTGGCGCGATTCTGGCCGGCGATGAGGCGACGGTTAGATTTCACATCGTCGCGGTCAACGCCGAAACGCCCGCTCCGGGCGCCTCGCCCGCCGCTGCGACTGCGCCTTCGCGGTAATCTCCGTTTGTCCGCGAGGCCATCCATCAACTACAAGCTTGAGCATGGTGGAATTAGCGATTGCTCCGCGCGGCGCAAAACTCCCGGCCGCGATAACCGAGTTGGCATCGGCGATCGAAGCCGACGGCGGTGCGGCGCTCGCCGCCTATCAGGAGCCGATTGGCGATCACTGGCATCTGTTCGCGATGCTTCCGATTGCGAAAGTGGAGGCGACGCCGTATCAGCGCGACCTCTCGCCGGCGCATCTCAAGCGAATGATCGAAGTGATGAAGAAGCTCGATCGTTTTACCGAGCCGATCGTCGCCGTTCACTCCGCCGGCACTTACTGGACTCCCAACGGCAACCATCGCCGCGCTGCCGCGGTGAAATCCGGCGCCAAAATGATTCCCGCGATCGTGATACCGGACCCCGAGGTCGCCTTTCAGATTCTCGCTCTGAATACCGAGAAAGCGCACAACCTGCGCGACAAGGCGCTTGAGGTTATTCGGATGTATCGCGCGCGTCTCGAGGAGCGGCCCAAATCCGCCGAGAAGGACTTCGCCTTCGAGTTCGAGCGTGCGCATTACATCACGCTCGGCCTGCTTTACGAAAAGAAACCCAGGTTTTCGGGTGGCGTTTACGCGCCCTTGCTCAGCCGCGTGGACGGATTTTTGGCCAAGCCGCTCAAGGATGCGATTGACGATCGCGAGGAGCGCGCGGCCCAGGTCGAGCGCGCCGACGAATTGGCGGTCGAACTGGTGGTCGCGGGCAAGAAGCGCGGCCTGATGCATCCATATCTGAAGAACTTTATCGTCGCGCGATCCAATCCGCTCACGCGTGCGCGAAAAAATCTTCCGACCTGCAAGGCGGCGCTGGCAAGTCTGATCAAGGCGCTCGAGGAATTCGATTTGGGCAAAATCCACTTCGGACAGATTCGCGACGCAGCCCAAATCGCCGCCGCCACCTCAGTCGCCGACCCCGGCTGAGCCAGGCAGTATTGCCGCCGGGCAACTGGTGGTTTTCGGCAGCCACGAACAGGCGGCACTATGGCAGCAAATCGCAAGATGCTAGGTTTTCCAACGTACTGCGAGTTCTCAGCAGCGAGAGAGGCGCACTGGTCACATCATGTCATTCAACGAATACGCTTCCTTCGACGGCCTGGCCCTGGGCCGCATGGTGCGCGAGCGCAAGATCACGCCGGCTGAGCTGATGGACGCGGCGATTGCGCGCGCGGAAAAGCACAACGCGAAGCTCAATGCGATCGTTTTCAAAGATTACGATCGCGCGCGCGCCGCGGCGCGTACGCATGAGGCCGGTGCCGCGCCGTTCGCGGGCGTGCCGATTCTGCTCAAGGACATTTTAGGCGACTGCGCGGGGATGCCGACGCGCTCGGCGTGCGCTTTCGTTCCGGCCACGCCGATGCCGGCGGACTCGGAGCTGGTGGCCCGCTACAAGCGCGCCGGCTTCATCCCGTTCGCCAAGACCAACGCGCCCGAATTGGGAATTCCCCCCGTAACCGAATCGCGTCTTTACGGGCCGGCGCACAACCCGTGGAACCTCGAGCGTACGCCGGGCGGATCCAGCGGCGGCTCAGCCGCGGCGGTCGCGGCAGGGATCGTGCCGGTCGCTCACGGCAACGACGGCGGCGGCTCGATTCGAATCCCGGCGGCGTGCTGCGGATTGGTCGGACTCAAGCCGACGCGCGGCCGTATCTCGCTCGCGCCGAATCTCGGCGACATTCTCGGCGGCCTCGTGGTCGAGCATGTGTTGACCAGAACCGTCCGCGACAGCGCGGCCGCACTCGACGCGACCGCGGGTCCGATGCCCGGCGATCCATACTTCCCAGCGTCGCCTATCCGGCCCTATCTGCAAGAAGCGTCGACGCCGCCGAAGCGGCTTCGAATCGCGTTCTCGACCGAGAATCCTCTGGGCGGCGCGATTCATCCGGATTGCATCGAGGCGACACAGCGAGCGGCGAAGCTGTGCGCGGAACTCGGACACGAGGTCGAAGAGGCGGCGCCGCAACTTAATTACCAGATGCTCGCGCAGCTCTTCGAAACCGTCTATTCGGCGGGAGTGGCGCTCTCCATCGAGGCGACGCGCCTGCTGACCGGCGCCGAGCCGGCGCCCGACAAGTTCGAGACCTTCACGTGGAGCCTGTACGAGCGCGGGAGGCAGGTATCGGCGCCACAATATCTGATTGCGCACGCGATGCTCCAACAGGCCGCGCGTCAGTTTGCGGCGTTATTCGAATCACACGATCTGTTGCTGACGCCCACTCTGGGTCAGCCGCCGCTCCGGATCGGCACTATCGACTTCATGAGTCCGGCCACGACGCTGCTCGACGAAAAGATTGTGAACTTTGCGATTCCATGCCCCGTGTACAACATCACCGGGCAGCCGGCGATCTCGTTGCCGCTGTATTGGAATCGCGAGGGCTTGCCGATGGGAGTGATGTTCGGTGGGCGCTACGGCGACGAAGCGACGCTGATCCAGCTCGCAGGCCAGCTCGAACAGGCACAGCCGTGGATCGGCCGTAAGCCGCCGGTTTGGGATTGAATGTTCAGGTACGCGCGAGGCCGGGTCGGAAGCATCTGACGCGTTGAAATTACGATCCGAACTCGCGGAGCTTCCCGCCGAGATGGTGTGCGCATCGCGAAAGACTCGCTGGAAGTAGCCGTCGCCTCGGAGGACTAACGATGAATCTGGAACACGAATTCACTTACGTCGCGACACTCAAGCCGCCGGTGCAAATCGGCGCGGGCCCGTTCGGAACGCGGAACTTCTTCGAAGTCACGGGCGGGACGGTCGAAGGCAAACGGCTGAAAGGTAAAATTCTAACCGGTGGCGGCGACTGGCTGCTGATCGGAGCGGATGGATACGGGCGCCTCGACGTGCGCGCCCAGTTCCTGACCGACGACGGCGCCTCCCTGTATGTGCATTACACCGGACTGCTCCAGATGAACCAGACGGTCGCTGAGGCGCTCGCGAAAGGTGCGAGCACCGATTACGGCGACCAGTATTTCCGCATCACGCCTCGGTTCGAGGCCGGCGACCCGCGTTATGCGTGGCTCAACCAGAGCATCTTCGTCGCGGAAGGGCGGCTCGGCCCCAGCCACGTCGAGTACAAGGTGTACCGCGTGACCTGATTCCGGAAGTCCAGTTCAGATACGGTCGGAAACATCTGACACGTTGAAATTGCGATCCGAACTCGGAACCAGCAGGGAGCTTCCCGCCGAGATGCTGCGCGCATCGCGAAAGATTCATCGAGCGATTCTGGCCGCCGCTGCATCCGTGCTTTGGTTCGGCGCGTCCAAGCCGGTTGCGGGGGCGGCGATTACGGCCGCCTGTTCGGCCTCCGAATCGAGCGGCGAATATTGCGTGGGCGCATCCAAGCGCGAAATCACGCCGGCCTCGCCGGTCTATCTCGGCGGTTACGGCTTCGGTCCTGTCAGGCGATCGACCGGGGTCCGGAGCCCCATATACGCCCGAGCGATTGCGATCTCGCGCGGTGAACGGACCGTGGTTTTCTGCGCGATCGACTCGCAAGGGCATTTTCTCGCCTACCAGGGAGACGATGCGCCGTATGGCTCCGCGGACATCCGCCGGCGCGTGTCGAAAGACGCCGGAATTCCCGAGCGCGCCATAATCATCGCCAGCACGCACGATCATTCGGGACCCGACGACATTGGAGTATGGGGCGGCGTACCGCCGGAATACTTGAACTTCGTCGCCGATCAGACCGTCGCCGCAATCGAATCCGCCCTGCGCGACGAACGGCTGGCATCGCTGTACTCCGGCGAAATCGATACCGCGTCGTCCCATCTCCTGAGAAGCATCCTCGCCGCGTATCCGGTCGACACGAAGCTGCGAGTGCTGTTCGCCAAGGGTTCCGACAGCACGCCGTTCGCGACGCTGATCAACTTCAGCGCGCATGTCACCGCGCTTGGCAAGGACGACACGCTGATCTCGCCCGATTGGCCCGCATCGGCTGTGGGAGCCGTCGAGAAGGGCAATCCCGATTCGACGGCGCTCGTGATGGTCGCCTCGGTCGGGCGCACACAGCCCGATCTGAAAGCGATCGGAGCCCGCGGTCCATCGGCAGCCGAAAACTACGGCGCAACCGTCGCCAGGCTCGCGCTTGAAGCCGAAGCGGATGCGGTGAAAATCGACGGCCCGATCGCGGCCGCCGAAACAATCCTCGAAGAGCCGGCCGACAATCCTGTGCTGGCGGGCCTGATGACCAACGGAAGGGCCGGTGTCGATCGCGTGATGCGCTCGAACCATGAACCCTATATGGCGGACAACCAAAGCAAAATACGCACGATGGTGGGCGCGGTGCGAATCGGCAGGCTGTTCTTCGCCGCGGTGCCGGGCGAGTCATTTCCGGAAACGCAACTGACGATGGAAGCGCGGGTGTCCGCGCAAGGGCATTACCTGTTCTCGCTTGCCGAGGATCAGCTCGGCTACGATCCGCCGCCTTACGAGGTGGGCATGGTTGAGTTCGTAAGCCCGCTCGACGAGGGACTGTTCATCATCAATGCTCATTTCGGCGCCGACGTTACGCGCACGCTGCTGGCCCAAGCGCGCGAGCTCGGCTTTCCCGTCTCCTTCACAAGCTACACCGGCGATGAGGGCCGGGAAGCACTCGGCTTGGTCGATTCAGCGGAGGGGATGGTCGGCAGCGCGGAGGAAACGATCGTCAGGCCGCTTATCCTGCTGACGCTGTGGCTGGGCTACGACCGCTTCCACTAAAGCAGGGGTGACCCCTGCACCCAACGTTAACGCCGCGCTCCGTTGTCGCGCGCGCACGCGCGCGGCGCGCGTGCAGTGGGGAAGGGGAAATCACTTTATTTAATGTGAAACCCGCGATGGGTTTGCAGGGGGTGACCTCCTTCGGCTTCGCTCAGGACAGGCTCTGCACCCAGTGAAAAGTGAAAAGTGAAGATGTGGGCGGAGTTTACCCTGAGCGAAGTCGAAGGGACCCTGTTTAGAAGGGGTTGATCAAGAAAGAGCCCGCGCGGCCGTTTTTGTGTCATCCCGACCGGAGTCTGCGGAGTGGAGGGACCCCGGATCTTTTTCCGCCTCACTCCAAACTCAGATCGCTTGATTTGCACAAGCGCTTCGACGCCGCGATGGCGAACCACGCCAGCGGTAAAACCCTGAAACTATGGTTTACGCCATTTGTCTGGCTTGCCGCCTGTTCTGTAGCGAACGCGCTCGACCAGAGGCGCCGTCCCCGCATTCAGTTCTCTTGCTCTTTCGATGCGTTGCGATTGAAAGCCCGCGATCGCGCCCGGCATTAGGCGGACTTCGAGCGTTGCGCGGAACGCAACATCCTAACTGGGGCGACGTAAGATCCGGGGTCCCTCGGCTTCGCTCGGGATGACGGAGAGGATGGATGGGAAAAAAATTGGAATTTGGACCCTCTCCCGCGCGGGAGGCGCGGCCTCTCTCGCAAACTAAGCGGGCGAGGCGGGTAAGAAGTCGCGCGGAACGCAACATCCTAACTGGGGCGAGGTAAGATCCGGGGTCCCTCGGCTTCGCTCGGGATGACGTAGAGGATGGATGGGAGAAGAATTTGGAATTTGGACCCTCACCCGCGCTGAAAGGCGCGGCCTCTCTCGCAAACTAAGCGGGCGAGGCGGGTAAGAAGTTGCGCGGAACACAACGTCCTAACTCGGGCTAGGTAAGATCCGGGGTCCCTCGGCTTCGCTCGGGATGACACACAAAAACGGAGCCGCCACACTTGCCCCCTAACCCTTCTAACAGGGCGGAGGCCGCATCTTTTATCCTTACTAAGGTGCAGGGGCTGGCCCCTGCCCAGGGAAGTGCGAAACCCACGGTGGGTTTCGCATACAATCAAGATCTCCCGTTTGATCTATGCTACGCGCACGATGCGCGGCGGAGGCGGCGGGGTTGACAAGCAGTTCGGCGGCGTCCGATCCTGCACGCGTTGGCGCGAGGCGGTGAGATGAGCATTCTGCAAGAGGCGTTCGTCCCGGACGAGCGCACCATCTTCGACTGGATCGAGACCGTCTTTGCCCGCGGCGTGCGGCGGCCCGGGTATGCGGCCGATCGATGGACCGAGAATTTCTGCCTCGAACGGTTCCGCGAACTAGGACTGGAGAACATCCGGCTCGAGCCCGTGCGGCTGCCTTACTGGGAGCCGCTCGAGTCATCGATGATCGTGCGTGCGGATGGCCGCGAGTCGCGCATCGCCTGTTTCGCGCTACCGCATTCGGCGACGACCGACGGTGACGGTCTCGATGCATCGATCGTCCAGTGGCGTGACGATACGCCCGGCGCCGTCTGTGGCGCGCTCGCTCTGGTCGATGTGCCGCTGATGCGTGCCCCGGCGGATCTTCCCCTGACGCTCGCAGGCGCTGTGACAAGAGAAACCGATACCAGTTGGCGCCGCTACGATCCGGCCGGCACTCTTGCCGGGGCAAACCAGGTGCTGCCGTTCAGCCATCAGTTGATGGCAGTTATGGACGCATCGATCGCGGCAGGGGCGGCGGGATTCGTAGCGGTGCTGAGGGATTACCCCGGCGACTCGCACCGGTACTACGTCCCCTACGATGGCGTGGCACGTGCGATCCCCGGAGTCTGGATCAACGGCAGCGACGGCGCACGGCTGCGGCGGCTGTGCGGCGCCGGTCGCGTGCAGGCCACCCTAGTCAGCCGCGCGATCCGCCACGACATCACCAGCTTCAACGTGGTTGGCGAATTGCCGGGCGCCGACGACGACAGCGTCATCGTCGGCTCCCATCATGACGGCCCGTGGGCGTCCGCCGTCGAGGACGCGTCAGGCGTGTCGATGGTCCTGGCGCAGGCCAGCTACTGGTCGCGCGTCGCGCCAGTGGATCGCCCGCATCGCCTGGTCTTCCTCCTCAACGCGGGGCACATGGCCGGCGGCGCCGGCGTACACGCGTTCATCGATCGGCACAGGACGGAACTGGCTCGCGTGGTGCTGGAAGTCCATCTCGAGCACGCCGCTATCGAGATGGTCGAGCGTGACGGCGGCCTGGCATCGTCGGGACATCCGGAGCCGCGCTGGTGGTTCACGAGCAGGATCGCATCGGTCGAGGCCAGCGTGCGCGAGGCGATCGTCGCCGAGCAGCTCGAGCGGTCGCTGATCCTGCCGCCCGATGTCTTCGGCCCATCACCAACCACCGACGGCGGCCCCTTTCATCTTGCCGGCGTGCCGCTGGTCAACTTCCTGACGGCGCCCTTCTACCTCTTCGACGCCATCGACACGCTCGACAAGATTCACCGCCCAAGCCTCGTGCCCGTGACCCGCGCCGCCATCCGCATCATTGGGTCAACTCATGGGATGAGCGCGGCGGCGATGCGGCAGGGCAGGGGGTGACCCCTGCACCCAATGTTAAGAGCAGTGGGGAAGGGGAAATCACTTTGTTTAATGTGAAACCCACGGTGGGTTTCACGCTTCCTTCGGCAGGGGTGACCCCTGCACCCAGTGAAAGAATGAAGATGCGGCCTGACGGCCTGTGAGAACAGGGTAAACTGGAGGTTGCTGCCGGACAGCATGGCCGCTCCCTCGCCTCGATGACGCGACGCAACTAGACTTGGCGCATGCTGGGGTTCACGAAATGAGCGCCGACCATGCCCGCGTTGCTGCCAATGCCGATCGCTTCTCGGGTTTCGCCGGACTCTACGACAAGTACCGGCCCCGACCGCCTGAAGATCATCGTCGATCTCCTGACGCAGATAGCCGCCAAGCCGCGGCCCGTGGTGGTCGATCTCGGCAGCGGCAGCGGCCTCTCGACCCTTATCTGGACGCGATGCGCAGCCGAAGTCGTTGGCGTCGAGCCGAATGCCGACATGCGCGCGCAGGCTGATGAGCGCCGTGCGGCTGACTCCAGTGCGGGCTCGGTCAGGTTCGTCGAGGGGCTCTCGACCGCCACCGGCCTTCCCGACGGATACGCTGACATCGTGACCTGCTCGCAGTCGTTGCACTGGATGGAGCCGAACGGGACATTCGCCGAGGTTGCGCGGGTTTTGCGCGATGGCGGGGTGTTTGCCGCTTACGACTGCGACTGGCCGCCGACGCTCAACGCCGAAGCCGAACAGGCTTACAACGCATGCCGGGCGAAAGCGGAGGCGCTCGAGCGCCAACTGCGCCTCGCGCCGGAGGTTCATCAGTGGAACAAGGGCGGGCATCTGGAGAGGATCAGGCAGAGCGGGCGGTTCCACTACGTGAAGGAGGTCGTGCTTCATCACGTCGAGAGTGGAGGCGCGGAGCGGCTGGTCGGCCTCGCGCTCAGCCAAGGCGAGATCGCCACGCTGCTCAAGCACGGCGTCGGCGAGGTTGAGATCGGGATCACGGCGTTGCGCGAGGCGGCGCACCATGCGCTCGGCGACGCTATCGTGCCGTGGTTCTGGAGCTACCGGCTCAGGATGGGCGTGAAGTGACCGCGCGCCCCTGCACCCGCTGCTGAGAAATCGACACGCCCCGAGCGACACCCTGCCAGGAAAATTAGGACACTGCCGGCGCGCGACAATTGCGTGAATTCGTACTAGAACATCATCGAGGCGAGTGAAGACGTTTCCTGAAATTCCCGACAATCCCGCCGGACGCCAGCTCGATTGGTATCTGGAGCACATTGTCTCGGCCGGCGAAGGCGCCTCCGAGGCTGAGCTTGACGCTCGATGCGCGTTGAACATGTCCGTGCGCGCGCCATTTCCTTATCGGCATGAGGTGCTCACCGGAGGATGGAAGCGCTGCCGCAACGCCTACGGCGATTTCAGGGTGGCGTCGGTCGAGCAAGCGTCCGACTTCCAGTTGACGGTCATCCAAACCACCGGCGAGAAGAAATGGCGGCTGTCAATCGCGGTCGAGGATCGAGAGCCTTATCGAATAACCGCACTCAGTCGCGAGCGTATCCTCGATTTCGAGGTGGTGTCGCGTGAAGCGACTCTGGCCGACGCGGCAGTGCTAGCTGATATCGAGCGGCGATGCCCGATCGTGCTGGGCGACGGCGTCACGATGACGATCGAGCGCGGCGACGACTACTTTGCGTTCACGCGGCTGATGGATGACTTCCTGGTCGCGCTGGGTTTCGTGGATGGAAAACCGGCCGGCGTCAACGTGGCGGCTCTGCATACCGTGCGGGTCGGAGGGCGCGATTATCGAATCCACGCATTCGCTCACCTTCGCATTCTCCCGGAGCATCAGAAGAAAGGTTTGTGGGGCGCGATAAATCGCGTCTTCGACGAGAAGTACCCGCCGGGATCGTCGGACGGAAACACTGCGTATCCGTCGGTCGACAATGCGGCAATGCTGCGAGGCTTCGCGGGGGCGCCTCGATGGAGCGTTCAGCAGATTCGCGCACAGCTTCCGTGTGCATCGCTCGCCGGCGCTCAGGCCGGTCGACCGGCTACGCCGCGCGATGCCGCGGATCGTCGAAATTCTCAACGCGACCCACCAAACCGACGAGATGTACGTGCCGTACGACGTGGACTCGTTCCGCGCTCGCGTGGAGCGTTCGCCGCGAGACTATTGCTGGGAGCGGGTGCGGATGACGGATCGCGCGGTGGTGGAGTATGGCCGGCCGGCGACAGCGTGCGGTTTATCATCGAATCGAAGGGCGAGCGCGTCGAGTCGCGGCGCGGGCTTGCGCTGGATTGGGGATTTATCCCGGGCGCGGAGGACGAGTTCGAAGCGTTGCTGCGCGCGCAATGCGGATGGCTCTTCAATCGCGGTCTCGACTGACTCTCGGTGTTCACGTCGGAAGCGTCGGCCGGATACGAGCGCGTGCGCGCGATGGCGAGCGAGTTGGAACGGTATGTGGTTATTTCGTTCGGCATCCCGGAGCCGGCGGGCGCCGCGGCTCGCGGCTTGTATGTGGATCCGATTTACTTTTAGGATGACGCGCCTTCAACTTCCGCGGGCAACTCGGGAACGTCATCTATTCGCAAATCGTCGATTCACTTGGCGCTGCTGATGGCAAAGTGATTGGAGGAGACGCGTGATGATGAAAGCTGCAGTCTATTATGAGAACGGCAACCCGGAGGTGCTGAAATACGAGGACGTGCCCGATCCGGAATGCCATCCCAAAGGTGTGGTGATTCGGGTCGAGGCGGTGAGCATCGAGGGCGGCGACACCCTGAATCGATGGCACGGCGCGCTGCTCTCAAAACCGCACGTCGTCGGATATCAGGCCGGCGGCGAGATCATCGAGGTCGGATCCGAGGTCACCAATCTAAAGGTCGGCCAAAAGGTCACCACCGTTTTCAACTTCGGGTCGCACGCCGCATTGCGAGCGGTGCCGGCGCGCAACGCATGGCCGGTTCCGGCAGGGTTCGACATCAAGCTGGCATCGGCGATTCCGGTTCCATTCGGCACTGCCGATGATTGTTTATTTGAGTTCGGTCATCTGAAGGCCGGCGAGACGGTATTGGTGCAGGCGGGTGCAAGCGGCGTGGGTGTCGCGGCGATTCAGTTGGCCAAGCGTGCGGGCGCGACTGTGATCGCAACCGCATCCAGCGACGAACGGCTCGAACGGCTGAAGCCTCTCGGCATGGATCATGGCATCAACTACCGGACTGGCGACGTCGTCAAATCGGTCATGAAGTTGACCGACCGCAAAGGCGTCGACCTCGTAGTCGATCCGGTGGGCGGAGCGACCTTGCAAAGCAGCATCCTGTCGCTCGCGCTACCGCGGCCGGATCTCGATGGTCGGAGCGGCCGGGCGCGAAGCGATGACCGTCGACGTTTCGCCTCTGATGGCGGGAAATCGTTCGCTGACCGGCGTCTTCCTCGGCGCCGAGATCGCCACCGACCGCGCGCACGACATGATTCAGCGCCTCGTCGATGAGGCCGCGCGGGGCGAGTTCAAAGTGGTGATCGATCGAACTTTCCCGCTCTCGGAAGCGGCCGCCGCCCATGCCTACATCGAGAGCCGGCAGGCGGTCGGCCGGGTGCTGCTGATCCCTTAGAGTGCGATACGTTCAACGCGACGCGCGTCGCGCCGAGGAGTTTTGCCAGGAGCAATCGGCCTATGGCAGATCCCGATTTCAGTCAGTTCAAGCTGGTGCCGAAGGGCCATTCGTTCGAAGAATTCCACCAAGGCCAGGTCTTCGAGCATCATTGGGGGCGCACGATCAACGCCGGCGACAATTCGCTCTTCACCACCGCGACGCTCGCGCATTGCCCGCTCTACTTCAACGCCGAGTACGCCCGCGCGCACGGTCATCCCGACGTGGTGGTCAATCCGATGCTGGTGGCGTGCACCGTGGTTGGCATTTCGGTCGAGGATTTGAGCGAAGCGGGCGGACCGTTTCTCGGCATCAACGGGTTGGAATTTCACCGTCCGGTCTATCCGGGCGATACGCTGACCGCGCGCAGCACGGTCGTCTCCACGCGCGAATCCGCAAGCCGCGGCAACTTCGGAATCGTGACGTGGCGTACCGAAGCCCGCAATCAACGCGACGAACTCGTCATCAGCTACGAGCGGACCAACCTGGTCGCCAAGCGCAGAGGAGCTGCCATCGTGAGTTACATGACCGACGAGCGGCGGATGATTCAGCAGGCGGCGCGCGACTTCGCGATGAACGAAGTTCTGCCGCTTGCGAACAAGCTCGATCCCGAGCAAGGCGACATCCCGATGGCGCTGCGGGACAAGCTGGCCGAGATGGGCTACTTCGGAATCGTCATCCCGGAGGCGTATGGCGGACTCGGCCTGGGGGCGTTCGAGTACGTGCTGATCACCGAAGAACTCGCGCGCGCATGGATGAGCGTCGCCAGCATAATCGCGCGCGGCAACGGACTGGGCGGCGGTTTCACGGCGGAGCAAAGGCGCGAGTATCTGCCGCGGATGGCGCGCGGAGAATTTCTCGGCGCGGCTGCGCTGTCGGAGCCGGACGCGGGCTCCGATCTCGCCAACGTCTCGTGCAAGGCGACGCGCGACGGCGATGGCTGGATGCTGAACGGCACCAAGACCTGGTGCACGTTTGCCGACGGCGCGGATTTCATCTCGGTGCTGGCGCGCACCAAGCAACCGTCCGATCCGCATCGCCGCCACGAGGGCATCAGCCAATTCCTGGTCGCTCAAGGAGCGCGGCAAGTTTCCACCGGGGCTGACCGGCTCGCCGATTCGCAAGATCGGCTACTTCGGCTGGAAGACGTGGGAGCTGCACTTCGACAACTTCAAGCTGCCGGCTGACGCGTTGCTCGGCCGCGAGCGCGAAGACCGCGGCGAGGGCAAGGGATTCTACGGCGCGGTCAGCGGACTCGAGGTGGCCCGAGTGCATACTGCGGCGCGTGCGATCGGGCTCGCGCGCGGTGGGCTCGAAGACTCGCTGGT
>CAWCTG010000018.1:0-24926 GCA_963798375.1 Binataceae bacterium (SeqCode)
TTGATCAATCCTATCGTTGCGTGCCAACACGCTCGGGGCCGCGGAATTGACAACCGTGGGGGTGGGTCGCTGATGAGAGGTCGAAGGCCAACGCCGACGACGCTTCGAAACGCAACCGCCCGAAGAGGGCCACACTACCGGCGGACTCTACTTATGATTGGAGGGAAATTGGGGAGCACGCCATTTAGTTCAACTTGTTTGCGCGGTGAGGGACTTCATGGGGCGATTCCCGAACAATTCATCGTATTGTTGAACGAAACGAGCCAGTGCCAAAAGCCGACCTCAAAAGCGACCCCGCGTGGCCGCGCGCGCACTTCTGTCAGGCTCTACTGCTTAAAAACGACTGGAGGCCCGCTGACTCGCTTCGCCTTCAGGGCGACGGTCACCTCTACGCGGTTGGCGATCTTGATGAAGGGGATGCCGCTGTTCATCCCGTAGTCCTTACGGTCGAAGTCGGTTTCCCGTTAATCTGGCCTGAGCCAGTCCCCTTGCCGGACACAGTAAGTGTTAGCTTCTCGGATCTTGTAACTCCGCGTATCGTGAAGTTGCCATCCACCTCAAAGGTGTTGGGACCGCTCTGTACAAGTTTCGTTGATTTAAACGTGATCAACGGATTCTGGACGACATCGAAGAAGTCGGACCCTTCAGCTTGCTGTTCTTCAATCCGCTTCCGGTATCCACAGTGGCAGCCTGAATCTCGACGTCTAGAACCGCTGTTATCACGTCTGGAGACGTGAGTGTCAGAGCGGCGTTCCACTTGTCGAAAGTCCCCTTGATAGCCACCGACGCTTCTACGTCGAACTTAATCGAGCTTTCTACCGGCGTAATCGCGAAAACAGGAACCTCCTGCGCCAAACTTACTGAGGGGATCAACGCGGACACCAAGATGCAGATGATAGCTAATCGCATGGCGGTCAGTGTGAGTTGTTCCCGCTTCGTTGTCAATTGAGAGCGCAGAACTGGACGTTTACGAAGAACCTGAAGTTCCAGACAACCTCCGGCCGAACTCGCAAATAGTCTCTCTTAAGAAAAAGACCACCCTCGACTACCCAGCTTCCCCACGCAATTAGCGTTGCATTGCGTCGTTCGGGAGGTGCGTGCTAGTTCAGTTGTGAGACGGCACGGCGTGCTCCGAGGGAGGACGCTCCGCCGTTGCTTTCGCGCACCCAGCCTTCCCCATTGGCGATGCCGCGACGAAACGCTCTGTCTGTCGAAGCTGCGGGACCGTCGACGAACCTCGGGAACGAGGCTTGAGACAGCGCGCGGAGCGGATCCATCCAAGATGAACGGCTGAGTTCACGGCTACTGTCCACTACATAGGAAGAAGATGAAAAGAATATTCACTATCCTCGCGCTGATCGTCGGGCTGGCGTCCTTCACCGCGCGCGCACAAAACGCTGCGCCTCAAGGTGACGATTCGTTCGCCAAGTACGGCCAGGAGTTCAAGGGCAAGATTGGAAGGAGCTACGCCGAATCGGAGGAGTGGTACCCGGAAATTCCGAAACCGAAACCGGGCACGCCCAATGTGTTCATCATCCTGTTGGATGACGTCGGCTTTTCGCAGTTGGGCAGTTACGGCGGATTGATCAAAACGCCCAACCTCGACGCGCTCGCCGCCGACGGCTTGCGCTACAACAACTTCCACACTACGGCGCTGTGTTCGCCCTCGCGGGCCGCACTGATGGCCGCGAGAAATCCGCATCGTATCGGCTTGGGCTCCCACGCGCTCACCGCCATGGGCTTTCCCGGCTACAACGGCGTCCCGCCCGAGAGCGCAAAATCAATCGCCAAGGACTTCCAGCACACCGGCTTTGAGACCATTGCGCTGGGCAAGTGGGACCACTCGCCTCTGCCGGAAACCTCGCAGAGCGGGCCGTTCCTCCATTGGGCGAGCGGCGAGGGGTTCGACCATTTCTATGGATTCATGGCAGCCGATGCCGACGACTATCGAACCTTGCTTTGGGACGATCACCATCCCACGGAAAACTGGATTGGCAAACCGGGCTACCACCTGACCACTGATCTGGCCGACCGGGCGATCAACAGCGTCACCTCGCACGTCTCGATTTATCCCGACCGTCCGTTCTTTATTTTCTGGGCGCCAAGTGCGATGCACTCGCCGCATCAAGTCCCGCAGAAGTACATCGACATGTACAAAGGCAAGTTCGACATGGGTTGGGACAAGGCGCGCGAAATGATTTTCGCGAAGCAGATGCAAATGCAGCTCCTGCCCGCGGGCACCAAGCTATCCAACGGGATTCCGGAGATTCCCAAGTGGGACACCCTGAGTGCGGGACAAAAGAAACTGTATGCACATCAGATGGAGGTCTTCGCCGGCATGCTGACACAGACCGACGAGCAGATCGGCCGGATGATTGCCGCCCTCAAGCGCACCGATCAGTACGACAACACCATCATTATGGTCACCTCTGACAATGGCGCCAGCGGTGAGGGCGGTTTGAACGGGACCTTCAATGAGTCGCTGGTGCTCAATGCCCAGCAAACCAGCCTCGAAGAAAACATGAAGCACTACGATGAATGGGGCGGGCCCGACACCTATCCGCACTATCACGCGGGCTGGGCGATGGCCGGCAACACCCCGTTCAAATACTGCAAGCAGATCGTGCACAACGGCGGAGTTTCCGATCCTCTGATCATCACGTGGCCCAAGGGCATCAAGGCCAAGGGCGAGGTCAGAAATCAATATGGTTTCATCACCGACCTGATGGCTACCGCGCTTGAGGCGACCGGAACGCAATTCATGGACGAAATCGACGGCGTCAAGCAAATCCCGATAGACGGCAAGAGCCTCGTCTATTCATTCGACAACGCCTCCGCACCGTCGACACGCACCGAGCAGTACTACGAGCAATTGGGGAACCGCGCGATGTACAAAGATGGATGGAAGGCGGTAACGATCCATGGCAACCGCATGCCGTGGGTGGTTGCGGGCACTTTTCCCTTCGATAAGGACGTATGGGAGCTTTACAACGTCAATGAGGACTTCTCGGAAACAAACGATCTCGCCGCCAGCAACCCGCAGAAACTTGAGGAACTGAAGAAAGCCTGGGACGACGCCGCCTGGAAGAACAATGTCTATCCGCTCTACGATGACCTGGCTAACCGGCTAGCGAAGCAGTTCAGCCGCGCGTTTGGTGACCGAAAACAATTCGTCTACTACTGGCCGGGAGCTCAGCGTATTCCCGAAGCCGCATCGGCCCCAGTCAAGAACACTTCACACACGATCGAAACGACGCTCAACCTGAAAGGCAACGAGGAAGGCGTGATCGTAGCCTGCGGCGGCGTGAATGGCGGATACACCCTGTTCATCGCCGACCACAAGCTGCACTACGAGTACAATTACTTCAACGTCGCGCGATACGCGATCGTCTCACCGCCGTTGCCCACCGGCAAAGTCGATCTGAAATTCAATTTCATCAAAACCGGAATGCTGAAGGGCATTGGAGAGTTATACGTGAACGGTAACAAAGTAGCGGAAGGAGCCCTCGACAAAACTGTCCCGGGCAGCTTCTCTCTCAGCGAGACCTTCGATGTAGGTGTGGACAACGGGACACCCGTGTCGAAGAACTACAAAAAGAAAGACCACTTTCCGTTTACCGGCCAAATCGACAAAGTGATCATCACCCTGACCGCGCCGGACACGGACAAAGCCAAAGAGGAAAAGGATTTCGAGGTGGTGGACTAGGCCGCCTGGTTGAATCTGTGCTCGCCGCAGCCCAAAATCAGTTACAACTTCGAGCAAATTCGAGGTGGAGGGCTGTCGCGATTTCTAGTTACGCACGCGGCGGGGGCAGCCACTAACCTGCCGCCGTGCATCGACGAAAAGCTAAGGTGCTGTGTCCGGCGAGCGCGCAAGGCACAGCCCCCAAATTGAAGCGGTCGTACCCATCATTCATCGCGATAGGAGAGGAAAAGAAATGACAATTTCGCTGAAGTTCAGGTTTCTGGTCGGTGTGGCGTCTGGCCTCTCAATTTTTCTATCTCTTCGGCCCCCAATAGCGAGCGCGCAAACTGACATGTTTATCTATCCCGCGAAAGGACAGAACCAAGCCCAGCAGGATAAGGACCGGTATGAATGCCATTCCTGGGCGGTACAACAAACCGGATTCGACCCAAGTAGGCCGCAGAGCGCAAACTCCCGGTCCACCAGCCAGCGTCCGTCGTCGTCGCCTCCTCCCGTGCTACAAGGAGCCGCTCGCGGAGCCGCGCTCGGAGCGGTTGGTGGTGCGATTACGGGTAACGCCGGCAAGGGAGCAGCTGCCGGGGCAGCAATGGGGGGCATGGTTGGCGGTTTCCGCCGTCGAGACGAAAGAATGCGAGAAGCTGACAGAAGAGCTGACGCAGCGGCGGCGTCTAGTCCTGGGAGAGACGCATACATGCGAGCGATGTCGGCCTGTCTGCAGGGGCGCGGCTATACCGTCAATTGACGGTTAACCGGTAGAAGATTGATTCGAAAAAGCCGATCACTGACAGCGTTCATTCGCTTGACCCGGGTAGGTAGCCGCCGCCTGTGTGTGGCGAATTGCTGATTCTGGAGAAATCAGTAATTCGCCACCCACAGGAGGAACGCTTCTTGCGCGCAGAACTGGGCGAAGATGCCGATGACGCCTATGCACGCACGACCGCGATGCTGGTGCCATTCGTGCGAATCTAGAGCACTGCCAAATCGTCATCGAGCGCGAGCGTGCTCGCGGGCCTGAGATTTGCGATCGGCGCACGGCGGTTGCGTCCGATAATCGCTGAGCGCGATTGACGCGAACGACGGAACGCTACTAGAAGCAATACATGAACCTCCGCCGCGCTCGCGCTTGTAGGGGGGAGCGAAAGGGTGCTGACACACGAACAGCTGCAAAACCATTTAGCCGCGTGAACAGTTGTGGACTGTTCTCTACGAGAACAAATCGCCGACCAGGTTGAACGGATACATGATCACCGAGCCGACGGCATCGAGCACCGAGCCCACAGTGTTGGATGTGGAATCGGTTACCGCGTTCGTAGTGTTCTCGGCCTGCTGCGACGCGCAACCGGGAACGACGAAGAGCGCGCCAACAAGCAAAAGACTCGCGATAATTCGGTTTATTTTCGACATGATAAATTCTCCCATCGATGAGCTTTCGCTCGCTATGGGAGAATCGAGCGGGTACCGTGCCCGCAAGCACTCATTCGCTTGGTTGGGCTTTGCGATCGAAGATAAAATAAGCAGAACTTGATTCGGGCTGATCGTAAACCGCTCAATGCCAAATCTTGTCTTTCCGCATAGAACACATTTCATTGAAATAGCTCACACATCCGTAATCGCATAAGGAGCCATCGCCATGCCGTACAACGACATTCTCTACGACAAGCGCGACGCCGTCGCGACCATCACGCTCAATCGCCCGCAGGTTATGAACGCCTGCACGATCAAAACTTACGGCGAGATGCTCGACGCGTTGCGCGACGCCGAGGCGGACGACAGCGTGCGCGTCGTGGTGCTCACGGGCGCGGGCGCGGCTTCTGCGCGGGCGACGACGTCAAGGAAATTTTCCTCGATCCCGAGTTCCGCGACGCCAAACCGGCCAAGCGCACTGAGGTCGAGGAATGGCGCGAGCATCGTCCCGTCGCACTCGACTTGCTCGTGACCTATCCAAAGCCGACCATCGCGTCGGTCAACGGCGCCGCCGTCGGCTACGGATGCGACATCGCGCTGATGTGCGATATGCGCGTGTGTTCCGACCAGGCGCGCTTCGGCGAGGTTTTCATTCGACGCGGATTGATTCCCGAGGCGGGCGGATTGCTTGTGCTGCCCCGCCTGGTGGGACTCGCACGCGCGTACGAACTGATCTTGAGCGGCGACATCATCGACGCCGCGCAAGCCGAGCGAATCGGGATGGTGAACAAAGTCGTGCCGCACGCGCAGCTCGGAGAGGCGACCGCCGCGTTCGCGAAAAAGATCGCGGCGCGGCTCGCTCGCGCAGCGTCTGGCGAAGGAGACCTTGCGCGTCGGGCTGAATCTTAATCTGCCATACTTTTTCGACTACCAGCGCCACGGGCAGCACCTGATGCTCACGTCGAAGGATCATCTCGAAGGTGCAAAGTCGTTTGTCGAAAAACGGGCGGCCAATTTCAAGGGCGAGTAGTGCATGCGAAGAAGCGGGTTCGGCGGATGCGGTGCGTTACCTGAGCGACCGCGCCTGCACCCCAACCCACGGCGGGTTTCGCCACAGTCACCTTCCTTGTCTGAGCCATGCTTATCGGATAAGTCCGGAGGATTGCGAACCGTGAAAATACTGTCGGATTAAAGGAATTCAGATGGCAGAACTGAAGAATCGGCAATGGCTGCTGGTGGCGCGGCCGCACGGGATGATCAAGGAAAGCGATTTCCGCTGGAATGAAACCGCCGTCCCCGCGCTGAAAGATCGCAGGTCCTCGTCCGCAACCTCGCCTTCTCATTCGATCCCACGCAGCGCGGCTGGATGTCGATCACACCTGCATCCCGGCGCTTCCGCTCGGCCAGACGATGAAGGCAGGCACCGTAGGACAGGTCCTAGATTCCAAACGTCCCGGATTTGCCAAGGGCGACCTCGTGCAGGGACTCTTCGGATGGGAGGACTACGCGGCACCAGCGGCGAAGGCTGATGTGATTGCGGAAGCTGCCGCGCGGCGCCGACCCGATCCTGGCGCTCTCGCTGCTCGGAACCACGGGCCTGACGGCCTACTTCGGCACGCTCGCGGTCGGTGCGGCAAAAGCCGGAGAAACGTTCGTAGTCTCGGGCGCTGCGGGCGCAACCGGTTCGGTGGCCGGGATGATAGCCAAAATCAAGGAATGCCGTGTAGTTGGTATCGCGGGCGGACCCGAAAAGTGCGACTGGCTATTGAAAGAGGCGGGCTTCGACGCCGCGATTGACTATAAGAATGAGAAGGTAAGTGCGGCTCTGACTAAGTATTGCCCAAAGGGCATCGACGTGTACTTCGACAACGTAGGCGGCGAGATCCTCGATCGCGCGCTCGCGCGGATTGCCAACGGCGCGCGGGTCGTGCTGTGCGGAGCGATTTCGCAGTACAACGACTTCGGCACGAAACCGCCCGCCGGGCCGCGCAATTACCTCAATCTGATCACGCGAGGCGCGCGGATGGAGGGCTTCCTGGTGTCCCAATTCGCCAAGCGCTTTCCCGAAGCGATAACCGAAATGTCGAAGTGGTACGCAGAAGGCAAACTAAAAAACCAGATCGACCTGCAACAAGGCTTGGAGAACGCACCCAAAACAATAATCCGCCTGTTCACAGGAGCAAACTTCGGCAAGCAGTTGCTGCAGCTCGGCGATCCGCAATAGCAATCAACCCTTCTGCCTTAAGTCAAAACCTAAAGCCCGACGTATCAATGATGCAGCCCGCCTAAGAGTGGAAGCACCGCAATGCGATGCCCGTGGCCGGTGGCTATACCCGCCAACTGAAAACAGAGGAAGCGTCTAAAAGTCCGACCTTCTTGACCTGTGGCTCCTTAAAACCTTATCCGCGAGAAATCACTCTAATCGCAACGTCACTAGCGCAAATGATATTGGCCGGAAGCGAAGAAACCGCGAACGTGAACCGCCTGTTGGCCGACGCCGCCAGCCAGCCCGGCCACCTTTGGAGTCTCGTTTACAGCAGATTAAGTTTTGAGGAGCCACAGGTGCACTCCTGATGCACGGTCCCAATTTAAGCGGCGCGCGCAGACGCTACGCTCGAAAAATACGGCGCAAGGCGCATTTGCACTCTAACAGGGTGTTGATGAAAGGGTTGAATCAGGAATTGGCTTGGGTCTGATGATGGTGGGAAGTGCGTATTGAGGTCGCGAGTCGGGTAGTTAGGGGGTTGGCCGTGGCAGGTGGAGTTTGCTTGCGGCTGGGTTCATCCGGCGGGACAGAGCTTCGCGATCCTCAGCAAGTTGTAGGCGGCACCGACCAGGTAGGCGGCGAAACTGGTCCGCTCCAGGCCCCGATAGCGCGTGCGGCGGAAGTTCCCGACCGTCTTGATCCAGCCGAAGATCTCCTCGACCCGCTTGCGGATGCGCTGGCTCACCGCGTATCCGGGCCAACTGGTGGTGCGATGGTCGAGTGCCGAGCCACCCCGCCGCAGCTCATTCTGCGCCACGTGGGGAGTGACGTTGAGATCGCGACAGCCTGCCACGAACCCGGCAACATCGTAACCCTTGTCGCCGGCAACTGTGATCCGGCTCGACCCGCGCAGCTGTTGAAGCATCTGAAGCCCTTGCTCGCATTCGGCCCGACCAGTGGCCTGAGCCACTCGCAGATCGATCATTATCCCGTTGCGATTCTCCATCAGCACACTTTGGCTGTAACAGAGCTTGGCCTCTTTGCCGGCGCCCTTCTTCGCCAGCCTCGCTTCGGGGTCGGTGGTCGACTGATGAGTCGCGTTTTGGCGCCGCTCGCCGTGGAAGTTCACGCTCGGATTGCCGGGATCATCCGGCGGCGTCCGATCACTGCGCTGCTCACCCTTGGGACGAAAGCTCTTGAGCGACGCCCACGCCTCGATCAGCGTCCCGTCCACCGTAAAGTGCTCGTCGCTGGTCAGCTTCAGTTCGCGCGCCTCCGCCACCACGGTGCGGAAGAACTCGCCCGCCACGTTGTGCTCCAGCAAGCGCGCCCGATTGCGACTAAAGCTGGAGTGGTCGAAGCCCGGCTCGTCCCAGTTCAGATCCAGGAACCAGCGAAACAAAAGGTTGTAATCCAACTGCTCACAGAACATCCGCTCGCTGCGCACCGTGTACAGCGCCATCAAGAGCGAGGCTTTCAACAACCGCTCCGGAGGAATCGAGGGCCGGCCCACTTCGCTGTACATCTGCTCGAACAATGGCGAGAGTTCCTTGAGTGCCACCTCGGCCAGCGCCTTGATCAGCCTGATCGGATGATTGCCCGGAACCCGCTGCTCAGGGTTCACCAGCGTCAACATCGTAACCTGTGGCCTATCGTGTCCCCTCATCTTCCGCTTCCTCCTCAACCTCATCCCATTTCGCTTCCTTCCACTATACAGATGCAAAATGATCCGTCGATCCGATCGAAGAGGGGTTTTTCAACAGCCTGCTAGAGAATTGGCGCGAAAGCTCAGCGCGACACACTTTGAGGAACGTCGCGCATTGACGAGGGCTATTTTCCGATTTTGGGAGCAGTACCCGAACACCGACCCAATCGACGCTATGCGTAATGCTGGATTGGTTTAGGGTAGCACTGGAAATTAGGTCACTATCGAATTTCAAAACCGCCCAATGCCGGGCCGTGGGTAGCGGGCGGTTTTGAATTTAGAGGACGTTAAACGTACCAGAGTGTCTGTGAGCAGCGAGGGCCTTGCGGGCCGGCTTTCTCACGCGCACGTCTGCATCGTGTTGAAACTTCTCAAGAGCGGCAAGTATGCGCGTCTCGTATATCGATGGAGAGCCGTCGCACAACACGTGAACAACCCATCGGCGAACCCATGGATCAGGATCGTCGGCCATCTCTAGGAATCGCTGCCAAATCTCTGGATCGTGACTCTTAACTTCACACGGACACAAAGCCTGAATAGCTTTGCGCCGTAGTCTAGAATCGGGATCTTTGCTCAATTCGAGCAACCGTGGAATTTCCGACCGTGGAGTGCGCATTGTCTTCCTTCTCCGACTCGTCTAGGACATTGTAGATCCTGAATCCTAGTCGAGCAAGCAGAGGCGGTAAGCGGGTAACTGCACGATTTGTCCTTTTAGGAGGGTCGCCTCAGAAAAAGGGGAAAATCGTACGCTAAGGCGGGTATGATGTTCTGACGACGTACACCAACCGACTTGTCTCCAGTGCCTCAAAGAACTTGGCCTTTTCTTTCTGATAATCATTCATTTTGTTGCCCTCGAATTTTCTCTTCAGCTCGTTGTATTCAGTGACCGCTTCAGGATGATTGAGGAAATAGTTCCGCTGGGCGACGAAGCAGTCGTCCAGGGTACCGATAACTGTCACCTGGACACCAAGTTCCCGAAAATCATTCTTGAAGCTCGCGAACCCGTTCGTCCAGTTCTCGGGCTGATTTACCTCGTAAATCGTTTTGAGCTTCTCGATGAGGACGGGAAACTGTTCTGACGTCACCCGGACATTGATGTCCAAGTCGCCCTTCGAGAGCGTTCCCGGCACGGCCGTGCTCCCAATGTGTTGGATATCGACATCAGGCAACAGACCCGAGAGCCTTTCCTTTTCTCTCGCGAACAACGCACCCATCTTGCGTTGAATATCGTCTGTTTTTGTGAAGTGCACCAGATCGGAGTTCATTCGGATATTGTACGCGCTGGCGCCCCTAAAAGCGTCCATCAAGTGCCTAAGGTCTACGGATCCTGTCGCCGCCTGAACACCTTCTTAGATCACTTTACGAAATGCGAGCGCCGGTTCGATTCGCACCGCGCCCATAACCGGCAGGATCGCGCTCGCGATACTCACCATAGCCGCGACCGCGACCGCGGCTATCGCAGTCTCAGGCCGCACGGCCACATAGCCCATCATCCCGGTCACGGCGCCTAGGGAGACCCTCTTTCCGAACATCCATAACGCCAGCGCGGCTCCGAGCGACGCGCCTACCAGCCCAATCAAAGCCGCTTCGCTCAGCAGCAGTATTGCGACATGCATCCGCCGGAATCCGAGTGCGCGCATCACGGCGACTTCGCCGGTGCGGTCGCGGACCATCATTGCCATCGAGTTCCCGGCGATCAGCAGAACGGTCAGGAGGATGACGACACAGAGGCCGTAGATGATTGGTTTGACATCGCCGATGCCGCTAACGACGCCGGCCACCGAATCGGATTCCGTTTCAGTCTCGGTTTCGGCTTCCGAGTTGTGGAAGTTTTCGTCGATCATGCTGGCGACCAGCCCCATATTTTCCGCGTGATCGACTCGTACCACTAGAAAGGAAGCTCGGTTCTGTACATCGGCGCCGAACAGATTTTTTATCGCGTCGTCAAACAGCACGCGATTGAAATAGAAGACCCGCGCGAGATACTCGGTCGGCAACTCAACGATCGGAATGACGGTCAGTGTCAGCTTCGGATTCTCCGGGTCGCGGAGCGTGACCGGCTGACGGAGCTTCCAGCCCTGCTCCTTCATCAGCACGCTGCCTACAATCGCGTAGCGTCGATCGGAACCGAATTCCTTCGCTGTGGCGGGCGGAACCTGATAGTCGCTGCTGCCGCTCACGGTGGTAATATCCGAAGTCACTCCGTACATGACGATCGCGTTGCGCGGGTCTCGATAGATGCCGGTCCACAGGATTTCCGGGGCGCATCCCATCACGTGGGGGAGTTTCTTGATAGGACCGCAGTAGCGCGCCGGAAGAGCCTGGTTGTTGCGTTCGGTCACGATCAGCCGGAGGCCCTTGGAAGCGCCCTCGGCAATCCGGTCCATCGAAACCGGCACGGCTATGAGAACGGTATAGATGAACACTGCGACCGCGAAACTGAGCGCGGTGAAAATCGCACGCCGGCGCTGACGGCGCAGGTTGCGTAGAGCGATAATGAACAACTTGCCCAACATCACGCTTCCCGAATCGACTCGATTACTCCGATCCGTGCCGCCCGCCACGCGGGCAGCATCCCACCCGCTACGCCAATCGTCGCCGCCGCAATCAGGCCCGCCAAAATCGCGCTCGGCGTCGGCCGATACGAGAAAAAGATAGTTCCCACCTGTACGTCGTCAGAACCTATTGGACAAGTTGGCATCGGAATTAAGAGAGGATCTGGTCCATCTGGGTTGAAGCTTTGGCTGCGATTGAGTGATGCAGCCGGCGTCGGCCTTCGATGGTTTTCAGTTTGACATTTTCCCTCCGGGACAGAATCGTTGGACCACGGCCGAAGTAGACATCAGCCGGGGTAAGGTTGTTGAGACTTTCGTGGTAGCGGCGCGAGTTGTAGTAATCGACGAACTCAGCTAGACGCGCTTCGAGTTGACCGGGCAGGTAATAGTTCTCGAGCAGGATCTGGTTCTTCATCGAGCGGTGGTAGCGTTCGATCTTGCCTTGGGTCATCGGGTGATAGGGCTTGCCGCGGGTATGGGTCATGCCGTGCTCCGCGAGCCAGGAGCCGAGCTGGGCCGACACGTACGACGGCCCATTATCGCTCAGCAGACGCGGACGGTGACGAACGCGGACCCGCTCCAAGCCGGAATTGCGCAGCGCCATCGCCAGCGTGTCGGAGACATCGGTGGCGGTCATGGTGGTGCACAGCTTCCAGGCCAGGATGTAGCGCGAGAAGTCATCAAGCACGGTCGACAGATAGAACCAGCCCCAGCCAATCACCCGCAGGTAGGTAAAGTCGGTCTGCCAGAGTTGATTGGGTGCGGTGGTTGGCTGGGCGAAATGGTCGGCGGCCTTGAGCAGGATGAAGGCCGGACTGGTGATCAGGTCGTGCGCTTTCAGAAGCCGGTAAACCGAGGCTTCCGAGACGAAGTACTGCTGCTGGTCGACGAACGAGACGGCCAACTCTCGCGGTGACAGCTGCGGCTCCTTGAGCGCGAGTTCGAGCATCTTTTGGGTCACTGCGGCCGGGAGCTTGTTCCACACCCGCCGCGGCGCCGGTGGGCGATCCTGCAGCCCCTCAGCCTGACCGGCGCGATAACGATCGTACCAGCAATAGAACGTGGAGCTCGGGATTCCGAGCTGGTCCAAGGTGCGCCGCACCGGCAACGACGACTGCTCGACCAGCCGGATGATCTCCAGCTTCTCGGCGGCCGCGTACCTCATGTATCGGACTCCCCATCGCTCAGCACGCTTTTTTTAAGCAGGCGGTTCTCCATCATCAGCTCGGCCAACAGCTCCTTGAGCTGATGGCTATCCGCTCGCAGGCCCTTGACTTCATCGCTGGTCGCTTCGCGTGCGGTATCGCCTGCCAGTCGCTTTTTGCCCGCCTCCAGGAAGTCCTTGGACCAGCGATAGTAGAGGTTCTGGTTAATCCCCTCCTTGCGGCACAGCTCGGCCACGCTGTCCTCGCCGCGCAGGCCCGCGATCACGATCCTGACCTTGTCCTCAGCCGAGAAGTGCCGCCGGGTTGCCCGCCTGATATCGCGTACCGCCTTCTCCGCCTCTTCCGACTGCGTATCGATTTTCGATCTCATCTCCCGCTCCTTCCGCGGTTAAAGATGAGCCAAAAACTCTCTCTTACTCAATCGCCTTAAACTGTCCAACTTGTGCTGACGGGGAACAGGCGAGCGTCAACGCGCGGTCGTGGCCCGCCGTTGCGCAGTGACCCTGTGTGTGGCGAATTACTGATTTCCCTGATCCATCCTGTAAATTCCCTGATCTGCGGAAATAAATCCCTGTTACCCAAAAATAATTCCCTGTTACGTTGAGTAGGGAATTTGCCCAAAAAACCCAAGCCGATCCTCAACTTTTCGGGCCTCTATCGCTTGGATCGCGCCTGAAATCGCATGAATTCCCTGTTCTTTCCCTGTTTATCAGGGAATTTGACGCAGAGACGGGTTCGATTCAGACTGCGTCATCCGCCATACAGTCTGGCATGTTTCACTACTTTTTGGAGAAGCAGTGAAATCGGCACGTGGGGCGCGATTCACGCGCGGCGGTGAAACCAGAGAATGCCACCGGCAGCGGCTGGGCGGGAAAATCCCACAAAATTCTCTGTTCGCGATTTCGGTGGTTCCATCTGTGAGCCGGCCGACGTCTAGCGGGAACCCGGGACGCACCCAGCCAGGGCGCGTGGAAGCAGCTCGGCCGGCGTGGGCTATCGAACATCCAGAGCACGCTCTTGCGCGCTCCAGAGCGGGGGCAGATCAATCCTTTGGGTCATGGCGAGGGCGCAGAGGTCCCGAGGCTGGCGGCCTTCGGCGATCGCCTCGACGATCCTGGGCGCCAGGAACGCCAGCCGCATTACGCGCCGCACGTGACGGCCCGTAAGATGTTCTCGCCTGGCGATCTCGCCGATCGACCTTGCTCGGCCCTCCAGCAGATCATTGGACCATCGATGGGCACGGGCGGTTGTGTTGAGCAGCGGTAGATCGACGCGGGCCGCTGGCATGGCGTCACCATCAATGATCAGCCGCATCTCAACGCCACGCCGCTTCATCCGCATCGGGACGAATCGAGCTAGCGCAAGTTCGTTCGGAGTCGCGGCATCACGGCCTTCATCCGATGGGATCGGCAATTTGATCGAAACTTGGATGCCGTCCTGCTTGAGTCCGACGCGTTCGATCAGCCGGACCAGCGCAGGAGCGGCTTCCGATTCCGACCGCAGGCTTTGAATCCAGGCTTCGGCGGCCTTGAATATCGAAGGCAATCGGCTCGCATCGATGTTGAACTCCTCAATCGCTCCAGCGATTGCCGCTCGATCACCGAGAATCTGCTGAGTCGCAGCGCCGACGGCTCGCTCAAGCTCCGGTGCAGCTACGCGCCACCCGCGCCGGTCATCTTGTACCGACCCCCTGACCAATCCGCGCGAGACGTAGTAGCGATAATGGCGGGCGCCTTTTACCGCGCCTTGCACATACAGAGGCTCGCCGTTCTCGTCCAGCAGTTTCCCTGCAAGCGGGCTGGACGGCGCCCTGGTCGGGCGTTCGCGATGGGTGGCCCCTGATCGCACAAGCGTCGCTGTACCTTCTCCCATAGCTCGCGGCCCACTATCGGCTCGTGCTGCCCCGGATGGCGTTCCTTTTTGTGGCGGATTTCGCCGACGTAGATCGGGTTCGACAGCAGCTCGTAAAGAGCCCCGCGCGAAAATTGCCGGCCTCCCGATCGCACGCCGCTTTTCGACACCCGGACTTTGGAGATGATCTCGCGGCGCTCCAAATCGCCTCTCAGGAGCCGGACGGAACCGAGTTCGGTCTATACGCTAGCGCACTTCTTGTTGCGAAAAACCCCAGCCCTCTTTGAGGGACATCAGCAAGACGAGGAAATCCGCGCGAACCGAGACGCAATTGGTCAACAACTCGTTGTGGAGTGAGTTGGTGCCGTGCATCAACTCTCGACAGCGCTCTGGCCTCTGCGACGCTCCAAAATCGTATAGTCAGCGAGTGAAGTATTGTCTGAAAGCAGAGGGAAGACTGCAGTTTGCAGTTCTTTGACTTTCTCCTTGACCGCGCTCGAAATGGCGAGGTCTCGGATAAATGTATCGAGCTTGAATGTTCCATCCGTCGCGAAGCAGCAAATCACAAGCGCGAGCGTCCGCTGGCAGAGTCGCCGGAGCTTGGTCAAGTCCAGAGCCTTGTCGAGATTTTTGCCATGAACCAAAAGACTTCGGCCATGATACGCGTCTTTCACAAGGGTCGACAAAGGTCAATGTAGATTCTGCGCCACTTCGGTTCACAAACGAGAATAGCAGGGATCTCAAAAAATGCGGGACTGTACAGAGCCAAGCCCAGCAATACCTCCAAGTGATTCGGCAGGGAAAATTGAGTCTGCGCTCCCGTTGCGAAGTGCCCGGCCGCAACTTCAAATTGAACGATCTTGCTATCCGTAAGCTCGTGCCTGCCATTGTCCGGTTGCTCTTCACCGTCAAGATCGTAGTTGTAAGCTGTATAAGCTGACTTTGTAATTCTCACGAACCAGTAGTCAGCCAGACTTTTCGAGTCGATACTTTCGTCCGGAAAGAAGTCGGCGCACACTTCACTTGAAGGTCCTAGTCTTCCAAGTTCACTTTGGGATAGCCGTTCGATTGAATGACCCGCGACACGGAAGCACTTCTTTGAGAATCGGCATTTGTCCAGCAAGTAGAGGATTGTGAGCGATCGGTTCGCCGGCGCGGTTCTTCTCACGATTGCTTCGTAGTACGGATCGGGTCCCTTCCCACTGACTACGCCGTGGTAGTATCGAGTGCGCTGCAAGAGTTCCGGCACCACCTTTCTGGCAAAAACCAGGTGGTCTTCCCAAACCCTTCGAGAAGAATATTCCTTGGGGGTTCCGAGGCCGAACAAATCAGGGACTGCTCGAAGAAATTCCGGTCGATTCTCTGCGGCGCGCGCCAACTGGGCTGCAGTTGGAGGAAGAATTCGCAACTTCTTTACTTGTGCAGACTGACGTCCCATCATACTGCTCAAGCAACGATGGAGTTGAAGAAAGGATTCCGGGACCTCTGTTGTCGACAGTTTGGACAAGACTTCTCCTGATTGGAAGATTGGACGCGTTCAAACGTCCTGAACGACTATATCCGATGCAGCGTCTGCGCAATCAGCCGTGTATTCCACCAATCAAAAGCGCGCCGCTCGCCAGGAAGATCGCGCTAGATCTTCAGCTCCGTTTTGATCGTCGTGCTGACCTGAGATAGAGTTCGGCTACTTCGCTCAGGAGTCTGCACAGATGGCTGAACTCAAGCACCGCGTCGTAATGGCCAACGGTATTCGCATCCACCTCGTCGAGGCGGGCAAGGGTCCGCTCGTTCTGATGGTCCACGGCTTTCCCGAATCGTGGTACTCGTGGCGGCATCAGCTTCATGCGCTCGCTAATGCGGGCTACCGCGCGGCGGCGATCGATGTGCGCGGTTACGGTCGCTCGTCGGCGCCAGCGGGAATCGACGAGTACCGGATGACGAAGCATGTTGCCGACAACTTGGGCGTGGTCGAGGCGCTCGGTGAGAAGAGCGCGACTATCGTCGGCCACGACTGGGGCGCCCCGATCGCGGCAAACTCCGCACTGTTGCGCCCCGACGTCTTCCACGCGGTGGCGCTCCTGAGCGTCCCCTATTCACCCCGAGGAGCGCGCCGGCCAAGCGAGGCATTCCGCGTGATGGGTGGCAAGGAGGAATTCTACATTGAGTACTTTCAGCAGCCGGGCCGCGCCGAAGCCGAGATCGAGCCGGACGTCAAAGGGTGGCTGCTGGGCTTTTACTACAGTGCCTCAGGCGATGCGCCCGCGCCGGCGGCCGGCGGCACCATGGCCACGATTCCTCATGGTGGCAGGATGCGCGACCGGCTCACGATCCCGGAAAAGCTGCCCGGCTGGTTGACGGCTGAAGACCTCGACTTCTACGTCAGCGAATTTGAGCGCACCGGCCTCAGCGGCGGACTCAATCGGTATCGCAACGTGGACCGCGACTGGGAAGATCTGGCTGCGTTTACGGGGCAGCCGATCACCGTGCCGTCGCTGTTCGTCGGCGGCGAGAAGGACGGGCCGACACGATGGGGTGGCGCGGCGATCGCTAACTTCAGCAAGACGTTGCCCGGGTTGCGTGGCTCGCACGTGCTCAGCGGATGCGGCCATTGGGTGCAGCAGGAGCGGCCTCGGGAGGTCAACGAGTTGCTGGTCAAATTCATGCAAGGGCTCTGAACCTGTCGCTTCGCAAAACCTGGATTGCGCCGCGCCAGCCGTCCGTCGGAACCATTCACCACGCCCTTCACGCTATGCGAGGCCGTCTAGATTTGCGAAGGAATTCAGGCCGGACCAAGATTTGAGAAGCGAAAGGTAAGAATCGAACGCTGAAGTTTCATGTCGGTGCTCAGCCCATATCGCGTGCTCGATCTCACCACTGAGCGCGGTCTTCTATGCGGCCAGATGCTCGGCGACATGGGCGCCGACGTCATCAAAGTCGAGCCTCCCGGCGGATGCTCTGCACGCAGTATCGGTCCGTTCTACAAGGACGCGCCGCATCCCGACCGCTCGCTGTATTGGTGGGCGTACAATCGCAACAAACGAGCTATCACGCTTGATATTGAACGAGACGGCGGCCGCGATCTTCTGCGCCGCCTCATCGAGTACGCAGATTTTCTCATCGAGTCGCACAATCCCCGCTATCTGTCGGAACGCAAACTCGGTTTCGCCGATCTTACCAGAATCAATCCCGCGCTCATTTACGTTTCGATCACTCCATTCGGACAGGACGGGCCCAAGGCGAGTTATGCCGACAGCGATCTGATCATCATGGCCGCTGGAGGACCACTTATCCTGGCCGGCGATGCGGATCGCCCGCCCGTGCGCCTTTGCATTCCGCAGGCTTACCTGCACGCATCCGCCGACGCTGCCGTGGCCGCGCTTGTGGCCCATCACGAACGCGCACGCTCGGGCCTCGGTCAACACATCGACGTGGCGGCGCAGCAATCGGTTGCGATGGCGACGCAGGCGTACATCCTCGCGGCGCCGCTCGGCTCGCCAGAAGCGCGAAGGATGTCGGGCGGTGTAAAATTTGGCCCGCTCGACATTCCGCTGGTATGGCCTGCGAAGGACGGCTATGTCGCGATGACGTTTCTGTTCGGCTCCGCGCTCGGCATCTTTACCGCCAAGCTGATGCACTTCCTCTGCGAGCAGGGATTTTGCGACGAAGCCACGCGCGACAAGGATTGGATCGCATACGGCGAGCAGCTGTTAAGCGGTGCCGAACCGCTTTCGGAATTCGAGCGCGTCAAAGAGATCGTCCGGAAATTCACGTGCAGCCACACCAAGGCCGAGTTACTACAGCTCGCGGTCGACCGCGGATTTTTGATCACCCCGGTCACGACCATCGAGGAAGTAGTCGAAAGCCCGCAATTCGAATCGCGCGGCTACTTCCAGGATGTCGCGCATCCCGAACTCGGTCAGTCATTTCGCTACCCGGGACCATTTGCGAAATTCAGCGCAACGCCGATCGAGTATCGACTCCGGCCACCGTCGATCGGCGAGCACAATTCAGAAATTTATCGCGACGAACTCGGCTTGAGCGAGCGCGAGATGGCCGAACTCACACAAACGGGGATCATCTGATGCGTGACGACCTCCCGCTCAAGGACGTCAAAATTTGCGACTTCACGTGGGTCATGGCCGGTCCCGCCTCGACCCGGATTCTTGCCGACTATGGCGCGACCGTCGTGCGAATCGAGTCGCCCACCCGAATCGATGCCGCGCGCACGCTCCAGCCGTATCTGGACAACAAACTCGGCCCCGACAGCTCGGGCATGTTCGCCAATTGCAACGCCGGCAAACTAGGAATCTCGCTCGATCTCAGGAATCGCGCCGCGCGCGCGGTCGTGCACGATCTCGTGCGATGGGCCGACGTCGTCACCGAGTCCTTCTCTCCCAAGGCGATGCGCGCTTGGGGGTTCGACTACGAGTCGCTGCGCAAGGTCAACCCGAACCTCATCATGCTCAGCTCGTGCCTGATGGGACAGTCCGGACCGCTTGCGAAAATCGCCGGCTTCGGCAACATGGCAGCCGCGATTTCGGGATTTCACAATCTCACCGGATGGCCTGACCGCGCTCCCGCCGGGGTCTTCGGCGCGTACACGGACTACGTGGCGCCACGTTACACAGCGATTGCGATTCTTGCGGCGCTCGACCATCGGCGGCGCACCGGCCAAGGTCAATATATCGATCAGTCGCAGGCTGAATGCGCGATTCATTTTCTCGCGCCGGCGATTCTCGACTACACGGCGAACGGCCGTGTCAACGGACGGGTCGGAAATTCCGACGCCATCTTCGCGCCCCATGGCGTTTATCCAGCCGCTGGCGATGACCAATGGGTCGCGATCGTCTGCCGCAGCGATGACGACTGGCGCCGCCTTTGCACCGCAATTGAAAATGAAGACCTTTCCCGCAACTCGCGCTACGCGCTCGCCGCTGGACGGCTCGAGCATCGCGACGCCATCGATTCGTGCATAGCTGCCTGGACCCACGCACTCGATCGCGGTGTGATTGAATCCCGCCTTCAGGCGCTTGGCGTTCCCGCCCATCAGGTGCAGAACAGCGCCGATGCGTACCGGGATACGCAGTTCGCGCATCGCGGCCATTTCGTAGCGCTGGATCATCCCAGCCTCGGCAAATTCACGGTCGAGGGTCCTCGCGCGAGACTCTCGCGTACCCCTGCCGTCGTCAGCCGCGCTGCTCCCATGCTCGGCCAGGACAATCAACACGTGCTCGAAAGCATCCTCGGGTACGACGAAACGCAAATCAGCGAATTGGTGGCGTCCGGTGCGCTGGGTTAGCCGCGTCAATCCGGCAGCCATCGCGCGACGTACTTGAAGTAGAAGCCAAGGCCTAGTCCTCTTTGGACCTCCGCTGCGCCCACTCCCGAAGCCACATACTAAACGTGATTCGCGTGCGAACTGTCCAGTGCTTGACAACTTCGTCCGGCGGGGCGTTGATTCAATTCGTTGAGCACTAGAGGACCGGCTTGAAGGAGGGCTTGCCCATGATCCGGATAATCGATGCGGACGGACATATCGTGGAGCCGCGCGCGCTGTGGTCGGAGTACACCGAACCCGAATTTCGCGAGCAGATGATCCAGATTCGCCGCAATCAAACGGGAAACGACGAGCTCTGGATCAACGGCGAGAACCGCAGCCGCCCGTCGTTGCCGGTTGCCGCCTCGATGATGCCGGGGGGCCTGTCCGATATCGAGCGTGCGCGCAAAATCACCTGGGACGACCTGCTGCCTGGTGGTTACGATCCGCATGCGCGAATCAAAGTGATGGATGAGGAGGGAATCGACGTCGCAGTTCTGTATCCATCGCTATGGCTGCTGTATGGCGACCTGACAGACCCGCGGCTCGCTGCCGCCGCGTGCCGCGCTTACAACAACTGGCTCGGCGACTTTTGCGGGCCGTATCCGAAACGACTGTTTGGTGTCGCGCCGATGCCGATTCAAAGCGTCGATGAAGCGGTGCGTGAGATGCGCCGCGTGGTGCGCGACTTAAGTTTCAAGGCGGTTTTCGTCCGACCCAATCCGTTCAATGGGCGGCGCCTCAACGATCCTGCGTACGATCCGTTCTGGCGCGAGGCGCAGGAACTCGACATCCCGGTCGCGGTGCACGGCAGTTTCGGCACCCGAATGCCAACGATGGGCGGAGACCGCTATCACGATCCGTTCTTCTTCCACATGGTGTGTCATCCGTTCGAACAGCAGGCAGCGTGCATGGATGTGATCTGCGGCGGCGTGCTCGCGCGGTTTCCAAGACTGACCGTCGGATTTCTCGAGTCGGGAATAGGGTGGGTCGGCTACTGGCTGGACCGAATGGATAGCCACTACGAGAAAATGGGTACCTATGTACCGTGGCTGAAGCGCAAGCCAAGTGAGTATTTCGCCGAGCGATGTTATGTGTCGATGGATCCCGACGAGAGCACGCTCAAAGCCATGGTCGAGCTTGGTGTCGAGCGCAACGTTCTATGGGGATCCGACTATCCGCACTTCGACTGTACGTATCCGGGCGTGGTCAAGGAAGTGACGCGCGCGCTGGGCGTACTGTCGCAGAGCGCCCGCGACAATATCTTGACGCAAAACGCGCTGCGCTTTTACCGGCTGGAGTGATGCGCACAAACCCATTGGCTATTTCGCAAAAGCGCGCACGAAGCCTCGACTGACCTGCCGAGAGGTGAAATCCCGATGGACAACAAGCTCAAGCTCGACATCTACAAGAAAATCATCTTGAGCCGCCGGCTCGAGGAAAGGATCGCCGAGCTAATCAAGGCCGGACAAGTCGGCGGCTTCATGCATCCGGGCGTCGGCCAGGAGGCGCTGCAAGTCGCCGCAATCGCGACGCTGCGGCCGAGCGACTACATGCTGTATGCGCATCGGGGGGTCGCCTATTGGGTCGCGCGCGGAATCCCGATCGAAAAAGTGCTGTGCGATCTCGCGGGACGAGAAGGCGGGACCAATCACGGCAAGGGCGGCGTGATGCACGTCGTATATCCGGAGCTTGGCGTGCTCGGTGCAAGCGGTACGCTCGGCGGATGCTTCCCGATTGCGGCCGGCGCGGGTCTGTCGATTAAGGTCAAGCACGAAGACAAAGTCGTCTTGTGTTTCTTTGGCGATGGAACCTCGAACCGTGGGACTTTCCACGAAAGCTTGAACTTCTGCGCGGTGAGAAAACTGCCGGTGGTGTTCTTATGCGAGAACAATGGCTGGGCGGTTTCTATGTCCACGGAAAAGTCGACGGCGGTCAAGGATATCGCGGATCGGCGCCACGGATATGCGATGCCGGGCAAGACCTTCGACGGTAATGACGTCGAGCAGGTCTTCGACGCGGTCAATCAAGCGATCAAGCACGCGCGCGCGGGAAACGGGCCGTCGCTGCTCGAAGCGAAGACCTATCGGTTGTGGGGACATTGGATCGGAGACCCGGACTCGTATCGTTCTCGCGAGGAAGTCGAGAAACATTGGCGTCGCGATCCGATTCCTATCTACGAGCGTAAGTTGACGGACGAGAAGGTGCTGGTCGAATCGATTAAAGCCGAGATCGACGAGGATGCGCGCGTGCAGATCGACCGCGCGATCGAGTTCATGCAGAACCAGCCGTCGCCCAATCCCGAGAGTGCGCTCGACGACGTGTATGCTTGAGGCGATTACCGCGCACGAAACCGCGAAACGAAAAACGAGAAGCACTGAATCATGAGAACGATCACATACGCACAGGCAATCAAGGAAGCGCTCGAACAAGAGATGCGGCGTGACCCAAGCGTCGTGCTCTACGGCGAAGACGTCGCCAACTTCGGCGGAATTTTCCAAATCACCAGCGGGTTGCAGGAGCAGTTTGGCGAGGAGCGCGTTTTCGACACGCCGATTTCAGAGAATGCCTTCGTGGGTGCGGCGGTCGGCGCGGCGATAACCGGACTGCGTCCGGTGGTCGAGCTGCAGTTCGCGGATTTTCTTTTTACCACCGGCGACGAGATCGTGCTCAAGGCCGGGATGTGGCGCTACGTTCACGGCGGCGCCTACAAAGTGCCGATGGTGGTGCGGTGTCCGTCGGGCGCGGCTGGGGTTGGACCCGAGCACGGCCAATGTCCCGAGGCCTTCTTCATGCACTCGCCGGGACTCAGAATTGTATCGCCGTCAACGCCTGCCGACGCGAAGGGATTGCTCAAGAGCGCGATTCGCGACGACAATCCGGTGCTCTACTTCGAACACAAGTTACTGTACGCGACCAAAGGCGAAGTGCCCGAAGATCCCGACTACCTGGTTCCGCTCGGCAAGGCCGCTGTTCGGCGCGAGGGTGACGCGCTGACGCTGGTCGCGATCTCCGCGATGGTACCGAAGGCGCTGAAAGTCGCGGAACGCCTGGCGAAAGAAGGGCACAATATCGAAGTGATGATCCCCGCTCGCTCAATCCGTTCGATCGGCCGGCGATTATCGAATCGGTCAAGAAGACCGGTAAGATCGTGGTCGCCGAGGAAAACTACAAGACCCTCGGCGTCGGCGCAGAAATCGGCGCGATGCTTATTGAAGAGGCGCTCGAATATCTCGATCGTCCGCTCAAGCGGGTTGCGATGCCCGATGTGCCGATCCCGACAGCGGCGGTACTCGAGCAGTTCGTGATTCCGAATGAAGAAAAAATCTACGCCGCCTGCCGCGAGTTGCTGGCCTGAAAGCGCACGCGCGATCCGTCTATTCAAAAATGCCGTTGATGATTCAAATGCCCAAGCTTGGTCACACGATGACCAGGGAACCGTCCTCAAGTGGCACAAGCATGCCGGCGACCAAGTACGCGAGGGCGAGACGGTGCTGACCGTCGAGACCGACAAAGCGGAAATAGAAATTGAATCTCCCGCGGCGGGAGTACTCGCGCGCGTGCTCGCGGACGAAGGTGTTGTGGTCGCGGTTGGTCTGCCGCTCGGCGAGATCGTGCGAGCCGGTGAAAGCGCGAGCGAGGCCGCGCCAGCGACAGCATTCGACAAGGAAGCATCAAGCGCGGCGCAAAACTCGGCCGCACATGACGCCGCGTCCACTTCGACACTGAACGCATCCGCAGGCAAGCGCGTTGTTGCGTCGCCGCGTGCGAAGCGGCTCGCGGCGGAGCGTGGTTTAGATTTGTCGAGCGTCGCGGGCAGTGGACCCAATGGGCTCATCACCGAAGATGACGTGCGAAAGATTAGCGCCGTGGGGGGTGCACGCCGCACCCTCGATATCGCCGGCGGCCGTGGCTCGCCCACTGGTCGCATCGCGACGTGAGAAGCTCACCCGGATTCAAGCAGTAGGCGCCGAGAAACCTGACTGCGAGCTGGAGTGCGATTCCGCATTTCGTGCAGATGGTGCGTGTGGACATGAGCCGCGCGCTTGCAGCGCGCAGCGCCATCAAGGGATCGCGGGCGGCCGCGTCACGATCACCGACGTGATCCTTGCGGCGACTGTAATTGCGCTAAAAGAGAATCCGCGCGTGAACGCGAGTTACAGCGAAGGCGAGCGGCTAATATACGATGAGATAAATCTTGGAATCGCGGTCGATACGCCGGATGGATTGCTGGTGCCGGTCATCCACGACGCTGGTGTGCTCTATGTCGCGGGAATCAGCGCGCGTGCCGCGGAACTCGCGGAGCGCGCGCGCAGCAAGCAGTTGCGCCCGGCCGATATGGAGAACACAACCTTCACGGTGTCGAACCTCGGCGCGTCCGGAATCGAAAATGGAACTCCTGTGATTTTCGCGCCGCAGGCTGCGCTGATGTTCGTCGGCGCGATTCACGACCAAGTGCTGGGATTTATGGTCGTGCCGAAGTGCGGCCGGTGATGCAGCTTGCGATCGTGTACGACCATCGCGCGCTCGACGGCGCGTCGGCCTCGCACTTCACGACCCGGGTGAGGGCGCTGCTCGAGGCGCCGGATTTTCTTGGGCTCAACGCGACTGCGAATCCAGCCGCCGTCACGCGTCATCGCGAAGTGACGATTGACGCTATCGGCGATTCGCTGAAGACTCGGGTGACCTACGGCTCGCTTAGCTGGACGCTCTCGGCCGAGGACGCGAGCGGTCCCGATCCGGTCTCGTCGTTTCTCGGTGCGCTCGGATCGTGTCTGCTGATGTCCCTCAGAGTAGCCGCGCGAGCACGCAATCTAACTGTCGGCAAGTCGTCGGTTACCGCGCGCGCCAATGAAAAAGGACATCTCAGAGAAATTCAAGTAGAACTTCAAGTTGAAACGGGCGCCGGCGACGACCAACTGCATCGGCTGGTCGAAGTTGCAGAGCGCGGATGTCATATTCGGGCGATGATTCGCGACGAGATCGCAGTCGCGCTCAAGGCCACGAGAATTTAAC
>CAWCTG010000019.1:0-13295 GCA_963798375.1 Binataceae bacterium (SeqCode)
GTACCATCGCGCGGATTCGCTCTCAAGGCTGCCAGGCAGTTATTTGTCGATCATCGTAAACCGCGGCCCGGATGGGCAGGAAGTCTATGCTTGCCATTGGCGGGCGGTCTGTTAAGAGAAGATGCGGTCGCGCTCAAGCAATTCAGGAGGATCCGTCCAGTGGCCAAGTCCAAAAAGAAAATAAATAAAGCATCGCGGCAAGCCCGCAAAGTCCCTCCCAAAGCGGCCAAAGGAAAGCCGGCCGCATCCAAAGGCGCCAAGCGCGCGCTTGCGATGAAGGCTGCGAAAGGGCAGGCCCCGAAGAAATCCGCCAAGCCTATAGTGAGTCACGCTGCCGAGATCGTGACAGCCGCCACTCGCGCATCAGTCAATATCGAGAGTGCGGCAGGGCGTATGCAGCGGGCGGCGGTACGAAAAGTCGGTGAAGTAGCGGCCAAGGCCACCCGCGCGATGGCGAGAGTCGTGGCGCATTCGCCAAAGATCCCCGCCTACGATGACCTGCCCGTACGGGCAGGCGCGCCGGCCGGCGCGGCATGGGGCGTGTTCGGCGACGACGACGAAGTCGGAACGATCAACCTGCTGACGCCGGAGCGCGTGATTGCGGCCGCCGCGTCGATTCGCTCGGGCAAAGTCTTCGCGATGAATCTGCCGATCAATATTCCCGACCCGCCGCTGTTCACCCGCGGCAAACATACCCACACGGTCAAGATTTTCCCCAACGCGGATTTCGTGCTCGACGACTACCTCGACAACTTCTATCCGCAATCGTCGTCGCAATGGGACGCGCTGGCGCACGTGAAGCATCCGATCTTCGGGGCATACAACGGAATTCCCGACAATCAAATGACCGGGCGCGGCGGGATGCGCCTGGGGATCGACAACCTGGCGCGGCGCGGAATCGCCGGGCGCGGAGTGCTCGCCGACGTGGCGCGGTATTACGATCGGGTCGGCAAGTCGATCGATTTCACCCAGGACAAGTCGATTCCGCTCGACGACGTGCAGGCCACGCTCGAAGAAGAAGGCGTCGCGCTGCGCGCCGGCGACATCCTGCTGATTCGGATCGGATGGACAAAGTTCTACCTGTCGGCGAGCAGGAGATTAAGGCGGAACTGGCGAAGGAGACGGTAGTGCCGGGAATCGAAGCCAGTGAACGCACGGCGCGATGGCTGTGGGACAATCATCTGGCGGCGGTCGCGTCGGATTCGCCGGCGCTCGAGGCGTTGCCGAAACCCGCGGGCGAGGAAACGGAGTCTTCATTTCCACATGCTGGCGTTCTTCGGGATGCCGATAGGCGAGATGTGGAATCTCGGGGCGCTGGCGGAAGATTGCGCCGCTGACGGGCGCTACGATTTCTTCCTCACGTCGGCGCCGCTCAACGTGCCCGGCGGTATCGGCTCGCCGCCCAACGCGCTCGCAATCAAGTAGGCAGGGGCAGGGGTGACCCCTGCACCCAGTATTAAGGCCGCCCGCCGTTGGCGGGCGCGGCCCCTGCCAACGGCTTAATACTGCGCTGCCGTCGCCGCGACCAGGGCTCACCCCCTGGCTGTTGGCACGGCTGGACATTAAGAAGGAAAACACGGCGCGCCAGCGGCAGTGGCCACGCGCGACAACGGAGCGCGGTGTTGACGGTGGGGCAGGGTCACCCCTCCCTGCCCCTGCTAGTGGCCGGCTTTGATAGCGCTTCGGTCGTGAAGAAGCTCTTGTCCACCGCGCCCATGTTGATGTACCAGCATTCGCGCTCGGGCGTGTCGGGTCCGGGCAGGTAGCACGTCGTCGAGATGCCGGATTGCACGTCAACGCTCGAGGCCGCGATATTGAACAGCCGCTTGAACGGATAGACCGCAACCTTGGCGTCGGGCACCGGGCGATCGCGGAAGGTGAAAAGATAAATCTGCGTCTTCCACAACTCGCCCTTCTGATCGTAGCTGTCCACGTACGGATTGAACCATCCCTCGCCGTCAACGTACACGACCGTCTTCGACTGCAGGACGCCCTGGATTCTTTCCGGACGCGGCGTGACTTCGACTACGTAGAGATGACGCATCTCCCAATCGTCGGGGCATGACGTAGCGCCGCCGTCGGTGGGGCATGGATGCGCGGGCGAGTTAATTGCGTGCGCGCACGCGAGCATGTTGCGATCGCCCAGGAATTTGAAGTTGTACTCCTGCGGCTTGGCTCCAAATCCGCCGGCGTGATCGGCGTCCCAGGTCGAAAGGCCCGGCGAGGAACTCATCATCACTTCGTTCACCCGGCGCACCCGCCGCGATCCTGCCAGGAATGCCCACGCGTCGTCGGCCTTGTTCCCGTCCCAGTAGCGATAGCGGATTGCGCCACTGCCGCGATCTTCGGCGGGCGCGAGGGTGGGATACGCCCCGACGCGGATCCAGACGCCGCTCGACTTGAAATCCGGGTCGGCCGGCATCGGCTCGACTTCAGTGCGTCCGATATCGGAATAGCCTGCCAGATGCCCGGTCTCCGTCATCAGCATCAGCTGTTGCTGTGCGCCGGGATTTTCCTTCGCCACCTGGCATTCGAAGTAGCGCAAATCGAAGTCGTCGGTCGCGATCGGCCTGAAGTACTGGTTCCACATGATCTTGGTCGCGATGTCGGGATCGTTCTGATCGAGGAGCGGGAACGGCTGACCGGCAACGTAGCCGAGCAGGTCGCGATGGTTCGCGGCCAGGCGGACCTGGCCCGAGTACTTTTCGGTCGCATCCTGGTAGGGCGGCGGCCAATCGACGTGGCTCGGCGCCACGATGTTCATCTGCATGCCCGCGGCGACTGCGACGTAGGCGCCCGGACTTACCAGCGTGCGGACCTGCGCCGCATTCTTTGGCGTGATCACGTCGCCGGGTTTGACCTCGGCATTAGCCTGGCCATGAGCTGGGGTGATTGAGAGCGTCAGCGCGAAAAAAAATGCGATAGCTGCCAGCGGGGTCGAGACGCGGAGTTCGCTCGGCTTTTTCATATTCTAAAGTATCACTTTAACTCGACCGCGAGCTGGCGGCAGGGTTGCGTTGCGGGGTTGACCAACGAGTAAATGCCCACTGCGAGAAACTTGTCAAGCAACATCGCCGCGCCGTCACCAAATCCCCGCGACCTCGCAGCCTTACAAATCACGGCGGTAGGTGACGAAGTTGCCGGTGACGCGGGCGCCCAGGCCAGCGCCGTGCGGCGCGACGCCCAGTTATCGTCGAGGACCAGGGTGTAGCCGGCAAAGCGCATCTTGCGCTGCACCATCGCCAGGAACGATCGCGCCGCCATCGCAAGCGCGACGCCGCGTCCGCGTGCGCGCTCAACCACGCCGATATTGATCAGCGCGCCGCGCGTGCCGCCTCCGCGCTCGGGCTCAGCCGGGCGCCTCTGCGTAGGCGGGCGAGCGCGGTGCTGAAATCGGGCACCGAAAAGACCGCGCCGACGCCTCGCCGTCGATCACCGCGATGATCGAGAGATCCGCGACCAGAGTTCCCACAGCGACGAGAGCATCGGACGCACTTCCGCTCGCGTGACCGGATTCCATCCCCAATGGCGATCGAACGCCGAGTTGGTCACGTCGGTCCACGCGTCAATCGCGGCCAGGAATCCAAATTCGCGCCAACTTTGAATCGTGACGCCGGCATGCGGCCGCTCGACCATCTGGCGATAGCGCGCCAGAATTTCGGGCGTGAGCGCCGCGGTGTAATCGACCTGCCCTTTCTCGGTGACGAAGCCGGCTTCTTGAAGTAGCGATGGTATGCGGGGGATTTCCGCGCAAGAGAAACGACGGCAACGAGCCGTAGTTGTCGATCGCGTAGGGATAATCGAGAAAAGCCGCAAAGCCGCTGCGCGCCGCATTCATGCCGCGGTTCGATCGATTCCACCGCCTCCTCCAGCATCGCGGCGACGGCGATCGTCCTCGCCCTCGAGCGCCTCGAAATGGATCAACTGGCCGAGCTTCTCGTTCCAATGCTCGTTGTAGCGATGGTTGACAACCGCGCTGACGCGTGCGACCAGCGGCCCCGCGACGCGCGCAAAAGGGCGTGATTCCAGATAGCCGAGATCAGGCGCGGCCGGACAGCAGATCGATTTCGTTGTGTACGTCGGGCGGCCACCAGGCGTCGCGCGCGCCATAGACCTGAAACGGCAGGCGCGCGAACTCATCGAATTGTTCGCGGCTGGCCGGCCGTTCGACGCTGATCGTGTCGCCGGCTAGTTTGGGATTTGCCGCCATGCTTCAAACCGGATCGCGCGCTCAAGAGTCTTATAGCCGCGCGGCGGCCGAAGATCATCCGCGCCGAAGATCGCGCGTGAGGCCTAGCGGCGCTCGGCCTTCATCCCGTCTTCATTGGCGAGAAACAGATGCAACTGCGCGGGTGCGGTGTCGCGCGGAATCTCGACCGGATAATTGCCCGTAAAGCACGCGTCGCAAAATCCCTCGCGGCTGCCGCCGTTGAACGAGTAGAGTCCGTCCCAACTCAGATAGGCGAGCGAGTCGGCGGTGATATAGCGGCGAATCTCCTCGACCGAATGCGAAGACGCCAGCAGCTCCTCGCGCGTGGGCGTGTCGATGCCGTAAAAGCAGGAATGGGTGGTCGGAGGCGCCGCGATGCGCATGTGAACTTCGCGCGCGCCCGCCTGGCGCAGCATCGGGATCACTTTCCTGAGCGTGGTGCCGCGCACCAGCGAGTCTTCGATCAGCACGATTCGCTTGCCGCGCAGCAATTCGGCCACCGGGTTGAATTTGATCTTCACGCCGAAATGGCGAATCGACGCGCGCGGCTCGATAAACGTGCGTCCGACGTAGTGGCTGCGCACCAGGCCCATCTCGAACGGTATTCCCGATTCTTCGGCGTAACCAAGCGCGGCGGCCGTGCCCGAATCGGGCACCGGCACCACGATGTCGGCGACCGCCGGAGCTTCGCGCGCGAGCGCGCGCCCCTGCTGCTTGCGGACCTGGTACACGTTGCGGCCGTAAACCTGGCTGTCGGGCCGCGAGAAATACACGTACTCGAAAATGCATCGCTTGGTCGGCGCATGCGCGAACGGACTGAGCGAGCGCAGCCCGTTGTCGTCGACGACGATCATCTCGCCGGGATCGATCTCGCGAATATATTCGGCGCGCACCAGGTCCAGCGCACAGGTTTCCGAGGCCACGATCGTCGCGCCGTTGAGATTGCCCAGCACCAGCGGACGGAAGCCCTGCGGATCGCGCACCGCGATCATCGAGTCTTCCGTCAGCACCACCAGCGAGTACGCGCCGCGCACTTGCGCCAGAGCCTCCGCGACCCGCTCCGGCAGCGTGGGCGCGTGCGAAGCGGCGATCAGATGAATCATCACCTCGCTGTCGGACGACGACTGGAAGATCGAGCCCGTCGACTCGAGCCGTGCGCGCAGTTCATTGAAGTTGACGAGGTTGCCGTTGTGCGCCAGCGCCAGTCCGCCGCGCGCATACTCGACCACCAGCGGCTGACAGTTGTTGATGGTCGTCGAGCCGGTCGTCGAGTAGCGGTTATGCCCTATCGCGCTGGTGCCTTCGAGCTTCGCGATGATCGTGTTGTTGAAGACGTCGGCGACCAGTCCCATCCCGCGATGCGAGATCAGCGACTTGCCGTTGGACGACACGATTCCCGCCGACTCCTGTCCGCGATGCTGCTGCGCGTAGAGACCCAGGTACGCGAGGTTGGCAGCCTCCGGGTGCCGATACACGCCGAATACTCCGCATTCCTCGTGGAAGACGTCGAGCTTCGATTCTTCGACTGCTATGACCGAGTGCGTTTCAGTCACCGCCTCTGAGCCTCCTTGGAATCGCGTCTTCGTAAATTCGCTGCAGTTCGGCAACGTCCTCATCGAGATCGAGATTGTCCGCCGCGCCAATCTTGAGCCGGGGTTCGGCTATCACGCGTCCGATGACCGCAAACTCCAGTCCTCGCCCCGCAAACAAATTCTCGACACGGGCTGCGTCGCGCTCAGCGATCGACAGCACCACCGTCGATGCGCCCTCGCCAAAAAAACAACCGCGTCGGCGTTTCCAGCGCGCCCAAGCTCAACTTCGGCTCCCAGAATCGCCCGCGGATTGAAACAGGCTTCGGCCAATGCCACCGCAAGGCCGCCCTCGGCGATATCGTGCGCTGATTTTATCAGGCCCTGTTCGGCGCCTTCAACCAGCCCCTCGACCAGCGCCGCTTCGCGCGCCAGGTCGATCGCGCCAAGGCGCCCGCCGTCGATTCCGAAGATTGCCGCGTACTCGCTCGCCGCCAGAGACGGCGCGGCCGTGCGCACCAGCGCGATCGCGTCGCCGGGATTCTTGAAGAACTGGGTAACGTGCTTCGAGACGTCGATCATCACGCCCAGCACCGCGATCGTCGGCGTCGGAGGAATCGGATGGCCTTCGGTCTCGTTGTAAAAGCTCACGTTGCCGCTGACCACCGGCGCGCCAAACGCGAGCGACGCGTCGCGCAGCCCCTCGACTCCGCGGATGAACTGCCACATCACCTCGGGCCGCTCCGGATTGCCGTAGTTCAGGCAATTCGTGATTCCGGCCGGGCGCGCCCCCGCGCATGCGACGTTGCGCGCCGCTTCGCAGACCGTCCCCACCGCGCCGAGATACGGATCGAGAGCGCACGCGCGAGGATTCGAATCGACTTTGAGCGCGATCGCACGCCGCGAATTCTTGATTCGCAACACCGCGGCATCGCTGCCCGGTCCCAGTACCGTATTGCTCTGCACGATCGAGTCGTATTGCCGATAGACCCACTTCTTCGACGCGATGTTGGGACTGTCGAGCAGCGCGCGAATCGCTTTCGCCGTCTCCGGATGTTTCCCGGCGACGGAGGGTTTGGCCGGCGGCTGAATCTTCGGCGCGGCCGCGGGACGATCGTACAGCGGCGCGTCTTCGGCCAGCGCGCCGATCGGAATATCCGCCACGACCTGCCCGCGCCATCGCGTACGCCATCGCTTGTCTTCCGTCACCTGACCGATCACAACCGCGTGCAGGTCCCATTTCTCGAACACCGCCTGCAATTCCGCCTCGCGCCCCCGCTCCGCGACGATCAGCATTCGCTCCTGCGATTCGGAGAGCAGAATTTCGTAAGGCGTCAGTCCCGCTTCGCGCAGCGGAACCTTGTCGAGGTCGAGTTCGATCCCGAGTCCGCCATGCGACGCCATCTCGCTCGACGACGAGGTGAGTCCCGCCGCGCCCATGTCCTGGATCGCGACGATCGCGCCGGTCTTGCCGGCTTCCAGGCACGCCTCGATCAATAATTTCTCGGTGAACGGATCTCCGACTTGCACCGCCGGGCGCTTGGCCTCGCTTTGCTTGTCGAACTCGGCCGACGCCATCGACGCTCCGTGAATTCCGTCGCGTCCGGTTGCAGAGCCAACGTAAAGCACCGGATTGCCCGCACCGCGCGCCTTCGCGCTCATCATCTCGCCCTTGCGGACCAGCCCGAGGCAGAACGCGTTGACCAGGATATTGGCGTTGTACGCCGCGTCGAACATCACTTCGCCCGCGACCGTCGGCACGCCCACGCAGTTGCCATAGCCTCCGATTCCGCCGACCACGCCGCCGAGCAGGTAGCGTGTGCGGGGATGCTCGAAGGAGCCGAACTTGAGCGAGTTCATGCTCGCCACCGGCCGCGCGCCCATCGTGAAAATATCGCGCAGGATTCCGCCGACTCCCGTCGCCGCGCCCTGGTACGGCTCGACGAACGAAGGATGGTTGTGGCTTTCGATTTTGAAGACCGCCGCCCATCCGTCGCCGACGTCGATTGCGCCGGCGTTCTCGCCCGGCCCCTGCACCACGAGTTCGCTCTTCGATGGCAGCTTCCTCAGATGACGGCGCGACGATTTGTACGAGCAGTGCTCCGACCACATCACGGAAAACACGCCGAGCTCGGTGTAAGTCGGGGTGCGGCCGATGATCTGTTCGATCTTGCGATACTCATCGGGCGCGAGTCCGTGCGCGCGGGCCTGCTCGAGATCGACTTTCGGCTCGCCGGCAATGGAAACGGGACGCTCGCTCATCGCGCGCTCCCCGCTATCGACTGAAATATCTTTAGTCCGTCCACCCCGCCGAGCATCGGTTCCACCGCATGCTCCGGATGCGGCATCAGGCCGAAGACGTTGAAGCGCTCGTTGGCGACCCCCGCAATCGCGCGCATCGAGCCGTTGGGATTGGCGGCGTCGCTCTCGCGCCCGTCGGCATCGACGTAGCGCAGAATCACCTGCCCGCGCTCTTCCATCTGGCGGATTTCATCTTCGGGCGCGACGTAGAGTCCCTCGCCATGCTTGATCGGAAGCCGGAGCAAATCGCCCTGCTTGGCCGCCCGCGTAAACGGCGTGCTTGCGTTCTCGACGCGCAGCCACACGCGCTCGCATATGAAGGAGAGCGAGCGGTTGCGCGTGAGAGCGCCGGGCAGCAGATGCGCCTCGCACAGAATCTGAAAGCCGTTGCAGGTGCCGATCACCAGCCCGCCGTCGGCGGCGAACTTCGCCACGCTCTTCATGATCGGCGCGAAGCGCGCGATGGCGCCGGTGCGCAGATAGTCGCCGTAGCTGAACCCGCCCGGCAGCAGCACGCATTCGACGCCGCCCAGCGATTCGTCCTTGTGCCACAGCATTCGCGCGTCCTGGCCCATCACGTCCGCCAGCGCATACAGCGAGTCGCCGTCGTCCAGCGAGCCGGGAAATCGCACGACGCCCCACTTCATTCGCCGTCCACCTCGAAGCGGTAGTCCTCGATCACCGGGTTGGCGAGCAGCGCCTCGCACATCTTCTTCGCTTCGTCGCGCGCCTCCGACGCGGTGCGCGCCTCGACTTCGAGCAGGATATATTTGCCGACTTTGACGCCCGAGACGTTTTTGAAGCCGAGACTTTGCAGCGAACTTTCAACCGCGCGGCCCTGCGGGTCGAGGATTCCCTTGCGGGGCGTCACGAACACTCTTACTTGCAACTCAAATCCTCGCCGGCGATTCGCATTTCATTCTCCTGAACTAAAAACGTTTCACGTGAAACATTTTCGTATAAACTCCAACCAGGAAGCCGCCCATTCCGAAGATCGTCGCGAATTGACGTCAGTTCTCCACCCGCCGCAGCATCTCGTGATAGGCCTCCTCCACGCCGCCCAGGTCGTGGCGGAAACGATCCTTGTCGAGTTTCTGCCGCGTGGCTTTGTCCCAGAAACGGCAGGTGTCGGGGCAGATTTCGTCGCCGAGCAGAACCTCGCCGTGATGGCGTCCGAACTCGAGCTTGAAATCGACCAGCATCACGCCGCGCTCGTCCAGGAATTTGCTCAGTATGCCATCGACCTTCAGCGCCATCGCGTCGACTTGCTTGAGCTCTGCCGCGGTGGCCCATCCAAACACGATCGCGTGCTCGCCGAGAATCAGCGGGTCGTGGAGCGCATCTGATTTGTAGTAGTACTCGACGATCGGATGCGGGAGCTGTTCGCCTTCTTCGCGGCCGAGCCGTTTTGCCATCGAGCCCGCCACGATATTCCTCACGACGGTCTCGACCGGGATGATGTGCAGGCGCTTGCACAGCATCTCGCGATCGTTCAGACGGCGGACGAAGTGCGTTCTCACGCCATGCTCTTCGAGCAGCGTGAAGAACAACTCCGACATGCGGTTGTTCACCACGCCCTTGTCCGCGATGGTGTCGCGCTTCGTGCCGTCGAAGGCGGTCGCGTCGTCCTTGAAGTAGGCAATGACGAGGTCGGGATCGGACGTGGAGTAGAGTTTCTTCGCCTTGCCCTCGTAAAACATTTCGAGTTTTTGCGGAGTGGTTTCCACGATGCATTCTCCCTGTTGGTCGATCGGATTATCTTAACCTAATCATCTTACCGACCGGTCGCCTCATCACAACGAAGCCCGGCGCCGATTGTCCACAAACCACCGCGCTTATGCACATCGAAGCGCGCGAGCGTGTGGATGGCGAATCTCACGGCTTCGGCGCGCGCGCCTTTTTCGCCGCAGCCGCGTCCGATACTTTCGCGGGTGGTGCGAATCGCTCGACCAGTTTCGCCGCAAGGCCGACGTAGCTGCGCGGATTCAACTCGCTGAGCGCACGCCGCGCGCCGTCGTCCAGCGGGATCGTCGCGATGAATTCTTCAATCACGCGCCGATCGATCCGCCGGCCGCGCGTCAGCTCCTTGAGCGTCTCGTATGGTTTCGGCAGCCCGTGGCGCCGCATGAGAGTCTGAATCGCCTCGGCGACGACCTCCCACGCCTGCTCGGCCTCGAGATCCTCGGCAATGCGCCGCTCGTTGACCTCGACGCGCGCCAGACCGCGCGCCAGCGACTCCAGCGCGACGACCAGATGCCCGAACGCCGTGCCCATCGACCGTATCGCGGTGCTGTCCGTCAGATCGCGCTGCCATCGCGAGACCGGCAGCTTGGCCGCCAGGTGATCGAACAGCGCGCTCGCGATTCCAAGGTTGCCCTCGCAATTCTCGAAGTCGATCGGATTGACTTTGTGCGGCATCACCGAGGAGCCGGTCTCTCCCGCGACGGCTTTTTGCGCGAAATAGCCGATCGAGATGTAGCTCCACATGTCGCGGCAGAAGCCGAGCAGGATCGTGTCGATTCGCATCATGATCCCGAACAACTCGGCGATAAAATCGTGGCTCTCGATCTGCGTGGTCAGCGGATTCCAGGTCAGACCGAGCCGCTCGACGAAATTGCGCGAGTGCGCGATCCAGTCAACCTCAGGATGGGCGAAGTGATGCGCGTTGAAGTTGCCGACCGCGCCGTTGAGCTTGCCGAGAAATTCCTGGCGGCGGAGCTGCGAGAGCTGGCGCGCCATGCGAGTCGCAAATATCGCCATCTCCTTGCCGACCGTCGTCGGCGACGCTTCCTGGCCGTGCGTCCGCGCCAGCATCGGGTGCGACTTGTAGCGATGCGCCAGCTTGATGATCGGCGCGTTCGCCGCCTCGAGCCGCGGCGTCAGGTCGTGCTCGACGAACTCCTTCAGGATGAGCGCGTAGGCGAGGTTGTTGATGTCCTCGGACGTGCACGCGAAATGCACCATCTCAATCGGCAGCGCCCGATCGATCGCGGCGACTCGCTCCTTGACAAAATACTCTACCGCCTTGACGTCGTGATTGGTGGTCGCTTCGAGTTGCTTGACGCGGCGCGCATCATCGAGCGCGAAGTCCTCGTAAACGGCGCGGAGCTTTTTCGCCGTCGCGGCGGGAACCGGTTTCAGCGCACTGATCGCGGGATGCCCGGCCAGCGACAGGTACCATTCGATCTCGACGCGAACGCGGTAGCGAATCAGCGCGAACTCGCTGAAGTATGCCTCCAGGGCCCGCGTGCGCGCGCGGTAGCGGCCGTCGATCGGCGTCACCGCGGTCAATGCCGCGTCGGTCTCGGTAGGTTTGTCTTTCACCGCGTGCTGATGAAACTAAATTACGTGGGATCGCCCGCGCAATCGAGAGGGGTGCGCCGATTGCGTTCAGCGGCCGGTGTGTCCGAAGCCGCCGGGGCCGCGCGCGCTCGGCGCCAGTTCATCGACCTCGACAATGTCGGCGCGAATGACGGGTGCGATGACGAGTTGGGCGATTCGATCGCCGGGTTTGATCACGATCGGCTGCTCGCCCAAATTCACAAGTAATACTTTAACTTCTCCGCGATAGTCCGAATCGATGGTTCCCGGCGAGTTGATGAGCGCGAGGCCCTCTTTCAGCGCGCGGCCGCTGCGCGGCCGCACCTGCCCTTCGTAGCCGACTGGAATCTCGACGGCGATGCCGGTCGCAACGGCGCGCCGCTCGCGCGGCGCCATCTCGATTGGCGCGCCGATGTCGGCCATCAGATCGATTCCGGCGGCATGCTCGCTATGGTAGGCGGGAAGCGGCAGCGCGCTTTTGCGCAGCCGCGCAATTTTCACAGTCGGTCGCATCGTTGCAATCTCGTATGGCGAATTGGCCGCGTGATAGCAAGCTCTGCAACTGCCTGAGAACCCTCACCTACCAAACCGCTAGGCGGTCGGGCCGCTTGTATCTGCGAATTGAACCTATACACTGATCGATTGCCACGCTTTGGGCGACGCCGAATCGCCAGGAGGCATCAGCATGGACAAGGTCGAAAAGCAATTAAAAACGATCCTCGAAGAGTTGCGGGAAATTAAGTTTGGACTTAATCCTCTAAATTCGGGAATCGCATCCGAGCTCGGCAGCAAGATTGACGGCGTTGCGAAGCGGCTGGAAAAAATCGAAAAGAAATTAGGAATTTGAGCCCGAGCTGCGGTTGCCAATGCCGAAGCTGGCGACGGCTGAAGCAGCCGCACGCACTGTTGCGGAGCATATGCAGCTCCAGCCCGCGCGGAAATTCCGGTTGAACATAACGACGGTGAAAGTCGCGACTCTTGTAGCCCTCGTCCTCGTTATCTCAGTAGACCTCGCTTCTGCCGAGATTCTGACTCGCTTTCTTTGTGTGCCGCCCCCGGACCACAACGGAAAGCCAAGCGTCAAGGTGGATGTGGGGCACTGGAGAACAGTTGCAGTCTTCAACTCCGACGACCAGTGCGAGCACGTAAGGCGCGTGCTTCGGGCCGCAGGAGAAACCGATGTTGGGGGCGCGATGGCTACCCAGATTCGATTGAAAGTGGTCAACGATCTGAATCTCGACCAAGCCCCTGTGTGGGCAGGAGATGAATATCTTCGATTAGCTGTCTGCGTTAACCCACTCGGGCCGTTCGGAAAACCCCCACCGCAGGCAAGATTGATATGGCGCCGGGTTTGGTATCTGATGTCGCCGCCTGTGATTGCGGGGGCGGGCACATACAAGATCGGCGAGGACCTTAGATACTGGTCGATGGCTTGCTCGCCCGGGGGCCCTCCGCCCTTCCCCGCTGAAATCTGCCGTTCCACACCCGATGGACAGTTCAACACCAAGGCCGACTGCGACAAGGCTAGGAATCAGTATGTCGCCGATCCTAACAACAACCCCGCCTATCGTGGGGAAAGCGATCCGGTACGACGGGCGGAAATGGCAGCGGTGAAGATCGTCGCAGAATGTGTCTCGAACCACGATCCCCGCCTCAAGTACTGATCGCCCGGCATGGCCACGGGGGATCGGGCACTGGCTCAGTTTGAGAGTCCAACTATGAGAATACGTCGACGAACCCTGATCCACGGCTCCTCGCGCGCCTTTGCAGGGACGGGTTCCAATCCAGGTTCTGCCGCTGAGTTATCTCTCGCGCACGATCCAGTCAGAAAGAAGCACAAAATGCGAATCAAGGCCGAGAAGGTAGCGCACCAAAAAGGTCGATCCAAAAGCCAAACTGAACCATAACCCAGAGTCGCTCTCCCGTGAAATAAC
>CAWCTG010000020.1:0-25416 GCA_963798375.1 Binataceae bacterium (SeqCode)
GGACTTCGTCCCTGTTAGAACTGGTTGATCGAGAGGGCGCCTGCGCCTCCGTCTTTCCCGTCATCCCGAACGAAGCCGAAGGACCCCGGATCTCTTTCTGTCTCACGCCGAAAGCAGGTCGCCGCAAGCGGTGCCCGTCGACACTTCATTATGGTTCCGGGAAACGCGCGTAATGTCGAAGTCACAAAAACGGCGCCGCCACACTTGCCACCTAATGCTTCTAACAAGCCGCCAGGCCGCATCTTCATCCTTACTAAGGTGCAGGGGCTGGCCCCTGCCCAGGGATGCGCGAAACCCACGGTGGGTTTCGCATACAATTGAGTTTGTCCCTTTTGCTATTCTGCGCGCATCTCCGCGGGTCACTGAGATGAGCACGCTGCAAGAGGCGTTCGTCCCGGACGAGCGCACTATCTTCGACTGGATCGAGACTGTCTTTGCACGCGGCGTGCGGCGCCCTGGGTATGAGGCCGATCAATCGACCCCGAGGATTTCTGCCTCGAACGGTTCCGCGAACTCGGACTGGAGAACGTCCGGCTCGAACCCGTGCAGTTGCCCTACTGGGAGCCGCTCGAGTCATCGATGACCGTGCGTGCGGATGGCCGCGAGTCGCGAATCGATTGTTTCTCCCTGCCGCATTCGGCGGCGACTGACGGTGACGGTCTCGATGCGCCGCTCGTCCAATGGCGTGACGAAGCGCCCGGCGCCGTGCGCGGCGCACTCGCGCTGGTCGATGTGCCGCTGATGCGTTCCCCGGCGGACTGTTCCTGATGCTCGCCGGCGCTGTGGCAGGAGAAGCGGATAGCAAGTGGCGGCGGTTCGATCTGTACGGCACGCTTGCCGGGGCCGGCCAGTATACCCGTTCAGCCCTCGCTTGATGGCAGTTATGGACGAATCGATCGCGGCAGGAGCGGTTGGATTCGCAGGGGTGTTGGGCGATTACCCCGGCGACTCGAACCGGTACTACGTTCCCTACGATGGCGTAGCGCGTGCGATCCCCGGAGTCTGGATCAACGGCAGCGACGGCGCGCGGCTGCGGCAGCTGTGCGGCGAGGGTCGCGTGCAGGGCACGCTGGTCATTCACGCGATCCGCCACGAAATCACCAGCTACAACGTGGTTGGCGAACTGCACAGCGCGCCGACGAGGATTGCGTCATCGTCGGCTCCCATCACGATGGCCCGTGGTCGTCCGCCGTCGAGGACGCGTCGGGCGTATCGATGGTCCTGGCGCAGGCCAGCTACTGGTCGCGCGTCGCTCCGGCGAATCGGCCGCATCGGCTGGTCTTCCTGCTCAACGCGGGGCACATGGCCGGCGGCGCCGGTGTACACGCGTTCGTTGATCGGCATCGGACGGAACTGGCTCGCGTGGTGCTGGAAGTCCACCTCGAGCACGCCGCCAGCGAGATAGTCGAGCGTGACGGCGGGCTGGCAGCTTCCGGACATCCGGAGCCGCGATGGTGGTTCACGAGCAGGCTCGCACCGCTCGAGGCCGTCGTGCGCGAGGCGATAGTCGCCGAGCAGCTCGAGCGGTCGACGATCCTGCCGCCCAATGTCTTCGGCCCGGCACCGACCACCGACGGCGGCCCCTTTCATCTTGCCGGCGTGCCGCTGGTCAACTTTCTCACCGCGCCCTTCTACCTCTTCGACGCCATGGACACGCTCGACAAGATTCACCGCCCGAGCCTGGTGCCGGTGACCCGTGCCGCCATCCGCATCATTGGGTCGACTCGCGGGATGAGCGCGGCCGCGATCCGGCAGCGGTGACGCCTGCACCCAATGTTAAGAGCAGTGGGGAAGGGAAAATCACTTTATTTTATGTGAAACCCGACCATGGGTTTCACGCTTCCTTGGGCAGGGGTGACCCCTGCACCCAGTGAAAAGAGAAGATGCGGGCTTCGCCCTGTTAGAACAGGGTAAACTGGAGGTTGCTGCCGGACAGCATGGCCGCTCCCTCGCCTCGATGACGCGACGCAACTAGACTTGGCGCATGCTGGGGTTCACGAAATGAGCGCCAACCATGCCCGCGTTGCTGCCGATGCCGATCGCTTCTCGGGTTTCGCCGGACTCTACGACAAGTACCGGCCCCGACCGCCTGAGATCATCGTCGATCTCCTGACGCAGATAGCCGCCAAGCCGCGGCCCGTGGTGGTCGATCTCGGCAGCGGCAGCGGCCTCTCGACCCTTATCTGGACGCGATGCGCAGCCGAAGTCGTTGGCGTCGAGCCGAATGCCGACATGCGCGCGCAGGCTGATGAGCGCCGTGCGGCTGACTCCAGTGCGGGCTCGGTCAGGTTCGTCGAGGGGCTCTCGACCGCCACCGGCCTTCCCGACGGATACGCTGACATCGTGACCTGCTCGCAGTCGTTGCACTGGATGGAGCCGAACGGGACATTCGCCGAGGTTGCGCGGGTTTTGCGCGATGGCGGGGTGTTTGCCGCTTACGACTGCGACTGGCCGCCGACGCTCAACGCCGAAGCCGAACAGGCTTACAACGCATGCCGGGCGAAAGCGGAGGCGCTCGAGCGCCAACTGCGCCTCGCGCCGGAGGTTCATCAGTGGAACAAGGGCGGGCATCTGGAGAGGATCAGGCAGAGCGGGCGGTTCCACTACGTGAAGGAGGTCGTGCTTCATCACGTCGAGAGTGGAGGCGCGGAGCGGCTGGTCGGCCTCGCGCTCAGCCAAGGCGAGATCGCCACGCTGCTCAAGCACGGCGTCGGCGAGGTTGAGATCGGGATCACGGCGTTGCGCGAGGCGGCGCACCATGCGCTCGGCGACGCTATCGTGCCGTGGTTCTGGAGCTACCGGCTCAGGATGGGCGTGAAGTGACCGCGCGCCCCTGCACCCGCTGCTGAGAAATCGACACGCCCCGAGCGACACCCTGCCAGGAAAATTAGGACACTGCCGGCGCGCGACAATTGCGTGAATTCGTACTAGAACATCATCGAGGCGAGTGAAGACGTTTCCTGAAATTCCCGACAATCCCGCCGGACGCCAGCTCGATTGGTATCTGGAGCACATTGTCTCGGCCGGCGAAGGCGCCTCCGAGGCTGAGCTTGACGCTCGATGCGCGTTGAACATGTCCGTGCGCGCGCCATTTCCTTATCGGCATGAGGTGCTCACCGGAGGATGGAAGCGCTGCCGCAACGCCTACGGCGATTTCAGGGTGGCGTCGGTCGAGCAAGCGTCCGACTTCCAGTTGACGGTCATCCAAACCACCGGCGAGAAGAAATGGCGGCTGTCAATCGCGGTCGAGGATCGAGAGCCTTATCGAATAACCGCACTCAGTCGCGAGCGTATCCTCGATTTCGAGGTGGTGTCGCGTGAAGCGACTCTGGCCGACGCGGCAGTGCTAGCTGATATCGAGCGGCGATGCCCGATCGTGCTGGGCGACGGCGTCACGATGACGATCGAGCGCGGCGACGACTACTTTGCGTTCACGCGGCTGATGGATGACTTCCTGGTCGCGCTGGGTTTCGTGGATGGAAAACCGGCCGGCGTCAACGTGGCGGCTCTGCATACCGTGCGGGTCGGAGGGCGCGATTATCGAATCCACGCATTCGCTCACCTTCGCATTCTCCCGGAGCATCAGAAGAAAGGTTTGTGGGGCGCGATAAATCGCGTCTTCGACGAGAAGTACCCGCCGGGATCGTCGGACGGAAACACTGCGTATCCGTCGGTCGACAATGCGGCAATGCTGCGAGGCTTCGCGGGGGCGCCTCGATGGAGCGTTCAGCAGATTCGCGCACAGCTTCCGTGTGCATCGCTGGCCGGCGCTCAGGCCGGTCGACCGGCTACGCCGCGCGATGCGCCGCGGATCGTCGAAATTCTCAACGCGACCCACCAAACCGACGAGATGTACGTGCCGTACGACGTGGACTCGTTCCGCGCTCGCGTGGAGCGTTCGCCGCGAGACTATTGCTGGGAGCGGGTGCGGATGACGGATCGCGCGGTGGTGGGAGTATGGCCGGCCGGCGACAGCGTGCGGTTTATCATCGAATCGAAGGGCGAGCGCGTCGAGTCGCGGCGCGGGCTTGCGCTGGATTGGGGATTTATCCCGGGCGCGGAGGACGAGTTCGAAGCGTTGCTGCGCGCGCAATGCGGATGGCTCTTCAATCGCGGTCTCGACCGACTCTCGGTGTTCACGTCGGAAGCGTCGGCCGGATACGAGCGCGTGCGCGCGATGGCGAGCGAGTTGGAACGGTATGTGGTTATTTCGTTCGGCATCCCGGAGCCGGCGGGCGCCGCGGCTCGCGGCTTGTATGTGGATCCGATTTACTTTTAGGATGACGCGCCTTCAACTTCCGCGGGCAACTCGGGAACGTCATCTATTCGCAAATCGTCGATTCACTTGGCGCTGCTGATGGCAAAGTGATTGGAGGAGACGCGTGATGATGAAGGCTGCTGTCTATTATCAAAACGGCGGTCCGGAGGTTCTCAAGTACGAGGACGTTCCCGATCCAGTATGCCATCCGAAAGGCGTGGTGATTCGCGTCGAGGCGGTGAGCATCGAGGGCGGCGACACGCTCAATCGTTGGCATGGTGCACTGCTCACCAAGCCGCACGTGGTTGGCTACCAGGCCGGTGGCGAGATTGTCGAGGTTGGTTCGGAGGTAACCAACCTTCGCGTCGGCCAGAAGGTAACTACTGTTTACAACTTCGGCTCCCACGCCGCGTTGCGAGCGGTGCCGGCCCGCAACGCATGGCCCGTCCCAAAAGGACTCGACGTCAAGCTTGCGGCAGCCATCCCCGTACCGTTCGGCACCGCCGACGATTGCCTGTTTGAGTACGGCAGGCTCAAGGCCGGAGAGACGGTTCTGGTGCAGGCGGGTGCGAGCGGTGTCGGAGTCGCCGCGATTCAGCTCGCCAAGCGGGCAGGCGCGACAGTGCTCGCGACCGCATCGAGCGGCGAGCGGCTGGAACGACTCAAGCCGCTCGGGCTCGATCATGGGATCAACTACCGTACCGATGACGTCGTAAAGTCGGTGATGAAAATCACCAACAACCGCGGCGTCGATCTGGTCGTTGACCCGGTCGGCGGCGCGACCCTGCAGGGCAGTCTGCTGTCGCTCGGCTATCGCGGCCGGGTCTCGATGGTCGGTGCGGCGGGACGCGAACCGATGACGGTGGACGTATCACCACTGATGCCCGGCAACCGTTCTTTGACCGGAGTCTTCCTGGGCGCCGAAATAGCCACCGAGCGCGTGCACAATATGATCCAGCGCCTCATCGATGAGGCCGGCAGAGGCGAATTAAAGGTCGTGATCGATCGAACGTTCCCTTTATCGGAGGCCGCAGCCGCCCACGCATACATCGAGAGCCGCAATGCAGTCGGCAGGGTTCTTCTGATCCCATAGAGTGCGATACGTTCAACGCGACGCGCGTCGCGCCGAAGAGTTTTGCCAGGAGCATCGCCTATGGCAGATCCGGATTTCAGTCAGTTCAAGCTGGTGCCGAAAGGCCATTCGTTCGAAGAATTCCACCAGGGCCAGGTCTTCGAGCATCATTGGGGGCGCACGATAAACGCTGGCGACAATTCGCTCTTCACCACCGCGACGCTCGCGCATTGCCCGCTCTACTTCAACGCCGAGTATGCCCGCGCGCACGGTCATCCCGACGTAGTGGTTAATCCGATGCTGGTGGCGTGCACCGTGGTTGGCATTTCGGTTGAGGATTTGAGCGAAGCGGGCGGACCGTTTCTCGGCATCAACGGGTTGGAATTTCACCGCCCGGTCCATCCGGGCGATACGCTGACTGCGCGCAGCACCGTCGTCTCCACCCGCGAATCCGCAAGCCGCGGCAACTTCGGAATCGTCACGTGGCGGACCGAAGCCCGCAATCAACGCGACGAACTCGTCATCAGCTACGAGCGGACCAACCTGGTCGCCAAGCGCAGAGGAGCGCACCGTGAGTTACATGACCGACGAGCGGCGGATGATTCAGCAGGCGGCGCGCGATTTCGCGATGAACGAAGTTCTGCCGCTTGCCAACAAGCTCGATCCCGAGCAGGGCGACATCCCGATGTCGCTGCGGGACAAGCTGGCCGAGATGGGCTATTTCGGAATCGTCATCCCGGAGGCGTATGGCGGACTCGGCCTGGGGGCGTTCGAGTACGTGCTGATCACCGAAGAACTCGCGCGCGCATGGATGAGCGTCGCCAGCATAATCGCGCGCGGCAACGGACTGGGCGGCGGTTTCACGGCGGAACAAAGGCGCGAATATCTGCCGCGAATGGCGCGCGGAGAATTTCTCGGCGCGGCGGCGCTCTCGGAGCCGGACGCGGGCTCCGATCTCGCCAACGTCTCGTGCAAGGCGACGCGCGACGGCGATGGCTGGATGCTGAACGGCACCAAGACCTGGTGCACGTTTGCCGACGGCGCGGATTTCATTTCGGTGCTGGCGCGCACCAAGCAACCGTCCGATCCGCATCGCCGCCACGAGGGCATCAGTCAATTCCTGGTGCTCAAGGAGCGCGGCAAGTTTCCACCGGGGCTGACCGGCTCGCCGATTCGCAAGATCGGTTACTTCGGCTGGAAGACGTGGGAGCTTCACTTCGACAACTTCAAGCTGCCGGCTGACGCATTGCTCGGCCGCGAGCGCGAAGACCGCGGCGAGGGCAAGGGATTCTACGGCGCGGTCAGCGGACTCGAGGTGGCCCGGGTGCATACTGCGGCGCGTGCGATCGGGCTCGCGCGCGGTGGGCTCGAAGACTCATTGGTTTACGCGCAGAGGCGAGTCCAATTCGGGCAGCCGATCGGAGAATTCCAGGCGATTCGGTTCAAGCTGGCCGAGATGGCTACCGAGATCGAAGCCGCGCGCCAGTTGACCTATTTTGTCGCCACCGAAATTGACGGCCGGCGGCGATGCGACAAGGAGGCTTCGATGGCGAAGTTGTTCGCCTCCGAAATGGCCGAGCGCGTCACCAGCCAGGCGATTCAGATTCACGGCGGCTACGGATACACCAAGGACTTTCCGCTCGAGCGCTACTGGCGCGACGCGCGTCTGACCAAGATTTTCGAGGGTACTTCCGAAATTCAGCTGCGGATTATCTCCGACCGTCTGCTGCCGAGAGGAGAAGGTGAAAAAGTAAAGTGAGTGGGTCGATCTCGAAGCTGACCGGCGCCGGCAACTACTTCGAAGACTTCGAAGTCGGCGCGAAATTGCGTCACGCACGCGGCACCACGATCGGCGAGATCGAAAATCAGATGCTCACCAAGCTCGTGCTGAACACCGCCGACGGCCACTACAACGAGCATCGCATGCGCTCGACGCAGTTCGGCCAGCGGCTCGTCTTCGGGCTGGTGACCGGCTCGGTATGCATCGGGCTGGCGACGCAGGACACGGGCGAGAATGCGCTCGCCGAACTCGGCTTGACGGGAATCAGGTTCACCTCGCCGGTCTTTCATGGCGACACGCTGTACGCCTACAGCGAAGTTCTTGAAAAACGTGACGCCGATCGCGACGACGCCGGCATCGTCCGCTTCAAGCATTGGGGAACCAAGCATGACGGGACGATCGTCTTCGAAGGCGAGCGCACGGTGCTGTTAAAGCGCCGCTCGCATTGGGGCAATCGTTGAGCGCGCGCACCGGACCGCTCTCGGATGTTCGCGTCCTCGATCTGACGCAGGCGCTGGCCGGTCCGTACTGCACGATGCTGCTGGCCGACCTTGGCGCCGACGTTATCAAGGTCGAGCCGCCCGGCGGCGACATGAGCAGAACCCTGGGACCGTATCCGGCCGATCGAAAAGGCTGCGACTACGGCGGATACTTCGCCAGCGTCAATCGCAACAAGCGCAGCATCGTGCTGGACCTCAAGACCGACGCCGGCCGCGACGCGCTCTTCGGGCTCGTGAAGACGGCAGACGCAGTCGTCGAGAATGCGAAGACCGGAGTGATGGATCGCGCGGGAATCGGTTACGAGCGCTTGCGGGAAATTAATCCTGCCGTCGTCTATGCCGCGATTCGCGGCTTCGGCGATCCGCGGACCGGCCAGAGCCCGTATGCGGATTGGCCCGCGTTCGACATCGTTGCACAAAGCATGGGCGGATTGGTCGCCGTCACCGGTCCGCAAGGCAGCAGCGGTTACCGAGCCGGCCCCGCGGTCGGCGACATTTATCCCGGCACTCTGGCTGCGCTTGGAGTGGTGTCGGCGATTCATGCGGCGCGCCGGAGCGGGCAGGGGCAATTTCTCGACGTTGCAATGTACGACGCGATTCTCGCCCTGTGCGAAATGATCGTTTACAGCTACGCGGCCGACGGCGTCATCAGGGAACCGGCCGGCAACGGGAATCCGGTGCTGTGTCCATTTGATATTTTTCCCACGCGCGACGGCGCCGTCGCCATCGCAGCGCCCGGCGAGAATCATTGGAAGATTCTGTGCGATGCGATCGGCCGGCCCGAGCTTGCGACCGACGAACGCACCCGCAACCTCCGCCGGCGAGTCGCGAATGCCGATTTCGTGCGCGGCCTTGTCTCGAATTGGACCAAAGCGCATCGCACGCGCGAAATCTCAGCCGCGATCGGCGGCAAGGTGCCGGTTGGCCCGGTCAACACCGCTAGGGACATCTTCGAGGATCCGCATCCGAGGGCGCGCGGCATGCTGGTCGAGGTCGCACAGCCGGGCGACAATCCCCGCGGATGCTGGCGGGATGTCCGATCAAGCTGACGGGTACGCCGTCGGGGATTTACGCGCGCCCGCCGCGCCTGGGCGAACACACCGAGCAGATACTCGCCGAGGCGGGAATATCAATCGCGCGCAAGGAGCAATCATGACGCTTCGACTAAGACGGTCCGAACTTTCGACGCCGGCTTCGAGTCCGAAAATGTTCGAGAAGGCGATGGGGACCGCGGCCGACATGGTTTTCCTCGATCTTGAAGATGCGGTCGCGCCGGCGCAGAAAGAAGCGGCGCGCAGAACGCCGTCGAGGCGCTGCGCAATCTCGATTGGGGCAAAAAAATTCGCGCCGTGCGCGTCAACGGCGCGGACACTCACTGGGCGCATGAGGATGTGATCGAAGTTGTCGAGGGCGCGGGCGACAAGCTCGATATCATAATCGTCCCGAAGCCGAAGGCGCCGCGCGACATCTGGTTCTTCGACACGCTGCTGACGCAGCTTGAGACGAAGCTCAAGCTGAAGAACAGGATCGGGCTCGAGGCGCTGATCGAAGAAAGTGCGGCGCTCGCGCGCGTCGAGGAAATTGCCGCATCGTCGCCACGGCTCGAAGCTCTGATCCTCGGCTTCGGCGATCTTTCGGCGAGCCAGGGCATGCGCTTCGGCGTCGCGTCCGATCCGGCAAATCGATATCCCGGCGACATGTGGCATCATGCGCGCGTCCGCATGATCACCGCGTGCCGCGCCAACGGCATCGACGCAATCGATGGACCGTTCGGTAACTTCAGGGATGCGGAAGGCTATCGGCGCGAGGCGACCTGGGCGGCGACGCTCGGCGCCGTCGGCAAGTGGGCGATACACCCGAGTCGATCGAAATCGCCAACGACGTATTCGCACCGACACCGCACGAAATTGAAACCGCGCGCAAAATGTCCGAGGCCTACCAGGCTGCCACGCGCGAAGGCGCGGGCGCGTCGGGCGCGGGCGGGATGCTGATCGACGCGGTCGCGGTGCGAATCTTCGAAGGCGTCCTGGAGCGCGCTCGCTTGACCGGCCGCGCTTAAGGCTCGCGCCGCATCACGCCGACTCGCCGCTTCACGCTGACTTTGCGATCGCGCCGCATTTGCGCAGTCGCTCCAAATCCGAGTCGGCGAAGCCCCAGTCGCGCAACGCTTCTTCGGTATGCTCGCCCGGCTTTGCCGGCGGGCGCTGAATCGCACTCGGCGTGCGGCTGAATCGGGGCGCTGGCCCCGGCTGCGTCACTCCGCCTTGCTCGACGAAAGTTCCGCGATGCCGATTGTGCGGATGGTGCGGCGCTTCATCAATGCTGAGCACCGGCGCGAAACAAACGTCGCTGCCCTCCATGATCTTGCACCATTCGTCGCGCGTCCTGGTGCGGAACAGCGCCTTCAGCCGCTCCTTCATCGCGGGCCACGACTTGCGATCTTGCTGATGCGGTAGCTCCTCGCCCTTGAGGCCCGACAGCCGGAGCAATTCGTCGTAGAACTTTGCTTCGATCGATCCGATCGCGACGTACTTCCCGTCCCTGGTTTCGTAGACATCGTAATAATGAGCGCCCGTGTCGAGGATGTTGTCGCCGCGCTCGTTGTTCCATAAACCCGAACCGTGCATACCGTAGATCGCGGTCATCAACGACGCCGCTCCATCGACCATCGCGGCATCCACCACCTGGCCCTTGCCGGATTTACCCGCCTCGAGCAGTCCCGCGACCACTCCCAACGCCAGGTAGAGTGCGCCGCCCCCGAAATCGCCAACCAGGTTCAGCGGCGGAACCGGAGCCTCGCCCTTGCGCCCGATGCTGTGCAGCGCGCCGGACAGCGCGATGTAGTTGATGTCGTGGCCAGCAGCATGCGCCAGAGGACCTTCCTGTCCCCATCCCGTCATGCGTCCGTAGATCAGGCGGGGATTGCGCGCGAGACAATGGTCGGGGCCCAGGCCAAGCCGCTCGGTCACGCCGGGACGGAAGCCTTCGATCAGTGCGTCTGCTTTCTCGACCAGCCGCAACACGGCCTCTATCGCTTCGGGCCGTTTGAGATCGATCGCCACCGAGCGCCGGCCGCGATTGAGCAGGCTGTACTTCGGTTCCATCGCGAGGCCCAACCCCGCGTCCGCCAAGCGATCGATGCGCAGCACGTCGGCGCCCATGTCCGAGAGCAGCATCGCACACATTGGTCCGGGGCCAATCCCGGCCAGTTCGATGACGCGATAGCCTGACAACACACCCATGATTTTCACCGCAATGTCAGCGCGATTTGACGCCCAAGCTTAATACAAACCGCGCGCCGACCCGCCGATCGGTAGTCCATTCTTAAGGCGGCTCACGACTTTTGATTACTTCAGCCCGCGAACCTTCTTATTGGCTTCCCGCCCAAGGCATTTTTGCAACCACGCCTGCACGTTCGGAGTCGATGACAAGTCGAGCCTCATCATCGGCGCCCAGCTCAGGACCGCGGCCACGTTCAAGTCCGCGATCGTGAAGTTCTTGCCGAGCAGATATTCCTTGCCCTTGAGTGATTCCTCGAGCACGTTCAGCGGCGCCTTCAAAGCTTCGACGGCAGCCTGCGCGGCTTTTTCGTCGCGCTGCTCGGGGGGATTCATCACTCGATTGCGCAAAATGGTGAGGAGATGCGGCTCGACCTCGGTCATCGCCCAGAAGCTCCACTTGTAGATGTCGGCGCGCGCGGCGGGCTCCGACGGCCACAGCGAATTCTTCCCGTACTTTTCGGCCAGGTAGAGATTGATCGCCATCGATTCCCAAACCACGACGCCGTCGTCTTCAAGCACCGGCACGTGCCCGTTGGGATTGCGTTTGAGATTCTCGGCCGACTTGGCTTCGTCGGCGCAATCGGAAGATGCTCGTATTTGACGCCGAGCTCTTCGAGGGCCCACAAGGACCGGGCGCTGCGCGATCGTGAAGTTCCGTAAAGTTTTGTCACTTTGCTTCCTCCAATGATCGCATCTTACTACCAGCGCTCGGGAGCCTTTCAAGCGCGCGGAACTCGGCTTGGCCGATTGCCGGCATGGTTTGACAAACTCGGAGGCGTCAGATATTGAGAATCATTCTCATTATCTGGCTGCATGTCAAAATATCGACAGACCTCCGCCGGAGCGGCGGATCGTGGTCAGCGCGACGCCGATATGGCTCGTGCTCACGCTCGCATTGTCGCTGGCGCGGCTTTCGCGTCTCCCTGTTTAGCTCGGCGCGGCGACAAATATCCGGCATCGCACCGACGCACTCGGCCGGCCGCTGGCCCAAGTGAACCTCGAATTGCGCAACCGGAATGGCGCCGCCGTCGCCCGCGCAATCACCGACCAGGCGGGAAGGTTCAAGATCGCTCCCGCCAGGCCGGGCGTTTATTCGCTCGTGGCGGTGAAGCGCGGATTCAAGTCCGCAAACAAAATTGTCGTCTTCCCGCAAAGCGCGCGCAGAGCCGATCCGGCTGACGCTTGGACGCTGAGACCGCGCTAAGCGTTCCGGTCCAGGCCAGTCGTGATTCGCGCGCCCAACGGCGTCTCCAATACCGGCGCAAACAAGTACACCGTAACCGCGCAGGACATTTCCAACCTGCCGCGCGGCGACAACACCAATCTCACCGACGTATTGGCGCAGATGCCCGGCGTCGCGATCGATCAAAATCAGCAGATCCACATCCGCAACACCGAAGGCCCGCAATTTCAGTATCAGATAAACGGCGTCACGGTGCCGCTCGACATCAACACCAATCCGCCGTTCATCTCGATGATAAATCCGATGTTCATCAAGCAGATGAGTCTGCTCGATGGTATCTTGCCGTCGCGCTACAGCTACGCCACCGGCGGCGTGCTGAACATCGAGACCAAAGACGGATGCGAGCAGCCCGGCGGCAGCGTCAGCATGTACGGCGGGCAGCGCAACACCGTTCAGCCGAGCTTCCAGTACGGCGGATGCGACGGCAAGTTCAGCTATTACGTCAGCGGGCTGTATAGCCAAAGCAACAGCGCGTTCAGCTCCGCCACGCCGGCGCCGGATGCAATTCACGACTCATACGAATCAGGGTCAGGCATTCGGTTTCTTTGCCTACGATTTGAATCCGACTACCAGGCTGAGCCTCATCACCTCCGTAGCTGCCAGCAACAACCAACTGCCCAACCAGGCCAATCTCATGCCCCAGTTCCAGCTGACGGGCGTGGGTAACTATCCGTCGGCCGATATCAACTCCTATCTCAACTTTCGCGACTATCTTGGCATACTGGCGCTGAATGGAGCGCCAGCGCCCGGACTTTCTTACCAGCTCGCATATTCGGCCCACTATATCTCTCAGGCCTACGAGCCCGACAATGTAGGCGAACTCCTTTATCAAGGCGTGGCGTCAACCGCCTTTCACAGCGACCTCGATAACACTCTGGAAGGCGATCTCACCTACAAGCTTGGCGACCATACACTCGGCGCGGGCATCTACCTCGGTGAATACGGGGTGGAGTCCGACGATAACTCGCTGGTGTTCAAAGTCGATTCCGCCGGCGACCAGATAGGACCTCCTTTCGTCCCCGTCCGCGTGATCAACAATTCCAACAAGATCAATCTGCTGTCCGGAATCTATCTGCAAGACACCTGGCAGATCACCGAGAAGCTGCGCGCCAATTTCGGCGTGCGATGGGATCGGTTGAGCGGCTATACCTACAACAATCAGATCGATCCGACGATCAATCTCGTCTATCTGCCGCGGCCCGACACCACCCTGCACGCCGGGTTCGCCCGCTACATGCAGGTGCCGAGCTTTCAGGGCATCTCGCCGGGCGCTCCTGCCGCGTTTGCAGGCACGACAGGCTTTGCCGGAACCGGCACGGTGACGCCTGAGACCGAAGACGACTATGAGTGGGATGCCGGCCTGGTTCATCAACTGACGAAGCACATAACCGTCTCGGAAGATGCCTTCTATGAATACACGAAGCACTACCTCGATACCGGGCAGTTCGGCGACGTGCCGATTTTCGCGCCGTTCAACTACAAGCACGGTTACATCTGGGGCACCGAAACCGCGGTGACCTATAACGGTGAAAAGTTCTCGATCCATGCCAGCACCACCATCGGCAGGAACATGCAGAAAGGTGTGGCGACCGGGCAGTTCAACTTCGATCCCGACGAGCTGGGCTACATCAACCGGCATTACATCGTGCTCGATCATCAGCCGCTCTACGGCGCTTCGGGCGGGATTACCTATCGATGGAAGCCATGGCTTTCAGCGCCGATGCTCTCTATAGCAGCGGGTTGCGGGGCGGCTTTGCCGATTTGGAAAAGCTGCCGCACGTGGTCCAGGTCGATCTCAGTGCGCAGAGAAGCTTCCAGGTGCCGTCCATCGGCGAAGTGAGCAACCGGATCACGCTGCTGAACATCTTCGATCGCACCAACCTGATCAGGCCGACGGAGGGAATCGGGGTCTTTCAAGCCGCCTATGGTCCGAGAATTACCGTCTATGACACTCTGACAATTCCGCTCCCTGCGTTGAACCGATAATTAAGACGGCGAAGTAGCTCGACGCCGCCGCGCATATTGCCGAAGCGCAGCACGGCGCGTAGCCTCAGTTAGTGACGAACCAGAGCGCTAAAGAGATGGGAATTACACTCACGAGAGCGAGAATCGCCAATCCGCGCCAGCCACGTCGGCGCGTTGTCGGAGCTCGAATTTCTGATCGACACCGGCGCAATCTACAGCGTTGTCCCTGGGTCGATAGCTCGCAAGCTCGCGCTTAAGAAACTCGATCGCGAAGAGTTCACGCTGACCGACGGAACCCACCGCGCTTATGACGTCGGCGAGGCATTCTTCGAGCTCGGCGGCCGGCGCGGAACCTCAAAGGTCGTCTTCGGCCCGCCGAACGTAACTCCTCTGCTCGGTGCTCTCACGCTGGAGAGCCTCGGCCTGATGGTGAACCCCGTCACGCGCGAGGTCTCACCGATGCGCTTGTTTCTGGCTTCGTCTCGCCATCGCCCAAGCGGCGCAGGTGATCGCAGCAATTCGAAAAGCCGGGTCTACGCAAACTCAAGCGGTAACTAATAGTAGCTGCGCGCGACGGCGCTATCCAAAGCAAAGGCCGGCGCGAGCATCTCGCATGCTCGCGCCGGCCTTTGCCGATCAGTAGCTAGTATCTGAACTCCATGTGCAGCATGAATGCGTGCGTGTCGCGCGGCACCGCGTACGCTGTGGCCGCAATCGACTGCCCGCTCACGTTCGTTTTGGGGAAGGTGAACTGGCCGTGGTAGTACATGATAGCCTGCGAGTCGAACGCCACGCGCAGATACTTGTTGATGAGCCACTGCACGCCCAAGTCGTAGCGCTGGAAGTCGAGCGGGTCATAATCTATGCGCGTGTTGGGCAGAATCTGCTGGAACAGGCCGAAGGCCGTAAAGGGGGTGTGCGGGATATCGACATGGCCCAGGAAGTCCCAGCCCATCTGCACCGCCTGACTGTCCAGAATTTTGCCGACCATCGTGTTCCAAGCGGCAAAACTGCTGGGGCCGGTGCTGGGGATACCGATTGCGTCGGCTGGTCCGCTGCCCGAGAACAGATTGCTGCTGCTGAATGCATTGTGGCCGTAATCCCACTCGCCGACGAGTCCCCAGCTGCCGGCCGTGTAGTGCACTAGCGCCGCGGCGCGTGCGATATGCCCGCAGTTGCTGTTGTTCCTGTAAGTGGATCCTCGTCCGGCGTGCACTTGTTCGAGTAGCCGTAGTCGTAGAAGCCGGTGAGGCCAAGGCTGTCGTACCGGACTTGGCGCCCAGCGGATTGATCGTCACTCGACCCATCACCTGCTTGTAGGCGGTCTCCTCGATGGCGTGGAAACTGGCGTCGTCGTACACGCCGACGTCGTAGTCGGCGTATTGCTATCTCGTTAAACTTGATCGGCCCCTTCACGCGAAGCGCCGACCTGTGTCGAGCACAAGCTCAGATAGTTCCACGGTGTCAGTGCGGTATAGCGAAAGCCCCAGAGATTCTCTTCCCAATCGACAAGCGGATTCTGCTGCTGGCCGAAAGTGATTTTGTCATCGTGCATCGGGGCGAATTTCAGCACCTTTTGGAAGAAGGTGTTATAGTCGAGATACGCATACTTCAGCCGAAATCCGAGGTCGCCATCATCGGTCTGGGCCCATCCGGTGTTGGCGCCGACCTTGTCGCCGCTGCTCGCGACGCACTTGGTCGTGGTCGTGGTCTTGATTCCTCCGGTCGTGGTAGAGGTCGAGGTCGCCGTGCAGGTGGTCCCGGTGTTAATCATCAGGTACATGTTGGGCGTCACGCGCATCGAAACGTCGTCAATCGGCGTGAATTTGAAATCCAGGTAGGTGCGCGTGATATCAAACGAGTTGAAGCTGTTGTTGCCGGGGCCGGGCCAGACCTGCTGAGTCAGGAACTGCGGGCCAAATCCGGTGTGAGAATAGTACCGGTAATCTGCGTAGACCAGCGTGCCGATCGAGATCTTCTTGAACCAGCGATCGCCGAATTCCTTGCGCGAATGGCTGAATCTCGGAGACCTGCTTGGCCATCTCGGCGTTCCATTGCTGCTGCTGTGCTTGCTTTGCGCTTCGTCGGCCTGCATCGCAGCGCGCTCCTGATCCATTTGTGCCTGGGTCTGCTGCGCTGACTCGCCGCTCGACCTTGCGCTCGATCTCCTCGGTCGATCCGGCCGGGATGTACTCGCCAAGCCTGACGCATCGCCTGCATCGCTTGGTGAACACCTGCCCGGTGGTGGGATCGGTGTACAGCGTGATCGCCCGCACCTCGTCGCTGCGCACCGGTCTTGGTGTCATCGCGACTGCGCTGAGCATCAACGCCGCGCCAAGCATCGACAGCGTAACCATTCGTATCGTTCGTCTCATCATCGTCCTCCCTGGACTCTCCCTAATCCACGATGTGAAAACTCTCGCCGGCCGAACCACTCTGCGGCGAGAACCTCGTAGGACGCGAAATGTCCGTTCGATGCATGAAGTCGGCGTCCTCCCTTCGCGGCAACGGGCAAATTAAAGAGGACCGTTACGACATGATGAGACGATTGTTACGAACTGCGCGAATTCTTACGCTGCAAAGGGTCGAAGATTAGCGAAAATTCACAGCAGGGAGCGGAGCGGGAGCGAGTACGGGTGGCGGGGTACTCAGATCAGGTGCGGACAACCTGTCCCATCTGTGCGGTGTCGTAGGCGCATAGCTGGCTGATTTCGCGCGCAAAACGCCGCGAGTTCAGCGCGTCGAGCATCGCCTTGATCGGCGCCGATTCGGCCTCCTGCTCGATGATCACGAGGTCGTAGCGCTCGTCTCTGATGCGGAATAAAATGCAGTCCGTAGGCGTCGGCACCGAGCCTGATAGTCACTCCGGCGTCCGCCAGCCCCGCCGCGATTGCAGCCGCGACTTCGAGATGGCCGCCGACTTCGAATCATATCCTGTGACGCGCTCGAGCTGGATGCCGAGCATCGCCAAGCGCCTCGTCGAGCGCCAACCGCGCTCCCGAGCCGTCCTCGCGGTTCACGATTCTTAAGCCCGGTCTGCTCCAGGTCGGCGAAACTGCGGATCGCCAGCGGATTGCCGGGCGCGGCGCAAGGCCCAATTCCCAGCGCGCAAAGTTGACGACCATCGAACGGCGATGGCCCAAAGCGCGGCGGATTGGCGCCAGGTTGTACTCTCCGCTCTTTTGATCTCGAAGATGCACGCCGGCCACGTGCGCATCGACCATTGACCAAGGCCTGCAAAGCCGCTCGACTCGAGCACGGAAGCGCGACCGCATGAACCGGCGAGCGCCGGCGCGCGAGCCAGTCCGTCAGAATCGCAACCGCCGGATCGCATCCTGCCATCAGGATCGTCGAGTCGATTTCGTCTGGCAGATTGAAACGTCGCGATGTCGGCGCCGGATGCGCCTCGCACGCTGCAACACGCCGGCCGCCGGGCGCGAGCGTGAGATGCGCCGCCGGTTGCGCGCACGGCCACGACTTTTCCACCCACGCGCGCGAGCGCGACGCGTGATTGCGGGCCGGGCAGGCGCGAGGCCGTTCGTTGCCGAACCAACCAGCGTCGACGAGCGTCGAGGGCTCATCGCCGCTTTCGCCGAAGAGCGTCCTCGACACTGTCGCCGAGTTCGCGCGCGAGACGAATCGCGATTGCGACGCCGGGATGATAGGCGCCCGACTCGATCGCGCCCAACGCCTGCCGCGAGATTGCCGCGCGCCGCGCCAGCTCGGTCTGGGTGAGATTCCGCGCCATTCGAGCGCGCGCCGAGGGCCTTGCCAATCGATGCCATAATACTTGTCAATTCGCTCTTAACATGGCATATGATAAGCCCGTACTATGAAAAGACATTAAATCCTCGTCGGCTTCCTGCCGCGTGCGACTCTGTACGCAATCGTGCTGACTGTCGCTGCTCGCCGCGGCGACACCATGCCGCGCGCAAAGCGGCTCATCGTTTGGGTCCGCATATCAGAGGACTACTTCATAAACTGGTTTCCGCGCGTAACTCAAATCCAGAGCGAGCAGCCGCACTGGGTGACTCCGCTGGTGACGGTTACGCCGCGGCTCGAAGAGGAAGTGCGCTACGACCAGTTACTTCGAGTCGATCGAGAAACGGCGTCGCGACCGACAACTTCGGCGACGGCAAGGGAATCGAGCTGATCCCGTTTCAGAATACTGAAATCATAATCGGGGTCCGCCGTTCCTGAAGCGCAACATACCGCGCAACACCGACGGCTTCGCCGACTGGCCGTTCCTGGTCAAGTGCGGTTGCTCTCCGCCAACGAGGAGCACGGCAACTACATCGTCACCGCCTTCATGGGGTTCAGCGTGCCGACCGGCTCGAACGTCAACGGCAACGGTCACGGCGATCTTCACGCCGACCCTGGCGGCCGGCAAAGGCTTCGGCGACTTCGATGTCCAGTCGACGGTCGGTGTCACGTTTCCCGCGGCGGTCACGAACTCTCGACCGGCTGGGGATGCCGCTGGCCTGGAATACCGCCTTCCAGTATCGCCTCTTCAAATATTTCTGGCCGGAGTTTGAGACCAACTACACCTGGCAGTCGTACGGCGGCGACACCGGGCACAGCACGCTCTATCTCACGCCTGGGATTTTGATCGGGCGGATTCCGATTCACGACCGCATCGGCCTGACGTTCGGCGCCGGCTACCAGGTCGCGGTGACGTATCATCAGAAATACAACCACAACGTCATCCTGACCGCGCGGATTCCGTTCTGAACTGCGGCGTCCAGATTGCCGAACGATTTGCAGTGATTGATCGCCGGCGATAGAGTCCCCTTCCGGCCGACAAACATATCGAGGCCCCGCGCTCACATTTGCAGGGGCCGAAGGCTACGTGAGGAGAAAATCTCTATGGCACTCAGCGCTCGTAATCATCTAAAGGGCGAAATTACCGAGGTAGTTCTTGGGACCGTTACCGCGCTCATCACTCTCAAGGTCGGAGACAATATCGTCGAGTCGGTTATCACCAGGAGGAGCGCGGAAGAACTTGGCCTGAAGAAGGGCGACAAGGTGGCCGCGGTCATTAAGGCCACGGAGGTCATGATTCAGAAGGGCTAGCGTGGCATTCGTCCGCCGAAAGCAGCTGTCCCTAACGGCATTAATTCTCCCGTCGCTGTTGGTTCTGCTCTTATGCATGCCGGCGAGTGTGTTTTCTCAGGCGTCGCCCGCGGTAGCGCTGCGCGTCACCGGTGATGTACCAAATCATCTGGACCTCAGCATCGCCGACATTGCGGCATTTCAAAGGCGGACAATCCAAGTCACCGATGAGCAAGGTGATCGAGTCGAGTACTCGGGAGTGCCGGTTGCCGAGATCCTTCAGAAGGCCGGGGCGGCGCTGGGCAAAGAGTTGAAAGGGCCAAACATGGCCCTGGGCCTTGTCGCCAGCGCCCCGGACGGCTACCGCGTGCTCTTCGCCATGACGGAGTTCGATTCGGCCTTTACCGATCGCGTCATTCTGCTGGCCGATCGGCGCGACGGCAAGCCACTGGACAGTCGCGAAGGTCCGCTGCGATTCGTAGTGCCCGGCGACAAGCGCCACGCGCGATGGATTCGCGGAGTCACTACTCTCGAAGTTGTGAAGCTGCGTTAAGAGCAGCTATGCGAGCATGCGATGCGTTGGCGCCAGCAACACTTCGGTCGCGATCCCGTGCGGACACGCTCCTGCGCACGGCTTCGCGTCGCAACTGAGACACGCCGCGGCGTTCTCTGAGAGCATCGCGTATTCGCTCCGCGCAAGCCGCATGATCGCCGTAGTCTCGAGCGTACATCCGCGTGCGCATCACGTCGGCGATCGGCACGCCGTAGGGGCATGCATTCGCGCACTCGTTGCATGCGGGACGGCACTGCGAATCGCCGTTGAGACTCGCGTAGCGATTCAACAGCCGGCGGTCATCCGCGGCAGTTGCGCGCGCTCCCGACGCGCCCAGGTATTCGTCGATTAGTTGCCGGCTCGTCATCGAGACGATCAGCGCGTCCACGTTGGGATTCGACAATACCCATCGAAACGCCGCCTGCGAGAAGGTGGCGCCGCCGGATTCATACGGGCGCATATCGTTCAGCCGCGCGCCCATCAGGGTCTTCATCACCACCACGCCGACGCCGTGGCGCTTGGCCTTTTCCATCAGGCGCGGCAGCTCGGGCTGAATCGCGACGAAGTCGAAGTTGCGCGTGAAGCGCTGGTAGAAGCGCGGGTCCTGGCCGAAGTTGTGCGCGCACAGGATTACGTCGCAGTGGCCGCTGTCGATCGCGTAGTCGAGGCATTCGGCCAGATTTCCCGCGTGGCCCGACATCCCGATGAACCGAATTTTGCCCTGGCTGCGCGCCTGCGAGACGAATTCGTACCACTCGGGATTCTTCAGCCGCGCCGGGTCGTTGACCGCATGGTTGAAGTACACGTCGACGTGATCGGTCTGCAGGCGGCGCAGACTTCCTTCGAGCGCGGTCATCATCGAACCGCGGCTGTCGTCCGCGCGCGCTATCGTCTTCGAGGTCAGGAATACCTTGTCGCGCTTGCCCTTGAGCGCGTTGCCGATCGTAGTTTCGGATTCGCCGTCGGTGTACGTCGTCGGCCGAGTCAAAGTAGTTGATCCCGCAATCAAATGCGTGACGGACCAGGTCTTCATTTCCGGCGGTCAGGCGGCTGGCGCCGAACGAGATGTCGGAAATCTTGAGGCCGGTGCGGCCAAGCGTCGAGTAACGGCGAACGTGCGATGCCGCCTCGACCGATGCGCTGGCGGCGCCGGCCAGCGGCAGGATCGATACGCCCACGCCGGCAAGCACGCCTCGCTTCAGGAATTCGCGTCGTCCAATGATCGATCCGTCGCGCGATCGTTTCATCTGAGCACCTCGCGTAGCCGCGTGGCGGAGCGGTCGCGGCCAAGGCCAATTTTACCGCCAAACTATCGCCGGACGCGAGATGCGTTCGCTCACGCAAGGTCGCTTTTGCGGCGATAGAGGAGCACGGCTGCTCCCGACGACACGCCGATCGCGACGAATGGGTAGGGTATAAGGTAGGCCCACGAGTGCTCCTGCATCACCGCGCTGCCGTGGTACTTCAGGATGAACAGGGGCATGTTGATGATCACGTATGCCGCGTAAAAGATCCCGATCGGCAGCGCAAACTTGCGCATCGCCATGATTCCGTACGCGTACACGGCGAGCATGATCCCGAAAATCGGAGCGACGATCAGGTTGGGCAGGCCCGAAAGGCGCGTGCCCGAAGAAGACGAAGCCGACGCCGGGATGATGCGAGAATGGCTTGCCGAAATTGGAAATCGCCATCAGTGCGAGCAGCAGCGCGAAGACTGTAAGAGTCGTGCCGCGGGATTTTTCTTCCATCGTGGATACCTCCATCGGTGATTCATGTGAGATCGGCGCGGCGGCGATGCAGAACGATCGCCGAAGCGAGCGGAACGCCAATCCCCACTATGGCGGCGACAAGGTTGGCAGCGAGCGGCTGCGTGCTTTGGTTCTTCACAGCGAACAGAGTCATGTTGAGCAACACCCAGAGCAAAAAAATGTACGCGACTTGCAGTGCAAACTTGCGCATCGCCCAGATCCCGTATGCATAGACCAGGAGAATGATCCCGAACAGCGGACCCATGACCGCGTTGGCACTGCCGGTCAGCTTGGTGCCCAGAAAAACGAAGCCCTCATTAAGCTCGAGGTGGAACGGTTTGAGGAAGTTGGATATCGCGAGAAGTGCAAACAGTACCGCGAAGATTGTGAGAGTCACGCCGCGCGATTTCCCTGCCATCGTGGGTTCCTCCCCGGACATCGAGCCGGTTTGCGCACATCCTAGTCGGCGGGCGCGTGAAACGCATCAGGTCTTGCATATGCATATTGAGACTTGATTGGATGCGCAGGGATCGGTACCCCTCACGGCATCGGATTCGATTGAACAATGTGGCGATTCATTGCGGTTGCGGCGCTCGCAACGTGCGCATTATGGCTCTGGGGGCCGATTTGCGCCTTAGCTGAGACCAATCTCGTAAAGAACGGCGACCTTGCTGCCGGCTTCGACGGCGCGCCGGCTGATTGGTACGCGCTGTCTTCCGACAAGAAGCTGAGCAGGTTTTCATGGACCTATACGCCGGCCGAGGGCGGCGCGCTTGGAATCTCCAATCTGAATCCGAACTATGCGAGCTGGCATCAGGCGCTGATACTACGGCCCGGGATTTACGAAATCAGCGCCGAAGTACGCGTCGAGGGTGCGCAGCCGCACGCAGGCGGCGCGAATGTAGCCGTCAGTACCTACGACGGAATCAAACTCATCTCGACGCATCTGCACGGCACGACGGGCTGGCAGAAACTCTCATTCTTTCTGAAAGAAGATCGATGGGGCGATTCGACTGAATTGCTCTGCCAGCTCGGTGCCGCGGATTTCCCGGATACCGGCCGCGCGTCATTTCGCAATATCAAAGTGATCGCCGTTGCTAGTCCGGCGGCGAGCCCCGCGCGCGGATTCGATGCCGCCGCAATTCGCTACCGCGATAAGGACCAGGTACATCAGCCGGATAATAGAGTCTCGATCCGTGCGACGGGCGTCGTATCCGGCCTGATCCTGCTGGGGATGCTGGGATGGGCGCTCGCCGTAATATGGCGGCCGGCGCTTGCGGCCGGGCGATCGGCGTGGATGCTCCCTGCCGGCCTGATGCTCGCGATCACCGCGGTCAAGTTTGCCGCGCTGTTTCATTTCACCGGCTTCTACTGGGACATCTGGGCGAAGACCAATCGCGCCTTGCTGGCCACCGCTCTGGGCCCCACGCGAATTTACGATCCCGGCCTGCCGGTTGACGCCTATCCGCCCGGGTCGCTGTACCTGCTGTGGCTCTCAGGATGGATCGGCAGATTGATCGAGCCGACCGCAAACGGTTTCCGCGTGATCGTCGAGACGCCGCCGTTGATTGCCGATCTTTTTATCGGTCTCACGCTGTACTTTGCGGCGTGGCGCGACGGGCGCGGCTTGCGCGCCATCGTGGTGATGATGCTGTTCGCGCTTAACCCGGCGCTCATCTTCGATACGGTGGTATGGGGGCAGAGCGATTCGATCGTCGCGCTGCCAATGATCGCCGCCGCGATCCTGATCCTGACCGGCCGCTACCGGCTGGGATGGAGTGCGGCCGCGATCGCGATCCTGGCCAAGCCCCAAGCGATCGCATTCACGCCGCCGCTGGGACTGTGGACGCTGTGCAACGCGGGCCTCGCGGAATGCGGATGGTCCGCGGGCGCATTCCTGGGCACGGTTGCGATTGGAATCATGCCGTATCAATTCGGACATTCGTGGAATTGGATAATCAACGTATATAAGGATCTCGGCACGCGATTCAGCGAAGCTTCGGTGGGCGCGTTCAATTTCATGGGGTTGATCGGCGGGATGAACACGCCTGACACCGACAAAATCTTCGGCGGCGTTTCGTATCGCGCGTTCGGCCTTTCGCTGACTTGCGCCGTTTACCTGATCGCGTCGTATCTGATCTGGCGGGCGCGGTCCGCTCGCGCCGCGATGCTCGCGGTTTTCGTCGCGCTATTCGGATTCTTCATGTTCGCGCCCCGGATGCATGAGCGATATCTGTACTACCCTCTGGTATTTCTGATTCCGATCGCGCTGGAGAGCGGCTTTCTCACCTCGATCTTCGCCGTCGTAAGCGCGACGTTCCTGTTCAACCTCATTTACATCAAGCATCTCACCGACACCTCGTCATATTTTCCCGACCATCCGAACGCGGCGCTGATCGCGGCTGCTTCGATCAACCTGGCCGTCTTCGTCGCGGTGACTGCGTACGGGTTGATCCGCACTCCTGCGCCTGCCAACGGCAGGGGTGAGCCCTGCACCCAGTGTTAAGGCCGCCCGCCGTTGGCGGGCGCGGCCCGTGCCAACAGCTTAATACTGCGCTGCCGTCACCACGGGCAGGGGTGACCCCTGCATTCAATGTTAAAACAAATCGGTACCGCCGCGGCATGCGGGCGGAGGTTACCTTGAGTACTCGAAGGGCGCGGTTAGAACAGGTCAAGGGGGAAAGTAGGGCGCGCGATGTCCTGGTCCAGTGCCCTCACGGTTGACGGAGCGTAGAACTCGACTAGTCGTCGTCGATCGCGCAAGATTGAAATTCAGCAGCGTCGACGATGCCTCAGCGAATTTACGAAACTTCGAAGCGGCTCGGGCCGATTAGTCACGACAAGCTGAGCCGCGCGTTCGCGCGGTTCGAGCTGGGCGATTTGCTGACGGTCAAGCCCGTGCCACTCGGCCTTTTCGGCCAAAACCTGTTCGTGACCTCGAGCGTCGGCGAGTTCGTGTTCCGCGGAGCGCCGCATGGACCTGCTCAGTTTCCGACCGAACGCTTCTTCACTCGCCTGCTCCACGAGCGGACGAGCGTGCCCGTGCCATGGCCATATCAGATTGATGATTCTTGCGACTTTTTTCCCTGGAGCTACGCGATCATGCCGCGGATGCCGGGGCTGCAGGTCACGGATCGCAAGGTGCGACGCGACCTGACCGGCGCCGAGCTGCGCGCGATTGCGCGCGCGATGGCATACAACCTCGTCGCGATGCAGCAGGTCACAATGCCTTGCTGCGCGCGCTACGATCCGGACCGGGATATCGTCAGACCGGTGCCGGTAAAGGATCACGCCGATTGGCCGTTCAATAACGGCTACGGTGAAGTGACTCAGCCGCCGTCGCATCGCGAGCTCGTCACCGCGCGCATCCGTCGCATCCTCGAACGAGCGCATACCGCGAGCGATCGCACGACAACGGCTGATGTCGAGTGGGCCGAACAATTGATCGAACGCGCGAACGCCGCGTTAGCAGTACCCTTTACTCCGTGCTTCACGATGGAGGACTACAAGGAAGGCAATGTAGTACTGAGTCGGACACCCGATGGATGGCAGGTCAGCGGGGCCTTCGACTTCATGGGATGCTATTTCGGCGACGGCGAGACCGATCTGTCGCGGATAACGGCCGAATATTTCGATCAGGATCCGGAGGTGGCGCGCGAGTTTCTGGCCACCTACTTGCAGCTCCGCGCGCCGCGATCCGGTTTGCGCGAGCGCTTTTCGCTTTACATGCTGCTCGACCGGCTGATCATCTGGGAATATATCCAGCGCCACGAGGTCGAAGTCGCGAGCAAGATGGGAACCCTGCGCGACTGGACCGAACGATATACCCGGATCGCGGACACGCTAGGATTCGATGGCTGAGTGACGTCGAGCGACCTCGTTCTCAGCGTGTCCACTTCCGATGCAGCTCAACGCTCAACCCTTCAGGAATTTGAGAATCAGCTCGTTGACGTGATCGGGACGC
>CAWCTG010000021.1:0-806092 GCA_963798375.1 Binataceae bacterium (SeqCode)
TCACTCCAAACTCAGATCGCTTGATTTGCACAAGCGCTTCGACGCCGCGATGGCGAACCACGCCAGCGGTAAAACCCTGAAACTATGGTTTACGCCATTTGTCTGGCTTGCCGCCTGTTCTGTAGCGAACGCGCTCGACCAGAGGCGCCGTCCCCGCATTCAGTTCTCTTGCTCTTTCGATGCGTTGCGATTGAAAGCCCGCGATCGCGCCCGGCATTAGGCGGACTTCGAGCGTTGCGCGGAACGCAACATCCTAACTGGGGCGACGTAAGATCCGGGGTCCCTCGGCTTCGCTCGGGATGACGGAGAGGATGGATGGGAAAAAAATTGGAATTTGGACCCTCTCCCGCGCGGGAGGCGCGGCCTCTCTCGCAAACTAAGCGGGCGAGGCGGGTAAGAAGTCGCGCGGAACGCAACATCCTAACTGGGGCGAGGTAAGATCCGGGGTCCCTCGGCTTCGCTCGGGATGACGTAGAGGATGGATGGGAGAAGAATTTGGAATTTGGACCCTCACCCGCGCTGAAAGGCGCGGCCTCTCTCGCAAACTAAGCGGGCGAGGCGGGTAAGAAGTTGCGCGGAACACAACGTCCTAACTCGGGCTAGGTAAGATCCGGGGTCCCTCGGCTTCGCTCGGGATGACACACAAAAACGGAGCCGCCACACTTGCCCCCTAACCCTTCTAACAGGGCGGAGGCCGCATCTTTTATCCTTACTAAGGTGCAGGGGCTGGCCCCTGCCCAGGGAAGTGCGAAACCCACGGTGGGTTTCGCATACAATCAAGATCTCCCGTTTGATCTATGCTACGCGCACGATGCGCGGCGGAGGCGGCGGGGTTGACAAGCAGTTCGGCGGCGTCCGATCCTGCACGCGTTGGCGCGAGGCGGTGAGATGAGCATTCTGCAAGAGGCGTTCGTCCCGGACGAGCGCACCATCTTCGACTGGATCGAGACCGTCTTTGCCCGCGGCGTGCGGCGGCCCGGGTATGCGGCCGATCGATGGACCGAGAATTTCTGCCTCGAACGGTTCCGCGAACTAGGACTGGAGAACATCCGGCTCGAGCCCGTGCGGCTGCCTTACTGGGAGCCGCTCGAGTCATCGATGATCGTGCGTGCGGATGGCCGCGAGTCGCGCATCGCCTGTTTCGCGCTACCGCATTCGGCGACGACCGACGGTGACGGTCTCGATGCATCGATCGTCCAGTGGCGTGACGATACGCCCGGCGCCGTCTGTGGCGCGCTCGCTCTGGTCGATGTGCCGCTGATGCGTGCCCCGGCGGATCTTCCCCTGACGCTCGCAGGCGCTGTGACAAGAGAAACCGATACCAGTTGGCGCCGCTACGATCCGGCCGGCACTCTTGCCGGGGCAAACCAGGTGCTGCCGTTCAGCCATCAGTTGATGGCAGTTATGGACGCATCGATCGCGGCAGGGGCGGCGGGATTCGTAGCGGTGCTGAGGGATTACCCCGGCGACTCGCACCGGTACTACGTCCCCTACGATGGCGTGGCACGTGCGATCCCCGGAGTCTGGATCAACGGCAGCGACGGCGCACGGCTGCGGCGGCTGTGCGGCGCCGGTCGCGTGCAGGCCACCCTAGTCAGCCGCGCGATCCGCCACGACATCACCAGCTTCAACGTGGTTGGCGAATTGCCGGGCGCCGACGACGACAGCGTCATCGTCGGCTCCCATCATGACGGCCCGTGGGCGTCCGCCGTCGAGGACGCGTCAGGCGTGTCGATGGTCCTGGCGCAGGCCAGCTACTGGTCGCGCGTCGCGCCAGTGGATCGCCCGCATCGCCTGGTCTTCCTCCTCAACGCGGGGCACATGGCCGGCGGCGCCGGCGTACACGCGTTCATCGATCGGCACAGGACGGAACTGGCTCGCGTGGTGCTGGAAGTCCATCTCGAGCACGCCGCTATCGAGATGGTCGAGCGTGACGGCGGCCTGGCATCGTCGGGACATCCGGAGCCGCGCTGGTGGTTCACGAGCAGGATCGCATCGGTCGAGGCCAGCGTGCGCGAGGCGATCGTCGCCGAGCAGCTCGAGCGGTCGCTGATCCTGCCGCCCGATGTCTTCGGCCCATCACCAACCACCGACGGCGGCCCCTTTCATCTTGCCGGCGTGCCGCTGGTCAACTTCCTGACGGCGCCCTTCTACCTCTTCGACGCCATCGACACGCTCGACAAGATTCACCGCCCAAGCCTCGTGCCCGTGACCCGCGCCGCCATCCGCATCATTGGGTCAACTCATGGGATGAGCGCGGCGGCGATGCGGCAGGGCAGGGGGTGACCCCTGCACCCAATGTTAAGAGCAGTGGGGAAGGGGAAATCACTTTGTTTAATGTGAAACCCACGGTGGGTTTCACGCTTCCTTCGGCAGGGGTGACCCCTGCACCCAGTGAAAGAATGAAGATGCGGCCTGACGGCCTGTGAGAACTTTTTTTGAGTCATCCTGAGCGTAGCGAAGGAACCCGGATGCCCGAATTGCGCAATGGCAGTCAAATTTTCAAGAAGTGGTCAGAAATGGTGCTGTCCTGCTGGGGTTTTTACAAAAACGTTTCACGTGAAACGTTTTTAGTTGGGGATTAGGTGGCACTTGACTCTTGCACGCAACTAGCCTAAGATACGAAGCATGGAAACGTTAGATGCCTTTGACCGTCGCTTTCCCGATGAAACCTCTTGTCGTCTCGCGCTGCAAGCGGCGCGCTGGCCTGATGGCGTGCGCTGCCCGAAATGCGACACGGGAAAGGTTTACGTGCTCAAGTCCAAGCCGTTCTATTGGCTCTGCCGCGCGTGCGGCAATCATCGCTTCAGCGTCATCAGCGACACAATCTTTGAGAACACAAAGAAGCCGCTTCTGATTTGGTTCAAAGTCGCGTACCTGATGCTGGTTGCGAAGAAGGGCCGCAGCGCGCTTGAGATTCATCGCACGATCTACGGCGATCCGTTCACGGCGGATTATCACACGACTTGGTACATGTGCACGCGGCTTCGCGCCGCGATGCGCAACAAAGAATGGGAACAACTCATGGGCGTGGTCGAGGTCGATGAGGTCTATCTTGGCGGCTTGGAGCGCAACCGGCACAAGAGCGAGCGCAAGCTGGCAGGCAAGCGCGGCATCGCGGGAAAGACCGAAGTGATTGGAGCCATCGCCCGCAAGGGCAACGTCGTATGCAAAATGGTCGAGGATGCCGATTTCAAAACCTACGATGATTTCGTCCGCCAGACCGTTTCAAGCAGGGTCGATTTGATCGCTACCGATGAGAGTTTCCGCTATCGGCATCTGAATCGGCTAGGCTTCAAGCACGATTTCGTCACGCATAAGAACGACGAATTTGTGCGCGGTAAAGTCCATACGCAGACGATTGAATCTTTTTGGTCCCTGCTCCGGCGCGGCATCATGGGCAGTTACCACAAAGTCAGCAAAGCGTATCTGCCGCTGTATCTGGCCGAATTCACGTTCCGGCACAACAACCGCAAGAATCCAGACGTGTTCACGGAGCTTCTTTCGCGCTGCTAGCAAACCGATTCGGCGCCCGCTAAAGTGGGTGCGTGCCGTCGAAACCGGAGACGCAAAGAAGAGTCGCCGAGGCGCGCGAAGAACTACAGCACGCCGACATGGAAAAGTTCGGTCGTGCGTTGCGCGCCCTCGTGAAGATTACCGGCGGCAAGAAACCGAAGCCGCGTAGAAAATAACGAGCGGTTCTCAACCCTGCCAAGGAATTAACCGCACGCCTTTTTCGCGCGTTCGCTGGAGGTGTATATGCCAGCAACGCGCATCCAAAGCAAGTGCCCACCAGGATGCAACAGCTTGAGCCTTGGCTTATGTCTGGCCTCGGCTGTTGGACTCTCAGCGCGATGGTCATTGGTTTCCGTGTGAGCGCGGGCGTGTCGCCAATATTTTTTCGCGCTCTTGAATTGACCGCCTCAGCGCTAGCGGGTATCGGCGGCGTGGCAATGATTTCGGGAGTGCTAGTTGTTGTAGTAATACCAAGCTAGATGGCGCTTTGGCGCACGCGGTAAACTACATCGTACATTACAAGAGCAAATTAAAGCAGGACGACGGATCGAAATCCGAAAGACCGGAGATTGGTTGCCGCAAAGAAAATGGGAGCAGGACGTTATCGCTATTCTGGAAAAGGATAAAGGAGATTGGCAGCCTGAAATTGAAGAACTTGCAAGGCTCGGCGACCTGAATTACCAGCGGCTAAATTACCGACAATGCGTGGCGCACGAAGTGCTGGCAAGACAAATCAGGTCTGTCGAACAATTCGCGGCAAAGCTTTATCGTGGCGAGGTCGCCTAAGTTGTGGTTGAAGAAAGGCGTGTCGCCAGCACACGCATGAATTCTCGGACGCTTCGATAGATGATGTCGGCCTTCGCCTCATCGTAGATAGCGTGAAAGTGCATGGCATAATTGCGCCAGCCATCTTTGAAGTGCGTGAATTGAGTAGCGCTATCAGCATAAAATTGTCGTTTCTCGCGCCAATCAGTCGGCAGCTTCCCGCTCCCCTTTTCTAATTCTTTGATCTTTCCCTCGATCGCATTGATCACATCCTGCCAGTCGTTGCGACTCGGCCACGGGATACCAAGGTCGGTCGCCAAGGCATTCAGCCCTACCTCAAGAACGCGCATCAGATGAAATACGCATGCGGTAGGACGGCTTAGCGCCTTGCAGTTAGCTGCCTCTTGAATATCATAAACCGCATCAGGGAAACGGTCATTAACGCTTACGTTTTCCGAGTCAAAAGGCCGAACGTTTTCAAATAATTCAGCGGCATCGGCTTCGGTCAGGGAAATCGCAACCTTGCGTTTGAGTTCACGCCTCAGCAAATTTGCAAGCTCACCGTGTTCTTTCGAAAGCTTACTAAGTTCCTCTTTGGTGATCGTAAGTCTCTCTTCGTCAGACAGATTTTTTGCTTCCAGCTTCTTCTCATACTCTTCGAAGATTTCAACAATCTCCATTGCGTGATCTTCTGAAATTGTTAAGCCGAATTCCTTCAGCTCCAGTGCTAATGATCCCAGTGACTTCGGACCGTACCGACTTACCTCGACAACCTGCTCCGTATTGCCTGAAGATAGCCCCTCAAGAATACGCGCTATCGTCACCAGTCGATCAAGTTTGAGCTTAATCACGTCCCACAGACTCCATAACACGGGATGTGATGTCCATAGGCAAAGGCAATATCCACGCGCGGACTCTTGCCTTCGGATCATTGCACGGGATTTGGGCAGAGTCAACATTCACCCAATCCCCTTTTAGTTCAGGAGAACGAATCACGAATAATGACTTGATGACATCCGCACGGCTGCGCGATGATTTCGAGGTTGCCAGTTCGGCTATCTGGTGCTCGGCAACGATCCGGCGCGGGTTGCGCCCATCGCGGCGAGGTTGCGCTTGGTAAGGCGGTTGCGGGAAACACTCAGAGAGCGAATTCGTGATTGAGTCGAGCTTCGCGTTGGTTTTCCGAATTATCTGACAAAGCAGCGTGCGTCAACGGCTTCACCGATGCGATAAGTTCGGGAAATGAGGCGCTGCTCCTGAAGTCGTCGTAAGCAGTGATCCCTAAAGCGAGATGGTCAATTTCTGCGATGCCCGTAACGCGCGCGACGATCTTGACGGTTGCGCCATTGTCTCCGCTAAGAACGGCTGCCTCGTAGACCGTGTCTGCTTCGCGATCTATTAGGCCTTGGTTAATCAGTCCGATCTTCGAGCCGTTATTGGTAACTACTGTCGGTATTTCTGCAGGATCGAACCTTTGCTCAGCCTCCGCCACGTCCTTCGCGAAACCTGCGAGATGTCTGCGGGAAGCCTGGTGGGAGTACCGCTATCTGTCGGTCCTACAGACCAAACGATGTATTTCTGCAATCGAGCCGCCGTGCCAGTCTTAAACGCAGTAAGATCCCGACCGGGAGCGCTTACGGCGATCACGTAGCGGCTCGGGTCGGTTCGTTCCAAAGGAGAGAAAAAATCACGATCAAGCTCATTACAATACCCTGTTAGAGCTCTAATCGCGATGTTGCCACCTGCAACATTCACCGTTTCGATGCCACCTACTATCCGCCTGCTTGTGTACCATCGGTAGCTGAATATGTAAAAGGCTGCGATTAGCAAAGCTATACCGACAATCTTCCAGTTCCGGCTATCCTTAATCCCAACATGCCCCTCTATGTCCCCAAGAATCCTTTCACTAGCGATGGAGGTGGCGTTGGTGAGGGGTCAGCTCACGGATCTAGAATTTCCAGATGATATTGAGCGCGACGAAGTTTAGATAGTTCGACGAGAAATGTCCTTGCAGCGTTCCGGCGAGCGGTCCGCGGTTATTACTAAAAGGACCCGGCCCTGCGTCCATCAGCGTCCACGAAGCGCCGGCTGTTACATCGTGATTGATTTGATATTGGAGCCCCGTGCCATATCGGAGCTGTCGATCGAGAGGCAGGACCGCGATACGGTTCGCTGTCGAAACCGGCGAACTGTCATACGCAAAGCCTGCCGACCAGCTCCATTTTTCACCGAGCCGCAATTGTTGCCCGATCGCGACATGACACGTGTCCGAGAAATGCAGGTTGGCGTCGACAACCGTCGTTTGCTTGGACGAAGAGATCCCGACCGGGAACTCTGAGAACGCCGACCAGTTCTGCCACCCGACGTCAGCCAGCAGACTCCACTTGGGCAGGACTTCGTAGACGCCGCTCAACATCACTTGCTGCGGCTCGGTCAATGGGACGTTCACTTTCACTCCGCCGATTCTCTGGCGAAGATGGCCCAGAAGCGGGCCGAGACCTGTCACGTGCGGGCGAAAGCCGAATTTGTAATCTTCGGGTGACTGATAGGTGAGTCCTATGCGAAGCTTTGAAATCGGCCTTAACAGTATGCCGACTTTCGCACCGAAGGCTTCATCCCAGGACTCGAAAGCGAGGCCGCCGTCGTTTGGAGGATTGTTAATCTTGGATTGAAAGGTGAAGCGCCCGACCCCAAAGCTGAAACCCGCTCCCACTGAGAACCAGTCGTTTACTTCGTAGGCCAGAGATGGGTTGACTTTGCCGGTGATGAGTGAGGCCGAGGTTATGTAGTAGCGTCCGACCCAAGTTTTGCCGAAGTCCCCGTTCAGACCGTAATCTGAAAAGACCGCCACTCCGAGTCGCAGCTGCTTCGATAGCTTGTGGACATAGAAGAACCCTCCATACGGGAAAAACACGCCTGCATTGCCGCCGCCACCGCCTTTGGTAGTTGTTTCCGGGGCAACGTCGAAGTTGGTCGAAGGGAGCAGTGCACCGGGCGAGGTCATCAATTGTGAACGGTCGAGTAGAGTCATCCCAGCTGGATTGGAAGCTGCAGTCGAGGCGTTCTCCGCCAATGCCGCTTGTCCGGCATGTGCCGTCTCGAGATCGGTCGGGTACAGCTCCAAGCCTGCGCCCAGCGCGATACCGTGAAGCGCCGATATCAGGATCGACGCATAGACAAGGATCGAACCACGCTTGGCGAAGTGCGGCAGCCACGACTGACGATCGAAAATTCGGCGCATAAGCGGCACCCCTTCGCAGGCTGATTTCACGTCGACACGTTGAGTCTCGTCAGACTATAGTTCAGGCGGCGGCTGGCCATATGCATCCCGATTAGCGAGCTGCGATTCGCTTTCCGGAGTTTGCGCTCTTCTGCATCGGCGAAAACTTTATGAGGTTTTGTGGGGCTTGCACAACCTCGTGCTCCACCAAAATAGGAAGCGCCACCTCGGCAGCGATAGAAAAGCCACCAAAAAAAGAGCCACACGCGATCCGAAAACGTCACGGCACACGGGCCGACGACTCTGCGTCGTCCGCATGGGTTGTTGTTGGCGCCCGCATCTGAGTAAGAGGACCTCGGAGACGGGGTCCCTCCACTCCGCAGACTCCGGTCGGGATGACAGCGAGGAGCGCAGACTGCTGCGAGACGACGGGAAAAAAGTGGTGACCGATGCGGGGCTAATCTCTTCCCAGGTGGGGCAGGGGAGCAATCGGGGCGGGCTGGAATAGTCAGTTCATTTGCAGATGACTTACTATTTCGGTGACGCGGGCGGGATCGATAATGACTATTGCCGCCGCACCGACGGCGAACATGATCGCGAACCCCGCCATCAGGCGCACATAGAAGGCCGGCTGATGGGTGGTCTCGGCGACGACCGACTTGAAGATCGCGTTGACTCCATGCGCCAGCGTGAGCCCGATTACCGCGGCGCGCGCGGCGCTGGTGCCGGACTGAACGAAAGACGCCAGCGTCAGCGAGATAGCAGTGACGTCCACCAGTCCGCTGATGGCGGAAACCACCATCTGGCCGCTGTACCCCGCGTAATGCTGGGCGACGCGGGTAACCAATAGCACGACGGTGAATCCGACGCCGAACTCGAGTGCGGGGCGAATGGAAAACGGGTTGCGGAAGGTGGAATCCGCGAGCGTGTCACCTTTTTTCAATGGCGCAGGGGCCAGTATCAGGGCGGCGGCGAAACCCGCAAGCATCATGGCGGCGAAAGCGGGGATTGCCGCGATCGCGAGCGTCGGGCTGACCATCGCGACCAGCAGCAGTGTGCGCGGGAATAGGATCGAACTGGCTATCAGCGAGTAGCGCGCCGCCGGTACGGCAGACTCCGGCGCGTCGGCGACTGCGCGCGAGATACCGGCGGTATAGGCGGTCGTCGAGGCGATAGCGCCGACTATCGCAGTGAGTAATTCTCCGCGCTCGCTGCCGGTAAACTTGGTCAGGAAATAGCCGACATATGAGACGCCGGATACGAGGATTACGAACAGCCAGATTTTGCGCGGCTCGAAAAATCCGAATGGGCCGTAGCTGCCGTCCGGCAACAGTGGATAGATGATGAAAATCAGGCCGAGAAAACTCAGCGTATCGATATATTCGCGGTCGGAGATCGCGTCGCGCACAAAGTGGCGAAGCTGATCGCGCTCCGCCAGAATCATCGCGAGCACAATTCCGAGCCCGGCGCCGAACTGACGGTCCGAGGTAAGGCAAAGGCCAGCCAGGGTGAAGGTCGCGGCGGCGGCCAGCTCGGTGGTGATTCCGCTGCGCTCCGGATGCTGCGCGCGCATCGCGAGCAGGGTGCCGATCATGCCGGCGAACAACGCGATCGCGATCGCCGCGTTGCCGAGATGCCCCGCGACCGCGCCGAGCAGCGCGATTATCAGGAAATCGCGCATCCCGGGACGCGGCGGACCGTCGGGTCCCGGCTCTCGCGTACGGCCGACGAGGAACCCGATCGCCAGCGCGAGCAGGAATCCCAGGGCGGGTGAGTTGGGGCCGGCCAGATCGAGCATCGAGAGGACGATAGCAGGGGTGACCACCGCACCCAATATTAAGAGCAGGGGCAGGGGTGACCCCTGCCCGCGCGCGACAACGGAGCGCGGCGTTAACACTGGGTGCAGGGGTCACCCCCTGCCCGGGGCGCGGGGAATGGGGCGTGCCTTGCCGACAGGTTGGCCGCAGTGGTATCTTACGAATGTGAAGTGGGCGCGTGCCCACTTTTTTGTTGGTGTCGCAAAAGGGTTTTCGGTTTCGTCACATAAAGCCGACTCCGACGGCCGTAGCGAGCGAGAGGTGAGAGCAGCAGATGGCGGCCCTGACGCTTCATCCGACCGCGGAAAAGGTGGTCGAGCTGCTCGAGCCGCACATCGAACGCCAGGGTTATGAACTGGTTTCGGTGGATTTTCGCAAGGGCACGCGAAATTCGCTGCTGCGGCTGCTGGTCGACAAGCCGGGCGGCGGGATTGCCCTGAGCGATCTGGAGAAGTTGAGCCCGACGCTGGGCGATTTGCTCGACGTGTACGACCCGGTCGAGGGCCGCTACACGCTGGAGGTCGCGTCGCCGGGAATCAACCGGCCGCTGCGCAAGCTGGCGCATTTCGAGGCGGTCAAGGGTGAGCGGGTGAAGGTACGAACGCATCGCGCGCGCGACGGGCAGAAGTCGTTCGTGGGCAGGCTGGTGTCGGTCGGTCAAAGTGGCATCGAGCTTGACGATGAGACGAGCCGCAAGCGCCAGGCGATCGGTTACGACGAGATGTCGGGAGCGAATTACGAATACGATTTTGACAAGTAGATGCACTTGACCAATAGACGCACGCGCTCCCGTTCAGGCGGAGCGACAAAAATAACTGGCGCGCAGCTCTGTGCGCGCCCCGGGGAGGCGGTATGCAGGTCGATCTGAACCGGGTAATCGAGCAGGTCTCCAAGGAAAAAGGCATCGACAAAACGATCGTGATCAACGCGGTCGAGGAGATGATGCATTCGGCGGCGCGGCGCACGTTCGGGCCGGACCGCAATATCGAGTCGCGGTTCAACCCCGAACTGGGCGAAATCGAGCTGTTCGAGATCAAGACGGTGGTCGAGAAAGTGGCCAACGCCGCGGCCGAAGCCGACGTGGCGGAGGCGCGGGCGAAATACGATCCGGAGGCGGAAGTCGGCGACGAAATATTGATCAAGCTCGACACCGCCACGATGGGCCGCATCGCGGCGCAGGCGGCCAAGCAAAATCTCATCCAGCATATTCGCGACGCCGAGCGCAAACAGATTTTCAACGAGTTCAAGGATCGCAAGCAGGAAGTCGTTTCGGGAATCGTGCAGCGCTTCGAGCGCAAGAACATGATCGTCAATCTCGGCCGCACCGAGGCGATCCTGCCTGAAAAGGAGCAGATCCCCCACGAGCGCTATCGCCAGGGCGATCGCATCCGCGCGCTGATTTTAGACGTCGATCTGTCGGAGAAGGGACTTTCGATCGTGCTCTCGCGCACCTCGAACGACTTCCTGATGAAGCTGTTCGAGCAGGAGGTGCCGGAAATTTACGAGGGCATCGTCGAGATTCGCCAGAGCGCGCGCGAGCCCGGCGGACGGGCCAAGGTGGCGGTCTATTCCAAGGATTCGGACGTCGATCCGGTCGGCGCGTGCGTCGGGATGAAGGGCACCCGCGTGCAATCGGTGGTGCAGGAGCTGCGCGGCGAGAAGATCGACATCGTGCCATGGACTGACGACCAGGCCGAGCTGGTGTGCCGCGCGCTGGCGCCGGCCAAGGTCTCCAAGGTGATCATCGACGAGGACGAGCACGCGATGGAAGTGATCGTGCCCGACGATCAACTGTCGCTGGCGATTGGCAAGCGCGGCCAGAATGTGCGCCTGGCGCATCGCCTCACCGGATGGAAGCTCGACGTGCGCAGCGAGGCGGAGGCCGAAGAAGAGGCTCGCTCCGCGCGCGCGTCGCTCAACGCAATCCCGGGCATCGGCGATATCAACGCGGAACTCCTGTACCAGTGGGGATTCCGCTCGGCCGAGCAACTGGCGGAGGCGGACGAGACGGCGTTCGATGTGGAGGGAATCAGCGCCGAGCGCGCCAAGCAGATAATCAACGCGGCGCGCGAGCACGTCGCCAACAAGAAGATCGCGGCCGAAGCAAAGGCTGCGGCAGCCGCCGAGGCGGCAGAGACGGCTGCGGCGGAAGCTGCGTTGGCAGCCACGGAAGCGGAAGGCGCGGAGGCAGCCGGCGAGACGATCGCGGCGGAATCCGGGCCGGCCGCCACTGAAGGTGCGGGAGAAAAATAATTTTTCACTTTTTCACCGGCCCCGGCGTACCTGTGTGGGATGCATGACCCAGGATGCAAAGGGGGCGATGGTGCGGATTGCGGTCGTCAATGGACATGTCGAAGTTGATTTTGAAGCGCGACGCGGCGGGCGCGGCGGCTATTTGCATCCGACGCTTGAATGCGTGGAGCGGTTCGTCAGTTCAAAAGTTAAGGAATTCCGCGCGCTGCGGCGGAAAATTGAACGTCCCGAGCGGCTGCAGATAGCGGCGGCAATTAAACTCCGGCTGGATAGAAGCTCAAAGGTCGAATAGTATAACTAGGATGGCGCGAAAGCGGATCAAAACTCTTGCTACTGAATGGGGATTCCCGGTCGAGGATTTGCTGGCCGGATGCGCCCGCCTGAAGCTCGGGCATACGCAGTCCGAGTCCAGTCTTCTCGCGCCCGAAGAGGCGGACCGGCTCAAGGCCGATCTCGACGAGCAGGCGCATCGCGCGTCGATCCTGCGCCGCGAAACCGTGCTCGAAACGAGCAGCGGAAAAATTCTCGAAAAGCGTCTCAATGCCACCGTGATGCGCCGGCGTCATGCCGAGCCCGGCCAGTCCGCCGGTGGCGCCGACACACCTTTCCATTTCGAAGTCGAAGAGACCCGCGGCGACTCGTTCGTGTCGCCGTTTCTCGACGATTCAGAGGCCGCAGAGGCCGAGCCGGTGGCGTTTGACTCGGGGCATCATGCCGAGCCGGCAGTCGCCGAGCCGCGTCGCGCGCCCGAGCCGTTCGCCGTCAGGCCGGAGCCTGAAATCGAGGAGATTGGCGAGGCCGACTACGAGGCTCATCCGCCCGAGGCTGCCGTCCATATCGAGTACATGGAACCTGCGCCCGAACCTGAGATCGCTCCTGAACCCGAGCACCCGCCGGTCGTTGCCGAAGCCGCGGCCGCGCCCGAAGCGGCGCCGCGGGCGCCCTCGTCGCGCTTCGGTTATCGCACCGATCGTGTGCGCCCGGCGGAATCGGCGGAGCGTGGCTCGATCAATCTGACTCGCGGCTCGCAGACCGGCCCGACCCTCGACGACGGACAGAAAGGACCCAGGGTGCTTGGCAAGATCGATCTCCGGGTCAAGGCGCCTCCGGCACGTCCGGCGTCGCCCGGTTCGCGTACGGCAGCAGGCGCGCCGAGTGCGCGGCCGGGACTGACCGGACGCTTCGCTCCGCAACAACAGCAGCCGCAACCGACGGAAGCGATGCCGCAACTTCCGCCCGATCAAGTGGCCAAGCCCGGTGGCGGACGCGGAATAAAGAAAAAGAAAGTCGTCAAGAAGGGCAGTACCGATCTCGCCGCCGAGCGCGAGATGCGCGGGCTGCGGGTGCCCAAAAAGCGCCGCGCGCTGCCCGGCAAGGAACAGCGAAAGACCGAGATCACCACGCCCAAGGCCTCCAAGCGCGTGGTTCGAATCACCGAGGGTGTAACGGTCGGCGATCTCGGCCGCTCGATGGGTGTCAAGGCCGGCGACCTGATCAAGAAGTTGATGGAACTCGGCCAGATGGCGACGCTGAACCAGGTGCTCGACGTGGACACCGCCACGCTGCTGGCCGGCGAGTTCGGCTACAGCGTCGAGAATGTTTCCTTCGACGCGGAATCCGCCATCGAAGAGGCGCCCGAGGAAACCGTGGTGGGCGAAAGCGTCACGCGGCCACCGGTCGTCACCGTCATGGGCCACGTCGATCACGGCAAGACCTCGCTGCTCGACGCGATTCGCCACACCAACGTGACGGCGCGCGAGTTCGGCGGAATCACGCAGCACATCGGCGCCTACACCGTCGAGGCAAATGGACGGACGATTGCGTTCGTCGATACCCCCGGCCATGAGGCGTTCACTGCGATGCGCGCGCGCGGCGCCAAAGTCACCGACATCGTCGTGCTGGTGGTCGCCGCCAACGAAGGCGTGATGCCGCAGACGCAGGAGGCCATCAATCACGCTCGCGCCGCCAACGTGCCCATAATCGTCGCGATCAACAAGATCGATCTGCCCGACGCCAATATCGACAACGTCAAGCAGCGCCTGACCCAGGTCGGCCTGGTGCCCGAAGACTACGGCGGCGACACCATCATCGTGCCGGTCTCGGCTCGCACCGGCGAGGGAATCGACAAGCTGCTCGAGATGATCCTGCTGCAGGCCGACGTGATGGAGCTGAAGGCCAATCCGGCGCGCGCCGCACGTGGCACGATCATCGAGTCGCAACTCGACCGCGGCCGCGGCCCGGTCGCCACCGTGCTCATCCAGGAAGGCACGCTGCATCAGGGCGATCCTTTCGTCAGCGGGGTCTCGTACGGGCGCGTGCGCGCGATGCAGGATCATCTCGGCCAGCGTCTTACCGAGGCAGGTCCGTCCACGCCGGTGGAGATTTTCGGCCTCTCCAGCGTTCCCGAGCCCGGCACGGTGTTCACCGCGGTGGTCGAGGAATCGAAGGCGCGCCAGGTCGCCGAGTATCGCCGCTCCAAGCAGCGCGAAGGCGAACTCGCCAAGACCAGCCGCATCTCGCTCGAAGACCTGAGCCAGCGTCTGGCGGCGGGCGAGGTCAAGGAACTCAAAGTCATTCTCAAGGGCGACGTGCAGGGCTCGGTCGAGGCGCTCGCCGACGCGCTCGCGCGGCTATCCACCGAGGAAGTAAAGCTGGAGGTAATCCACGCCTCGGCGGGCGCGATTTCGGAGACCGACGTCACGCTCGCATCGGCTTCCAAAGCCATCATCATCGGTTTCAATATCCGTCCCGAACCGAAGGCTGCCAGCCTCGCCGAGAAAGAAGGCGTCGAGATTCGCCTCTACACCGTCATCTACGAAGCGATCAACGATATGCGCGAGGCGATGGAAGGCCTGCTCGCGCCGACCTACCGCGAAAAGGCGCTCGGCCGCGCCGAAGTCCGCAAGATTTTCAGCGTGCCCGGCGCCACCGTCGCGGGATGCATGGTCGTCGATGGCAAGATTGTGCGCAGCGCGCGCGCGCGGCTGGTCCGCGACGGCCGCCCGGTGTGGGAAGGCAAGCTCGCCACGCTCAAGCGCTTCAAGGACGACGTGCGCGAAGTCGCGCAGGGCTACGAATGCGGTATCGCGCTCGAAAATTTCAACGACGTGAAACCCGACGACATCATCGAAGCTTTCGAGATGGAAGCGATTTTGCGCAAGCTCGCCGCGCCTAAGCCCGAGACCGTGCGCGGTCAGGCGGCGGTCGAAAAGCAGCTTCAGCCCTAGACTGCGCGGTCGTTGGTCGATCCGGGCGCGCGAGCCTGCGCGTTGGGGGAGGGGGCGTATCATCATGGTCATCGGCGTCATGCGGCTGACCCTGTTTCTGCCGGAGAATCATTCGCTCAAGGGCAAACGACAGGTGCTGCGCGCGATCAAGGATCGCGTCCGCAACAAGTTCAACGTGTCAATCGCCGAGTCCGACAGCCACGACATGTGGCAGCGCGCCGAGTTGGGCATCGCGCAGGTCGGCAGCGATCGCGCGTTCGTGGACCGGGCGCTGCGCGAGGTCGTGAACTTTATCGATTCGCTGGGCCTGGTCCCGCTCGGCGAAGAGCAGCTCGAAATCATCAACTACTGAGTGCGGGAAAACTACCGGCAACGCCGCCGCGTCAGGCGCGCGGCTTTCGTGACAGCGGGGAAGAACATTGGCTGAAGGTCGAAGACCGGAGCGCGTCGCCGAGGCAATCTTGAGGGAGCTGTCCGGGCTGCTGGTCCGCGATCTCCGCGACCCGCGCCTGCGCGGCATCACGCTGACCGGCGTCAAGATGGACGACGACTTGCGCCACGGGCGCGTCTATTTCTCGCACCTGGAGGGTTCCGTGCGCGCGCCCGCGGCGGTGGCCGGCTTCAGGAGCGCCAGCGGCTTCATCCGCCGCGAGATAGGCAAATCGCTCGGGCTTAGATACACGCCCGAGCTGGATTTCGAATTCGACCCCGCACTGGAGCGCGCCGCCCGCATCGACGCGCTGCTGAAGCAAGCCGCGTCCAAAGACTGAGCGCGCGTCTTACCACAAAACCCTGGCCATTCTCAGATCCACAAATGAACAAGCGAACGTTCCTAATCTCCGCATTCGCGATCGCGCTGATCGCTCCAGTACTCGCCGCGTCGCCCGCTCGCGCCACACCCTGGATCAACGGCGACTACCTGGCCCGGTGGGTGTTTTGGGGCCTTCGCCATCAAGTCTCGCCGTCCGACGACTACAAAATGTTTCCTTACCGCACGATCGACAACGCGCTGCCCGCGTATCAATTTCCTCGCGCGCCCGCCGGCGCCATCCCGGTCGAGGTGGAGTACAAAGACGGCGATGCGATCAAGCGCGTCGCGCTCGACGAATTGCTCGAATCAACCGGCACTCACGCGTTCATCGTGATCAAGGACGGCAAACTTCTCGACGAGCGTTACCTCAATGGCTACCAGCGCGACTCAATCTGCATTTCGCGGTCGGTGGCCAAGTCGTTCACGTCGGCGCTGGTCGGGATCGCGATCGACGAGGGCTTTATCAAGAGCGTCGACGATCCGATTATCAAGTACCTCCCGGAACTCAAGGACCGGGGCTTCGACGCGATCACGATCAGAAATCTGCTGACGATGGGATCGGGAATCCGCTACGAATAAATGATCTGCCGTGGGACGAGGACGCGCTGTACTACTTCTATCCCAAGCTCAGGAATCTGTTGCTCTCGGATATGGAAGTCGCCGAGCCGCCGGGGAACGCCTTCCATTACACTGACTATAACGTGGGTCTTCTGGCGATAATCGTCGAGCGCACGACGCATCGCACCGTCAGCGAGTACCTGCAGGAGAAAATCTGGAAACCCATCGGGATGGAGTACCCCGCAACCTGGAGTCTCGACAGCGTGCAGGACGGACTCGAACTGACGCACGTGGCGCTCAACGCGAGGGCGATCGACTATGCGAAGTTCGGTCAGCTCTACCTCGACAAGGGCAACTGGAACGGGAGGCAAATCATCTCGGAGCGATGGGTGACCGAGTCAACGGCGCCGGATCCGAACGATCACCGTCGGTGGGAAACGTATCCCCAATGGGCGGACGCGGGCGGCTACTACAAATATTTCTGGTGGGGCAATTCCAGGGGAGCCGACTACAGTTTCGAGGCCATTGGCAGGTGGGGCCAGTTCATCTTCGTGGCTCCCAGAGCGAACGTGGTTATCGTGAGGACGGCAGGCAATTTGGGCCTCGACATCGAGCAGTGGTCGCAAGTCTTTCAATACATCGCGAATTTTGTGAGCCATGGCGAGCAATCAGGCGGCGCCGCCCGCATCGACGCGCTGCTCAAGCAAGCCGCGTCCAAAGACTGAGCGGGCGTCTAACGTTTCACTTGCGCTGTGCGCGCCCCGCAAAATCCGCCCCGCAAACGCGCAGCGCCATATATTTGATTACGGTATCAAAAGCTGGCATATATTATGGCATGAAGCCCGAGCGAAAGATTACCGTGCATGTTCGCAGCGAGCTGCTGGACAAAGCCCAAAAGGCCGCGCGGGCCGGAGTCAGCGAAACCGTTCGCAAAGGTCTCGAGCTGCTGGCTGCGAGCGAGGCATACGACCGGCTTCTGAAGATGCGCGGCAAGGTGAAGTTCTCCGTCGATTTGAACGAACTGCGCCAAGACCGGCGGTGATTGCTCTGGACACCAGTTCGACGATTGCTTTCCTCTCCGGCGAGCGCGGAAGAGATGTGACCGCCGTCGAAGCCGCGCTGAGGTTTCGCCAGGGCGTGTTTCCGCCGGTCGTAGTGACTGAACTTCTCAGTGAGCCTGCAGTTCGCTCGGACATGGCAGCTCTGATTCGCGCCGTCCCTCGGCTCGAAATCTTCGACGGCTATTGGGAGCGGGCGGGCGAGCTTCGCGCCCGGCTTTTGCGTCGAGGTCTCAAGGCGCGCCTGGCTGATACGCTGATCGCACAGTCATGCATTGACCACGAAGTCGCGTTGGTGACGCGAGATCGCGACTTCCGCAATTTTGCGATTCACGCCGGTCTGAGCCTCGAATAGTCCGGCTCGGCAAGAGATGTCTTACCGATCAGTTCGCCGCTCTCCGACACCACCTTGAACAGCCGTCCGCCCGTACTCGAGGACGCCGTCTTTCCGGCGAGATCTGGGACGACCAAGCCGCGAAAGCAATGCGCAGTCTACGGTGCCGATATAGTCGAACGCTGCGTGGGATCCGCCATGCTCTCCGTGGCGGCCGGTATTGGCGGTACGGGCTTGCTGCATTTGACCACGGCAACAGAGAACCCGGTATAACAGGAACCAACGTATGCCGCGCAATCCTCGCCGTTCGTACTGCTAAGGCTGGGAACTGCGAGCGAAGCCTCCAAGGTCTCCGGACCGCAGCATCCGGGCAACACATGCACAATTACGGTGCTGTCGTCACTGCTGGTGCAGATGGTGCCGGTGAGAATATTGCCCGGTTGAGCCGCGATAAAGCCGGTGTACGCGCTACAATGGCCCTTCGCGGGTATCGATGCGGTCGTGCCCACGAGGGTGATCCCGCCAAAGTCGATACATAAGTCTTTCGCGTTGGCGGGCCGCGAAACCAGCAGTCCGACTGCAAGCAATACCCACAACGCGGGTTTAAGAAGAATCGCTCCCTTCGTTCTCGTTGCCATATTCCCCTCCATGCTGCTTTGGGTCCTTCCGGCCTAATCAAGCAGGGCTACCCTCTTAGCGCAAGGGTGACTCTATTGGAAGGGCTCGGCGCTGAAAACGGAATCAGGCTTCCAGATTGAAGATCCGCTCGACCATCGCCGTCACCGCGAGGTCGCCTGCGCAACTGCGATCAGTTCCCCGCTCTCCGGCACCACCTTGAACAGCGGTCCACCGGGTGGAACCAGGGAGTCGAGCGCGCGCGCCCAACGACTGAGCGCGCGGCTTACTTCGAAAGCATGCGGTCGCGATTTTCGGGTTTATCGCCGCGCTCGAGCAGCGGCTCGACGTCGCCTGTGATCAGGCGCGCGCCGCGATCGTTGCGGACGTAGGTCCACGCCCATTCGACGATCACGATGAACCGGTTGCGAAATCCGATCAGAAAGAAAATGTGCACGAACAGCCACATCAGCCATGCGACGAGGCCGCTTAAATGCAGGCCGGCGATGTCGGCAACCGCGGCCGCCTTTCCAATCGTCGCGAGCGTCCCCTTGTCCCGGTAGCGGAACGGCAAGGTTGGCTCGCCGCGAATCGATCGCACGATGTTCCTTGCCGCCTGCCGCCCTTCCTGCATCGCCGCCGGCGACAGTCCCGGCACCGGCTTGCCGCCCGACGAGATTGACGCCAGATCGCCAATCACGAACACGCCGTCGGCGCCCGCCACCGAAAGATCCTGATTCACGATCACGCGGCCCGCGCGATCCAGCTTGACTTCCGCGCCCAGCGCCTTTCCCAGTGGCGACGCGGCCACGCCGGCGGCCCAGATTACGGTGCGCGAGTCGAGCCGCGCGCCGCCGTGCGTGACGCCGCGATCGTCGATAGCAGTTACCGGAGAATCCGTGATGACCTCGACGCCGAGCCGCTCCAGTTGCCGCCGCGCGCTCGCCGACGACTCGGGGGACATCGCGGGCAGCACGCGCGGGCCCGCCTCGATCAGGATGATTCGCGCGCGGCCGGGATCGATTTTCCGAAAATCGCGCTCGAGCACGCGCCGCGAAATCTCGGCGAGCGCCCCGGCCATCTCGACTCCCGTCGGGCCCGCGCCGATTATCACGAAGGTCATCCAGTTGGCGACTTCCGACGCGTCAACCTCGCGCTCGGCTGCTTCGTATGCGACCAGCACGCGGCGGCGTATCTCGACCGCATCCTCGAGCGTCTTCAGGCCCGGCGCCGGCTCGAGCCATTCGTCGTGGCCGAAGTACGAATGGGTGGCGCCGGTCGCGACGATCAGATAGTCGTACGCCACTTCGCTTTCGTTGTCGGCGAGCCGCACGATCTTTCGCCGCGTGTCGATCGAGGTCGCCTCGCCGAGAATCACGTATGCATTGCGCTGGCGGCGCACGATCCGTCGTATCGGCGAGGCGATGTCGCTGGGATTCAGCGCCGCGGTCGCGACCTGGTAGAGCAGCGGCTGAAACAGGTGATGGTTGCGTCGGTCAACGATCGTCAGCCGAACCGGCGCGCGCTTGAGCGCCCGCGCGGCTGAGATTCCGCCGAATCCGCCGCCGATGATCACGACGTGTTTCTGAGGCGATGCCACCAAATCAGGCTCCCGTGCTTTCAGGATTGAAGATCCGCTCAACGATCGCCGTCACCCGCGAGGGCGCCCGCGCAACTGCGATCAGTTCCCCGCTCTCCGATACCACCTTGAACAGCGGTCCGCCCGATGGAACCAGGGAGTCGAGCGCGCGCGAATCGCCGTTGCGCAGCCGTTTTTCGGCGGTGCCATCGACAACCAGCTCCGGGATGCCGGCCAGCGCGTCGCGAAGACTAATCAGGCGGGTCAGCGGCGCACCGGAATCGAGCGCCGCGAGGAGGTCGGCAAGCGCGGTCGCGTCGGCAATCGAAAAAGCGCCGTTGCGCGTCCGACGAAGCTCTTCGAGGTGCGCGACCGTCCCGATTGCGACGCCGATATCGCGCGCTAGCGCGCGCGCATAAGTGCCCGGCGAGCACGTCGCGACGAATCGAATCGCATCGCGCGCTTCGCAATTGAGATCGAGGCGCTTGATCGCGACGCTGCGTTTTTCGGGCTGTGCAACGTCGTCGCCGCGGCGTGCGAGCCGGTAGAGCGGCACGCCGGCGCGTTTGATCGCGGAGAACACGGGAGGAACCTGTTCGATCGCGCCGGTGAACTGGGCGGCGACCTGCGCGAGCTTGTCAGCCGAGACGGCGGGCACGTCGGCGCGGCGAACGACGGCGCCGTCGCGATCGAGCGTGTCGGTCTCGACGCCCAGCCGGATCAGGCCCGTGTATTCCTTGTCGCCGCCGTCGATAAACGGCGCGAGCTTGGTCGCCTCGCCGATCATGATCGGCAGGATTCCGGTCGCGAATGGATCGAGCGTACCCAGGTGTCCCACGCGGGCCGGCTTCACGCGCGATTTGACGCGACGCACCACCTCCGCCGACGAGATTCCGGCGGGTTTATCTACCAACACAATTGCGTTCATGGGGAGACCCCTGAGCTTAACCGCTGGTGGGGCGCTGAACAAATAGTAACCGCAGACTCGGCGGTTTTCCCGCGATCGTCGGGGCGGCTTCTAGGTAGTGGGTCAGTTTGAATTTAGGGCGATATTGGCGGGATAAACCGGAACAAAGCGGGATCAAGTGGGATCGCGGACCAGTGGGTATTGTCTTAATTCGGGACGGAGTGTCCGAATTTGCGGCGGCTCTTATCTATTCCGCATTGGAATAGCTATTTCGGTTTTTTGTCCTGACCCTCAGGAAAGTGCGCGATTTTGGATCTCAGTTCGGGATTTAATCCCAAAACGACGAGAAGACAGGGGATCGAAAAGCACAACCAGGCAATCGCGACCACCTCCAAGAAATCGTTCTGGTGTTGCTCGATAGTGAGAAAGACGGGTGCGCTCATTTGCTTGGCGCTCATAATAAGCGCCGCGAGCACCAAGGACCAACCTAGAAAATAGGCGCAAGCGAGTGCGCCAGCGCGGCGGGGTATCATGACTCTTTGCTTTTCTGGCTCGCTTCCCATTCGTCCAGGATCCGCACAATGTCCTCAAGCGACCATAGCCGATCAGTAACGCCAGCTTCCATCGCGGGTGAGCAGCGCAGCGACTGATGGATGCGGACGAAATTATAGTGCATGAAGTAGATCGAAAGCGCGTGAATGTGATTCTCCAGTTTCTTGCTGAACGCATTTGTTAACCGCGTAAATCGGCGGATTCCCATTCGCATCGAAAGATTCTGGCGCTCGACATACGAAGTCGAGATGTGTGCCGGATCGGGCGTGCCGTGGATCACTGTGCGCTCCGTGCCGATGCACACTGGCGGGCTATATCGCCTCTGCGCTTCGGGCGCGGTTCCGTACTGCTTCACAAGCATCGCGTAGTCGATGGACGTACCGAACGCGCCATCCACGGCATCCAGATAGGCGTTGTGGCCGTCTGTCGTTAACTGCACGCGGCTCGTTAGCCTGCTCGCCAAATCCTGCATGAACGTCCACGCCGCGTCCGCATCGCGCGTGCCGACATACCAAGACGGAACGAGCTTCGTATCGGCACAAAGCGCCGTCCACGTCCACACGTCGCCGACGCCGAACTGACCGCGCATTTTCTCGGGGACGTTTTTCGCTTTCGCGTAAACGAAACTCCAAATTTCATCGGCTTGAATGCGCTTGCAAGGAAGGCTGCGGAGCGTTCGATCCTGATACTCTGAACACGCATTGCCAGCGTCGGCTAACAATTTGACAATTGTGTTCTTGCTTGCTCCAGTCATACGGGCGATGGCACGAATGGAGACGCCTTCAACCATCATTCCAAGGATCTGAGCGCGGCGTTCGGGGGATGACTTGTTCATGCTTCTAAGATAGACCTTTTTGCATGAGCTGTCAAGTATTGGAGTCAGTTTAGTCTTGTCTGCCGGGTGCCTCCTGAGAGATTGACTTATATGTCAATTCGCGATGAGATCATAGAACTTGAGAATCGAGGACGCCTCTTTCGATTGCGTCCCATGGTGCTGCCGCCCAGACATAGCGAAATACGCCAGATATACGTTTCGGAAGAGATCAACGCGAAAATCACTGGACCATGGGGCGACGGCGGAGACGAATTTAGATGCGGGAGGGCCCATGCTGATTTGGTTGCATTTATTTATCGGGACCCGCTTGTCATTGCGAAAGACTCACGCCATGGAGGTGCGTCACACGCGAGCCGATTACAGCCACCCGGTGATGAGGTCTAGGATATCCGTTGCGTCGATCCAGCGCCAGGTATTCGAGTACTGGGACGCTTTGCTGATAGGAATTTGTTTATCGGTCTCACTTGGGAGATTCGTCTTTATCTTAAGAACTTTGGTTCTAAAGAATGGCGAGATGCCATCGTTCGATGCGCCCGCGAATGGCATCAACTGTTTCCCGCTTACGATCCTTTAACCGGAGACTACTTTGCCGACTATCTCACAGATGGAGTTTTTGACCGAGATCCTTGACCTCGACGCCGAGAAAATACCCCTCGGTAAACTTGCGTTTTTTCAAGAACAGCTAAAGCATCAATTGCATGAGGTTGTTCTTAGAAGACTTCATACGGTTTGCGAATCAAAGCCGGAATTTACTCGACGCCACCTAGCGCGACGAATAGGACGCCAGCCTGAACAGGTAACACGCTGGCTTGGTGCTCCCGGCAATCTCACGATGGAGACAGCCAGCGACCTTTTAATTGGCCTAGGTGCGGTCCTAGATCCTGTATCCTTAGGCGTTGATTCTCTGGTCGTAAAACCCGGGCAAGAGCCTCCGCGAGTTCCACCCCCTCACGCTCAGCAACCGCGAAGCTCGGTTCCTAGAGGTCCGAGTCCCAAACTTGCGCCCGCAATCAAGGATGAAAAGGATAAGCAGGGGCTTAAGTCGATGCTAACGTCATGAAATTAGTACAAATACTGAAAGGCTCTACTGTCCGAGTAGCTAAGCCTGATAAGCCTTTCGGCTACTTACCAGAAGTGACGCAAGTAGTTACTGAGCATTTCGGGTTTCAAGAATACCCAATTGATTTCAGCAAATTACTCGCACATGGCGCGGTAGATGCCGAATCGCCCGCTAACTTTCGTCATGGTAAAGTGGAAATCGATGGCAGACAGCTACTCATTGATGAGTTACAGATATATCAGAACGGAACGATAGTCTCGGTTCCAGGGAACACTTCGGACTCTGACTTGATTACTGACTACTTATTTCGATGGGCTAATGAACGATTCCAACTGAATTTCCAAATAATAGGAGCGGGAAGCCACTTTAGTCAGTTAGAGGTCGAGTTCGACCGTTCTTTAGCTGACCTGTTCCCCGCACTTAAAGAAATCGCGAGCGCCATTAATAAGGGGCTGGATTCGTCTTGGGAGAGTATTCCAGCCTACCAATTGATCAACCTTCAGTTTGGACTTGACCCCACGAAAGCCCCTCAGGTCAATCCCGGAATGTTCAGAATAGAAGCGCGTGCAAATATGGCGCTGGAAACCAAACTATATTTTTGCGAGGCCACGATGAAAACGGACAATCATATGACTATCTTGTCAAGATTCGAACGCATTTGTTTGGAGAAATTCGCCGGAAGTTGAGATGCGGAGAGGTGGCTGAGCCGGTCTAAGGCGTCGGACTGTCATTCCGAAGTCCTCGTGCTTACTCACGGGGACCGTGGGTTCGAATCCCACCCTCTCCGCCAAGAGCATGGGTTTTTTTCGCTGAACCCGCAGCCAGCCCCTAAAAGACAAAAGAATGGTAATGGAATGCGAGGTCTTTTGCTAGTGGCGCTATTTCCAGCGTTTTTTCGCTGCCGTTGCGGCGATTTCGCGCCGTCGCTCCGGTGATAGACGCGCTGCTCGTGCCTTTCCGCCCTTCGCGCCACCGAGCTTCCCGAGCGCAACGGCGGCAGGATTCCGGTCATCCGGTACAGTGTCGGGCGTCTGGCCCGTCGCAATATCTCCAATCATTTTGGCGAGCGCGACGGGATCGCGTGGTCGCTTTCTGAGCTTTTCCGCCATGCGGCAATTATCGCACAGTCGAAGCGCGGACGCATCGCCAAACAGCCTCGGATTTCAAACTGACCCACTACCGGCTTCTACCCCGCCTTTACTCAGCTGACCGGCTCTGTTAATTTGGTCGGCTAAAGATAAAGGAAAAGGGAAAGTAAGAACTCCGAATGCCTCTTCCATCGGCCCGTAAGCGGGAAGTCATCCAAGCCAACGCTCGAACCACCAATGACAGCGGCTCGCCTGAAGTTCAGGTCGCGCTACTCTCGGCCCGGATCGACCAGTTGACCGAGCATCTCGCGGCGCACAAGAAGGATCATCACACGCGCCGTGGACTGTTGCGACTGGTCGGCAAGCGTCGTCGGCTGCTTGATTATCTGCATTCGCGCGACTTTTCGCGCTACAAAGGGCTGATCGAAAAGCTGGGTATCCGGAGATAGGCCGCACATATTCTGCCGCGCCGCCTGCAACATTCGGGCGCGCGGGCCTTGGCCTGCCACCCGGCAGTGTTCCAAGGCGCGTCCCCTGTGGCGCCTGGCGGGCAACCGCAATCGTCGCACGGCCTCAGTCCTCCCTCAGGTGTCATTCATGTACGAAAAACTCGAAATTGATTTTGCGGGGCGCAAGCTCTCGCTCGAAACCGGCCGCCTGGCCCGGCAGGCGCACGGCAGCGTGCTGGCGACCTACGGCGATACCGTCGTGCTCGCGACCGCGGTCTCGCAGTATGAAGCGCGGCCCAACATGGACTTTCTGCCGCTCACGGTGGACTACGTCGAGAAGACCTTCGCGGCCGGCAAAATTCCCGGCGGCTTCTTCAAAAGGGAAGGGCGCGCCTCCGAAAAGGAGACGCTGACCTCGCGCTTGATCGACCGATCGATGCGCCCGCTGTTTCCCAAGGGCTACGATTGCGAAACCCAAATCATCGTGACCGTGCTGTCCGCCGATCGCGACAACGATCCCGACATGCTCTCGCTGATCGCGGCTTCGGCTGCACTCCTGATCTCCGACATCCCCCACAAAGGCCCGGTTGCGTCGGTCCGGATGGGCCGGGTGGACGGCAAAATTGTGGTCAATCCGACTCACACGGAACTCGAGGGCAGCGACGTCTCGCTGGTCATCGCGGCCAACCCCGAGTCGATCATGATGCTCGAGGGCGGCGCGCAGATCGTTGACGAAGAGGCGATCCTGGAAGCGCTGTTCGCGGCGCATGACGCGATGCAGCCGATTTTCGCGATGCAGGAAGAATTGCGCCGCCGCGCGGGCAAGCCCAAGCGCGAATTCGCCGTCAAGGAACGCGACGCTGCCCTGCTGGCGGCCGTCGAAAAGAGCATCGGCGACCGGATCGAGAAGGCGCTCGCCACCAAGGGCAAGAAGGAGCGCGCCGCGGCGCTGTACGCGGTCAGCGACTATGTGGTGACGGCGCTGGGCGAGAAGTTTACCGACCGCGCCAAGGAAATCATCGAGGCCTGCGACCACCTCGTGCGCACACGGGTTCGGATGGCGATCCTCGACGACGACAAGCGAATCGACGATCGCAAGTCCACCGATATCCGCGATGTAAGCGCCGACGTGCAGGTCCTCCCGCGCACCCATGGCTCGGCGGTGTTCACGCGCGGCGAGACCCAGGCGCTGGCGACGGTCACGCTCGGCACGTCCTCCGATGAGCAGAAGATCGACGCGCTGCTCGGCGAGCGTTTCAAGAAGTTCATGCTGCATTACAACTTCCCGCCATTCTCGACCGGCGAGGTGAAGTTTCTGCGCGCTCCGTCACGGCGCGAAATCGGCCACGGCGCGCTCGCCGAACGCGCGCTCTCGCCGATACTTCCCAATGAAGACGACTTTCCGTACACGATTCGCGTGGTGTCGGACGTGCTCGAGTCCAACGGCAGCTCCTCGATGGCGACGGTATGCGGCGGCAGCCTGGCGTTGATGGACGCGGGCGTGCCCACCAAGTCCGCGGTCGCGGGAATCGCGATGGGCCTGGTCAAGGAAGGCGACAAGGTGCGCGTGCTCACCGACATCCTGGGCGACGAGGACCATCTCGGCGACATGGACTTCAAGGTCGCCGGCACCAAGGCCGGGGTCACCGCGATCCAGATGGACAACAAGGCCGGCGGCGTTTCCAAAGAGATCATGCGCCAGGCGCTCCATCAGGCGCGCGACGCTCGCTTGTTCATCCTCGGCGTGATGGAGAAGGCGCTGTCCACGGCGCGCAAGGACGTCTCCAGCTACGCGCCGCGAATCGTCACGCTGCACATCAAGCCCGACAAGATTCGCGAAGTGATCGGCCCGGGCGGCAAGGTCATCCGCGGACTGGTCGAGCAGACCGGCTGCAAGATCGATATCGAGGACGACGGCACGGTGTTGATCGCGTCGGCCGACGGGGTCGCGATGGAAAAAGCGATCAGCATGATCCAGGCGATCACTGCCGAGCCCGAAGTCGGCAAAATTTATCACGGCACGGTTCGCAAGATCGTCGAGTTCGGCGCCTTCGTCGAGATAATGCCGGGGACCGACGGCCTGCTCCACATCTCGCAAATTTCCAACGAGCGCATCCGCCGCGTCGAGGACGTGCTGCACGAGGGCGACGAAATCAACGTGAAGGTGCTCGACGTCGATCGCAGCGGCAAGATCCGGCTGTCGATGCGCGAGGCCGAGCAGGAACCCGGCAAGGATAAGTAATCGGCGAATGATTCAAAAGAGCGTTATCGGGAACGGCGTGCGGGTTCTGACCGAGGCGATGCCGCAAGTGGTGTCGTCGTCGATCGGGATTTGGGTTGAGAACGGCTCGCGCTACGAGGAGCCGTCCGAAAACGGCACCTCGCATTTCATCGAGCATCTGCTTTTCAAAGGCACCAAGAAGCGCACCGCCGCGCAAATCGCCGAGGCCTTCGACGCCGTCGGCGGCGTGCTCAACGCCTTCACCGGCAAGGAGTACACCTGTTACTACGCCAAGGTGCTCGGCAAGGACCTCGAGATGGCGACCGAGGTGCTCGCCGACATTTTTCTCGAGTCGGTTTTCGATCCCGCCGAAATAGAGCGCGAGCGCCAGGTTGTCTTGCAGGAAATCTCGCAGGCCGAGGACACTCCCGACGATTTCATCCACGACCTGTTCACCGAAAATTTCTGGAAAGGTCATCCGCTCGCGTTGCCGATTTTCGGCTCGGTCGAGACGGTAAATAAAATAGATCGCGAGCAGCTGACGTCGTTCATGGCGGCGCGTTACCGCTCCAGCCGCGTCTTTATCGCCGCCGCCGGCCAGGTCGAGCACGAGCGTCTCACCGCGAAATGCGCGGGGCTGTTCGGCGGCGTCGCCGGTGACGGCAAGGTCGAGAAATTCTCGCCGCCGGTGGACCGGCCGCTGGTGCTGAACCGGGAAAAGAAGCTCGAGCAGGCGCACATCTGCATCGGCGGCCCCGGCATCAGCCAATCGCATCGGCTCCGATACGCAGCCTACGTGCTCAACACCGCGCTCGGCGGCGGGATGTCGTCGCGGCTGTTCCAGGAAGTGCGCGAGAAGCGCGGCCGCGTTTACAGCATCTACTCGTTCATCTCGTCGTTCATCGATTCGGGGTACTTCGGCGTTTATGCCGGCACCAATCCGGAGTGGGTCGATGAAGTGCTCGAAGTCACCGTCGCCGAGCTTCGCAAAGTCGAGCGCGACGGCCTTGAGCCGGCCGAGCTTGCGCGCGCCAAGAGCCAGCTCCAGGGCAACATGCTGCTTGGGATGGAATCCACCGACAGCAGGATGAACCGGCTCGCGCGCAACGAGATTTACTTCCGCCGCGACGTGTCGCTCGATGAGTTGTCAGTGGGGATCGAGGCCGTCACCAACGATAACATCGTCGAGCTGGCGTCGTCATGGTTCCAGCCCGACAAGCTGGCGATGGTTCTGCTTGGCGATCTGAAGGGCCGCAAAATCGGCCGCGACATCTTCGCCCCGCTCGCGTAATTCTCTACCTCGCGCGGTTAGGACTCTTACCTCGCACACGTTAGCGTGTTGCGTTCCGCGCGATTCCGACCCTTTCTTACCTCGCCCAAGCCAGGACGTTGCGCACCGCGCGGTTCTGACTCTTTCCTACCTCGCCCGTTATCTTCACGGGAGAGGAGGCCGGCCGCCTGGCGGCCGGTAGGTGAGGGTTCCGCGGTCGCGCCCGCGTGCTAAGTCATGGCGAGCGATGTCGCTCCTTCCGTCATCCCGAGCGGAGTCTGCGCAGCCGAGGGACCCCGGTCCTTTTCCTCGCCTCGGCCATGAGCGGGAGATCTGTGCGCAACTAACGCCGGACGCCAGAACGTCCGTCGAGATTCTTCACTACGGCAGCCTTCGTTCAGAATGACAGAGCGGTCGATCGATTCTTGCGGCCGGTAGGTGAGGGTGCTGCCGCCGCGCGCCGTCGCTTGCCATCTGGCGGCCAATTCGCCATACGAGATTGCAACGATGCGACCGACTGTGAAAATTGCGCGGCTGCGCAAAAGCGCGCTGCCGCTTCCCGCCTACCATAGCGAGCATGCTGCCGGAATCGATCTGATGGCCGACATCGGCGCGCCAATCGAGATGGCGTCGCGCGAGCGGCGCGCCGTTGCGACCGGCATCGCCGTCGAGATTCCAGTCGGCTACGAAGGGCAGGTGCGGCCGCGCAGCGGCCGCGCGCTGAAAGAGGGCCTTGCGCTCATCAACTCGCCGGGAACCATCGACGCGGACTATCGCGGAGAAGTTAAAGTATTACTTGTGAATTTGGGCGAGCAGCCGATCGTGATCAAACCCGGCGATCGAATCGCCCAACTCGTCATCGCGCCCGTCAGTCGCGCCGACATCGTCGAGGTCGATGAACTGACGCCGACCGCGCGCGGCCCCGGCGGCTTCGGACACACCGGCCGCTGAACGCAATCGACGCACCCCCTCGATTGCGCGGGCGATCCCACGTAATTTAGTTTCATCAGCACGCGGTGAAAGACAAACCTACCGAGACCGACGCGGCATTGACCGCGGTGACGCCGATCGACGGCCGCTACCGCGCGCGCACGCGGGCCCTGGAGGCATACTTCAGCGAGTTCGCGCTGATTCGCTACCGCGTTCGCGTCGAGATCGAATGGTACCTTTCGCTCGGCACTTTCCCCCCGGGAGACAATCAGCGCATCAGGCTACACAGGATGCTGGCCGCGCTGGAAGGCCAGACACTGACCATAGAGGAATTACTTCCCAAAGCCGTCGAGGCACTTAGAGTTGAAGACCTGCTCACGGAAGACGACAAAGGTCTCAAACAACTTGGAAAGATAATGAGGCGCTTGTGGCGTCTGTATGATGTGTATGGGCATCTCGGTTTAGTGCATGAACGAGAGACAAGACGAAAGGGTTTCAGCCTCGAAGACGAAGTCGTCGTAAAATCTCCATCCGATTGCAGCCTGGATTTCTGTCGGAAAGGGACAAAAGGGGCGGCGCTCGGGTTTAAGGAGATCCCAACTGCCACTGCAAAAAAACTGCAGGCAATCTACCTGGACTTCGCGCTCGATGATGCGCGCCGCGTCAAGCAACTCGAAGCGACCACCAATCACGACGTCAAGGCGGTCGAGTATTTCGTCAAGGAGCGAGTCGCCGCGATCGATCCTGCACTGCCTATTGAGATGGTGCATTTCGCGTGCACGTCCGAGGACATCAACAACCTCGCCTACGCGCTCATCCTGAAGGAGTTCGTCGAGCGCGACCTGACGCCACGGCTCGAGGCGGCGAACGCGCCGATCATCAAGCTGGCGCATCGCTACAAGTCGCACCCGATGCTGGCGCGGACGCACGGCCAGGAAGCGTCGCCGACAACGGTCGGCAAGGAGATGGCGATATTCGCGACCCGCGTGGCGCGCCAGCTCTCGCAGCTCCGCCGCCAGGAATTTCTCGGCAAGCTCAACGGCGCGGTCGGCAACTTCAACGCGCATCACTTCGCCCATCCTGAGGTTGACTGGATCGCGCACTCGCGCAATTTCGTCGAGCGGCTCGGTCTGACCTGGAATCCGCTGACCACGCAGATCGAGAGCCACGATTTTATCGCCGAGCTGTTCGGGATCATGATGCGAATCGACACGATCCTGCTCGGCTTCTGCCGCGACATGTGGAGCTACATCTCGATCGGCTATTTCGCGCAAAAAGCCGTCGCGGGAGAGACCGGCTCCTCGGTGATGCCGCACAAAATCAATCCGATCGACTTCGAGAATTGCGAGGGCAACCTTGGAATCGCGAGCGCGCTGTTCGATCACCTGGCGGCCAAGCTGCCGGTCTCGCGATGGCAGCGCGATCTGACGGACAGCACCGCGATACGGTCGATGGGCACGGCGTTCGGGCATCTGGTCGTCGCGCTGGAGTCGTTGGCGCGCGGTCTGGCGCGCGTCGAGGTCAACGAGCGGCGCATTGCCGAGGATCTCGAGGCCGAGCAGGCGTGGGAGGTCGTCGCCGAGGCGATTCAGACTCTCATGCGGCGCCACGGGCTGCCGAAACCATACGAGACGCTCAAGGAACTGACGCGCGGCCGGCGGATCGATCGGCGCGTGATTGAAGAATTCATCGCGACGATCCCGCTGGACGACGGCGCGCGGCGCGCGCTCAGCGAGTTGAATCCGCGCAGCTACGTCGGCCTGGCGGCGAAACTGGTCGAGCGATTCGCGCCGCCCGCGAAAGTATCGGACGCGGCTGCGGCGAAAAAGGCGCGCGCGGCGAAGCCGTGAGATTCGCCATCCACACGCTGGCGCGCTTCGATGTGCATAAGCGCGGTGGTTTGTGGACAATCGGCGCCGGGCTTCGTTGTGATGAGGCGACCGGTCGGTAAGATGATTAGGTTAAGATAATCCGATCGACCAACAGGGAGAACGCATCGTGGAAACCACTCCGCAAAAACTCGAAATGTTGTACGAGGGCAAGGCGAAGAAACTCTACTCCACATCCGATCCCGACCTCGTCATTGCCTACTTCAAGGACGACGCGACCGCCTTCGACGGCACCAAGCGCGACACCATAGCGGACAAGGGCGTGGTGAACAACCGCATGTCGGAGCTGTTCTTCACGCTGCTCGAAGAGCATGGCGTGAGAACGCACTTCGTCCGTCATCTGAACGATCGCGAGATGCTGTGCAAGCGCCTGCACATCATCCCGGTCGAGACCGTCGTGCGGAATATCGTCGCGGGCTCGATGGCAAAACGGCTCGGCCGCGAAGAAGGCGAACAGCTCCCGCATCCGATCGTCGAGTACTACTACAAATCAGATGCGCTCCACGACCCGCTGATTCTCGGCGAGCACGCGATCGTGTTTGGATGGGCCACCGCGGCGGAGCTCAAGCAAATCGACGCGATGGCGCTGAAGGTCAATGGCATACTGAGCAAATTCCTGGACGAGCGCGGCGTGATACTGGTCGATTTCAAGCTCGAGTTCGGACGCCATCACGGCGAGGTTCTGCTCGGCGACGAAATCTGCCCCGACACCTGCCGTTTCTGGGACAAAGCCACGCGGCAGAAACTCGACAAGGATCGTTTCCGCCACGACCTGGGCGGCGTGCAGGAGGCCTATCACGAGATGCTGCGGCGGGTGGAGAACTGACGTCAATTCGCGACGGTCTTCGGAATAGGCGGCTTGTTGGTTGGAGTTTATGCGAAAATGTTTCACGTGAAACGTTCTTAGTTCAGGAGAATGAAATGCGAATCGCCGGCGAGGATTTGAGTTGCAAGTAAGAGTGTTCGTGACGCCCCGCAAGGGAATCCTCGACCCGCAGGGCCGCGCGGTTGAAAGTTCGCTGCAAAGTCTCGGCTTCAAAAACGTCTCGGGCGTCAAAGTCGGCAAATATATCCTGCTCGAAGTCGAGGCGCGCACCGCGTCGGAGGCGCGCGACGAAGCAAAGAAGATGTGCGAGGCGCTGCTCGCCAACCCCGTGATCGAGGACTACCGCTTCGAGGTGGACGGCGAATGAAGTGGGGCGTCGTGCGATTTCCCGGCTCGCTGGACGACGGCGACTCGCTGTATGCGCTGGCGGACGTGATGGGCCAGGACGCGCGAATGCTGTGGCACAAGGACGAATCGCTGGGCGGCGTCGAATGCGTGCTGCTGCCGGGCGGGTTCAGCTACGGCGACTATCTGCGCACCGGCGCCATCGCGCGCTTCGCGCCGATCATGAAGAGCGTGGCGAAGTTCGCCGCCGACGGCGGGCTGGTGATCGGCACCTGCAACGGCTTTCAGATTCTGTGCGAGGCGCATCTGCTGCCCGGCGCGCTCACGCGCAACCGCTCGCTCTCCTTCATATGCGAGCGCGTGTGGCTGCGCGTCGAGAACGCAAGCACGCCGTTTACGCGCGCGGCGAAGCAGGGCGATTTGCTCCTGCTTCCGATCAAGCATGGCGAGGGACTCTACGTCGCGCCCGAAGATGAAATCCGCCAGATGGAAGAGCGCGGGCAAGTGATTCTGCGCTACGTCGATGCCGACGGGCGCGAGAGCGACGCCGCCAATCCCAACGGCTCGATGCGCGCGATTGCTGGGGTCGCCAACGAGCGCTTCAACGTCTTCGGCCTGATGCCGCATCCCGAGCATGCGGTGGAACCGATGCTCGGCGGGGTGGACGGACTAAAGATATTTCAGTCGATAGCAGGGAGCGCGCGATGAGCGAGCGTCCCGTTTCCATTGCTGGCGAGCCGAAGGTCGATCTCGAGCAGGCCCGCGCGCACGGACTCGCGCCCGATGAGTATCGCAAGATCGAACAGATCGTCGGCCGCACCCCGACTTACACCGAGCTCGGCGTGTTTTCCGTGATGTGGTCGGAGCATTGCTCTTACAAATCATCGCGCCGTCATCTGAGGAAGCTGCCATCGAAGAGCGAACTCGTGGTGCAGGGGCCGGGCGAGAACGCCGGCGCAATCGACGTCGGCGACGGATGGGCGGCGGTCTTCAAAATCGAAAGCCACAACCATCCTTCGTTCGTCGAGCCGTACCAGGGCGCGGCGACGGGAGTCGGCGGAATCCTGCGCGATATTTTCACGATGGGCGCGCGGCCGGTGGCGAGCATGAACTCGCTCAAGTTCGGCTCCTTCGAGCATCCCCGCACACGCTACCTGCTCGGCGGCGTGGTCGGCGGAATCGGAGGCTATGGCAACTGCGTGGGCGTGCCGACGGTCGCGGGCGAAGTGATGTTCGACGCGGCGTACAACGCCAATATCCTGGTCAACGCGTTCTGCCTCGGGCTGGTCCGCAAGGGCGAGATGATGAGCGCGAAGGCGCGCGGTGCGGGCAATCCGGTGCTTTACGTTGGCTCTGCAACCGGACGCGACGGAATTCACGGAGCGTCGATGGCGTCGGCGGAGTTCGACAAGCAAAGCGGGGCCAAGCGCCCGGCGGTGCAGGTCGGAGATCCGTTCACCGAGAAATTATTGATCGAGGCGTGCCTGGAAGCCGGCAAGACCGGCGCGATCGTCGCGATCCAGGACATGGGCGCGGCGGGGCTCGCCTCGTCGTCGAGCGAGATGGCGTCGCATGGCGGACTCGGGATCGAACTCGACCTCGACAAGGTTCCGCTGCGCGAAGCGAGACTGACGCCTTACGAAATTCTGCTCTCCGAATCGCAGGAGCGAATGCTGATCGTCGCGGAGCGGGGGCGCGAGGCGGAATTGCAGGCGGTCTTCGAGAAATGGGACCTGCACGCGGTTGTGATCGGTCAGGTGACGGAAGACAAGCGATGGCGTACGCGATGGCGCGGGCAGGTCGTGGCGGATGTTCCGATCGGCGCGCTGGCCGAAGACGCGCCGCTGTACGATCGTCCCGCGGCCGCGCCGAAGATTCAGCCGCCGGCCAAACCCTCCGTCGCCGGGAAACATCCGGAGACGGCGAAAGCGATTCGCGCGCTGCTCGACAGTCCCAATATTGCGTCGAAGAAGTGGGTCTATCGGCAATACGACTCGATCGTGCAGAGCAATACGGTGCTGGGGCCGGGCAGCGACGCTGCGGTGTTGCGAATCAAGAATTCGCGGCGTGCGATCGCGCTCAAAGTCGATTCGAATCCTCGGGCGTGCGCTCTCGATCCGTATCTCGGCGCGGTGGGGACGGTCTGCGAAACGGCGCGCAATGTCGCATGCGCGGGGGCACGCCCGGCCGGAATCACGAATTGCCTGAACTACGGCAATCCGGAGCGGCCCGAGGTGATGTGGCAATTCATCCGCGGAGTCGAGGGGCTGCGCGACGCGTCGATCGCATTTGGCGCGCCGGTGGTCAGCGGCAACGTGAGTTTTTACAACGAGACCGAAGGCCATCCGATTCCTCCTACGCCGACGATCGCGGTGCTGGGCGTGATGATCGATGTCTCGAAGCACGTTACCCAGTTCTTCAAGAATCCCGGCGACGCGATCGCGCTGGTGCGCACGGCAACGCCGTCTCTGGCGGCGAGCGAGTACGCGGCAATCTTCGGAATCGACGGCGGGCGCCTTGGCGTGATCGACCTGGCGCGCGAAGCAGCGCTGGTCGAGGGGCTGGTTGAAGGCGCCGAACAGGGCCTGATAAAATCAGCGCACGATATCGCCGAGGGCGGCCTTGCGGTGGCATTGGCCGAAGCCTGTTTCAATCCGCGGGCTATTCTGGGAGCCGAAGTTGAGCTCGGGCGCGCTGGAAACGCCGACGCGGTTGTTTTTTTTGGCGAGGGCGCATCGACGGTGGTGCTGTCGATCGCTGAGCGCGACGCAGCGCGTGTCGAGAGTTTGTTCGCGGGGCGAGGATTGGAGTTTGCGGTCATCGGACGCGTGATAGCCGAACCCCGGCTCAAGATTGCCGGGGCGGACAATTTCGATCTCGATGAGGACGTTGCCGAATTGCAGCGAATTTACGAGGACGCGATTCCAAGGAGGCTCAGAGGCGGTGACTGAAACGCACTCGGTCATAGCAGTCGAAGAATCGAAGCTCGACGTCTTCCACGAGGAATGCGGAGTATTCGGCGTGTATCGGCACCCCGAGGCTGCCAACCTCGCGTACCTGGGTCTCTACGCGCAGCAGCATCGCGGACAGGAGTCGGCGGGAATCGTGTCGTCCAACGGCAAGTCGCTGATCTCGCATCGCGGGATGGGACTGGTGGCCGACGTCTTCAACAACACGATCATCGCGAAACTCGAAGGCACCAGCGCTATAGGGCATAACCGCTACTCGACGACCGGCTCGACCACCATCAACAACTGTCAGCCGCTGGTGGTCGAGTATGCGCGCGGCGGGCTGGCGCTGGCGCACAACGGCAACCTCGTCAACTTCAATGAACTGCGCGGACGCCTCGAGTCGACGGGCTCGATTTTCCAGTCGTCGTCCGACAGCGAGGTGATGATTCATCTGATCGCCGCTTCGCACGCGCCCACGCTGCCCGAGCGGGTCGCGGAGGCTCTGGCGCAAGTGCGCGGCGCATACTCGCTGGTCGTGCTGACGGAGGACTCGCTGATCGCGGTGCGCGATCCGCAGGGCTTCCGTCCGCTGGTGCTGGGCAATCTCAACGGCGCGACGATCGTGGCCTCGGAAACCTGTGCGCTGGACCTGGTGCGCGCCGAATACATTCGCGAGATCGATCCCGGCGAGATGATCGTCGTGGACGACAACGGGCTGCGCTCACTCAGTCCGTTCGCGCATGCGCCGACCAAGCGATGCATTTTCGAGTACGTGTATTTCTCACGGCCCGACAGCCAGGTTTACGGCCGCAACGTGTACCAGGTCCGCAAGCAGCAGGGGCGCGCGCTCGCGCGCGAAGCTCCGGCAGCCGCCGACATCGTTGTGCCGGTGCCCGATTCGGGCACGGCCGCCGCGCTTGGTTACGCGGAAGAATCGGGAATACCGTTCGAGATGGGCCTGGTGCGCAGCCACTACGTCGGACGCACGTTCATCGAGCCGCGCGCGTCGATTCGCCATTTCGGCGTGAAGATCAAATTCAACCCGGTCGCCGAATTGCTGCGCGGCAAGCGAATCGTGCTGATCGAAGACTCGCTGGTGCGCGGCACCACGCTCAGGAAAGTGATCCCGATGCTGCGCCAGGCGGGCGCGCGCGAAGTTCACATGCGCATCGCGGCGCCTCCCACCACTCACTCCTGCTTTTACGGCATCGACACGCCCACGCGCGAGGAGCTGCTGGCGTCTTCGCATTCGGTCGAGGAGATCCGCCGCTACATCACCGCCGACTCGCTCGCCTATCTAAGTTGGGACGGACTCTACTCGTTCAACGGCAGCAGCCGCGAGGGATTTTGCGACGCGTGCTTTACCGGCACTTATCCGGTCGAGATTCCGCGCGACACCGCACCCGCGCAGTTGCATCTATTTCTTGCAAATGAAGACGGGCTGAAGGCTGAGCGCCGCTAAGGCCCGCGCGGTGGCGGCACGCTCACCTTACCTGAACAAGGCTGTGCGGCGGGCGAGATAGTCAAAATGAAATCAATCGGCAATCAACGACTCGATACCGCCGGAGCCGGACTTCGGCCAGATAGCGAAGGAGATAACGACTATGACGAAGGCTAAATTCACTGGCGCGATGCTGGCGACGGCCGTCGCGCTGATTTTCGCGGGCAACGCCGTGCAGGCGGCGGATAGTTCCGGCTCGGCGCCGGCGCCACAGGTCAAGTGCGTCGGCGGCAACTCGTGCAAGGGCAAGAGCGCGTGTCAGAGCGCACAGAGCAGCTGCCAGGGGCAAAATGCCTGCAAGGGTAAGGGCTACGTGATGACATCGACCGATAAGGAATGCATCGCGGCCGGTGGAAAACCGGACACCGGCAAAAAGGCCGACTAAGCTCGATCGCACCAGCGTTGACAAGTTGGCGGGACGATCGGAATGGCGGCGCGCCGGTTCTTCGCTGGCGGAGTTGCGCGGGTTTCCAAGATGAAACGTTCCGACTTCCCGATGCTCGGTTGCGGCGTCGGGCTCAGACGTCAGCACTATAGCCACGTCCTCGAAACCCGTCCCAAAGTAGATTGGTTCGAGGTCATCTCCGAGAATTTTATGGTCGCGGGCGGCCGCGCGCTCGAAGTTCTCGAAGGTGTCCGGGCCAACTATCCAATCGCGATGCATGGCGTGTCGATGTCGATTGGGTCCACCGATCCGCTGAGTCGCAGCTACCTCCGGCAACTGCGCGATCTCGCGCGGCGATTCGAGCCCGCGTGGATTTCGGATCATCTATGTTGGACTGGCGTAGGCGGGCGCAATCTTCACGACTTGCTCCCGATCCCGTACACCGAGGAGGCGTTGCGTCACGTCGTCGCACGCATCCGCCAGGCGCAGGACGCGCTCGAGCGCCCGATACTTATCGAAAACGTCTCCAGCTACATGGCGTTCGCTGATTCGACCATGACCGAGTGGAAATTCATCTCCGCCATCGCGGCCGAAGCCGACTGCGGAATCCTGCTCGACATCAACAACATCTTTGTGAGCGCGTTCAATCATCGCTTCGACGCCAATGAGTATATCGACGCGATACCGGCCGAGCGCGTCGTGCAGTATCATCTCGCCGGGCATAGCGACCATGGTACCTATCTGCTCGATAGCCACGATCATCCGGTCCGCGAGGAAGTGTGGGCGCTATATGAGCGCGCGGCGCGGCGCTTGGGTGAGGTTTCGGCGCTGGTCGAATGGGACGACAACATCCCGGAGTTCGCGGAATTGGCCCAAACCGCGGATCGCGCCCGCGCCATTTTCGACGCGACGGCGCCGAAACACGATTCGCTCGGAAGTCGCGACGCCGATTCAAGTGAAAAAACTGAAAAAACTGGAAAGCCTGCTCTATCGGCTGATCACCGCGCCTAGCGGCGTTGCCGAGGGAATCGCAGCCGAGCGCCATTTGGGCGCGGGCGGGCTCGACGCGATCGTGCTCGGCGACGATCGCCTGTCGGCTGAAGCTCGCCTCGAAATTTACGCGAACATGTATTTCTACCGCCTCCTCGACGCGCTCAAAGAGGATTTCCCCGCCACGCTGACCGTCCTCGGTGACAACAACTTTCATAACCTGGCCACCGGCTATCTGCTCGAATATCCGCCGACCGAGCCGTCAGTCTTCTATTGTGGACGCCATCTCGCGGCCTTTCTGCGCGATCATCCGCTCCGCGATGGCGCGCCGTTTCTCGCCGACCTCGCGGCGCTCGAACGCGCCAGCGTCGAGGTGTTTCAGGGCCCCGATGCCGCCGCGCTGGAGCCCGACTCGATCCGCGCTATTGCACCAGCAGATTGGCCCGCCTTGAAGCTCAGAATTCATCCGTCAGCACAAATACTCGCTCTCGATTGGCGAGTCTCGGAGCTGTTGCGCGCGGTCGAGGAGCGGCGCCGATGGAAACCCGCGCAGCGGGGCGCGGTCAAAGTCCTCGTATGGCGGCGCAATGCGCGTGTCTTCTACCGCGATCTCGAACGCGCTGAAGCGGATGCGCTCGGGGCAGCCGGTGGCGGCGCCAGGTTCGCGAAGATCTGCGATCTCGTCGCAGCCGGCGCCGGCAACCAGGATCCCGTCGCCGCGATAAATCGATTGCTCGCGCGATGGCTCTCCGACGGCCTTCTCACGCGCGGATGATCTTTGGCCGCCCTGCGGCTATAAGACTCTTGAGCGCGCGATCCGGTTTGAATCATGGCGGCAAATCCCAAACTAACCGGCGACACCATCAGCGTCGAACGGCCAACCAGCCGCGAACAGCTCGATGAGTTCGTGCGCCTTCCATTTCAAGTTTATGGTGCCCGCGACGCCTGGTGGCCACCCGACATGCACAACGAGATCGATCTGCTGTCGCGTCGCAGCTTGCTCTCGGCATACCTGGAAGTTACGCCCTTTTGCGCGCGTCGCGCGGGCCGGGTCGTCGCGCGCGTCAGCGCGGTTATCAATCGCCGCTATATAGAACATTGGAACGAGCAACTCGGCCAGCTGATTCACTTCGAGGCGCTCGAAGGCGAGGACCTCGCCGTCGCCGCGATGCTCGAGCAGGCCGTGCAATCGATCCGCAAACGCGGCATGCGCGCCGTTCGCAGCGGCTTCGCGGCGTTTCTCGATTATCCCTACGCGATCGACAACTACGACTTGTTGCCGTCGTTTCTGCTGCGCGGAAATCCTCCCGCATACCATCGTTACTTCAAGCAAGCCGGCTTCGTCACCGAAAAAGGGCAGGTCGATTACACCGCGCCGCTCGTGCCCGAAATCCTGGCGCGCTATCGCCGGATGGCCGACGCGGCGGCAATGGCAGGCGTTGCGATCCAAAGTTGGCGCGAGTTCGGGTTTCTGGCCGCGATTGACGCGTGGACTGACGTGACCAACTCGGCGTTCGATCGCCATTGGGGATGGAATCCAGTGACGCGAGCGGAAGTGCGTCCGATGCTCACGTCGTTGTGGGAAACTCCCGTCGCCGATCTCTCGATGCTCGCGGCGATCGACGGCGAGTGCGTCGGCGCCGTTTTCTCGGTGCCCGATTTCAGCGCCGTGCTGGCCCGTGTCCGCAAAGGCGCCCGGCTCGAACCCGAGCGCGGGGGCGGTACACGAGGAGCGCTGATAAATGTCGGAGTCGTCGCGCGCGCCCGCGGACGCGGCGTGGCGCTTGCGATGGCGGCGCGATCGTTCCTGGCGATGGCGCAGCGCAAGATGCGCTTTGCCGGCTACACTCTGGTCCTCGACGACAACTGGGCCTCGCGCCGCACGGCGCTCAGCCTGGGCGCCCACGTCACCGGCAACTTCGTCACCTACCGCCGCGATTTGTAAGGTTCGCAGCCGGCGGGGCTTTGGCTGCGACGGAATGTTCCTTGACAAGCTTCCGGCAGCGGGCGTTTACTCGTTCGTCAACCCCGGAACAGAACCCTGCCGCCAGCTCGCGGTCGAGTTAAAGTGATACTTTAGAATATGAAAAAGCCGAGCGAACTCCGCGTCCCGTCCCTGCCGGCGGTTATCGCAGTTTTTTTCGCGCTGACGCTCTCATTCACGCCGGCTCATGCCGATGTCAAACCCGGCGACGTCATCACGCCAAAGAATGCGGAGCAGGTCCGGACGCTGGTGAGCCCGGGTGCCTACGTCGCAGTCGCCAAGGGCATGCAGATGAACATCGTGGCGCCGAGCCGCGTCGATTGGCCGCCGCCTTACCAGGACGCGACCGAAAAGTACTCGAGCCAGGTGCGCCTGGCCCCGGACCATCGCGACCTGCTCGGCTACGTCGCCGGGCAGCCGTTCCCCATCCTCGATCCGAACGATCCCGACGTCGCGACCAAGATCATGTGGAACCAGTACTTCAAGCCGATCGCGACCGACGACTTTGATTTGCGCTATTTCGAATGCCAGGTGGCGAGGCAAAATCCCGGCGCGCAGCAGCAACTGATGCTGCTGACCGAGACCGGGCATTTGGCAGGCTATTCCGATATCGGACGCACCGAGGTCGAGCCGCTGCCGGCCGATCCGGATTTCAAGGTTACCGGCGTCTGGGCGCGCGTTGGAGCCTATCCCACCCTCGCGCCCGCCGAAGATCGCGGCAGCGGCGCCATCCGCTATCGCTACTGGGATGCGAACCGTGGCGACGACGCGTGGGCATTCCTGGCGGGAACGCGGCGCGTGCGCCGTGTGAACGAAGTGATGATGAGTTCCTCGCCGGGACTTTCGACCTGGGACGCCGATCACGTCGGCGGATTTGGAGCCAAGCCGCAGGAGTACAATTTCAAATTCCTGGGCGATCGCAGCATGCTCGGGTGCGCGCACGCAATGAACTCGCCCGCGCATCCATGCCCCACGGACGGCGGCGCTACGTCATGCCCCGACAATTGGGAGATGCGTCATCTCTTTGTGGTCGAAGTCACACCGCGTCCGGAAAGAATCGCGGGCGTCCTGCAGTCGAAGACGATCGTGTACGTTGACGGCGAGGGATGGTTCAGTCCGTACGTGGACAGCTACGATCGGAATGGCGAGTTGTGGAAAACGCAAATTTATCTTAACAGCTACCGCGATCGCCCGGTGCCCGACGCCAAGGTTGCAGTCTATCCGTTCAAGCGTGAATTCGGCACTGCGGCCTCGAGCATCGACCTGCAATCCGGCGTCTCGACGACCTGCTACCTGCCCGGACCGGACACGCCCGAGCGCGAATGCTGGTACATCAACATGGGCGCGGTGGATAGGAGCTTCTTCACGACCGAAGCGCTAACCAAAGCCGGGCATTAGCATAGGACTGGCCCCGGCTACTTGATCGCCAGCGCGTTGGGCGGCGAGCCGATACCGCCGGGCACGTTGAGCGGCGCCGACGTCAGGAAGAAATCGTAGCGCCCGTCGGCCTCGCAATCTTCCGCCAGCCCCTCGAGATTCCACATCTCGCCGATCGGCATCCCGAAGAACGCCAGCATGTGGAAATGAAGAAACTCCGTATCCTCCGCGGCTTTCGGCAATGCCTCGAGCGCTGGCGAATCCGACGCGACCGCGGCCAGATGAGTGTTCCACAGCCATCGCGCCGTGCGCTGACTGGCCTCGATTCCCGGCACTACCGTCTCCCTCGCCAGGTCCGCTTTAATCTCGTCGCTCGCTGACAGGTAGAACTTTGTCCATCCGATCCGAATCAGCAGGATGTCGCCGGTGTGCAGCGCGACGCCTTCGTATTCGAGCGCGGCCTGCACGTCTTCGAGCGGAATCGACTCGGCTTTGGTGAAATCGATCTCCTTGCCGACCCGATCGTAATACCGCGCCACGTCGGCGAGCACTCCGCGCCCGGCGATTCCGCGCCGCGCCAGGTTGTCGATCCCCAGCCGCATCCCGCCGCGCCCGGTCATTTGATTGTCGAGAATCCCGTTGTACGCGCCGTACACAGGATGCTTAACGTGAGCCAGCGCGTCCCATTGCGACGACGATTGCGGATAGAAGTTGTCGAGGTAGTCGTCGAGCACGAATTCCGCGTTGGGGAAAATCTTGACCGTGTGGGTATGCTTGCCGCGCGTGAACAGCGGCGGGTCGGGGATGTTGATCGGGAGATTCAACGCGAAGACATTGCCCGAACGAATCGACGCGGCGGCCGCAATCACGCGCTCGGGCGTCAGCAGGTTGATGGTTCCGACTTCGTCGTCGTCGCCGAACACTCCCCAAGCCGCGCCCGCCGGCGCGCCTTCCCGTACCGGCAAATCATCGTAGTCGGGAATTTTCGGCGAATGCGCGCGCTTGGCGCTTTTGGATGCGGCCTTCTTTACTTGGGTCGCTTTGAGAGAGACTTTGCGGGACTTTGGCGCCGCTTTCTTCATCTTCTTTTTGGACTTGGCCACTGGACGGATCCTCCTGAATTGCTCGAGCGCGACCGCATCTTCTCTTAACAGACCGCCCGCCAATGGCAAGCCCAACGGCAAGCGCGGACTTCCTGCCCAATCCCGGCTCCGGTTCGTGACGGTCAAATAACTGCCCCACAGCCTTGAGAGCGACTACGCGCGATGGTACTGTACGGGATTGCTCCTTGCTCCAACTTGGGGCTGAAACCCGTAAGGAGGACGTGCAGCGCGTGAGGCGCTATGAAACCATTTTTATTCTCCGCCCTGATTCGGGCGACCCCCAAATCAAGGAAACCATCAAACGCTACGAGGGTATCATCGCCGCCGGCGCCGGCGAGATGATCGAAACCGAGGAGTGGGGATCGCGCGAACTCGCCTACAAGATCAAGGGCGAGCGCCGCGGCTTCTACGTTCGTCTGGACTATGTCTCGCCCGGCCCCGTGATGAACGAGGTCGAGCGCAACTTGCGGCTCTCCGATACCGTGCTGCGCTACCTGTCAGTGCTGGTGGACGACGACGCCGATGTGGCCAAGGCGCGCGAGGAACTCGAGGCGCGCAACCGCCGTATCGCCGAGGCCAAGGCTGCCCAGGAAGCGCGCGCAGCCGCCATGATGGCCTCGCGCGAGGAGAGAGCTGAGGAGGCACCCGACGCTCCCGAAGAAATAATGGAAGCGGCGGCCGAGGAAATCGCCGGGCCCGAAGGTGACACGGAACCGGATTGAGCTCGAAGGCCGGCTGCTCAATCAGCCCGAAGTCCGCCTCACCCCGGCAGGCACGCCCGTACTCCGCTTCACCGTCGATTGCGGCGCGCCCGGCGAGGAACTGAGACTCGGGATCGTGATGACCGGTGAATGCGCGCTGGCGGCAAAACAGCTGCTGGCGCCAGGTCGCGAGGTTAAGGTGATCGGCAAGTTGGTCGGACCGAGGAGAGCGTTGAAAGGTGGCTCAAAGACGCCCCGACCCGACGCTGCATTCGAAGTCGTCGCTGCGTCGATCGAGCGCCATGACTCGTGAGATGAAAGACTCGTGAGATAGAAGATTCGCCGCCGTCGGGCGCTCATCAAGACAACCAAACTTTCGTCAAGGAAATGTTACCAGGGAATCTAAATGGCTGACGAGGAAAGATCTGAAAGAGGCGGCGACCGGCCGCGCGGCGAGGGCGGCGAAGGACGCGGACGCTACGGCGCGCCACGCCCCGAGGGCGAACGCGGCGAGGGCCGTGGCGGTGAGGGCCGCGGCGGCGGTATGCGTCGAGGGCGCCCCGGTGGACGGCGTAAGGTATGCCGCTTTTGCGCCGACAAGACGCTCAAGGTCGATTACAAAGACGTGCGCACGCTCGGCAGTTTCATCACCGAGGGCGGCAAGATAGTCCCCAGCCGGACCTCGGGCAATTGCGCCAAGCATCAGCGCCAACTTGCGGTGGCGATCAAGCGTGCTCGCGTCCTCGCGCTGCTGCCATTCTCGACGCTCGGAGCCTAGCTCGGCTTAATCCAGTGACGCGCAAGGCTGTTATAGGGATGGTTCGCGCAGCCGCGTTGGCGGGGGCGTTCTTCCTCGCCGGCGGCGCGATACCGATGATCGGCGGGATTCTGATGATGGTCGCGCCTGCGCCAATCATCCTCTATGCGGTCGGGCGTCCCAGTCCCAACCTCCGCGCGACTATCGCGGTCCTGCTCGCGACCGCATTCGTAACGATCCTGGCGGGATCCTTTGCCGGTCTCGGCTACCTGGTGTCGTTCGGCCTCGGCACGGGGATCGTATGCTACATGCTCGAGCGGCGCTCCTCGTTCGAGATGATCACCGCGGTTGGCGCGGGCGCGATGGTTACCGCTTCCGTCGTGGCAGCGCTCGCGGTCATGGGCGGTCCCGACGCGCTCATCAAGACCATTCATGACGAACTTGCACAAGGGATGGCGCGCGGGCAGGAGTTCTACAAGCTGCTCGGGATTCAATCGACGATTCCGGCCGATACGCAAGCCAGCATCATTTCGTTCACGATGCGTCTGTCGCCGGCGTTCGCGATGCTTGTCGCTGCAGGCTCGTTGCTGCTCAACTTGCGCGTGTTTTGGCGATGGGCCGGGCCGCAACGGCTGACGTACAGCTTGTTCGGCGATCTTTCGCGATGGTCGGCGAAGGAATGGCTGGTGTGGCTGTTGCTCGCGAGCGGGTTCGGGTTGTTCATTCGGGTCCCGGCGATAAGCGATATCGCGCTCAACGGCTTCATCTGTATCGCGGCGGTGTATTTTTGCCAGGGACTGGCGATCGTCGGGTTTTATTTTCAGTCGCTCTCGGTTCCGTCGATCGTACGCGGCATAATTTACTTTGTCGTGTTCGCGCAGCCGTTTGTGGCTGCGCTGGTGTGCATCGCGGGCGTCTTCGATATGTGGGTTGACTTCCGGCGGCTCAAGCCCCCCAGCCCGGAAGCGAACAACCTGGGCGATTTCTTCTGAGAGCGGGGATGGAAACGAGGCGGTTAATACGATGAACGTGCAAGTCATACTCAACGAGGATCTTCCCAACCTGGGAAGGACCGGCGACGTGGTCAAGGTCCGCGCCGGCTACGCGCGCAACTATCTGTTGCCGCGCAAGCTCGCGGTCGAGGCGGATCAGAAAAATCTCCGCGCCTTCGAGCATCAAAAGCGCACCGCCGCGCGCCGGCGCGAGGCCAAGCGCACCGACGCGCTCGCGGTCAAGGCCAGGATCGAAGCGCTCGCGCTCACGCTCACCGCGCGCGCCGGCGAGGAGGGCAAGCTCTTCGGCTCGGTTACCAACATCGATCTTGAGCGCGCGCTCCGCGAGAATGGTCTCGATATCGAGCGGCGCAAAATTCACCTGCCCGAGCCAATCAAGCAGCTCGGAGAATTCACGGTGCCGGTCAAGCTCGATTCCGAGGTTGAAGCCAGCTTGAAGATTACCGTCGCGGCGCAAGCCGAATGAGGACTTGCCCGATATGATCAAACTCTACGACTTCCTTTCCTGCCCCTACGGTCAAAAAGTCCGCATCGTCCTGGCCGAGAAGGCTCTGACCTACGAACTGGTCGCGGTGGATTTGACCCAGCATGAAAATCGCAAGCCCGACTTTCTGCGGCTTAACCCGTTCGGACGCGTGCCGGTGCTCGTCGATGACGATACGACGGTTTACGATTCGACGATCATCAACGAGTATCTCGAGGACGAGTATCCCGAGCCGCCGGTGCTGCCGCCGATCGGTTCCAGCGCGATGCGTTCGCGGGCGCGGTTGTTCGAAGATTTCGCCGACACTTCGTTCACGCCGCCGGTCGGCCAGCTAATCGCCGAAGTCTCCAAGCCCGAGGGCGAACGCGATCAGAATCGCGTTCAGCGGCTGCATCAGTCGGTCGAGCGCGTGCTCGACTACCTCAACCATGAACTGCAAGGCAACAGTTTTCTCGCCGGCGAGTTCTCGGTCGCCGACATCGGATTTGCGCCGCGGATGCTGGTGCTGAACGAAATCGGAATCGACGTGCTCGGCAACAATCGCGGCAACATCGATGCGTGGATCAAGCGCATGATGGAGCGGCCGAGTATCCGCAATCTGCAGGGCGTCGCCGCAGTGCCGGTGGCGGGCGGCTGATCGATTTACGCGATCGAGCGGTGCGGGCACTTTACACTGAGTATGTAGCTGAAAACGCGCGCGCCATCCGGGTTTTCCGGACGGCGCGCGACGCAGTAATGAGGAAACGGATCTAGCGACGGACTACGTAGATTAGATGATCCGCGTCCGAGTTAATAGCGGGAGTCAGCTCCCATTTCGTCCTCATCGCTACGCGTCGGCCCAACCCCGGTGGGGCGGAACAGTAGCTTGGCAGCGAAGAGCTTTTCGCCCATCCGTCCTTGGGACTTGAGTGAGCCGCCGTGCCGCTTGCAGTGCGGACATGCCATCGAACCGCTGAGAAGGCTGGCGTTTTGAGGCGTTATTCTGAGGTCGAACTTAAAACCGCAGCCGGGATTCTGGCAAATCGTGCGGTAAACTATTCCCTGGCTGCCGTTTGTTCTGGATTCATTCCTGCTAACCGCTGTTTGCATTTTCTGTATCCTCCTCTCCTCGCGCTCCATCGCGAGAGGGCTGGCGCATCCGACTACCATAATCGATGTAGCAATTTAGACGTAAGATCCTCACGGAAGTTTCAAGCAAATCACGTGCCTTGGGGCACAATTGGCGGCAGGATGTAAAATCGAGTAAAATCAAGCGGAATTCGCCGCGCCGAAGCTTCTTTTGTGTGACTGACTCGTGTAACTATCGAAAAATTCCTGCGGCATTTGCTACAACTCAGAGATTTCACGGATGAAAAAAGCTGCACCTCAGCGCCGGACGGATGGGTTTTCGATGATGCCGCGCGCAACTATACTTGGCGCGCTTATTTTGCCGAGGCGAGCCGCGCAATGACGATTCGAGTTCTTTTGCTCAAATGAGAACGCTGGCGTTAGTGATGGCAGGAGGGCAGGGCACCCGGCTCCATCCGCTGACCCGGGATCGCGCCAAACCTGCGGTCCCGTTCGGCGGTAAATACCGCATTATCGACTTCGTTCTCTCCAACCTCGTCAATTCAGGCATTTACGCGATCTATGTGCTGGTGCAATGGCGGTCCCAATCGCTGATCGAACATCTAAAGGACGGATGGCAATTCGGCGGGATGCTGCCCGATCACTTTGTCATCCCGGTTCCGGCCCAGATGCGGATGGGTGAGACGTGGTACCAGGGGACGGCAGATGCGATTTTCCAAAATCTTAATCTTATCGACGACACCAAGCCGGACCTGGTCGCGGTCTTCGGCGCGGACCACATCTACCGGATGGACATCCAGCAGATGATCGAGTTTCACATGGATCGCAAGGCGGCTGTCACGGTCGCGACTCTGCCGGTGGCCGTGGACGAGGCGAATCAGTTCGGCATCGTCCAGGTCGATTCGGGCCTGCGCGTTTCAAGCTTCGTGGAAAAGCCCGACAATCCGCCGCAGATGCCCGGTGCGCCGGGACGCTCGCTGGCCTCGATGGGCAACTACCTGTTCAATCCCGAAGTGCTGCGCGAGGCGCTGATCGAGGATTCGATCGCGGAAAACAGCAATCACGATTTCGGCCGCGACCTTATCCCGGCGTTGATCAATCGGGTGCCGGTTTACGCGTACAATTTCATGACCAATCGCATCCGCGGCGACTCCGAGCTCAATCTCAGCTACTGGCGGGACGTGGGAACCCTCGACGGGTACTTCGAGGCCAACATGGACTTGCGCGACGCGCGCCCGCATCTGAACCTGTACAATCCCTACTGGCCGCTGCGCACCGCATACTTCGATCAGCCGCCGGCGAAATTCGTCTTCGACGAGAATGGGCGGCGCGGGCTGGCGCTTCATTCGGTGATCTCGGAGGGATGTATCGTGTCGGGCGGCGCCATTCGCAATTCCGTGCTCGGGCGCTCGGTATTCGTCCATTCGTACAGCCTGGTCGAGGACTCGGTCATCATGGACTACGTGGAAATCGGGCGCCGCGCGAAAATTCGCCGCGCGATCATCGACAAGAATGTCTATGTTCCCGAGGGCGAAGAGATAGGATACGACCTCGAGCGCGATCGGCAGCGATTCTTCGTCACTGATTCGGGCCTGGTCGTGATTCCCAAAGGCCCCAAGCGCGAACGATCGGTGCTGTAGAGAGCGCCGCACAACGATGGTTTCCGCGCCTTCACCAGCCAATCCCGAGCTCGATCGCCGCGAATCGCTCGATTCGGTGGGCGATGTATTGAAGCGCGGCGCCGCTCCGGCCGACTCGGCTAACGGCGCGACGAAGCCGGACTTTCCACTCGCTCGTGGCATCCCGCGGAGCACGCGCATACGGCTGGGCCTCAAGGATCGGCTGATCTTCTGGCTGATGGTCGCTGCGCTACACGCGCTCAGCCTCCTCCCCGACTTCATTCTCTACAAAATGGGAGAGGCAGGCGGTCTGATGTTCTATCGCTTCGACCGCCGTCACGTGCGAATCGGAATCCGCAATCTTGAGATCGCGTTTCCCGAACTCAGCGACGCGGAGCGAAGGCGCATCCTGCGCGCGTCGTATATCAACCTTGGCCGCACCGGCGCCGAGTTAGTCCGGCTGGGCGGATTCTTCTACCGCCGCCTGGCGCGCTGCGTCAGCTACAATCGGCTCGACATCTGGAACAATCTCACGCGGAAGTATCCCGGCAAGGGCGCGCTCATCCTGACTGCGCACTTTGGAGGCTTCGAGCTGCTGCCCGCGGGCCATGCGCTGCACGGGTTCCAGATAAGCCTGGTTCATCACACGCAACGCTTCCTGGCCGGCGACGCGCTGGTGACATTCATCCGCGAGCGAGCGGGAGTGCAGGTGATTCGCAAGCATACCGCGGCGCGCGAGATGCTGCGCGGGCTCAAGCGCGGCGACATAATCGGCATCCCGCTCGATCAGAACGCCAAGCGTTCCGAGGCCGTCTGGGTGCCGTTTTTCAACGAGCTGGCGGCCACTCCGAGTGGCTTCGATCGCCTCGCAATGATGGCGGGTGTGCCGGTGCTGCCCGTGTTTATCGTGCGCCAGCCCGACGGCCGCAGTCACGTGATTGAACTTTTCGAGGAGATCCCGCAGCAGCGGACCGGCGACCGGAAAGCCGACGCCCTGGTGAACACCGCGCGCTATCAGAAGGCGATCGAAGAGATGGTCAGAAAGTATCCCGAGCAATGGTTGTGGACGCATCGCCGCTACCGCACCCGCCCGGTGAGCGGCTCCCCCTCGCTGTACAACTAGCAGTCAGGCCGCGGTTCTGGGGCGCCTGCGATCGGACGGAGCATCGCGAGTACAACTATCGCGATTGCCCATGCGGCGGCGCCGCCGATTAGCGGGATTGCTCCGCCGCCCGCTATCCACCAGGGGATCGTGGCACGGTCGAGGATTATCTTCGGCCACAGCTTTGCGCCGAGCACGAAGCCGCTGTGCAGTCCGATCGAGAAATACACACTGCCCGTGAGGATATACGCTTCGCCGAGAACGATCCCGAGTAGGAACAGGCCTATCAGCGTGGGAATCGCGATCGTGGGATCGGTGAATTGATCGATGCTGTGCGCGAGCGTGATCAATCCTGCCGCGGGCTCGTAGCCGGTGACATAGAAGCGCGCGGGAGATCGCACCAGATGCGCGACGGCGTAGATGGCGGCGCTCAAAATCAGCGCGACTCGGTTGCCGAAGTCGCCTTTCATGCCGCCGAGAATGAACGCGCGGAAGAATCCTTCCTCGATGATCGCGATCACGATCGCCGAGAGAAAATATTTCGGGATCAGCGTCACGGCCGCTCCGCGATCGCCGATTCCGCTGCCGTTGCCGTTTCCGCTGACCTTCAGCGCCAGCGCGAATAGAATCGCGATCGCGCAGATTGCCACGATGAAACCGCGAAGCGCGCGGACGATGCTCGGCGCCGCAGGATGCTTGAAGCCGCGGCTCAGCAGCGATGCGAGATTCAAGTCGCGCGCGGCCCAAATCATCGCGATCAGCAGCGTCGCCATCACCGTGCGATCGAAGATTCGGGGAAACGGGAAGCGCCATCCCGCAGCCGATAATCCGACCGCCGCGAGCGGTGCGAACACGACCGCGCCCGCGATTCCCGCGGCCAGCACGAGCGCGAATCTCGCCGTGAATGACATCGCTGCGCGCGCGTGAACGTCGGAACTCAGCGCGGACGCTCCGGATCGAGTTGTGGCTCGAGCATCACTTCGACCGGGCATGCACCCGCGGGCGAGTTCACGATCTGCATCACGGCCTGGGCCACATCGACCGTCGAAAGCATCGCCGCGCGGTCCAGGCGCTTGCTGTTCGGAATCAGGGCAGTATCGACAAGGCCCGGAACGATCACCGCGAGCTTGAGGCCGCTTTGACGCAACTCACCGAACGCCGCGCGCGTGAATGCGATCAGCGCGGCCTTGGTCGCGGCATAGACGGCCTCGCCTGCGGGCGCCTTGATGGCGGCCGAGGATGCGACGTTGACGACCGTGCCGCCGCCTCGCGCGGCCATCGCCGCAGCGGCCATCCGCGTAAGCGCGATCGGCGCACGCAGATTAACGGCGATCATCCGGTCCAGATCGACAGGCCGCATCTTGAGCAGCGGCGTTCGCGGCGGGGCCCAGCCGGCGTTGTTGACCAGCACGTCGATATGCCCGTAGCAATCGAGCGCGGCGCTAATCAAATTGTCGGGCGCTTCCTCGATAGCCAGATCAACCAGAACAATCAACGCGCGTTCCGGCGGCAGCCCGGTCTGCGAGCGGGTTTCCTCGAGTTCATCGCGCGAGCGAGCGGCGAGGCATAGCGAGTAGCCCGCGCGCGCGAGTTCGAGCGCAACCGCGCGTCCGATGCCGCGGCCGGCGCCGGTAACGATCGCGACGCGGGCTTCGGCGCCGCCCCGGTCCAACCTCCCCGCGGCGGTCATTGGGAGGCAGCTTGCACTGACGTAGTCGCTCGCACAGACTGACGATAATGAATTCGCAAGTCTTCCGCGAGTACGACATCCGCGGCATCGTCGCAAACGATTTCGACGACGACTTCGTGGTCGATCTCGGGCGCGGCTACGCCACCTTGTTGCATCGCGCGGGGAAAAAAACCATCACGCTCGGCCGCGATTGCCGCCTGTCGTCGGACCGGTTGCGCGATCGGCTGGTCGAGGGTCTCCTTTCCGGCTGCATCAACGTGGTTGACGTCGGCGTGGTGCCAACGCCGCTGCTTTATTTTTCGGTGCTGAGCTGGAAGATGGACGGCGGCGCGATGATTACCGGCAGTCACAACGCGGCCGAGTACAACGGCTTCAAGCTGGGCGTGGGATCGACCACGATTTATGGAGCGGAGATTCAGCGGCTGCGCGAAGTAATCGAGCGGCACGATTTTGTCACGACCGGCGCCAAGGGCTCGCTCTCCGAGCGCCCGGTGATTCCCGACTACAACGATTTCATCCTGTCCCAGTTCAAACTCACGCCGGGACTCAAGGTCGTCGTGGACGGGGGCAACGGATGCGGTGGCGTGGTCGCGGCTCCGCTGATGAAGCGGCTCGGACTCGAGACGATCGAGCTCTACACCGAGATGGACGGGCGCTTCCCCAACCATCATCCCGACCCTACGGTCGAGGACAACATGCGCGATTTGATCGCGGCGGTGAAAAAGCATCGCGCTGCGATCGGCATCGCGTATGACGGCGACGCCGACCGCGTCGGTGCGGTGGACGAGAACGGAAAGATCGTATGGGGCGACGAATTGATGGTCGCGTTCTCGCGGGCGGTTTTGCGCGAGCGTCCCGGCGCGACGATTATCGGCGACGTGAAATGCTCCAAGCGGATGTACGACGATATCGCGCGCCACGGCGGCAGGCCGATCATGTGGAAGACGGGCCATTCGCTCATCAAGAGCAAGTTGAAAGAGGAGCACGCGGCGCTGGCGGGCGAGATGAGCGGGCACATGTTTTTCGCCGACCGCTACTTCGGCTTCGATGACGCTATCTACGCCTCCTTCCGCATTCTTGAAATACTGAGCCGCGAGGGGCGCGGCCTCGGCGCGATTCTCGCCGATCTTCCCCCCAGCCACTTCACGCCGGAGATTCGGGTTGACTGCCCCGACGATCGCAAATTCGAAGTGGTGCGGCAGGCGGCCGATTTTTTCCGCAAGCACTATGAAGTCATCGACATCGACGGCGTGCGCGTGAATTTTGCCGACGGATGGGGCCTGGTGCGCGCGTCGAATACCCAGCCCGCGCTGGTCACGCGCTTCGAGGCTACCAGCGAAAAGCGATTGGCCGAAATTCGCGCGCTGTTCGACGGCAAACTCCGCGAACTCGGCGCTATCTGACCCGATGGCTCGAACTTCCGCGCCGCCGCGCGCCTCAGTGCTGATTATCGCGGGCGGCCGCGGCACGCGCTTTTGGCCTGCGAGCCGCGAGGCAAGGCCCAAGCCGCTTTTTTCGATCGACGGCAAGACCAGCCTGCTCGCGGACACAATCGCGCGTCACCTGCCGCTCGTCCCGCGCGAGCGAATTTTCGTGCTGGCCGCGGCGGCGCATCGGGCGCCGTTTCGGCGTGCGATCCGCGGCTTGATTCCCCCGCATAACTTGATCGTTGAACCCGACGCGCGCGGCACCGCAGTGGCAATCGCCTACGGCGCCGCGATTATCAAGCGCCGGCTGGGCGACGGAATCATCGCCGCGGTCGCGGCGGATCACTACATCGCGACAGCCGCTCAATATCGCCGCACGCTCGCCGATGCGATCGGTCTCGCCGCGGCGAACGAATCGATCGTCGCTATAGGGATTACTCCGACCCGGCCCGAAACCGGCTACGGCTATCAGAAGATCGGTCCAAAGGTCGGCGCCGGATTCAAGATCGAAAAGTTCGTCGAGAAACCCGCGCTCGCAATTGCGCGCCGGATGGTGCGGAGCGGGCGTTACTTGTGGAATGCCTCGATGTTCGTGGCGTCGGCGCGGACGCTGGCGCGGGAATTCGCCGAGCATTGCCCGGCGCTCGGCAAGGCGGCCCAGCGGCTCGCGCTGACGCCACGAACGAAACTCGCGCGCGCCTACGGCAGGCTGCGGTTCGATTCGTTCGATCGCGTGATAATGGAGAAAAGCTCCAACGTGCTCGGCGTGCGCGCGCGATTTTCATGGCATGACGTGGGATCGTGGGACGGGCTGTGGGATGCGGTCGGCGGAACCGGCGGCAACGTGCTGCGCGGCAACGCGATCGCACTCGATTCCAAGCGCGTGCTGGCGTACCCGGATTCGCGCCTGATGGTGCTGTTCGGCGTGCGCGATCTGATCGTCGTCGATACGGGAGACGCGATCCTGGTCGCGCATCGCGAGATGTCGCAACATGTCCGCCGCGTCACCGAGGAGCTCGAGCGCCGCGGCCTGCAGCGCTACCTCTAGTCAGTCCAAAGCCAGCGCGTCGCACTTGAGCGCGAGCTTGCGCAGTTCGCTTTCGCGATCGTCATCCTCGATAGCCAGTTGAAGCAGCTTTTCCGCCACGGCTTCATCGACGGACTCCCACTTCATTGCATCGATACGCAGCTCGGCCGCAAGCGCGCCGATTACCTCGAGGTCGCCGCTGAGGCGCGCCCAGTTGTTCGAGCCGTCATGCAGGGCGGCTTCCGGCAGTTTCGCCCATACGTTGTGATCGGCGAGAATCGAGTGAATCACCTTGACGTGCAATTCTTCCTTTTCGGCGAGCGCCTCGAGCCCGGTCTTGATGTTCGGTGAGGTAAGCGCGGCGTGCCGCTTCAGGCGATCGACCAGCCCCTGATTGCGGCCGGCGAGAACGGCCAGTTCTTCGAGCAACTCCGCCCGCGCCGAAGCCGGCGAAAACAATCTCTGAAAGAAATCCATACCAGTATCCATCTCCGCCACCCGATGCGCGTTGTTGTTATGCAGATGCGCTCCGCGCGCAGGCGCATCGCGACAATAGCTATCGGCGTCGAAGCGGTCTCTGTCAAGGGAAGCCGCGGCCCGCGGGCGCTCAGGAATTGAACAAAGCGCGCACCAGCGACGATTCGCGCTTGAAGAATCCCTGCGTGTGGTATGAATCCTCGAGCCGCAGCAGTGCGTAATCCAGATAGTGCCCAACTTCATGCATCAGCGTCCGCACGAACGTCTTCGGCTTGACGACGTCGTGGCGCTGCGCCGTGCGCGTCCAGAGCACGATGTACGGCGGCCTTCGCATCCGCGGATCGTATGGATAGAACAGCCCGTGCAGCTCGCCGCGCTGATTGCGAGGCCGCACGCTGCGAACCTCGACGCTGACGGGCACAGTCGCCAGGCCCCGGCATATTTCCGCGGCCAACGCGCGCGCGGATGTGGTGCATCCCGCGAGGTTGCCGGTCTCGAGCACGCGCATAAGAGCGTCGAGCGAGTTGCGGGCGGCATCGTTGGGCACATAGTCGTAGCGCTCGATCGTGTCGCTCTTCAGCCAGGTGCGCTGCGCGCGCGAGGAGAGCCGGTAAAAAAACGCCGGCAGCCGCGTCTCGGAATTCGTGCGAAGGGTCAGACCGGTAGCCACCACGCCTCCATTGCCGGATACTCACTTCCGGCGCCGCATCCACGGGATTATCATCCCCGCAATAGTCACAAGGGGCAAGCACTATGCAACTGAGTATCGTCGAAATCTCGAAACCCGCGGACTCCAACGTGATCGTCGGGCAGGCGCACTTCATCAAAACCGTCGAGGACGTTTACGAGGCTATCGTGCAGGCGGTGCCGGGAATCAAGTTCGGGCTGGCGTTCTGCGAGGCATCGGGTCCATGCCTGATTCGGCGCACCGGCACCGACTCTGCGCTGGAACAGTCGGCGGTCGAAGCGGCTGCGGCAATCGGGGCCGGACACGTGTTCGTGGTGATGCTTGGCAACGCATTTCCGGTCAACGTGCTCAATCAGATCAAGTCGGTGAGCGAAGTATGTACGGTCTTTTGCGCGACGGCGAACCGGCTGCGCGTGATCGTTGCGGAAGAAGAAGGCGGACGCGGCATCGTCGGGGTAATCGACGGCAGTTCGCCCAAGGGTGTCGAGAGCGCCGGCGATCAGGCCGATCGGCACGCGATGCTGCGCCGCTTCGGCTACAAGCAATGAACGCCGGATCGCGCCGGGTATGCGGAACCCGCCGTAGGTTCCGCACCTCCTTGGGCAGGGGTGACCCCTGCACCCGGTGAAAGGTGAAAAGTGAAAAGAGAATCGGCACCGCCGCGGGATGCGGGACTTCGTCCCTGTTAGGCAGGGGTGACCCCTGCACCCAATATTAAGATAAAGACGCGAGCGGAGTTTACCTCGCCCGAGTTAGGACGTAGCGTTCCGCGCGCCTTCTTACCCGCCTCGCCCGCTTTGTTGCGGGAGAGGCCCGCGCCTCCGGCGCGGGTGAGGGTGCGGATTTCACGGGAGGTGCCACGAGCACACGGCAGCCGAGCGTAGCGAGGTAGGTGAGGGTGCAGCTTGATTGCGCGCCGGCCGGCGTCTGGCCCTGGTAAGGTGTCGAAGCCATTGGTCGGGAGTTCCTTAGCATGGGAAGATCGAACCAGTCAGGGCCCGAAATGATTTACAAACGCTCTTTCAGCCGCTTGGCATTCACGGCTTTTCTGCTCGCCGAACCTAGTTTTCATAGATTCTAAGATTTGCAGGGCGTCGTTTTGTGCCGCCAACACGACTTCGGGAGAGCGGCGCTCTGCTAGGCCTCGCTCGGCGACGATCGACCTGGCATACGCTTCGCAAACCATTTCAAGGTTGTTGTTTCGCTCTCCTAATAGAAGGAGCGCCTTCGCCATCCAACCCTGCAAGACGAACCAATCTCGTGAAGCATGGGCTGGGTCATAGGGATACAGGAACCGCGCAAAAATGCTAACGGACTCGACCAACATCGGGGTTCCCATTGATCCTGATTCTCGTGCAGCTAGTTGCCGTAGAGCGTTTCCGAGTTGGGCCCAGACCACTAAGTTTGGGGAGTCCCCAGTGGTCTGTTCCTCCGCGATTGCTTCGCGATACTCTTGGATGGCCATCCGTAAAGAAGCCTCGGCCTCCTTTGGTGCCTCGAAACCGGTTTCTGCGAGGAGTATCTCGGCGGTTGATTCCTTTACCATCAATGACAGTGCTGCATAATGTCGCATTTGAGGCGATCGGAGTATGCCTTGTAACACAGGGATCACCTTCGGAGGTAATTCCGGATGCTTGTACGCAATCGATAGCAATGTATTCCGAAAAAAGTAACAGAGGGAGAGAACCGCGCCATAGGTTTGACGCTCGCTAGGCGGGACACCGATATATTCTCTGAAAATCCGTATGGATTGCTGCACGCTCTCTGGATCGAACTCTTGACCACTACAATGGCATTCCGCGACGCCGAGAGTGGTTTCAGCAAACAGGCGGGAGTTAACGTCGTTTACGCCGCCCGCTAATGCAGACTGTTTCAGGTAATCGAGCGCGCTCTGAACAAGTTTCTTTTGTTCGCTTGTGGGCTCTACGATATCGTTACGATCTTCGAGTTCGACCAAGGCCATCTGCGCGATTCCCAAATCTAGATACGCAGCGCCCAACTGCCTCGGTTCGCTCTTCGGATCCCAGCTTTTGATGAGCCCTCGGAGGGTCTCGATCGCTTCAGCCAAAGGAGCCGTTTGTCCTGTCCGGTCAGCCTCCGCCCAAAGCGCCATCGCGAGCGCGCGCCGCACATCTGCTCTGGAGGTTTTATCCCACTTGGGGTCTCCTTCCGTTTCCGAGAGCAATTTTCGGACGTTGTCAATGAACGGCTGGAGCGTGTCTTTTAAGGCGCGATTTTCGTTTGCTAGGTAGTTGGCACTCTGAGTCGCGACAACGAGATCCAGAACCGACGCGAGTTGCTTCCAAAACAGTGGCGGTAGTTGGAGCGCGTCACTCAAGGGGTAGCGGCCCTCGCTTGGCCCACTTGTAGCAGGCTGCGCCGAGGAAAGAAAAAGATTCGGAACCTGATGCACTCCATCGCTTAGAATGATCCCCCAGACCATAACTTGAGCACGAGATTCCGTCAGAAATTCTGCCGCCTTCACTTGGCCGTCGTGTATGCTCTGTTGTCGATCCCCACCCCCGATGCTGATTTTCCGATGGATTTGCAGAACTTGGATCCATCGGATCTCTTGAAGATCTTCGACCACGAGTCTCTCGATCCTGCCGTCCCTATCATCGTCAAGCTGAGCAACGGCGACCGTGAAGCTTCCAGCTTGCGCCTTGAGAATCGGCATTGCGCGATAGTAGGCGGCTTGCACGAGTTGGCCGGCCCACTCTACCGAATCAACAATGGATGTGCCCCAGACCACAGCGACACCGATCGCAATCACGGCTATGAAAATGTACCGGGCACGTCTTTCGCCGAAGAACCACGCCAGCGCTCGGAACGCAAGATTGCGAATCCATTTCGTGACGTCCGATTCTTCAGGACGTCCTCCTTCTGGTCTGATGGGCATGGCATTCTGTCGCGGCCGCTTCGGAGACAGTGGCCGCGGCGATACAAGAGCCTCGCACATCTGCTCCTAACTGTTAACAGGGTTCGCTCTCTTCTGTTCAGTTGCGCCGTCCTTCGCCTCGTACTCGCGGGTTGTCAGCTGTTGCATTCGCGATTTAACGGCGCGATGCACAATTGCGTACACGCCAGAAGACGGGTGCGCGCGGCGAGGTAGCGCGATGGATCAGGCGGCGGGACGCGGATAACCTTGTAGCTGAGGCAGTGACAGCGATGGGCGGTGGACGGCGGGCGCCGGCGAAAGCGAATCCGGGCAAAGGGAAACGTCGCGAGTGGCGAATCCGCGGATGGCGCGTGCGCAATATCGCCGCCGGCGGATTCCTGTTCGTCTTCTTCGCGCTCGGATTCTACCTCGCACAACTGTACGGCGAGATTTCCGCCCTGATCGAGAATCGTCGCGCCGCGCTCAGCTCCGCGATCTTCTCCGCGCCGTTTCCGATCCGCCCCGGCGACGACCTCGAACGATCCGGGCTGCTGGACCGGCTGGCGCAGTTGAGCTACTCGCAGGTGGCGGCGGCTAATGCTCCGGGGGAGTACACCCGCGCGCCGAATGCGATCGCGATTTACCTGCGATCGTTTCACGCCGGCGCGAAGGAGTATCCCGCCGAAATGGTGCGCGTCGGCCTGGACGGCGGGCGTATCGCGGTCGTTGCCGACTCGTTCGGCGTGGCCAAGTCCGACGCGATGCTCGAGCCTGAGGTGATCGGCCGGCTGCTGCCCGGCGCGCCCGCCGAACGCGTCGAGGTCCAAATTGACCAGCTGAAGCCGTATTTGGTCAAAGGACTGCTCGCCAACGAAGACCGTTTTTTCTACTACCATCCGGGAATCGATCCGATCCGTATCGTCGAGGCCGCCATTTCCGATTTGCGCGCGCATCGCCTCGTCCAGGGCGCCAGCACGCTCACGCAGCAACTGGCGCGGACCTTCATGGAACGCCACGAGCGCAGCTTCAGCCGCAAGTTGCGCGAACTAGCCGTCGCCGCGGTGCTCGAAATCCGGCTGAAGAAGAGTGAGATCCTCGAGCGCTATATCAACGACGTGCCGATGGGCGAGTACGAGGGCACGCCGATCGACGGGATGCCGCAGGCGGCGCGATGTTTCTTCGCCAAGGACCTGGCCGAGGTGACGCCCGCGGAGGCCGCGACGCTGATCGGAATGATCCAGGCGCCGACGCTGTACGACCCGCGGCGTCATCCCGACGCATGCCGCAAGCGGCGCGACGTGGTGCTCGGAGTGATGAAGCAGGCGGGCGCGATCGACGACGCGACGTACGCGGCGGCGGTGGCCGCGCCGATTCAAATCACCAAGCCGCCGGGACTGCGCCGCGCGCCGTACTTCACCGACTATGTGACCGCGTTCGTAGCCAAGATTCCCGGCTTCGACGGCCATCTCGAGGGACTCAAGGTTTACACGACGCTCGACACCGAACTTCAGAGCGCCGCCATCGATGCGGTCACGGAAAATATCGCGCAGACTCGAAAAGAACCATCGCCGCCTGCGCCGCACGAAGATCGACGGCAAGTTGCAGACCTCGATGGTCGCGCTGGACGCCGACAGCGGCGCGATTCGCGCGATGGTTGGCGGGCGCGACTACTCCGAGAGCCAGTTTAATCGCGCCGCCAACGCCGAGCGCCAGCCCGGGTCGGCATTCAAGCCGATTGTCTATCTGGCCGCGCTCGATCCCGACCGCGCGCCGTTCTCGCCGCCGCTCACGCTGGCATCGACGCTGCCCGACGAGCCGATGACGTTCAACGGATGGACGCCGGCGAACTACGAGCGCAATTATCAACCGCAAGTGACGGTAGCGCAGGCGTTGTTCGAATCGCTCAACGTGCCGACCGCGTACGTCGGCAGCCGGCTCGGCGCCGCGACGATAGTTCGCACGGCGCATGAGATGGGCATCCACGAGAATCTTGCGGCGGTGCTGCCGATTTCGATCGGCGCCGACGAGACCACGCTGCTCGAACTCACCTCCGCGTACCAGGTTTTTGCGACCGAGGGTCTGCAATCGCCGCCGTACGCCGTCGAGGCGGTCGTCGATGCCAAGGGCCATCTGATCTACCATCACGCGGACGAGGAGAATCGCGTCATTCGTCCGGCCGTCGCGTATTTGATCACGGGCGCTCTCAAAGCCGTGCTGCGCTATGGAACCGGCGCGAGCGCGGGCCGGATGGGGCTGGATTTTCCGGCGGCGGGCAAGACCGGCACGACGCAGGACTACAAGGACGCGTACTTCATCGGTTACACGCCGGCGATCGTATGCGGCGTTTGGGTCGGCTTCGACGAACCCGAGAGCCTGGGATTGACGGGAGCGCAGGCGGCGCTGCCGGCGTGGGTTCAGTTCATGCAGGATGCGGCGCCGGCGGATCCGGAGGATTTCCCCGAGCCGTCCGGAATTACGATGGCCACTATCGATCCCGAATCCGGCGGTCTTGCGACCTCGGCGTGCCCCCGCCAGGTCTCGCTGCCATTCCTGATCGGCACCGAGCCGACGCAGATGTGTCGGCTGCACGGCGGAATGTTTGCGAGCGCGCATCCGTATCCGCCAGGGTCGGCGACGATGCCACCGCCGGCGCCGGCATTCGCGCCGCCGGCGCCGGCCGCGTCGGCGAGTCCTTCTTCATCCGACGTGTTCAGCGCGGTCGGAAAGTTTTTCAGCGGGCTTTTCTCCCACTAATTGGGTAGGGTCTCAGGTGACCCACTACCCGCTGATTGACACGCGTTGACACGAGCGCCTGATCAATGAATTCTCATTTGAAACTTTTTCGCCTGGGATTCGTCTAATCGGGTGCTTATAAGCCCGTCTGATGCCCGCGAATACGGCAACTTCAGTGGGTGAAGGGGGAGTTTTCAGAGCCGAATGCGTTCGCAAGAGCATCTGCATACCCGCCCCCGATGGGCGCGAATTGCGCTCGCAGCGCTGAGCGTCGTTGGGCTGATCGGCCTGGTCGCGGCTAGCGGATGCATTAACGGCGAGAGTATCGAATCGCCGTCCCAGAACGGATCGGTGGCGGATGATTCGGTCGCGGGCGGCGCGGCCTCGCGCGGCGATCAGGCCGCAATTCACCACCTCAAGCCCGCGATTCCCGCGGCGGGTGACGTGTTGATCGCGGGCGGCGCGGACGCGTCGAATCGGAGTCTCGCGGCCGCGGAGTTTTTCGATCCGTCGGCAGGGCGGTTCTTCGCGACCGGCAGCGCGGGGTCGAGTCGCGCGGGCGCATCGGCGGCGGCGCTGTCGGCGACCCAGGTGCTCCTGGGTGGCGGATTCAGCGGCCGCGCCGCGATTAAGCATTTTTCGCTCACCCTGGAAGGCGACGTGCTGAGCGACGCAGAGATTTTCGACGAGACGACCGGCGCGTTCTCGCCGGCGGGCACGATGGCCGCGGCGCGGCTGGGCTCTACCGCGACTGCGCTCAACAATTCCAATGGCGAAATCCTGATCGTCGGCGGCCAGGACAATTCAGGCAACGTGCTCGACACCGCGGAGCTGTACGATCCCGCCGCGCACAAGTTCATCGCGGTCAACAACACGATGAGCGATCGGCGCATGTTTCACACCGCGATGATTCTGCTCAGCGGCAAAGTGCTCGTGGCGGGGGGAGCGACCAATCTATCCGGCGACACGACCAGCTCCGCCGACATTTACGATCCGGCGTCGAACTCGTTTACTCCGGCGACCTTCCCGATGGACCATCAGCGCGCGGCGCATACTGCGACGCTGTTTACCAGCGGCCCGCTGGCGGGCAAGGTGCTGATAACGGGGGGCGTCGGCGGCTCGAGCTTTTATTTCAAGGACAGCAGCGCGGAGATTTACGATCCCGCCTCGCAGGAATTCATTTTGCTTTCGAGCTTCATGAACGAGCCGCGCTCGCTCCACACCGCCACGCTGCTCGAGGACGGGAGCGTGCTGCTCGCGGGCGGATTCAGCGGTTCAGTGGCCGTCTCGGGCGGTGTGCTATCGGGCGCGTCGGGATTGATCAGCAATTCGGCTGAGACGTTCGATCCGAACAGCGGGGATTTCACTTGCGTCGGCGGATTTAACACCGAAACGACCCGATGCAATCAATCGATGAGCGTTGCGCGCGCGGGGCATACCGCAACGTTGCTCGCGACCGGGCCGACCCCGCATCGCGTGCTGATCGCCGGTGGAATAGGGGCCGCCGATCCGGCTGCCCACGGCGCGGTGCTCCGCAGCGCGGAGTTGTTCAATCCCTCGGCGGGCGGCAGTTTTAGCGTGACCGGCGCGATGTCCAATCCGCGGGCACTCCACACCGCGACGTTACTCCGCTAGTTTTCGCGGATTGTTTTCAGACGCTCGTTACTTCGAGCGCGAGTCGCGCCTGCCCGCTCATGCCGCTGCCGGTCTGCGGATCGGTCGGGGGCTGAGCGACGCCGCCGCCGTCGGTCGCGCGTACGCGAATCATGAAATCGCCCGCAGCCTGAGGCGCGAAGCGATACTTCCAGACCGTCCACACGTACGGCGAGCTGTTCGCGACGAGTTGCGCGTTGTGCCACGTGACGCCGTCGTCCGACGACACCTCCACGCGCTTGATTCCCGACGGGCCAGCTAACGCCCATCCATAGATATCCACGGGCGCCGTCACTTTGGCCTTTCGATCGAAGATCGACATCAGGCCGCCTTCGACGCGCGGCGAGAAAAAGCCCGAGTTGACCTTGCGCCAGCAGGTATCGCTCCATCCGCGAACCTCCCAGTAACCGGGGATTTCGTGGTCGGCAAATTCGAGCTCGGTTACCCATTTGGGCTGTTTCATCCCGTACTTTCCCGGAATGAAAATTCTGAGCGGATAGCCGTGCTCGGCGGGAAGCGGCTCGCCGTTCATGAGGTAGGGCAGAAAATTCTCCTCGCGCATCAGTTCGTCGACAGGCAACACCGTGTGATAACCGTCAGCCGCGCGCATCGCGACGAACCTGGCTCCCCGCTTGACGCGCGCGCGCTCCAGGAGCGGCCGCAATTGCACGCCGGTCCAGTTGGCGTTGCTGATAGCGGTGCCGTCGGGCGGGTTCGAGATGCATTCGAGCGTCAGCATCTCGTCTATCTTCGGGAGCTTGCGAATATCCGCGTATGAAAATTGCAGCGGATTTTCAACCAGGCCCTTGATGCTGAAGCGCCACGAATTGAGGTCCACGGCCGGCGTCCCAGCGGACGACGTCACGTAAAAATCCGAGTTCGGCGTCGGCCCGCCGAATTTCGATGCCGGCGCGGCCGCGCGCGCGATTCGCCTGCCCAGCGGGATACCCGTGAGCGCGACCGCGGCGCCCGACGCGATCAGGAATTTTCTGCGCGTAATCAATCGAGCGGCTCGTCAGCATCGGCGCCGTCCGATTCGCTTTCGATGGAATCGGCGGCGACGAACGGTTGGTGCGGGTTCGACGCGGCGGCCACCAGCTTGCGCGACACGATGATAAACGCGGAATGCGCGATCATCCTGAAGTGCGGCCGCACGCTCATCCCCTTTACCTGCCAATGACGAAGCAGCGTCTCGAAGCTTTCGATCTCGCCGAAATCGATCCGAGCCTGAATCGCCTCGACCGTGTCCTTGAGCTGCACGGCGGTCGGCACGTAGCAGACCAGCACGGCGCCGGGCCTAAGCGCCGACGCCGCGACCGCGAGCGCGCGCCCCGGCTCCGCCAGATCGAGGAACATCCGATCGACGCCGGTTTCATCGAAGCCCGCGTAGAGATCGCGCACCTTGATTGTCCAGTTGGGCGCGTCGCCGAAAAATGCGGCCACGTTTTTGCGCGCGGCGTCGGCGAAATCCTCGCGCAGCTCGTAGGAGATCACCCGCCCCGCCGGCCCCACCGCTCTGAGCAGCGCAATCGTCAGCGCGCCCGCGCCCGTGCCGCCTTCTATAACAGTCGCGCCCGGAAACACGTCGCCCCAAATCAGTAGCGGCCCGGTGTCCTTGGGATAAATCACCTGCGACGCGCGCGGCAGATGCGGGATCAAGTCGGCGTAAGTAGGCCGCAACACCAGGAATGCCTCGCCGGTCGAGAACTTGACCCGCGATCCTTCCTCGACGCCGAACAAATCGTCGGCGCGCAGCTCGCCGCGGATGAGCAGCTTCTTGCCCGCCCGCAGCATCTTCAGGTAGCGGCGCCCCTTGCGATCGATGAAAATTACGGCGTCGTTTTCTTTCAGGCGCGAGTCCAAGGTGATTCAACGCTTGCACGCATCGCGCGCGCGGGCAACACGCGGTGCGCCATTCACTCAATTGAATATGAAAGGCGCGCCGGGCTATTGACTACACAGCCTCGCGACCTTACCTTTGAGGATGCACCCGGCCAGATGGTAGCGTCCAATGGCCGGGTCGTTTTGCGTAAACGTTGATCTAATTTTCAAGTCCAACTCGGGGCCGTTGATCCAACTCGAGAGCATTTCACGTCATGGCAGAGAAAAAGGCAAAGACCGCTGAGAAGAACGCCGGCCTCCAGCAAAAGCACATTTGTCCCAGTTGCGGAGCCGAGAGCAAGGTGACCAAGTTCGCCGGCTTCGGACGCAAGGGCTTCTACCTGGTCTGCGAGAAGAACTGCGGCTTCGTCGGACGCACGCGCTAAGCGGGCAGGGGGGATTACGCGATGGGCAGAGCGCGCAAGAGCAAGACCTCCAAGCGTGAGAAGTACGCCTCGTTCGGCGACATGGCGGACGAGGCGGACGAAGATGCCGACCTTCCCAAGGACGAAGCCGGTCGGCGAAAAATCAAGCGCCAGTACGGCGAGCTGCTCGGCATCCGAATCGAGAAGCTGCGCGGAAGGATTCTCAACCGCGAACGAATCAACAAGACGATCGAGGGCATCTACTTCATCTGCGGCGTATGCCTGAAAGTCTGTCACTCGCTCGACGACGGTCTCAGCGAAGATCCCGGCAATCAGAACAATCTGTGCGGCGCATGCGCCAAGGCTCAGGCTGCCGCCAACAGCGCAGCCGCCGCGGCGGCCAAGGAAAGCGGCGGATCGTCGCGCCGGCCGACCCGATCGTCGCGCAAGCGCGCAGCCGCGAGTTGACCGTACTTGTGCGCGTGACAGCGAAAAGCTAAACAGGGCCGATGTCATTACAGCTGATCCGTCCCGACATCAATCTCGATTTCGTCGGGAAGCGTTATTTCTTCATCGCGATCTCGACCGCGATCAATATTGCGGCGATCGTGCTGCTCTTCACCCGCGGACTCAACTACGGCGTCGATTTTGCCGGCGGCAGCGTCGCGCAAATCGAGTTCACCACCCGCACCAACGGCGACGCGATTCGTAAGGCGCTCGCGCCACTCGATCTCGGCGAAGTCACCGTCCAGGACTTCGGCAAGGCCGGCCAGTCTTTTCTCGCGCGCTTCCAGGCGGTCAAGAACATCGGCAGCATCGGGCCCAGGCTCGGGACCGCGCTCGACAAAGCCTACGGCCCGGGCGTCGCGAAGGTGGTGCGAGTGGAAAGCGTCGGCGCCAAAGTCGGCAGCGATTTGCGCCGCAAGGGCTTCTTCGCGGTTATCATCGCGACCCTCTTCATGGGCGGGTACATCGCGTTCCAGTTCCGCCACGTGAGCTGGAGTTTCGGCGCCGGCACCGTGATCGCGCTGATCCACGACGTGCTGGTCGTGATGTGCGCGCTCGTGATCTCCCAGTACCAGTTCGACTTGACCACGCTCGCCGCGGTGTTGACCGTTATCGGCTACTCGGTCCATGACACCGTCATCGTCTCGGACCGCATCCGCGAGGATTCGGCCAAGCGCCGGCGTGAGCCGATCGCATCGATCATGAATCGCGCGATCAACGAGACTCTCTCGCGCACCATTCTGACTTCGGGCACCGCGATCGTCGTGCTGCTCTCGCTGCTCGCGTTCGGCGGGCCGATCCTGCGCCCGTCGGCGTTCACGCTCCTGATCGGCTTCATCACGGGCACCTATTCCTCGATCTATATCGCGGGCCCGGTGGTGCTGTTCTGGGAGGGCGGTTCCCGCCGCACTCGGCCGGCCTCCTCGCGCGCGGCCTGAAAGCGCCGGTCATCCGCACGATTCGCCGATACGGCGGACGGCGTTCAGCTTGCCAACAACGTTGAAAACCGGCCGCGGCATTTACAAGATCGCGAGCGCCGCGCCGCTCGCGCGCGCCGCCGGCTCAGTCGTGTTGACGCTCAGCCTTGAGCGTGGGGACGGAATCGAGAAGGTTGCGCTAAGATGCCGCATCGCAATCGGGTTGATGCGGTCCGCGGATTCGGATTCTGCTGAAAAATTGATCGAGCGGATTGCGCCGTGGCTCGAGCGCGAATTCGAGCAAACGCGCGAGGCGGCGCTGAAGTCGATCCGCGCCGAGCGCCACTTGCTGGAGATTTCGTTCGACGAAACGAACCCCGGGCCGTTCTGACTCTCGGAGGAACGCTACGATGGCTGTTCAGATTCGCCGCGCCACCGAATCCGATATCCCGGACCTTTCGCGGCTGGTGGCAGCGCTGGCGGCGTGGGAGGAAGCGCTCGATCCGCGCGCGCGTTTCGATTGGGACGGAATTCGCGATGCGCCCAACTGGCTGAAGCTGGTGCTCAATCGCCAGCATCACGCGCTTTGGGTCGCAAGCTCCGACGCGCGCATTGTCGGCCATCTGTGGATTCGCCTCAAGCGCCAGCGCGACGGCGCTATTCCTCAATCGATCGGCTATATCAGCCAGGCTTTTATTGAGGAGAACTTTCGAGGAAGGGGCCTAATGAGGCCTATGCTGGAAGAAGCCTACGAATGGTTCCGCGAGGCGGGTATCACCGTCGTCACGTTGAGCGTGTTGCATCGCAACTGGCTTGGCGCGACGGCATGGCGTCGGCTGGGCTTCAGCGATTGGCGCGAAGAGCTGCGGATGGACCTGAAACCGCGCCCGAAATAGCTCGATCAGCACACTTTTGACCGGTCGGTAAGGGTCATATTGTCCTTGACAAACGGGCGCATTCACCTTACTAGGCTAATCGGGTCCAGTATTCGGTTAGGCGATTGAGGCGGAGCGAATTCCGGTTGACTGTTTCCCCGGAATGTCTATACTATACCTAATAGGTCCACTATTAAGGAGTGGAGCGTTTTCGACTGAACGAACCGAAAGAGACCGAGAGAGAAGATGCTGAAGAAGCCCGTTTACATGGACAATCACGCGACCACGCGTGTCGATTCTCGCGTGCTCGATGCGATGCTTCCGTATTTCACCGAGAAGTTCGGCAACGCCGCCAGCCGCAACCATAGCTTCGGCTGGGAGGCGGAAGAGGCCGTCGATCGCTCGCGCAATCAGATCGCGGCGCTGATCGGCGCCAAGTCCAAGGAAATCATTTTTACCAGCGGCGCCACCGAATCCGACAACCTGGCGATCAAGGGCGTCGTCGAGTTTTACAAAGACAAGGGCAACCACGTCATCAGCTGCGTCACCGAGCACAAGGCGGTGCTCGACAGTTGCCGCGCGCTGGAGCGGGCGGGCAAGGCCACGGTCACCTACCTGCCGGTTGACAAGTACGGGATGGTCGATCCCGACGCGGTGCGCCGCGCGATCACCGACAAGACCGTGCTGATCACGATCATGTGGGCCAACAACGAGATCGGCACGATTCATCCGATCGCGGAGATCGGCAAGATCGCCAAGGAAAAGGGCATCGTCTTTCATACCGATGCGGTCCAGGCGATTGGCAAGGTGCCGGTCGATTTCGAAAAGGCGGGCGTCGATCTCGCGTCGATAACCGCGCACAAGATTTACGGGCCCAAGGGAATCGGCGCGATCTACGTTCGCTCCAAGGGACCGCGCGTGCGGCTGACTCCCCAGATGGACGGCGGCGGCCATGAGCGCGGGATGCGCTCGGGGACGCTCAACGTGCCGGGAATCGTCGGGCTGGGCGCGGCGTGTGAAATCGCGGGGCTGGAAATGTCCGAGGAAGCGCGGCGCCTGATTCAGTTGCGCAGTCAACTGCAAGCGGGGCTGTTCGAGCGCCTCGACGAAATTTACGTCAACGGTCATCCGACCGAGCGTCTGCCCGGCAACCTCAACGTGAGCTTCGCCTACGTCGAAGGCGAGTCGCTGCTGATGGGCATCAACGATATCGCGGTCAGCTCGGGCTCCGCGTGCACGTCGGCGACGCTCGAGCCGTCGTACGTGATCCGCGCGCTCGGCATCGACGACGAGCTGGCGCACAGCTCGATTCGTTTCGGGCTGGGCCGCTTCAACACGCTGGAAGAAGTCGATTACGTGACGGACCGGGTCAGCAAGGAAGTGAAGCGGCTGCGCGAAATGTCGCCGCTGTACGAGATGGCGAAAGAAGGAATCGATCTCAAGTCGGTCAATTGGAAGTCGTAACACAACGTCAAATCGACGCGGCGCCTCGGGAAAAAAATCATGGCTTATTCGGATAAGGTTATCGAGCACTACAACAATCCGCGCAACGTCGGCAGCTTCGCCAAGGACGAGCCCAACGTCGGCACCGGCGTGGTCGGCGCGCCGGAATGTGGCGACGTGATGAAGCTGCAGTTGAAGATCAGCGACAACGGCGTGATCGAGGATGCGCGCTTCAAGACCTTCGGATGCGGCAGTGCGATCGCAAGTTCGAGCTACGTCACCGAACTCGTCAAGGGCAAGCATATCGACGAGGCGATGACGATTAAGAACACCGTCATCGTCAAGGAACTCAACCTGCCGCCGGTCAAGATTCACTGCTCCGTGCTCGCCGAGGACGCGATCAAGGCCGCGATCGCCGATTGGCGCAAGCACAAGGGCGACCACGCCGCCCCGGGCGAGGCGCAGCCCAAGTCCAAGGAGGCGTAGTCTTTCGTGGTGATTTCACTTTCCGAGGGCGCCGCCCAGAAGATCAGGCAACTCGTCGCCGACAAGGGCGAAGGCGCCGGCTTGCGCGTAAAGGTCGTTGGCGGCGGATGCTCGGGCTTGCAATACCGGATGGAAATCGACGCCGCCAAAGAGCGCGACAAGGTTTTCGAGCGCGACGGCGCGCGTCTGATCGTGGACAAGAAAAGTTTTCTCTACCTCAACGGCTCCGAGCTCGACTACGGCGAAGAACTGATGTCGTCGGGCTTCAAGGTCGTCAATCCAAACGCCAAGCGCAGTTGCGGATGTGGAGAATCGTTCGTCGTATGAACGAGCGGACGCGGAGACTGCTGTCTCAAGATGATCGAATGCCCTTCATGCGGACGGCGGCAAGAGCCGGGGCTGACTTGCGCTGATTGCGGGTCGCCGCTCGCGGCGCCGCTCGATTGTTTCGCCGCGCTGGGAATGCCCCGAAAGCTGGCGATCGATCTCGGCGCGCTCGAGCGCCGCTATCACGAGTTGAGCCGCAAGATTCATCCCGACAGGTTCGCATCCAGCGCGGCCCGCGTGCGCGACGCGAGTCTGCGCGCGACCGCGACGCTGACTCGCAGCTACCGCACGCTCCGCGACCCGGTCGCCCGCGGTCTTTACTGGCTCGAACTAAACGGTGAAAAGCTCGCCGAGAACAACAAACGCGTTCCGCCCGAGATCGCCGAGCTGGTCTTCGAGGTGCAGGAGCAACTCGCCGAGATGCACGATGCCCCCGCTGACTCGGGCGCGGCGCGCGAACTCGCCGCCCAGGTCGTTGCGCGGCGCGGCCAGCTTCAAACCGCGATGGATGCCAGCGTGGCCGAACTCGATCGAAATTTCACGAAATGGGATCAGCGCTCGGATGAAAAGATGCTTAGATTTGAATTGAAGGCGATTCTTTCGAGCATCGCCTATCTGCGTACCTCTGATTCGCGACGTCGATCGCGCGCTCGAGAATTCACAGGCCGCCTGACCAACCAGCCTGACAAAGTAAAGATGTCCCGAATTTTTGGAATAGACCTCGGCACCACCAACAGCCTGATTGCCGCGATGGAAGACGGCGCGCCGCGCGTAATCGCGCTGGGCGGGAACCGCAGGGCTCTGCTGCCGAGCGTGGTCGCGATTGCGCCCGACGGCGTCATCACCGTCGGCGAACGCGCCATCGAGATGGAACCGCATCTGTCCGTCGAACGCGACGGCCGCGTGAGCGCGGTCGGTTTTGCCGGCGGCGAATACGGCGCCGTCATTCGATCCGTCAAGCGCTACATGGGATTGGGCGGCGACGAGATCGCGCCCGAAGATCGCGCGCGCTACACCTTCGCCGATCTAAGCGGCCCGGTGGTGCGCTTTCAAATCGGCAAGCGCGTCTTCACTCCCTCGCAAATCTCCGCCGAGATTCTGCGCGCCCTCAAGGACGGCGCCGAACGCGCTCTCAGCGCGGCCGGCAAAGACGAAAAAGTCGAGCGCGTCGTCATCACCGTTCCCGCCTACTTCAACGACGGCCAGCGCCAGGCCACCAAGGATGCCGGCCGTCTGGCCGGTCTCGAAGTCGTGCGCTTGGTGAACGAACCGACCGCCGCATCACTCGCCTACGGCTTGGACAAGAAGGCGGCCGGCAACGTCGCCGTGTTCGATTTCGGCGGCGGCACCTTCGACATCTCGATTCTCAGCATCAAGGCGGGAATCTTCGAGGTCCTCGCGACCAACGGCGATACCCATCTCGGTGGCGACGACATCGACCGCGTGATCGTCGATTGGCTGCTCGCCGAACTCCCCGACACGCTCAAGCTCGATCGCCACGTCTGGAACAGCGCTCGCATGGCCGCCGAGAACGCCAAGAAACGCCTCACCGACGTTGCCGAGACCCCCGTCGTCGTCGAACTCCCCGGCCACTCGATTCGCAAGCACTTGACCCGTGACGCCCTCGATCAGATGGCCGAGCCTCTGCTCGCGCGCACTCTCAAGCGATGCAAGCTGGCGGTTGCCGACGCCAAGCTCACGCCCGCCGACATCGACGCTGTCGTTCTGGTCGGTGGCTCTACGCGGATGCCGGTGGTCCGCCAGCGCGTTGCCGCGATGTTCCACAGGGAACCCCTGTGTTCGATCGATCCCGACCAGATCGTCGCTCTGGGAGCCGCCGTTCAGGCTTCTGTGCTAATGGGCATGCAGGGCGACATGCTGCTGCTCGACGTGGTTCCCCTCTCGCTGGGTATAGAAACGATGGGTGGCGTGATGGAACGTCTTATACATCGCAATACCACTATCCCGACCAGCGTAGCCGAAGGTTTCACTACGGCTGTGGATAATCAAACACATGTTGATATCCATGTTTTGCAAGGAGAGCGTGAGCTTGCTAAAGATTGCCGTAGCTTAGCGCGCTTCAAGCTGGGGCCGATTCAGCCTCAGCCGGCGGGTGTCCCGCGTATCGAGGTCACTTTCCTCATCGATGCAAACGGGATACTAAATGTCAATGCGCGCGATGAGCGCACGGGCCGCGAGCATTCGGTCGACGTCAAGCCAAGCTATGGACTGACGGACGACGAAATCGAGCGAATGCTCGAAGAGGCCATCGATCTCGGGGAGCAGGATCTCGAAGAGCGCCTGCTGATTTCGCACCGCAACGACGCCGAGCAAATCCTGGGCGCACTTCGAAAGCAGCTCGGCGAATTCGGAGCCCTGGTCGATGCCGGCGAGCGCGCGCGCATGGACGAGGTGGTGGAACGGCTGGAGGCGGCTCGAACCGGAACCGATCGCGAGCTAATCGCAAAACTCGTCGAGGAGCTGAACGAGGTTACCACTCCGTTCGCGGAGCGGATCATGGACGCTGCCATCAAGCTGGCGCTCGAGAAGAAATCAGTGGAGGAGCTTTCCTAGCAGGGTAACTTGCAACGGAAGCCGGGCGAAGGACGTATTGATGATGGGGCTCAAGTGGGATCAGGCCGAGGAAATTGCCGAAGTGCTTGCGGAGAATCATCCGGGACTGGACCCGCTCGACGCGCGCTTCACTGACCTGCGTCAATGGGTCATCGATCTCGACGAATTCGACGACAGTCGCGAAGGCTCTACCGAAGCGAAATTGGAAGCCATCCAGATGGCATGGCACGAAATATACAAGGAACAGAACGAAGAGGACTCTGAATAGGCGTAGGCGTGGCTGCGTCATAACTACGAGGAGGGTGGGGTGGTGGATACACGCACAATATTGAAGACGGACAACGGAGCGAAGATGCAGGAAAAGGAAACACTGGACGAAAGATTGCCGGGGCTGTTCGAGCCCGACACTCTTTTGCCCATCCAATACTTCGAAGCGATGCGCAAGAAGCATCTGCTCGAGGGCGAAAAGCGGCTCATCCTGAGCGTGCTGGAAGACGCGATCGAATGCTTCATGAAATGCATCGACGCGTCCACCAGCAAGGGCCAGCGATTGTTCCGCGACGCCGACGAATGGATCACGCACGAAGACAAGCGCTGGGTCTTTTCGTTCGACAACGTCTGCGACATGCTCGACATCAATCCCGAGTACATGCGGATGGGTCTGCGCAAGTGGAAGGAAAAGCGCCTTGACGCGATCGCGCGCCAGCGCGCCGCGCTCGTGCTCGAGGCCGAGCGCGCTGCCGCCGAGGCTGCGATGCAGCCTGCGGCTGCGGCCGCCGCGCCCGCGGCGGTCCACGCGCCCGCGGTCGCGGCCGCGATTCACAAGCCGGCCAAAGTCGCGGCCAAACCGGCGCGCGTCAAGCGCCGCCCCGAGCGCGTGCGGATCGCCAAGCGCTCGGCGCGCAAACTGCGCAAAGCGCGCGCATAAGACAGCAAAGAAGTGACGACGGTCGCGACCGCGATCGTCGTCACCTGGCAACTCGCGAAGCGGTGCGCGTGTCTTCAACACGCGCACCGCTTCTATCTTGCCAGTCGCGGCCATACCTCGTAGCGTTTTACCGCAACCGTCAATCCTGGTCCGCGATGCCTCTGCGAACGAAAATCGAATGCCCCAGCTGCGAGGCCGACGTGGTCGTCAAGCGCGGCGGCGTGTGCCCCAAGTGCGGGGCGTCCATCACCGGCCATGTCGCCCGGGTCCGCGCGCGCGAGAAGCGCATCGAGCAGGTCGTAGCCGTCGTTGCCACCCTCCTTGTCGTCGGCTTGGTCGTCGTCACCAGCGGCGCGACGCTGCTGGAGGGAATAGCCGCCTACGCGATCGTCGGCGCCGTCATGTACTACCTCGCGCGGCGCACCTTCGTTTGAGTTTTCGTTTTTCAACGGCTCGCGTCTGAACGTTCGTTTATTTTCCAGCCCGCTCATCCTTCGTCTGACGGATCGTGTCTGAACGTTTGTTTATTCCAGGCTGCCCAAACCTGAACATGCGTTAAGCTGTTCTCTCCGTTGACGTTTTTCGTTTTTTAATTTTCGATTTGGTGCAACCCAAATTTGCCAATGGCGTACCTATAGCTGTGAAGACCAAGTGCGTTGCAGGAAGTTTTCCGAAACGGCTCGATGGCATCCTTAATGCTCTCTCAGTCAGGTAGAGGTAACCGACAATGAAATCCAAACGAGGTCTGATGACTGTGCTGGTTGGTCTAGCGATGCTTGCGGCGCCGGTTACGGCGGCTGCCTACGAGAACGATAACTACGCCCATAACAATTCGCGTCCGGCGCACGTATCACGTTCTTATAACGCGCCTAATGCGCCGGCGCGCAATGTCCGCCCGGCTGACGTGGCTCGGCGTGATTTTCGCAACAACGCCGCGGGAGCTAATCGTGACTGGCGTGAAGATCACAACGCATGGAACCGCGGCTGGGGCACCGCCGGCGAATACCGGAACTACGGTAATCCCGGCTACTACCGGGCTCCTGGCTATCCTGCAGTGGCTCCGTATTATGGCGCGCCGGGCTACGCGGGCGCAGGGGCGTGCAGTCGAGCGCAGAGTGTGATGAACGTCTATTCTCGCGACCGGGCCACCGGCCATCCCGCGGCCGCCGCTGATGTACTCGCACAGAATCAATGGGCGTTCCGTAGCGGCTGTGGAGGCGCGGCGCCTTACGCCGGCGCACCGCTTCGTGGATTCGGTGGAGTGCCCGCGTACAACAACTACGGCGGCTACGGCCAGCCTTACGGCTCAACCTCGCCGCTCGCGCCGCTTTTTCAGCAATTCATCCGGTAAAAAAACTGCGCATCTGACGCATTCCTGACGATCCACCGCGCCCCGTCCCCTCCCGGCGGGGCGCGCTTTTTTCTTTAATCCTCGCTCTGTCATCTTCTGCTCACGCCGACGCGAGCCGCTCGATCGCGCGCAATATCTTTGCGCGGCGCTCTTCCGGCGTCTTCGCGAAGGACGCAAATTGCAGCGCCGTAGTCGTGATTCCCGCGCGCGCGTAGTCATCCAGCCGCCGCCGGCATTTTTCTGCCGTGCCGAACACGAAAATTTTCTCGACCATCTCGTCGGAAATCGCCTCGAGCGCTTTGTTGCGATTGCCGGCGTTCCACGCATCGATCGCAATCGTTGCTTCCTTGTCGTAGCCGATCTCGCGAAAGAACTTGTTGTACTGCGGCACGGTCACGTAGGCCGTCAGCGATCGCCGGAACAGAGTTCGCACGACGTCTTCGTCCTCATCGACCGCGACGATTATTCTGCACACCACGTCCAGCCCGGCGGGATCTTTGCCCGCCGCACGCATCCCTTCGCGCGTATTGTCCAGCATCGGCGCGACCGTCTCGGGTGTGATGAAATTGACGATCACGCCGTCGCCCAGCTCGCCCGCCAGCCGCAGCATCTTGGCGCCCTGCGCACCGATATAGATTTTCGGCGGACGCTCTATAGGCGCATCGAGCCGGAAACCGTTTATCTTGACCATCGCGCCCGCCATCGTGACCTTCTCGCCGCGAAAAATTGCGCGCAGCGCTTCCACCGTCTCGCGCATCATCGTAACCGGCTTGCGAAACGGCACGCCCATCCACTGCTCGACGATATTCGGCGTCGAGATTCCCAGCCCCAGGATAAAGCGGCCGCCCGCAAGCCCGTTGACGGTGACCGCCGACATGGCGATCAGCGGCGCCGGCCGCGTGAACACCGGAATGATCGCGCAGCCCAAGCGCATCCGGTCGCTGAGCATCGCCGCCGCGGCGATTGGCGAAAACGCGTCGCTCGAGAACGACTCATACGACCACGCATCGGTGTAGCCGCATCGATCTGCGGTGCGCACCAGCTCGGGGAAATGAGCGCTCTGAAACGGTTCGAACGGGATAGTGATTCCCAGCCGCATCTTTTTGGACTCCTGGCAGGGTGTTGAAGAATTGGGATCGATCGTTGGTTTCGATTCAAGTCCTTCAACACCCTGCGTGAAAATTGTCTTCTTACCTACAACTTCTCCCCCCATTGGGGGAGACAAGAGAGAGGGAGCAGGCGTTGAAAATTACTTTTTCAGCAGCCTACTAGGTCCGGCGAGATTATCGCAGCCGCCGGCATTTTGCCTACCGGCGCTTTCCCCTTTTATCCGCCATCCGCCAGGTTCAGCACCTCCGCCAGATGCATCGGGGGCCGCGACGGACAGAAATGGCGAATCTGCGAGCGGCACGAAAACCCGTCGGCGACGATGATCGCCTCCGGCGGCGCCTTTTCGATCGCCGGAATCAAAACTCTCTCGCCGATCGCTTTGGATACCTCGAAATGCCCGCGGTCGTACCCGAACGCTCCCGCCATCCCGCAGCATCCCGCGTCGAGCACCTCGAGTTCCGCGCCGGCCGCGCGTGACAGTAGCATGACCTCGTCGCCGATTCCCGCGATTGCCTTCTGATGACAATGCCCCTGCACGATTGTTCGCCTGCGCAGCTCGGGCGGCGCGAAATTATCTCCCTCGCGGACGATCAATTCGTCGAGCAGCAATGAATTCGACGCGAGCGCGATGGCCCGCGCGTCGTCGGGGAACAACGACAGCAACTCGTCGCGAAAAGTCAGGATGCAACTCGGCTCCAGTCCGACGATCGGAATACCCACCGCGACGAATGGATCGAGCGCTTCCATCACGTCCTTCAGGCGCGTCTTCGCCTGCTCCAGCATCCCCTGATCGTAGAGCGGGCGGCCGCAGCATAGCTGCTCGCGCGGAATGATCACGCGAAATCCGGCCCGCTCCAGGACTTCAACCGCGGCGATTGCGACGTGCGGCTCGAAAAAGTTGTTGAAGGTGTCGGGAAACAGCACGACTTCGCGGCCGCCCGCTCTGGGAGCGGCCCTCCGCTCGAACCACGAGCGGAAGCTCCGCCGCGCAAAACGCGGCAATTCACGCCGTGGATGAATCGCGAGGGCTTTTTTCGCGACGCCGCCCACAATCGGCGCGTGCGCCAGGGCGTTGACCAGCGACGGCGCGTACGACGCGAGCCGCGCGACTTCGTTCAGTCTGCCGAAGAACGCCGACGAAAGCGGACGGCGATGACTTCGATAGTAGTCGAAGAAAAATTCCGCGCGGTACGCCGCCATATCCACCGACGACGGACACTCGCTCCTGCATCCTTTGCACGACAGACACAGATCCAGCGCGTCGCGCACCGCCGGATCGGCGAAACCGTCGGGCAACAGGTCGGTGGTCAAAGCCTCGAACAGAATCCGCGCGCGTCCGCGGGTCGAATGGATTTCCTCGCGCGTCGCCATGTACGACGGGCACATCGTGCCCGCCTCGGTCTTTCGGCATTTTCCGATTCCGACGCATCTGAGCGCCGCACCCGCCAGTCCGCCTTCGGCTTTGAAGTTGAAGTGGGTGGCGATTTCGCGTGGCCGATAGTTCGCGCCCAGCTTCAGGTGCGAGTCGAGCGGATGCGGATCGACAATCACGCCCGGATTCATCATCGAATCGGGATCGAAGATTCGCTTGAAATCGCGAAACGCGTCGATCAGCTCGGGCCGGAACATCATCGGCAGCAACTCGGAGCGCGCCAGCCCGTCACCGTGCTCGCCCGAAAGCGAACCGCCCAGATTGGCAACGAGTTCGCCGAGCCCGATCATCGTTGCACGGAACGTCGCGATTCCGGGTGCGCTGGCCAAATCGAAATTGACGCGCGCGTGAACGCATCCTTCGCCGAAATGTCCGTAGTAGGTCGCCACTCTAAGGCCGTGGCTGGTGAGGATGCGATCGAAGCCGCGCAGAAACGCGCCGAGCCTGGCTGGAGGCACCGCTGAGTCTTCGGCGCCCGGCCAACTGCGCGGGCGGCCCGGGATGAACGCGCTCGAGCCGAGCCCCGACTCGCGAATCTGCCAGACCGCAGCCTGCTCCCGCGCGTCGGCAAGGTAAGTGGCGCCGGTGCATTCGCGCAGCCCGCGCGCCTGAGCGATCACGCGTTGCGCGCGCTCGCGCGCTTCGTCTTGCGACCCGCCGCCCAGCTCGACGAGCAGAAAAGCGCGGCCGGCGGGCAGAAATCGCACGCCTGGCATCGCCTTGATGCGCGCGAACTCGGGAAGATTCTCATCGAAGCCTTCCAGTGCTTCGGGGCGATGCTCGAGCAGCCACGGCGTTTGATCCGCCGCGATGAATACGTCGTCGAATCCGAGCACGACCAGCCCAAGTTCGTTCGGGCGCGGCACGGCTCGTATTGTCGCGCGGATGACTGCGGCGAGCGTACCCTCCGAGCCAACGATTGCGCGGGCGAGGTTGAAGCCCCGCTCCGGCATCAGCTCGTCCAGGTTGTAGCCCGAGACGCGGCGCGGAAGCCTGGGGAAATGAGCGCGCACGGAATCGGCGGATTGGTCGCGCAGTTCGCGGATGCGCGAGTAAAGCTCGCCTTCGCGGCCGCCGCGCGCGATTGCCGCGCCAATTTCCGCGTCGGCGATCGAACCTGTCAACGAAAGTTGCGTTCCGTCGTAAAGGATGACTTCCAGCGCCTCGACGTTATCGACGGTCTTGCCGTATGCGGCCGAATGCGCGCCGCACGAGTTATTGCCAATCATCCCGCCGACGGTGCATCGATCTTTCGTCGATGGATCGGGCGCGAAGAACAGGCCGTGCGGTGCGAGCGCGGCGTTGAGATGGCTCTGGATCACGCCGGGTTCGACCCGCGCGACGCGCGCGCCGGGCTCAATCGCGATGACTCGTTTCATGTACTTCGAGAAATCGAGCACGAGCGCGGCGTTGCACGCCTGGCCGGCGAGGCTGGTGGCGGCGCCGCGCGCGAGAATCGGCATCGAGTTTTCGCGGGCGATCGAAAGCGCCGCAATCACGTCGCCTTCGTGTCGCGGAATCACCACGCCCACCGGCACTTGGCGATAGTTCGATGCATCGGTCGCGTAGGCCGCGCGAGTGCCGGCGTCGAAGCGGACTTCGCCTTCGACCTGGCGTGCGAGTTCGAGCTTTACCGAATCGAGCGAAACCATCGTGGTGGCCCGATTGTAGTCGAGGATCGGATGTGCGGAACAGCGCGCCGGTGATTGCGCTTTATTCCGGGAGATCCTTCAGGCCGCGCTGCGGTGAGCCGACCAGCGCTACCATCTTGCCCTCGGGTGCGCGACTTTCGTGCATCGCTTGGTGGCATTCGGGAATCTCTTCGAAGGTGTAGGTCTTGGCGAGGCACGGATCGATCTTGCCGTCGAGCACGAGCTGATTGAAGGCGTAGGCCTGCTCGTCGTTGGCGAAGTGCGAGCCCTGCAGGCGCTTCTGCCGCATCCACAAGTAGCGCAGGTCCACCACCGCGTTGTAGCCGGTGGTGCCGGCGCAGATCACGACCATTCCCCCCGTGTCGCACACGAACACGGAAGTGGGGATGGTGTCTTCGCCGGGATGCTCGAATACGATGCGCGGATTTTTGCGCTCGCCCACGATGTCCCAGATCGCTTTGCCGAACGCGCGGCATTCCGCGGCCCACGCGTTGTACGCCGCGGTCTCCTTCCAATGCGGCATCATGCCCCAATGCAGATGTTTCTTCCGATTGATGCAACCCTTGGCGCCGAGCCTGACGCAGAAATCGATTTTGCGATCGTCGCCGACGATGCCGACCGGAATTCCGCCTTCGGCCTTGACGATCTGAATCGCCATGCATCCGAGTCCGCCCGACGCGCCCCAAATCAGGACCACGTCGCCGCGGCGCACGACGTGCGGCGGCCATCCCATCAGCATCCGGAACGCGGTTGCGCCCACCAGCGTCGGCCCGGCTGCTTCTTCCCAGGTGAGATGCTTCGCCTTTGGCATGCACTGATGCGCCTGCACGCGCGCGAACTGTGCGAAGCTTCCCCAGTTGGTTTCGTAACCCCAAATCTTGAACGATGGGTCGTACATCGGATCGTCGCCGTTGCGGACCGCGGCCGAGTTGCGGTCCCAAACGCCGCAATGAACGACGACGCGGTCGCCGACCTTGACGTTGCTCACGTCATTGCCGACTGCATAGACGATTCCCGACGCGTCGCTGCCGCCGATATGAAAATCCGAATGATCGTACTTGGCTTTCTGGCGCGCGCCGATCACGTCCACCGGCGAGCCGAGCGCGGCCCACACATTGTTGAAGTTGATCCCCGCCGCCATCACGTAAACCAGCACTTCGTCGGCGCGAATTTCCGGCACCGCGATCTTCTCGATCTTGAACGCGTGCCTGGGGTCGCCGAATCTCTGCGCGCGGATCACCTGCGCGTACATCTGTTTCGGCACCTGCCCGATTGGGGGCACCTCGCCGACCTCGTAGATTTCCTGATGGCTCATCTCAATTTTCAGTTGGTTACCAGCGGGGCGATGCTCCGCGACGGGCGGCGGCCCCGGCTGGCTGCAAGTCCTGATTTGAGGTTTCAGTCAAAATGCGTGCGGGAATTAGTTACCTGTTCGCCGCAGAAATGACAATACTTATCTTTCACGGGTTGGGGAACGGGCGCTCGCGGCGCGGCGGCGATTGGTTGACGCGCAACCGTGAATTCCATAAAAAACGGATTCGGCCTCGAGACTTTTCGCGATTCAACGATCACAGGAAGAAGGCAGCCTGACTCACATGGCAGTGCGCAAAATCGAGCGGGGCCACTACTTCGAGGACTTCGAGGTCGGCCATCTTTTCAAGCATCATTGGGGACGCACGATCACCGAGGGCGACAACAGCTTCTTCTCCAGCGTCACCATGAATTTCAACCCGAGCTACTTCAATCGCGAGTACGCGCAGAGCCTCGGCTACAAGAACGTGGCCGTCAATCACATGCTGGTGATGAACGTGGTGTTCGGGCTTTCGGTCGAGGACCTGAGCGAACGCGCGATCGCCCACCTCGGCTACGAGAAAATGAAGTGGCACGAGACGGTCTATCCCGGCGACACGATTAGCTCCGAGTCGCTGGTGCTCTCCAAGCGCGACACTTCGCGGCCCGATCGCGGCGTCGTCAAGTTCCGCACCACCGGCTACAACCAACGCGGCGAAAAGGTGCTCGAGTACGAGCGGCCGGTCCTGATTCGCAAGCGCAACCCCGCTTGAGGAGCCTGTTAGGAGCACAAGATGCCTCTGGTCACGCCTGAGCATGAATTCATCCGGCGCTCGGTCCGCGAGTTCGTCGAGGCCGAGATCAAGCCTATAGCCAACGACCTCGATCGCCAGAACAAGGAAATCCCCGAACACATCCTCAAGCAGATGGCCGAGCTCGGCTACTTCGGCGTGATCTTTCCCGCCGAAGAAGGCGGCATGGGGCTGGATTACATCTCGATGGCGATCGTCACCGAGGAGTTGTCGCGCGGATGGCTCAGCGTCGGCTCGGTGATGACGCGCAACATCATTACCGGCACTCTGATCAGCGCCAACGGCACGCCCGAGCAGAAAAAGAAATTCCTCCCACCGATCGCGCGCGGCGAGATTCTGACCGCGGCCGCATTCACCGAGCCCGATTCGGGCAGCGACACGGCGTCGTTCAAAACGCGCGCGGTCAAACAGGGCGACGGCTATCTGATCAAGGGCTCGAAGATGTGGTGCACGTTCGCCAATCGCGCGCACATGCTGACCGTGATGACGCGCACCGACCCCGACATGTCGAAGCGGCACAAGGGACTGTCGCTGATCCTGTTCGAGAAGCGGCCGGGCGACGACTTCATGCCGCCGAGTTTGACCGGCTCGCCGATTCCCACCATCGGCTACCACGGGATGCGCAGTTACGCGCTGCAATTCGACGACGCGTACGCACCCGCGGCGAATCTGATTGGCGGCCGGGAAGGGCAGGGCTTCTACCAATTGATGGCGAGCTACGAGGCAGCGCGGATCCAGACCGCGGCGCGCGGCGTCGGCGTCGCGCAGGCGGCGTTCGAATGCGCGGTCAAGTATGCGAAGGACCGCAAGCAGTTCGGCCAGCCGATCGGCGACTTCCAGGTGATCAGGCACAAGCTTGCGCACATGGCCGTCGAGATCGAGGCCGCGCGGCAGCTTTGCTACTTCGCCGCGGCCGAAAAAGACACCGGCAAGCGATGCGACTACGAGGCCGGACTGGCCAAGGCGTTCGCCGCCGAGATGGCCGAGCGGGTCACGCGCGAGGCCATGCAGGTGCATGGCGGCTACGGATACTCGATGGAGTTCGACGTGCAGCGCTTCTGGCGCGACGCGCGGGTGCTGTCGATCTTCGAGGGCACCAGCGAGATCCAGTACGAGGTCATCGGCCGGCGTATAATGGAGCAGAACTGAAAAGGCGGCGCATCGCGCAATGAGCATCACCAACGACGGCAGCTATTTCGAGGATTTTACGGTCGGCGACACGCTGGTCCATCAGCGCGGCCGCACGATCACGGAGGCCGACAATCACATCTTCACTTCGCTGGTGATGAACACGGCCGAACTGCACTTCAACCAGGACTTGATCGACAAGAACCCGGGCGCCTACGTCGGCGGCAAGCTGCTGGTGTACGGCGGCGTCGTCCTGGCGTTCACGGTCGGGCTCGCGTCGGAGGACACCAGCGAGAACGCGATCGCCGAAGTCGAGATGGACAACGGCAAGCATACCAACCCGGTCTTTCATGGCGACACGATTTACGCCGAATCGACCGTGCTCGAGAAGCGCGACGCCGACCGGCCCGACGCCGGACTGGTGAAGTTCAAACTGGTTGGAAAGAAACCCGACGGCACCGTGGTCGTCGAAATCGAACGTACGGTTCTTATCAAGCGCAAGCTGCACTACCTTCGGCCGTGAGCGGCCGAAGTGAAATTCTCCAGGAGAGAATCAATCGATGTACGTATTGGATAAAGGCGCACGTTTCGTAATTCCGCGCACCGAGCTGACCTATCCGGGTCACAACATGAAGCTGCACGCCAATGCCGCCGACGCGGTCAAAGCGCCGGTCGATCACGTGATGGCGGACTTCGAAGACGCGTGCCCGTATGAGTTCAAGGGCGACAGGAGCCGCAAAGTGATGGTCGAGGCGCTCAACACGCTCGACTTCGGCAAGAAGGTCGTCACCGTGCGGCCCAACAATATCCATTCGAAGTTCTTCAAGGGCGACATGGAGGCGGTCGTGCTCGGCGCGCCCAATCGCTTCCACGGCATCATGCTGCCGAAGACGCGCGGGCCGGAGGAAATTCGCGAGGTGTCGAAGCTGCTCGACGATCTCGAAAAGCGCGGCGGATGGAAGTACCGGCTTCAAATTGAGTCGCTCATCGAGACGCCGCACGCGCTGATCAAGGCGTATGAAATCGCGACCGCGTCGGATCGGATGTGCGGGCTGGTGTTCGGCATCGCCGACTACGCCGCAAATCTCGGCATCCGCGAGATCGTCGAGAATCAGAATCAGAATTTTCACTACTCCAAGCAGGCAGTGGTGGTCGCGGCGAAGGCCGCCGGGCTGCACGCGATCGACAACGTCTATCTGCGGCTGTGGCGCAACACGGATTCGCCCGAGCGCGTCAAGGAACTGCAGGCGGCCCTGCGCGAGAAGAACGTCGGCGCCGCCAACCTCGGGATGGACGGCACGTGGGTGATCCATCCGCAGCAGGCGGAGATCGCCAACGCGTGCTACACGCCCAGCCGCGATCAGGTCGAGGAGGCGCGCCGCGTGATCAAGCTCTACCACGAGAAGGGGGGAGGCTCGATGGCCGATCCCAAATCGGGCGAGATGATCGACGAGGCGACGATCAAAATCGGCCTGATGGATCTCGCCAAGGGGGCGCAGGCCGGGATGGTGTCGGACGCGGAGCTTCGGGATTGGTCGGCGAAGAGCCGCGAAATCACCGGCTACGACATCCTCGAGCTGATGCGCCGCGTCGCGTAGCGGGGGGAAGTTTCAGCGCGAGGTCAGCGCAAGCGCGCAATGCGTTGTTGCTACGCGGGCTGGAAAATGTAACAAAGGATGGTTCAGGCGGGGTCGTAGTTCAGCCCGGTTAGAACGCCGGCCTGTCACGTCGGAAGTCGTGGGTTCAAATCCCATCGGCCCCGCCAAAATTAACGTCTTTTCCACTAGGTGCACGAACTTGAAGCTGACCGAACAAACCCGCAGCATCTCGCGCGAGAACGGGCTACGCGACCGCAACTGGGTGGTAATCGATGCAAGCGAGCGAGCGCTCGGACGAGTCGCGTCGCGCGCGGCAAGCCTGCTGACCGGCAAGACCCGGCCCGATTACACCCCCAACCAGGATACCGGCGATTTCGTCGTTATCATCAACGCCGCCAAGGTTCGCCTGACGGGATCGAAATCGCAGGGCAAGCTGTATCATCGCCATACGGAGTGGCCGGGCGGAATCCGCACGACGTCGGCAGGCAAGATGCTCGAAGCCAGGCCCGAGCGGCTGCTCGAGATTGCGGTGAAGGGGATGCTGCCGAAGAATCGACTCGGCCATCAGATTTTCAACAAGCTCAAGGTTTATCGCGGCGCCGAGCATCCGCACGCAGCGCAGAAGCCCAAAAGCGTAAGCGTATGATCAGGACCGAGAGCGTCTAATCAAGACCGTCAGCGTTTAACAAGGCACAAATCGTCACATGGCAGAAAAGAAAAATATCATCTGGACTACGGGACGGCGCAAGACCGCGGTGGCGCGCGTCAGGATGCTGCCCGGCAGCGGCACGATCACGATTAACGAGCGCACGCTCGAGGACTACTTCCCGCGGCCGACGTCGCGAATGCGGATTCTGGAGCCGTTCGAGGCGACCGAGACGGTCGGGCAGTACGATGTGCTGGTGAGCGTCGAGGGCGGCGGAATCGCGGCGCAGGCCGACGCGGTCCGTCACGGGATATCGCGCGCGCTGGTCAGCGCGACCGAGACCCTGCGGCCGACGCTGCGCAAGGGCGGGATGCTGACGCGCGATCCGCGCGAGGTCGAGCGCAAGAAGTACGGGCGTCACAAGGCGCGCAAGCGGCCGCAATACTCCAAGCGTTAGGGACCATCGAATCGAATCCGCGCGCGGGCGCCAGGAATTCAATTTGCAATGACCGGGGCGTGAGCGATGCTCGCGCCCTTTTCATTTGTCCTGCTGTTACAGGTACTTACGGGGGGCGGTTGACTAATCATTGCACGGACAAATACAAGAAGAGCGCCAGCGGTAAAGGAGCGCCATTAGATGCGTCGAAACCGAAATCATTATAGCGCCGTGTTTGGTGCGGAGTTGTTGCTCATCGCGCTGGTGCTGGTGGTATCTGGCCCGGCGCTGGCGCAGACGGCAGCGGGATCTTTCTCCTCGGTGAGCGGTCAAGTCCAGATTCAGCGTGCCGGCGCGACCATCGGAGCAGCGTCAGGAGTCGGGGTAAACGTAGGCGATCGAATCGTGACCGGCGCCAACGGGCATGCGGTTATCGTGCTCAACGATCAGAGCCGGCTCGAGCTGGGACCCGTCAGCAGCATCACGCTCGATGAGTTCACGATTACCGGCGGATCCCCTTCGACGCGCGTGAGTTTATTTTCGGGAGTCCTGCGATCGCTGGTAAACGCCGCATCGGGCGGCGCACCGGCGAATTACCAGGTGCATACTCCCAACGCGGTCGCGGCAGTGCGCGGCACGAAGTTCGATACCGCGTACACCGAGAATATGATCAGGTCCGGTTACCAGGGATGCGAACAATATACTGACATCTCCGTCTATCAAGGGACCGTCCACCTGACGTCCCCGGCGACTCCCAACGCGGGCGAAGATATCGGCGCGGGCTACGAGGCGACGCTGCCGTGCGACAAACCTCCGACGACTCCCGGACCGCTGGCGATGACCGGTGCAACCTCGCTCGACAGCGCGAACGCGGGCGGCCTGTTCACGGGACCGCCGGGATCGAGCGGCGCACCGCCGCCGGCATGTCCGGTGACGGTATGTCCGGCATGCACGACTCCCGTGTCACATCCGATACCGCCAACCGGGGGCTTCGTAGGTCCGGGGCTGGGAGTTCGATAGAGGAGGAGGTGAGACGTGGCGAAGAATCGAATTTCCCGCCTTAGCATGACGGTCGCACTCGCGTTGGCAGTGGCGCTGAGCGCGCTCACGATCTCGCCGGCAGCGCATGCGCAATGGTTTAATGACACCTATCCGGGATTCTACTCCCTTCAAACGCCCGGACTCCTCCGGGTGACCGCCTTCGGCGGCGGCTTCATCAGCGACAAATATGGCGTCCTTCAGGAGGGCACGCAGGTCGAGCAAAGCGTCACGCCGTACATCGGAGTCTTCGGCCGCGCGACCGGCTACCAACTGTGGATCGGCGGCGGCTTCGAGAGTCCGCTTGCACCGAGCAGCGGCAGTTTTCCGCGCCTCAACTTCGGCCGCTTTCAGGGCGGCGTCGATTTCACACTGTTTCCGGGGACGCATCTTTACGTCTCGGGCGGCCACGATGTGGCCGATAGCGACGCCAGCGTGGTCGAGGGCGATTTCTCGAGCTGGATATTTCTGCACAGTATGCATCCGCTCAACGGATCTTTCAGCTCGATGCATGATTTCCAGAATGGCGTGACCAGCACTGAAATCGATCTGCAGGCAATCCTGTTCTCGGCCGAAAAGTACATGATCCTGGGCGGTGTCGGCGGCGCGATGTACAACGGCGGCTTCCTGACCAACGCGCAGGGCCAGGGTGGACCGGATCTCGGCTTTTACTACCGGCCGTGGCAGCTTGGCGTGAGCGCACAGGCGGGCTATGGCAACGCTCATCAGTACGGCCAGATCAGCATGTACAAGCAGCTCAGCTGGTTCGAGTAGGCGCGACCTTTCACGCCGTGCGTAAACCGCGGGTGGTGGATGTTCGCGGCGGCGGCAAGCGCGGTTAGCGGCGCCCGCGCCGTCGAGCTAAGCTCGAATCGGTAACGATGGCGAGCGCAAAACCGTCACATACGGCTCCCAGATTCTCGTGGCGCACCTTTCTGTTCGGGATCGTGCTGCTGGGTTTGATGTTGGCCGCCCACGACCGCTTCCACGGCGCATTCGAGCGGATGGATCTGATCGCGTACGACCTTCGTATCAATACCATCGCTCCGCATCCGTCCTCGGGCCTGGTCGCGATCGCCACGATCGATGACCGCAGTATCGCGCAGCTTGGGCAATGGCCGTGGCCGCGGCTCGTGCTCGCCCGGCTGGTCGATGCGCTCAAGGACTACAAGGTCAAGGTCATAGGGTTCGATGCGATCTTCAGCGAAGCCGACAAGAGCGATGTAACGCGCGGGGAAATAGGCGACAAGCTCGCCGGACTTGGCCTCAAGCAGGAGGCGATCGGCGAGGTTCTGGGTCCCGGCAACGACCAGGCATTTGCCGCCGCGATGAAATCGCAGGGCCTGACCGTGCTTGGCTACGCATTCCAGAGCCATTATTCCCAGGGTCTTTCGGGAAGCGTCAAAACGGTCGGGTACCTCGACAAGATTCGACCGCCTGGGCCGCTCGGTTACGGAATCGTACGACAGGCTCCGGGCAAGCCTCACGATTTGATTCAGGCGCAGGCGTATCTGCCTCCCTACGTGCTTCTCGACGATGCCGCCCACTCGATCGGATACTTCGACGTTGATGCGGACGCCGACGGTGAAATCCGCGGCGAGATGGCGGTAATCCGCTTCGACGGCCGCTACTGTGCGCCGCTGTTTATCGCCGTCGCCGACGCGTATGCGGGCGGCCCGCCGATGGTATTGGGACTCAATCCCAATGGCGTGTCGGGAGTGTCGATCGCCGGTGAGCGGATACCGGTCGATGACCAGGGCCTGATGCTGGTGAATTTCCGGCGCGGCGCCAATCCATTCCCACACTACTCGATTTCGGACATCATCAATCGCAGGATCGCGCCGGAGAAACTGACGGGAAAGATTGTCCTGGTCGGCGCGACCGCCCATGGGCTCGGCGATCGCGGTGTAACTCCCGTCGATGGCGACATGCCGCGCGTCGAGATCCACGCCAACGCGATCGACAACATGATTCAGGGCGACTTCATTCGCCGCCCGATCGAGGCTCGGGAGATAGCGCTTGGCGTCACGATCCTGATCGGTATTCTTATTTCGCTTGGCGTCGCGTGGCTGTCCGCGCTGTCGTCGGCGGCGTTGGGCGTGATCCTGCTGGTCGGCTACTACGCTTATGCTCAGACGCGGCTGCTTCACGACGGTCTTGTGATCGGGGTCGTCTTCCCCCTGCTCACCGCGATTCTCGTGTACATGTTCCTGGCCGGCTATCGGTACATCACCGAGGGACGTGAAAAGCACCACTTGCGCGTCGCCTTCGAGCATTACCTGCATCCCGACGTGATCTCGACGGTGCTGGACCAGCGCGACGGTCTCAAACTCGGCGGTGAGCGCCGCCACATGAGCATCCTGTTCGCCGATATCGTGAACTACACCGCGCTCTCCGAGCGCACCGACCCGGTGGCGCTCGTGGCGCTGTTGAACGATTACATGACCAAGATGACCGACCACATCATGGAGAGCGGCGGCGTCGTGGACAAGATTCGCGGCGATGGCATCATGGCGTTCTGGGGGGCGCCGCTGGAGGTGGCCAATCACGCGCGCGCGGCGATCGACAGCGGGCTTGCGATGCTGGCGGAGCTGGAAGCGATGCGCAGGCATGACCCTCGCTTCGCGGAAATTGACATCGGCGTTGGAATTGCGACCGGTGACGCGATCGTCGGCAACTTCGGCGGCCAACGGCGTTTCGACTACTCGGTTATCGGCGATACCGTCAACCTGGCCTCGCGGCTGGAGGGTCTGACGCGCCAGTTCAAGGTGCATCTGCTGGTCAGCCGCGTGACCTACACCGAAGCCGGCGCCGGTTACATCGGGCGCGAGCTCGGGCTGGTGAAGGTCAAGGGAAAAGAGCTGCTGGTGCCGATCGTTGACGTAGCCGGGCGCGACAACGACAGCGTCGATCCTTCGTTCTATCGCCACTTCGCCGACGCGCTGGCCATGATTCGCGCGGGCAACATATTTTCGGCGCGGGCGGAACTCGAGCGCCTGGGCGAAGCGCGCCCCAACGACACTCCGGTGCGGCTGTACCTGGACCGACTCGCCGCCGATCCGGAGCATCCGCCGGCCGAAATGGTTTTCGAGTTCGACACCAAGTAACTGGCTCGGTGGGTGCAATCATGCTAGGTGAGATGCTTCAACCGCAATTCGCAAAGGAGCATTGAGATTCGCCAAGTGGCTGCGAACGACAAGGTCAAGGTGGCGGTGGTCGGCGCCTCGGGATACTCGGGTATCGAGGCGGTCCGCATCCTCGCCAGCCATCCGTTCGTCGAGCTGAGCGTGCTCACCTCCGAGCATTACGCCGGGCGCGAGGTCGCCGACGTTTACCGCCACATGGCCGGCATCGACTTGCCGCCGTTCGAGGAATGGCGCCCCGACCTGGTCCAGGGCCGCGCCGAGGTCGTGCTCTCGTGCTTGCCCGAAACGGTTGGCACCGCGCATACCGCTGAACTAATCAAGGCCGGCCTCAAGGTAGTGGATCTGTCGGCGGATTTCCGGTTCAAGGACGCGGCGCAGTTCCGCGCCACTTACGGCATCGATCATCCCGCGCCGCAACTCCTCAAGGAGGCGGTTTACGGGCTAAGCGAATTCCATCGGCATGAGCTTCGCGAGGCGCGCCTGGTTGCGACCCCCGGATGCTTTCCGACCGGCGCGCTGCTCGCGCTGCTGCCGCTCATCAGGCGCGACTTGATCGAGCCGTCGTCGATAATCATCGACGCGAAGTCGGGTACGACTGGCGCGCGCCGGGCGGCGTCGATCGAGCAGCTGTTCGCCGAAGTCAACGAGAATTTCCGCGCCTACAAGGTCGGCAACCATCGGCACGTCCCCGAGATGGAGCAGGAAATCTCGGCCGCGCTCGGCCGCGACATCGCGCTGCTGTTTGTGCCGCATCTGCTGCCGATTACGCGCGGTCTTCTCAGTTCGATCTTTATGCGCCCGCGCGCCGGCACGACGGAGCGCGACGTTCACGCCGCCTTCGAGGCCAGCTTTGCCAAGTCGCGGTTCGTACGAATCCTCAAACCGGGAGAACTGCCCGAGCTGCGCAACGTGCGGGCTACCAATTTCTGCGAGTTGGCGTTCATCCTCGATCGACGCAGCGAAACGCTGCTCGTGATAACGGCGATTGACAACCTCGGCAAAGGCGCCTCGGGTCAGGCGGTGCAGAACATGAACCTGATGCTCGGTTACGACGAGGCTGCCGGCCTGCTCGGCGCCGCCCCAGTGCCATAAGGCCCCCGCGTCGCTCTGTACCTCAAAATAGCGAGCTGTCAGGAGCGCCTCGGGTGCCAGTGAGCGACCGCTTTCCGAGGACGCCGTTGCGGAGAAAAAGCGAACCCTATCTCTACTGATGTCCGGAATCTGACGGCTTCGATAGCTCGTCGCCGAGTTGCTTCATCTCAGCGCCGAACGCCGTCCAGTCGCCCGCGCGAATCGCCTCCATCGCGCGATTGTAATGCTGCGCCGCGCTCTGCATGTCGGCCTTGGGCGCGCCCGCGCCCGCGGCGATCGACTGCGGGACCGGCTCATTGATGATCGCCTTGGCGATCGCCGCCCCCGGCGGCGCCTGATTGGTGAACAGCGCCTCCATCGTCAGGTCCAGCGTATCGCCCATCACCACGCGATCGCTGTACGACGCGACCACCCGCTGCAACTCAGGCAACTGGCCGTTCTCGGCGCGGATGAACAGCGGCTCGACGTATAGCAGCGAGTCCTGGATCGGTATCACGAGCAGATTGCCGAGCAGGACTTTCGAACCCATCTGATTCCACAGCGAAAGTTGCCGCGAAATTTCGGGATTCTGATTGATGCGCGCCTGAATCTGATAGGGACCGTAAATGAGTTTGTCCTTCGAAAATGCATACTCGAACAGATGGCCGTAATCCGCCCCGTCGCAGCGCGCGGCCATCCACGCAATCATGTTGTCGCGTCCCGACGGCACCATCGGCAGCATCAACATGTATTCCGCCTGCGCCTCGCCCGGCAGCCGCATGATCACGTAGTAGGGCGACATGGGAACCGTCTGCCCGGCGTAGTTTTCGCGCGGGAATCCCCACAGGTCCTCGCGGTTATAGAAGACCTGCGGATCGGTCATGTGATAGGTGCGGAAAGTGTCGGCCTGAATCAGAAAAAAATCTTCCGGATAGCGGATGTGCGTGCGCAATTCCGCCGGCATCGCCGACATCGGCTTGAACATCGCGGGGAAAATGCGCTGCCAGGTCTTGATGATCGGGTCTTCGGGATCCGCCACGTAAAAATCGGTGTCGCCGGTGTACGCATCGACCACCACCTTGACCGAATTGCGGATGTAGTTGATCCCGTCGGCGTTGCGCTGCGAGTAGGGATAGTGATCGCTGGTGGTATAGCAGTCAACGATCCACACCATGCGGCCGTTGAGAATCACGGCGTATGGATCGCGGTCGAGGTTCAGGAACGGCGCGATGTACGCGATTCGGCTTGCGATATTGCGCCGGATCATGATCTTGCTCTTCGCCACGATATTCTCGGTGACGAGCAGATTGATGTCGCGAAAGAAGATGCTGAACAGCAGCCGGCGAAAAAAACCCGCCACCGGCACGCCGCCCGATCCCGCATAGTACGAAAATACGTTGTCGGCGCCCTTGGGATAGTCGAACTCGGGCGTCGCGGAATCGACGACGGCGTAATTGTCGCGCGCCTCACCAAAGTAGATCGCCGGCTGTGTCAACCTTCAGCCCCACATCCGACACCGCCGGAATATCCTTGATATAGAACACCGGCAGCCCCTCGGTGTCCTTCCGGTTGACCGGGCTCATCGCCAGCCCGGCGCCGTGGGTGAACTTGAGATGCTGATTGACCCAGGTCTGCGCGTTTTCGGGCAGCTGGTCGAGATTCATCTCGCGCGGCGAAAGCATCACCTCGGTGTACTTGCCCTCGATCCAGTAGCGATCGATGTCAACGTCGCGAAAATCGTAGTAGGTGCGAATTTCCTGCAACTGGCGGTAGGTGTCGATCAGCGGGCGCGGGTCCCACAGGCGGATGTTCTTGACCGTCGCCGAATCCTCTTCGAGCGCCGCGAGCGTGAGCGTGCCCTGCCCGGCAAACGGTTTCACGTCAACGGTGTCGAGCTTGTACGCGTGCCGCGTCGCCTCGATGTTGCGTTGCAGGTACGGACGCTCGACCCGAAGCTCGTCGGGCTTGACCCACAAGCGCTCGATCACCGGCTGGATAAAATTCATGATGAGCGCGGGCCCGAACACGATAACGAACGCAGCGACCGGAATCCTCAGTCCGCCCTCGCGCGCGTTGACCATGCACATCACGGCGGCCCCCAACGACAGCGCCACCAGCAGCCACAGCCCGGGCTGCCACAGGATGCGATCGACGTAGCGCAGTCCGAAAACGACGCCGTCGGTATGCAGCAGCAAGTCGAAGCGGCCGAGCCAGTAACTCATCGCCCGCTGCACGAAGAACAGCCCCAGCAGCACCGACAGATGGCCCGCCGCGCCCGGCGACACGCGCGGCGGCGATTCCTTGAAGTCGAGCGCGCCGCGCGCCCAATAGACCGCGATCGCAATCGCGGCCGCCAGCACGATGATCATCAGGAACAGATCGCGGATTTCCTCGAGCAGCGGCATCGTGAAGACGTAGAAGCCGATATCGTTGCCGAACGCCTGCTCGGCGATTCCGAACGGCACCCCGTAGAGACCCTTGAGGTAAGTATCCCAGCTGCCGGCCTCGCCTTGCGCCGCGAACAGCGCCAGCAAGGCCGCGCCGCAGGCCACGATCACGCGCCACGGCACGCGTTCGCCGAGCGCGCGAATCAGCTCGGGCAGATTAACCTCGACCATCTCGTCGGGGCGGCGCACCACGCGCAGCCGCTCGCGATCGCGGCTCGAGCCGATCGCGATCAACCCGCTCACAAAGATCGCGGCGAACGCGACCAGCCATACGATCGCGAAGATCGCGATTTCCGCGCCGACGGTTGTATTGAAGACTCCGCCGTAGCCGAGTCTTCCGAACCACAGGTAGTCGACCAGCAGCTGGTCAGCCAGGCTCAGCGCCACGAGCGCGACGATAATGACAGCGGCGAGGCCGATCAGGATTACGCGGGGTCGCATCAGCTTGGCTGCGCTATTCGCCACGGCCAATCTGGCTGACGTGTTCCCGCACGACGTCGGGCGGGCAGAGCCAGATGAAAACTTTTAGCGAGAGGTAGCCGATCAGAATCCAGTCGAGTTCGCCGACTATCGGAATCATGTCGAGCTCGAGCGCCGGAGGTGTCAGCATAAGCAGCAGACCCATCCACGGCACCATTTTCGCCAGCATCGGCACGCGTTCGTCGGTGATCAGCCGGTAAAACAGCCGGACGAACTGCGGCAGGTACATCACCAGCCGACTCAGTTGCATCGGCGAGAGGAATTGCATGCGAAGCATCGATCGAAACATCAGCTTGACCCGCCAACATCATACTCTAGCACAGCGCCGCGCCGAAGATGTCCTGCGGTGGGGGCGTTTTTGTTACAATTAGCGGCGGTCGAGGAGGGCGAAGCGGAGTGAAAAGACACATGGCGCTGGGCGATTTCCTGGTCGCCTACCTGCGCAAGATCGGCGTGTCGTACGTCTTCGGCATCCCCGGTGACCTCGCGCTCAAGCTGTTTTTCGCGCTGGGCCGTAAGCACGGGCTGGAAATCATTACGCTGTCGCACGAGCCGGGGGTCGGATTCGCAGCCGACGGCTACGCGCGCGCGACCGGGAAAATCGGCGTAATCTGCGTGACCTACGGGGCCGGCGGGCACAACATGGTCAATCCGGTCGCGGGGTCGTTCTCGGAACGCGTGCCGATTCTGATTTTCTCGGGCGGTCCGGGCGAGGAGGAACGCAAACTCGGCACGCTGATTCATCACCAGGCCCGCGAGATCGAATCACAGCGCCGCATCTACGACGAAGTAACTTGCGCGTGTGCCGTGCTGACCGATCCGCGCAGCGCTGCGGACGAGTTGCATCGCGTCGTGCGCGCCATTTGGGCCGAGCAGCGGCCGGGCTACATCGAGATTCGTCGCGACATGGTTGACCGCCGGATCGAAGTCCCCGAGGAGCTGATCGAATGGGACGGGCGGCTGTATTTCCAGGAATCCGACACGCGCAAGGTCGAGGAAGCGGCGCATGAGACTGCCGCGATGTTCAATGAGAGCCGCAAGCCCGTGCTGATCGCCGGCATCGAGATTCATCGCTTCAAGGCGTCGCATGAGTTGGTGGGACTGGCCGAACAGATGGGTGCGCCGGTGTTCACGACGGTGCTCGGCAAGGGTGCGTTCCCGATGGACCATCCGCTGTACATGGGCGTGCACGTCGGACCGATCAGTCCGCCGTCGATCGTCGCGCGGATGGACGCGGCCGACTTCGTGCTCAACCTCGGATGTCTGAAAACCGACATGAACTTCGGCAATCGTCCGCCGCACGTGATTCAAGGTAGAACGGTGTGGGCGGTCGATCGCAAGGTCGAGGTTAAGTATCACACCTACACCGACGTCGGGGTGCGCGATTTCGCGCGCGCGTTGCTGCGCGAGAAGCTGCGGCTTCATCATGAGAAGGTCCATTACGCCGATAATCTTCGCGAGATTGCCGAGCGCGATGGCATGCCGGTCAAGGTCACCCAGATCCTGTCCGCGGTCAACGAATTCCTGGCCGACAAGCGCGAATACCTGGTGGTCGCAGAGTCGGGTGACATGCTGTTTGGCGGGCTCGACATCCGGGTGCCGCACAGCGGCGGCTACCTGGCGCAGGGGTTTTACGCTTCGATGGGATTTGCGGTTCCGGCCTCGCTGGGCGCGCAAATCGGAAGCGGTCTCCGGCCGCTGGTGTTGTGCGGGGACGGCGGTTTCCAGATGACCGGGCCTGAAATTTCGCAGGCTCCGGCCAAGGGCGTGAATCCGATCGTGGTGCTGATCAACAACGGCGGATGGGGCATCTTCCGGCCGATTGCCGAGCGGCGCGAACTGCTCGAGATTCCGCCGTGGCCGTATGCGAAGCTCGCCCGCGATTGGGGCGGCGCAGGATTCAAGGCGACCACCGTCGAGCAGCTGAGAAACGCGCTGCGCGCGGCGCACGAATGCAAATCGTTTGCGATAATCGACGTGCGGGTCGAACGCGACGATCTGTCGCCGGTGACGGTGAAGTATATCAAGGCGGCAGCGAAGCGGTCGCAAGCGCCAATGGAGCACGCGGCGGGCGGGAATTCGCGCCCACGACTGATTCAATAGAGACCGATTCAATGAAGACCGACGCAACCAAGAGCGACGCAATCGAGAAGTATCGGCGCGCGTACCGCGACTTCAGGTGGGAGACCCCGGAGCATTTCAACTTCGCAGCAGCCATCGACAAATTCGCCGAAGATCCGCGCCGGGTTGCAATCCTGTGGGAAGACAGCGAGGGACGGCGCGCGCGGCTGACGTTCGCGGATATCGCGCAGCAATCGAAGCGCATCGCGAACGTTCTCGCCGGACATGGAATCAGGCGCGGCGATCCGGTTCTGCTGGTGCTGCCGCGAATCACGCTGTGGCAGGCGGCGTATATCGGCGCGCTCAGGCTCGGCGCGATCGTCATCCCGTGCACCTCGATGCTGCGCGAGAAGGACCTGGTGTATCGCGCGAATCATTCCGGGGCGCGCGCGATAATCGCCGGCGTCGAGAATGCCGCGATGATCGCGGAGCTGCGCAAGCAATGCCCCAGCGTCGAGCGCTACCTGGTAGCCGGCGCCGCCCGCTCCGGCTGGATGAGCCTGCAGGAAGAAATGAGCCGCGCGTTGGAGGCGTTCAAGCCCGCGAATACGAAATCGTCGGAGCCGGCGATTTGCTATTACACTTCCGGCACGACTATGGAACCGAAAGCCGTTCTGCATAGTCACGCCTATACCTACAGTCACCGGTTCACGGGGCTTAACTGGCTGGACGTGAGGCCGGGCGACCTGCATTGGACAACCTCGGACACCGGCTGGGCCAAGGCGGCATACGGCGTCCTGTTCGGGCCGTGGATGAACGGCGTGACGACGTTCATGTACAACGGCCGCTTCGATGCGGCGAAAGAACTCGAGTTGATCGGCCGCTACGGAGTTACTACCTTTTGCGCGCCGCCGACTGAGTATCGAATACTAATCAAGGAAAACCTGGCCCGCTACCAATTCCCGAAACTGAGGCATTGCACCGGTGCGGGCGAGCCGCTCAATCCGGAAGTGATCGAGGTGTGGCGGGAGCGGCTGGGGCTCACGATTCACGACGGCTACGGGCAAACCGAAACGACCATCCTGGCCGCGAACATGCCCGCGATGCCCGTGAAACCGGGCTCGATGGGCCTGCCGTTTCCGGGTCACGATGTCCGCGTAATTGACCCCGAAACGGCCGAGACCAAAGTTGACGAGCCCGGAGAAATAGCAGTGCGGGTGAGTCCCGAGCGGCCGCCGTCGTTGTTTCTCGAGTATTGGAAAAATGCGGAAGAGACCGCCGGCGCGTTTCGCGGCGATTGGTACCTGACCGGCGACCAGGCGACCCGCGACGCCGACGGCTATCTATGGTTCGTCGGGCGCGCCGACGACGTGATCATTTCGGCGGGCTACCGAATCGGACCGTTCGAAGTGGAGAGCGCCCTGCTTGAGCATCCCGCGGTATTGGAATCAGCGGTCGTCGCGAGTCCTGACGCGGACCGCGGTTCAATCGTCAAGGCCTTCGTGAAGCTCAGGCCCGGCGCCGAGCCCGGCCAAAGGCTGGTGACCGAGCTGCAGGAGCATTGCAAGCGCGTGACGGCGCCCTACAAATATCCGCGCGAGATAGAATTCATCGACGAGTTGCCCAAGACGGTCAGCGGGAAGATCCGCCGCGTCGAGTTGCGCAAGCTGGAAGAATCCCGCAAGGGCAGGTCCGCTTAAGTTCGGCATTCACTTCGGTATCTGCCGGGCTCGGCGGTTTGACCCTCTCAGGGCGTGGGCGATGCGCCGTGAGATTGCGGCGCCGGCGTCGAAGTGGAAGTCGCCTCGACGGATCGGGTCGGCAGTGCGCCGCGAAATCCGGGCTGTTGCATCAGCACGCCAACGGCACGCGAGAGTGCAACCGACAGAGACTCGGCGGGTTCGGTCTCGAGCGGCAGAAAGACCTCGGCGCCGACGGGATTTGGCGGTTCATTTTCGATGCCGCTGATCTCGTCCGAGTAAAGCACGGCGCCATCCCGATTCTTGAGCTCGAACTTTACGCGCACCATGGCTCTCATCGAGAAGTACTGGCCGTGGACGGTCTGGTTCGTTCCGAAGCGCTTGTTCACCTCGAGCTGTTCGAGGTCGGAGGTGAGGATGAAATCCGAGCCTTCGGGCGGCTTGCCGTCGCCCGGATTCGAGTCGAGCGCCACCGGCGCCAAACCGGCGTCGGCGAGCCCCTTGATCAACGCGCTGTTGAACGCGCGGGCCGCATCGGCAACCACGAGCGGAGTCTGGGGAGCGCCGTCGGCGGCGTAGATCGTGCCGACGGCGGAATCGCCGGAGCCGAAATTTCCGGTCGTGGGAGGCACCGCAATTTTGACGGGACGAAAAATATTCTGCGACCCCGGCACGAAATCCGGAAGATAGTGGAGATCGATACGCGTGCGCAGCTTGCATCCAGACAGCGCGAGCACCAGCGCCACCATCGCGACACAGTCGCGAACGCGGCTACGATTGAGGCCGTGACACCGCAGGACGCCGGTCCCTCCACCAAAAGACGAAGACCACGATCGCCACAGCAAATACGGCCAGCCCAATCCATCGCGACGCCTGATGAGCCATCATCAAGGCGCGATACAACTCGTCGCCCACCAGATAGCCAACCGTGACGACCAGCGAGCACCATACGATCGCGCCGAGCACGTTCCATCCGAGGAACTGGAAAAACGGCATCCCGCACGCACCCGCCATCGGGCCTGCCATGAATCGCGCGCCGGTGATAAATCGCGCCATGAACACCGCCTTGGCGCCGTGGGTCTGAAAGAAAAGTTGCAGGCGGTCGTAGCGCGTGCGCATGAAGGGGAAGGCGGACGCGAGCCGAACGAGTACGCGCTGTCCGCCGGTGCGGCCGATGACGTAGCCGCAACAGTCGCCCAGGACCGCGCTCGCGACTACCGCGATATAGACGATTCGCAGATCGAGCAACGCGCGGCCGGCTAGGAATCCGGCCGCGAGCATCACGGTTTCCTCGGGCACCGGAACCCCCAGATTGCCGACGAACACGGCAATGAAGATGCCGAGATAGCCCCACGTCGCGAGCATGTCCGCGATATGCGCAGGGTCGGTTATCCCATGCATTGGAAATCCATCTGTCGCGAAGTCGGCGCCACTTCCCCCAGCTCGGCGATCTCTAACTTGCCGGATTGAGTGTGCCAGCGTAAGAGGCTTTTGGCTAGTCAGGTGTTGAAATTACGCGCCGGAAGCAAAACGATTCGCGATTCTTATGTAACGACCGACAGTTTTCTGAACACGAAAAACTTGTAACCGAAGAAGTTCGCGAACAGCGTCAATCCGGCGCCGGAGATAGCCCCCACGTTTGCCCAGAGCTTGGTGCTGAATCCGCGCGGTGCGCCGATTACGTTCACAATCACGTCCGCGCCCGCGATGTTGAGCCCCACTGCCACCAGGGTCACCGCCATGAAAGCAATTAGCTCGCGCCTTGCTTCCGGGGATTTCGCCGCATCGAAGGTCCAGTACTTATTCCACAGGTAGCTATTGATCACCCCCAGCGTTACCGAGACTGATTTGAACGCCAAAAAGCCGCCACCGGAGGCCACACCGGTTACCAGGATCAGTAAATTCAGGATGCCAAAGTCAACGCCGGAATTCAGAACACCCACCACGGCGAACTTCGAAAACTCGAATAACGAGGGAACTCGACTGGCAACCAGGCTTGCGACTAGCAGTGCGATCGCGAATAGAACGGCGACGATAATTGGCAGGGAGAGCAGCGGAACCCTGATTGCGGTTCCGAGCCCGAGGTTGATCACGACCGGGATCGACAGTGCGCCAGTCAGAAATCCGACGATCAGCGCGAGTACTAGGTCACGCGCCAACGTACTGCCATTGTCCGAGCCGCTAAACTCCCGTGATGCCATCGGTCGTAATTTCAGGTACAGAATAAGTATCACATCGGGTGGACGCCAAGGACCTCCCGATGAAGTTCAGGAATCGCGCGGCTTTGCTCAGGTGACCAACGACGATCTTAACCGCCACGAACCGATCGTGACCGATCTGGCTCGCACCCGCCCGCGCCTCGCAATCGTTGTCCCCTGCTTCAACGAAGAGCCCGTGATACGGGAGACGGTCCGCCGGCTCGTCGGCATAATGCGCGACCTGCGGGAAAAGGGGCAGATAGCGTCCGAAAGCTTCCTCTATTTTGTGGACGATGGGAGCATCGACAACACCTGGAGTATCTTGCGCGAACTCAACAAGTCCGAACGCGAGGTCAAAGCGCTGAAGCTGTCCCGGAACTTCGGCCATCAGAATGCCGTGTTAGCCGGTCTGCTGGCCGTCAGGCATCGAGCCGACTGCGCGATCTCACTGGACGCCGACTTGCAGCACGACGAACAGGCTATCTACAGCTTTCTCGACAAGTACCGTCAGGGCGCCGACATCGTGTACGGGGTCAGGCGGAACGCCGGCAACGTTCCCATCTCCAAAAGGCTTTTCTCATCGGTCTTCTACTGGCTGATGAGTTCGCTCGGCGCCAAGGTCATCAAAGATCATCCGGACTACCGGCTGATCTCCGCAAAAGTTCTGGACACGCTGGCCGATTACAAGGAGGTCAACGTATTCCTCCGTGGCATTTTCGCGAATATGGGCTTCAAGTCGGAAGTAGTCCATTTCGACGTGCACGAGCGGCTTGCCGGCACGACGCACTATTCGTGGACAAAAATGATCGGGCTTGCGCTGGATGGAGTCACGTCGTTTACGGTGGCGCCGCTGCGGATGATCGCGATGGGCGGTGTGCTGATCACGCTCGGCGCCCTGGCCATCAGCGTATTCATTATCGTGAGCGCGCTGCGTGGCGACGTGGTTCCGGGCTGGGCGTCCACGGTCCTTCCGATCTACGTGCTCGGCGGCCTTCAAATCATGATCATCGGTCTGGTCGCGGAATATATCGGCAAGATCTACTCAGAGGTGAAACAGCGGCCGCGCTTCATCAGCGAGCAAGAGCTGTCGTGACCCCCGCGGACCAGCCTTCGGTGGATGTGATCGGAACGGCGAACGCCCCGAATTCGTCCGGACCACGCTGTGTGGCTTGCGATTCCTCATCAGGCGACCCAATCTTCGGCGGACTTCTGCGCTGTCGGCAATGCGGTCACGCGTTCGCCCCGCCTGAGTCCACTGATCAGGAACTCGCGGCTATCTATACCGAGAGCTACTTCAAGGGCGAGGAGTATCACGATTACGTTTCAGACAAGGGCGTAGCGCAGCGCAATTTCCGGTCGCGTCTGAGGGTGTTGAAGTCCTTCATGGACCCGGCACGTCATCGGCGTCTGTTCGAAGTCGGCTGCGCTTACGGTTTTTTTCTGGAGGTCGCGAAGGATCGCTTCGACTCCGTCCAGGGCATCGATGTGTCCGCGGCTGCGGTGAGTCACGCCAAAACCCGGCTGGGTCTCGACGCCACCTGCGCAGACCTGCTGCAGTATGACCTGGCCGGCCGCGAGTTCGACGTCGCATGCATGTGGGATACGATCGAGCATCTCGCGCGCCCGGATTTGTACATTGCGAAGCTCGCGGATCACATGCGGACCGGTGCGCTCATCGCCATCACGACCGGCGACTTCGCAAGCCTCAACGCGCGCCTGAGGCGCACGAAATGGCGACTGATGCATCCGCCGTCGCACGCGCACTATTTTTCGATCGCCAGCATGACCACGATGCTCGATAGGTTTGGCTTCGACGTGATCTACGCCCGCCATTGCGGCTTCTACCGGAGCTTGCGGAGCATGGCCTACGGAGTATTTGTGCAGAAGCACGGCGATACGCGCGCGCTTGATCTCCTGGATCGGCTGGGGGTCGGCGGTTGGCCGCTCTATCTCAACTTTTACGACATCATGTACGTGATCGCGCGCAAACGATGAGCCGCCATCCGCGGTGACGCTCAGCCGCCGAGGCCATAAAACCGGACGTACCAGACGCCCCACGTAATCATGAACACCGAAACGGTTATCAGGATGCGCGACATCTGATCGATTCGTCGGTGCGCGCCGAGCGCCATGAGCAGCAAAAGAAACGGGAACGCCTGCAAGTAGTGGCGCGTGCCGAACTGAGCCGATCCATTGCCAACGTAAAAGAGGCTCGGAGTCACCGCGATCAGGGCGCCCATTGCTATCAATACCGTCTCGATCCGCCGGCAGCTCGCCTTGAGCGCGAGCAGGAACGCCGGACTCGTCGTGAGGATTGACTGTCCCCCAAAGGTCGGATGGATGTACGGAAAGTTGCCGTTCAATCCGGGCGCCATGAAGAACAGCGTGAAAAAGTTGCCCGGGAAAAATCTAAATGCGAACAGCGTCTGTTGATCCTTCGGCATGTAGTAAACGACCCCGCGGTCAAAGGGGCTGTGATAGCGAACGAAGTTGAACGTTATGTAAATTGCCACCGTCAGCGCGCATCCCGGAATGAACCAGAACAACTCGCGGATGCTGCGGCGGCGCCAGAATAGCAACAGCGCGAGATATACCGGCCACACGAACACCAGATCGTAGCGCGCCAGCCCGGCGATCCCGGCAAAAAATCCAACCACTGCGGGACGCCCCTGGTCGAACGTCTCATCGAACGCCATCAAGGTGACCAGGATCGCGACCACCATCGAAACTCCCCAACTGCCCCCGTTCACCGTCTCGTACCAGATGATCGTGCCCGCACCGAAAAAAACCGTCAGCCATTTCCGCGCATTCACCGTGAGCCGGAAATGCCCCAGCAGGCGCCACGCCAGCGCCATGTCGAGCGCACCCACAATGATCGAAAAATAATTCTGATTGGTGTTCATCCCCCAGATCGCCGTGAATGGCATCAGCAGGATCGCCGGCAGGATCGGATGAAGCTGGTAGCTGTATGGCCCAACCTGCGCATGCTCGATGTAATTCGGCGCGTCGATGTAGGTGTGGCCGTGGATGAAAGCGAACGCCTGGCGCACATGCGCATTGTACGGACTCGTGTCCGAGCCGGCCGTCATCGCATAGAACGCCAGGAAGACCACGAAGACCGCGAACTGGGAAAGCAACTCGTCGCGCTTGATGGCCTCATCGGTCATCGGCGCGGGATCGGCGAGCCTTAACGAGTACGCCAGCGCCCCGAGCGCAACGATTCCCGAAACTATGTCGATACGCGTCAGTATCCATCGGTGCCGGAAAATGATGGCGCATCCCACGACCACGATAACCACTGCCACCGCAAAGAATTCGCGGCTGGTCGCCAGGGTCGGGCGCATCGCGTTCGCGCGCGTGTCAGTGCGACCCATGCTTTATAGCGACTTGCGCGGCTGTCCAGTTGAAGAGTTGCGGAAAACTGAACTCCGTTCCCTCGGTGGCGCCGTTCTGACTCTGCCAGCTCGCAAGGATCCAGTATTGGTGCGGCGCCTTCTCCTGAGCCACGACTGCGCTCATGTCGCCCGGCAGCTGCGGCTGCATCGGCGCGTTCCCAAAATCAGTCGCCTTGAAAATCAGGATTAGATCGCCGTCTGCCGTCGTCGTCATCGAGTCGGAATCCACCGTACCGCCGGTGCCGGTCTTGATGTTGCTCATATCCACCGGCGCGGCTGCCGCGACATTGTCCAGCAGCACGATCGCGCCTTGCGCATCTACCGGCTCGCTGAATGTCCACGTCGCCGGCCTGGGGTCATTCGCCTGAATTGCATGCCAATACAGCGACTGCCGCGTCGTTGGAGTGGAGTCGTCGCGAATTATCTGCCAGCCGGCCGGCGCGGTGATCGTCGTTTGCGAGCCGCCATAGCTCAATACATCAGCGATCGCGACCTGGCCGGCTTGCGCTTTGGCGCCCCAGTCCAGCGAAAGACTGGTCGCCCCTTTCGTCATCGGCGTTTTCGCGGAAGAAACCACGTCGGCGCCGCCGACCGTATTTTCGGAGGTTTGCACCGGCGCGGAATTGCACGCGACTGCAAAGACGGCGGCAGCCGCGATCAGGGCGTATCTGATCATTCTCTCCTCCTCGCCGCCATCGACAATGGCGCGATATTACCATTTTCCAATCCACCGACAATCTTGTGCCGTCGATACGCGTCAGGCTTTCTTGGCGAATGGGCGGTCGCGATCGGTCAGCGCGCCCTTGAGGCCTTTCTCGCGGCTCGCCTTCATCCAGTTCTTCACCGTGTCGGTCTGATGCGCGATCACGTCGATGTCGGCGGCCGATTGTTCGGCCGCCCGAATCCCGAGGATTTCGAGATAGCGATTCACCGCCGCCTTGTGCAGCATCAGCAAGTCCGCCGGCACCATCGCGACCCGGCGCGCATAGTTCATCGTCTCTTCCTCGAGCTTGTCCTTGGGAAAGACGCGATTGACTAGGTGCCATTCGAGCGCTTCTTTTGCCGACATGTAGTCGCCGGTGAAGAGATACTCTTTCGTTTTGCGCGGTCCCATCAGCACCGGCCACATCGAGAGCGTCGGCAGGATACCAAGCGAGCGGCCGGCGGGATGCCCGAACTGCGCATCCTCGCTGGCGAACACTATGTCGCAGTGACCGACGAATTCCGTGCCACCCGCCAGGCAGTAGCCGTGCACCTGCGCGATCGTGGGTTTGTTAATCGACCACAGCCGCTGCCATCGCTCGATCGTCTTGTGCAGGCCGAGCCGATCGTTGGTTACGGTGAACGTTGCGCCGGGATGCTGCGTGCCCTGCAAGTCGTAGCCGGCCGAGAACGCGCGCCCGGCGCCGCGGATTACCAGCACGCTGGCGTCGGGATTCGACTCGTACTCGTCCATCACCGAGTCGAGTTCCTTGAGCAGCTTTTGCGAGAGCGCGTTGAGCTTCTCCGGACGATTGAGCGTCAGCCGGTAGATTTTGTCCTCGGCCTTTTCGTAAATGACGGTTTCGTAGTTCGCCATCTGAGTCTCCGGCGGTTACTTCGCCGCTGCCAGAAAGTCGCCGGCCACCCGCACCGCTTCGTCCGGCGCTTCCCAGAAAAACATGTGGCCCGCGCCCTTGAGCGTGTGCGTCTTCGAACCCGCTATCGCGCCGTGGATAATCTCCGCGTTCGCGTGCGGCACTATCGCATCGTCGTCACCGTGAATAATAAGTGTCGGCGACTTGATTTGTCCAAGCCGCGCAAAACTGTCGAATCCCCCAATCGCCTGTCCCTGCCGCATGAAAGTATGCATCGGCGTCAGCGGGTAGTTGCCCATCTCCGCGATCGCCTGGTTGAGCGTCGCTTGGCCCGGCCGCGGAATTCAGAAACGCCTTTCCGCACGCCACTGAAAATGCCCGCCACGCCTGCTCGAGCGGGTCCATGCCGGGCACCGGCATAAGATTGGCTATCGCCGCCGGATCGGCCGCGATCGAATGGCTCGCGCCGCAGTTGGTGCATCCGAGCACCAGCCCGCGCGTGCGCGCCGCATATTTAAGCGCGAATTCCTGCGCGATCATCCCACCCATCGAGATTCCGAAAATATGCGCGCGCGGAGTCTTCGCATGGTCCAGCACCGCGGCGACGTCCGCGGCCATGTCGCCGAGCGTGAACTCGGCGTCGGGCTTGTCGCTCTCGCCGGTGCCGCGATTGTCGATGACGAAAATCTTGAACCGCGCTTCCATCAGTTTCAGAAATGGCTCGCCCCATCCCCGCCCCGAGCCGCTGAATCCCATGATCAGCGCGACCGGCTCGCCATTCCCTCGGATCTCGTAGCGAAGCTTGAGGCCGTCCTTGGTCTCGGCGAAATCGCGAACTGCCACGTTGGAAACCTCCTCTTGCCGTGAATTTCTCCGTACGATGAATAGAACTACGGGCGGGTAAGGTTCAAGCGGCGGCGCTCTCAGCCGGGGCTTCCGCAAGGATCGCCCCGAGGATTCGGTAAACCTCGCGATTGACTATCAAGCTCGCGTGCAGTCCCGAGACTTCGAAATTGGATCCCGCATCGTCGATGCACGATTGCCATTGCACGATCTCGTCGTGGCGCGTGTAGATGGCGCTGAAGCGGCTCTTTTCCGGGGTCGGCGCGAACACGGCGGCGACGAATGCGCATGAGCATTCGGACGTGCCGCAGCTCTCGGACTCGTCGGAAAACGTCTGCCAGAACGACTGGATCGCCTGCAGCGCGGGACGGATTCGATCGTGCACTCCCATCCATCCGTCGCGAATCGGCGAGCCAAGCGCCACCACCTGGCACACGTCTGCGGGGTTTGCCGCGCCGATGGCGCGGGCCAGTACGCCGCCCAGGCTATGCCCGATGATTGTCACGCGCTGGCCGGATTCGCGCGCGATCTTTTCCACCCGCCATCCCACCAGTTCCATCTTGCGCCGCGGGCATCCGACGTTGAGATCGATTCCCGACAGATACGGGCGGTATCCGACGCGCCCGAGCCATCGCGCCATCGTGCCGAACGACCAATCGCCCGCGGTGAATCCGGGAATCAGCAGCACCGGACGGCCGTCGCCGGGCGGCACTCCGAAGCCGTAGCCGACCGGGTCGCGGGCCAGCGAAGCGAACTGTTGGAGAAAGTCGAAGTAGGCGGAGGCGGTAAGTTGCAGCAGCATACCGGTTGCGAATCTGTGTTCTTAACCTCTTTACGTCGTGCGTCCGCGCGACACTGCCACGAAATGCCGTAACAGTAAAGTCATTCGCGCGAAATATGTGTGAACTGTTAACAGCGGAAAGTGAAAAGTGAAAAAAAACGTGCGTGATGCGGGCATCACGCACGCGAAGACGCGCTTCGATTTTCTTGCGCGCTAGCCCTTGGGCAGCCCCAGTACGCGCTCGCCGATGATGTTGTGCTGGATCTGATTCGTCCCGGCGTAAATCGTGGGGCCGCGCGCCGCCAGCATCCTGAACGACCACTTGCCCTTGTCAACCGCGAACGGCGCATTGAATTCCAGCTGGCTGTACGGCCCCAGCAGCTCCATCGCGTAAATCGCAATCTTGAGCGCGAGCTCCGTGCCGCACAGTTTCATCATCGAGCCTTCCGGCCCCGGCGGCAGTCCCTTCAACTGGCGCGTCAGCTGCCGATAGCCGGTGTATCGGAGCGCCTGCGCCTCGGCGGCGAACTCCGCAACTTTCTGGCGCACGCTCGAATCGTCCCACGCCGTTGAACCGGCGCCGCTGCGCGGGATGCGCCTGGCGAGCCTCGCCAGCTCATAGACCTCGCCCATCGCGCCCTCACCGCCACCGCCCCCGCGCTCGAACATCAGCGTGGTCATCGCGACTTGCCAGCCATTGTTCCGTTCGCCGACGATATTTTTTTTCGGCACGCGGACATCCTCGAAGAAAACTTCGTTGAAGCCCTTGCCGCCCGTCATCTGCACCAGCGGACGCACCGTTACGCCGGGGCTGTGCATATCGATCAGCAGGTAGCTGATTCCCTTGTGCTTGGGCGCCGCGGGATCGGTGCGCACCAGCGCGAAGATCATGTCTGCGTGCTGCGCAATCGAGGTCCACGTCTTCTGCCCGTTGACCACGAAGTCGTCGCCATCGTCAACCGCGCGCGTCTGCACCGACGCGAGGTCGGAGCCCGCGCCCGGCTCGGAGTATCCCTGGCACCAGACTTCCTCGCCTTTGAGAATTTTCGGAATATGATTTTTCTTCTGCTCCTCGGTCCCCCAATGTATCAGCGTAGGACCGAGCAGGTTGATTCCCATCCCGAGCATCGGCTCGTTCAGCCCGAGCCGGCTCAGTTCTTCCCGATAGATCAACCGCTGCATGACGGTTGCGCCGCGCCCGCCGTATTCCTTGGGCCAGTTGACTGCCACCCAGCCGCCCGCGTTGAGCTTCTTGTGCCAGTTGACGCGCGCCTCCCAGTCGCCCTCGCCCTCGTCGGCCATGATATTGCTCGGCGGCGGAGCGAATTTCTTGTTCGCTTCGAGCCACGTGCGCACTTCGGTGCGAAATGCCTGGTCTTCCTGCGTATAGTTGAAATCCATCGATTGAATGCCTTCTCCAGTTGAAAAGTCGATTCGATTCTCGGCTCTCGCGCGCCTCAGCCCTTGGGCAGTCCGAGCACACGTTCACCGATAATATTATGTTGTATCTGATTGCTGCCCGCCGCAATCGTGCCGCCGCGCGCCGCCAGCATCCTGAACGACCACTTGCCCTTGTCAACCGCGAACGGCGCGTTGAATTCGAGCTGGCTGTACGGCCCGAGCAGCTCCATCGCGAACAATTGAATGCGCAAGTTCAGCTCCGTGCCGCATAGCTTCATCATCGATCCTTCCGGCCCCGGCGGCATTCCCTTCAGCCGGCGCGTCAGTTGCCGATAGCCGGTGTAACGCAGCGCCATCGCCTCGCAGTGGAACTCCGCGATTTTCTGCCGCACGCTCGCGTCATCCCACGCCGATCCGCCGTTGCGCGGTAGCGATTTCGCAAGCTCCACCAGCTCGCGGCATTGCATGAACACGCCGCGATCGCCGCCGCCGCCCGATCGCTCGAACATCAGCGTCGTGATCGCCACCTGCCAGCCCTGGTTCTTCTCGCCGACCAGGTTTTTCTTCGGCACCCGCACGTCTTCGAAAAAAACCTCGTTGAAACCCCTGTTGCCCGTGATTTGCACCAGCGGCCGGGCCGTCACCCCGGGACTGTGCATATCGACCATCAGGTAGCTGATTCCCTTATGCTTGGGCGCGTCGGGATCGGTGCGCACCAGCAGGAAGATCCAGTCGGCGTATTGCGCGATCGTCGTCCACACTTTCTGCCCGTTGACTACGAAGTAGTCGCCGTCCTCGACCGCGCGCGTCTGCAGCGAGGCCAGGTCGGAGCCCGCACCCGGCTCGGAATATCCCTGGCACCACACTTCTTCGGCTTTCATTATCGGCGGGATAAAGCGCTGCTTCTGCTCCTCGGTCCCCCAATGCAACAGCGTCGGCCCGAACATGGTGGTGCCCATCCCGATCATCGGCGCCGCGACGCCCGCCCGCGCGAGTTCCTCGTTATAGACGATCGTCTGCAGGATACCGGCGCCGCGCCCTCCATACTGAACCGGCCAGTTTGGCGCGAGCCATCTGCCCTCGGCCATCTTCCTTGCCCAGCGCTTCTGCTCCTCGAACGCGTTCTTGCCCTCGGCCAGCAGCATCTCGCGCGAGCGCGGCGCAAACTGCTTGTTGGCGTCCAGCCACGCGCGAAACTCCATCCGGAACGCTTCGTCTTCGGGATTAAAATTGAAATCCATCGCGCGTTTCTCCTGGCACGGGTCTAAATCCGATGTCCTGTGCCGGCTACGACGATCACCACTGACCGCAGGCGCACCTCGCGCTTGAACTTAAAACATTCGACCCGCACTCTGCAAAGGGAGACCGGCCCCTCCTATTCCATCGCGCCCGCGCCGCACTCTCAGCGACCTCGCGCCGCTCCGCCCCCTTCCCGCTGCGCCGTTTGACAATACTTTCGCGATTGCGGAGAGTCGGACTCCGGGAACGATTGGATAACCGCATGCGCCTTCTGCACACGATGCTCCGGGTGAACAACCTCGAGGAGTCGCTTAAGTTCTACTGCGACAAGCTCGGGATGAAACTCCTGCGCAAGCACGACTTCCCCGTCGGCGAGTTCACCCTCGCCTTCGTCGGCTACGGCGACGAGAAAGAAACCGCGGTCATCGAGTTGACCTGGAATTGGGGAACCTCGAAGTACGAAATCGGCACCGCTTACGGACACATCGCGCTCGGCGTTGACGACATCTACAAAACCTGCGCCGACTTGAAGCAACGAGGCGTCAACGTCGTGCGCGAGCCCGGCCCTATGAAGCACGGCACCACTCCCATCGCGTTCATCGAGGATCCCAACGGCTACAAGATCGAACTCATACAGCGAAAGTAGATGCTTTCCCTCACAGCCCGAAAAATTCCTTGATCGCCCCGATCGATTCCGCCTCCGTCAGCGACGGCGCGTGCCCCACTCCCGGCACCTCGACAGCTTTCGCCCGCTTGTGCACCGTGCACATCCGGCTCGCCGTCGCGCTGGCCAGAACATCGCTGTCCGCTCCCCGCACGATCAAAATCGGGCACGCGATCCGCGCGTACGGCACCCACAAATCGAACCGCTGCTGCGCGGTCCCGCCGCGAAGCGGCCGCCGCACGTTGGCGTCCATCTTCCAGACCAGGCCGCCTTCCGCTCCCGGCTTGACCGACCATTTCACTTGTTCGCTGACGACGACGTCCGCCAGCTCCGCCATCGGCGGATAATTTTCCTTGTAGTATTTCACCACCTCGCCCAGGTCTTCGAAGCACTCCGGCGCCTCGCCGACGTAGCTCGCTATTCGCGCCGCTCCCGCCGGATCGATCTCGGGACCGATATCGTTCAGTACCAGCCGTTCGACCCGCTCCGGCCATCCTCCCGCGTACATCATCGAGATTATCCCGCCCATCGAGGTGCCAATCAGGCTCACGCGCGCGATGCCTGACTGCTCGAGCATCCGCGCCAGGTCGGTCACGTAATTTTGCGGGATATATTCCGTCGGCGGACCCCACTGGCTGTCGCCGCGACCGCGCACGTCAACCGAAATCACGTGATACCTCGGCGTCAGATGAGGCGCGAGCGCGTCGAAGTTGTGCGCGTTGCCGGTCAGCCCATGCACGCATACGACCCACGGCGCGCCGTCGTTGCCGTAGTCGATATAATGAAGCCGAAGACCGTTCGCGCTGACGAATTTGTCCGATGCCATCTTTTGCTCCTCCAAAATTACCCCGCCCGGTTGGGATGCCGCGCTTTCGGCGCGGGTGAGGGCGTCACCCGTTCAATTCCGATACGGCGTTTGCGCAAGCTTCCACAGTTTCTCGGGCACGATTATCAGCCGCCGCCCCTCGCGAGTGATGACGCCCTCGCGCTCGAAGTCGTTCAATTGCTCGGTCGTGCGCTGCCGCGACGCTCCCACCAGCTCCGCCAGCTCCGCATGCGTCAGCTTGAGCGTCAGCAGCGTGCCGCGAGTCGCGCACCCCGAACTTTTCCGCCAGCTCCAGCAGGGCGCCCGCCAGCCGCTCGCGCAGCCCCAGTCCCACGAAGTTCGCGTAGCGCACCACCATCCCCCACCAGCGCCCGACCGTCACGTCCAGCACCAGGCTCAGGCGCTCCAGCGGAACGCCGAGCACGGTATCCACAAAAATATCCGGCTTCACCACCGCGGCCGTGCAATCGCTGTACGCCTCGCATCGAAACGGACGCGTGCTCTGCCCCAGCAGCGACGACAGTCCGAAAATCTCGCCTGGCCCCACGAACCCCACCAGCACGCGCTGATCGCGATTCACGTAGCACAGCTTCGCCACCCCGACAGCAGTGTATAGACGCGGCTCGACGCCTCGCCTTCCATAAAGATGGCATCTTCGCGCCGCACTTTGAGCCCCGTCGAGTTCGCTGCCAGCCGCGTCGCCTGCTCCTCGCGCATCCAGCCGAGCGACTTTAGCCGCGTGAGCGATTTGGGATCTACCGCGATTTCCCGCGTCATTACTCCCGATTGCCTCTCCCCCGCGAGCTGGTCGCGCCGAGTCTTCGAGGCGCGGGTGGGGGCGGCGGCGCCTGCATCGCGCTCGATGCCCCCGCCATCTCCTACCATGACGCTCTAATTGTCGCGAATGTGACAAGCCGCTCGATTTTTTTCCCGATTTGCGGCTTTTGTCATCCCTGCGGTAAACTTAACTGCACCTAATCCTTGACGTAACCGATATATTAGCGTAGCTTACAGAACTGGGAATGATGCATCGATCGCCGAACGAGGGATATCTGCGATGGCTCACAACAACGGCAACACCAGGATAAATCTAAATTCCAACGACGCTTCTTTTCCCGATGAGATGCTCAAGCTGGCCGAATGCCTGATGCCCGAGCCGCCAACCGCCAAGGTCAGGCGCGCCATTGCGGAAACCCGAATCGATCGCCAGGTTCATGAAGCTGCCTGGAAGGCGTACGACACCGTCGTCGGCGCTGCCAACGGCGTAACCAATCGGCTCTTTAGCAGTCCCGCCGTTGGCAATCTGCTCGGCAACGCAATCGACATCGTGCTCCGATGGCAGCGCTTCAACGCGGCCGTCGCGGGCGCCTTCTTCGGCGCCCTGTGGCCCGCAGTCGGCCTGCCGTCGGCGAACGATGTCGAAGCGATTCGGATCGACGTTCGATCGATGCGCGAGGAACTTCGCGACGCGGTCGCCGAGCGTGACGCGGAGAAACTGCCCGTGGCGGTGGCGGCGCGGAAATCCAGCGCTTACCAATTCTCGGCGTGGCCGGAATGGCCGGGGAAGGACCCGACGGAGATCGGTAGAGATATCGGCCATTGACGAGATCGCCTCGCTCTGGATGGAAGGCGCGATGCGCACGCTCGAAGCGTTTCGCACCGCCTTCGGCGCAACGATGCGAGGCATAGGTAAACACACTTTAATCAAAATGGAGGACAGGAAAATGGGAGCACTTTCACCATGGCGGCCCTTTCGGGAGCTCGAACGGATGGCGCGACGGTGGGAATCGCCGTTCCCCCGCCTGTTCGAGGACTTCCAGGATAACTACGACGAGGAGTTGATGCCGGCGGTCGAGAGCTACGTCAAGGATGGCAATCTGGTCGTGCGCGCAGACGTGCCCGGTCTCGAGCTCAAGGATCTCGACGTCTCCATTCTCGGCAGCGTCCTCTGCGTCAAAGGCGAACGCAAGAGCGAGCAGGAAGTGAAGAAAGAGGACTACTTGCGCCGCGAGGTCTCTTACGGCGCGTTTGAGCGGCGGATGACTCTGCCCGAAGGTGCAGCCGCCGACAAGGTCAAAGCCAGCTTCAAGAACGGCGTGATCGAGATCACCGTTCCGCTGGCGAAGGAGACGGTGGCCAAAAAGGTCCAGATCGAGGCCGCCGAAGCAGAAAAGAAGGTCGAGATTTCCAAGAAATAGCTGGCGGCGGCGAGCCTGGGTTGAGCTGAAAGGACGGCAAAAGACGCGATGACTGAAAAGAATCCCACAAGCGTAGAACCGTCGGTGTCGTCGCGGAGCCGAAAAAAGAAAAGGGCAAGATCAGATTCGATGGTTAACCTTAGTAAATCAACCGGCGGGCTCGCGTCGCGCCGAAAAAAATCAGGAGGAAGAGAAATGTCAGAACACAACGAGAAACACACAGCACACAAACAGCACGATTCGGGCTTGGCCGACAGGATCAGCAATCTGCGCAGCAACCTGAGTGTCAAGGGCGCGAAGAAGTTCGCCGCCTGGTACATCGACACCAGCGAGAAAGTCGCCAACCAGGCGATCGATTTCCAGGAGTCCGCCACCAAGTGGGCCAAGGAAACTCCGCTCGCTCCTATCTTCGAGGCGCAGATCGAGTACGGCAAGAAGTTCGTCGAGCGCTCCGCCAACGCCGCTCGTTCGCTCTGGCGTCTCGAGTAACCGCCCTTTTGCTCCCCTTCCTTGCGGCAAGGAAGGGCGAGTCGCGTTGGTTCCCCTTCCCATATGGGAAGGGGATTAGGGGTCGGGGGTTAAGTTCCCTCGCGGGCCTGCGCGTTCGTGCGCGGAAAAGTGCTGCCCCATGTTGCCGGTCTAATACGTTTGGAGTTGCTTCTCGGTAACGACGCGGGGTGGCCAGAGGGCTGCCAACGTGGCAGGCTATGCGCATGCCTGACTACAGCTTGTTCGGAGACGAGCACGTCCGCCAGTACGAGGCGACCGGCGGTAAGATTGGCCACGATTGGAACAACACCAGTGTTCTGGTGCTGCACACGATCGGGCGGAAATCTGGCGCGACGAAAAAGTTCGCGCTGATCTACGGGCGCGACGGCAATAACTATCTGATTGTCGCTTCGAAAGGCGGCGCGCCCGACCATCCTGGGTGGTACAAAAACCTGCTCGCCCACCCCGATGTGAAGATCCAGGTCTGGGACAAAGTGATTCCGGTCCGGGCGCGGACTGCGACGGCCGAAGAAAAGAAGCGCCTGTGGCCGATCATGACCGCCCAGTGGCCCGACTATGACAAGTACCAGGCCGGAACGAAACGCGACATCCCCGTGGTGTTGCTCACGCCGCGCTAGCGGCTTGACGGGAGTGTCCGCTCTCTCAGCGGCGAGCGCCCGAGCGATTCTGGCCCCGATTCCAGCTTGCAGCGTCGTCAGCTGTTGCGTACTCGACGTTGGGGACGCGCAGTTCGAGATACAGCGCAGTTGATTCCGCAGAGGCAGACCGTTTGTTGTCAGTGAGTTGACGGACTGCTGGGTTGCCGTGGGATCGTCAGCCTGTCCTCGGATGGGGGATTTCAAATGCAGCGGAGCTTGGCGGTTTTGCTTCTTTTCGTATCGACGGCGATAGCGGCGTGCGCGTCGCATGGCGCGTCGAGCGGTGGCGGCGGCTCGACGGACGTGGTCGTACTGAACGGATGCAGAGTCGATCCCGCGCGAATCTGCAATAACATCCGCGGCCAAAACGTGGACATTAGCAATACCGGGTTGCAGGCCGACCCGCGGATGGTCGAGCAAAATTCGGCGCGCACGGCGAATATCTTCGTCCCGGTGAAGAGGCTTAACGGCGAGGAAATCTTCGAAGTCGAATGCGGGATCAACACGTTGAATCAGTCGGTCAGCTGGGCGCATATCAAAACTGGGCCGCCGGTCACCGATGACGATGCGAAGTTTCTGCGCGCACGGGACTACTGTTCCGAGCCGTAAGCGATTCTTCACGCGATATTTCAAGTGGGCCGTCCTGCTTGGCGTGGCAACGATCTTCGCGGCCGGCTTCATTGCCGGCAAGGCCGGCGCGCAGCAGCCCGCCAATCCGACATCGCCCCGAGTGCCGCCCGATTTCGCATCAAGCGCCACCGCGCGGGTGAATTACTATCGCGCGATGGCGAAGCTGCCGCCGGTCGTCAACGACAGCGCCATCAGCGCCGGCGCGTATAATCACGCGCGCTATCTCGTCAAGAACGGAATTGCCGGCGGCGATATCCTTCTCGACAAGCGACAGTTACATGTTCGGATTGGGCAAGACGCTTTCCGATGGGAGGTCAAAGGCAAGCCGTTTTACACCGACGAGGGCGCTTCGGCGGGCAGAAGTGCGGTAGTCCTGGCCGCCCGGAAGATCGACATAAGCGGCGCCGAATTCGTCGATCGCTTGATGACGATGCCGTTCAGCGGCCTGCTTCCGATGGTGCCGCAGTTTTCGATTGTCGGACTCGGGGCGTACTGCGATCCGGGCCAATGCGCGATCGTGATTCCGGGTCGCTTCGCGTTGGAGAAATCGATGCGCATCGCGCTTTACGACGGACCCGCGAGCGATCGACTCTGGAATCCGAGCCTCGGACTCATTCCTTTAGAGACGGGACGGTTGCGATCGCCCGTCGAGTTTCCGCCCGATGGCGCCACCATTAACCTGCAATCGTACGCCGGCGGCGACCATCCAGATCCGTTGTCCTCGTGTCCCGGTTACAAAGCCCCCACCGGCACTCCGATTTCGATTCAACTCGGACAAGGTTACGGCCCTGATGGCAGCCTCGAAGTATCGTCTAGCTCCGTTACGCGCGATGGCGTCGAGATCGACACGTGTCTGATCACCGCAGCGTCGTACGCCGGCCGCAATGCCGAGCAGACCGGGTTTGGCAAGACGCGACTTGGATCCGCGGGCGCGGCCGTGATCCTGCCGCGCGAACCGCTCGCATCAGGCCACTACAAGGTCGCAATGCAAGAATCGGGGAAGCTCTATGAATGGGGATTCACGGTCGCGACGCCGCCTGCCGCCGCGCAGTGTGCGCCTCGCAAGCCTCGACCGGCGCGGCTCCGGCGCCGGGTGCGCAAGGGTCAGTGATGGCCTTCGTGCTCGAGGCCGACGCGCGCGGCCTGGTACTGTCTGAAGACAGTACCCGCGGCTTTCAGTTCCTTGCGTTTGGCACGCGCCGACCGTGGGCCAATGGCGCGCCCCTGGGAGGGGAACGAGCGATGGTAAAACAGCTACGACATCGTCGTCGTTGGAGGCGGGCTCGGCGGGTCAGCACTAGCCAAAGCAATGGCTGTTAAAATGTTGTGAAACCTGCATCGGATCGCTAGAAAACCTGCTGTCGCAAAGAGGACCCGCGGAGGAAATTGACCCTCAATAGGAATAAGCGTAGTAGGAACTAGAATATAGAGAAGGAGTGGGATTATGACCGACGTTGAGATCGCTGCTTTCCACGAAAGCTTTGAACGGTGTATGGTGTCAGGACGACGCTTCTTCGATGTGTTCTATGATCACTTCTTGTTGTCGCCCGAGGTCGCTGAGAAATTCCAAGGCACGGACTTCAAGCGGCAGAAGGAGATGCTCAAACTCTCGCTCTATGTCATGCTCGGTGCTGTAGTACTTAAATCGGCGGATTACTCGATGCTAGCCGCTCTCGCCCGTCGTCACGCGCGGAACGACAAGAATATTCCGCCTCATCTTTACGCGCTATGGCTTGACTCACTTATGTTCGCAGCGAAAAAGTGCGATTGGGCTTTCGGCGACCAGACCGAGGCTATTTGGCGCAAAGCCATGCAGCCGGGGATCGATTATATCGCGTCGTTTTACTGAGGCCGTCTCTTTTCAATTCGACCGACTACCGAAAAGTTAAGACACTCTATTATCGCTGGTCGAAGGACTTCCTGGATAAGAGGAGTGGCCCAGGCGGTCACCGCCCACAAGCGTACACGCATGTTCGATACCTATCGCCGCGTCGTCGATTCACATAAGCACTGAAACATCTAGGTCGGCATCGCCCCGCCATCTGGCGCGTTTCGCTGAGATATTGCATCCCGCGTAAGTGTTACCGCAAGTTTGTTGCTGCCAATCTGCTCGTTACCCGGAAACGCGCACTCAGAGGCCCCGCGCCTGCTTTTTCTCTTCGAAGAAGAGCGATCTGTTTCCCGCGATGACCAGAATCGAAATCAACAACAACACACCCGTCCAAATGCATTTGGTAAATTGTTCGGTTCGGAACGCCTCCGCTGTTGCATCCAGTGCCATATGGAACAGGATCGCGGCCACGATGCTTCGATTGTTTTTGTAGTACACCCAGTTCATGAGGATGGCTGCCGGAAGGATGCTGATAAAGAAGTTGGCGACGTAAATCGGGCTGCTGTTCCACAGGCCGTGCTGATAGTTGTGATCGATGAAGAACAGGGGAACGTGCCACAACGCCCATAGGACGCTGAACAACAGCGTCGCCTTCATCATGCCGAATTTGGCTCGGAGGCTGTCCATTCCGTAGCCTCGCCATCCGAGCTCTTCGAAGGTGGGGGCAAGAAGGATGAGGGGTAGCATCGTCGCAAATCCATCCGAAAAGCGGAACTGATCGGCGGATCGGCCAACCCCAACCGACAGCCATGTCGAAAGAAACAACGCAAACGGCGTCAGCAGCAAAATGATCGGGACGTAGCCCGGTCTGATGAGCCTGAGATCGACAAGTCTCTCCTTGAAATCGTGCTTCAGGTCCCCGCTCGCTGAACTCCAGGTCATGATCAGGGCTGCAAAAAAGGGCCCCAGCAGGCCAATCAGCGCGAACAGGTTGCTGTATAGCTCCATTGCGCGCTGGTAGCTGTAGTAAGCGGCGACCGACCACGGCGCCCAGCTCAGAACGAACACCAGCGCAAAGTAGCTAAGCGGCTTGTATCTGTAAGAATCGCCCATGCGTCCGTTCGGCCGGCAGTACCTTCCAATCTTCCCGAGCTGAAGCGATCTGGAGCTTAGCGGCGACTCACACGACGCCGACACTATCGCCCGTCTGTTTGTTGTCCGGCGAACGCACTGTTAGCGCTGCCCAGTCCAATCACGGGGCGCGACCAGGCGCCATCGAGCGCGAATCGCTTCGTACTCCGCTGGCGGCAACGGTCCCGCGCTGGCGTGCGCGATATTTTGCGCGATGCGCTCGGGCCGCGTCGTGCCGACGATCGCAGTGGTCACGCCGGCGGTGCTGAGCGTGAATCTCAGCGCGATCGCGACCGAATCCTCGACGCCGCCGCGGAGAAAATCGTAGTCGAGCGCTTGCAGCCGATCCCAATACGGCCGCGTGTACCAGTCGCCCGGCGGCTGTTTACCGTGACGCCAGGCGGCGTTGGCGATCGGCCGCTTGACGATCACGCCCATCCCGCGCGCGGCGGCCCTGGGCAGTACGAGCTCGATCGCTTCCTGGTCCGCGATGTTCACAGAGATCTGCACGGTGTCGAACGCGCCGCTTTCGACCGCATACACCGCTTCATCGGAGTCGGCGCTGCATCCGACGAAGCGCGCCTGTCCGCGCTCGCGAGCCTTGTGGATTACCTCGATCGCGCGGCCGTCTCTCAGAGTCGCCAGCGGCGGGCTGTGGAATTGGATCACATCGACGTGGTCGGTGCGCAAGTTCTTGAGACTGCGCTCGATGCTCCGCGCGAGCATCGCGGGTTCCCAATCCGGCTGCGCATAACCCAAGGCGCGCTCGGACGCGGACCCAAGCGGCGCGTGGCCACATTTGGTCATCAGGACAACTTCGGCGCGCCGCTTGGCAATCGCCTTGCCGATCAGCGCCTCGCCATCGGCGTAGCACTCGGCAGTATCGATCACGTTGATGCCGGCGTCGAGCGCGGTGTTCAGGATTTTATCGACGGCCTTCTGCGCGACGGCTTGATAGCCAATTTCGGAGCCGCCGAAGCCAACGGTGCTGACGCGGAGTCCGGTCTTGCCCAGTGCGCGATATTCGATTGCCATTTCAATTGCCATCGGGATGAACCGCGAAGATACGGAGAATTGTGAACCGAAGCAAAAAGAAAAGGGCCGAACGACGATGCGTCCGGCCCTTCAAGGAATGCAAGCTGTGAAATCCGCTCAGGCGGCCTTCTTGGTCTCGATCGCCAGGCTCTCTTCCGCGATCGAACCGCGCTTGGAGAAGATGACGGCGATCGAAAGCGCGACGATTGCCACCACGACCACCGCGACGCGCAGCAGAGTCACACCGCCGAGCTCAACCGTGGTGAACGGCGCCGCTAAAATCGCGACCAGGTTCATCACCTTGATCATCGGGTTCAGCGCTGGACCCGCCGTGTCCTTGAACGGATCGCCGACGGTATCTCCCACCACGGAAGCCTTGTGCACGTCGGTGCCCTTGCCGCCCAGGAATCCGTCCTCGATCTTTTTCTTGGCGTTGTCCCAGTTCGCGCCCGCATTCGACATGAAGACCGCCATCAGCTGGCCGGTCAGGATCGTGCCGCCGAGGAATCCGCCGAGTGCGCCCGCGCCGAGACCGAAACCGACCAGCAGCGGCGAGAAAACCGCGAGGATTCCCGGACCTAGCAGCTCTTTCTGCGAAGCGGCCGTGACTATATCGACGCACGCGCCGTAGTCGGGTAATTCCTTGCCCTCCATGATCCCCGGATGCGTGCGAAGCTGGCGGCGGACTTCGAACACGATCTGATAGGCCGCGCGGCTGACCGCCTTAATCGCGAACGAACTGAACAGGAACGGCACCGCGCCGCCGATCATCAGGCCCACGAACACGGTGGGCATGTTGATCTGCACGCCGATCGCGCCGAGATGAGCCTCATCTATGAATGACCGGAACAGCGAGACTGCCGCCAGCACTGCGGTCGCGATCGCCAGCCCCTTGGTCAGCGCCTTGGTGGTGTTGCCGATCGCGTCCATCCAGGACAGCGTCTTGGACGCCTCCTCTTGATGGATTCCGCCCATCTCGAAGATGCCGTGGGCGTTGTCGGTGATCGGTCCGTAAGTGTCCATCGCGAGGATGAAGCCGGTGGTCGTGAGCAAGCCCAGCCCGGTCAGCGCGATTCCGTAAAACTGGAGCGCGAGCGACTCGTGGAAAATCGCCATCGCGCCGATGATCGCGGCTGCGATCACCAGCAGCGCCCAGACCGACGACTCGAGACCCTCGGCCATGCCCGACAGGATCAAAGTTGCGGGACCGGTGCGCGCCGCCATCGCGGTTTCGGTGACTGGGCCCTTGTCCGGATGCGTGAAATAGTTGGTGAGCAACAGCGTCACGACGGCGAGAATGATTCCGAGCGAGGCGCAGCAGGCGAAGCGCCAATCGGTCGCGCCGGTGCGCGGGTCGTCGAGGTACAAATAGTTGACGACGAAGAATCCGAACACGGATGCGATCGCCGAGGTCATATAGCCGATGTTGATCGGGCGCATCGGGTCGAGCATTTTGCCGGCCGGCACGCGCACCGCCATGATCCCGATGATCGAGGAAAACACGCCGACGCCGCGCAGAATCAACGCGAACATGATCAGTTTGACGGCGAACGCGCCCGCGTACTGGCCGTAGGCGGCGATAAAGTCCGACTCCTGGAGCGCGTAGGCCGCCAGGATGATCGCGGCGACCAGCGTCACCTCGTACGACTCGAAGACGTCGGCCGCCATGCCGGCGCAGTCGCCGACGTTGTCGCCGACGTTGTCGGCAATCGTGGCGGGATTGCGCGGGTCGTCTTCGGGGAGGTCCTGCTCGATTTTGCCGACCAGGTCGCCGCCGACGTCAGCGGCCTTGGTGTAGATTCCGCCGCCGACGCGCATGAACAGTGCCGCCAGCGAGCCGCCGAAGCCGAAGCCGACCAGCACCTTCATCGCGTTTTCGCGGAACACCAGGAAGATGATCGTCGCGCCGAGCAACCCCAGGCCAACCGTGAACATCCCCGAGACTCCGCCCGCCTTGAACGCCAGTTCCATCGCGCCCTTGAAGCTGGTCAGCGCGGCGTTGGCGCTGCGGACGTTGCCTTTGACCGCCAGCCACATCCCGACGTAACCGGCGCCGTAGGAAGCGGCGACGCCCATCAGGAAGGCGATCGAGATGCCGAGCGGCAGGGTCAGGCCCTGATACACGTTGCGGTACATGAGGAACAGCACGACGAAGATGACGGCGACGAACCAGATCATGGTTTTGACTTGCCGTCCCAGGTACGCCATCGCGCCGAGTTCGATCGCGTCGGAGACGTCGGTCATCGATTTTGGTCCGGGGTCTGCGGCCAGCACCACGCGTATCAGCACGACTCCATAGGCCAGCGCGACCAGCGCCGAGACCAGCACCAGCCACAGGATCATGACCTGTCCGCTGGTTAAAGTGGGCAGAACGATATTCGATTCGCTCATCGCAATTCCGAATCTCCTGAAAAGGTCGAGGTTTGTTTAAGGGCGCCGCCCGCTGCGCAATTGAATCGCGCCGTTCATAGCCGGGCGATCACCCTCCGGGTATCTGGGGCAGTCTAGGTTTTCCTGAATACGAAGTCCAGTTATCGCCGGGGTGCCAAATATCGAGGACGAGAGCGACCGTCGAAATACGGGGCTGTGATCTAATTTCAGCGTAATGCATTGGCAGACTCCGCTATCCGGCAAGTGCCGCTTCGATCAACTTCCTCATAGATCAGAAGCGATTGGAGACACCAGCGGCGATCGCCGGAGTAACGCGCAGCGCGCGATGCGGCGCTCGGTTGATTCCGGCGATCTGCGGTATGTTTATCTAGAAGGTTCAAACCGCCATGAATGTAAATATCGAAGAACCCAGCAGTCTGCGGCGCAAACTTACGATTGAAGTCGAGCCCGACGAAATCAAGCACGAGCTGGATCGCGCTTTCAACGAACTCAAACGCGGCGTTGTGCTCAAGGGCTTCCGCCCCGGCCATGCCCCGCGCAATCTGCTCGAGCGTTTTTTCGGCGAGCAGGTCCGCGGCGAGGTGATTCAGAAACTCGTCAAGGAATACACCGACAAGGCGCTCGAGGAGCACGATCTCAAGCCGGTGGTGGCGCCCGAAATCGTCACCGAAGAGACCGACCTGCAGAAAGACCTGTCGCTCAAGTTCAGCGCGACGTTCGATCTCCGCCCCAAGGTCGAGGTCAAGGACTACGAGGGTCTCAAGGTGCCCGAGTCCAAGGTCGAGGTCAGCGACAATGAAGTCGAAGAGGCGATCGCAAGATTTCGCGAGCGGCAGGCGACGCTCAAGAAGATCGAGGATCGCACCGTCGTCGAGGACGGCGATTGCGCGCTCGCCTCGATCGAGGCCTTCGCGGACGGCAAGCCGCTGTCGAGCACCCGTCCCGAGGATCGGCTGGTGGAAGTTTCCGAGCGCGCGCTCGCCCACGGCGTGTACGAAGTGCTCAAGGGCGCGGAGCTGGGCAAACAGATGAAGGCCTCGAAGACCTACCCGGCAGACTACAGCCAAAAAGACCTGGCCGGCAAAACGATCGAATGGCGCGCGACGCCCAAGGAGATCTATCGGCGCGAGCTGCCGGCCGTCGATGATGACTTCGCCAAGGATCTCGGCGACGAAAACCTCGAGGCGTTCCGCACCCGCGTTCGCGGCGAACTGCTCGCGCACGCCAAGCAGGAGGCTAACGCGCGCGCGCGGCAGGGACTGCTCGATCTCGTGATCGAGCGCAATCCGGTCGAGCTGCCCGAATCGCTGGTCGCGCGCGAGCTGAGCGCGATGGAATCCGAGCTGCATCAGACGCTCGAAGCGGGCGGCCTGTCGCATGAGGACGCCGGCGAGCGGGTCAAGCAGAGCGCCGACGACCTGAAGGCGCGGGCCGAGAAGCGCGCCCGCACCGGGCTTATCGTGGACGCGCTGGCGGAGCAGGAAAAGATCGAGATCGACGACGGGGAGCTGGGTGAGCGGGTGGCGGCAATCGTCACGCAAAGCGGGCGCAATCGCGACCGCGCCGCCGAGTTTTACCGCAGCCCGGAAAATCGCGAGGCGCTGAGGCAATCGATGCGGCGGGAGAAGGCGCTGGACTTTATTTTGAGCCGCGCCAAGCGTGAAGATGCTGCATCCGAGCCGAAATAGCGTCGATGCTGACGTTGTTCGGAGCCGATCACGGTTGCTCCCCCATTTCCCAGACGTTACAATTTGAAGGCGTCAGCGGCCTTCTCTGAATTGTCGCGACTTGGCTGTGGCGCGGACCGGATTTATGAGCAACCTGGTACCGATTGTCGTCGAACAGACCGGCCGCGGAGAGCGGGCCTATGACATCTACTCTCGCCTGCTGAAAGACCGCATCGTTTTTCTCGGCACCGAAGTCAACGATGACGTCGCCAACCTGGTCACGGCTCAGTTTCTGTTCCTGGAGTCCGAAGATCCCGAAAAAGAGATCAACTTTTACATCAATTCGCCGGGCGGGTCGGTGACGGCCGGGATGGCGATTTACGACACGATGGAGTTCATCCGGCCTCCCGTATCGACGCTGTGCCTGGGGCAGGCGGGCAGCATGGGCGCAATCCTGCTGCTGGCGGGTGCGAAGGGACGGCGCTACGCGCTGCCGCATTCGCGAATCATCCTGCATCAGCCGCTGGGCGGGATGCAGGGACAGGCGAGCGACCTCGAAATACACGCGAAGGAAATTTTGCGCGCGCGGGAGGATATCAACAGCATCATAATGAAGCATACCGGACAGAATCTGCGTAAGATCGAGAAGGATACCGATCGCGATTATTTCATGTCGCCGCAGCAGGCGGTTGAATACGGACTGATTGATGAGGTAATCGTTAGCCGGAGGCCCTCCAAGTGAGCCGCGGGAGGCAGTATGGCCAAGCATGACGACCGCTCGGGCAACCTGGTTTGCTCCTTTTGCGGGAAGAGCCAGGACGAAGTTCGAAAGCTGATTGCCGGCCCGACGGTTTATATTTGCGACGAATGCATCGACCTTTGTAACGACATAATCGCCGAGGAGACTGACAGCGAGGAAGCGTTCAGCCAAAGCTCCGCGGTGCCCAAGCCCGCCGAAATCAAGCGGGTGCTCGACCAGTACGTGATCGGACAGGAGCGCGCCAAGAAAATTCTCTCGGTCGCGGTCCACAATCATTACAAACGAATCGACTCGCAGATGGTGACCGGCGACGTCGAACTGCAGAAATCCAACATCCTGCTGATTGGCCCGACCGGAGTCGGCAAGACGCTGCTGGCGCAAACCCTCGCGCGCTTCCTGCAGGTGCCGTTCACGATCGCCGACGCGACCTCGCTGACCGAGGCCGGCTACGTCGGCGAGGACGTCGAGAACATCATACTGTCGCTGCTGCAGAACGCCGACTACGACATCGAGCGGTGCCAGCGTGGGATAGTTTATATAGATGAGATCGACAAGATTGCGCGCAAGGGCGACAACCCGTCGATCACGCGCGACGTTTCGGGCGAAGGCGTTCAGCAAGCGCTGCTCAAGATCATCGAGGGCACGATGGCGTCGGTACCGCCCAAGGGCGGCCGCAAGCATCCGCAGCAGGAATTCCTGCAGGTCGATACGACCAACATCCTGTTCATCTGCGGCGGCGCGTTCGTTGGATTGGACGACATCATCCGGCGGCGCATCTCGGGCAAGACGATGGGCTTTCGGGCCGACCTGACGCATCGCGACCCCAAGACGGTCTCCGAGCTTTTATATGAAGTGCAGCCGGAGGACTTGCTCAAGTTCGGATTGATTCCGGAGTTCGTCGGGCGCCTGCCCGTGATCGCGACGCTCGGCGAATTGGACGAGGAAGCGCTGGTGCGAATCCTGACCGAGCCCAAGAATGCGCTGGTGCGCCAGTATCAGAAGCTTTTCGACATGGAGAACGTTCACCTGAAGTTTACGCAGGGTGCGCTGCGCGCGATCGCGCGCGAGGCGCTCAAGCGCAAGTCGGGCGCTCGCGGACTGCGCGCCATCATGGAAGCGATCATGGTGGACCTGATGTACGAAATCCCCTCACAGCCGAACATCAAGGAGGTGTTAATCTCGGAGGAAGTGGTTACTCAGAAGGAGCAGCCGCTGCTGGTCTATCAAAAGACCGCCGAAACCGCATAGCCCGGGAGACTCGAGATCCACAAGATGCTTTTTCGCAATGACAAGAAAGATAATCGCGACGCAACGACGAACGTGGTGCCATTGTTCCCGTTGCGCGAACTGATCGTTTTCCCACACGAAGTCTATCCCATCTTCGTCGGACGCCAGAAGTCGATTAAGGCTCTGGAAGCCGCCGAGGCCAAGAAGACCCCGATTCTGCTGGTGACGCAGAAGGACCCCAAGGTGGCCGAGCCCGCGCCGCGCGACTTGTACGCGGTCGGCACGCTCGGCGTCGTCGTGCAGCTGTTGCGCCTGCCCGACGGGACCGTCAAGGCGCTGGTTGAAGGCAAGAAGCGCGCGCGCGTGATCCGTTACGTCGCCGACGAGGAATATTTCCAGGTCGAGGCGGAGGAGATCGAGGAAGTCAGCGAGCGTACGACCGAGGTCGAGGCGCTGATGCGCTCGGTGGTCTCCACCTTCGACAACTACGCGCGGCTCAACAAGAAGATTCCGCCCGAGATGGTGACCTCGATCGCGGCCGTGGACGATCCCGCGTTCCTGGCCGACAAGCTGGTCGGGCATCTCGGGATCAAGCTCGAAGACAAGCAGGCGCTGCTCGAATCGACCATCCCGGCCGAGCGGCTGGAGAAGATCCTCGGCTACATGCGCTCGGAGCTGGAAATCCTCGAGGTCGAAAAACGCATCCGCTCGCGCGTCAAGAAGCAGATGGAGAAGACGTCCAAGGAGTACTACCTCAACGAGCAGATGCGCGCGATTCAGAAGGAGCTCGGCGAGAAGGACGAATTCAAGAACGAGATTCAGGAATTGGAAGAAAAACTTCGGCAGAAGAAGATGCCCGCCGAGGCCCGCGAGAAGTGCGAGCGCGAGATCAAGAAACTCAAGATGATGTCGCCGATGTCCGCCGAGGCGACCGTCGTGCGCAACTACCTCGATTGGTTTCTGGCGCTGCCGTGGTTCGAGTACACCGAAGACAAACTCGACATCAAGGAAGCCGAGCGCGTGCTCGAGGAAGATCATTACGGCCTGGAGAAGGTCAAACAGCGCATCCTGGAATACCTCGCGGTCGAGACCCTGGTCGGGCAGATGAAGGGGCCCATCCTGTGCCTGGTCGGACCTCCGGGCGTCGGCAAGACCTCGCTGGGCAAGTCGGTGGCGCGCGCGACCGGGCGCAAATTCGTGCGCGTGTCGCTTGGCGGCGTGCGCGACGAAGCCGAAATACGCGGCCATCGCCGGACCTACATCGGCGCGCTGCCGGGCAAGGTGATCCAGTCGATTCGCAAGGCCGGATCGTCCAACCCCGTGCTGCTGTTCGACGAAGTGGACAAGATGTCCACCGACTTCCGCGGCGATCCGTCGTCGGCGCTGCTTGAAGTTCTCGATCCCGAGCAGAACTGCACGTTTAACGACCACTATCTCGACTGCGATTACGATTTGTCGAAAGTGCTGTTCATCACGACGGCGAATACGCTCGACCGCATCCCGCGGCCGCTCCAGGACCGGATGGAAGTTATCCGGATTCCCGGCTACACGGAATTGGAGAAGCTCAATATCGCCAAGAAGTACCTGTTGAAGAAGCAGCAGGAGGCCAACGGGCTGCGGCCGGAGAACATCGAGGTCTCCGACGGCGCGATCCAGGGCATCATCCGCCATTACACGCGCGAAGCGGGGGTCAGAAATCTCGAGCGCGAACTCGCCTCGATCTGCCGCAAGGTTGCGGTCGAAGTCGTCAAGACCGATCGCAACGCGCACGTCAAGGTTTCGAGCTCGAGTCTGGGCAAGTACCTCGGCGTTCCGAAGTTCCGCTACGGCACGGCGGAGACCGTACCGCAGGTGGGAGTGGCGACCGGGCTGGCGTGGACGGAGCTCGGCGGCGAGCTGCTCAGCGTCGAGGTGACGATCGTTCCGGGACGCGGCAAGCTGACCATCACCGGCCAGCTCGGTGACGTGATGCAGGAATCGGCGCAGGCTGCGCTTTCATACGTGCGTTCGCGGGCGGAAGTGCTCGGCCTCGATCGTGGCTTCTATCACCGGATCGACATTCACATTCACATTCCCGAAGGCGCCATTCCCAAGGACGGGCCGTCGGCGGGAATCACGCTCGCGACCGCGCTGGTGTCGGCGCTCACGCGCTCGCCGATTCGCAACGACCTTGCGATGACGGGCGAAATTACGCTGCGCGGAAGAGTGCTGCCGATTGGAGGACTCAAGGAGAAGGTGCTCGCGGCGCATCGCGGCGGCATCAAGACGATCCTGATGCCCAAGGATAACGCCAAGGACATCGAGGAGATCCCTCCGCAGATCATGAAGGGCATCACCTTGATTCAGGTCGAGCACATGGACGAAGTGCTCAAGCACGCGCTGGTGCTGACGGACCCGGATGCGTTCTTCAAGTCGGGCAAGGGCGAGAGCGACCTCGCGTTCCTGCGCGAGCCGGAACCGAAGGGTCGAATGACGCCGGGAGACGAAGAGGATACCACTGTATCCACGAACTTGTCGTAGGTTCTGAGCGGGGGACGCCGCGAATTCCGGTGGGAGCCGGAAGCGCGCGGCTCAAACGTGCGGTCGCGGATATTCGGGAAGACCGCCGAAGGTTACATATGACCAAGGCTGAACTCATAGAGGCGCTGTCGAACAAGCTTCCGCTCAACAAGGCCGATGCCGAACGCGCAATTAACATCGTGCTCGACGACGTCATCGCCGCGCTGCGCCAGGGCGAGCGCGTGAACATCTCGGGCTTCGGAACGTTTTCGGTATCGGAACGGCAGGCGCGCACTGGCCGCAATCCAAAGACCGGCGAATCGATCGAGATTGCAGCGAGCCGGTCGGCCAAGTTCAAGCCGGGCAAGCAATTGAAGGATTCGCTCAACGAAGGCGCCGTCGCCGCGCCGGCGTCGTCGTCGCCGTCGGCAGGCTCGTGACCGGCTCGCCGCGGCCTCGATCAAATAAGTTCAATAGGGCGCCCCGTGTGTCGATAACGCACGCAGGCGCCCTCTTTTGCCAGGATTTCGGCCGCGGGCGGTTAGCTCAGTGGTAGAGCATCGGCCTTACAAGCCGGGGGTCGCAGGTTCGAAACCTGCACCGCCCACCAACCTAGAAAACGATCAGATGACCGCTTGCAGAGCCATCGTGACGAGCGCCTCATCGCCATAAAACTTCACAAGCCGCCGCAAGATCGCACGATGCAAAATCGGCCACAGCGTCCGCACTCCGTTTCCGACCGCTGCGGCGCCGGGAGCGACAGCTCACGTCTCGCTGCGCGCGATCAACAACGGCAAGGCGGTATGGCTGGCGGGGCGTTCAAGCGATGAACGCGCTGCGGTCAGCCCAGGATGGAAAGCACTCAGATTGGCCGGATCGCTCCGATCGGCATGGTATCGGGCGCTGCGCCCGCCACGCCGGAAGGTTCACGTGGCGCGATCTCCTGCATCTCGTGCAGCTGCATCGAGAATCTCCGCACCGGTATTCCGTGCGCCCGCCCAAAGCGGTGAAGTCTTTCGGTCTGCTCGGGAGCGAGTTCTTCGTCCGCCACGATGATCTCGGTGAACGGCACCCGCGCGTGGATGGACTCGATGTCCTCAGGTGTGCCGAGCACTTCCTCTCCGTGCAAGATTTTGCCCTGCTTGAATGCATCCCCATCGACGAATCCAACAACCCGGGCCGAGCGCGTGCGCGCCTTCAAGACGAATTCCGCGGCCACGGTTCCGATTTCTCCAGCTCCCACCACTAACACCCGGTCCGTGACGGTCGCGAGGCGGCTGATCAGCTTGCGCAGCATCTGGAACGACATCCGCGTCGCGACCAAAAGGTTGACCAGCAGGAGCGCGTACAGCACCGCAATTGATCCCGAATGCCTGATGGGCAGGAAATCGGACCCAACCGCCACAATGATCCCCGCGATCATCGCGCCGCCGGCGAACCGGAAGCTGTCCGAGAGACCCGCGTAGCGCCAGATTCCACGATAGACGCCCGCGAGCAGAAAGGCCGGGTACGTCAGCAGGATTACCCACGGCAGCCCGTGGATCATCGATGTGAGCACCTCGGGCGTGAGGTTGAAATCAAGCCGCAACGCGCACGCGCCGAAGTAGGCGGCGCTGATCAGCGCGGTGTCCATCGCCGCCTCTGCAATTCGGCGTTTGTAGCCGAGAGAAAGAATGTACCGTGCGCCACCCTGAAGATAGCCGTACGCGACGCTCGGGGGTCTCGCGTCGAAGGTCAAATCGATCATGAAGAGCGCGATCACCGCCGCCGCGAGCGCGATGAACGGCAGCGCCGCAACCACGTCGGGGTGCGGCAACAGGTTTGCCGCTATCGCGCATCCGGCGGCGACCGTCGCCACCGTCCAGATCGACGCGACAGTCCGCCACTCCGTCACTCCGAGCGAGCGCAGCCGATCGTGGACGTGCTCCAATCCATGCCTCGAAATAGCCTTCCCCATGGCCAGTCGCGCCACCGTCACGATCCCCGCGTCGAGCAATGGCACCAGCATCACCAACACCGGAAAGACCCACAGCGTGAGCCGCGAGTTCGTCGCGAGCGCTCCTCCTTGAAGAGCCAGTACTCCCAGCATGTATCCGAGCGGAAGCGCACCTGCATCGCCCATGATGATCGACGCGGGCGGGAGATTGAAGATAAGAAATCCCGCAAATGCTCCCGCGACGGCGAGGCTCGGCGCGGTTACCGCGGGCACTCCCCGCACGATGCCGATCGTTGCAATCGCGGCTGCGACCGTAATTCCGATTCCCGCCGCCAGACCGTCGAGTCCGTCCACAAGGTTGAACGCGTTGGTCGTCGCGACCAGCCAGAAGATGGTGATCCCGCCGTCCAGCAATTGCCAGGGGGTGAACGCGTAACGGGGCAGCACGAAGATCGCCGCCCACGCGATGATCGCGAGCTGGCATGAGAACTTCTGCCCCGGGCTCAGCGCCAGCGCATCGTCCACCAGACCGACCACCAGCATGGCGCCGGCGCCTATCGCGATCCATCCGGCCAAGTGGCTGGTTACCACCAGGGCGACGACGATCGAGGCGATCAGCGAGATACCGCCGGTGGCAGGAACTCGCGCGTCGCTGAGCGGCGAGGCCACTTTCGCCGTAATGCCCATCCAGCGGCCGAAGCGCGTCGCCACGGGCATCGTAACAATCGCCGCCAAGAACGCGATTGCAGCCGTCGTCCACTCATTTGTCATAAGATCGAGCATTGTTAAGCTTGTCATGGTCTGCATGCTGCGCGGGCGCTGAATTTAGTTTGCGTTGCCCGCGAAGCCGCCGGAATGATCCGCGACGGGACTGGCTCGCAATGGTGAGCCGCGACTCTCACCGGGAAAACCCGATCGCAATCTTGATTTCGCGCGGAAACAGACCGGCTCCCCCAAACGTGGCGGTCAGGCAGGAGAGGAGACGCGTTCATGCCGGACCTTTTCACGCACCTGCTGCTCAATCCAGGCGTAAGTGCGCGCGAGTCCCTCCTCCAGGGAAATCTCCGGCTCCCAGCCCAGGACCTTGCGCAGTCTGGTGTTGTCGGAATTGCGTCCGCGCACGCCCTGCGGACCGGCTACGTGCTTGCGGCTGATCCGGATTCCCGCGATGTCCGCCACGATATCGGAGAGTTCGTTTATCGTAACCATCCGGTCCTGACCAAGATTGAGCGGCTCGTGGTAGTCCGAGCGCATCAACTTGCAGATCCCGGTGAGACAGTCGTCGATATAACAGAACGAGCGCGTCTGCTCGCCGTCGCCCCAGATCTCGATTTCGTGATTTCCGATCAGCTTTGCGCGCGCCACTTTGCGGCACAATGCAGCCGGTGCCTTCTCGCGCCCGCCCTCCCAGGTGCCGTAGGGGCCGAAGATATTATGGAAGCGGACGATCCGCGTCTCGATTCCGTAGTCCTCGCGATAGTGGGTGCACAATCGCTCGGTGATCAGCTTCTCCCACCCGTACGCGTCCTGCGGCTGTGCGGGGTAGGCGTCTTCCTCCTTAAGAGGCACGACGTCGGTCTCGGTCTGCTTGTATTCCGGATAGACGCAGGCTGACGAGCTGTACAAATAGCGGCGTACGCCGTTGCGATGAGCAGCCTGCAGGGTCTGAAAGTTGATCATCGCGTTGTTGTAGAGGATTTGCGAGTGATGGGAGGAGATGAAACCCATCCCGCCCATGTCCGCGGCGAGCGCATAGACCTCGTCGATGTCACGGGTCGCCGCAGCGCAATTCTCCCAGCTGCGAAGATCCAGGCGCAGGAATTCGTCGCAGTCCGATGGACGGAATTCCGGTTCCTTGATGTCCGCGCCGCGCACCCAGCAGCCGTCGCGTTTGAGACGGCTGGCCAGATGACTCCCGATGAATCCACCTGCTCCGGTAACAAGAACTTTTGTCGTCATAGTGTCGCCAAGTTTGATTTTAAGCTCATGTCGCGTGAGCCGAGATTCTATCCAGCGGCGCCATCGGCGCCGGTCATGCGTCCGCTCAACGTTTCGGGCGCTGGGCAGCGACAGCCTGCCTCACGCGAATCTGGATCGTCTCGGCGAGCGCACGGTAGAGAAACCGGGGGCCGTCGACCAGATCACGCCGCCACAACTTAGCCGGTTCCATCGCAAGTCGCCACAGCCACTCCAGACCAGCATCGCCAACCCATGCCGGTGCGCGTTTCACCTGTCCGCTGACAAGGCGGAACGCTGCCCCCACCCCGACCACCACCGGCACCCGGAGCGCGTCCAGGTTGCGATGAATCCACCACTCCTGTTTGGGCAGGCCGAGGCCGACCCACAGCACGTCCGGGCGCGCTTCGTTTATCTGCTTCACCATCGCCCGCTCTTCTTCGAGCTCCAACTTTCGGAAGGGCGGCGACAGGGTCCCGACCACGCGATGGCCGTGATGCCGCCGCTCGAATCGTTCCTTGAGCGCGGCGAGCGTCTCCTCGGTGTCGCCATAGAAAAAGCTCCGATAACTCGTCCGATTGGAGCGTGCCGCGAAGCGCGCCAGCAGATCGGGCCCCGGAACCCGGCCCGGGAGCGGCAATCCGCGCAGGCGCGATATCCAGATCGGGGCGATCCCGTCAGGGCAGAAGAGATCCGCAGAGTTGAGCACGTCGCGCAGCCGTGGGTTCCGCTGCGCTTCCCAGATTCCGTGAAATCCCGTGGCGACGACGAAGCGGCAGCGCCCCTCGCGCAGCTCAATCCAGCGCTCGATGCGATTCAGGGCCTCATCGATGGTTACCCTGGACACCGAGCATCCCAGGATTTCAATCGCTGCGGGTCGCTCCTGGCACTCGGCTCGGGACGTTTCGCGGTTGGCGATGGAACTCATACGGCGTCAGCGCGGTAGGCGGGCGCGTCGAATGCAACTGTTGGGGCGCTGCGGATCGTCGCAAAGGTCTCAGCGCTCTCGCGGGCAGTTCGAAGATTCGCGGCACGAATCAATACTCCGAGGTAAACCATGGCTGGCAACTGCAGCATCAGGTCGACGCTGAACAACGCGGCGGTATTCTCGGGGATGGTCCGCAGGGTGAAGAAGACCATCAGACCGGCGACCTGCGCGAACACCATCGAATCACCCGCTGGCACGATATCCGGCCGCCAGGCCGCGCGCGCAAGATATACGAGGGCGATGACAAACCCCAGCGTCCAGGCGCCGCCGCCGAGAAACCCTCCGCACAGCAATGAATACAGGACCCCGTTCTGCGCATTCGCAAAGATAATCCGGTGGTCCCCCTGCGGCCCGTAGCCGATAATCGGCGCGCGCAGGATGGCGAGCCAGGCATCGTGGAAAATGCTGGTCCGCCCTTGCATCTGCGCCAGATGGCGGTCATTGCGCGTTGCAAATCCCCAGAGGTAGTGCAAGGTGTCGTGTGATACGAAATTGAGACTGACCGCGCCGACAGCCAGTGCCAGCGCCAGAATACCCATCGTGCGTGCGCGTCCTCCCAGCAGGAGCATCACGACGCTGACTGCCGCCACGAATGAGGTTAGCGATCCGCGCGACTGCATCACCCAAACTAACCACGCGCATCCCGCGAACAGCGCCATCCACGCCAGCCGGGTCCATCGCTCGCCGCGCCACATCGCTGCGCATGCAACGACTGCAAGCGCACCCGCGAAACGTGAAATCCCGGTCGAACGCACCATCGGCATGCCCGCAACAATCGGCATCTTCACATTTATGCGATAGCCGCTGAGTCCCTGACTCGTCTCCTCTGCGAGATGGCCTCGGCCAACGTAAACGACGATCGCGAGAATCACGGCGGCCGCGACCCAGCTCAGGCGGTTGAGCGATGCCGCGCCGTCAATCTCGTCGCCGCATTCTGCCAGGTACATTTCGGCCGCGCCCAGCGTCGCAATAAATGCCAGCCCCCAGTAGCCCCACACAAACCAGTTCTCCACCCCAATGCTCGCAATGAGACAGATAGCCGCGTAAAGGAACCAGAGCCATTCGGGCAGGGTCGGCTCGCGCATCCGGGTATCGCTGCGGCCCAGCAGATGAAGAATCCAAATCGCCAGGACCACGAGCGGAAGTGCTGCGCGGATGCCATTGAACGCGGCTGCCCATCCGCTCAGGATGCGGTCGAGATCAATATTCTCGGGACCGGTGTTAATCGATCCCCAGAGCGCAAGCCAGCACAGCGCAGGAACGACCGGGAGCATGATTCCAGTGGCGTTGCGAAGAAGTCGATTGGCTGGTCGGTGTGCGAGCATTGTCATAAGACCGGGCCCGAAATCCTGCGCCGCAGCCGCGAGGGCACCTGCTCGGGACGCGCCCCAAGAACTCGCCGGTAAACGCGATCGATCGCTTCGGCCTTGGCCTCCCAGGAGAACTCGCGCGCGCTTCGGAGCGCTCCGGCGGCCAGCCGGCGTCTCATGGTTTCGTCACGCGCAATTTCAATGATTGCGCGGCTAAGCTCGGCTTCGAACTCCCGTACATTGCGGATCGGAATCCTGACACCGCATCTATCACTTACAACATCCGAAAACCCGCAATGGTCCGGGCATATGACGGGAACGCCGTTAGCCAATGCCTCCAGGATTACCGTGGACGTAAGGTCCTTCAGGCTGGTTGTTACAAACAGATGCGTCGATTTCAGACCGGCAAGCGCCTCCGCACGCGACACCTGACCGTGCCACGTGCAGCGGGAGTCGATTCCAAATCTGGCGGCGAGCCGCCGCCATTTGAGTTTGCACGGGCCGTCGCCGTAAATGTCCAGCCGCCAATCGGTTGTATGGGGCACATGCGACAGCGCGCGCAGCAGGAGATGCAATGCCTTGCCCGGCAGATGAAGCCCGCTCCATGCAATTCGCAACGGCTCTCCATCTCCGCGCATCGCGTAGGTATTGCAGGTCTGAGCAGACAGTCCGACCTCGCAGATGACTTCTGCGTCAACTCCGTACCAGCGCTGGATTTCGCGGCGGATTCCGCCGGTTGCCGCGATCACTCCGGGACCAGCGGCGGCGAAGGCCTTGCGCGGTGCCCGCGAAAACCTCTTGTGCCACGAGTTGACGATGTTTCTCGCTGCATAGTAGGCGGCGCCGCGAGCGCCCATGGCCGGAACCAGGCGCCAAGGCGTGTTTTCTAGTCCGCCGATCGGCCCCCATACGAAGGGAATCCCGAGCTTCGCCAGATGCCCGGGAAAGCGAAAGCCCACGAACGTAAGCTGATGCACCAGATCGAAATGAACCCGGCGGTTCAGCTCGCGCGCGGTTTTATACGCCGCCCGCATCCACCGGTGATAATAGCGATGGAACAGAGGCACCAGCAGCGGGATGTTTGCCTGCCATCGCCAAAAGCCACTGCTGTAGTCGTAAGCCCAAAGCGGTGGCTCGACGTAATGAAACCGCACGTGCGAGAACTCAGGGGGGTTGTTCCTTACCTCGGCCTCGATCCAGTCTCGTTGGTATCTTGCCGTCAAAACGTGAACGTCGTGCCGATCCTTTATTGCGGCGAGCCATGCCCACCCCACCGCCGCCTCCGAGCCTTGCCGTGGATTGCACGCCCACGCACTGAGAAGGATCTTCACTTCGAGCGCACCGAAGAAGTAGAGACAGGTGGGACCTCCAGCGACTTATAGCCTCTACCCCGCACATGTGAGACCGTTGCGAGCAAACGTCGTCTGACTATCTCGGTCGCCTTGCCCAGGACCGAGCGCTTATAGTAAAAGCGCCGAGCCGTAAACTCGTCCGCTTCACGGTTCGCCTCGAGGTGCACCGGATGGCGTAGAGGAAACTCGATCGCTCCAGCCGCGGGACGCATCGCGAGCAGGCGCGAGCGAGTGTGCGTCGCATCAGACCCGAACCCGACGTTGGTGACCAGGTTTGCGGATGGTGTCACCGCCAATCCATTGGCACTCAGAAAAGCGAGCGCCCATTGATAATCCCATGTGTCCAGACGTCGCTGTGCGATGCTATCCCATCCATATTCCCAAAAGGCACGTTCGCTGCGATGAGTGAATCTTGCCAGACATCCGTCCCGGTCGGCCTTCCAGGTTTGCATCTCGAAGTCGAAATGCCGCCACGCCCGGCGCCAAGTGGCCCACCCCCAGCACAGTGGATAACGCGAGAAATAGTAGCTCTCTTCCGTAGCACGACCGCCAAACAGGAAATTGGAACCGGAAATCTGCATCACTTGCTCCTCGTCGCGGTAACGCTCGAGCAGTTCCTCGCAGAAACGGAAGAAGGTGGGATCTGGAAGGCAATCATCCTCCAGGATTATCGCCTGCTCGACATGCTGAAACACCCAATCAATGCCGCTCGCGACACGAGCGCCACATCCCATGTTCGCGTCTGAGTAGTTCTTTAACACTTCACAAGGCCAGTCCACGTGTTCCACTATCTGCCGCACCCGTAGGCACGCATCCGCCTCCCCTTGCCGACCCTCTCGCGGTCCATCGGCTATTACCATGAGACGTCCGGGCCTTGCCTGTCTTATTCGCTCGAAAACAATTTTCGTGACCTCGGGCCGGTTGAATACAATGAGGGCGACCGCGTTCGTGTCAGCGAGCATTGCGATCACTTCCTCCGGCCAACACCTTCGCCAGCACTTCGGCCCCCTCTTCCCATGTGGGCAAGCTGCCCGCGCGAGCCTTCGCAGCGGCGCCACCGTTTACCACGGCCAGGATGCCCTCGCGGATACCTGCGCGATTTGGGGTTATGTAAACAGTCTCATCGCCGCCGGCTTCGCGCAGCTCCGGGATGTCGCTTGCGATGACCCGAGTACCGCACGCCCGCGCCTCCAACGCCGGCATTCCGAATCCCTCGTAGAGGGACGGACAAATCAGAGCATCAGCGCCCGTATAAAGTGCAGGCAGGTCTTTCTGCTCGAGGTAGCCGAGCGCAACCACGCCGCGCGATGCGCCACGCTCTAGGAGCCCGCATAATCTCCTGTCCTTCCATCCCCTGCTGCCGGCCAGAACCAGCGTGTGAGCAGGTATCAGACCTTCCGTCTTCATCTGCAAGAACGATTCGACCAAGAGATCGAAATTCTTTCGCGGCTCACGTGTCCCGACCGCAAGTAAGTACGGGGTCTTCAATCTGTACCTGGTGAGACAAGCTTCCACCTTATCGCGAGTCTGCGGTGTGAATTCCTCTGAAGTCCCGGGCTGCACCACCCCGGCGGCGGTAAGTCCGTATGCAGAGTGAAGCTTCGCCGCGGTCCCGTGGGAAATCGCGAGGATTTCGTCGGCACGTGCCAACGATTGGCCGAACAGCAACCTTCGCCCCCAAAGGTCGCGCGCAAGCATAGTGGACGGCACCATCTTGTGATTGAGGTCGTAAAGCGTACTCACGGCCCTGACCCTCGGTCCAAGCGCCGGCAGGAGCGTGACCGCGCCCCAAAAGACATCGAGCCTATCGCGACGGCAAAGGCTGCCGGCGCGCGAAACCAGCCACAGTCCGCGGTTAAGATTACGTGCCATCCAGGATTGGTCGATCCTCGCTGACCATCTCTCAGAACAAACCGGCAAGTTTAGCGCAGACGGACCGTAAACGAAGAAGTGTGCTTTCGGAAGCAAGCGATCCAAACGCCTGCAAAGCTCGATAACGTACCGTCCGACTCCGGTGGGCTCCCCCATGAAAGCGCGCCCGTCGATTCCGATGCGCAGGTTCTTACATTCTGCCAGCTCGAACGCGCTCCGGCGCACATCAGTCCCATTGCCTAGGTACCCTGGATCGATCGTTGTCGCCCCGGCTTTCACGAATTCCCATCGGTGGCGCTCAAGGCAGTTTTCCTCGGCCGCGCAAAGTGAAGCACCCGTGCGCCATACATGAAATCTCGCTTCACCGTTGCTTCGAAGTTGTACTTCGCCAGCATAGTCCTGACCGAACTTTCTAGAGCGGGCGAATGACACTCGATCATCACATATTTTGTGCTCTTCAATGCACATTGCGCACCTTCGAGCACTGCGACTTCCGCGCCTTCGACGTCGATTTTGAGCAGGCCGATCGATGTGATCGAATGCGCCTTACAAAAGGCGTCAAGGTCTATTACTTCGGCATTGAAAGCCGGCTCAGCCGCCCCGTTCCCGTTCTGAATCATGCTCCCTGTGACAGTGCTCCGTCCCACGAAGAACGGGCGGATTCCGGCGCAATCGCCGGCGGCCGCATTGATGGCGACTGCGTTGGTGAGGCCATTGGCCTCGAGGTTGCGCACCAGCCGCTTGTAAACTCTGGGGTTGGGCTCAAAACAATATACAGGAACGGTTGGGAACTCCTTGCCGTAGCGGATTGCGAAGAGACCTATATTGGCGCCCGCATCCAGAATGACATCTTGCGGCTCAAACTGAACAGCATCGCTGTCATACTCACGTCGAGAGTAAGCCTCGATGTAAGACCACAGCTCTCCCGATCCAAGCGACGAGTCAAACCACACATCGCCGTGCTTCAATCTCAGGAATAACTCGCTTTCGGAAAAACTGCTTTGTCCATTCCTCGAGCTCAAGGCGCTTGACAGCTTTGCCAAAGTCAATGCCCCGAGATAGCGGCAGAAACGACCTTTGCTCGTGACTCCTCGACACTCACCTAGTAAAAATAGGAGGTTTTTGAGCAGAAGATTGATTCCGGATATTGAAGCTTCCATATATTGCCGTCAAATCCGCTGCCGCAGGCACGCGCAGCCAGGCACTTTCACCGGTTAAACTCCGCTGCGCGCGTGGCTTGGGGGCAAGCGCCCTGGTCAGGTGTCCCACCAGCCATAAGTATGTCGTCCTCGAACTTGCGCGCGATGCCGTCCCATGAGAATTTCGAGGCGGCCTTGAGGCGTCCCCGCTCGCACAGGCGGGCGGCAAATTCGGGGCTCATCGAACAGTTCCGAAATGCGCTGGACGAATTCGTCGCCGTCGCGGGCGAAAAGAATATCTTCGCCATGCTTGAGCGAAAGGCCCTCGGCGGCTTTCTCCGTAGCCACGACCGGTATGCCGGCGGCCATCGCTTCGAGGATCTTGAGCCTTGTCCCGGAGCCGAAGAATATCGGCGCGACCGCAACGCCGCATGCTCCAACGAAGCCCGCAAAGTCGTCATAGGGAATCGACCCCGCATTCCTGATCCATGGCTCATGGTACGGAGCGCCGCCGCCGGTCAGCGCCAGTGTCGCCGACGGGTGGCTGTGCCGCAACGCCGGCATCACAGACGTGACCAGGAAATCGATGGCCTCGCGATTAGGACCGTAGGCATAAAATCCGGCGAAGAGCAGCGTCCGGCTGTCGATCCCGTATTTCGCCCGCAGGCTCGCGATCGTTTGGCGATCGAGTGGGGCAAATCGTTTGGTGTCGACACCGTTGGGCAGCAGTATCGGCGTTACGCCGTAGAGCCGGGTAAAATGCGACTGATCGACTTGCGAAACTGCGGTGACCAGGTCGGCATCGCGAACCACCCGCCTCTCGGCGAGGCGTGTCAGGAGCGCGACGGCCCGCCCGTTGCGCATCGAGCGCAGAAGATACTCGACGTTGTGGGAGTGGTAAACGACTTTGGTCTGCGGAATCGCTCGCCGAATTTGCCGCAGCAGCATCCAATGATAAAACGCCCACGAGGCGCCTTCGAGAATCACCACATCAGGTGCCGCCCTGCGGATTTCCGCGACCATACGACTGACGAAGCCCGGAAGCCGGGCGAGTCTTTTGGGGCGTGATTCGGAGGCGCCTGCGAGCGTCACAACCTCCACGCCATCTGCGGTAACGAAGCGCCCGTCGTGGCGGCCGAGCTGTACCAGCACGCTGGAGCCGCTCAAGAATTTCGCCAGGTTATAGCTGACGCTCGCGGCACCGCTGGCCGGCGGATAGGCCTCATAGAAGGAGATGATCGCTACACGCCTGTTCAATTGCCCTGTTCTTCCATTTGTGCAACGACGGGCCGCACCGCCATAACGAAATCGCGCACAGCCGTTTCGGGCGAGCTGACTTCATGTGCTCGCCTTCCCAACCAGCCGATGCCGGCAAGCATCGCAAGAAATGGAACCGCAGGGACTCGGAAGCGACCTGCAGCATCCGGTCCGGCCGCGCACGCCAGCATCAGGAGCGCCAGTGAAAGTGGAATCCATAGCAAGGAAGCTTCTCCTTTAGAATGCATCCCGTCGCGCAGAATTGCCCGCCCTACGCCCGTCCACACAAACAAGGTCACGACCAGCTGAAGTAGAACAAGGATTGCCAGTAAGGGTGAGCGCAGCGTGTTTCGAACTCGGATCAAAATATCTGCCGATGGTGGAAGCCCGAACGGACCAGCGCCATGAGTTCCAATGATCTCGTTCAACTCATTGCGGTCGGGCACGGTCGCTATCAAAAGGAAACCGCGACCCATAACGACGACCGTGGCAATTGGATGTTGGAGGAATATCTCAAGACTTTCGCGAACCAAGGCGCCCGGCTTGGCCGATCCAGAACGCGAATTATCACCTCGGCTGTCCGCATCGCGATGCAATTCACTTTGCACGGTGAAAAAATCGCGATGGGTGGCGTACGACAGAACACCAGCCGCGTCATAATAGTAGAGAATGCCCGCTGAATCGGTGTCGGTCGTTCCCACCCCGGCGACCCGCTGGTTCCTCGCCGTCCAAGCCAGCATGGGTGCAATCGAAATTGCGAAAGCCAACACGCCGAATACCAACGCGCGCGGCCAGTTGGCGCCCTTAATGAACAAGAACGGAAGCGGCGCAAACAGCGGCAGAAAAATACCGGTGGGCCGAATCATGGCGGCAGCGGCGAGCAGACCGGCGGCAGCAAAAACCTTGGCGGCGGTTCGCGCGTTTAATTCGTCTGCGATGATAGCTGAAAGCTGCAACAGAATGGCTCCGGTCAGCAGAAACTGAAACAGCGCTTCCGACATTATCATTGCGCCGTAAACGATCGAGGGTATGTCCGCTGCGAGAAGGGCCGCGGCCGTGAGTCCAGCGCCACTGCCCCAACGCGTGCTGACGAACCAGCCGAGCCAGATGCAAAGGGCGGCGCCAAGCAACGCCTGGATCACAAGCACCGTGCGCAGGCCCGGCATCATCGCCACGAAGAAGGGATAGCCCGGAGGTCTGGACACGTCGGCGCTGGCGCAGTGTCCATTGTCGAATCTCGCGAATCCGCAGCCGTGCTGAATACCCTGGGCAAGCGGTATATAGTCCGACGCGTCCCAACCGGTCTGAAATTTCAGGTCGCCTCGCGCGAGCGGTGCGAGTCGGATGCAGAGCGCGGCTATCCCGATCAGCACCAGCGATACCGTTTGACGCCGAGGCATTATAAGGCACCCCCGACGGCTGCGCGGCTAAGTTTCGAGCCGCTCGAATCGCCGGTCAGGAACTTATCGACAACCGCCCGGAGGTCGCGCATGAAGTTCTCGGCGGAAAACTTTTCGGCCTGCCGCCTCAGATGCTCCAAAAGGCTCGCTCGCAACGCCGGCCGGTTGAGCACCGCGCAGATCTTCTCCACCGCGTCATCGTCGTCGCGGTAGAGCAGGGCCTCGTGGCTCAGAATTTCCGCGGGACCTCCCTCGACTGGGGTAAACGGGATACAACCCGCCTTAACCATCTCGGCTACCGCGATGCCGAAGCCTTCGCCCTCAGCGCCATGAATGCCATAGCGACATGAGCTCAAGATTTCCTGTTTGCGCTGCTCGGAAACCGAACCTTCCGGAATAACCCAAGGCAACCTGTGTGCGAGCGCCTGAATTTTGCGCGCATATTTATTCGTGCCGAGATCCCCGATCATGCGGAGTCGCACTTGATACCCGCGAGCGCGAACCTTGCCCAGGATCTCGAACACCCGCTCAAGACGCTTTTCCTCCGAGATTCTGCCAATGCAAGCGAAATCGTCATTACGGCTCTCGAAGGGCGCGTCTGCAAATCCACCTGGAACTGGAGGATAAAGCACCCCGCATCTCAATCCGTGCTTGCGCTCGATAACCGAGGCTATCCAACCCGAGTAGGCGAGCAGAACGTCTTCGCCCGAAAACAAATCCCGCCCCGACGGGTTTGACATGCGACGCCCCAGCCACAGATAGATAGCGCGCACGGGAGCAACCCGATGGAACAAGCCTTCGAAACCGCGTGGGCTCTCAGCGAACCGGGTCCGCAGTTCCTCGTCCCAGGACAAATCGAGCAGATGAATAGCGGGAACGCCGAAATCGGATAGATTGTAAGCGCTAATCAAAACGTCATATTCGCAGGCGACTTGCCGGATCGCGCTCTGGAAAAGAGCGCCACGAATCGCAGCCCCGCTCCGAATTCCAGATAGCATTCGCGGTATCGGTAGCTGTCGAACCTTAACTTCCCCCTCCCGAACTGCGGTGCCGTAGAACGAATTCAAGGCGGCGAGATCAACCGCGTTGGTCGTCACGATAGATACGTCGAACTCGTGCTTGAGAGCCTCAAGCGCCCACATCGCAACCGCTTCGGACCCGCCAAAGCCGAGCCGCGGATGAAAAACAGCCACAGTCCTCTTATCGCCGCGCACGTTGTCTTTTGACCCGCTGGCCATCATTTCTAACTGAACTCAGCTCAGCCGGCCGCGATTCGCATTGTTCTGCCGAGCGCCTCGGATGGCTCTGGTTCCAGCTCATTGCGTACGCGCTCGATCAGGGTTTCGTATTCCCTATATCGATCTGTCGGCGCCTGACGGCGTAATCTTCCGCGAACGCGGCGGATTGAGCGAAGACCCGCGCAGGTGAGCCGCCCGACGGGGTTGGCGCCGGCCGCCGCGCGCACGATAGCCGCCAACCTGGCACTCCCGCACCGACGTCTGAGAACTTCGGCTGTTTCCAAGGCTGACGCCCTGTGCCCCTGCGCGAGCTGCACGAACGCTCGGCGAAATAGCCGCCATTCGATGCCGTTCCTGATTATCGTCCGGAAGGAGCGCGCCTCTTCCTGCGTAATCGATCCTTCACGCAGCGCCAGTTCGACTGCATTCTCGACACTCTCGAAGATCGTGAGAATCCTGGCAGCCGAGTATTGCTGACCGCCGTCCGCGGCCGACGCGCTGCCGTGGTGCAGATTCATCACCCCACACGGCTTGCGAGAAACGATCGCTGCGTTCCGGACCGCAAGCCGCAGCAGAAGTTCCACATCGGCGCCGTATCCCAGTTCGGGCTTGAAGCCACCGGCCGCTGCGACTGCTGCTGTCCTGAACAGCGAACTGGTCCACGTTATCCAGCTGCCGGGGAAGAGCGCTCGGAAAATCGTCGACGGCTCGACCCTTCCCTCGATATTCCAACCTTCGACAGGCGCGGCGACCGCTTTGGCTCCGTCGAAGAATAGCAATCCACCAAAGAAGAAACCGGGCTCTGTATCGGCTGTCAGGTTGTCGATTGCGGCGTCAAAAAATCCGGGCAGCAGGAAGTCGTCGTCGCTCAGAATGTTGAAATAGGGCGTGTCGACCTGCGCGATGCCGTAGGCGAAGTTTTCCATCATGCCGATGTTGCGCGGATGGACGTGGTATTTGACTCGTGGATCGCGCGCGGCGAACTGCGCAACCACCTCGGGTGTCTCATCGCCTGAAGCGTTGTCATACACATGCACTTCGAAATCGGGATAGCTCTGAGCCAGTATACTGCGGATGCAGCCTCGAAGAAGGCATGGGCGCTGGTAGGTTGGAATGATGGTTGTGATGGTCGCCATCCGCAGCCTCAGTTCTCTCAGTGAACGAAGATGAGATCCTTTACGGCGGTGGATATGCCATCTGAAAACCGCCAATAACGCAGTGTTGCCAGCTCCCTGAAAATGACCGGCAAGCGTTCGAATCGGCCCGCCGGCAACTCACAACGTGCTCGCCAATGACGGAGCACTGCGGACAAAAGCTTCTTGTTAGCGTCCTCACGCTGATAGGCGCTTTCCAGTCTCGTAATCACGGGTGCTAAAGCTCGGATCGGCCTCTCTTTTCTGCTGGCAAAGCGTTGTGCAAAAAGCCCTGGATCGGGCTCATCGGACTTTGCTCCACGCGTGATCCTGGTGGTCTGATTCGGGTGCTGCCGGTACGCGATTAGCGCCATCGGCACCAGGGCAACCCCGCCAACCCCTGAACACATAATTGTCCATGCAATGAAAATGTCGTGCAGGTAACCATCTGGCAGAGGCAGGACAAGCGGTTTGAACCTCGCACGAAAGGCGAGGCAGCAACCCGTTGTTGGAACGCGTCTGTTGAAGGTGCTGCCGGCGATCAGTTTTTGGTGGTCGCGGCTCCGGTATCGGAAACCGAGCGCTGGCCATAAGCGGCCACCGAGAGGTTCCAGATGCTCATCGACCAGGTCAGCGTCGGAGAGTGTGACCCCCGCTCGCGGTGATTCGGCGAGGGCCTGCTCCATCACCGAGACCTTGTTCGGATACCAAACGTCGTCGCAGTCGCTCAGAAAGATGATGTCTCCGGTACATTCGCGAATCGCACGCTCGAAATTCTTGGCCGCGCCGAGATTGCGAGTCATTGATGAGGAGACGGACCTTAAGGGGCGCTCGCCGCGCGAAGTCGCGCACGATCTCGACCGTGCGATCGGTCGAGGCGTTGTCGCTTACCACTAGTTCGTCGGGTAATCGGGTCTGGCGGACGAAGCTCTCGAGCTGCTCGCCGATGAACCGCTCCCCGTTGTACACCGCCATCGCAATGGAGATTTTGGAACCGATGCTCACTTGCGGGCCTCCAGCAAAAGCTCCTCTGCAGTCAGCGGGTTCCATATACGCATCAACATCTCGGCAAACGCCGCCGCGCGCCCGTAAAGCACCGGCAGGGTCGGCGGGCGCATCATGTCGCCGCGCCCGGACCGGCGAATTAGACGGCTCTGAGTAAACACGTACCCCGTGATGCGAAGCGTGCTCGAAACATTGCTCTGGACGAACCCGGCGTGCTTCGCGAGCGCGGCCAAGCTATTGCCGGTGAAGATCTGAAGGTGTCGCGGCGGTTCAAGCCCGCGCCAGTTGAGACCGAAATGACGATGGCCCCAACTGCCGGCGTTGGGTGTCGTGACCGCCAATGTACCACCCGCGCGCAGCACCCGGCGGATTTCGCGAAGCGTCGCAAGCGGATCGTGGACGTGCTCGATGACGTGGCTCATCAGAACCAGATCGAATGACTCGTCCGGGTAGCGCTGCTCGGCCAGACCTCCAAGCCTGACGGAAAGTCCCCTGCGCCGTGCCGCATCAACCGCTTGCGCATCGAAGTCCACGCCCTCGGCGTTCCAGCCAAGCTCCTGGGCGAGCTTCATCACCGAGCCGTCACCGCATCCGACATCGAGTATGCGCCCCTTTTCGGCGACGGCGAGATAGCGAAGCGGAATATCAAGGCCGTCGCATTCAATGCGCGAGAGCAGGATCGGCAGCGCGAACAACCATCGCAATGGTTTGCCGGCGTCATCTCCGTAGTTGAAGCGCCAGGCACGGTAGGCCGACCTGCAAAACTCGGCCGCGCGCCGGCGCGCTCCAAGCGCAGCCGGTGGGGGCGCATCCTCGAGCGCCGCATGAGTGAAATAGGTCTCGTAGGCCATCCCGATATCCTCTTCGAGCGGCATCGGGTCGAGCCACAGAAGACCGCATTGCGGGTTCGGGCATCGCTTGAGGTTCCATTCGCCCGGGGCGTTGAACAGCCTATCTTTGAGCCCCTCGTACAGCGGCTGGCCGCCAGTGCCGCACAGGGAGCAGTTGGGGCGCGGCAACGAGCGGATCTCGCGCTGTAAGTCCGGTCGGATTTCGACGGCTGCGGTGTTCATCGGCTCATCGCGACATCAGCGGTATCGCTGCGCGCAGGCGGATTAGCACGCTTTCGCGCTCCGATGGGGCCAGCATCATGCGCCATCCCCACGCCCCGAATGCGGCCACGACCAGAGCCACGTAGGCGGCCCGAAGAGCAGGCGCCGCGATCGCGAACGCCAGGCCGATCGCGACCGCCCCTCCGGCAAGGCGCAATCCGGTATGCATGACCGCGGGGCGCACGCCCGGCAATATCCGCGCTGAAGCCCAGTAGAGCAGCGCGGCATCGAGCGCGACCCGCCCCAGGTAAACGAACGCAGCGCCCTCTACTCCGTAAAGGCGCAGCCCGAGCCACAGCCCGGCGAGGTAAACGGGCACCTCGACCACGTGGAATTTCGCGGTCAGGTCGGGCCGATGCGCGGCCTGCACCAGGCCGTAGGGGAGAAAGGCGAGACCGTTTACCATGGCTGCGAGCGCGACCCATCGCATCACCCAGAAACTGTGCGCGCTGAAATCGCTCCCGATCCAGAGCGTCATGATCTCGGGAGCGAACACGGCCGCCACCAACGCCGCCGGGAACAGCGCGATGAAGACGTAGGTCACGGCGCGATCGAACAGGCGCGCCGCGCGCGCCGGATCGGCGGCAAGCTCCGTGGACATCGCCGGGAACATCACGCTCGCCAGCGCGGTGGGCAGCATGGTCAGCTTCGATGCGGCCTGGAACGGCACCGAGTAGTAGGCGACCGCGGCAACCGAAATCATCGCGCTGATAAAGAAGCGGTCGAGGTGAACCATTATCGGCCCGGTAATCGCGGACACCGTGACCCACCCGCCGAACGAGAACAGCGGCGCGAGCATCGCGCGCCGCACCGCGATGCGTCTGCCGAAGGGAGGGAATACGCGAACACACAAAAGAAGGTGCACGCCCCAGGACGCGGCGCGTCCGGCCACCAGCACCGCGACGATCCAGAAGACGCTGTGCGAAAAAGGCAGCACCGCCAGCGGGGCGAGATAGCTGAAGAATGCGAATGGCACGCCGACCGCGTTGAGAAGGTCGAAGCGCTGGAATGCCGCCAGCATTCCTGCCAGAGGGCTCCCGCTGATGATGAGCGGGAACGCGATCGCGAGCAGCCAGAAGGTGTGAAGCGCCTCGGATTGCAGCGATGGCGGTATATTGAGGACTCGATGCACCAGCCAGGGCGATACCGCCGCCATCGCAACACCGCCAACCACACCGAACACCGCCATCATCGTGAGCGCCGTCCATCCGACCGCAGCGATGCCGCCGGGCTCGTCGCCGCCCAGCGCCTCGGCTATCAGCTTGGTCGCGGCGCGACCCAGTCCCATGTCGAAGACGCTGAAATAACCGACCACCAGCCACGCGAGCGTCATGACGCCGTAGCGCTCGTAGCCGAGATGGTGTACGAGAATCGGGATCGCGACCAGCGCGGCCAGGAAGGGCGCGGCTCCGCCCACCAGGTTCAGAATCGTATTGCGCGCAAGCACGCGAGCGCTGGTGAGGTCGGCGGATTGGCTCATCGCGTTGAACTCGATCGGGCGGCCGAGGAGATCGCCTCGTTGCCGGCGCGCTCGCTCGCGAGAGATTCGCGCGAACGCCACCACTTTACCGTCTGAGCCAGTCCATCGCCGAGCTGCCACCGCGGCCGGAAATCGACCTCGTCGCGCAGGCGACGGACATCGGCAACGACGCGCGGCGAGTCGCCGGGCGCGGCGGCGATCGCGCCGAACTCGAGCATCGAGCGCGGCGCACCGACCGCGTCCGCGATCATCTCGACCAGCGCGCGGACCGTGACTTCCTCACCCGACCCGATGTTCACGATCCCCTCGACTTCTGCATCGAGGATCGCCGCGAACGCCGATGCGACATCGGCGACGTGCAGGTAGTCGCGCAACTGGCGTCCGTGGGTGCATCGCGCGGGCTCGTCGTGCAGGAGAGACCCGATCACCGACGGCACCAGACGCGACGGATACTCGCCCGGACCGTAAAGGTAGAAGATTCTTCCCCACGCGGTGCTGAGATCGCCCGGCGGGCGCGTCACAACTTGGGACAGCGCAAGCTTGCACGCGCCGTAGCGTGTGGTGGGAGCGCATCGCGTGTCCGTTTCCGAGCACACTCCTGCCGAATGATCGTACTCGAAGCAGCTGCCGGCGAAGACCGCGCGGCGCCCGCCGGTCGCGGCGAATGCGCGCAGCAGATCGATTCCCGCGCGACACCAGGCATAGTTCTGCTCCGACATCTGGTACTTGCCGGGCTCGGCGTACCATGCGAGGTGAAGCAGATGCGTCGGCCTGACGCGCTCAAGCATCGCCGTCACGGCCGATTCGTCCAGGAGATCCACCCGATGCCACTCTACGCCGCGCGCGGGCGCCGACCCGCCGCGATTGGCGACGGCATGCACCTCGTAGCCGCGCTCGACAAGGAACGGAAGCGCATGGCTTCCGATCCATCCCGATGCGCCGGTTACGATCACCCGCTTCATGGTACGAAATCCGGATGAGCGCGATCGCGTTCGGAGATCACCGACGGCTCGAATGGCCATCGGATGCCGAAGGCGGAATCGTTCCATCGCACGCCGCGCTCCGCCTCGGGCGCATAGTACGCAGATACCTGGTAGAAGACGTCGGTTCCGTCCACCAGCGTGAGATAACCGTGGGCACATCCTTCCGGCGCGTAGAGCATCCGCCGGTTGGATGCGGTCAGCTCGACGCCGTACCACCGGCAGTAGGCCGCAGATCCTGGCCGCAGATCGACGATTACGTCGAAGATCGCACCGGCGGTGCATCGGACCAGCTTCGCCTCGGCCTGCGGAGCCAGTTGGTAATGCATTCCGCGCAGTGTTCCGCGAGCGTGGCTGTATGAGAGGTTGCACTGCACGACCGCGGGATTGATGCCGTGCGCCTCGAATTCGCGGGCGCAGAAGGCCCGCGCGAAGAAGCCGCGCGAATCGGCGCGATACTCCAGATCGATAACCCAGGCTCCCGGAATGTCGGTTTCGTGAAAAATCACGGCCACACGTGCGTGCCGCGGCGCGTGTCGGGCGCCACGGCCTCTCCGATTCGGCAGTAGCGCCGAACCTGCTCGACGCTGAGATCGTAAAGCCGCGGTCCGCGTACAGCCAGCGCCGCGCGATACCACTCGACGGTAAGATCCACCGCCTCGCGAATCGAAAGCCGGGGGCGCCAACCCAGGCGCTTGCGTGCCTTGGCGGTGTCGAGCCGCAGCATCCGCGCCTCGGCAAGCCCGTCGGCGGCGGGCAGGACGCGCCATCGCGCGCCACCCCACGCATCGCTCAGAAGCTCGACGAGCTGCGCAACTGTCGCAGCGGCGGAATCTTGTGGGCCGAAATTCCACGCGCCGGAGAATTTCCGGCCGCGCTCGATCAGTGCGCGGGCAAGCGCGAGGTACCCCGACAGCGGCTCAAGCACGTGCTGCCACGGTCGAATCGCACCGGGATTGCGGACACACAGGACTTGATCGTGGCTAAACGCGCGGATCGCGTCGGGGACAATGCGGTCCTCGGCGAAATCGCCGCCGCCGATCACGTTGCCCGCGCGCGCAGTCGCAAGCGCGACTGGAGGGTCGCGGGTTTCCAGGAACGAGCGGCGCCACGCATGCGCAACAATCTCGGCGCAGCCTTTGCTCGCGCTATAGGGATCCGCTCCGCCGAGTCTGTCGCGTTCGCGAAACGCACGCGCGTTCTCAGGATTCTCGTAGCACTTGTCGCTCGTCACAACGACCACCGCGCGCACCGACGGCGTGTGCCGCACCGCTTCGAGCACGTTGGCGGTGCCGATCGCGTTGGTCTCAAGCGTCGCGAGCGGCTCGCAATAAGAGCGGCGCACGAGCGGCTGCGCCGCCAGGTGAAAAACGATCTCCGGCTGAGATTCCTCGAATGCGCCACGCAGACATTCGCGGTCGCGGATGTCGCCGATGCGTGAGTCGATCACGCCTTCAAGCTTGCACGCGGAGAAGATTCCGCCGGGCGACTCGGGCGCAAGCGCGTAGCCCGACACCTGTGCGCCGAGCTCGCGGAGCCACATCGAGAGCCATGCTCCCTTGAAGCCGGTGTGTCCGGTCACGAGGACGCGGCGGTTCCAGAATTGATCGGCCACCTAGCTCCAGACCTTCCAGGGCGCGGCGCCCGCGTCCCACATCGCGTTAAGCTGCTGGACCTCGCGATAAGTATCCATGCACTGCCAAAAACCTTCGTGCTCATAGACCGAGAGCTGGTTACGCGCGGCCAGACGCGGGAGGAGCCCGGTCTCGAGCGTGTCGTCTTCACCCTCGATCAGATCGAACACGCCGGGCTCGAAGACAAAAAAACCTCCGTTGATCCACCCCGAAGTGACCTGCGGCTTTTCCTGGAACAGCGTCACGGCGCCGTCGCGAATGGCGAGCTCGCCGTAGCGCGACGACGGGCGCACGGCGGTGACGGTCGCGAGCCGGTGCTGGCGCGAATGAAAGGCCGCAAGCCGCGCGACATCCACGTTGGCGACACCGTCGCCGTAGGTCACCATGAAGGTGGAGTCGCCGACGTAGGGCCGAATTTTGCGGATCCGGCCTCCGGTCATCGCGGATTGTCCCGTTTCCGCCAATGTCACACGCCATCCGGATTCTCCGTGGCTGTCGTGCACCTCCAAATCGCGGGAGCCCAGGGTCACGGTGAAGTCGCGGTTTCGGAGCTCGTAGTTCATGAAATAGTCGCGAATCACGTCGCCCTTGTAGCCCAGGCAAATCACGAAGTCGCTGAATCCATGCGCCGCATAGATCTTCATGATGTGCCAGAGGATCGGGCGCTCGCCGATCTCCACCATCGGCTTGGGCCGGAACTCGGTCTCCTCGCGAAGCCGCGTGCCCAATCCGCCGGCCAAAATCACCACTTTCATCGACCTGGTGCCCTCAACAGCTGCAATCTGTCACGGCAATTTGTCGGCGTTGCCTGCCCCAAGCGCCGGCGCAACACTCTGCGCGGCGTCCGAACGCCCGGCAGCCAGCTTCTTCTGGAAGGCTGCGTAGCTCTCACGCACCTCGATGTCGTTCGGGGCAAGCGCGCGCGCGCGGAGATAGTCGCGGTCGGCGGCGACGTATTGGTAGGCGCCGTCCTCCGCGCCCGCCAGTTCAACCCACGCCCGGGGGTTCGTCGGGTCGATTTCCGTGGCGCGGCGGAAGGTCTGAGATGCTCGCTCATAGTCGCGCGCCCCCAAGTCGAAAGAACCCAGGCGCAGCAGGTTGTCGTAGGTCGGCTCGTACTCGACCATCTTCACCAAGGCTGCGCGCGCCTTGTCGGGTTGGCCCGCGGCCTGCGCCACTTGAGCGAACGCTGCAAACATCGGAACCGGGTCAACGCCGGCATCCAGCGCTTCCTTCAAAACGATCTCAGCGGCAGAGGCGTCCTTCTGCGCGACGAACACCTCGGTCAATAGCGCAGAATATGGCTCCGGGTCTTCCGGGCGCAAGGCGCGGGCCTCCTCAAAGCAGCGGCGCGCCCAGTCAAGTCGTCGCGTGCTCGCATAGGTCTGCCCCGCGGTCATCAGAAGTTGCGCACGACGACCGGGATCCTGCTCGGAGGCCGCACCGCGCTCGTAAACCTGCGCGGCATCCAGAGTGCGCCCGGTATCGACGTAGAATGCGCCGAGGCTGTCAGTCGCGCCCGAGTATCCGCGCGCCATCGCTTCGACCAGACCCCGTTCGATAGCCTGGCGATCGGGCGCCGCCAGGTACGGCATTATCCGAGGGCTGAGGTAGAAGTGGTCACTGGAGTCGGGCGCGCGCATCACCGAGATCGTAATCTGATTCAGCGCCTCGGCGGTGCGCCCATTCTCGGCCAGGCTGCGAGCGTAGAAGTCGCGCGCGAACGGATTGCGCGGGTCGATCCATACCGCCCGCGCAACCTCCGCGAGCCCAATGGGCGAGTTTGGGTACCACGACGCCAACGCGAGACGCAGGCCGGCGTTGGCCGGGTGCAGCAGCACCATCGTGCGCGCCGCATCAAACGTCTTGGCCGGCGGATAGTAGGGATAAATCACGCTTCCCTGGACGGTGGATGCGATCGCGAGAATCCCCGCCGCCGCGGCGGCATAGGGACCGGCACCTCGAACCAACCTGCGGGCGCGGATCGCGGACTCGGTTTCCGGGGCGCCGGCGACCGCGATCCTCACCATCAATGCCGCGTAGATTGTGAACAGAAATCCGATGGCCGGGGTGGTGAGGCTGAAATCAAACAACTCGTGGAACGCTTCGACCGACATTCCGGCCACTAGAGCGGCCAGCGTCAGTTGCGCGCGGGGGGACACGCGGTCCCATCGCTTCCATATGACCCGCGCGATTCGCCATCCGATCATCGCGAATGCGGCAACGCCCAGGATTCCAAGCTCCGCGGCGGTTTCGACATAGTCGTTGTGGGCGTTGCGCAAAAGCATGGGAGGCCATGGACCTGTCTGATAGTGAGGGAATACCTCAGCCCACGATCCGAAGCCGACCCCGAGCAACGGATAGTCCCGGAACATCCGCAGCGTGTCGCGCCAGATATGCGCGCGGAACCAAAAGCCGAGCCCCCCGGCCACGCTCTGGTCGATCCGGGTGTCGACCTGCCCCCTGCCCGCGGAACCGATGAGTGCGATCGAGAGCGCGGCGATCGCAAGCGCCGCAAGCCCCAGCCTTGGCACCCAGGCGCGCGCACCGTCGGCGCGCGCGCGGAACACCGCTGGTGTTCTTATTCGACTCGCCATCACCGCAAAAAGTACGCAGGACACCACTGTCCCCACCCAGATTGCGCGCGATTCACTCAGAAGCATCGCGCACAGCACAACGACGAGCGCCGCGCTGCACAGAATCGGCACCGTCTCATCGCGTTCGCGCCCATCGCCGGCTGCCAGCGCGTCCCAAGCCCGCGAGATGAACAGCGGCACGGTCATCGCGAGATAAGCCGCAAAATGGTCGGGATCGACGAAAGGGCCCATCATGCGCTGCCAGCCCAGTTTTGGCGCGCGCCAATCGAGCGGGATAAAGAACCACAGCAGCTTGCCGTTCCAGGTGACCTGCTGCACCAGTCCGACGGCCGCCACGACAACTCCGCTGATCAGGATCGCCGCCACGAGCAAACGGGTAAGCGGATCCTGGTCGCGCGGGGTCGCCTCGGGCGTGATCGGGTAGAGCGCCACAATCACAAAAAGCCCGAACGCGGCAAAGAGTTGCAGCGCGCTTGCAATCCCGAGCGGGGGCGCGAGCGACACCGACCGCCACGCAGTTCCATACCAGCCAGCATCCGCGGGAGAGCGCCCCACCACTGGCGGCGAAGCCACCTCACCGCTCTCGCGCTTCGAGGTAAACGGAACCGGCGCGCCGCTCTTTACCTCGCTCTCCGTCGGCATCACCACCACTCCGGTCTCGGCGGTCGCAGCCTGCGCCGGCCGGGCCTCAGGCCGGGGATAATCGGACGCTTTTGGCCATCCGTCCAGCGCGTGCTGATAAAAGTCGTAGGCTCGCGGCGACAGGACGTGCAAAAGCGACGGCGGGATGGGTGCCAGCTGGAAACCGATGAGGAGCGCCAGTACTGCAGCGGGTGACGCGACGCTTAGCACCGCCGCCGCACCCTTGCTCGCCGGCTGCGCCGCGCGCATCCGCAAGAGCGCCGCGGCAAGCATGGCGAAGACCAAAGTCTCAGCAGTGTGATATGCCCAGGGATGAACCGTCCCGAAGCACAGCGGCGTGACGAGGATAAGAAGGACCAGTCCCCCGATCACTGCACGGTCGGTCAAATCAATCGACTGGGTGCGCACGCAGTCGCAAACCTGGGCGGACGCGCATCGCTAGAGGGATCATAGTCGAGCGAAGCGGCGACGAGCCCGCCTAGTTGCCGTCGCTCGCGCGCTGGGGACTGTCAGCCTCTGCAGAAGCGTCCTCGAACGATGTTTCGTCGGCGTCTGGGTTATTGAAACCCTGGTAGTATCCTTGGTAGGCCTTGGAGTAATAGTGCGGGAAATCCGCCTTGTACAGCCGCACCTTGTTGAGTACGACGCCCAGGATCTTCGCGTTCGTGTATTCGAGACGGGCCAGCGCCGCGGCGACCTGATGGCGGGGTGTGTGTCCGCCCGCGGTAACCAGCACCACCCCGTCAACTACCTGAGCAAGATCCAGCGGGTCGCTCACCAACATCACCGGCGACGAATCGATGACAATGTAATCGTACGTTTCAGAAAGTTCCCGCAGAAATTCCTTCATCCGCAATGAACCGAGCAGCTCACTTGGGTTCGGAGGAATCCTCCCGCAACTCAGAAAAAAGAGATTCTCGACCGGGGTCGGCTGCACCAGCTCCGTTCCGCCCGCCCCGGTGAGCGCCTCGCTCAGACCCAGGCGGTTCTGCAAACCAAGTAAACGATGGCATCTCGGGCGCCGCATGTCCGCGTCGATTACCAGCACTTTCGAGCCGGTCTGCGCAAATACTGAGGCGGTGTTGACGGCGACCGTGGTCTTTCCTTCGCCGGGAACGGCACTGGTGAACATGGTCGCCTTGGGTGGCGCCCCCGCCCGCGACAGCCGCAGCGCGGTGCGAAGCTGGCGAAAGGACTCGCCCAGTACGGAGTATTTGCCATAGGTCGCGACCAGGTCCCGTCCGTGCGCGCCATTGGCGGGCAGTTCTGCTACCGCGGGCTTTGGCAGGTATCCCGCGCGGTAGCGCGAGCCGAGGGAGATGGCGCTGTTGAAGTCAGGTATCGTTGCCAGACCGGGAAGCTTCAGATAGCGTTCCAGCTCCTCGGGGGTCTTAAGCGTGTTGTCGAGCCGCTCGATGAATAGCGCGCCGCAAATCCCCAGCAGCAATCCCAGCGCGGCCGCGGCTACCAGGTCGCGCCTGGTGCGTGGGCTCGACGGGCCAAGCGGCGGTTGCGCCGGGTCTACGACCGAAACGTTGGACGCATGTGCGTCTCCGATGATGGTCAGGTTCTTCATTCGCTTGAGCACGGCGTTGTAAAGCTCGCGGTTGGTGTCGGCCTCGCGCTCAAGCATGACGTATTTGATTGCGGCGTCGTTGAGCCCCAGCGCAAAGCCCTTCTGGCTGTCGAGCTCGGCGCTGATCGCTTCTTCGCTCTTGAGCGCAGCCTGATATTGCTCGTTCACGCTGGCGACCGCGGTCTTGAGCTCGCGATCCAGAACCGCGCGCGTCCCGCCGATCTTTTCGCGCAGCTCTCGCATTTCCCGATATTCATCGGTGTACTCGCCGCGCATACTGGCATAGCGCGATTCGAGCTGGTCAAGGTCACCTTTCAAGCCCTGGATCACCTTATTGTCCATCACTTGGGGCAGGGCATCAGTGTGGCCGGCCTTCACGAGCTCGAGCTGGGTGCCCAAGGTGATGGTCTTGAGGTGCGCGTCCTGAAGGTCGTGGTTGAGTTTGTTGAGCTGCTCGACCACCATATCCTGGCTGCCGTTGAGCGAGATCAATCCTGGGACGATATCCTTGTCGCGCCGGTAGTTGTTGAGCGCCACCTCCGATTGCTCGACGCGCTGCTTGAGTTCGTCGAGCTTACCGGCCAAAAATCGCTGAGCCTCGTCGCTCGCCTGGGCGCTGAGCTCGATTCCCTGCCGAATAAATGCGCGTGCGTGGGCATTGGCCATTCGCGCCGACAACTTGGGATCCGAGGTCGTGAACTCGACCTGCACCAATTGCGTGTTTTCGATGGGCTTGACCTCTAGCGCGCCCAAATACCATTGGACCACGGAACGGGGGACGCTGTCCGCCAGTGGATCGTCCAACGTCGGAGCAGCCTGCTTCGCCGCAAGGCTGGGAAACCAACCCGCAAGCGTGGACCGCAAGACGCCCCACCCGGGCAACCACGACCCGGAGGCGTGGGAGGGCCGAGCCTCCAGCTTCATTAATCCTTGGTCGAGAATCACCCGGGTTGCGAGGCTGCTTGACTTGAGCAGCTCGGACTGCGTGTCATCATACGGTTCCTGCGAAGAGTCCTGCGGCGCGGCAACGCTTTCGTCCTCGAACACCCGTGATGGGGTGTATCGGATGAGCAGCGTGGTGCTGGCCGTGTAGGTCGGCCCCGCCATCAAGTCATGCATCAGCGTGAGACCCACGCATACCGCCGCGATCACAATCACCAGGCGCAGGTGCTTCTGCACGATGCGACGGTATTCGTGAAACTCAATCCACGGCTCGTGACCCGCATTGCGCGGCGGGCGGCGCACGAGATGCGCTTCCACGTACTGCCCAGGATCGTTACGCGGTTCCAACATTGTGTTTTGTGGCATCAGAATCCACTCATGATTGCTGCGGCCGGGGCCATTGTAGCTATCCCCTGCGCCGCGAGATAAAGCGCGTATCCGGGAATTTTCACCGCCGAATATCCAACGTCCACAACGTCGTTCGCCTGCAGGGCGACGTCCGGCGCCTGGCCCCGCTGAACCTCTGCCAGATTTACGTGGATTATTTGGGTTTGGTCACCGGCTTCGCGTCGCATGATCTTTACGGTCGCCGGATCCGCCGCGTACATCATGCCTCCCGCCGCGGAAACTGCGTTCAGTGTTGTCAGACCGTGAGTCACCGGAAGCACGGTGGGGTGATAGACCCAGCCGATCACCGAAATCTGGCCTGCGAGGGGCACGAAAAGAGTATCGCCAGGCCTTACCGGTAAATCGACGTATTTCCGATAGGGCGAGTCACCATCCAAGGCGATCACATACCCCGAGCTGCCATCGAATTCGCTCTCGGAGGGCGGCCGAACCCACGTGGTATAGTGCGCTTTTCAGTGCGGTATTGCTGATGACACCCGAAGGTTGTGCGTTGGAGTTATCGACAGCACCGACGGCCGCGGTCGGGACCTCAAGCCGCTCGGGCATCGCCGCGCCGTTCGCGCCCTGCTGCGCGAGCATCGAGTCAGCGTTCGAGCCTGGCCGCGCGGGGCTGAGCAGCACCTCATGCGCGGCGTTATCGTTGAGCCCTCCAGCGCGTTCGATCAGATCGCGAACGGTATCACTGGGCCCGTTGAGTACATAAAGCCCGGGGGAGCGTGCTGCTCCCATCACTCCCACCACCCTGCTGGAATAGGTCTTTACCAGCAGATTGATTTCCGGATGGTACGCATACTTGTGGAGCGCGTTGGTAAGTTGGTCGATAATCTCCGGTTCCGTAAGTCCTGCAACGTGGAGCGATCCCACCAGCGGAAGCATGATGTCGCCCTTCCCGTCGACGCGCGCGGTACGGTCTTCGAGGTCCTTTACGTTCGGCACCGAAATTTCCAGCACGTCGCCCGGTCCGATCGTTAAATCCTTCTGTTCCGTCACGCGTTGCTGCCAGAGCTTGTCAAGCGCTGAATCCGATTGTGCGGCGGGAAGCTGAGCTGCTGAAGGTGAGCCCTCGCTGCCCGGCGCCGGTGGCGCCTTAGACGCGCATCCGGCGAGCGCCGCGGCAAGCACGGCGAGGAGCGCCACTTGGAACCTGGAGACGCCGCCGCTGTGAGGCGCTCTTGCACTCCGAGTCAAACTGAACGGATTTGTTGCTGATCGTGTTTTCTCAGCGCTGCGCATAGTTCGAACCTGTTTGTAAATCACTCTGATCCCGCCACACTCAAGCAAGTTACCTGAGGGCCTGTTGCGAATGGGTTACGATACTAACTCAACCAAAGAAGGTGTCAGGGTGCAGGGTGCCTCCCTGCTATGACGGTGCTGGAACCGAGGCCCCTGTGGCACCGCCGGTCGTTGCGCTCACCGGCGTACAGGTCCCGGCTTTCGCGCCGGGACGACCGGTCGCGAGAGCGCTGGTGCTTTGCGAGACCATCCAGTAGAGGCAAAGCCCTTCCGGTGGCACCCCGGTCTCGATCGTCTGGCCCTGGTATTTGGTCCCAGGCAAGGCCAGCGAGATGCCGTATTCGCCGGTCGCAATACCTGCAATCGAGTAGTGTCCGTTAGTGTCGGCATCCGCCTTGCCAACAACGTTGCCCGCCTGGTCCTTGACGCTGACATGCGCCGAGGTTACTGGGTGGTTCTGAGTGTCGGTGACTGATCCGGCGATTTCGGCCGACCGGGCTTGTACCGCGAACATAAGCAACCCCAGCGCAAGAAGGCCCGTCGTCAAAAAACGCCTCTTTATCATTCCCTTTTTTCGTTCACTATCCCGTTCAGGACGGCGCTGCGTCAGATTGCTGACATCTCGTGCGCCATGGCGCAGGACCCGAGCTCATTCGAGGGATCTATTTGGACGAGCTAACCACCGGGACGGCCGGGGAGGGGGCGCCGCTAAAACAGCCCTCAGCGGCGCATGCACCCAATCCAGCACCCGTAGCGACTCCCAGGATGCCTCCAACATAAGCTCCAAGATACGCCGCGCCGCAAACTCCGGGCGTATTCGCTGAAGAAGACGCTAATGTCGCGGAGGATAGCGACCAGTCTTCCGTCATACCTTCCACTGATATCGTGTTGTTGGCCGTTCCTGTTTTGAACCCCGCGCTTGCCGGAGGATTCACCTCGGTCTTGTAATTGCCGGGGCTGAGTCCCGTAATGCAATACGTGCCTGCGTCATTGGTCGTTGCCTGGCCAACTACGTTTCCGCCCGAGTCCGTGACAGTAATTTGAGCTCCAGCCACTGGACCTTGCGGCCCGATCACTTCGCCTGTGATGTCAGAACAGAAAGCGACCGGCGCGAGGCCAACGCAAAGAAGGGCTAGAAGGAAAGCGGTAATATGTGATTTATTCATAAAGTGCTGTCCTTAAATGCCCTGGTGCCACAGCGGTCCGGTGCCATCGCGAGCATCGTCGATCATTCTTCCCAATGTTGCCCTCCGGGTGATTCAAAACACGCGTCCGCCATCCCTTTCCGTGTTGAACGGCGGGCTGTTCTTTGATCTCGTATCACGCCCCAACCCTAAATAGCTAAAGCGGCCTAAGTCGCGCTTCAACCACCCTCACAGCTTTCATTTCAGTTTACCGAGCTAAAGAAGTTACATCAGAGCAAATACAGTGTCAATAGAGCCAATTCAGTGTCAATGATGCTCTCTTGGTAGTCTGTAGCTCAATCTCGTCAATCCGGGAAAGTTTCCTTACAAAAAGTCGGGTAACCGGAATAGCTGGCGTGGCGGTCCAAAAAGATGGGGTCAACTCCAGCGGGGTTTTTGGCCCAATTGCGTGGCGCCTTCGGATACAGGGCGTGCCAGCGTTCCTTCAGCGCACCCAGCCGGAGACTGAAGCGACCGGTCGCGCGAACGCTTCACTCTTCGGGCTGCTTTCGGTCTTTGAAAAATCCGAACAGATATTGCGCCACGCGCCGCATCTGGATTTCCTCCGATCCCTCCGTGATGCGATAGCGCCGGTGATGCCGGAAAATGTGCTCGAATGGTTTATGCCGCGAGTACCCGATCGCGCCATGCACCTGCATCGCGCGGTCCGCCGCTTCGCACACCAACCGGTTCGCCCGGTAGTTGCACATGGCGACCTTGTCGGAAAGTTTGAGCGCGACCTCGGGCTTCGACATTTGATCCATCTGCCACGCGGTCTTGTGGATGAGGTTGCGGATCATCTCGGCTTCGGTGTGCAGCTCCACCAGCGGCCATTGAATCGCCTGGTTGCTCGCCAGCGGTTTTCCGAACGGCTTGCGAGCCTTGGCGTATTTCACGCTCTCGTTGATGCAATATTGCGCCGCACCCAACGAACCCGCCGCCTGGCGAATGCGATTCTCGTGGACGAAATGCTGCGCCACCGCCAGCCCGTTTTCAGGATCGCCAAGAATCGAGTCGGCCGGCACCGCGACGTCGGTCAGCGAGACGCGCGGGTGATCGGTAGGCATGTTGAAGGTCCACAAATACTCTTCGATCTTGAAGCCAGCGCTTTGGGTCGGAACGATGAAGCAAGTGATGCCGCGCGGGTTGCCGTCTTTGCCGCTGGTCCGCGCGAACACGAAATCATGGGTGGCGACATGCAGCCCGGTATTCCACATCTTGGCGCCGGTGATTCGCCAGTGATCGCCGTCGCGAACTCCGCGCGTCTCCATCCAGGTCGCGTCGGAACCGTGATTTGGTTCGGTGAGTCCGAACGCGATCCGCATCGAACCGTCCAGCAGCTTGGGAATAAATTCCTTCTTCTGCTGCTCGTTGCCGAAGTCGCGAAACATCAGCACCGTCGGCAGATTGCCGACGATTGAGCTTTCGTTCTGCAAATCGTTGTGCAGCCCGAGTCCCTTGGCCGCCAGGTACTCGCGGATGATCGCCATCGCGAGGTTGGTGCCGTCCCTGCCGCCGTATTCCCTGGGCAGCGCGTAGCGATAGTGTCCCGCCTTGTCGGCGCGCCGGTGCATCTCGCCCAGCAGCGCTTCCCACTCATGGCGCGGCAGTCCGTCGCGTTCGAAGTCGGTGCGTGCCCATTCGCGGCGATGGTCGAAAAAACGAATGTTGTCGTTCTCGCGTTCGAGCGGCTTGATCTCTTTCTCGATGAACGCATCCAGCTCGGCCAGATAGGCTGTGACATCGGCGGGAATATTAAAATCCACGGCGTTTCTCCTGGGGCGATTACATTATGAGCGAGGCGTAACAGAGTGCGGTTTCGAACGGAAGCGCAATCGGCGCTCGAAAGGTGTGTACCGATGCGATCAGGCTGGCGCGATTGGCGCCGATTTGGCTGGAGGCGTCTCTCCGGCGCTCGGCGAGAGTTCTTCCAATGTCTTGCCGCGAGTCTCGGGGACGAACCACAGCACGATCACGACGCCAAGCAGCGGGCCGGCTGCAAAGAACGACGCCGCGTTGCCGAGTCCGCCGAGCGGCCCCGAGAGCAGCCCGATAACGACCGGCGACAGCATCCAGCAGATCTGCCCAATCACTTGCACGCACAGACTGTAACCGGTCGCTCGAATCGAGGTCGGAAACAACTCGGTCGACAGCGCCGAGGTCGCGGTGCGCGCCGCTTGATACGCAAACATCGTGACGACTTCGCCCGCAAGGATCGCGCCGTAACGGTCGCTGGTGAACAGCACGTACATCGCGGCCCCCGACATCAGGTAGAAGAAACTGGTGGTAAATTTTCGTCCCAGCCGGTCCATCAGAAATCCGCTCAACAGGCTGCCCACCGTGCCCATCGCGTAGGCGAGAATTATCGCCGCCGCGACTTGGTGCGATTTCCAATGATGATCGCGGCGGGCGTAAAGGCTGAAGTAGGTAACCGTCGGGCCGCCGATCAATCCGATCGAGTTCCATAGCCCGGCGATGACCAGCAGCCGCGAGCGATACGGACCGGCAAACGGCGCCAGGGAATTGCGAATCGAGGTCCAGAATCCGGGACGCGGCAGAGAAGCCGCAGCCCGCGCCCGCTCGAGCGCATTGAAGCGCGCAGTCTCGCGCAGTCGGCGCCTCAAAAACGCGACCATCACCAGCGGCGCGATCCCGAGCAGGTACATACCGCGCCATCCCCATCGCGACTCCGCCATGATCGCGTAGCTAAGTGCGGCGGCAGTCACCCCGAGAAACGCAACCATGTGCAGCGCCGCGATCGCGCGCCCGCGTGTCGCGTCGGGAAACTCCTCGCTGATCATCGTGACGGCAACCCCGAACTCGGCCGCGAGAAATATCTGCGCCGTACTTTGAAAAATCGTGAACGACTTCACGCCGGTCGAAAGCGCCGTGAACAGAGTGAAAAGCGTGTAACAAACCACGGTCGATGGAGATGATCGGTTTTCGGCCGTAACGATCGGCGAGGATTACCACGAAGAACGACAGCATCCCGCCAAACCGCACGATCGTCGCCATCAGGCCGATGGCAGGGTCGGCCATGTGAAAGGTCCGCGCGATTTCAGGCGTCGCCAGATGGAAGATCGTGATGTCGTAGCCTTCGAAAATCGTAGCCGACATCAGCATCGCGAACAGCGCCGCCAGGTAGCGGCGCGGCCGCGGGATCCACGCGGCTAATTTCGGTTGCTCTGACGAGCTGTTTGGATGAGCGGCCTGCATCCGGATGCTTGCGCGCCCGCAAGGCGCACGTCGATTCGCTAAAGGTCTCAGATCATGAATCCCCCGGCAAGCAGGGTTTCCCGAGCTGGAACGCGGTGACCGTCGATGGAATAAGTATGCTCTCCGCAGGACGTGGTTATATATGGAATCGCCAAGGCGTCACAGAAGGAGCCGCACATGAGCAGCAGAAAAATCACGATCGAAGCGCAAGACGGCGGAACTTTCAGCGGCTATCTATCTGCACCCCCGTCGGGTTCGGGTCCGGGGATATTGGTGCTCCAGGAAATTTTCGGAGTCAGCGCGCACATTCGCTCGGTCGCCGATCGGTGGGCCGAAGAAGGATACGTCGCACTCGCGCCGGACCTGTTCTGGCGTCTCAAACCCGGCGTCGATCTCGGCTTCAGCCCCGACGACGTCAAAACGGCGCGCGAACTTGGCGGGCGCTTCGATATCGATCAGGGCCTGCGCGACATCGGCGACGCGATCGTGGCGCTCAAGGCGCAACCCGAATTCAAGGGCAAGGTCGGCGCGGTCGGTTATTGCCTCGGCGGACGGCTGGCTTTCCTGGCCGCCGCGCGGCTCGGCGTGGACGCCGCGGTCAGCTACTACGGCACGCGCATGGACGGTCATCTCGGCGAGGTAAAGTCGGTGCGATGCCCTATCATGTTCCACTTCGGAGGCAAGGACGCCGCCGTGCCGCCCGAAACGCGCGACAAGATTCGCGCCGCGTTCAGCGCGCATGACAATGCCGAGTTCTTCGTCTATGCGGACGCCGGTCACGCCTTCAACAACGATCGACGCTCCGAGGCCTACGATCCGTTTGCGGCGCAGCTCGCGCGCTCGCGATCGATCGGACTGTTTCGGCGCACGCTCGGCCCGCGCTACGACCTGAGCGCGCTGTGGGACAATCACGCCGATCAGGAATTCAAATATCGCGATGCCGACGCGACGATGGCCACGATGACGCCCGACGCCTACGTCAACCACATCCCGACTCTGACCGGCGGCTACGGCGCAATGGAACTGCACCGCTTTTACAAATACCACTTCATCCCGCGCCTGCCTGCGGACACAAAGCTCGTGCCGATTTCGCGCACCGTCGGTCCCGACCGGGTCGTGGACGAATTGCTGTTCTGTTTCACGCACGACTGCGAAATCGACTTCCTGGCGCCCGGCGTCGAGCCGACCGGAAAGTACGTCGAGGTCCCGACGGTCGCGGTAGTCGAGTTTCGCGGCGACAAGCTTTACAACGAGCATATCTACTGGGATCAGGCGTCGATGCTCGCACAGCTCGGCGTGCTCGATCCTGAGGGGCTGCCGATAGCGGGGATCGAGAGCGCGCGCAAGGCCAAGGGCGAGCCGATCCCGTCGAACGCGATGATGCCGACCTGGAAGAACAGCGAGGGCAAGCGCTAGGGCACCAGCGGCATTCGCGCGGTATCTGGATGGGCGCGAATCGGTCGGATACGATCGCGCGATGGCTATCAAGCGAGTCTGCGTTTATTGCGCGTCGAGCCGTCAGTGCGATCCCGCTTATCACGACGCCGCCGGGCGCCTGGGCCGCACGCTAGCGCGCAACAAGGTGACGTTGGTCTATGGCGGCGGCAGCGTCGGCTCGATGGGTCATCTTGCGGACGCGGCGCTGGCCGAAGGTGGCCGCGTGATCGGCGTCCTGCCGCGTTTCATGTACGACCTCGAATGGGGTCATCGCGGTTTGACCGAGCTGCTGATCGTAAATGACTTGCACGAACGCAAGCGCCTGATGATCGACGAAGTCGACGCGGTAATCGCGCTGCCAGGCGGATGCGGCACGCTCGAGGAGCTGTTCGAAGCGATCACGTGGAAGCGGCTTGGATTGTTCGGCGGAGCGATCGTGATGGTCAACACGCTTGGCTTCTATTCGCCGTGCGTCAAGTTTCTGGAGAGCTGCATCGAGCGGCGTTTCATGGACGAGCGTCATCGTGCGATGTGGTCGCTCGTCGAACGACCCGAGGATGTGCTCGACGCGATCGCCTGCACGCCGCCGTGGCCGCACGAAAATCGCAATTTCGCCGCGCTGTGAAGCGCTAGCGTTCGACTTTTGCTATCGCGGCGGTGTGGTCGCGGGAGAGATCGGCTTTGAGGAATTCCTCGGTGCCGGGCGTGCCGAGTTCGAACTCCGGCGTGTGATGAATCTTGATCGTCACGTCCGCAACCCGGCAATCGAGCATATGGCCGCCGGCCGAGCGGTCGGCGGTGATGAAATGCAAATGATAGCCGGGCACGTTGACGCCGCGCAGATAGTCCGGCGTGAAGAATCCTACGATGGTTCCTTCGACGTCGTGAAACTCGAAGACCGGTTCTTCGCGCGCGGCCTGCTCGAGGCCCACTGATTTCTCCTGTTTGGCGACTGCTCGAGTCTTCACGTAGTCGAAGCGCCCTTCGATCCTGAGCGCATGGAAGATGTTCTGCGACGGCAGCATCGTGGCTACCGTCGCGAGCATTTCAGCCTGACCGCAGGGGCGATCGAGCCGCGCGCTCTCGTCGGCCTTGAAAAAGCTCACAGTTGCAAATGGCGTGCGCGTCGAATCCTCGACGGGATGCGCGTGGCCGTCGGCGCGCACCTGGAAGACCTTGCTGTCGAGCTCGATCATCTCGCCGTCGAGTCCGTCGAACGTGCCCAGGCCGAAATCGCCGTGAGTCTTCAGCTCGCCCATCCTCATGTCGCCGGTCGATGCACCTTCCATCAGGGCGTTTACGGTCGAGGTTTGAAATACGGTCTGGTCTTCGTCGCCAAGTAACCGCTCGAGCGCCTGCACGATGATGGCGGACAGGCTTTGTCCGCTCTGTTTCCGCCGCGCGCCGAGTTGGCGCGCGAGCGCGGCTGGCAGATGGACGCGCAGGGTGAGGTGTTGAGGGCGGGTCATCTTGAAAACATTTTTCGGCTCGGAAGGCTACTTAGTATTCTCGACGGGTTGGACGTTTTCGCCGTCGCGGGCTGCTTGGCCCACGTTGACTGCTACCTTGTCGGTCTGGTTGATGCCGCTGATGACCTCGACCATCTGCCCGTTGTCGTAGCCTAGCGTCACCTCGGCGAGGTGCAACTGATTATTGCGGACTACGGGCACATAGACCTTGCCGTCGCGGAACACGAGTGCGTCGTCGGGGACCATCGGGGATCCGGTGCCCATTTTGACCGTGAACTCGGCGGTGGCGTACATGCCGGGATAGAGCGCCTGATTTTCGTTGGCGAGATCGACCTCGACCAGCATCGTGCGCGTGTCGGGGGACAGCGCGTCGGGATGGCGCGTGATGGAGCCGGTGAATTTCTGGCCGGGGTAGCCGGCGGCGGTAATCGTCGCGGGGTCGCCGTTCTTGATGAATGGCGCGATGTTCTGAGGCACGTACGTGAACACGCGCAGGGGAGCCATGCGGGAGATACTGATGAGGGCTCCCTGGCCGGGTGTGCCGGGGGTCGTGTTCGCGGGCACCAGATGGCCGGGATCGATGTAGCGCGCAGTAACGATGCCGTCGAAGGGCGCCGTGATCGTCTCGTAAGCTTGGTTGGCGATATCCTGTTCGAGGGTGGCCTTAGCCTGCAGCATCGTGGCGTGGGACTCATCGGCCGCCTGCTGCGCGATGACGGCCTGGCGCAGCAGGGCCTGGTTGCGCTCGTCGGTGACGAGGGCGAGGTTGTAGTTGGCGCGCGCGTTGGCGACCTGCTGATCGAGCTCGGGCGACGTAAGGATGGCGAGCAGTTGGCCCTTGTGGATGCAGTCGCCTTTGTCGACCTTGATCGTCTCCAGGTAGCCGGGGATTTTTGCGTAAATGTCGGTCTCGTCGAAGCCGCGAATGGTGGCGGGCAGTTTCAGGTCGCGCGTGGGCGGGGTCTGCAAAACGTCGGAGACGAGTACGTGCGGGCCGGCCTGGTTTTCACTCTCGAGCGCCGACGTCTGGCGGCCGATCCATAGCTCGCGAGCGAGCACGAGGCCGGCGGTCGCGACGAGAGCTACCACAATGGCGGCGACCCATCCGGCAAAGAAAGCCTTTCCTGGCGTGGGCACGCTGAAGTTGCGCGGATCGTCTTCCATCTCGGACATATACTATGCGCCGGGCAGGTTGATTGCTTCGATCTCGGCGTCGCGTTGATGTTTGCCGACCAGGTTGCGGCTGAAGATCGAATACACCGCCGGCACGACGAACAAGGTCATCATCGTCGCCGCGATCAGTCCGCCGATCACGGCGCGCCCGAGCGGGGCATTTTGCTCGGAACCCGAGCCGAGCGAAAGCGCCATTGGCAGCATACCGAGAATCATCGCGAGCGCCGTCATGATGATCGGGCGGAAGCGGATGCGGCCGGCCTCGATGGCCGCGGCGAGCGGACTGTAGCCCTCCTCGCGCAACTCATTGGCGAAAGTGATCAGCAGGTTGCCGTTGGCGACGCCGACGCCGACCGCCATGATCGCGCCCATCAGAGATTCGACGTTGATGGTCGTGCCGGTGATCGCGAGCATCCAGAGCACTCCGGCGAGCGCGCCCGGCACCGCCATCATGATGACGAAAGGCTCGAGCCACGATTGAAAGTTCGCGACCATCAGCAGGTACACGAGGAGGATGGCGAGAACCAGGCCCTCGCCAAGGGTGCGGAACGAATCGCGCATCGCCTGGCTCTGGCCGCGGATGACGACGTGCGTGCCGGCGGGCAGTTTGCCGAGGTCGTTGATCTCGCGCTGCACGGCGGAGGCGACGCTGCCCAGGTCGCGGCCGTGAACGGCGGCGTCAACGTCGATGACGCGCTGCACCGTGTAATGCGCGACGACGGCGGGATCCCATCCGTGGGTGATCGTGCCGAGGTTCCCGAGCAACTGGGGCTGGCCCTGCGTCCCGCTGGCCGAAGGGGGAGTGCTCAGCGGTATGTTCGACAGCGTGGCTACGGAGTCGATCAGATGCTGCGGCGCCTGCGACACGACGCTGTAGTTCACGCCCGATTTCGGATCGAGCCAGAAGTTGGGCTGCAACAGCATCGCGCCGGAAAGCGTGGAGAGCATGCTCGAGGCGACCTGTTGCTGCGTGATGCCGAGTTCGAGCGCCTTGTCGCGATCGACGTTCACGCCGAAGGTCGGATAGTCCTGCGGCTCGGCTATTCTGAGATCGCTGATGCCGGGAATGAGGCTCATCTTGTCCTTCAGGCGCAGCGCGATGTCGTAGTCGGATTGCAGATTGTTGCCGTTGATCTGCGCGTCGATAGCCGCGGGCAGGCCGAAATTGAGCACCTGGCTGACGATGTCGGCGGCCTGGAAGTAGGCGGTGACGTTCGGATACTGGCGCTCGAGCAGGCCGCGAATTTTCTGCTGGTAGATGGCAGTGGGCTTATGGTCGGGCTTCAACTGGATCAGCATGTCGGCGTCCTGCGGCCCGATCGAGTCGGTTTGATAGAACGCCAAATCGTACGAGAGCGGCAGACCGATGTTGTCGCTGATGCCTTGCAGCTCGTCGGCAGGCACCACGGTACGAATCGCGCGCTCGATTTTGTCGATCATGTACTCGGTGTGCTCGACGCGGGTTCCGGTCGGCATCCGCACGTGCAAGCTCATCATGCCGGCGTCGATGGTGGGAAAGAAATCCTCGCCGACGACCAGCAGCATCGCCAATGAAGACACAATGAGAATCGCGACGCAGGCCAGCGAGAAGTTGTGGCGCGCGATGAACTTGGCGAGGGCGAAGCGATACGACTCCTTGACCCACTCGAAGCGGGCGTCGAAACCGCGCACGATGCGGCCCCATCGGCCGCTGCCGAGATTTTCCTCGTGGGTGTCGGGGAGCAGATAACGGGCCATGGTCGGGACCAGGGTGCGCGAGAGCAGGTAGGAGGTGAGCATCGCGAAAACGACCGCCAGCGCAAGCGGTGTGAACAGGAATTTCGCGACACCGGTCAGCAACACGACCGGAAAAAAGACGATGCAGATGGCGAGCGTGCCGACAAAGGTCGGCGTGGCGATTTGCGATGCGCCGTCGAGAATCGCGACCAGCAGCGGCTTGTGCATCGCGTGGTTGCGGTGGATGTTTTCGACTTCGACGGTGGCGTCATCGACCAGCATCCCGACCGCCAGCGCGATCCCGCCCAGCGTCATCGTGTTGATCGTCTGCCCGGTGAGATGCAGGAAAATGATCGCGGTCAGAATCGACAGCGGAATCGAAGTGATGACGATGATCATGCTGCGCGGCGAGCCGAGGAACAGCAGCACCATGATCGCGACCAGCACCGCGGCGGTGACCGCCTCCTGCACCACGTCTTTCAGCGCGGCGCGAACGAATTGCGACTGGTCGAACGTGAGCATCACGTTCAAACCCTTGGGCGCAGTGGCGCGGATGTCGGGCAGCTTTGCTTTGACCGCATCGACGACCGTCAGCGTGGAAGCGTCGGCGTGCTTGACGACGAGCAGGTAGGTGGCCTGCTGTCCATTGAAGCGCACGACGTTGGTTTCGGGCTGATGCGAGTCCGTGACGGGAGCAACGTCACCGAGGAAAACGGGTGCGCCGTTGAGGTACTTGATCGGCAGCTTGTTGAAGTCGGAGACTTTCGGCACCGACATGTTCAAGTCGACGTTGTATTCGTAATTTCCCATCTTGGCGGTGCCCGACGGGATGACGACGTTGGTCGCGGCGAGTGCGTTGCCGATGTCGAAGGCGGAAAGCCCGTTGGCGTAGAGCGCGGACGGATCGAGGTTGACCATCACCGAGCGGCTGACGCCGCCCAGCGGAGCGGGCGAGGAAAAGCCGGGAATCGTGAAGAGCTGGATACGGATGAAGTTGAGTCCGTAGTCGAAGAGTTTGTTGGTCGAAAGAACGTCGCTGTAAACGTTGAGCTGCGCGACCGGAACGTTGCTGGCATTGTACGAAATGATCTGCGGCGGCTGGATACCGCGCGGCAGGTTGCTCAGGATGGTCTCGGACACCGCGTTGATCTGCGCGATCGCGCCGGCGATGTCGCTGCCGGGTTGAAAATAAACCTTGAGCAGCCCGATGCCGTTGATCGATTCGGATTCGATATGCTCGATGCCGTTGACGGTGGTCGAGTAAGCGCGCTCGGAAATGAAGACCATGCGGCGCTCGACGTCGAAAGCGGACAGACCCGGGTAATTCCAGACGACCATGACGACCGGCAGATCGATCGACGGGAAGATGTCCACGTTCATGAGACCGAAGCTGAGCACGCCGAGGACGAGCATCAGCAGCGCCATCACGGCCACGGAGAGCGGCCGGCGAAGCGCGAGGCGTACAATCCACATCATATAGATGTGCCGAAGACCGTAGTTAACAAGTTAAGTTCGCGGTTATCGAGGATAACACAAAACCGCCAGCGATTTTAAAAATTATTGGAGGGCCTCGAGCAAGGCAAGTTTCAGTCGATGTACCAGGGACTTCGTATAGTCAGTGGCAGGTACACGGCTGTGGCGCTGGCGTTTCAACAATCAGGAAAACCCGCGTGCCTTCAAACCACACACGTCGCAAAAAAGTGGCTGAGAAACCGCGCCTCGCTGCCGCGATATTGTGCGAGCGAGTGCTTCTCGAAAAAGATAAGGTGTTGAACGCAATCAGGAGCATATCGGCCTGAGTGTCAATTGCAACTAAAACGCCTTCCCATGTGGGGCTCTGGAGCAATTGCGCGGGAAGGAGTTTATCTCCACACAAAGTGTTCTTTGCGTAACTGGCGCGCGCTGTATCTGGTCGTGCTCCCTTAGAACATTCGTTTTTCTTCTGTCATTCTGAAGGCGGAGCCAGCGAGTTGGCAAACGCTCTGAAACAACGCAATCGACTGGCGGTGGTCGCGCCGCGATCAGCATCGCGTCAAACATCTTTAAGCGATCGGATCGCCACCATCGCCGAGCTTGGCGCCCGGATGCTCGCGGCCGAGCGATGCGCGATCGCGGTTACCGCCAGTGGCGCGGGCGCTGACGAAGTAGTGTGCACGCCGCGCGGAGATTCACGATGGTACAAGGTTGTGAATGCGGTTCTCGCTGCATTGGACAATCGGCTCGGCGACGCGGCCGCGGGAGACGGGATGAAGCGGGCGCGCGCAGCGCAGGGTTCAATCGAATCGATGGAACGGGTTGCGCTGAGCGCGCGAGAAATCGACGCAATCGTGCGAGTCGAAAAAATAGACGGGCGCCAGATAGCTGCGTCGGCGTTCATCGACGGCGTGAGCACGGTGCGAATCGCGATGGTGGCGCGGGCAGATCGGGCCCGCAGCGAACTTGAAGCATCGCTTGAACTTATGGCGCACGCCGTTTTCAGCGAGATGGCGCTGGCCGCAGCGCGCGCGTCGCTTGAATTCTGGCGGGTCCACGGCGCCGCGAGGGGCCGCCAGGCCGTCGAGGCAAAGCGAGAGCTGGTGCGAGAGCGGGCGGCGACGAATCACCTGGACGAGGCAGTTGCGGCGGCGCGGCTTGCGCCGCCGAACGAAAGGTTCGGCCGCTTCGGCGAACTGGTGGCGGGCGGGGCCGGCTTCGACCAATGGGTGGTTGCGGCCGCGGAAGGCGGCGCGTTGACGCTGGCCGCATCGTCGTCCGGGCTGAATGAATTCGATTTGGGCGAGGCTGACAGCACGCTTGGGGAAAGTTTCCGGCGCCGTATCGTGATTGCGCGCTGGCGCGATCGCGACGCGGCTATCGCCGATCACGCCAAACAATCTTTCGAAGACAGAATGTTCGTTGGCTCGTACGTGTGTATCCCGTTCGAGGCCGGCGCGATCGCGCTGGCCTCGCGCGACGGGCGCGCGTCCGCATCGAGGGCGGAGGCGATTGTCGCGCGGCTGGCTCCAATCGCAGCGAACTGGGTGATGGAGCGGGACGCCGCGCGGCGCCGCGGCCTGGTGCGCCAGCTCGCGCTCCGAATGTTTGCCGCGATCGACGAGGAGCGCGCCAGAATCGCGCGCGACCTGCGCGACGATCAGGCGCAGTTGCTGGCGGCGGCGAAAATTGCACTCGAGGGCCGGCGCGAAGCGGCGCGCTCGATCTTCAAGCAGGTCGAAGAGGAGTTGCGCCGCAAGACGCGCGAACTTCGTCCAATCACGATCGGAGACGGTTCGCTCGACGAGGCAATAGAGCGCGAGTTCGCGCGGCTGAATCGCGCGGGCGTAACGGCGACGCTGGTTCACCTGGTTCACGACGGCGCGGCGGAGAAAATCTCGCGCCCGGTGCAGCAGCTATGCATCCAGGCCGTTCGCGAGACGCTGTCCAACGTGATTCGGCATGCGCGCGCGAAGTCGGTCCAAATCACGATCGAAAGCACCGATGCGGCCGCGCGCGTCTCGGTTACTGACGACGGCTGCGGCATCGGCGCCAACCTCAAGGGTGACGGGACGGGACTGGCGGGTTTGCGGGAGCGGCTGGAGTTGATGGGCGGGAGCTTGACGGTGGAATCGCGGGCGGGCCGCACGACCGTCGTCGCCGAAATCCCGGAGTCCGCGTGATGGAAAATCACCAGCGGACTCGTGTGCTGCTCGCCGATGACCATCGGATCTTTCGCGAGGCGATCCGGATGGTGCTCGCGACCGAGTGCGAGGTGATCGCGGAAGCATCCGATGGCGAACAAGCTGTCGCGATTGCCGCGCAACTGAAGCCGGATGTGGTGGTGATGGACGTCGGGATGCCGGGAATCGGGGGACTTGCCGCGGCGCGTCGAATCGCCAAGGAAGTGCCGGCGTGCAAAGTGCTCGTGCTCAGCCAATACGACGACGAGGAATACGTTTTGGAGGCGTTTGGCGAAGCGGGCTGCGCGGGCTACGTGGTCAAGACCGACGCGGCGGCCGAATTGCTTAGCGCGGTGCGGGCAGTTCACTCGGGGCGGCGCTACCTGAGCCCCACGATCGCGCCGATAGTGCTCGCGCGGCTGCGCAGCGGCGCGCCCGCGAACGCGTCGCGCGCGGCGAAACCGACGAGGCGGGAGCGCGAAGTGCTCAAGCTGATAGGCGAGGGCGCGACTACCAAGGAGGTCGCGCAACGACTCGGCATCAGCGTGAAGACAGCGCAAGCGCATCGCGACAACCTCAAGCAGAAGCTCGAACTGCGCTCGACGGCGGCGATGGAGCGATACGCGATCAAGCACAAACTGATTCGCATCGATTGAGCGGCGGGCGCCGACCGAGTAACAATCCTCAGCCGGAGCAACTCAACGATGGCAGAAATAGGACTCTTCGAGGCAATTTACTCGGCGCGATCGCTCAGGCGATTCAAACCCGATCCGGTTCCCGACGACGTAATCACCAAGGTGCTTGACGCGGCGATTCGCGCACCGTCGGGCAGCAACCAACAGAGTTGGGAGTTTGTGGTCATCAAGGACGCGGCGCAGCGCAAGAAGATCGGCGACGTGTATCGCAAGGGCGGCGAAATTTTGATGGCGCTCTACGCCAATCGCGTCAAGCCCGCGCACATGAGCGAGGACGCCTACCGAAAACTGAGGGCGTCGGCGACCTACCTGCTCGATCACATGGCCGACGCGCCGGTGCTGTTGATCGCGTGCCTGAAACAGACTGCGCCGGCGGGAGCGCCGCCCAAGCTTCCGCCCGAGGTGGCTGCGGCGATGAAGAGGCAGGTGCGGATCTCAGGCTCGAGCATCTATCCCGCCGTGCAGAATATTATTCTCGCCTGCCGCGGACTGGGTCTCGGCACGGTGCTCACGACGATTCACACCTATTTCGAGGACGAGGTGAAGGCGATATTGGGGCTGCCGCCCGAAGTGCAGACGTACGCGCTGATGCCGATCGGATATCCGCAGGGAAAGTTCGGACCGATCAAGCGCCGGCCCGTGAGCGAGGTCGCGTACCTGGACAAATACGGCAACCATTGGAAGAGCTGAGCGCGGCGCGATTTAGGCAGGCGATCGAAGGGGCGTCCGGGCTATCACCGGGCGCCTCGTTTTTTGTCGCGAAGTATCAGCGCGGTTCGTCGCGAAGATCTTCGATGACTTTGCCGGCGAGGTGCCGGACCTGGTCGTGTTGCGAGAGCAATGAGGCGAGCACCGCGGGGTCGGACTTGCCACCGAGGCGGTACGCGTCGGCGGCATGCGCGAATCGTTCGTAGGCGTTCAGCAGCTTTACGAAATCGCGATGGGAGCGCAGCGACGACTCGCGGGGCGTCGATGATGAGAACGCGTTAGCCTTGTTGAAGGCGTAGTAGAACTCGCCCATCTCCTCGGACGACAGTTGGCGATCGTCGAGCTTGAAATAGGTGCGGCAATAGTCCGCCAGCTTGTCGGACAGATCGGAAAGCAGCGACACGTTCGCCGTCATCGTGCGATGATAGTCGGACGAATAGCATGCGGTGGCCGCAGCGGCGGCAATCGCGAGAAAAAAGACGGGCCGGCGAAGAGCGGCCCGCCGAAATGATTTCAACAAAACACGACCACGGCGTTTCAGCCGAGATACTCTTTGAAGAACGCGATGGTTCTGGCCCACGCCTCTTTGGAATGCACGGGATGGAACGACGGACGATCGTCACACATGAAGCCGTGATCGGCGTCCGGAAAAAAGACCACCTCGGCCGGCTTGCCGGCCTTCTTGAGTGCGTCGCGAAATTCGTCCACTTCGGTGATCGGAATGAACGCGTCCTTGCCGCCGAAGAAGGCCAGCACCGGCGCGTTGAGACCGTTGACGTATTCGATCGGCGGTTTCACGCCCGGCTGCCGCGACTTCACCATCCCGCCACCGTAGTACGGCGCGGTGGCTCTGACAGCGGAGTTGCGGCACGCGGTCATGAATGCCACGCGACCGCCCATGCAGAATCCGACGGTACCGAACGCGGGCTTGACCTCCTTCAACGCCTTGAGGTGATCGATCGCGGCGCCCATGTCTGCGACGATTTGATCATCGTTGACCGAGCCCATCAGGCGAAAGGCGCCGGGTAAATCGTTGTAGCCGACGACGTTGTTGGGTTGGCGAAAGTAAAGATTTGGAGCGATCGCGACGAAGCCTTCGGCTGCGAATTGATTCGTGATGCGTCTGATTTGATCGTTGAGGCCGAACGCTTCCATCACGACGACCAGCGCGGGATACGGACCTCCGGACGCGGGGCGCGCGAGATGCGCCGGCATCTTCTCGGCGCCGGTACGAATCGATACTTCATTCGAGACGACTTCCATGATTGAAACCTCCCTAAAAAGATTGCCGTCCGCTGGCAAGCGGGTCGCGATCGCGGATGGCGTTTGACGCCGCCGCCGATCCCGCGATCCTTCTCGCATACAACGAGGTCCGGCTCAAGTGAGAAAGTTCGACGCGGCGCTCGCATAAGAAAGTTTCACTTTTCATGCCGCCCGCGCCGTCTCGCGCCGACCCGCCGCGCGCCGCTAGTATTGCTCCGCCGGTCGATCGATCCGCGCGCCCGGCCCGATGTTCCGATGATTCCGCTTCGCGACAACGCCGCGCCGCGCCGCCTGACTCCTATCAACACCGCGCTGGTCGCCGCGAACATCGCAGTGTTCGTCTACGAACTGTCACTCGGCGCGCGCGTAACAGCCTTCGTGGGCAGATTCGCGATGGTCCCGGCGGCGGTCACGCGCGCGCTCTCGAGCAGCGCACTCGCATGGCACGAGCTGGCCGCGCATCGCAGCCTCGGCGCGCTCGCGCCGTTGATGACGACAGTCACGTCGATGTTTATCCACGGTGGTTTCTGGCACGTCGCCGGCAACATGCTGTATCTCTTCATCTTTGGTGCCGCCGTCGAGCATCGGATGGGCGCGTCGCGGTACATAATCTTTTATTTCGCTGCGGGAATCGCCGCGGCGCTCGCAACGGTGTGGATCGCGCCCGAGTCCGGGGTCCCCGTGATCGGCGCGAGCGGCGCGATCGCCGGCGTGCTCGGCGCGTACTTCATCCTCTACCCGCGCGGGCGCATCCTGACGATTCTGCCGATCTTCATCTTCGTCCAGTTCGTCGAAATTCCGGCGGTCATCTACCTGCTGCTCTGGTTCGCGGTGCAACTCTACGCGGGACTCGAACAAGGCGGCCGCGCGGCGACGATGGCGGGGGGAGTCGCGTGGTGGGCGCACGTCGGCGGCTTCATGTTCGGAGTAGCGCTTGGCCCGATGTTCGCGATGAATCGTCCGCGCCGGCGGCGATAGCGCCAGCCGATCTGTGCATCAACTGTGGACGGTCTGGTGACAACCGTTGGCTTGCGGCTGGAGTAATAGTTGTAAGCGTTCATCGCATGGGAAATAATTTGCGCTCCTGGAATTTCGAGCGCGCGGTCGGGAGGTGGTGGTCAGGTGGCGGTTTCGTCGGACGATATTCTAAAGCGCGTTCCTCCGCAGAATCTCGAAGCAGAACAATCGGTGCTGGGCGCGATTCTGCTCGACAACGACGCGATTAACCACGCGCTCGAAATCCTCGCGGCTGAAGACTTCTACCGCGAGTCGCATCGCGAGATCTTCCGCTCGATGGCGGAGCTCACGGACCACAGCCAGCCCGTCGATGCGATCACGCTGACGGACGCGCTGCGCACCAAGGGCGTGCTCGAGCAGATCGGGGGACCCGCCTACATCGCGGAGCTGGCTGCGATCGTGCCGACCGCGGCCAATGTCGCGCACTACGCGCGCATCGTGCACGAGAAGGCCGTGCTGCGCAGCCTCGCCTCGATCGCGACCGACATCGCAAGTTCCTCGTACGAGGCGCCGTCCGACGTGGACGGTTTCGTGGACGAAGCCGAGCATCGCATCTTCGAGATTTCCGAGCGGCGGATTAGGCCCTCGTTCCACACCATGCCCGAGCTGACGCGCGAGTCGCTGAAGATTCTCGAGCGGCTGTACGAAAACCGCGAGATGATCACCGGCGTGCCGAGCGGCTTCATCGATCTCGATCGCATCACGGCGGGCTTCCAGCCGTCGGACCTGGTTATCATCGCGGCCCGCCCCAGCATGGGCAAGTCGGCGCTCGCGCTGAACATAGCAGCCTACGCCGCGATGGACGCGGACCCGCCGGTAGGCGTCGCGTTTTTTTCGCTGGAAATGTCGAAGGAGCAGCTTGTTCTGCGCATGCTGTGCTCGGAGGCGCGGGTGGATAGCGCGCGTGCGCGACAGGGATTTCTGGGCGAGCGCGACTTTCCCAAGCTCGCGCAGGCGGCCGCGCGGCTGTCGGAGTCGAACATCTATATAGATGACTCGTCGGACACGACGTCGATCACCCTCAAGGCGAAATGCCGGCGCTTAAAGCGCGAGCGCGCCAAGAACCTGGGCCTGATAGTGGTCGATTATCTTCAGCTGATGAGATCCGCGCGGCCCGGCGAGTCGCGCGAAAAGGAAATCGCGGAAATCTCGCGCTCGCTCAAAGCGCTGGCGAAAGAACTCAAGGTCCCGGTCATCGCGCTCTCGCAGCTCAACCGGCAGGTCGAGTCGCGCGAGAATCGCCGTCCGATGCTGGCGGATCTGCGCGAGTCGGGCGCTCTCGAGCAGGACGCCGACGTGATCGCGTTCATCTACCGCGAGGAAATGTACAAGGGCAAGGAGAGCAAGGAGCCCGGCGTCGCCGAGTTGATCGTCGCCAAGCAGCGCAACGGCCCCACCGACACCGCGAAGCTCACCTATATCAGCAACTACACCCGCTTCGAGAACTACACGCCGGAGACGGGCGTGTTCGAGGATACAGGAAACTAGAACGAACCAGCAATTCTATTGATGACCATGTGTATTCGAAGCTATCACGCCCTAACATCTTCTATTCGCGAGGGAGCACCCAGATGCATAGTCAATTTGCGGCCTCGATTTACGAAGTACGGGAAGTGGTGCCGCCGAAGCGAAAGCGTTGTTTGTCGCCGGTGCTCCGAATTCAGATTGACGACATCTTTCTCGGAGATTTTGGTTCTGTAAGAGCTGAGCTAAAGCCATACCTCTCGATGTACACGCGAATCTGCGCGGAAGAGGGCCGACAGCCGCAGGTGAATCGATGAATCTGACATTGCTGCGCTTGCAGATACCTACAGAGGGTACGACGGTAGCTGCGAAATCGGAGTCGGCTTCTCGCATTGATGGGACGTCGAAGCACTTTCGCGGGACAAATCGTCTCTTTCGATCCGCGACCTCGATTGGCTCCGGCGATAGCTGACGAGTAAATCGGATTGAGAGCGTGTTTTTAGTCAAGTCGCTTGACGATTTGGGACTGATTACGTAACCTATCGATGCGACGACGGTTTGAGGGCGAAGACATCATCACGGAAGGGTGCTTAAAGGTGATACTGCCCGGCTGGCAGATGTTATCCGCTAGCGATCGACCAACCTCTTCGGGGCGGTGCTTTGTGGCAATGTCCTTCGACCACTCAATGGACGGCTCGCGTATGAGGTTGGCATTCGGCCTGCGATCGAAGACGATGCAAGATACCAAGCTTGCCGAGTAGATCGCGTACATCACCTCGAATATTGCGACCGAAATAGTGAAATGAACTTCGAGGCGTGTCGCAATCTGTTGTCGCCGACGTTGCCAACGGATCGCTCTATTGTGAGGCAGCTCGCGATGGCATCTCAATCGTCCCGTTACAGGACCTGTTGCGATGAAGATTTCCGAGCTTGGCCACAGACGGATGAGCTTCGTATCATTTGTTACCGAACGTCCAGTTCGTCTTCCATCGGTTCTTGTTTAGTCATCGGATGCGACGACTTGACGAGCACGTCTGATGCCCGATGGGTCAGTGCGAGGTCTTGTCATCGTCGGATGTAGCCGGCCCGGACTCGGCTGGTTCTTCTGCCGCGTCGGACGGGGCGGCGTCATGCGAGGACGCCGGCGCAATCGCGGCGGAATCCTCCGGATGAGTCTCGATGCCTTCCACCGGTCCGGTTGTCGTCTGCTCGATGGCGCGCTCAATCTCGCGGAACTCCGAAAGGTCGGGCAGGCTTTCGAGATCCTTCAGTCCGAACAGTTCGAGGAACGCGTCGGTGGTCTCATAGACCATCGGGCGTCCCGGCGCGTCCTTGCGTCCGGCAATCTTGACGAGTCGCCGTTCGAGCAGCGTTTCGAGCACGCCGCCAGTATCGACGCCGCGCAACTGTTCTATCTCCGGGCGCGTGATGGGTTGTCGATAGGCGATTATCGCGACGGTCTCCATCAGCGGGCGGCTAAGACGCGGCGGCCTGGCGGCCAGCAGCTTGCGAACGTAGCCGGCGTGCTCCTTCGGCGTTCGCATCTGGTAGCCGCCGGCGACTTCGTCGATCACGATACCGCGGTTTTCGGCGCTGTACTCGGCGGCCATCGCGGCGATCGCTTTTTGCACCGTCGCACGCGGGAGGTCGTCGAAGACCGCGGCCAGCCGCGCGAGCGAGACCGGCTCGCCGGCCGCGAACAGCAGGCTCGCGAGAATTGATTTCAGTCGCTCTTCTTCCACTCGGCCTCCATTCATCCCGCGGCGGCGCGCTCGAGAAAAATCGGGCCGAAGCGGACCTCCTGAAATGCGCGAACTTCGCGCCGGCGTATCAACTCGAGCAGCGCCATAAACGTCGCGATTACGACCGATCGATCGCCGGCATCCTCGAACAGCGCGGCAAACCGGACTCGTCCCGCGCCTTCCAGCGCACGCATTATCCGCGGGATACATTCCGCCACCGGGATGTCGCGCAGCTCGATTGCGCGCGGGGTCTTGTCGGCGACGCGCTTGAGCAATCCGCCAATCGCCTCGACCAGGTCGAAAATCGTAACCGTGTACTGTTTCGCCCCCGCGTCTTCGGGCGCGCTCTCGCCGGGCGTGGCGAACACGTCGCGGCCGAGCAGGGCGCGCTCCGCGAGCTTTTCAGCCGCCTCGCGATAGCGCTGATATTCCAGCAGCCGTTCGACCAGGTCGCGCTTGAGCTCCTCGGCTTCCTCGGTGTCGGCGAGCTCCGGATGCGGCAGCATCGCGAACGACTTGATCAACAGCAGCGTCGCCGCCATCACCAGGTACTCGCCCGCCACGTCGAGATTCAACTGGTCGAGCAATTCGAGCCATGCCAGGTACTGTTCGGTGATTACGCTGGCGGTGACTTCGTGCGGGTCGAGCTCGGCGCGCTTGAGCAAATGCAGCAGCAGGTCGAGCGGGCCCTCGTAAATCGGGATCCGAAAGCGGACCCCGGCGTCGGCTCCGAGTCTGGGCGGCGTGTTGGATTCGTCGCTCAAAGTTGCACCATCCAGGAGATCGCACCCAGCGCCATGTTCATGACCGGATAGATCGCGACATCCAGCCAATGCGTATACAGCAGCAACAGCAATATAAGGAAGCCGTAACGCTCGGTCTTTGCGTAGGCGTGCGCGGCCGCGAGCGGCAGGATACCGAACAACACCCGCCCGCCGTCCAGTGGCAGCACGGGAAAGAGATTGAAGACCCCCAGCTCGACATTGACGATCACCGACGCCCGCAACATCAGGGCAAGCGGTTGGGCGACGGTGAGGCCGAACGAGCCGTGCAGAAACGCCGGCATCACGCGCAGAAGAAGCCCGCTCACGATTGCCAGCACGAAGTTCGTCAGCGGCCCGGCGGCCGCTACCTTCATCATTCCGGTCCGCCCGCCGCGCAACACGCGGAAATTGACGGGGACCGGCTTCGCATAGCCGAGCACGGGCAGACCAAACAGATACAGCCCGAATGGCAAGATAATCGTCCCGAAAAGATCGACGTGCGAAATCGGATTCAGCGTGAGCCGTCCGGCGCGAAGCGCGGTATCATCGCCAAGCCGCAACGCTACCACGCCATGCATAACCTCGTGCGCGATGATCGCGAACATGATCGCCGGCGCGACGATACAGATGTTTGCGATGGTTCCGTTCAGATCGCCCAAGTCAGTCCGTGCCTTCCGCCACGCTTGCGCGCGTTGCTCGCGGATGAAACGTGCGATGTACCTTGCGCAGGTGGCTCTTGGAGAGATGGGTGTAAATCTGCGTGGTCGAGATGTCGCTGTGGCCGAGCATCTCCTGCACCGCGCGCAGATCGGCGCCGCCCTCGAGCAGATGCGTGGCGAAGCAATGACGCAAGGTATGCGGGCTGACCCATGCAAGGCGCGGATCGGGGGCGGCCCATCCTTTGAGCGCCTTGAAAAATCCCTGCCGGGTCATCGCGCGGCCGAGCCTCGTAATGAAAACCGCGGAGACGCGGCGCGGAACCTTTTTCCTGCCGCGTGTCCCGTCGTCGGCCGGATTCAGAATTTCATCGCGCCGCTCCAGGTAGGCCTTGAGCGCGCGAATCGCAGCGCCACCCATCGGCACCATCCGCTCCTTGCCCCCTTTGCCGAGCACGACGACGGCGCCGGCCGCAAGATTTACCTGATGCAGTTGCAACCCGACCAGTTCCGAAACGCGCAGTCCGCATCCGTAGGCCATTTCAAGCATCGCGCGGTCGCGCAATCCGCGGGCATCGCGCGCATCGATTGCGGCGATGAGATTTTCAACGTCGCCCGGCGACAGGGTGCGCGGGAGTTTGCGCGGATGCGGCCTGAGCTTCACGGCCGGCGCGGGATCGCGTTCGATGATTTTCTCGTCCACCAGCTCGCGCGCCAGCCCTCGCAGACTGGCGAGATGGCGGCGCTGCGAACTGACTGCCAAACCGCGATCCGCCAGCGCTTCGAGATACGCGGTCAGGGTGGCGGCGTCGAGTTGCGCCGGCGTCAGCCCGGCCTCGCGGCACCACGATTGAAAAACGCTGAGGTCATGCGCGTACGCGTCCATCGAATGACGGCTGAGCCCGCGCTCGACGGCCTGGCGCGACAAATGGCGATCGATCAGCTCGTCCCAGCCGGCGGCGCTCACGCGGTTGCTCCTTCGGTGGGATTCTGTTCGACCTTTTCGAGCAGGGCGGCGCGCAGCTCCCGCATCCGATCGAGATCTTCGATTTTTCCGCCCTCGCGATCGCTCACGTAAAAGACATCGAGCGCCTGATCGGCATTGGTCGAGATGCGCGCGAGGTGAATCAGCAGGCCGAGCCGGTACAGCGTGTGGGTGATCGCGAACAGCAGTCCGACGCGGTCCTGGGTGAATACGTCAATCACGGTGAACTGCTCGGAGGTGCGATTGTCCACCGTGACTTCGGTCGGCACGTGGCGCACGAACTTGCGGCCGGCGCTCTGCACGTGATGCGCCGCGGCGACCAGACCCGCGATGTCCTGCTGGCCGGTGATGACGCGCTCGAGGTCGCGCTCGACGCGCAGCCAGCGGTCCTCTTCCATCGCCATCGAGGCCGCGCCCATCTGATGCGATACGCGAAACACGTCCATCGCGATGCCGTTGGTGCGGGTGGTGATTCGGGCCGACAGGATGTTGAGATTGTTGGCGGTCAGCGCGCCTGCGATCATCGAGAACAGTCCCGGCTGATCGCGCGTCACGACGATAAACTCGCTGAACTCCAGTTCGGGGAAATGCCTGATGCGGCAGACCAGCGCGCGGTCCGTGAGCGAGCGCATCAAGTCGAAATGCAGCGGAATGTCGGCTTCGGGCACGGTGAAGAAGTAGCGGTCGGGCATCTGGTCGAGGAACGCGCTGACGTCGGAATCCGGCGCGCCAGCGGCGAGCAGGGTCTCGCGGACGGCAGCTTTGACGGTAGCCAGCCGGCGCGCGGGATCGACCGCCTCGCGATCGCCCTGCTCGAGCACCTTGAGCGCGCGCATGTAGAGATCGCTCAGCAGCATGTCACGCCAATTGTTGTAAACCTTCGGCGCGACCGCGCGCATGTCGGCATAGGTGAGCAAGTAGAGCGCCTTGAGGCGATCGATCGAGCCGACGGTGCGGGCAAATTCCTCGACGGTAGTGTGATCGTCAAGGTCACCCTTCTGCGCGACCTGGGACATCATCAGATGGTTGCGGACCAGGAACACGACCAGGTCGATTTCCTCGCTGTTCAGTCCAAGCCGCTGCGACACTTCCACGGTCAGGCTGGCGCCGCGCTCATGATGGTCATGGCCGTGGCCCTTGCCGATGTCGTGCAGCAGCAGCGCAAGGAACACCAGCGGCAGCTGGTCGAATTCGCGCACAACCTCGGTGAGCAGCGGAGTGGGATCCTTGAACTCGCCCGTGCGCAGGCGTTCGAGTTCGCGCACCGCAACCAGCGAATGCCGGTCAACGGTGTAGATATGGTAGAGGTCGTGCAGAACGCGCGCGTAGAGGTTGCCGAACTCGGGAATTATCCCGCCGAGCACGCCCGACAGATGCATCGCCTCGAGCGTTTCGGCGACGCGCTGGCGCGCGGACAGAATCGTCATCAGGGCGGCGGCGACGCGCGGGTCTTTGCGCATCTCGTCGTCGATCAATTCAAGATTGTCGCGGACCAACTGGTACGCGCTGCCTGAAAGGCTCACGTTCTGCGCCTGGCAGTCCGCGTAGATCGTGATCAGGTTGAGCGGATCTCGTTTGAAAAAATCGGGCTCGGCGATGCTCAGCAGATTGCGCTGAACGATTACGCCGGGGCGAATCTTGCGGGTCGGCGTGCGCCGAAAAAATCGCCCGCCGCGGCTGTTCTCGGTCACGCGCGCGATCAAGCCCTCGGCAAAGCGATGGACCGTCGATGCGTGCTGGTAGTAGGCGCGCATCAACGCGGAACCCGCAGCCTGTCCGTCCTCGGGCTTGAAGCCCAACATCGGTTCGATCCGTTCCTGCATCTCGAAGGTGAGCTGATCGAAGTGGCGCCCGGTCAAAAAATGCAGCGAATTGCGCATCCGCCAGAGAAAGTCGCGCGCTTCGATCACTTCGGCCGCTTCGGGCTCGGTGATGACGGCCTTTTGCACCAGCTCCTCGAGCGAATGGACTTTGTATTTGACCTTGGCTAGCCACATCGCGGTGTGAAGATCGCGCAGCCCGCCTTCGCCTTCCTTGATCTGAGGCTCGAGCAGGTAAATCGAATCGCCGTACTGGGCGTGACGTTTGCGACTTTCTTCGAGCTTGGTGGTGAAGAACTTGTCCTGGTTGCGATTGAGCACGTCGGCGATGAGCAGCTTGTCGAGATCGGCGTAAAGCTTTTCGTCGCCGCATAAGAATCGCGCGTCGAGGATCGCGGTTTTTTCCTTCAGGTCCTCGTTCGCCAGCCGCACGCATTCTTTGGCCGTGCGAACCCCGTGTCCGACCGTGAGACCTGCGTCCCAAAGCGCGTGCAATATTATTTCGGTGACAATTTCAGCGTATGGACCGCGCTTGTAATCGTGCAGAAACAGCAGATCGACGTCGGATTGCGGATTCAGCTCGCCGCGCCCGTAGCCGCCGCGCGCGACCACCGCAATTTTCTGGTTGAGCTTGGTAAATCGCCGGCCATGCTCCGCGTCCGCATACTGGAACAGCGCACGCAGAAGATCGTCCATCGCCGCCGTCATCGCGGTCACGATCTCGCTGCCGCTCGCGCCGGCGAAATGGCGCTCGGCAAGTTCGGCGCGGACAGATTCGAGATAGGCGCGCGCAATCGCGCCGGGCCTCTTGCTCGCGGCGAATTGCGCCAGCAGGGCCTCCTGGCCGCGCGGGCCACGCGGTGAAGACTCGGGAATTGGGACCGACTCGGCGCGATTCGCACCCGTGACGAGGCTCACAGATTTCCCACCGCCAGATCGGCGTTGAAGTAATGCGCTACTGCCGTGGCGACCGCGCTCGCGAGCACGTCCTGATAGTCCGGCGACGCCAGCCGCGTGGCTTCGCGAGCGTTCGACATGAAGCCGCATTCGACCAGCACGGCCGGCATATGCGCGCCGACCAGCACGTAAAATGGTCCCATCTTCGCTCCCAGCGCGTTCACGTTCAGTCCAAGTCCGGCATCGAGATCGGCGACCGTCTGCGCGTCGATCATCCTGGCCACAGAGGCCGCTTCCGACGCCTTATAGTTCTGGCGCAAGTCGGTCAGGATGTAGTTTAAGTTGGAGGCGTCCGGTGCGCCATAGCCGCCGGCGCCGGCGTTCTCCATTCGCGCCAGCCGAATCGTCGCCCGGTCGGTGGTGTTATTCAGGTAATAGACTTCGATTCCCGTGGTGTCGGTATTCGGACTCGAATTGAGGTGGATTGAAACGAACAGGTCCGCACCGGCCCGATTCGCAATTCGGGTGCGCTCAGCGAGGCTGATGAATACGTCGGTCGAGCGCGTCAGCTCGGCGCGGATGCCGCGGGCTTCCAGAGCGGCCTTCAGGCGCATCGCGATTTGGATAGCGAGGTCCTTCTCCATGACCCCGGCGGACGATTGCGTGCCGGGATCGTAGCCGCCGTGACCCGGATCGATCATCACCATAAAATGGCCCGGCTGCCGGATTTCCTCGTTGGCCGGCCCGACTGCTTGCGCGAGAGAGTCGGGACGAGGATTCGGCGCAGGCCCGAATGCGACCGCGCGCGTGACGGACGGAGGATGGCGGCGCGGGGCGTCGTCATGAACGATCATCGGGGCCGCGATATTCGGGTCCGCGCCCGCCGATGCGACCCGCAACACTATTTCATTTCTGTTTCTAAGCCGCGCGATCGCGTAGTCGGCTTTGCCGATTACCTCGACCACGATTCGCGACCTGCCGCCGGGCGACTCGATCGTGCGCACGCTCGCAATTGGCGCCGTTTCATGGCCGAACAGCGGGCGCGGAGGGATCGCGATATGAGTGCGCGCCAGCTCGATCCAGAGTTCGCTGCCGTGCGTGCTGAGATCGAGCCCAGGAGCGGGTCCGCTGAATTCGAAATGCAGTTCGAGAGTCGGGCCGCGATGCTCGATTCGCGCCGAAGTCAGGGCTGACGCGGCAAGACTGGCGCGGACAACGACCGGGCCAACCATCGCTCCGATCGTCGCCGTCGCGACCGCAACCGCCATCATTCTCCGCATCACCGCAACCCTACCCAGCATCCAAGGATAGCCGCCGGCTGGAGCGATCGCCACGCCCCCGCGGGCGGCCCTTACATCAATTGAAAGACGTTTCGCTGCAACATAATGTTCTCCGATGTGCATGCACCGATGCGAGCCGCGGCGCCGGTTTGATCGTGCGTTCGGCGCACAGCCATACGACACGGCCAAGGGGATCGAGAGGCGGAATCAGTTAGCGGGGAGTGAATGGCTGATGCGACTGGGATAGGACAGCCTGCGGAGCTACCGCGAGTGGTCCAAGCGCCGCTCGCGGGTGCTTCGGTTGTGGTCACGCTAGCCGCGCTCAGCAGCTGGCTATGGTTCAGCAAGCTCAGATACTTCGACCCCGACGAATTTGAACATCTCCATTTCGCCTGGTGCATATCCAAAGAGATGGTGCCCTATCGCGACTTCTTCGAGCATCACCCGCCGTGGTTCCATTATGCGCTGGCAGGCTTGATGCCCTTTTATCAGGTGGACCGGCGGTTCGACGACACGCTCGCCTTTATTTGTCTGGCGCGAAGGATTGACTTGATGCTGGCCGCAGCCGCGCTCGCCCTTACCTTCCTGCTGGCGCGACTGTGGCGCGGGTCACGCAGCGGATGGATAGCGATCGCACTGCTGGCTACCACCCCGGTATTTGCGCGCAAGACTTTCGAAATCCGTCCTGATGTGCTGGCGCTGGTGCTGTGGCTGGGATGCCTGGTGGTGCTGGTGCGCGCGCTAAGCGCCCCGTCGCTGAGCGTGCGGCGGCGAGCAATGCTCTTCGGGCTAAGCGGATTGCTGCTCGGCAGCGCGATCATGAGCACGCAAAAGGTGCTGATGGTGATGCCGGCGTTCGCGCTCGCGATGCTCTGGTATGTGGCCGGCGGTCAAGGCGATTGGCGGACCCGGGTGCGCGAGGTCGGGCTGCAGTTCGCTGGTTTTGCGGTGCCGATTCTGGCGACGCTGGGTTACTTCTGGACGCGCGGTGCGTTGGGCGCGTTTATCCACTTCAACCTAATCTTGAATTTACATTGGAAGTTTCATCAGTCGCCTTTCGTGCTGCTGGATAAGGGGTTCGCGGAGAACCCGATCTTGCTGGTGTTCGGCGCGCTTGGCCTGATTTTGGAAGGGTTCCGCGAATCTCGGCAGCGCACATTCTCGGTGGGCAAGCTGCTGATTCTGTGCGCGGCGGGGTCGATCGCCGGGTTGTGGGAAATGCCGATCGCGGAGGAGCAATACTATTTGACCTTCCTGCCGCTGCTGGCGATTTTTTCTGCAAGCTTGATGGTCGCAGTCGCGGCGGCGGTCGGCGGGGAGTATGTCGGATGGAACCGTGGCGGACTGCGATACGTGATCGCGATCGCGTTCTTCAGCGGTACGATCGCCACGCTGATGAGATGGGCAAACCCCGAGACGCGCTGGCTGGAAGTGAGCGTAGTACTGATGCTGGCCGCTGGCACCGGACTGATGCTCCGCTCGTCGAGCGACGCCGCGCTCGCGGTGGTGTTATGCGCAGTGTGCCTCTGGCCGTATTCTCTGGCCTGCGAGGAGTTCCTCGTCGACAATGCCCTTTCTTTGCAACAGTTGCGATACGCGATCGAGGAGACCTCGCCCACCGATACGATGATGGACGGCCGGACGGGCATCGGCGTGTTCCGGCCGCATGCGTATTTCTACTGGTTCCTGAACTCGGGAGTACTCGCGATGATGACCGACGAACAGACGAGTCGGCTTCTGGCCGACTTGCAAACCGGTAAGATCGCGCCTCGCTATCTCCTTCTGGACGAGCATCTGGCGCGCGTTTTGCACCGAATCCCGTGGTTCGTCTTTGGCAACTACCTGCGGGTTCCGAGCGAGCCCATAATCTGGGAGCGCAAGACCCCGGCGCGTTAGTGTGTGCACTTAAGGACCTGCGGCGCGTTCGCAATAATCTCTTCCACGGCGGGGAAAGCTCGGGCGTCTCGCGCAACGATCGAAAGCGCGATGAGAGACTCGCGCGGCCCTTCTACTGCCCTAAACCAGCTCGATCGAGACGCGGCGGCCAACTATCGCTGCCGCCCGCTGCAGGCTGGAGAGCGTGATGTCGTTTTTTGGATCAAGCAGGCGGTCAACCTGGGTGCGACTTGTCTTGAGCAGCGCGGCCATCTTGTTCTTGGTCACCCCTGCTGCTTGAGGCGCGCGGCCAGACGCGCCAGCGCGTTCAGCGCCTCCATCGGGGTCATCCGCTCCACGTCGAGCGCGCGCAGTTCATCGATGACGCGTTCGTCTCGTGGCGAGAACAAACCGAGCTGAGGGGGCGGGGTTGTGGCGCGACGATCGCGCGCGATTCGCGGCATCCCGGCTTCATCCAATTCGCCCTGCTCGAGGTTGGCAAGAATTTCCCGCGCACGGCTGATGATCGAATCCGGGATTCCCGCCAGCCGCGCCACCTCGATACCGTAGCTTCGCGACGACGGCTGCTCGATAACCCGGCGCAGGAAAATCACCTCGGCGCCCCATTCGCGCACCGCCATGCTCAGGTTCTTGACCCGCGGACGCTCGCGCGCGAGGTCGGTCAGTTCGTGGAAGTGCGTTGCGAACAACACCTTGGCTCGCGTCTGATCGTGCAGGTATTCGGCGACCGCCCACGCGATCGCAAGCCCGTCAAAGGTGCTGGTGCCGCGGCCGACCTCGTCGAGCAGCAGCAGGCTGCGCTCCGACAGTCCCTTGAGCAGACGCGCCGTCTCGCTCATCTCGACCATGAAGGTGGACTCGCCGCGGCGTAGTTCGTCGCGCGCGCCGATTCGCGTGAGCACGCGATCGATGAGCCCGATGGTCGCCTCGGCGGCGGGAACGAAGCTGCCCATCTGCGCCATGATCGCGATCAGCGCGACCTGGCGCAGGTAGGTCGATTTGCCGGCCATGTTGGGGCCGGTGATCAGCAGGATTTGGCGCGTGTCGGGCTCCGCGTCGAGGTCGTTGGGCACGAACTCGCCCGAGCGCATCCCAGCTTCGAGCACCGGATGGCGCCCGTCGCGCACCCGAATCCGAAGGCCGGTGTTGATCGTGGGACGCACGTAGCCGCGCCGCCGCGCCACTTTCGCAAGCGACATGATTGCGTCGAATTCACCCACGGCGCGAGCGGTTTCGAGTATCGTGGCGGCGTGCGACTGCAAGTCGCGGAGCAGCCTCGAGAAGATTTGAAGTTCGAGTTCCTTGAGTCCCGATTCCGCAGTCAGGATTTTGCGCTCGAGTTCCTTGAGCGCGGGCGTGGTGAAGCGCTCGGCGCTGACCAGCGTCTGCTTGCGTTCATAGTCGGCGGGCACCCGCTCCAGATTGGGCTTGGTGACCTCGATGTAATAGCCGAAGATATTGTTGTAGCGCACCTTGAGCGACGGGATAGCGGTGCGCGCGCGCTCGGTCGCTTCCAACTTCGCGATTACGCCGCGGGCGCCGGACGCCAGGCTGCGCAATTCGTCAACTTCGGCGCTGAGCCCCGGACGAATCACGTTGCCGTCGCGGGGATTGACGGGAGGTTCGTCGGACAGCGTCGCCTCTATCTGCGCCACCAGCGCGGGCATCGGCGAGATCCGCGCGGCCTGTTCGCGGATAAGCGGGCTCTTGAGCGCGCCCATCGCCCGTTTGAGCGATTCCACAGCACCGAGCGCATCGCCCAGGCGGAGACAATCGCGCGGTGACGCCCGCATCGCGCCGATTCGTCCCGCCAGCCGCTCGAGATCGCCGATTTGTTTCAAGGATTCCGCCAGCGCGCCGCCCAGGTCGGCATCGAACAGCTCTTCGGCTGCGTCGTGACGCGCGCGGATCGCATCGAGCGAGAGGAGCGGATAAGTGATCCAGTTGCCGAGCGTGCGCGCGCCGGCGGCGGTCAAGGTTTCGTCGAGAATCGACAGCAACGAGCCCTTGCGCGCGCCGTCAGTCGAGGCGACGAGTTCGAGATGACGCCGCGTGGTCTCGTCCACCAGCATGTACTCGGCGATCCGGTAAAGACGCGGCGCTTCGAGATGGGCCAGGTCGTGGCCGAAGGTATTTTCGACATAGAGCAGCGCGATTCCGGCGGCGCGCGCGATCGATTCGTGGAGTTCGGCGGCGGCGGCCGCGAAACGATTCGAGAACGCCGCGGTCGCCCGCTCGGCGCTGAACGATTCATCATCGAGCGTCGTCACGGGACAGTTTAAGTCCTTCAGGAGCGCGGCCAACTCGCCGTCTTGTCCAGAGACTTGCGCGGCGACTACTATTTCGCGCGGCGCGATTCGCGCGATTTCCTCGCGCAGCAATCCGGCTTCGCGAACCTGCGTGGCGAGAAATTCCCCCGTCGAGACGTCGAGCGCTGCCAGCGCGAACCCGATACCTTCGGCGCCCGTGACCGCGACCAGGTAACTCTTCTCGGCGGCGGTCAGCACCATCTCCTCGCCCACGGTTCCGGGCGTGATCACGCGCACGATTTGCCGCGGCATCAGCTTGGGCGACCTGGCGTCGGGCGTCCCCTGCTCGCAGATGGCGACCTTGTGACCGGCCTTCACCAGTTTGGCGATGTACGGTTCGGCGGAATGGTACGGCACGCCGCACAGTGGCACGCCGTCCTTGTTGCGCGAGGTGAGCTGAATGTCGAGTACGCGCGCGCCGACTTCGGCGTCCTCGAAGAACATCTCGTAGAAGTCTCCGAGGCGGAAGAAGAGGATCGCGTCGGGAACGCGCTGTTTGACGCTCAGATACTGCGCGATGAGGGGTGTTTGCTTGACTGCCACTGATGCGATTGCGGTCCACAATAGCCGTGGCGGACGAAATGGGCAAAACAGCCTGCGGGGCGCGTCGTGAGCGGACCCAATTGCAAGGGGCACGCCTCAACTTTTCGCTTTGCCGAACACATCTCGATTTATTAGAGTGCGAGTGTTAATCAGGCTCTATAGCGATCGCCGTGTCCAATCCCGCGGGGAGTCTTCGCGGCCGGCACACGGCGACGCATCACCGACAGGAGATTAGGAAAAATGGCATCAGCATCAGCATCAGCGTCATTGGAATCAGCTACTCGCGGCGCCAAGTCGAGCGCAGCGCTTGAGTTCCTCAAGAGCTCGCCCAAGAAACTTCTCATCAACGGCAAATGGGTGCCGTCGAAATCCGGCAAAACTTTCGAGACCCTCAACCCGGCTAACGAGCAAGTCCTGGCGCTGGTCGCCGAGGGCGACAAGGCCGACGTGGACGAGGCCGTCAAGTGCGCGCGCAAGGCCTACGAGGACGCTAGGTGGGCGAATCTGAGTCCGCATGCGCGCACCGGCTTGCTGCTCAAGATCGCGGACCTGATCGAGCAGCATGCCGACGAGCTCGCCGAGCTCGAGACGCTCGACAACGGCAAGCCCCTGTTCGAGTCCAGGAACATCGACATCCCCGGCGCCGCCGAGACCTTCCGCTACTACGCGGGATTCGCGACCAAGATTTACGGCGAAACCAATCCGTCCGATCCCTCGATGTTCAACTACACGCTGCGCGAGCCGGTCGGCGTGTGCGGACAGATCATACCGTGGAATTTCCCGCTGCTGATGGCGTCGTGGAAGATTGCGCCCGCGCTCGCATGTGGCAACGTCGTCATCCTGAAGCCTGCCGAGCAGACTCCGCTGACTGCGATTCGCCTCGGCGAGCTTATCTGCGAGGCCGGCCTGACCGAAGGCGTCGTGCAAATCGTCACGGGCTTTGGCCCCGGCGCCGGCAGTTCGATCGCCGAGCATCCCGACATCGACAAGGTCGCCTTCACCGGCTCGACCGAAGTCGGCAAATTGATCCTGCAAGCCTCCGCCGGCAACTTGAAGCGGGTATCGCTCGAGCTCGGCGGCAAGTCGCCGAACATCATTTTCCCCGACGCTGACATGCCGGCCGCGGTGTTCGGCTCTTCGCTGGGCATCTTCCTGAACCAGGGGCAGGTCTGCTGCGCCGGCTCGCGCGTGTTCGTGCAGGAAAGCGTGTACGATCAGTTCACCGATTCGCTGTCAAAGATGGCGAGCGGACTGACGCTGGGAAATCCGCTGGACCCGAACACCCGCATGGGTCCCCTGGTTTCCAAAGAGCAGCACGATCGCGTCAAGGGATATTTGAAGGCCGGCAAGCAAGAGGGCGCCAAGGCCAAGACCGGCGGCGAGCCGGGCAAGCAGGAAGCCGGCTACTTCATCCAGCCGACGGTTTTCACCGGCGTGAACAACCAGATGAAGATCGCGCGCGAGGAAATTTTTGGCCCCGTCGCGTCGGCGATCCCGTTCAAGGACGAGGCCGACGTCGTCTTCCAGAGCAATGACACGACTTACGGACTGGCCGCCGGCGTGTGGACCAAGGATATCAACCGCGCTCTCACGATCGCGCGCAAGCTCAAGGCCGGCACGGTCTGGATCAACACCTACAGCGTACTCGATCCGATATCTCCGTTCGGCGGCTACAAGCAGTCGGGTTTCGGCCGCGAACTGGGCAAGTACGCGATCGATCTGTACACCCAGATCAAGTCGATTTACGCCAGGATCGGATAGTCAGGCGATAATGATTGCCGCTGGCGCGGCGATCGAAAGCAGTTCGAGTTATCCGGCAAGGGCGCCCAAATGGGCGCCCTTTTTTTGTGCCGCCGCGCGGCGGGCTGCGTTCGGGGAAAGTAAAAAAATCATGCTTTCGGGGCGCAACCATGTTTCGCTTGACCCGTCGATTCCCTTATATTGACGGCAGTGAGCCAGGAGTGGTTGGCGTCATGCCGCATTAGACCGATTGCGGCCGGCGCACGTCTTATGGCGTGAGGATGAGCCGTCCGGGGGGACGGCATTAGGTGGGCGGTGTGAAATCGCGTCGCCGGCGGTCCGACGGCGCGGCGGGGTTCACTGATGGCGGCCGAGAAGAACGATGACCCGATCGAGGCGATGATCTCGTCGCGAGTGCCTCGTCGCACCCATCAGACGGTCAATCCCGCAAATCCCGTCGAGACGCTGACCGAACAATCGACTACCGAACAGGCGAATGAAAAGGCCAGGACCGAAGCGCGCGAGCCGCAATCTCCGCCGCTGCGTCCGCCCAGGCATTCGGAGCTGGAAGCGCGGCTCGAAGTTCGTCCCATCGGCACCCCGATGGGCTTGCGCGAGCTCGCCACGCTCCACAAGCGGACCTGGAGCACGCTAAACGTACAGGAAAAGCGCGTGCACGTGCTGCTATGGCCGCTTGCGATCCATTTTGGCCTCTACGCGGTGGGTCCGGGCAACGAGCGGCGGCGCCCGCCGCTGATTGGCGCGTTTTGGGCGCGATGCCTGGCTGACGCGCCGCTGACGCTTGGCCATCTGTATCCGCCGCAGTTGTTCAAGGGGATGCTCGCGTCGGAAGTTTTCGAGTTTGGCGGGATGGTGATCGACCCGAACTACCAGGGCAAGGGCCTGGTCAAGATGATGTCGGACACCGCGCGATTGTTTGTTTTTTCGCGTCGTCCCAAGTTGTTAATCACAAATCCGGTTGAGCCGCTTTACCAGATGTACAAACAGCTCGGGCTCAGGACGGTAGGCCGCGAGCCCGTCGAGCATCCACACGCATTCAACGTGCGGGTGTGGCTGATGTACGGCAAATTCGACGAGCTGTCGAAGCCATATTTCATGTAGAGTTTTGCTACAAATTTACGACTTCGCTTTGCGCTCCGGCTTGCCCGAGCCGCTCATAAGTGCTCCCGCGCCCTGCATGATCCTGGTGCTGACGCTCAGCAACGCGTCGGTGACGCCCGGGAACAACGCCGCGAGTTTCTCCGCGACTGCGGCGCCGGGAGGAACGTCCACTTCCGTCAGCCCGAACGCGGCCGCAGCCAGCACCGCCCACGTTACCCATCGCGTCGGCATCGCCATCATGGCGGACATGCCCTTGAACGAATCGTGCTTGAGCGCATCGTGCGCCATGGGCGTGTCGATCACTCCCGGCATCACGAGCGAAACTTTTATCCCGGTATTGAACAGCTCGATGCGCAGAGCTTCGGTCATTCCCACCAGCGCAAATTTGGTCGCGCTGTAGCCGCCGACCGGACTGACGCCGCGGCGTCCCGCCAGCGACGAGATGTTCACGATGCTGCCTGACTTGGCCTTGCGCATCACGGGCAGCACCGCCTGCATCGCATGGAGCGCGCCGAAGACGTTCACCGCCATCATCTTTTCGAGGTCTTCGGGGCGCATCTGTTCGACCGGATCCGGAACCAGCAATCCCGCCGAGTTGATCAGGATGTCAACGCTTCCGAATGCTTCCTTAACCTGCTCTATCGCCCAGAACACGCGCGCGCGATCGGTCACGTCGCAATCGAGCGCGAGCGCTTTGCCGCCTGCCTGGTTGATTTTATGCGCGAGTTCTTCGAGCTGCGCGCGCCGGCGTGCGAGCAGCACAACCTGCGCCCCTTGTTCGCCAAACGCAAGCGCGACGCCGTGGCCGATTCCGCTCGACGCCCCCGTTACGACCACCGATTTGTCGAAGAAGTATCCGCGCACCGGTCCTTTGGATTTTCTCTTGGCTTCGCTCATAATCGTCACCTCGATATGGGCGCCGTGGCATGTAACTGATTGTAAAGGCGTCGCGTTGCTGGCATTGTGCGCCGGTCACACGCGCGGGCGCAAACCTCCGCTGAGGCGGGTTGCCGGGGAGAGCGCGCGTGATTAGCTTTAAGGCCAAGAGAAAGGGTGCGATGCGGGAGCAGGGAAGATAGTGAACTCGAGAACTGTCATTACTGAAATCGCAGCTGCAGGTGCATTGATCAGCTCGTATCCACTGGATTGGCTGGTCAAAAAGGGCGAGCCGTACTTCTGCGCGCCGTCCAGTGAGCCTGTAATTCTGATCCACGGCTTCGGCGGCAGCCGCGCCAATCTACTGGCGCTTGGCGCGTACCTGCGGTTGGCGGGATTCGACAACGTGTCGCATTTCGAGTACCCGCGATGGCAGTCGATCAGTGATTCTGCGGCGCGGCTCGGGCGCATCGCGGAAGAAAAATCCGGCGGCAAGGGCGTTCATCTGATCGGCCACAGCCTGGGCGGCACCGTAGCCCGGCGCTACGCGGCTGGTGCGCCAAAAGCTGCGGTACGGTCCCTCGTCACGCTCGGCTCGCCGTATTCGTACGGTCAATGGAGCCCCGCCGAGATCGGAATTTTCGGCGATGACGACCCTATCGTGCCGGCGCCGGTCGAGGAACTGGTAAATCGCGACGCGTTCGCGCGGATCGTGACGCTGCACGAGGTCGGGCATCTTGCACTGATATTTCATCCCGAGGCCCTGCGGATCGTCGGCACCGAGTTACGCGCAAATCGCGCGCCTGGGAGCAACGCGGCGGCGCAATAGTGTTCTGATACCACGATTGCCGCCGATTCTTTTGTTAGAGTCCGCGCCATGAGCTCGATCGTTGCCGCCAGTGCAATCGTCGTTGCTGGCGGGCGCAACTCCCGGATGGGCCGGCCGAAAGCGGCTCTCGATTTCGGCGGTGTCCCGTTGCTGACGAGAATCATCTCGGAGCTGAAACGGCGCTTTGCGGAGATCGTGGTCGTCGCGGCCCCCGAGTCTGAGGATTCGCTTCAAATAGATATCCCCGCGATAAAGACAATACGCGACGAGACCGCTTATCAGGGGCCCTTGGATGCGCTCCGGCGCGGCCTGGACGCTGTTACCAATGAAATCGCGTTCGCTTGCTCATGCGATCTGCCGCTGCTCGATTCCGATGTCGCGGCGGCGATCGTCGCGATGCTTGCTGACTTCGACGCGGCGATTCCAGTTGTCGGTGAAAAGCTTCAACCGCTGCACGCCGCGTATCGCAAGCGATGCGCCGGCGCGCTCGCGGCGCTTGCAATGCGGGGAGAGTCGCGTCTGATTGCGATCGCCGATGCGGTCAAGACGAGGCGGATTTCCGAGAACGATCTTCTCGGTGTCGATCCACACCTGCATAGTTTCTTCAACCTGAACACGCCCGACGACTACCAGCGCGCACTCAAGATCGCGGGCCTCGCCGGATAAAATCCCGTCGCTACGCCTTTTTCTCCCACCTCAGAATCGGATGGCGCGCGGCCCCGGCCTCGTCCACGCGCGAGACCGGCAAGGTCTGCGGCGCGCTTTTGACGCGCTCCGGATCGTTCAACGCTTCGTCATAAATCCGCTCCATCGCATCGACGAAGCTGTCCAGGATTTCCTTGCTCTCGGTCTCGGTCGGTTCAATCATCAGCGCACCCGGCACCACCAGCGGGAAATAGATCGTCGGCGGATGGATTCCGAAATCGAGCAGGCGTTTGGCAATCTCGAGCGTGCTCACATCGGCGCGTTTTTCGAGGTCGTGCGAGAGCACGCATTCATGCATCGAAGGCTCGCCGGTCGCGCTCGGAAAGTGCGGCTGAAGCCGCTTGCGCACATAGTTCGCGCCGAGGATCGCCAGCCGGCTCGCCATCCCCAGCCCGTCGCCGCCGAGCGCGAGGATGTACGCGTACGCGCGCACGATCATCCCGAAATTGTTGTGAAACGATCGCATCCGTCCGATCGAATCCGGCCGCTCAGCGTCGAATTCATAGCCCGCGCCGGAATGCTTCAAGCGCGGCATCGGCAGGAACGGCTCGAGATGCTTTTTCACCGCGACCGGTCCCGCGCCCGGCCCGCCACCGCCGTGCGGAGTCGAAAAACTCTTGTGCAAATTCAGTTGCACGATATCCGCGCCCATGTGTCCGGGCTTCGCAACGCCGAGCAGTGCGTTCATGTTCGCGCCGTCCAGGTAGAGCATCGCGCCGCGGTCATGCAATGCCGCCGCGATATCCTGGATTTCCGGCTCGAAAATTCCGAGCGTGTTCGGATTCGTCACCATCATCGCGGCCACATCGTCGCTCACCAGCCGGCGAACCTCGGCCGCTTCCAGGTAGCCGCGCCGGTTCGATTTCGCGACGATCACTTCGAAGCCAGCCAGCGTGCAGCTGGCCGGATTGGTGCCGTGCGAAGTATCCGGGATGATCACCTTGTGCCGCGCCTCGCCGCGCTTGCGATGATACGCACGGACCATCAGCAGCCCGGTCAACTCGCCTTGCGCACCGGCTGCGGGATGCAGCGACACCGCGTCCATCCCGGTGATCTCGGCGAGCGCCGCTTCCATCCGCGCGGTCAGTTCGAGCGCGCCTTGGGCAAGATGCGCCGGGGTCGCGGGATGCAGCGCCGCCAGGCCCGCAAGTGCCGCCAGCTCGTCGTTAACGACGGGGTTGTACTTCATCGTGCACGATCCAAGCGGATAGAACTGGAGCGCCTGCGCGAAGTTGAGCTGCGACAGACGCAGGAAATGCCGGATCACCTGCGGCTCGCTGAGTTCGGGAAAGCCCGGAAGATCCTCGCGGCAAAGCTCCACGCCGATGATCTCGGCGCCGCGCCGCTCGCCGGCGGCACGCGGCGACAGGTCCGTTGCGCGGCGGCCTTCGGATGAAAGTTCGAAAATAAGCGGCACGCCTGCCACCGGCTCGATCCGGCGGGAGGTCGGAGGAGTTTCAGGGACCGCGACTGGGCCGATTCTGCCCGCACTTGCCATCACCGCACCTCCGCAATTGCCGCCGCAAGCCGGCCGAACTCATCGCCATGATTCATTTCGGTGACCGAAACCAGGAGCGCGTCGGAGAGTTCGGAATAATCATCGCCGAGTGCGACGCCGGCAAGGATTTGCTTGCGCTCCGCCGCTTCCAGAGCGGCCGAAGGGTTCGCAAGCTTCAAGGCGAATTCGTTGAAGAACGGTCCCGAAAAGCGCCGGCCGATGCCCGCTGCCTCAAGCCGCGCGGCCGCCTGATGCGCCAGCTCGACGTTTCGCTCCGCGAGCTCGCGCAGTCCATTGCGGCCCATCAGTGAGAGATAGACCGTCGCAGCCAGCGCACACAGCGAATGATTGGTGCAGATGTTCGAGGTCGCCCGTTCGCGGCGGATATGCTGCTCGCGCGTGTTGAGCGTCAGGCAAAACGCGCGGCGACCGTCACGATCGCGAGTCTGTCCCACCAACCGGCCGGGCATCTGGCGCAGATGGGTCAGCCGCGCGGCCATGAAGCCGACGCCGGGTCCGCCGAATTGCAGCGGCAGCCCGAAACTTTGACCCTCGCCGACGGCAATATCGACGCCAAGTTCGCCCGGTGCGCGAAGCAGACCGAGCGCGATGCCCTCGGCAGTGGCGGAAATGGCCAGTGCTCCCGCGCGATGCGTCATTTGAGCAATCGCGCCAAGCGGTTCGATGATGCCGAGCGCGTTGGGATAGCCGGTGACCGTGCACAGCAAGCGATCGTTCGCGATACGATCGAGCGCGGATAAGTCGGTCGCGCCGCTCGCGTCGTCAAACGGAACCTCGACGATCTCGAGTCCCTCGAGCGCACTCAGGTAGGTGGCAATGGTCGCGCGATAGTCCGGCCACAGCGCTCGCGAGAGTGCGACGACCTGGCGCCCGGGCATTAACCGTCGCGCCATCAGAACCGCCTCGGCCGCGGCCGACGCGCCGTCGTACATGCTGGCGTTGGCGACTTCCATCGCAGTGAGTTGCGTGATCAGCGTCTGAAACTCGAAAATCGCCTGCGTGGTCCCCTGGCTCGCCTCGGCCTGGTACGGCGTATAGCTGGTCGCGAACTCGGCGCGTGCGATGACAGCGCGCACCGCGGCGGGCACATAATGGCGGTAGTAACCGGCGCCCAGGAAGCTCACGAATCCCGACGCACCCGTGTTGCGAGCCGCCAGCGCTGAAATCTCCCGGACCACATCCGCTTCGCTGCAGCCGGGGTCGAGATTGATTGTCGCGCTCGCGCGCAGGTTCGCCGGCACATGCGCGATCAGATCGTCAAGCTGCTTTACGCCGATCGTCTCGAGCATCGCCGCGACATCGTTCTCGGTTTGTGGCATGAATCTCATGGAATCAACTTGTGCTCCCCCAGCCCCGCCTTTGCTTAACCAACGATTCAATCACACTCGAGCAGTTGATGCCGCAGGTGGCTCATCGCGCCGATAGAACGGCCGCGGCACGATGGTCGCCTGGATTTTGCGCTCGCGAATTTCAACTTCGAGCGATTCGCCCACGGCCGGCGGATTTTTCGCGCCCGCGGGCGCCAGATATGCCATCGCGATCGGCCGTTGAATCGACGGCGCGAACGTCCCGCTCGTCACCACGCCGGCTTCATCGCCATTTCGAAATACCCGGTAGCCCTGACGCGCGACCATCCTGCCGTCGTCGGTCTGCAGCCCGACCAATGTTTTCTTCAGCCCCTGGTCGCGTTGCGCGGCAAGCGCCGCCCCGCCGATGAACGGATGCCCCGGCTTTACGAAGGCCGCCAGGCCCGCTTCAAGCGGCGACGTATTGCGATCGAGTTCGTGACCGTACAGCGGCAGCCCGGCTTCGAGCCGCAGTGTGTCACGCGCGCCCAGCCCGACCGGTTTGGCATCGACGCCGGCGCCGGCGTCGAGAATCGCCTCGAACAATTCGCGCGCGCCGGCGTTTTCCACGAACAGCTCGAAGCCATCTTCGCCCGTGTAGCCGGTGCGCGCCGCAAGGCAGGTGATTCCCGCGATTAGTCCGCCGGCGACGCCGAAGCGCGCGACGTTGGCGATTGGAAAATCCGCCAGCGTTGCCAATATCGCGACGGCGTGCGGTCCCTGAACTGCGACCAGCGCGGTTGCGTCGCTTACATCCTCGAACTTCGCCCGCCCGGCGTTGAGTTCCGCGATCCATTCGCGATCCGTGTCGATGTTGGACGCGTTGACGCAGAGCATGTAGCGTTCCGATCCGAGTCGATACACGATCAAGTCGTCGATCGTCCCGCCGTCCTCCGCGCACATAATCGTGTACTGCGCACGGCCTTGCTTGAGCCGCGCCGCGGAATTGGTGAACGCCCGCTCGATTGTCTCCAGTGCGTGCGGCCCGCTGATTTCAAACTCGCCCATATGACTCAGATCGAAAATTCCCGCCGAATTGCGGACCGCAAGATGCTCCTCGATGATTCCGCTGTAACTGACGGGCATTTCGAAACCACCGAAAACCGTCATCCGCGCGCCGAGTCTTTGGTGAAGGTCGAACAGAACAGTGCGCTTGGGCGCATTCATCAGCGGCAAAATCCTAACAGACCTTTTTGCGCCGAACGAGACAACCGCGCGTGATCTGCCAACAACCGCCCGGTTTCTGTCCACAGCGCCTTGCTCGGCGCGATCCGGTGCTATAATCGACTGATACCCGATGGCTGCAATTATCATGGATGGCCGGGCGCTGAGCGCCCATCTGATGCCGGAGTTGCTCGCCCACGCCGACCAGCTCAAGAGCGAGTTCGGATGCACGCCATCGCTGGCGGCGATCCTGGTCGGCGACGATCCCGCCTCACGCCAATATGTAAAGAATAAACAGCGCGTGGCTGGCGAACTTGGATGCGACAGCCGCACGGTGCGGATGCCGTCGGCGGATGCGACCACCGACGCCTTGCTCAGCGTGATCGAGGAACTCAACGCCGACGCGCGCGTCAATGCGATACTGCTCCAGTTGCCGATCCCCGATCGGGTCGATCGCTTCCGCCTGTTCGATGCGATCGCGCCGGCAAAGGATCTCGACGCCGTCAGCGCGGCCAGCGTCGGGGGCTTTTATCGCGGTCAGTGGGGACGCTTTATCCCGTGCACTCCGCGCGGCGTGCTCACCCTGCTCGATTACTACAAGGTACCCGTCGATGGTGCGCGCGCCGTGGTTATCGGGCGCAGCGATATCGCCGGCAAGCCGACCGCGCTGATTCTCGGCGGACGACTGCGCAACGCTACGGTTACGTGGTGCCATCGCCACACGCGCGACCTCGCCGCAATTTGCCGCGAGGCCGACATCCTCATCCCGTGCGTCGGCACCGACACCGGCCGGCCCTATCTCATCACGGCGGACATGGTGAAGCCGGGCGCCTGCGTGATTGACGTTGGCTTCAGACGTGTCGGTCCCGGGAAATTCATCGGCGATGTGGATTTCGAAGCCGTGAAGGAAGTGGCGGGATGGATTACGCTCAATCCGGGTGGCACCGGTCCCATGACCGTGCTTGCGCTGATGCAGAACCTGATCGACGCAACGCGCTATCAGCTCGGATTGCAACGCGCCACCTACTCCGTCTGAACCGGATTTCCGTATATGGACCCAGCCCCTGAGCAAAGGGGTCTTGAGCATGATGACATGATACCGGTTGCATCCGTATATCCGGCCTCTGTAAATGGGGCGTTGTGTCTGCCCCGGGCCCTGATGGATTTCCGCGCGTCTTCATCGCCTTACCGTTTTGCCGGCCTCTAAAGAGGGCCTTGGAAATTCACAGGTTCGGAAGACGCCGGTCCTGACCGGTTCACCATCAACATTGCAAGACCACCTTCGCAACCTTCGGCAGGTACTCCAGTTCTTGATTTTCTCCCGTTAGGCCGCGGCCGCTTCGGCCCGCACCCGATAGGAGTCGCCGCGCGCCAGCAGTGCCCACATCACTCGTGCGTTCTTGTTGGCCAGGGCCACCGCCGCCACGTTGGGCCCGCCCCTCAGCTTAAGCCGACTAAGCCAGATACTACGCGCGTCGCGTTTGCGCTCGGCCACGCGTGCGGCAGCGCGTGCTCCGTGGATGAGCAGCGTGCGCAGATAACGGTCGCCGCGCTTGCTGATGCCGAGCAGCACGGTGCGCTGGCCACTGGAGTGTTGGCGCGGGACTAGGCCGAGCCAGGCGCTCAGCTCACGGCCATTTTTGAACTGCCGCGCATTACCTATCGCCGCGACCACAGCCGTCGCCACCAGTGGACCGACGCCTTCGACTTTGACCAGCCGCCGGCACCGTTCATCCTGCTGGCAGAGCCGCTCGATGCGCCGGTCGTATGGCCGCAGACAGTCGTCGAGCATCCGCAGCCGCTCGGCCATCTCGCCGAGTAACTCGCGCATAACTCCACTCAAGCCGGTGCTCGCGTCCTCCAGGATCAGCGGCAAGGCGCGGCGCAGCCGCGCGATCGCTTGCGCCACCACGATCCCGCGCTCCCGCAGCAGCCCTCTAATCTGATTAGCCAGCGCGGTGCGATTTTTGATCAACTGCTCCCGCACCCGATGCAGCGCCTGCAGATCCTGCTGCTCTTCGCACTTAATCGGCACGAACCGCATCGACGGCCTGGTCACCGCCTCGCAGATGGCAGCGGCGTCGTTGGGGTCATTTTTATTGCCTTTGCGGTACGGCACCACGAACTGCGGGCTCATCAGCTTAACCGTGTGCCCCAGCTTCTCGATCTCGCGCGCCCAGTAGTGCGCCGAACCGCACGCTTCCATCCCCACCAGGCATGGCTCAAGCTTCACCAGAAAACCGACCAGATGCTTGCGCGTGATCCGCTTGTGCACCACCACCCGCCCGCGGCCATCAACTCCATGCAGCCCAAACGTCTCCTTTGCCAAGTCGATACCGATTGTCTTAACCTTCATCTTGGACCCTCCCCGTTATTCTGTTGCGGATGGTCGAGTTTACCATCCTGGCCCTTCACTGAGGCCGTTTTAGAAAACGGGGCTGGGTCCATCCCATCCTTTTGAGTCTCCGATTGCAGCTCCGCGCATAGGTGGGACGGCCGCCACGGCTTCGCGGCAGGATCGCTCCTACGGCGCAGCCGCTACGGGTTCGAGTCGGATGGGGACCGTTTTGCACTTTTCGCCGGTGAGAAGACCGCTCTGAGTGTCGGTACCCTCTAGGAAACGTACCCACACGTCGGCCACGCCGTATTTCTCCCGTAACAGTTGATGGACTCTCGCGTGCGCCTCGGGATCAGGTAGCGCGCGGTACCGCCGTATTTCGCCGCCTCGATCGATCTCGACAATCGGGTTCGCGTCCATGTGCCGGATCCACCACTGGGCGTTGGCGTTGCCGGGGTGAATCCACGAATACCGTCCCTCGTCAACGATCCAGAGCCGCGCCTTGTGCACCGCTCCGGTTGGAGTCGGCTCGTAAACGACAACGACCTCTCGGCCAACTTCGATCAGGGCCAGGTGCGCGAGAACGTAAATCACGCAGACGCCGACCACGATCGCCGCGACGATGATCACTTGTCTCATCTCGTGCGCCTCCAGATGCGGCCAGCCGCCACGAAGCTACGCGTAGTCATGTCCGCTCTAACTCTGCAAGGTTCTTTGTTGAACGTTTCTACAATTCAACCGGGATTTCCATTTTCAATCCTGATTCAGACTCGCACCGGCATCAGGCGGTTTGCAAAGCGAAGTTCGAGCCCCGGGTTGCGCTTGATCGCCAAGCTAGTCGATAAGATGCTCGCGACATATTTGGCCATCTAACCTTCACCCTTCTAACAGGGCGAAGCCCGCATCTTTTTGTCGTTGGGTGCAGAGCCTGTCCTGAGCGAAGCCGAAGGAGGTCACCCCTGTCCAAGGAGGTGCGGAAACCACGGTGGGTTCCGCATTTCTGGACAGGGCGTCTAGTTCTGTGCGGATGGCCGCGCGGTCTCAGCCGGCTACTCTCCGATACCCGTCAGCTTGACGGTATGAACGCCCGGCGCGTTCGTCCCGCCGGCGCAGGCGTTGGCGTAGGTCCCCGGATCGCTCGCGACGGTTACGTCCACACAGGCGCTCTCCGTCACATGGCTGCTCGAGGTTCCCTCGGTCGCCGTGAATTTCACCGGGTAGCAGGTCACATTCGCCGCCGTCCCAGCCGGGCAGGTCCCGGCAGTCGAACTGACGGAGAAAGCGGCCGCGTTATTGTTGCTCCCGCCATTGTACGGCGCGCCAATGCTGACCCCCAAGGCTCCGATCGCGAACGTCGGAGATGCCAGGTCAGTGACCTTCAGCACATTCGCCGTCACTGGCGATCCCCCGTTCACCGCCAGGCCCACTGCGGCGGTGGCGCCCACCGTGTCGGGCACCGTCGTCGCCGTGATCGCAACCGTGTGCGGAGACGTCGCCAGGTCGGGGCTGGCGGTGATCGTCAAAGTGGCGGATTCGCCGGGCGGCGTCAAAGCGCTCGGCGAGTAGGTGTAGTCAATCGTGCACGAACTGGCCGCCGGCACGGTCGGCGCCAGAATCGTGCCGCCGCAGGTGCCGCCGCTAACCAGAGCGAAGCCGGTCGCGCTTTGCGTGATGCTCGGGGTCAGCGTGACCCGCTGCGACTGCTTGTTGGTGATCGTCACGTACTTCGTGACCGGTTTGCCGAACTGCTCGTTATTGATCGTCACGATTGCCGGTGAAGTAGTCACGTCAGCCGTGCCGGTCCCCTCCATCTTGATGGTCTGCCGTGCCCGCCGGGGCATCATCGACGATCGTCAGCGTCCCGGTGCGGTCGTTGATCGAACTTATCGCGCTCGGCGTGAAGCTGACCGTGATTGTGCAAGTGTCCGGGGTCGGCCCCACAGTGTACGGGTAACCCGTTGAGCCGCACGACCCGCCGGTAACCTTGAACTCAGCGGTTGCCGAGCCGTCAGTGCTTGACGCGGTCACGCTGGAGATGACCAGTGGCGCCGCGCTCCTGCTCGTCACCGTGACGGTCTTGATAGTTGCCGAGGTATCCCCCGCAACTTCGGAGCCGAACGCAAGCGTTGCCGGCGCGGCGCTGCCGTTGGGCGTCGGCGTCGCAGTTGGCGTGGCCGTCTTGGTTGCCGTCGCCGTCTTGGTCGCAGTTGGCGTGGCAGTCTTGGTTGCCGTCGCAGTCTTAGTGGGCGTCGTCGTGATCGTGGCCGTCGGTGTCGCCGTCAATGTCGCTGTAGGCGTGGCAGTCGGTGTTGCAGTCGCAGTAGCCGTAGCCGTAGGCGTGGCCGTCGGCGATGCGTTGATGGCGAATGTCAGGACGCTGGCTGAGTAGGCTGGAAAGCTGAGCGAAAAATTCGAGCTTAGTCCGGTCACGGAACTGCTCGCTACGTCGGGCGAGCCGATCCCGGCCTGCGCCGCGTTGTCCTGCGGGATACCGTAGGAATGCAGGGTCCCGTTGCCGGTCAGGGCGGCCTCGTTGTTAATGTTGATGTTGGCGTTGAACGCGGTGGTGGCGCTCTTGTTGATGACCAGCAGTCCGAGCGTACCGTCGGCGCGCTTCGCCGCGCACGCGCTCAGCAGTGGGTAGTTGCTCGTCGCGGTGACTAATTGGTCACCGCCGCGCGCGAAGTATTTGAGCAGTTTGCCGACGTAGTAGGTCGGATATAGGTCCGCGGCGGGGTCGGGCGGATCGGCGCTATCGACGACGCCGTAGTCGCCGTATTCGCGCCATCCGTAAAGACTGGGGGAAAGATTGCCGTCGGTCTCCTGCCCGTTGCGCAGGTCCCACCACAGGAGCGAGTTGAATTCGGTTTGCATCGCGGCGCAGATGCTGTCCGCCATGAACAAGCCGTTGACCAGACTGGTCGACTGTTTGCCCACCGGGACGGAAGAAACCGAGTTGTTTTCGGTGCAGTCAAGCTCAACATTTGCGGCGGCCCCGCCCAGGTAATCGTTCAACTGCTGGCGCAGGTCGGCGGCATCGGTGGACCAGGTGCCGGAGGAAAGCAGCAGGTCTGTGTCATCTTCGAACCCCGTCGTTTCCGGATAGCGATGATAGATCAAAAAATCCGGGGTCACTCCCAAGCTCTTCAAAGTGGCAAGCATCACCGGCGTCCAGCCGTTGTGCTTAACTCCGGTGACGGGATTGGTCGCGGTATGATTGGTGTAGGTCGCGAAGCTGTCTTCGCCGGGGATCGCCACCGCGCCGACCTTGATCGTCGGATCGACCGCCTTCATCTGAGTGTAGTATTGCTGGAAGAGTTGCGCGTAGGTGTAGGGATCGTTGGGAGGCGTGTTGTTGTCAGTCTCCCAGGAACCATAAACCTCGTTGCCCACCTCCCAATACTTGAACCCGTACTGGTTGGGAGTGACGTTCGAAAAGCTGACCCAGGCGCGGCCTCAGCGGGCGTGCCCGATCCGTAATTGACGGTGATGAAGACCTGTGAGCCGACGGCGGTGGCTACCCGGCAAAATCGGTGAACGACGTGGGCCAGGTGGTGCCGTCACCAGTGTTAGTCGCCCAATCGTACTCGTCGGCGAGGGAGCCGCCGGGGAAACGTAACGCCTGATTGCCCATCGCGGTCAGCAGGCTGTTGGTGATGTTGTCGGGGGTGTCGAAGACGCTGTCCCACACCGCGGCGTTGATTCCGAACAGGCGCGCGTCCACGGTGCGGAGTGCGTCCGCGGCGTCCACCGTAATATTCACCGCGCCGGCGGCGCCGTCGCCGTGAGCGAGATGGTATCCACGTAAAATACCGGCAGCGTCCCGCCAATGCGGGTGTTGGCAATCCAGAACCCGTCGAGGTTGGGTTCGTCCTGCACGCCGAGCGACGCGAGCGGAATGGTGACCTGTTGCCAGGTATTGGCGGCCAGCGCCGGCAGCGTCACCGCGGTCTGCGGGTTGCTGATTTGCTGCCCGGGCTCGCTTAACTGCGCCTGGACCTGTAGCACTTGTCCCCCGCTGGGGCCGCCATTGATCCAAAAAACCAGACTGGTGTAGAGACTCGAATCGAAAGGATCATGATGAAAGTAGAGGCCGCCGTAGTCGCTCGGCGTTGACGCTGATCGAGTCCGAGCCGGACTGGACCGGACTGGTGTTGCCCAGATTTACCGTTGCCCAACTCCAGTTCTGCCAGCCGCTCACGAGCGCATCGGTGTAGACCGCCTGGTTCGTTTGCGCTTGCGCGGTGGTGCCGATCGCCAGGCATCCGATGAGGGGCATCAACAATCCCAAGAGCCACCTGGCGCCGGAGAGCTCTACGCCGCAGCCCGGCGGGCGCCTGCCCGTGCGCTTTATCAAGTGGCCAATCCCCCTGCGCTCTCTCAACGCCCTCCCTCCGGGTCAAGCAGACTGCGAGATACCTTAGCACGGCGCCGCCGGCGGCGAGCTACTTGACCTTGCTCTTCAAGGCGGTCGAGACACTCCCGCTGTTGGTGCCGTAGGTGAACCCGAACGAAAGCGTCGAGGTCTGCGTGCCGCTCGCCGTCCCCGGCGGCGCGAACTCTACCGCGACCGCGCACTTGCTCTTCGGCGCCAGCACTTGGCCTGAGCATCCGTCGCTGGCAATCGTGAACGAACCAGGATCCGGTGGCCCCAGCGCCGCCGTTTCCAGCGTCACCGGGACCGTGCTCGAATTTGACAGCTCGATGTTCTTGGCCTTGCCGGCCGCGCCCGCATCGACGGCAGTAAACGACTCCGACTTCGGCGCCTTGAGCGTCACGGCAATTCCAGTGCCGCTGAGGCTCATCGCGGGACTGGTGCCGTTGTAGCCAACCTCGATGGTTTGATCGCTCACGGCGCCGGGAGTGGCCGGCGCAAACTCGACCTCGAACGAGCACTTCTTCTTAGGCTCGATAGTCTGATCCGAGCAGGTGTTCTCGCCGCCGGCGACCACGAACGGCGGCGTCGCGGTCACCGATTCGATCACTGCCGCGATCTTGCCCTTGTTGGTGAGCGCCACTTTCTTGGGCTTGCTGGTCCCGGTCGCATCGACCTGCCGAAGTTGAGCTTCGCCGGGGCCGCGCTCAGCGCGGTGGTCGGTGTGGCCGTGGCAGTTGCAGTTGCCGTGGCTGTCGCCGTCGTGGTCGGCGTTGCCGTGGGAGTTGCCGCGGTCGCAGTTGCGGTCGCAGTCGAGGTAGCCGTGGCAGTAGCTGTCGCCGTGGCAGTAGCTGTCGCCGTGGCAGTAGCTGTCGCCGTCGGCGATGCGGTCTTGGTCGCGGTCGCGGTTGCCGTCGCGTTTGGCGTCGGCGTGACGCAGCCGAGATCACCGGAACCTCCACTTGTATTTCCGCACGTCGGGGTCGGGGTCGCAGTCAGGGTCGCGGTTGCACTCGGCGTCGCAGTTAGGGTCGGCGTCGGTGTCGGCCCAGCAGCCGGCTGGATGGCGACGAACTCAGGTGATGCCAGTTCTGTAAGCGGACCGCTGATGGTGGCGGTGGGGGCCTCGTTGAGAAGCCCGGTGCCGCTTCCCAGCGCCGGATAGGTAAACACGCTGGCGACGTTGCTGACGTTGTTGCCCGCCACATAGATGTTGTCGCTGGAATCCAGCGCGATGCTGCCCAAGTAGAACAAGCCCTCGGGCCCGCTGATGGTGGCGGTGGGGAACTCGTTGACCCGCCCGGTGTTGCTTCCCAGCGGCGGATAGATAAACACGCTCTCGACGCCCAAGTCCAACACATAGATGTTGCCGCTGGAATCCAGCGCGGTGCCGGCGGGGTCTTCCAGGCCGGTGTTGGGCCCGACGATGAAAGCGGTGGGGGTGCCGGTGCTCCCCGCCGGATAGAACTCCACGCTGGGGGGAGGAGCTCGGGTCCGGCATATAGATGTTGCCGCTGGAATCCACTGCGAAGCTCCCTCCGTACAGGTCGGGCCCGCTGATGGTGGCGATGGGGGCGACGTTACCGGTGCTCCCCGCCGGATAGACAAGCACCCTGTCGTCATCCGCCACATAGATTTTGCCGCTGGAATCCACCGCGACGAAGGCTGGCGTTTACAAGAGGGTGTCGGGCCCGCTGATGGTGCCGATGGGAGCGGCGTTGCAGTTGCTCCCCGCCGGATAGACAAACACGCTGGCGACGTTGACGTTGTAGCCCGCCACATAGATTTTGCCGCTGGAATCCACCGCGATGCCTCCGGGGGAGGTCAGGCCGGTGGTCATGGCCGTGCTGATGGTGGCGATTGGGCTCTCGTTGAGCGTCCCGGTGCTGCTTCCCAGCGCCGGATAGACAAACACGCTGTTGGTGTAGACGTCCGCCCAATAGATGTTGTCGCTGGAATCCAGCGCGAAGTAGGATATGTCGTGTTGCCCGTGTTTATGGTGGCGGTGGGGAACTCGTTGAGCAGCCCGGTGCTGCTTCCCAGCGCTGGATAGACTGTCAGGCTGCCGGGGTACGAGTTCGCCACATAGATTTTGCGGCTGGAATCCAGCGCGATGCCGGCTGGGTAGGTCACGCCGGTGTTGCTCCCGCTGATGGTGGCGATGGGAGCGACGTCGCCATAGCTCCCCGCCGAAAAAACATACACGCTGGGGGGGAAAATTATAGAATATCTCATACCGTCATCCGCCACATAGATGTTGCGGCTGGAATCCACCGCGATGCCTACTGGGCTGACCAAGCCGGTGTTGAACCCGCTGATGGTGGCGATGGGGGCCTCGTTGAGCAGCCCGGTGTTGCTTCCAACCGGCGAATAGACAAACACGCTGCCGGGGCCCTCTCCGATTAAATCACCCCAGTCCGCCACATAGATGTTGCCGCTGGAATCCAGCGCGATGCTGCTTGGCGAGATGAAGCCGGTGTTGCTCCCGCTGATGGTGGCGATGGGGGCGACGTTGCCGTTGCTCCCCGCCGCATAGACAAGCACGCTCTCGCCATCCAGCACATAGATGTTGCCGCTGGAATCCACCGCGATGCTGCTTGGGGAGCTCAGGCCGGTGTTGCTCCCGCCGATGATGGCGGTGGGAGCGGCGTCTCCGTTGCTCCCCTTGGCATAAACGGTGATGGTGTTGTTGCAATGGTTGAAGGCGTAAATGTTCCCACTCGCGTCAATGGCCACTAATTCCGGCTCGGCGAGGCCGGTAGGTGCTGGGGCCAGCGGGGACACATCGCCGTTGCTCCCGGCGGGATAAGCCGTCACGGCGCCGGTGCAACGGTCCGTAACAAAGAGCGGCGGAGTGGTCGGCTGGCTATAGGCGCGGCCTGAAAAACGATGAAGGCCGACAATCGCAAACGCGACCGCACAAAAGATCGCGATCACGCCGATGCGGATTTTCCCGCAGGATGCCTTCATCAGCTCTCCCTGACCCCGATGAGACCGCCGCCATCGGAGTGGCCCGAGAAAGTAACAAAGACGATATCATTCGGAACCAGGTCAAGCGAATCAAGCTGGAATAGTCGCAGATAATGGGCACATTAGCTAGCTTTGTCCAGAACCTTAGCCAATTGATAAGACGGGTTTTGCGCATCGATCGACAAGTCAGTATGATGCGTTCCGCGCGACCAGCCCACCATCGACTCATACGCTTCTAACAGGGCGAAGCCCGCATTTTATTGTTATTGGGTGCTGAAACGCTCGGACAGGTGGGTTCGCATCGTCGGATTGCTTTGCGTCATTTGACCGCCGGTGTGATCCGGTAAATCGCCAGATGCGGCTGCCGATACGTCTCGACCACACGAAAACGATTCGCATCTGGCAGCTCCGGCTTAACCTCATCGCGATCCTTCCAACTCACCAGCCATCCGCCGCCCGCCTCCGATACCCGCTCCTCTATAGTCATTCGCGCGGCCGCGGCATCAAATCCCGGAATAGCTATTCGCGGATTGGCTCCCTTGAAGTAGTAATTGAATGGAACTGAGTAATAGCCAAATGGAAATCCACCATTGGGGACGTCTGCCGTGTTTCCGTTCGAAACGTACCCCGATTCAAAGAAGACCGGTTCCGATGCCCCGCCTGCGGTTACTTGCCCGGCGAGATCTCTCCACGGAGGCGGCTCGGTTCGGGCGAACGGCAGCATAATCAAGCATGCCAGCGCAAAGCCTGCGGCGAGGAGATTGCGCCACTTGGTGCTCCACGCGCCGATCAACCCGGCAATCAACAACGCCGCCGCCGCAATCCCCGGCGAGAGGTAGCGCGGATTGAACATCGGACGCAGGATCACTGACCCTACGGCGAATGCCAGCGCCGGCAGTCCGATCCAGGCCACGAGCACTCGAAGCGGTTCGTTGCCGTGTCGTTCCTGAGCGCGGCCGAATATCAGCCACGATGTCACTCCAGCCGCGACCAGCCCTGCCGCCAGTTTGCCGGCTAGCGGGTAGTTGTAGGGCGGACCCAGATAGTCCAACCAATGCCCATAGATCAGGTCCTGACTTTGTCGAATCGCGACGGGCAGGTAGGGAAGGAACAAGGCAATCGCGAGAACTATCGCCATCCACGCGACCGAATCGCGTCTGCCGCGCGCAAGATCGCGCAGCAGTATCGCGGCCTCCGCACCGAGAATCAGGAGCCCGGCCATATGCGTGTAGGGCATCGCAGCGCCCAGAATTCCGCAGCCGATTCCGCCCATGATGCCGGGCCGGGACCGCACTCGCAGCAGCGTCAGCAGATGCGCGAGCGCGATCGCGATGAGCATCGGATACATTCGAGCCGTGTGCGCGAACACCACCGCGAGCGGGTTGAATGCCCACATCGCGGCCGCCGCCAGCGCCGTGCTCTCGTCGAACATTTCGCAGCCGAGCGCGAACACCAGCATCAGCGTCGCCAGCGAAAAGATTGCCGACATCGAGCGCAGCGAAATTTCACTCAGCCCGAATATCCGCGTGTAGTAATGCAGTGCGACGTAGTAAAAGACCTGCTTGCCGGGATCGTGCAGCACCGGCGTGCGAACGATCGCGCCGACTCCCGGTTTTGCCGCCGCCCACGCGCTGTAAGCCTCGCTCGCGCCGAGGGAATCGGTGCCAAGATGGAAGAAATAGATCGATCCGGCGGCGACCAAGATCGCCGCGAAGATTTCAAGCGGCCGGCGCGACGGTCTATCGCCCGATAACGATTCGATTGTCGCAGACCCGGCTTCGGTCATCAGGATTCCCTTGTCTGCTCCCGCGCGAGATATAGCGGATTTCGCGCGTGCGCACGACCTTCCTCTGTTCGCGCATGCCCTGACGCCGCCGCGCGTAGTCCATTGACTATCACGCCTCGTGCTGGCGTAACTGTTCACAATCATGTCCGAGTTTCTCGAGTCGGTTCCCGAAGTCAGGTGCGCAGAACGGGGCCGCGATGACCCTGCCACCGATCGAGCGGATCCGCTTCGAGGTATGGGCGCTCGCGTGGCCCGTGATTCTGTCGTTCGGACTCGATTCGATTCTCGGCCTCTCTTCGATGCTGATGGTCGGGCGGCTCGGCGCCGAAGCAGTCGGCGCGGTCGGACTCGCCACGCAAATCCTGGGTGCGGTGCGCGCCGGCATTGCGGCGGTTGGCACCGGCACTGTCGCGCTGGTCGCGCGTTATATCGGTGCGAACGATCGCGACAGCGCCGAGGAAGTGCTGAAGCAGTCCGTTGTCTTCGGCGTATTGGTTTCGACGATCATCGCGATCCCGGTAATAATTTTCGCCCATCCGCTGATCAAACTGTTCCAGGTCAAGGGCGAGATGGCCGACATGGGTGCGCGTTACCTGCAGGTCGTGATGCTGTCGGAGCCGTTCCAGGGAATCTTTCTGATGTGCGCGTCAGCGTTGCGCGGCGCAGGTGACACGCGCACGCCGCTGTGGATCGGCGGTATCATCGACGTGCTCGCGATCTTCCTCAACTACGTGCTCATCTTCGGCAAGCTCGGATTTCCAGCGCTCGGCGTGGATGGCTCGGCCGTGGCGACATTGCTCGCGATCGCCTTCGGCGGGATTTTGTTCTTCTACGCGCTTTCGATCGACGGGATGGTGCTCAACTTTCGATGGAAGGGGCTATGGCCCGACTTGGGCCTCGGCAGGCGAATCCTCAGTGTCGGCAATCCCGCCGCCATCGAACAATTGTTGATCCAGTTCGGCTTCGTCGCCTATGTCGGATTCGTCGCGCGTTACGGCGCGAAGGAAATCGCTGCATATTTCATCGGCGTACGAATCCTGGCGCTGTCATTCCTGCCCGGCTTCGGATTCTCGGCCGCCTCCGCGACGCTGGTGGGTCAGGGCCTCGGCGCGCACGACCCGAAGTTCTCGCGCAAGGCCGGATGGGAATCGACCGGGATGGCGATGGTGCTGATGACTGCCATGGGCCTGGTGTTTATCGTCTTTGCCCATCAGATCGCGGCGCTCTTCATCGACGACAAACAGGTCATCGAGTACACGGTACAGTTCATGTATGCGCTCGCGGCTGCGCAACCGCTGATGGCGATCGATTGGACGATCACCGGCGCACTGCGCGGCGCGGGCGATTCGCGGTTTCCCCTTTACGGTTCGCTGGCGGGCTTTTACGGAATGAGGCTTTTCCTCACGATTCTCATCTGGTACCACGGCGGCAGCATCATCTGGATATGGTGGTCTCTGCTCGCCGACTACGTCGTTCGCTCGACGGTGAAAGTCTGGCGCTTTCAGACCGGCAAGTGGGAAACCATCGAAGTCTGAAGTCTGATTTCTCCCGCGCCTGTTGACGCTCCCATCGTCATCAACTGGACGCGGCGACCGCCGCGCGTAATCCTCTTTCCGTGGCACAAGCGCATCAAGCGACCGAGACGCTGGAGGGCACCCTCGATCAGGTTCTGTTCGTAAACGAAAAGAGTGGCTATTCGGTCGCGGTCGTGGTCGTGCCCCTCGAGCATGGCAACTTCCGCCGCGTCACCGTCGTTGGCAATCTCGCCGGGCTTGAAGTTGGCTCGACCATCCGCGCGCAAGGCGGATTTGAACAGCATCCGAAATTTGGCGATCAGTTTCACGTGGTGGATTTCGAAACCGTGCGGCCCGCCGGAACGGTCGCGCTCGAACGCTACCTCGCTTCCGAAATAAAGGGCGTCGGTCCCGCCTTCGCACGAAGAATCGCGGAGTACTTCGGCGACTCACTCGGCGAGGTGCTCGACAACGCTCCGGAACGGATGCGCGAAGTTTCCGGCATCGGCGCCGCGGTCGCGCTGCGAATCGCGACTGCATGGCGCGACTCGTCGGGGCTGCGCGAGCTGACGGTCTTTCTGCGCGGGCACGGCTTGGCTGCCTCGCACGCGCGGCGCATCCACAAGTTCTACGGCAAGGACGCGCTCGACGTCGTACGGCGCGATCCATACGTACTCGCGCGCACCATTCATGGCATCGGATTTCGCACCGCCGATGCCGTCGCGGAGAAACTCGGCATCCCGCGCAACTCGATCCAGCGCGCCCGCGCCGCGGTCTTGTACCTGCTCGAGCGCATGTCCGACGAGGGACACGTCTATTCGCCCTTCGAGTATCTCGAAGGCCAGTTCCGTACCGCGCTCGAGATGGAGCCCGAGCTGGCGCGCGAGGCGGTTAGTGAGCTGGCCGCCGGCGGTGAGGTGGTTGTCGAAGAGGCGGACGATCACACCGGCGTCTATCTCGCGCGCTTGCACGAGGCCGAAGTGAACGTCGCGCGGCGAATCGCGGAATTGAACGCAGGCCGCGCGATGAACAAGGAGCTGATTCAGCGCGCCCTGGATACGGCCGTGCGAAGCTCTGAACTCGAACTGTCGCCCGAACAAAAGAGCGCGCTCCGATGCGCGCTAGCCAGCCGCGTCACTGTTATCACCGGCGGTCCCGGCACCGGCAAGACCACCTTGCTCCGCTCGCTGCTGGTCGCCCTCGCCGATGTCGGTTTGAAGCCGACACTTGCCGCACCGACCGGACGCGCGGCCCGTCGGCTCCAGGAGGCATCGGGCCGCGACGCAAAGACCATCCATCGACTGCTCGAATACTCCCCCGAGAGCGGCGGCTTTGTCCGCGGCAAGGAATTTCCGCTCCGCACCAACTATCTGATCATCGATGAAGCCTCGATGATGGATGTCGAGCTCGCCTCGAGCCTGCTATCTGCGCTGATGCCGAACTGCTCGCTGCTGCTGGTCGGCGATCGCGATCAACTTCCGTCGGTTGGCCCCGGCAGCGTCCTCAAGGACGTGATCGCATCCGACTTCGTGCCGGTCGTGCAATTGCAGGAGGTTTATCGGCAGGCGCGCCGCAGCCTGATAGTCGCCAACGCGCATCGTTTGAATCGCGGTGAATTCCCGCAAATCTCCAATGACGCCGAAGGCGACTTTTTTTTCTTCGAGCGCAACGCCGCCGAGGACGTGCTCGCGACGATCAAGCAGCTCGTGCAACAGCGGCTGATTGGACGATTCGGAATAAACGACCCGCGCGAAATCCAGGTGCTGACGCCGATGAATCGCGGTCCGCTCGGCACGCAAACGCTCAATCGAGAGCTGCAAAGCTTGCTCAATCCCTCGGGACGCGAACTCCGCTCCGGTGATCGCGTTTTTCGCGAGGGCGATCGCGTTATCCAGTTGCGCAACAATTACGACAAGGACGTCTTCAACGGATCGATCGGCAGGATTCTCGCGATCGACTCGGACAAGGCGCGCGTGAGCGTCGCGTTCGAGGAGACCCACGCCGAATACGACCTCTCGGAGCTCGACGAACTGGCGCTCGCGTACGCGATATCAGTGCACAAGAGCCAGGGCAGCCAGTATCCTGCGATCGTGATGCCGATACATTCGAGTCACTACCTGATGCTGCGCCGCAATCTGCTCTACACGGCGATCACGCGCGCCGAGCGGGTATGCGTGCTGGTCGGCACCAAAAGCGCATTGCAGCAGGCGGTGCGCAATCAGGATGAGCGCCTTCGCTTCTCGCGTCTGGCAGCGCGGCTGCACGTGGACTAGGCGATCAGTGATGCCCGCCCAGAGCATAGATTACGAAAACGACGAATCCGAGGACGACCGCAGCGACGAGCGCCGGTATCAGGGTTGCGCAAAACGCGCGCGACGCCGAGAATCGATGCACCTCGGCGATACAATACAGCCCGATGATTCCCCCCCAGATGCCAAGCACCACTTCAATGATCAGGATCTTGTAAAAGGCGGGATCGATGTGAGGGAGCGTTCCGGCCGCCGCCGCCTGAGGTGCCGGCACGCCTGTCAGGACGGCGATCAGCAGGACAATCTCAGCAGCGATCCCAGGTATCTGCGACCACGCGATCGCGGCCCGCACTTCGACGCGGCTCGCTACACCGCCGAGCAGGCCTCCCGACCATTTTAGAATCGCAGCACCAATGAACAGTCCGATGACTCCCAGCGCCGCCTGAATCGCAACGCTGCCCGCCACCCACAGCGGCCACAACACCGACAGATTGGCGTTGTTGCCAAGCGCCTTCGACCACTGACCCGCCAACGCGTTGATCGCCGGGCCGATAGCCGCGAGCGCGATCACGTTGCGCTTCGGATCGGCATCGACGATGCGCCGAATCGTTGCGCGCGGTTCAGTCCATATCGTGAAAAAAGAAGTGATCGATCCGCCGGTCCCGTTCGCCATCGAAACCCCCGTCCCGCTGCGAATTTCGCCACGCTAGCATCTTGCTACTTCACGCAACAGCAAGACGCCCGGCCGCTTGTGCGCGATTGACTCAGTTTCACGATGCGAATTACCATCGCCCACACGCTCCGTTCGCGCCGAACCGGGAGACAAGGAAATACGAAACCGATTAACTCGATCATCCTCGCTGCGTTGCTTGCGGGATGCGTGCAGGCTTACGGATGCGTCTTCGTTCAATCGAGTGCGATCTCCGACCGCGCGGGCGCCGGCGCCCCAATCAGCTCGAGCGCCAGCGATCTCGGATATCTTCATCTGGTCGCACCACAAGGACTCACGCAGACCGCGCTTGCGAACCTGCTCAGCAATTGCGCCACCGGCAAAGTATCGGGGGTGACCACCGAGCTCGGCATGCGCGATTTTGTTATCGTGCAGTCGTACACCGTGTCGGTCAGCGGCGTCTGCAACTAGCGAGTCGTTTGCCGCAGCACGGTCGAACAGGTCAGGTCGGGGGCTGCTAGCGGGTCTTGAGGGCGGGCTTTTCGGCCGGCGGGCGGATGCGCTTGCCGCGTACCGGTCGTAGCGCACGAAGAAAGCTCAGCACGGCGTCAGCCTCCGATCGCACCGCGTCGGGATCGTGCCCGGCCTGCTCCAGGTTCTTCTCAACTTCCGCGATCGGCCTGGCCCAGTCGTTTTTGAACTTGCGATTGAGTTCCTTCCACGCCACTCCCGCCAGCGCGTCGGTTACGTTCGCCGGTGGACGATAAAATCCGCGCGCGAGCAGCACCGCGATTGCCGGATAGCCGACGTAGCCCTGCCAGTACGATGCGTTGTCGTTCGACGCGATCTCGCGCCCGTCCTCCGAGGTTTCCACTTCGTAAGTTTTCGACTCGTCCGAAGACACGACCGTCGCCCGCCGGCTGTCCTCGATTCGCACGCGGCCGTCGCCAATCGCCCCGAGCGCTTCGTACACTTTTACGAGCGGGGGCATTTTCCATTGCGTCGCTGACATGGCCATGAGCGATAGCCTCTCGCCGTCACGTTCGCATCGCGCCGCCGCGATCGTCAAGCCGCGCGCCCGCGCCTTAACATCGCGGCGTCTATCTGACACGATTGCTGCACGCATCTACGGCTTCACAGATGAAAGATCTGATCGTCTCCATCCTTCGCGACGCAATCGAGCGGGCGCGTGCCGCGGGTCAGCTGGCCGCCGGCATTCCTTCGATCGGAATCGAAGCGCCCAGGGACTCTGCCCACGGCGACGTCGCCTCAAACGTCGCGCTCACTCTTGCCAAGGCCGAGCGCAAACCACCGCGCGCGATCGCGGAAATTATAAAGTCGCACGTCGCGATGCCCGCGGAAGTGAGCGAAGTCTCGGTCGCAGGCCCGGGCTTCATCAATTTCAGAATGTCTCCCGCTTACTGGCATTCCGAGATGCGCCGCGCCGCGAGCGCCGGACCCGCGTTCTGGAAGCCGCGACCGTGGGATTTGCGTCCGGGTGCTGGAAAAAAAGTCCAGGTCGAGTTTCTCTCCGCGAATCCCACCGGGCCGCTCACCGTCGGACATGGCCGCAACGCCGTGCTCGGCGACACCATCGCGCGCCTTTACGAGGCGGCCGGCTTCGACGTCACGCGCGAATATTATTTCAACGACGGCGGCCGCCAGATGAAGTTGCTCGGCGAATCGGTGCGCGCGCGATATCTGCAGGAGCACGGCATCGACGCACCGCTGCCCGAAGACGGCTATCAGGGCGAGTATATCTGCGACATCGCGCGCGCTCTGAAAGCGGAGCGGGGCGATGCGCTGGTGTGCGTCACCGACCTCGAGATTTTCCGCGCGGCGGCCGTCAACGCGATCTTCGCCGACATCAATCAGACCTGCACGCGGCTGGGAATTCGCTTCGACGTCTATACCAACGAACTCGATCTCATCAACGCCGGCCTGGTTGACGCCGTCCTCAAAGCGCTGCGCGAGCGCGGCCTCACGGTCGAAAAGGACGGCGCCATCTGGCTGCGCGCCGAGCCGTTGGGACTTCCCAAGGACGCGGTGCTGGTGCGCTCGGGCCCGGACCGGCAGCCCACCTATCGCACGCCCGACATCGCCTATCATATCGAGAAGCTCAAGCGCGGTTTCGATCTGATCGTGGACGTGTTCGGCGCCGATCATATCGGCGAGCATCAGCAGGTGATCGCAGCCGTCAAGGCGCTCGGCTACGACACCACGCCGGTCAGCGCGATTATCTACCAGTTCGTCACGCTCACGCGCGGCGGCGAAAAGGTCAAGATGTCCACGCGCAAGGCGACCTACGTCACGCTCGACGAGTTGATCGACGAGGTCGGCGCCGACGTGGTGCGATTTTTCTTCTTGTTCCGCAAGTCCGACAGCCAGCTCGACTTCGATCTCGAACTCGCCAAAAAGCAGGCGCCCGAGAATCCCGTCTTTTACGTCCAGTATGCGCACGCGCGCCTGGCGAGTATCTTTCGCGAGGGCGCGGCCAAGGGCTTGATGCTCCCCGCGGATCCGTCGGCTGCCGATCTCAATTTGCTCGGCGCCGAGGAACTCGATCTCGCCAAGCGTGCGGTCGGACTTCCCGAGGTCATGTCGGCGGCGGCCGAGGCGCTCGAGCCGCATCGAATTCCGTTCTATCTGCTCGAGCTGGCCGGCGAGTTCCATCGCTACTACAACAAGCCCGCGAATCGTATAATCGGGCCGGATCGCGAACTCAGTTTGGCGCGGATGTTCATGGCGGAGATTCTCAAGGATGCGATTGCGGGCGGACTTGAGCTGCTCGGGGTGAGCGCTCCAGAGCGGATGTGAGGGCGGGATGCGATTCGAAATCAGGGCGGGCGGCGCGTTTCTAATTTTACTCGGACTGGTCGGGCTGTCGGGCGCGGTCTTCGCGCTCGGATTGGTCGCGGGCTACGAGATGGCCCGGCAGAACCAACCCGACTTGAATCAAATCTCCTCGACCTACCCGCTGCCGAATCCACCTGCATCCGGTGAAAAGCCCGCGCCCGTAACTGAGATGTCGCCTGCGGCTGCCGCTTCGCCATCGGTTGCGTATGCGCCGGCGCCGCCATCGGTCCCGATCCAACCGCCCGCGCCCGCCGTCGGCGAAATACCGCCGGCTGCGCGCACATCACCTGCCACCGTCGCGCGCTTGAAACCGCCTCCCGAGGCGCCCGCGGTCAATCGTCCCGCGCCCGATGACGAAAACGAATCCGACGAAGATTCCGAAACGGCTTCCGCTCCCGCTGCACCAGCCCACGCGCTTGCTCCCGGCGCGAAGCCGTACAACATCCAGATCGAAGCCGTGATGGACAAGAGCGGAGCGGACGAGATGGTCTCGCGGCTGAAGACGCTTGGCTACAGCGCGCAGGAGATAAAGGTCGCGCTCAACGGGCAAACCTGGTACCGCGTCCGTATCGGGCCCTACGCCAGCGCCGACGAAGCGAATGCGGCGCAGAATAAACTCCGCGAGCAATATCGCCAAGCCTACACGACCTCGCATTGAGGCAGGCGCTGGCTGGCTAGCGTGCAGAGGATGGCGCTGGGCCGATCGTAACTCCCAGCGCCCCGGTCAATCCATTCGCCGAAGTGGCGGCGGTCGATGAAGTGAAATTCGGCTGCCCGATGACGACGCTGGCGTTCATCCCGGTCGTCAGCGGCGTATCGAAAATCAGCACGCGATTGTTGTTGGGATCGGCGACGTAGAGATTCCCGGCGCTATCGAACTTCACATCCGAAGCACTCGCCAGTCCATTTTGCGTGGTTACCGAATTCGAACTGGTGAAGTCCGGCTGCCCGATGACGACGCTCGCGTTCATGCCGCTCGTGAACGGCGGCACGAACTCGAGCGCCCGGTTATTCACCGAATCTGCCACCCACAGGTCGCCATCCGGATCGAAAGCCACGCTGAATGGCGCCGCGAGCGTGCTCTGCGTGGTGCCGCTTCCACTCGACGTGAAATCGGTCTGACCGATGACCAGGCTCGCCGTCTCTCCCGTGGATAGCGGCGTACTGAATTCGAGCACCCGATTGTTCGCATAGTCGCTGACCCACAGATTGCCGGTCGCATCAAAGGTGAAGAATTGCGGCAGATTGAGCCCGCTGGCCGTGGTGGCAGCGCCGCTGGAAGTAAAGTCAGTCTGACCGATGACCAGGCTCGCGTTCATCCCGTTCGCAAATGACGGTGACGGCACGAATTCAAGGATGCGATTGTTGGTGAAGTCCCCCGCCCACAGATTGCCGGCTGGGTCGAACGCCACCCCGACCACGTTGTTCATATTGCTCTGCGACGGAGGTATCCCGCTCGAACCGCCATTGGTCGTGAAATTCTGCTGACCGATGACCAGGCTGGCGTCCATACCGTTACTGAATGGCGGCACGAACTCGATCACGCGTCCAAAGTAGAAGTCTCCCGACCATAGATTCCCGGCCCCATCGAATGCGGTCGCTTCCGGATTTCCCATCCCGTTCTGCGTCACGTTCTGGCCGGAGGTCGTGAAGTCGGGCTGGCCGAAGACCGCGCTTGCACACATCCCGGTGGTGAACGGCGGCAGATACTGCAGCACGCGCTGATTGCTGGAATCACTGACGAACATCGCGCCGGCAGCGCCAGCACCCTCCGGCATCTTGGTATCACCCGAAGGCGCGCAAGTCGGCGTGGCAGTCGGTGTCGCGGTAGCAGTGGCTGTTGGCGTCGATGTCGCCGTTGCGGTTGCGGTCGGGGTCGGCGTCGCGGTTGCCGTCGCGGTACGGGTTGGTGTTGACGTCGCCGTTGCCGTTGTGGTCGATGTCGATGTCGCCGTTGCGGTCGCGGTTGCGGTACGGGTCGGTGTCGGAGTCAACGTCGCGGTCTGCGTCGGCGTCGCCGTCGCGGTTGCGGTGCCGGTTGGCGTGGACGTAGCCGTTGACGTCGGTGACGGCGTACCGATGGGCGTCGGGGATACGGAAGCGGTTGAAGTGGCCGTGGCGGTTGGAGTGTGTTTCGCGGTGGTGGCGCACGAAGGGCAGGGATCGCAAGCTTGTAGGAGCAAAGCCGAAAGCGCGGCAAACAGTGAAATCGCTGTAAAGGTCGCGCTCTGGCGCATCTCAGTAGTGTATGCGGGGATGGCTCGCTACATTTTGAAACAGGCACACCCTACCGAATTGAAAGCACATTTATCAAGGTTTGTTTTGCGGGCGCCGGCCCATGCATTGACAATTGCCCGGCGCGCATGGATCATTAACTCAACGATGAATCTCACGAGCCGGAAAGTTTGTGCGGGATGGTGGCGTTGGCACGTCGATGCACCCGCCTGCGCGCCGGCTTTGTAATTCATCACAAAACCGATTTCTTGAGAGGGCCGCGGGCGAAAAACCTGCGGCCCTTTCTTTTTTTGAGTGATGCAGTTGGAAGCAAGAGAGGCAATCCAGATGTTGCAACCCACTGAAAACGAATTCGAACAACTGGCGGCTAAGGGATTCAACCTCATCCCGGTCTTCGAGGAAGTCGCCGCCGACCTCGAGACCCCCGTCTCCGCCTTCCTGAAGGTCGCGCGCGACGACTACGCCTTTCTGCTCGAAAGCGTCCGCGGCGGCGAGAAATGGGGACGCTACACTTTTCTCGGTTCCGAGCCGTCGGTCGTGATGCGTGCGCGCAAGAACCGAATGGATATCATCCGGCCCGGCCGCGGCGTTGAAGTGCGCTCCGTCGCCAACTCGTTCGAAGAGTTGCGCGCCGAGGTCAAGCGCTTGCGCGCCCCCGAGCTGCCCAACCTGCCGCGCTTCTTCGGCGGCGCGGTGGGATTTCTCGCTTACGATATCGTGCGATGCTTCGAGAAGATTCCCGAGACCACCCACGACGATCTCGGCACCCCCGATTTCCACCTGATGTTCACCGACACGGTGCTGTGCTTCGACAACGTCCGCCAGACGCTCAAAATAATCGCCAACGTGCCGGTCGAGGAGTTCGCCTCGACAAAAATGGCGTATCAAAGTGCGCGCGTGAAGATCGACGAGATAATCGAGCGCCTCAAACGTCCCGCGGTGCCGCCGTTTCTCGAGGGTGCAAGCAACGTCGCCGTCAACGACGCGTCCATTACCTCGAACCAGACGCGTGAAGGCTACATGGCGATGGTTTCCGCGGCCAAGGAATACATCGCGGCCGGCGACGTTATCCAGGTCGTTCCGTCGCAGCGCTTCGAGGCGCCCCTGACCGTGCATCCGTTCAACATCTACCGCAGCCTGCGCACGATTAACCCGTCGCCCTACATGTTCTACCTGCGCTTGGGCGATCACACGCTGGTCGGCGCCTCGCCGGAAGTGATGGTCCGGGTCGAGGGTCGCGAGATTACGCTGCGGCCAATCGCGGGAACACGCCGGCGCGGCGTGACGGAGGCCGAGGACCGGGAGCTCGAAGCCGAGTTGCTCGCCGATCCCAAGGAACGCGCCGAGCACGTGATGCTGGTCGATCTCGGGCGCAACGACGTCGGCCGGGTCTCCGAAATCGGCTCGGTGAAAGTGACGGAGCTGATGGTTGTCGAACGCTACTCACACGTGATGCATATAGTGTCGAACGTCACCGGCGTGCTGCGCGAGGGATGCGACGCGTTCGACGCATTCGCGGCGACCTTTCCGCAGGGAACAGTCTCCGGCGCGCCGAAAATCCGCGCCATGGAAATTATCGACGAGCTCGAGACCGTGCGGCGCGGCGTGTACGCCGGCGCGGTCGGCTATTTCAGCTACACCGGCAACACCGACACCGCGATCGCACTGCGCACGCTGCTGATCAAGAACAACCGCGTTTTCATACAGGCCGGCGGCGGCGTCGTCGCCGACTCGGACCCCGGCGCGGAATTCGAGGAATCGGTAAACAAGGCTCGCGCGATGGTGCGGGCGCTTCAGGCCGCGCGCGATTTTGAAAACGCGGCGAAGAGGTAGGTTGTATGGCGCTCAATGATCAACTTCGAGTCCTGATGATCGACAACTACGACTCGTTTACCTACAACCTCGTGCAGTACCTCGGCGAGCTTGGCGCCGGCGTCACGGTCAAGCGCAACGACGCCATCGACGTCGCCGGCGTTCGCGCGCTTCATCCTGCCGCAGTCGTCATCTCGCCCGGCCCGTGCACTCCCGCCCAGGCCGGAATCTCACTGAAGCTGCTGCGCGAGATGGCGGGTGAAGTTCCGATTCTCGGCGTGTGCCTCGGCCTGCAATGTATCGGCGAGGCGTTCGGCGGGAAGGTCGTGCGCGCCGATCGCCTCATGCACGGCAAGACCTCGCCGGTGATTCACGACGGCAAGACGATTTTCGCGGGAATCCCCAGCCCGTTCGATGCGACGCGCTATCATTCGCTGGTAGTCGATGCGGCGTCGATTCCGCCGGCGCTGGAAGTCAGCGCCCGCACGGCGGAAAACGAAATCATGGGCCTTCGCCACAAACAGCACGCCATCGAAGGCGTGCAGTTTCATCCCGAATCGATTCTGACCTTCGAAGGCAAGCATCTGCTGAAAAACTTTCTCGACCGGATCGATCGGGACGGAAACGCGCGATGAGCGGACTCCACGACGCGTTGCAGGCGCTCATCGACGGGCGCTCGCTTACCGGCACCGAGGCCGAACTCGCGATCGGCGAAATCATGGACGGCGGTGCGCACGACGCCGTCGTCGGTGCGTTCCTGCTGGCGCTGAAAATCAAGGGTGCCGAGGCCGGCGAGCTGGCAGGCGCGGTGCGTGCGATGCTCGAGCGGGCGCGTCCGCTCAATCTTCGCGCCGGCGACGTGCTCGACACCTGCGGCACCGGTGGCGATGGCGCCAGCACCTTCAACATCTCGACTGGCGCCGCGTTGATCGCCGCGGCCGCGGGCGTGCCGGTCGCCAAGCATGGCAATCGAGCGATCAGCGGCACGGTCGGCACCGCCGACGTGCTCGAGGCGATGGGCGTGAAGATCGATTGCGATCCGGATGGGCTGCAACGATGCCTGGAGGTGGCGAGATGCTGCCACATTTTCGCGCCCGCGTATCATCCCGCGTTCAAGCAGCTTGCGCCGCTCAGACGCGAGCTGCGATTTCGCACCATCTTCAATCTGATGGGCGCGATCGGCAACCCTGCGCGTCCGCACTTCCATCTGTTGGGCGTCGCCGAGGACAACCTGATCGGACCGATGGCACGCGCGCTCAAGGCGCTCGGAACTCGGCGCGCGATGGTCGTGCATGGCGGCGACGGAATCGACGAAATCGCGATCAGCGGCCCGACCAGGATTGTGGAACTTCACGACGGCGGGTTGACAGAGTATGAAATCACGCCGGAGAGCTTGGGCGTGCGCCGCGGCGACCATCGCGCGCTGGTGATCAAGAATCTCGACGATGCCGTGCGGGTTCTCCGCGGCGCGCTTGATGGCGGCGCGGGCCCGGCGCAAGATGTGCTCGCGCTGAACGGGGGCGCCGCAATTTACGTCGGTGGCAGGGCGGCGTCGCTCAAAGAAGGCGTGGATGCAGCGCGCGAAATTATCGCCTCGAGCAGCGCCTTGGAAGTCCTAGACAAGATGCGGCGCGCCAGCAACGGAGAAATCGCGAAAAAAGTCCCGAAAGAAATCCGATGACCTCGATCCTCGACAATATTTACGCCGCCAAACGCGTCGAAGTGCGCGCTCGACGCGCAATCGTGTCGCCGATGGCGATCGTCGCCGAGGCAGGACGAGCGCCCAAGCCGCGCGATTTCGTCGCAGCGCTGCGCGCCCGGCGTCCCGCGATAATCGCGGAGATCAAACGCGCGTCGCCCAGCAAGGGCGACATCATGCCGGGACTCGATCCAGCCAATGTCGCCCGCGAATATGTCACCGGCGGAGCGGCTGCGATCTCCGTTCTGACCGACGTCCATTTCAAGGGCTCGCTCGACGATCTGCGCGCCGTCCGCGCCGCTGTGGATGTTCCACTGTTGCGCAAAGACTTCATCTTCGAACCGTACCAGGTCTATGAGGCGCGCGCGGCCGGCGCCGATTGCATTCTGCTGATCGCCGCGATGCTGAAAGAGGGGCAGCTGCGATCGATCGCGGCGCTTGCGCGTGAGCTTGGGATGGCGACGCTGGTCGAGTCGCACGATCCCGGCGAGTTCGCGCTAGCCGAGAAAATCGGCTCGGGGCTGGTGGGTATTAACAACCGCGACCTGCATACTTTCGCGACCGATATCGCGGTGACCGAGCGCCTGCTGGCGGAATACAGAGGAGACGCGGTGATCGTGACCGAGAGTGGAATCGATTCGCCCGGCGATATTTGGCGGCTCGACGCGGCGGGCGCGCACGCGTTTCTGATCGGCGAGAGTCTGCTGAGGGGAACTAGGCCGGGTGCGAAGCTCGTCGAGCTGATGAACGCGTTCGAGGGCGCGCCGCCGCGGAAGTAAGATGAGGGTTCGCGTCAAAATCTGCGGTGTAACGCGCGTCGAAGACGCGCACGCGGCAATTGCCGCCGGCGCCGATATGATCGGTCTCAATTTCTACGCGAAAAGTCCGCGTTACGTCGAAGTCGATCGCGCGGAAGAGATTCGCGCGGCGATTGGCTCCCGCGCCGCGGTGATCGGAGTGTTCGTTAACGCCGAGCGCTCCTACATAGGTGAACGGTTGCGCGCCGCGTCGCTCGACATGATCCAGTTCTCCGGGGACGAGGATGATGCGGCGCTCGCGGACTGGCCGGTTCCATCGATTGTCACAAACCGGCTGAAGCCCGGCGAAATGTTGAGCGTGACGCCGCGTCGGGCGGACTACGTGCTCCTCGACGCCTTCGATGCGAAACTCCGCGGTGGCTCTGGAAGCCGTATTGCGCTGGATCAGCTTCGCCGGCTCGACTTGAGCCGCGCATTTGTCGCCGGCGGATTGAATCCCGACAACGTTGCTGAGGTGGCCGCACTCGAACCTTACGCGGTCGATTGCGCAAGCGGAGTCGAATCGTCGCCGGGGGTAAAAGACCACGATAAACTGAGGAGCTTCGTAAAAAATGCAAAACGTTCCCGATAGCCGCGGCCATTTCGGCCAGTTCGGCGGAAAGTACGTCGCGGAAACCCTGATGCCGGCGCTGTTCGAGCTCGAGAGCGCGTACAAGCAAGCACGCCGCGATCCAAAATTCCGCGATGAGCTCGAGCAGCGCTCGCGGGAGTTCGTGGGACGCCCGACGCCGCTTTACCTGTGCGAGAATCTCACCGCACGGCTTGGCGGCGCGAAAATTTATTTGAAGCGCGAGGACCTCTGCCACACCGGCGCGCACAAGGTGAACAACACCCTTGGACAGGCGCTGCTGGCAGTGCGCATGAACAAGTCGCGCATCACGGCAGAGACCGGCGCTGGACAGCATGGCGTCGCGACGGCCACGATGGCGGCGCTGTTTCGGCGCGAATGCGAAGTCTTCATGGGTTCAGTGGACGTCGAGCGTCAATCGCTGAACGTCTTTCGGATGAAGCTGCTCGGCGCGAAGGTCACTCCCGTCGAGGGCGGCAGCAAGAGCCTGAAGGACGCGATGAACGAGGCGCTGCGCGATTGGATCGCGACCGTGCGCAACACTTACTATCTGATTGGCACCACGGCGGGACCGCATCCGTACCCGATGATCGTGCGTGACTTCCAGTCGGTCATCGGGCGTGAAGCGCGCCGCCAGATTCTCAAGCACGAAGGGCGCATCCCGGACGTGCTGGTCGCGTGCGTCAACGGCGGCTCGAATGCGATTGGACTTTTCTATCCGTTTATCAAAGACACGAGCGTGCGGATGATCGGCGTCGAAGCTGCCGGCCTCGGCATCAGCGGACCGCATCATGCGGCCACGATCACGACCGGCAGCGTCGGCGTTCTGCACGGCAACAAGACCTACCTGCTGCAGGACGAGCTCGGACAGATTCGCGAGACGCATTCGATCGCCGCCGGGCTGGACTATCCAGGCGTCGGCCCCGAGCATTCGTGGCTGAAGGATGTGGGCCGCGCCGAATACACGTCGGTTACCGACGTCGAAGCGCTCGACGCTTTGAAGACGCTGTCGGAGACCGAGGGAATCATTCCGGCGCTCGAGAGCGCTCATGCGGTGGCGCATGCAATCAAGCTGGCGCCGCAACTACCGAAGGGACAAATCATGATCGTGAATCTGTCGGGACGCGGCGACAAGGACATGCAGACGGTCGCCAGGGCGTTCGGCGTGACGGTGTAGGATTATGGCAGCGGCGGGCAGAATCAAACGTAAGTTTCGGGAGCTGCGCGCGCGCGGCGAGGCGGCATTAATCCCGTTCATCGTTGCCGGCGATCCCGACATGGATACCACGCGGAGACTGGTGCTCGAACTCGAGGCTCGCGGCGCCGACTTGATCGAGCTGGGCGTGCCGTTTTCCGATCCGATGGCCGATGGACCTGCCAACCAGCGCGCGCTGGCGCGCGGACTCGGCGCGGGCGCGTCGTTGGCGGCGATTCTCTCATTGGTGAGCGAGCTTCGCGCGCAGACGCAGATTCCGATTGTCCTGTTCGGGTACTTCAACCCGATCTTTCACTACGGATGCGAGCGGTTGTGCGCGGACGCCGCGCGGGCGGGTATCGACGGGATACTTACGATCGATCTGCCGCCCGAGGAAGCCGGCGAGCTCAAGCGACCCGCGCGCGCCAACGGTCTCGACATCATCTACCTGCTCGCGCCGACGACGCCGCTGGACAGGAGTCGCGCGATCGCGCGCTCCGCCAGTGGCTTCCTCTATTATGTATCGGTGACGGGAGTGACCGGCGCGCGCGCGCATCTCGACGCGGAACTGGGTGCACACATGCGCGAGCTTCGAAGCGTGACCGATCTGCCAATCGGCGTCGGCTTCGGCATCTCGACGCCCGAGCAGGCCGCCGAGGTCGCGACCATGGCGGACGCAGTCGTCGTCGGCAGTGCGATTTCCCTGTTGATCGAGGCGCACGTCAAGTCCGGCGACCTGCCGGCGGCGGTGGGCGGACTGGTCGGCGCAATGAAAGATGCGATGAAATCGGCGCGCCGAGACGCGCGCGCGCCCGGACTGGGGGATTGCGATGGCTGAACGCGAACCGACGACCGGCGCGGCGCCGGCGCCTTCCGACGACATCTGGTCGAAGTGCCCGTCGTGCAAGGAGATGGCGTTCCGCAAAGAAGTGGAACGCAATCTGAACGTGTGCCCCAAATGCGGATATCATTTCCGCGTCACAGTGGCGCAGCGGCTTTCGATCGGCGTCGATCGCGGGACGTGGCGCGAGCTGATGGCCGACATGGCGATTGGCGATCCGCTCGGCTTCGTCGATTCCAAGCCGTACCCGGCGCGGATAGAACAGGCCCGGGCGAGCAGCGGCCGCAACGACGCGGTGGTGGTTGGAATCGGCAAAATCGAGAATCGGCCGGTGGCGATCGGCGTGATGGATTTTGAATTCATGGGCGGCAGCATGGGCGTGGTGGTGGGCGAGAAGCTGGCGCGCCTGTTCGACATCGCGCGCGAGCGCAGGCTGCCGGTGATCGTGTTCGTTGCATCGGGCGGCGCGCGCATGCAGGAAGGCGCGCTTTCACTGATGCAGATGGGGAAGGTTTCCGCCGCGATCGCCCGATTTCGCGACGCGCGGCTGCCCTATATTTCCGTGCTGTGCGATCCGACCACCGGCGGCGTCGCCGCATCGTTTGCGATGCTCGGCGATTTGAATATCTCGGAGCCCGGAGCGCTGATCGGTTTTGCGGGCCGGCGGGTGACAGAACAGACCAGCAATCAGCAGCTTCCCGACGACTTTCAGCGCGCGGAGTTCCTGCTGGCACACGGGATGCTGGACGCGATCGTCCCGCGGCATCAGATGCGCTTCACGCTGGCGCGGATTCTGGCGATGCTGGCGAGGCCGCGCGGCAATCGAGGTGAGGGGCCGGGCGCATCCAGGGGCAAGGGCAAGCGCGGCGGGGAAGTGTCCTGACGGCGCAAGTATCGACCGAAACTGGGAGGATCTGCGCCGCGCTCAAACACTTTAGCTAGGGAGATAATGGAGATTTCGCTTCTAAAGAGAGCAAGCTAGAGGATTTGATGAACGAATCCGACCTCTTGGGAAATATGCACGAGTTGCTATTGGAAGCTCTCCGGAGCCGTGAACAGGAGGTCTTCAAATATCTCGGCATTCTTGGCCCTGCGCTCGGAGGATTCACCTGGCTGCTTTACCGTGCGACCGATTCATCGGCAAAGATGGCGACAGGATTCTTTGTTTTCGGCACCCTCGGTACTTTGCTTCTGCTTTTCCTTGGGGCGCTCTATTCTTTGGCGTTGGGATACAACTACCGGTACATCACACTCGAACTAGCGAAAATCGAAGCGCGGTTGGGCATCTCGACGGCCATGCTGAAAGTGTGGCCGAAACGCCCGCGTGCGTTTCTCAAGTATCGGTACTGTACTCCGCCGGATGTCATCAAGTATTTCTGGCTCGCGTTTGTTGTAGGGATGGCGACGGTAACATGCGCCGCTTGCGTGTTGAGGCCGGATGTTCTTTTGTTCGTGGGCTTGGTCGGATCTCAACTAGCGCTACTAGGTGGACTATATCCCCTGCAATTCGGCGCCAAACTCACGGCCGCTGCAAGAAAAGAAATCAAGGCCGCGAGCAGAGGGGACTGGTCGTGCTCAACCTCGCCATCGAATCGCGAAACCGATTGAGCACGGCGGAATCTTCCGCCATCGAGTGACAGCCGGTGAACTCCGGGGTGGAAATGGACCGGCTGACTACTCCAAAGACACGACTTAGATGCGCGGCATGTGCTATACGGACGGCCATGAGTCGTACTTCGGTATGCATCTTGGTCTTTATCGCGAGCGCCTGTGGAATGTACTACGTTCCGAAGCCGGCAGTATCTAGGCCACCAGCCATCACCGTCGCGAACACGCCAGAGGCGCAAGCTTGTTGGCGCACGTGCGTGCAAACCCATGAAATCTGTCACGGCAACTGTCGGCGTGCCTATACGCAGTACAACGGGCGCGAGGTTGAGCAAGAAACGCAGGAATGTGTCACCAACTGCGACGATTCACGTGATGCCTGTCTTAAGACTTGCCCACAATAGTGTCGATGCGCAGCAGCAGCGATTCGCGCAACGGCGGCAGGCCGAAAAAGCGAATGCGGAAGTTACTAACGTGAAGTGCTCATATTTCCCGGTTCTAATTGCGTCGGCCTTACTTCTATGCGCCGCAAGTCCCAGTCCACAACCCCGCCCAGCTCCAAGCCCGCGGCCAGCCGCCGAACGCCAGGCTGAACAGCCCAAAGCCGCAAACGCTAATGCCCAAGCCAATCCAAAACCTAGCGAACCCTCTCTGACCTCAACCCAAATCGTTCCATCCCCGAAGTTCGAGAACAAAATCGGCAACGAAAGAGAAAAGAGCAACTACGAAAACCGTCAGTACCGTTTGAACGTCTTGCAGACGGGCTTCAACGCCGTCCTCGCGACCTTCACCCTCTTTCTTGTCCTCATCGGCGCCTATCAGGGATACCAATTGCGGCGCACAGTTGACGCGACCAAAGAGGCCGCTGACGCATCGAAGCAGAGTGCCGATATCGCCCTCGAATCCAACAAACAAAATCGGGAAATGGCTCAGCGCGAATTGCGCGCCTATGTGCATGTGAGCGCCAGCATAGTCCTTAACGTCACCGACCCTGGTGCTCGCACAGTTAGCGTCACAATACGAAATTACGGAAACACGCCCGCCTACGATGTAAAGACGTGGCTTGGCGTTGGCGTCCGGGAATTTCCGCTTAGTTCTGTTCTTGGGGATGCGCCGGCAACTCTGCGGCAGAGTAGCGACATTTTGGGACCTGACCGAACGTCGGTTAACGAAGTGCCCGTTCCCAACCTGAACCCGTGGCAAGAAATGCAACTTCAAAATGGTAACGGGGCAATCTACGGATTTGGCAGAATTACCTATAAGGACGTTTTTGATATTGAGCGGTTTACTAACTTCCGACTCCTCTGCCGCGGCGCGGGTTTGCCCACTGGCAGAATGACTGCGGATGAGGAAGGAAACAAAGCCACCTAACACAAGCACTACAAGGAGCGGATTCGCCACAGCCGCCAAGTCCCGTAACATCGCCTTAAAGTAACGGGCGAAGTAGGATCCGGGTTCCTTCGCTGCGCTCAGGATGACACAAAAAAGTTCTAACAGGCCGTCAGGCCGCATCCTTATCTTAGCATCGGGTGCAGCGGTCACCCCTGCCCAAGGAAGTGTGAAACCCACGGCGGGTTTCACATTTGATTGAGTTCTCCCGCCGCCCCGCTGATCTATGCGCGCAATGTGCGGCGCATCAGGCAATCGCGCCGCACAGATGGACCCTCACCCGCGCCGGAGGCGCGGCCTCGCCCTGACAGGGGGAGGCGTAGGATCCGAGGTCCCTCGGCTTCGCTCGGGATGACACGAAAAGTTCAGGGCGAGGCGGGTAACAAGTCGCGCGGGACGCGGCACCCTAACTGGGGCGAGGGAATTCAGAAGAAGAACTCGGAGCCGGGGTCCCTCGGCTTCGCTCGGGATGACCAGGGAAGAGAACTGTTGCTTGAGCCGCAGAACCCTCACCTACCTCGCTGCGCTCGGCCTCCTCTCCCGTAAAGTAACGGGCGAGGTAAGAATCGGAGTCACGCGGAACGCGGCACCCTAACCGGGGCGAGGTAGGAATCGGACGCGGCCGCTCGCGAGGGACGAGGCGTAGGAAAAAGATCTGGGGTCCCCCTCGGCTTCGCTTAGGGATGACACAAAAAAGTTCAGGGCGAGGCGTAGGAAAAAGATCCGGGGTCCCTCGGCTTCGCTCGGGATGACGGAGGGAGGGATGACGGAGGGAGGGACGACGCAGTGAGGGATGACACAAAGAAAGAGAGCGCGCGGGAATTGAGCTGGATGCTTAACAGCCGGTAAACTGCGGGGCTGGAAATGGACCAGCTGACCAAGACCATCGACTGGCTGTATTCGCTGGAGTCGCGCGGCGAGATCTACAAGCTCGAGCGCATGGAGGCCGCGCTCGAGCTGATCGGCAATCCGCATCGCAGGATTGCGGCCATGCATATCGCGGGCACCAAGGGCAAAGGTTCGGTGGCCGCGATGCTCGACAGTTGCCTCCGCGCAGCCGGTTACCGCACCGGACTCTACACCAAGCCGCATCTGGTAAACCTGGCCGAGCGGACGCGAATCTCGGGCGCCGAAATTCCGGCGGCGCAAATGCTCGACTATATCGAGCGGCTGCGCGCGATTTACGATCGCGCGGGCCTGGCGCTCACGTTTTTCGAGTTCACGGTCGCGATGATGTTCCTGTACTTCGCCGAGGCGGGCGTCGATTGCGCGGTGGTCGAGACGGGACTCGGCGGGCGGCTCGATTCGACCAACGTCGTGACGCCGATTTTGAGCGTAATCACGCCGATCGGTTTCGACCACATGGAATATCTGGGCTACACGATTGCGGCTATCGCGGGTGAGAAGGGCGGGATAATCAAAAACGACGTCCCAGTCGTGATTGGCGCGCGCGACCCCGATGCGCGCCTGGTGCTGACGTCGCTTGCCGCGCAGCGCCGCAGCACCGTGCGTTTGATCGATCGCGACTTCTCGTACCGATCGCACGCCCCGGCGCATCGATTGGACTACCACGGCCTGGGCTTAAAAATCCGCGATCTCGAGATTGGACTCGCGGGTCCATTTCAGCACGAGAACGCCGCGATTGCGGTGGCGTCGATCGAGGCTCTGCGGGCTCAGGGCTGGCGAATAGACGAGGACGCCATCCGGCGAGGCATCCGGGAAATATGCTGGCCGGGGCGCTTTGACGTCGTATCGAAGCGGCCGCTGGTTATCCTCGATTGCGCGCACAACGAGATGAGTATTGCGGCATTGCTGGAGACGACGAGCGTCGAGCTCGGTCCGGGCGTGAAACCGCGCCTGATATTCGGCTGCCAGTCCGCCAAGGAATGGCCCAGGATGGCCGCCATGCTAGGTCCGCGCGTGCGCGACGTCACCTTGACGCGCGCCAAGCCCAAAAGCCCGCTCGAACCGGAGCAACTGGTGGCGCATTTCGCGGCGCACTGTCCGGCTCGCGTCGAGCGCGATCCGCTCCGCGCGATCGAGCGAGTGATTTCTGAATTGGCGCCCGATGACGTGGCGCTGATCACAGGATCGGTGTATCTTATCGGCGAAGTTTACCCGTATTTTCTCACCCGCGAGGGGCGAATTGGGTTGTTTCCTGAAGCCGGCGCTTAAACGAATTGCGATCGCGGTTTTGCTGGGGTGGGCAGCGATACTCTCGCCGGCTGTCGCCAGCGCAGACGCGCCGGCCGCCCCGCCGACCAGAGCGAAGAAGGGGTTCTCAGTTCCCGCCCCGGTCCGCAGCGAGCATGGCGGAGAACCGGTCACCATCACCGGCCAGGAAACGATCTACGACTCCAAGACCGACATCTTCGTGGTAAAGGGCGACGCCGTCATGAGCCAGGGCGGCAGCGTGCTGAAGGCCGACGAGATCGACATAATGCGCCGCGAGCGTAAGGCCCGCGCGATCGGCCATGTGCATTTGATCGATCCGGAAATCGAAATGTGGGCGACCGACGGCACGATCGACATTACCAATGAGACGATGGTGCTTAACAACGCCAAGGTGTTGGCGAAAAAAGACATTTACCATCTTGAAGGCAAGCAGATCGTAAAGCTCGAGGGGCAGCGCTACGAGGTGAAGGATGGATTCTTTACCACCTGCGGATGCGAGAAGGGCACGCCCGACTGGTCGATAAACGCGGATCACATGGTAGTGAACATGGGACACACCGGCACCGCCACGAACGCCACCTTCGACGTGGCCGGCTATCCGATAATGAAGACGCCGTACTTTGTCTTTCCAGCCGATACTTCGCGGCACAGCGGCCTTCTGATGGGGCGACAGGGTGAATCGGGACTGCGCGGATTTCAGTGGCTTCAGCCGTATTATATCGCGATCGATAAGAGTTCCGACGCGACGGTGGCGCTCGACATCGAGACCTCGCAGCGAGTCGGCGGCCTGGGCGAGTATCGGTTGGTTAATGGGAAGGACGATTATTTCTGGGTGGACGGTGCGTTCTACAACGAGTCGCTCCGGTCGGAGGAGAATCGTTTGAGCGACGTCTCCGACACGCAGATCGCCGATCCGCACATCCCACTGGACCGCTACGGGATTGTCGGGATGACGCGGGAGCATCTCACCGACGATCTGATCGCATACGGCGACACAGTTTCCGTCAGCGACAGCCTGTACCTGCGAGAGATGGATGTGTGGACATTGTCGCACGGCTTTGGCAGCAACTTCGGCTCGTTGCGAAATGCGGCGTCGGACTTCGGGTTGCTCGATCAATTCCAGGACGCGTTCGTGCGGGTGCAGGGCATCTGGAATCAGGACCTGATTCAGCCGCAACAATTCGCGCTGCAGCGGCTGCCCGATGCGACGGTGACCGGACGCCAGGAATTATTCAACAACCTTATGTTCGCGGATTACGATGCGGAGGCGGTCAACTTCTACCGGTACGAAGGGATCGATGGTCTGCGGATGGACGCCAATCCTCGCGTTACGCTGCCATGGCGGTGGGGCGACTACGTCTATGGTTACGGAGAGATAGGTTCGCAAGCCGCGTTCTATGACACCACCGGACACAACATCCAGATCATTCCAGTCGGAGCCACACCCTCAGCATCCAAGCCCTCCCACCCCACCTGCGCTAACGGTGGCGGTACTGAGCTGATTTGGAACAATTGTGCTGAGCTGAGCCCCTTCACCGCCCAAGGAACAAGCGCGCGAATCATCCCATATGCAAAAGCCGGAATCTCAACGGTCCTCGATCGCGTTTACGACGTCGAATGGAAGTCGATCGAGAAGCTCAAAAATACCATCGAGCCGTTTGCCAACTATTACTACGTGCCGAACATCTACCAGGGCAACATGCCCCTGTTCGATTCGTTTGATCGTCTGAACTCTCGCAGCCTCTTCAGTTACGGGGTCACCACGCGCCTCTTCGCCAAGACCAGCAGTTTGCCTCCGGAGGAGACGACAACCGACGCGACTCCGACCGAAGGATTATCCGATGCCGATTCGGCCGTCGGTCCGTTAAGCGAAGAACCCATCACCCCCGATTCGTTGGTGCCGCACGGCGGAAATATCGTCCGAGACGGCGAGCGTTCTATGCAAATTGGTTCGTTGACGATACAGCAGGCTTACGACATTGGGCACGAAGTGGCCGCTGGATCGAACATGTCGGACGTCGAGGCGCTGCTGCACATCTATGCGACCCAGGTTGCAACATTCAGTTCGCAGGTTGACTACGGTCCGCGACCCCATGGCGGGGTCACGTTTGCCGACTTGGCGGTATCTTATCAGCCGCCGTGGTCGAGCGGGTCGAATATCTATATGGGCAAGGCGCTGCAAGGCTCGTTCCTCCAGGTGGGATACAACTACGCCAATCGGAGCGACACGGTCATTCCCGCGACGAGCGGGAACGCTTCGGAGTTCGTATCGGGAGCCGCGTACACACAGTTATTCGATTTCATGGGCCTTTACTTTGCGCCCGACTACGATATCGGGTCGAAGCAGATGCTATCGACCGAATATGGCGTGCGGCTGAAATCGCCGTGCGATTGTTGGGCGGCGGACGTCGGAATCACCGATTCGTACAATCCCAATGAAGTACAGGTCCAGTTCCAGTTGACGCTCGGCGGTTTGGGCTCGTATGGGCGAAGGCCATTTGGAGCCAATCCGTTCCAGGGCCTGATTGGCTCGCCGACCGGAGTTCTGCCAAATTATTGAGCGCGCGCGCGAACGGCAGTCCTACCAGTACAACAACGCGACATCGGTAAAGATCCACAGCGCGACCGCGAGCATCAGCGGCCGATCGTGAAGCAGCGCGCTGGCCGGGTCGCCGCCTTCGTTGCGCTCATCGATCAGGTACAGATAGCGCAGGATTCCGAATGCGACGAATGGCACCGTCAGATAGAGATGCCGGGTTCCGAGCTTCGCTTCGACCTCGGCCGATGCGGTGTAAATCATGTAGCTGACGAGAGTCGCGCCGGCGACGATTGAGATCATCTGATCGACCAGCCGGACGCTGTATTGCGAGAGCGCGCTGCGATGCGCGACGGCGTCGTCGCCCAGCGCGATCAGTTCATGGCGTCTGCGCGCCAGCACCAGGAACAGCGCCAACACGAACGTGATGAAGACCAGCCACGGCGATACCTCGACGTGGATCGCGACGCCGCCGGCGAATGCGCGCAGCACGAAACCAATCGCAACGGCGATCACGTCGATGACCACCTGATGCTTGGCCCATAGCGAATACCCAAGCTGAAGCGCGACGTACAGCAGTGCGATTCCCACAAATGCCCGGCCCAATGCGATGCTCAACACCGCCGCAATCGCAGCCAGCGAGAGGGCCGCCCTGCTTGCTGCGGCAACCGTGACATCGCCGCGCGCGAGCGGGCGGTCGCATTTTTCGGGATTCAGTCGATCCGCGTCGCGGTCGGTGATGTCATTCAGAACGTAGCCGGCGCTCGAAAGCGCGCAGAACGCGACGACTGCGATGACCGCAAGCACGACATCGTGAAAAACGAACAGACGCCGGCCGAATACCAACGCCGCCAATACCAGCGCGTTCTTAATCCATTGATGAGGCCGCGCCAGGCGGATCATCGCAGCCAACTGGCCGATGCTGGGGCTGTCGTTCAACTTCGTCGCCGCGTTCATTGCATTTCTTTGTATAGGTCAGCGCTTCGCCGCCGCAAGACGGCGGTCACGGAAGGGGCGGCAGCCCAATCAGCACAGCCAAGTCAATTTCACTTGACCGCGCGCTGCGTTTGCGAAAACAGTACGGCTCGATGAGTACTTCGACGCAGGAAAAAACCGGACCGTCGGCCACGGTGGATCTCGCCGGCTTGAAGCGGTTCCTCGATGAGCGCAAGCTCGGCGACACTGGCGCGCTTCGGTCCGAAAATATCTCGTTCGGCCATTCCAACGAGGTTCATCTGATTCATTTCGATGCCCATTGCTGGGCGCTGCGCCGCCCGCCGCGTGGATCCCTGCTCCCGACCGCGCACGACGTGATGCGCGAATATCGCGTGCTCAAGGCGCTTCAGGACACTGCCGTGCCGGTGCCGCGCGTGTACGCTGCGTGCGACGATCCGTCATATCTGGGCGCTCCGTTTTACCTGATGGAGTACATGCGCGGCGATGTAGTGCGAGCCAACAACCGGCATTTCGTACAAACCCCCGAGCTTCGCCGCCGGGTCAGCGAGCAGATGGTCGATGTGCTCGTCGCGCTGCAGGAAGTCGATTGGCGCGCGGTCGGTCTTGAGGGTTTCGGACGGCCTGACGGCTACCTCGAACGGCAACTCAAGCGATGGTCCGATCAGCTCGAGCGCACCATTCCGCACACCCGCCCGCTGCCCGTGATGGAAAACGTCAAGGATTGGCTGCGCGCGCGAATCCCCGAATCGCCGGCGCCCACGATTGTCCATGGAGACTACAAGCTCGACAACGTGATGTTCGACCCCAACAGCGCCCGCGCGATCGCCGTGCTCGATTGGGAGATGTCCACGATTGGCGATCCGCTGGCGGATTTCGGCTGGATGCTGACCTACTGGCCCGACCCAACCGACCACGCGTCAGGCGGCGTGATCGCCAGCATGGGCGCCGCCGAAGGATGGCTGACGCGGCGCGAGATGATCGATCGATACGAGCGCCGCACCGGGCGCGCGATGCGCGATTTCCCTTTCTATCAGGCGTTCGCGCTGTTCAAGCTGGCGATCATCATGGAGGGCAGCTACTCCCGATTCGTGCGGGGACAGGCCGACGATCCTCTGTTCGCGGGCATGAAGGAACTGGTACCCGCGCTTGCCGAGGCGGCCTGGTCGGTGTGCGGCTCCGCGTCGAGTCGCTAGCGATTGGCGGCGCGGAAGATCGATCGCAACCAGGCGTGCGCTTCGGGATACTGGTCGGCATCGAGCACGAATTCCTGGCCAGGATAAGCGGATTGCACGCGTACCGACGTCGCGCAGTCCGTCCAGCGGGCCGGCTTGGAGTGATAGGAGAGGGGAGCGCGGCCGCAGGGAACAAACCATCGCGGCAGCCGCCACGTTGAACAATTAATGTACGGATCGGTCTGCGAGAGAATCAGCTCCGGTCCGAGCCGGTCGAAGGTTCCGGCGCCGCTCGTGTTTATGCCAATAGACGAGAGACGGTCGCTCGCGAAATAGAGAGTGTTGTTTTTGTATCGATCGGGCGCGGCGAGATGCGGATGTCGGTCGGCCCACGGGAATTCGGCGGCGACGCTATCAGTGGCGCGGATCACTTTCCCGACCTGGAGCCATCCGAAGATGACGTGAAGTTTCGGCGCGCTGCGGACGAAGCGGAGCGCGCCTCCAACTCGCTCGGCGCGCCGAAAGCATCCGAAGAAAATAAAGAGATCGCCGCGGCCTATCTCGTGGCGCGCGAGATGGCTCTGCGCGGCTGCGGCCTGACCGAAGATTGGACGCCATCCCGCAGCGCGCGCAATCGCATCGCGTCGCAAATCCGGATCGAGATGCGCGCCGTCGCTTCGGCCGACTCGGCCGCCCGTCAGGTCTTCGACGATTCGAGCGATTGCCGAGCCGTTGAACGAGGAAATCTTCTCGTATCGCGTCGGCGCTCCCGCATCCGGAATCGGAAGCGGGCACAACAGTTGGCCGTCGAGGATCGGACTCGGGCATCCGCCGTGCGCCGAGTCGAATCCCTTGCGGCTGAGGATGAGCTTCATCGCAGTCGCCCCGGGCCACCATGCTATATTTCTCCGTGAACTCGCGACAAGGAAAGTTTCAATGCCGGATTTTGATCTGCTCGCCGAACTGGCGCGCTTCATAGAACGTATAGCAGCGATCGCGCGGACCGGACTTGCCTTCAAGCCCGACGGCTTCGACTCCGAACGCTACGAGGAATTGCTCAAAGAGGCCGCCCGAATGCATGCGGTCCTTGCCGGCGCGAACGACGAAGATGCCGAAGCATTGCGCCGGCGATGGCGCGAGCAGGTGATCGCCGGTTACGAAGGATATGTCACGGTGGCGACGGGATGCGGCGTGATCGCATTCAACGAGCGCGACGAAGTTCTGTTGATTCAGCGGCCGACCGGCAAATGGTGGTATCCCACCGGGTTCTGCGACGTCGGCGTATCGCCGGCGGAGAACGCGGCGAAAGAAGCACGCGAGGAAACCGGGCTTATCGTCGCGCCCGAGCGCTTGATCGCCGTACTCGACAGCCAGAAGTACGGCTCACCCGCCCGACATATCTACGCGATGCTTTTCTATTGTCGAATCGTCGGTGGTGAGCTGAAGCCAAATCCGCTCGAGGCGATTGCCGCCGGCTTCTTCCCGCTCGACCGTCTGCCGGAGCCGTTGCACGGGCTCGATCGCAAGTGGATTGCGCTGGCGCGCGAGTTCCACTTCGACGGCCGCGTCGCGCCGTATTTCGATTCGCTGTGAAATTCCGGAGCGGCGTCAGTGCTAGCGGGTATTTGCTTGGGCCGGGGTGCCCACTTGAGCCCGCATCGGATGCGATCCGCCGGTGCTCGCGCCAATCGAGATGATCATCATGCCCTGCTCGTAGCGCGGGCCGCCGACGATCAACGTCCCATTGTTTTTGAGCTTGAGGTCGGTGGTCATCATCGGGCGCGTTCCGTCGAACAGCACGATCTCCATCGCGATCATGTCGCCGTCGATGGCGCGCGGCTGCACGTGGAGAATTTTGCCGCCCGGCAACGTGAACGCGATCATCTTGCCGCAATCGGTCTGCCCCTCGTTGTGACCGATCAGGCTGTAAGTCGAAAAGCCGAATAAACCCTGCAGCTTCTTGCCCATCGGCGCCAACCGCGGGTCGGTCCCCTCGTTGGTATCTGCGGCCATAACCGAGTCGATATAAACGGTCACCTGCTTCGGTCCCGCCTGAGCGTACGTGAGACCCGGCCTTCCGAAGGCCGTGATCGCGAAGATGAGTAAGGTAAGGCTACCGGGGCGCAGCGTCATGGCGACCTAAGGCTGATCCGGTAACCAAATGACTGTCGTGTCCCTGCGAGGCTCGCTCCAGACCGCGACCGAATGGTTTTCCGACTCGAGCCGCGAGATGTCGGCATGAGAATCGTTATCCGCCATTGTGGGCTCGCTGGCCGTCGCTTCCGCCACTTGATTTGCCGCCATGGCAGCTTCGTGCTCGGCCTGGGCGATCGAGGTGGTCGAGTGCGGCCCTCGATTGGCGAACTGCTCGGCATACGGCGTCATCAGAATTATCGTCACGAGGGCGACCGCCGCTGCCGCGCCGCCCCACGCGAAGCCCGAACCGACGGAATCCGCCTGGCGCCTCAAGTAGCGCGCGATTCTCGTCAGCACCGGCTGCGGCAGGCGATCGACGCGAGCTATTACCGCGCTCGAAAATCCGGCCAGCGACGGCTCTGCGGCAATCGATCTGAGGTCTCGTCCCAGCGTCGAGTAATCGGCCAGGATGGCGGCGCAGGATTCGCATCGGGCCAGATGAAACGCAACCTCCTGCATCTCGTTGGGCTCGAGTTCGGAGTCCTCGAACGCGCCGAGCATCATGCCTATTTCACCGCATTCAGCCATGTGTCGCTCAGCTCCCGGCCACGTCCTTCAAGATGTTGCGCAGGTGGGTTCGAGCATAGTGCAACCTGCTCATGACCGTTCCTCTTGGACACTGCAAAACTTCGCTGATTTCGTCGTACGACATTCCTTCGACTTCGCGTAAAAGTATCACTGCACGATGTTCCGGCGTCAACTCCTCCAGCGCTTGCTTTAAGCGCGCCGAGAGCTCAATCCGGCTGACTTCCTTGAATGAGTCTCCACGGCTGGTCGGCAACCGGTCGATTTCGTCTTCGGCATCTTCTCCATGAAGGACCACATGGCGTCCCTCGCGGCGCCAGAAATCGATCGCGAGGTTGGCCGCGATTCGATAGAGCCAGGTCGAAAAGCTCGATCGCGATTCGAATTTCGAAAGGTTTTCAAAGGCACGAACAAAGGTCTCTTGCGCCAGTTCAAGCGCGTCATCCTGATTGTGCACTACCGCCAGCGCGACTCCGACCACCCGGCGCTGATAACGTTCCACCAAAACGCCAAACGCCTCGGAATCGCCCTTGCGAGAGCGCTCGATTAGCTCGGCTTCATCACCGTCCTGGCGGCCTGGTGTTCTCAACTTGAATAGACGCAGGTGCGGGCGACTAAATTCAGCGGATTTTTCATGCCGCGCCGCTCATCTCAGCCCAGTTTGGTCCGGATTTCAGCTCCGCCTTGAGCGGAATTTTGAGTTCGGCCACCCCCTCCATTTCGCGTTTTGCCAGCTCTGCCGCGCCTCGCCACTCGTCTTTTGGCGCCTCTAGCAGTAGTTCGTCATGCACCTGCAGAATCATCCGCGTACCCAGCCCGCGCTCTCGAAGCACCCCATCCAGCCGTATCATAGCGAGTTTTATCAGGTCTGCCGCCGTGCCCTGGATGGGTGTATTGATGGCGATTCGCTCTGCTTGCGCCCGCGCCCCGCCCGGCTGGGCGTTGAGCTCGGGCAGATAACGGCGCCGCCCGTACATCGTCGTTACGTAGCCCGTCGTGCGCGCGTTGCGAACCGTCTCATCCAGCCACGCCCGCACGCCCGGCAGCCGCTCGAAGTAGCGCTTGATGTAGTCCGAGGCCTCCGACAGCGCAATCCCGAGCTCGCCCGCCAGCCGCTGCGGCCCCATCCCGTAAATGATCCCGAAGTTTATCACCTTGGCCAGCCGCCGCGCTTCGGCATTGACTTTGTCCGGCGTGACTCCCAGCACCTCGGTCGCGGTCCGCACGTGGATGTCCTCGCCGGTGTTGAATGCGTCCAGCAAGGTCTTGTCGCCAGACAGATGAGCGAGCACGCGCAGATCGATCTGGGAATAGTCGGCTGACACGAAGATGCATCCCGGCTTCGGCACGAACGCCCGGCGAATCCGGCGGCCTTCCGCGCTGCGGGTCGGGATGTTTTGCAGATTCGGATCGCTCGAGCTGACCCGTCCGGTCGCGACCAGCGCCTGATGCCACGTCGTGTGGATTCGCCCGGTGCCCGAGCGGATCACCTCGGACAGCGCGTCGGCGTATGTGGACTTCAATTTCGAAATCGTGCGGTATTCGATCAGCTTGCGCGGCATGGGATGCACCGGCGCGAGCTTCTCGAGCGTGTCGGCGTCGGTCGAGAATCCGCTCTTGGTTTTTTTGAGCCCCTTGGCGGAAAGTTTCAGCTCGTTGAACAACAGCTCGCGCAGCTGCGTGGGCGAGTTGAGATTGAACTCGCGGCCGGCCAGCTCGTAGCATTCGCGTTCCAGCCGATTCAGTTGCTCGGCAAATTCCTTCGAGATGACCTTGAGCGCGTCGCCATCGATGCCGATTCCCGCGGCTTCCATCGCCGCCAGTAGAGGCGCGGTCGGCATCTCGATGTTCTCGAACAACGAAGTGAGACCGTCGGCTTCCAGCCGCGCCGCCAGCGCTTCGCGAAGGTTTCTCACCAGCTCCGCATTCGTGCCCGGCGTACCGCTGGCGCCAAGCGGCGCCAGGTACTCGTGATACAGATCGGTCAGCGACGGCTCCGGCTGTCCCGAATTGATCAGAAAGCCCGCCAGCATCGTGTCGAAATCGACGCCTTTGAGCGTGATTGCGTGCCGGGCGAACGCTCCGATTTGAGTCTTCAGATCGTGGCACGATTTGGGCGGGCGCTCGGAGCCGAGAATCGGCGCTGCGCTCGCAATCCCGTCATGTTCGACGACAAATGTTTTGTCGGCGCTTGCGAGCTGCAACCGGTCCCGACCGTCCTCGGCGATGGCGAGGTCAAACGCGATGCGCGGCGCGGCGGCAAGAGTTTTGAACGCGTCGGCGAGATCTTTCCCGGTGACGGTGCGGGCCGGCTTCGCGGTCGATTCCAGACCGGGAAGTTCCACTTGCGACGGCGATATCTCGCGCAGGATCGAATGGAACTCCAACTCGCGCAGCAGTTCCGCAGCCGCGCGCTCGTCCACACCCCGCCACGCGAATTCGTCCGGCTCGACGCTGAGCGGCACCTCAGTGTCGATGCGGACCAATCGTCGCGCCAAGTCCACCGCCGCGCGATGCTCACCGAGCAGGCCCGCGATTTTTTTCGCCCCGCGAATCCCGGTCTCCTCGATACGGTCCAGGTTCTCGTAAATTTCTTTAACTCCGCCGAACTTCTGAACCAGCGCAGCGGCCGTCTTCTCGCCGACCCCCGGCACACCTTTGATATTATCGATCGTATCTCCGGTAAGCGCCTGGATATCGACCAGCGCCGCCGGCTCGACGCCGAAGCGCTCCTTAACTTCGCGCACTCCGACTCGCCGGTCGCGCATCGTATCCCACAGAGTGACGTGCGGGCCGACCAGTTGCATGAAGTCCTTGTCCGCCGTGATGATCGTGACGATGAAATGCTCGTGCGCCGCGCGCTTGGCGAGCGTGCCGATCACGTCGTCGGCCTCGAATCCATCGAGCATCAGCGACTTGATCCGAAACGCCTCGACCGCGCGATGGATATAGGGAATCTGCACGACCAGATCGTTGGGCGCCTCGGCGCGGTTGGCCTTGTAGTCGGCGAACAGGTCGTCGCGAAAAGTTTTTTTCGGCGAGTCGAAGACGATCGCGATGTGCGACGGGCGCACGTCCTTCAACAGCTTCAGAATCATCCGGATGAAGCCGTACACCGCCTGGGTTGGCAGCCCGCGCGACGTATTCATCGGCGGCAGCGCGAAAAAAGCGCGGAAGATGTAGCCGGAGCCGTCGACCAGAATGAGTTGCTTGCGTTCTGCGGCCATCAATCGAAACTATCCGATACGGTTCTCAAAGCGAAAGCGCCGCGAAGGCAAATCGAAAATATTGCCCGACGTCAGATCGTTATGTCGTTGTATTGACAGTTTGGCGTTGTGTGTTTAATTAGTCGGTTGCTCTGTTGTTGAATGAATTGCCGGGCAGGCCGCTTCGTCAATTGAAGCTGAACCGGCCACGGCGTCTCGGTAGCACTCGAATCGGACGACCTGAATGATTGAGGTCAAAAACCTAACTAAAGCTTACGGCAACTTTGTCGCGGTAAAGGACGTATCGTTCAAAGCCGAGAACGGTTCCATCCTGGGCTTTCTCGGCCCCAACGGCGCCGGCAAGACCACCACGATGCGCATCATCACCGGCTATATGCCGGCGACCGCGGGCACCGTGCTGATCGACGGACTCGATATCTTTTCGCAATCGCTCGAGGCGCGCCGCAAAATCGGATACCTGCCCGAGAGTCCGCCGCTGTATCCCGACATGCGGGTCGAAGCCTATCTCAGGTTTGTCGCGAAACTCCGCGATGTGCCGCGCGCGAAGATCGAGTCGGCGCTCGAGCACGTGCTCGAAGTTTGCGGCCTCGCTGACATGTCGCATCGGATTTGCGGCCAGCTGTCAAAGGGCTATCGCCAGCGCGTCGGGCTCGCGCAGGCGTTGATTCACGATCCGCCCGTGCTGGTCCTCGACGAACCAACGATCGGCCTCGATCCGCGCCAGATTCACGAAATTCGCGGTCTGATTCACCATCTCGCTGGCAACCGAACGGTCGTGCTCTCGACGCACATCCTGCCCGAGGTCTCGCAGATCTGCGACAAGGTCGTGATCATCGCCGACGGCCGGGTGGTGCTCGAGGAATACTTGAAGAAGCTCCCGGCCGGGACCTCGCTCGAAGATATTTTCCTGAGCGCGATCACCAAGGAGCGTCACGACGACGCCGCGAGCGCCGAGGAAACGCTGGAGGAGGTTGGAGCGGGGCATACCTAAACGACCCGTGCCGCTCGAATGAAAAATTCTCTTACAATCGCGGGCAAGGAGCTGGCGGGCTATTTCCTGCAGCCGGTCGCCTACGTCGTGATGACGGTGTTCCTCCTGCTGGGCGGATTCTTTTTCTTTGCGCTGCTGCGCTACTTCGAAGTGACGCTGACCGCCTACTCCGCGATGCAAAATCCCGAGGTGTTGCAGCGCTTGAATCTCAACGAGCGGGTCATCGAGCCGATGCTGCACAATCTGGCGATCGTGCTCGTCATCCTGGTGCCGGCGATCACGATGCGAAGCTTTGCCGAGGAGAAGCGAACCGGCACCTACGAACTTTTGTTGACGGCGCCCATCCGGACCGGCGAGATCGTCGCGGGAAAGTTCATCGCGGCGGCGGCTTTTATGCTGATTATGATAGGGCTGGCCGGGATGTTTCCGCTGATCCTCGTCGCTTTCGGCAATCCGGAGGTCGGCGTGATGTTCTCCGGCTATCTCGGACTGGCGTTGCTGGCGATTTCATTCGTTTCGATAGGATTGTTCACCAGCTCGCTCACCCAGAATCAGATCATCGCGGCGATCAGCTGCTTCGGCCTGCTGCTGCTGCTGTTCGTCATATCGTGGCCGACGCAGGGAGGCGGGGGTTCACTTGTGGACTTGGTGCGGTATCTCTCGCTGCCGGAGCATTTTGCACAGATGGTCACCGGCATCATCGATACGCGCGACATCGTTTATTTCCTGAGTCTAATCTTCGTGGCGCTGTTCTTGACCCAACGCTCGGTTGAGTCGGCGCGCTGGCGGTGAGGTAGAGGGGCGGATGCGGCGATCGGCGGCGCTTTACGGGATTCTCGGCCTGGTTCTGCTCTCATTCGGGCTGGTCGATTATTTTATCTCGAGCGGCTTTCGGCTGTTCGTGTGGGTCAACCTGATCTGCGGCATCTTCGCGATAGTCCTGTGGATCACTTCGAGCCGCTCCGAGCTTTCGTCGATCACGACCGGGCGCTCGGCGCGTTACGGCGCCAACGCCGTCATCTACTCGGCTGCCTACATCGGGCTGCTGGTCGCGATTAGCTATATCTCGACGCTCCATCATACGCGGCTCGACCTGACGACCGAGAAGGTATTCAGTCTTTCGAGCCAGTCGGTGAACGTGGTGAAGGGTTTGCAGAAGCCGCTCAAGTTCTACGGCTTCTTTCAGGGCGGCGAGAATCCTGCCGCGCGCGAACTCTACGAGACGTTTGCGTACTACTCTCCCAAGCTCACCTACGAGCTGGTCGATCCCGACAAGCATCCCGAGCTCGCCGAGCGTTTCAAGGTGTCGGTGATGGGCACCACCCATATGCAGTACGGCGGCGACAATGGCGGAGGCATCAACGTCACCGAGCTCACCGAGGAAGCGCTGACTAACGCGATCATTCGCGCGACCAGGAGCAGCAAGAAAGTAGTCGAGTTCCTCGACGGGCACGGCGAGGCGGATCCCGACGATGCCGAAACCCAGTCGGGCTACGGCACCATCAAGAAAGATTTGGAAGGCGAGGGCTACGAGGTTCGCAAGCTCGAGCTCGCGCAATTGCCCAAGGTGCCCGACGACGCCAACCTGGTCGTGGTCGCGGGACCGATCAAGCCGCTCGGCCAGCACGAGATCGATTCGTTGAATGACTATCTGAAGCATGGCGGGCGCATGATCGCGATGTACCGGCCGCAGCGCCCCGACAATCCAATCGACGAAGCGGCGATAGTGAAGCTGGCGGGCGATTGGGGCGTCAAGGTCGGCAACGATATCGTGGTGGACCAGGTGGTGAGGCTGTTCGAAGGTCCCGCGCTCGGTCTCAATCCTCTCGTGCAGACCTACGGCGACCATCCGATTACCAGGGATTTCAAGGAGCGCACGGTGTTTGCGATGTCCCGATCGCTTGGCGCCGAACCCAATCTGAAATCGGGACTGACCGTCACTCCGATCGCGAAGACCAGCGACACGTCGTGGGCGGAGGTCGATCTCGACACGCTGTTCCGGCAGCAGAAGGCCGAACTGACCGACAAGGACGCGCGCGGACCGATCACGGTGGTGATGGCGGTGGACGGCAACCTCGAGCAGCTCGGCTGGGGCAAGGGCGATGCGCGCATGGTGGTGTACGGCAGCACCGAATTTGCCGACAATCAATATGCGGCGACGTTCTTCAACCGCGATTTTTTCATCAATAGCGCTGACTGGCTGACCGGCGAGGAAAATTCGATCTCGATCAGGCCGCGCTCTATCCGCGCGTCGCGCTTTCGCCTGACCACCGGGCAATTCTCTGTAGTGTTTGCTTTCGCGGTGCTGTTCCTGCCCGAGATGCTGCTGATTGCCGGGATCGTTGTGTGGTGGGAACGGCGCAACTGAGGCGCCCCCTTAACCGACTCAAGTCCGATGCGGCTGCGCAACACCATCATCGTTCTGGTCCTGTTTGCGATTGTAGGCGGCTATGCTTTTATCGTCGGCCATTATTCCTCGCCGGAGGCGCAGCGCAAGCTGCTCGAAGTCAAGCTGGGCGATATCGCGAAAATTGAACTGCGCTATTCTGACCGGGACATCGTGCTCGAGCGCGACAACGGCAAGCCGTGGCGGCTCGTGAAGCCAATCGGAGCCGACGCCGACCAGATGCAGGCCAACAACCTCGCGCGCGCAATCGCCGCCGGCGTCGTGGTCCGCACCGTGGATGAGAAGCCGGCGGATCTCGCACCATTCGGGCTTAAGCCTCCGACCACGACCGTCACCGTCACGACCTTCGACAAGAAAACATTGCCCGCAATCGAAGTCGGGAAATCGACGCCGATTGGGTTCAACGCTTATGTCCGGGTCGCCGACAGTCCGGCGGTGCTGCTGACCGAAGCCGTGTTCTCGGCCGGGATGAACAAGACGGTCAACGATTTGCGCGTCCGCGACTTGATGGCATTCAAACTCGACGACGTTAGCAAGCTGATCATCGCGCGGGACAATGAACCGACGGTTGAGATCGATCGCGACGGCGACCAGTGGAGAATCGTCAAGCCCGCGCCGTACGCGGCCGACGACATGACGGTCCGGATGGCGCTGAGCACGCTCGTCAACGCGAGGGCGTCCGACTTTATCGCCGATGCGCCCGGCAACGTCACGCAATACGGGCTCGAAAAGCCGCATCTGACGGCGACGGTGGTGCTCAAGAACGGCGAGCAGCAATCGATGCTGTTCGGCTTCAAACAGAGCGAGCAGGGGAAGAGCGGAATTTACGTGCGCCGCGGAGAGCGCGCGCCGGTTTACGCCGTGGCCGGGTACGTGATGAGCAGCCTGGACAAGTCGGCGCTGGATTTTCGCGATCGAACGATTCTGAAGGTCGATCCCGAGGCGATCGCGACGGTCAAAGTCAAAAGCAGCGACGGCGACTTCACGCTCGAGCGCGCGGCGGGTGGAAAGTGGGACGTGGTGGTTGGAGGCAAGACGTCGGAGGGCGATATTCCGGTCGTGGAGCGCTTGCTCAATCAGTTCCGCGATCTGAAAGGCACGTCGATCGTCGCCGATCCGATGCCGAGCGCGCAGCCGTTCGGGCTGGACAATCCCGCGGCTGAAGTCACGCTCGTCGGCAAGGACGGCAAGCAGCTCGGCGCGGTCAAGCTCGCGAAGATCAGCGTCCAGCCAACGGTCCCGCCAGTTCCCGGCGAACCGGCGGGACCGCGGACGGAGTACTACGCATCTTCAAGCGCGAGCAAAGCCGTGTTCTCGCTCAGCGATTTCAGTTTCGCGCAACTCAACAAGCCTGCGCCGCTGTACATGGCGAAGGCGCCCGAGGCGGCGCCGTCGCCGGCGAAGTAGCCGGGACGTCAGGTTTCGGCGATGACGTGGGCGATGGCCTGGGCGGCGGTATGCGTGATGCTCAGATGAAAGCGCGCGATCTGTTTGGTTTGCGCGAACGCCGCCGCCTTCCCCGATAGCGCGATGGTCGGCGCTTTGCCGCGCTCGCGCACGACTTCTATTTCGCTCCAACCGACGTTGCGGTTCCATCCCGTGCCAAGCGCCTTCATCGTCGCTTCCTTGGCGGCGAAGCGCGCGGCGTAGCTCTGGTAGCGGGGCCGCCCGCGCGACTCGCAGTACCTGACCTCGCCTGCCGTGAAGACGCGGGCCCGAAAACGCTCGCCGGTGGCGGGCCGCGTGAGAGCGCGCTCGATGCGTTCGACCTCGATAACGTCGATTCCGGTGCCGGCGATTTGCCCCATCGCGAATGAGTATCAGCCGCGCGGAGGGCGGATTCAATTGCGCGCGAGCACGGCCGGGCGATTGAAACAGTGAACGGTGAAATACTTGCGGCGCGCCGAGTGCGGATTCTATTCTTCATCCACAACGCGGAGGCAGCGATGGCGAAGCTTTCGATCACAGTCAACAAGACCCGTTGCATCGGCAGCGGCGAGTGCGTGGAAACGGCGCCCGCCGTGTTTCAACTCGGCGCGGACGGCAAGTCCGAAGTCGTCAACCCGACAGGCGCCGGCGACTCGATAATTGTCTCGGCGGCGCGTTCCTGTCCGGTCAAAGCGATCACGGTGGTGGACGAAGACGCCGGCGTGCAGCTTTTTCCGCCGCCGAAGAAGTAGGTTCACGGATCGCGCCATGGCCATACGCAAGCGTCGCGCAGGCGAACTCGTAATCGAGCAAACGCGCGACCTCGCGCGCGTGCGCGAGATGCTCGCGCGAGCCGGCATGATCACGGACGGCGTCGAATGGCCGGCCGCGTGTTACATCTTTGCGTATGTCGGCGATGAAGCGGTCGGAGTGATCGGCGTCGAGTCGAGGATCGACGCGGCGCTGATACGTTCGCTGTACGTGAACGAATCGGCGCGGCGGCGCGGAATCGGCGGCGCGTTGATCGCGGCGGCGCGCAAGGCTGCGCACACGCGCGGCGCGCGTCATCTGTACCTGTTCAGCACCGATGCGGGCGGTTTCTTCCGGCGACACGGTTTCACGACGGTGGCCGTTGCCGATGTCATCGCCGCGATTCCAGGCGTGCCGCAGGTCGAGTACTATCGCGCGCGGCCCGAGCAGCTTGCGCGCGAGGTCGCGTACCACCTGGATATTTCGGGCGACGGATTAATCGAGAGATAGCAGCGGCGAGCCTCTGCATCCGGGTCGGGAGGAACGGGGAGAGGGACTACTGAGCTTGCGACGCGAGGTAGCGGCCGAGATAGCTTCCCATTGCGGTCGTCACAATCAGGTACGGATTCGAGGCCATCAGTTTCGCGGCGAGCCGCGGCGTCATGTCGGGGCGAATCGTTTGCGGACCGGGATTCATCGCAGCGAGCGCGCGCGGCGCGGACTCGGATTGTTCGATCGCGCCGAGCAAGACTCCTTCGGGAGTGAGCACGACGGCGCGCGGCGTCGGCGAATCGGGCGAGGCCGGCGGGACGGAGTCTTCGGGGCCGAGCCGGAGGAGGTCGTCGCGCATGAACTCGCCGACGCGCACGCGGTCCGAATAGCGAATCCAAAATGAGCGCAAGCCGGGCGCGAGATTGTTGAGGAAATAAGGAAGCGCGCGTATCCGCTCTGAGAGCGGCGCCGGGGGATCGGTGAGCAACCCGCGCACGATCCAATCGGCCTTGCCGCGGAAGTAGTGGCGAACATCGGTGAATCCCAACATCTCGAGCTGTGCCGCAGCTCGTGCGCTAAGGTCGCACAAGGAATCGCGGCAATAGACAACGACCGGGCGCGTGCGGTCGAGCGACGCGGTCGCGTCGCCGATAATGCGGCGCAGCGCAATGTGAACGGCGCCGCGAATGTGCGCCGCGGCATACTCGTGCGACGGAAGCACGTCAACGATTTGCGCGCCGCCGGACGCGCGCATCCGGGCAAGCTCGCGATGCCGAATCTCGCGCACCAGCTACGCGCGCATCGCGGCGAGAGCGGACAGTGCGGTATCGACGATCGTCTCGCCGCTACCGGCGGCAATCCGCGCGGTATCGACTTCATAACCGCCCTCGGCGTACGCGGCGCGGGTGGGAATATATCCGATCAGATCGTTGCAGTAGCCGGCCACGAAAGTTTGATCGAAGTACGGATTTGCCTTAATCGCGAGGCCGAGCTCGACGAAAAGTTCGCCCGGGACGCCGACGATGGCGAGATTCCCGATGCTGACGACGGTCAGCGCGGTGGCAAGCTCGCGACGCGCCATATCAACGCGGCGGTCGCGGCGATTTTGCTCCTCGAGGGCTTCCAGAGCGCTCAGCGCCGATAGTGATTGCTCATGATGGTCGCGCAGGCGTTTCAACTGATAGCCGTCGCCGCCACGATGGTTGTCGAGCGAGGCCTGGGTCTGGGCGGCGCAATCGCGCGCGATGGCAAGGTCGGCGCCGAGATCGTTGAGTTTCAGGTTGAGCGCGATTTTGCGCGTGGCGATTCGCGAGGCGGCAATCGAGGGCGCGTGCTTGAGCACGTCGAACGCGCCGCGACCCATCGCGCGGCCGTATTTTTCGGCGACTTCGAAATTGCCGCGGCTGCGTGGATCGATGTTGCCGGTCGCGCCCTGGAGGAAAATCGAAATCGGGTGCGGGCCGGCGCCGGAGCCGGCCGCGCTTTCGATTTCGTCCATCGCGAAGCCCGGCCAATCGCGCGAGTAGAGCAGGTTGTCCTCGCACAGCACGACGCCGTGGCACGGATAGTTCATGACGAACGCGATCGGACTTCCGTCCGGGCGGTACGTGCCGAGGGCTACGACTTCGGCATCAGCCGGGCCGGCGTCGTTGGCGGCAAGCTGAATTTGCCGGTTCGGACGCATCAGGCGGCGATTGATTCCGAGCGTAAATCGGGCGGTGGCGGCGCGGAGCGTCGCGGGCTCGAGACGTTCGTGCGCCAGAACGATGGCGGATGCGATCTTTCCGGGCAGCGCGCGCTCCCATTCGAGGTCGCGGCCGTCGGCGGGAATTGCCGCGGCGCGCGGAGTGGCGAAGATGTTGAAGGCGGGCGCGGAATGGGTGTGCGTGGCGCAAATCAGGATCGAATCGGCGGGGATGCCGGTGCTTGCGGCGACGCGCTCGCGGATGTCGTCGGCGATACGATTGCCGATCGCGAGAACGTCAACGCCGGCGACTGCGACTTTTCCGCCGCCGTCCTTGAGCACGAGCGCATTGGCGGCGAGGTCGTCGTGTACGCCGGTGTTGCGGCCGACGCGATTGCCATAGCCGAGCATCGCGAGGCCGACGGGCGGATCGAGCTTTACTCGCGCGGCGCCGGCGTGGAGGGGACGCATAGCTAGCTCGATTTGTCGAGCTTGGCTGCGGCCAGCTCGGCCGCTCTGAAAGCCACTTTTGCGGCTGCGGCGACGATGTCGTCAACGTCGTGGTCGTCGCCGAGCAGGCATTCGTGCGGTATCGCGGCCATCGCGTGCTCGAAAAGGCGTTCGGCGACCGGACAATCGATCGTGGTCCTCTCGAGGTTGGGAGCGCCTGCAAGTTCGCAGGCCTTGCGATAGGCGGCGGACTCGCGCGGGAAGAGTGCGGATCGGTAAACGGGATCGTTGCCGACGCCGCATGGAATGCCCTCGGCGCGCATCGCGCGGACGAATCGATTGCGCGACAGGCCGAGCGTGGATTCATCGACGAGAAAAACGAACGCGTAGATGACTTCGCGCGTGACGCGTGAATCGCGCGCGATCGGGCTAATCCCCTTGATTGCGCCGAGTCCTTCACGCAGACGGGCGGCGGCGCGGCTCTTGCGCTCGATCTGTTCGGGAAGGCGCGCGAGTTGCGCGAGCAGAATTCCGCATTGCCATTCCGTCATCCGGTAGTTCGCGCCCATCAGCGGACCCTCGAAAGTGTCACCGGGGCGGCGCCGCCCGCAATTGATGAGCGACTGGCATCGTTGCTCGAGGTCGGGGTCGTCGGTCGTGATCATTCCACCTTCGCCCGCGGTCATGGGTTTGGTGGATTGAAAACTAAAGCATCCGAGAGCGCCATGAGTACCGACGCCGCGCCCGCGGAATCGAGCACCGGGGACGTGGGCGCAATCCTCGACGAGCGGAATGGAATGCGCGCGCGAAATTTCCGCGAGCGCGTCGAGATCGGCGAGCGACGCGCCGTAGTGGACCGGGATGATCGCTTTCGTGCGGCGCGTGATCAGCCGCTTGACGGAGTCAGGATCGATGCATGCGTTGGCGGCGCTGACGTCGGCGAAGACCGGACGCGCCATGCATGCGACGGCGGCATAGGGGGTCGCGGCGAAAGTCATCGCGGGCACAATAACCTCATCGCCGGTGCCGATGCCGAGCGCCTTTAGTGCGACTTCGAGCGCGCTGGTGCCGGAAGTGGTCGGAATGGCGAAGCGGGCGCCCTGATACGCGGCGAATGCGGCGGCGAACTCGGCGGCCTTGCGATTGGGGCTGGGGAAGCCGCCCCAGTTGGACGAGGTGAGCACGTCGTCGAGCTGCTCGCGCTCGCGGGCGTCGAAGACCGGCCACGTCGTGAAGGGGCGGGTGCGAAGGGGCAGGCCGCCGAGGATTGCGAGTGTGGATGGCATCGAACTTAAACGATTACTTGAAGTACCAAGATATCTGCATCCTCACCCGCCTCGCTGCGCGGGGCGGCCGTGACGCTACTTGCGCGCGACTTCTTCGAGTATCGCGATCTCGGGACGTCCGGCGAGCAGCCCGCCGATTTTTCCGCCGAATGCCCGCATGTGATCGGTCTTGCCGTGGGATTCGAGCGCAGCCTGATCCTGGTAAACCTCGTAGTAGGTGAATTCGGTCGGGTCCTTGGTGTTCTTGTGCAGGACATAGGCGAGGGTGCCGGGCTCGGAAGTTTTCACCGTCGCGATCATTTCCTTTCCCGCGGCTTCGAACACGGCTTCGCTGCCGGGCTTCACTTTAAGTTTCGCAATCACAGTAATCGGCATCGTGGGTCTCCTTGAAAGATCGATTCAACTACCGTCGTATTCGGACCCGGGCGGAATTTCAAGGCGAATCGATGCGCGGCGCGGGGGCTCTTTCCTTGCATCGCGCGGTCGGTTAACGGTTAAAAGCCAATTGCGGCGACGCGACGATCGATCACAGCCGGGATCGTGGAGAATAATTAAGATGCTTGGTTTCGATTTGACCGACGAACAACGCGAACTGAAAGAGCTGGCGCACAGGTTTGCCGAACAGGAAATAATTCCGCGCGCGCGCGAATACGACGAGAAGGAAATTTTTCCGGTGGACGTGTGCGAGAAAGCGTTCGCGGCGGGCCTGATGAACTTTGGAGTGCCGAAGGAGCTGGGCGGACCGGGACTCGGCGTGCTCGACACGAGCCTGATCGTCGAGGAGCTGAACTACGGATGCTCGGGAATCTCGAACGCGGTGGGAGCCAACGACCTCGCGACGCTGCCGATTCTAATCGCGGGCAACGATGAGCAGAAGCGGACCTACCTGGGGCAGTTGGTGAAGAAGCTGACGTTTTGCGCGTTCGCGATCACCGAGCCGGGCGCGGGATCGGATGTCGCCGCGATGAGTACCGCGTACCGGCGCGAGGGCGACGAGTTCATCCTCAACGGCACCAAGCACTTCATCTCGAATGGCTCGCGCGCGGACTGGTACGTCACGTTCGCAACGTCGGACAAGCGGCTCAAGCACAAGGGCATCTCGTGCTTCGTGTTTCCGTCGAGCGTGCCGGGAATCACGCGCAATCGGATGCACGGGAAACTCGGGCAACGCGCAGCCGACACCGGCGAAATTTTTTACGAGGACGTGCGAATACCCGCCAGCGCGCTGGTCGGACGCGAGGGCGAGGGTTTCAAGTACGCGATGGCGACGTTCGATCACAGCCGGCCCGAGATTGGCGCGATCGCGATTGGGATCGCGCAGCGCGCGCTCGACGAATGCCTCAAGTACTCGAAGCAACGGAGCGCGTTCGGGCAGCCGATCGCAAACTTTCAGGCGATTCAGTTCATGATGGCCGACATGGCGATCGAAATCGAAGCGATGCGGCTGCTGACGTACAAGGCGGCGTGGCTGGTCGATCGCGGCCAGAGCGCCAACACGATTTCGGCCTACGCGAAGGCATTCAGCGCCGACGCGACGATGCGGATCACGACCGACGCCGTGCAGATTTTCGGCGGCTATGGCTACATGAAGGATTATCCGGTGGAGAAGCTGATGCGCGACGCGAAGCTGCTGCAGATCTACGAGGGCACGTCGCAGATCCAGCGCGTCGTGATCGCGCGCAACCTGCTCAAGGAGTGAGCGCGCGGCGCGCGCGGGTCAATTCGCGGGCGCGACCGGATGCGGGATCGGCGGGTCCTGGCCGGCGGGCTCGTTGCCGGTGACCGCGCCTACGTATTCACCCTCGTGGTACACGTCAACCTGGCCGGTCGTCGGATCGGGAAATAGATTCCATTCGTCAGGCGGCGGCACATCAGAGGGCGGCACATACATGACCGGTGCAGGCGCAGGAGGAGCCGGCGGCGCCGCGGAGCATGAGGCGATCGCGATCGACAACAGCAGGGGGAACGCGGCTCGCGAAATTCTTCTATTCATGATGCGGCGCTGACTGGCGCGGACGAGACTTAAAGTTATCTTGTCGCCGGATTGCAAGAATCGCAAGCGGCGTGGCGCGCACGAAAGCGGCGAGCGTTATTTGCGCGGGATGCCGAGCACTTCGCGGAAGTGATGGATTGTTTTTTCGAGGCCGGCCCGAAGTGCGGTATGCGGCTGCCAGCCGAGGAGCTTTTTTGCCAGCTCGATGCTTGGTTTGCGGCGCACGGGATCGTCGGCACGGGGCGGCTTGAAGACGACTTTCGAGGAGCTGTCCGAGAGTTCGATGGCGAGCCTGGCCAGTTCCGCGATTGTGAATTCGTCGGGGTTGCCGATGTTCACCGGGCCGATGTGCGAGTCCTGATTCATCATGCGCACCAGCGCGTCGATGATCTCGTCAACGTAGGCGAACGAGCGGGTCGAAGTGCCGTCGCCGTAGATCTCGAGATCCTCGCCGCGCAGTGCGGCCACGCAGAAGTTGGAAACCACGCGGCCGTCGTTGATGGCCATTCGCGGGCCATAAGTGTTGAAGATCCGCACGATGCGCGTGTCGACGTTGTTCTGCCGGTGATAGTCCATCATGAGGCATTCAGCGACGCGCTTGCCCTCGTCGTAGCAGGAGCGCACGCCGATCGGGTTGACGTGGCCCCAGTACGACTCGGTTTGCGGATGCTCCTCGGGATCGCCGTAAACCTCGCTGGTCGAGGTGAGCAGGATGCGCGCGTGCACGCGCTTGGCAAGGCCGAGCATGTTGATGGTGCCCATCACGCTGGTCTTGATGGTCTTGACCGGGTTGTACTGGTAGTGCACGGGCGAGGCGGGGCAGGCCAGGCTGAAGATGCGATCGACCTCGAGCAGGATTGGCTCGACGACGTCGTGGCGGACGAATTCGAAATTCCGGTTGCCGAGCAGGTGCATGATGTTGGCGCGCTTGCCGCTGAAGAAGTTGTCGAGGCAGATGACCTCGTGGCCGTCTTTGAGCAAGCGCTCGCATAGATGAGAGCCGAGGAATCCCGCGCCGCCGGTTACCAGTGCTCGCACAGTTGTTCTCCTGGCTCAGCGGCGGTTTTCGCGGGCGATCGCGAGAACGGTTTCGATTACGTAGGCGACTTCTTCGTCGGTCATCGAGGCGTAGATCGGAAGCGACAGGCAGCGGCTGAAGATGTCTTCGGCGACCGGAAAATCGCCGTTGCGGTAGCCGTAGTTGCGCTGATAGTAGTGCATCGTGTGCAGCGGGATACAGTGCACGGAGCATCCCACGCCACGCTCCCGCAGTATCTCGACGAACTGATTGCGGCCGAGCTTGAGGCGCTCGGGCCGGATGCGCAGCACGTAGAGATGCCAGGCGTGCTCGAGCCCCGGCTCGGAGTAGGCGGTCTGCAGCGCGTCGTCGGCGCGAAACGCCTCGTGGTAGGCGCGCGCGATCTCGCCGCGTCGGCGCATGAAGTCTCCCGCGCGCTTGATCTGGGCCAATCCGATGGCGGCGTGCACGTCAGACAGGTTGTATTTGAAACCCATGTCGTGGATTTCGTAGTACCACGAGCCGCTCTTGTCGTAGCGCTTCCACGCGTTCTTGTTCATTCCGTGCAGGCTGGCGACGGCGATTTTTTCGGCCAGTGCGTCGTCGGCGGTGGTGACCATGCCGCCCTCGGCGGTGGTGAAATTCTTGGTGGCGTAGAAACTGAAACAGGTGAGGTCGCCGATGGTGCCGATTTTAGTCATCCCGCGCCCGTCCATGTGGCGCGCGGAGCCGGCCGCGTGCGCGGCATCCTCGACAATTTTCAAATTGTAGTTGCGCGCGATTTTGAGGATCCAATCCATGTCGCAAGCCTGGCCGGCGAAGTGCACGGGCAGGATCGCGCGGACCCGTTGGTTGGCGCCACTCTCGAGCGCCTCCTCGATGCGGGCCGGGTTGATGTTGAAGGTGCCGGGATCGACGTCAACGAACACCGGCCGCGCGCCGAGGTAGCCGAGAACCTCGGCGGTCGCGGTGAAGGTAAACGGCGTGGTGATAACCTCGTCGCCGGGACCGATGCCGAGCGCCCATAGCGAAAGATGAAGCGCGCCCGTGCAATGCGAAACGGCGAGCGCGTGCTTCGCGCCGACGTAGCCGGCGAATTCATTCTCGAAGCGCTTGGCCTTGGGTCCGGTGGTGATCCATCCGGAGCGAAGTGCCTCGAGTACCTCGCGCTCCTCGTCGGGTCCGATAGACGGACGATAAAATGCTACTTCTCGCATCGTGTGTGCTTCCGTTGAAATCAGCGCAATCCCGTTTGTCGAGCTATTTTCGGAGTATAAGGGATAGGTCAAAACGGGAGCAAGGCAGGAGTCGATGAGGCGCGCAGGATGGGCCGCGGCAGCGGTGGTGGTCGGATGGTACGTGTTCGCGCTGGCGATATTGCGTCCGCTCACCGACGCGCCGGTGGTGGATAGCTGGCTGTACGGCTCTGCCGTCCGGCGTTTTCTGCGCACCGGCGAGATCAGGTTTGCCGGCTTCACGCAGGTGATGCCGATAGCGCAGGTGATCTACGGCGCGGCTTGGTCGCGCGCGTTCGGCGCGAACTCGGTGTCGCTGGAAATCTCGGTAGTGACGCTGGCGGTGCTGTGTGGAGTGATGTTCCATGCGCTCGCGATCGAATGCGGGGCGTCTCGATGGCAGGCGCTGGCGGCCACGGGGCTGCTGATCTGCAATCCTTGTTTCACCTTCCTGAGTTTTTCGTTCATGACCGAGATTCCGTTCCTGACGATGCTGGTCGCGGCGCATCTGGCGTTCGCCAGGGCCGGCGGACGGCGCGAGGATTTGTGGCTGTGGATAGCGGCGGCGCTGGCGGTGATCGCTTTCATGATTCGGCCGTTCGGTGCGATGGCGATAGCTGGTTGCGCGGGAGCGATGCTGCTTTACGGCGCGGGGCGGCCGGCAACGCGTCGTTTGGATCGCGCGCGGTGGCTCAAGATGATGGCGCCGTTCGGCGTGGCGCTGGCGGTATGCACCGGACTGTGGGTCTGGCTGACGGTGCTGGGTCCGAAGCCATGGGACCTGCAGCTCGATGAGAATCACTTCTACTACCTTTCCCGCGTGCCGCTGGCGAGCTATATCCGCGCGGGCGTGCTCGGTCCTGCCCTTTACCTGGGCATGGTCCTGTCTCCACTTGCGATTCTACAGCTGACGACGCCGCGATGGCGCCGGGTGGCGGTTGGCGGCGCCGGAATTTTGGCAGCCGCGCTGATCCTCATGTGGATGGACAATCGGCTGCCTGTGACGCCGGAGTGCAGTTGCTTCGGCGGGTGGCGCAACGTGCTTATACTGCGCGGGGATTCGAACCGTTTTTCATGGGACGGAAACTGGCAATACGCGTTCCTGACACTGGCAAGTTTTGGCGCGGCCGGACTTATCGTCGCGTTCGCGGAAATCCTTGGAACTATTTCACGTGCGGCTGCCGCGATTGTGATAGCGGCGATAATTTATTGGGCGGCCACTATCCCGCTGTGGTTTTACAACGACCGCTACTACCTGGTGATGGTCCCGGCCGGCGCAATCGTGCTTGCGCTTGCACCGCTGCCTCGAAGCAGGATGCTCAAGGCCGCAGGATTGGCGATGACGCTCGCGATGGGTCTGATGTCGCTCGGCGGGACGTATGCCTATCAACGCGGGATGGCGGTAATCCTCGCAACCCGCAACGAACTGGAGCGCGAAGGAGTTCCGCGTTCAGCGATCGACGCCGGCTACACGCTCAACGGCGAGGATCTTTATCGCTATCCCAAGCATGGGATTGAGACGATGAAGCTCGAAGCTGGAATCCCGATGATCACGTCGGCGAAAGTGGATGAATACACGCTTGCGAGCAAGCCTATCGCCGGCACGCAGGTCGTGCGGCGCCTGAAATGGCCGGGACCGTTCGGCCTGGGCCATCGCTACTTTTACCTGGTGAAAAAGCAGGTCGCGGCCGGCAACGGCGGCAATCCGCCCAACGCGCCGCCGGCCGCCACGCCGCCGCGCAACTAGCTGGCGCTGCCGGGCGCCGGTCCCGGCATCACGTAGGTCGGGACGCCGGTCTTCTGCTCGACAGCTTTTTCGAGCTTCCGCATATCGACCTGGTCGGTAATTCCCAGCCGGTCGGCTTCCTTCTGTGCGTATGCCCACAGGCCGGCGTAACGGCCGTAGAGATCGTCGTGGACCTCGACGTACAGCAAGTCGCCGCGCCATCCAAACTTCACCGGCTCATAGACGAACATCCCGGGCGTGCCGATTTTCACCTTGTTGAAGAGGCGCTCGATGTCCTCGGGATAGAGCCGGATGCATCCGTGGCTGACCTCCATGCCGACGCCCCACGGCACGTTGGTGCCATGCAGGGCGTACTGGGGCAGAGTGAGTTCGATGCGGTAATGGCCCAGCGGATTGTCGGGATCGTCACCAGCGACAACATGCTCCGCTTCACCGTCACGCTCGAGATGTTCCTCGTAGATGTCCTCGGGCACCACCCAGGTCGGATTGCGGGTCTTTCCGCGGACCGTAAAATCTCCGACCGGTGTTTTCCAATCGAAACGTCCCAGCCCGACCGGAAACGTGTACACCACCGACGGCCTGACTCCGCCCGGGGAGTGCTTCTTGCCCGTGACGAATTTGGCGGGCGTGACCTTGTCTTTGCGATGGAGCGGTCCGATCGGCGACGGAAAATAATAGTACAGCCGCATCTCGGGGATGTTCAGCACGATCCCTACGTGCGGCGTATCGGGCAGGATGTGCTCGTCGGGCAGGATGATCTGCCTGCCGGTCGGGGGCCCCCACCAGTCGATTCCGCCATTTGCGTTCGAAATTTCCTTGGCCGTCACGCCGAACCATCGCCCCACGTCGAGCAGCGTGTCGCCCTTCTGGATTTGGTACGTAATGAGATTGCCGATGATGTCGTCCTTGCCGTGGGGCAGCGGGTAGGCATAGAGCGGGCGGCGCTCGAATTCGTCTTCGGTCCACGCGCCATTCGCGGCCGGGATCGCGACCAGCGCGATCAGGAGCAGGGCGGGAAAGATTCGAATCGCAATATCAATGAAGCGCTTCATGAACTTCCAGGTGGGTTGGCGAAAATCCGCGCGAACGATTCGGAAACTGCGGGCGGCGTGGTGGCATTCAATGGAATGATAGCGGCCCGATCAGTCTCCGAGCAACCGCAGGTTTGCGAACTTCAGCACCAGCAGCTTGATCCCGCCGCGCTCGAAATTAACCCACGCCTTGGCGCCATCGCCGCGCCCCTCGCGCCTTTGAACAATTCCGCGTCCGAAGGTCGGATGGATCACGCGCGCGCCGATTGAAAGGCTGCCGTTGCCGCCGCCGGGGCCCGGCTCGTCGTCGGGCAACTGGCTGTCGGCGAAATCGACGTAGGTCTCGCGCGGCGACAGCGGTCTTATCGGCGCGGTCTCGCGAGCCGGCGCGATACGCCGAATCAGGGCGGGATCCACTTCGCGCAAGAATCGCGATTGACGCGACTCCTGGCGCACGCCGTAGATCTCGCGCGAGAGCGTGTTGGTCAGATACAGCAACTGCCGCGCGCGCGTCATGCCGACGTAGCACAGACGGCGCTCCTCTTCGACTTCCTCGTCGAGGTCAGCGGATCGGCTATGCGGAAACAGGCCTTCCTCCATCCCGGCCATAAACACGATTGGGTATTCGAGGCCCTTGGAAGTGTGCAGCGTCATCAGCGCCGCGCGTCCGCCGCTGGAATCGATCTGCTCGGTGTCGCTGACGAGTGCGACCCGTTCGAGGAACACGGACAAGCCGCCGCCGGACTTTTCGGCGTCGAAGGCGCTGGCCGCGGAGAGCATCTCGGCGAGATTTTGCTTGCGTGCGGGCGCGTCGTCGAGCGTATCGAGGTACGCCTCGAAGCCGCTGTGCGCCACCACTTCCTCGACAATTCCACGAACGCTCGAGTCGGGCGCGCGCGCTCGCAGATCATGCATCCATGAATAGAGCATCCCGGCCTGCTTGGCGATTCGCAGCGCGACCTTGGAGTAAGTCTCGAGCCGGCCCATCGCCTCGAACGCCCCGATACGCTCGCGCGCGGCCAGCTCGACAATCGCCTCGAAGGACTTCGCGCCGATTCCGCGCGGCGGCGTGCCGACCATTCGTTCGAGGCTGACTGCGTCGGCTGGATTGGCGATCACGCGCAGGTAGGCGAGCAGATCCTTGACGTCGCGCTGCTCGTAAAAGCGCACGCCGCCTACGACGTAGTAGGGGATTCGCCGGCGCACGAGAGCCTCTTCGATCGCGCGCGACTGGGCGTTGACGCGGTAGAAAACTACGACCTCGGCAGCTCTGAATCCGCCCGCGCCGGTCAGCCGCGCAATCTCCAGCGCGATAAAGTCAGCCTCGTCGCGCTCGGTGGCGCCCGTGTAGTAGGTGACCGGCTCGCCGGCGCCGTTTTCGGTCCACAGGTTTTTGACCTTGCGTTCGGTGTTGTTGCGAATGACGGCCCCGGCCGCGGCAAGAATGGTTTTCGTCGAGCGGTAGTTCTGCTCGAGCTTGAAAATTTGCGCGGCCGGGTAGTCGCGCTCGAAATCAAGGATGTTGCGAATGTCGGCGCCGCGCCAGCGGTAGATGGATTGATCCTCGTCGCCGACCACGCACAAATTTCCCGATCGCGCGGCGAGCGCCCGCACGATCAAATACTGGACGCGATTGGTGTCCTGGTACTCGTCGACCAGCAGATGCGCCGCGCGCCGCTGCCATTTCTCGAGGATTTCAGGAAAGCGCTCGAACAGCAGCCAGGTCTGCAATTGCAAATCGCTGAAGTCCATCGCGTTCATCTCGCGCATGCGCTGCTGGTAGAGCCGGTAAATCTGCGCGATCGAGGCTTCGCGCCCGGGCTTGGCGCTCGCAAGCATCGCGTCGGGCGTGACCGCCTCGTTCTTGGCCTGCTCGATTCGTGCGCGTGCAAGTTCCAGCGGCGGCGAGTCGGCCAGCGCGGCATCGTCGAGCACGCGGCGGATAGTGGTCAGCGAATCGCCTTCGTCGAGGATCGAAAAATTGCGGTCGTAGCCGAGCGCATGGCCTTCCTGACGCAGGATTCGCGCGCACGCGGAATGAAATGTGCTGACCCACGGCTGTCGCGCATAGTTATCGTCACCGAGCAGCGATATGACGCGCTCGCGCATCTCTTTGGTGGCCTTGTTGGTGAACGTCACGGCCAGCACCTCTGCCGGCGACGCCTTGCGCTCGGCCAGGATGTGGGCGATACGGTAGGTCAGCACGCGGGTCTTGCCCGAGCCCGCGCCGGCCAGGATGAGTATCGGGCCGTCGGGCGCAAGCACCGCGGCGCGCTGTTCAGGATTCAAATCGTCGAGCTTCACGGTGACCGTCGCAGCTTCAAAACTTCCGGGCGGAGCCAATCAGGATAGCGGCTCCAGCGCGTGCGGCATAGCGAGCGGGCGTCGAGGCGGGTGAATTGGTGCCGACTTACGAACCTCACGACAAATTTTACCGCAAGGCGCGCGCGCTGGGGTTGCGGTCGCGGGCGGCGTTCAAGATTGAAGAAATAATTGCGCGCAACCGGCTCCTCGGCAGCGGCGCGCGAATCGTCGATTTGGGATGCGCGCCCGGCGGATGGCTGGCGATCCTCGTGGCGGCGGCGGGCGCGAGCGGACGCGTGGTGGGAGTCGATCTCGCGCGGGTCAAGAATCCGCCCGCCGGTGCGATCACGATCGTCGCTGACATCCTCGATCCAACTGTCGCCGCGCGTGTGCAGAGCGAGCTTGGCGGACGGGCCGATCTGGTGACGAGCGACCTCGCACCGAAACTGACCGGGATTGCCGCGCGCGACGAGGCACGTTCGCGGGAGCTGATAGATTGCGCGTTGGGCTTCGCGATAACGATGCTGAAACCGGGCGCCGCGATGGTCGTGAAGCTCTTCATGGGCGCGCAATTCAAGGATATCGTCGATTCATTCAAGCGGCATTTCGGAAATGTCGAAGTGACGCGCACCAAAGCCAGCCGCCCGGGATCTTCGGAACTGTATATCGTGGCCCGCGAGTTCCGCGGTTGACCAAGGGCAAAGCGAGCCGCGATGCGCTTGTCATCGAGTGCGCGACGCGCGTAAGGTTTGACTATGAAGGCTGTAGGCGGAAGGCATCTCTGCCTGCTGCTTATCGCAGCCGTCGTGGCGGCCTGCTCATGCGGGCGTTCGCCTTCCACCGCCGCCGAACTTTCGCGCGACAACGTCAGAGTCCGGGTTGCGCGGGTCGGCTTTGACGACGAGACGGGCTCGCATTACGTGCTCCTGCTCGACGAGACCGAGTCGCGCGAATTGCTAATCATGGTCGGCGAGAGCGAGGCGCAGGCGATTATGCTCGCGCTGCACGGAGTCAAGCCCGAACGGCCGTTCACGCATGATTTGATTCGGTCCATCATCGGGCAGACCGGGAATCGCGTCGATCGAATCGTGATCGCGGATATGCGCGACGAGATCTATTACGCGACGATTTACATGGACGGCGGCCGCTACTCGATCGACAGCCGGCCCAGCGACGCGATCGCGTTGGCGATGGGCATGAACGCGCCGATCTACGTGAACAACAAACTTTTCGAGTCGGCATCCGCGCCGGGGCTCGGCGCCGGCGGGAAAATTCCCGACATCGCGCGGGCGCTGGGACTGACCGTGGAGCAACTGACTCCCGATCTGGCGAGCTGCTTCGGCCAGCCCGCCGCGCGTGGCGTGCTGGTGTCGGGGGTCTCTTCGGCGGCGAACAAAGCGGGCGTCGCGCGCGGCGATATCGTAGTCAAGCTCGGAGATCGCGAGGTCACGGCGCTCGACGATTTCAGCCGGCAAGCTGCGCAGCTCAAGCGCGGCGGCACTGTCACGTTGACGCTGAATCGCGGCGGCTCGAACCGCACCGTCACGCTGGAAAGTTCGCCCGCCGCAGACGCGCCGAAACCTTAGCCCTGGCGCACCAGCACGCTTTCGATAAAGCGCGGGTCGATCTCCCGTTCGCCGCCCAGGTTGGCGAACTCTTCTTCGAGCAGGTTCAGGCAGGAATTCAGGAAGTCGGCGGTGCGCCGTCGTGCCGCGTCGTCCAGCCGCTCGGCCACCGCCTGATGCACCCTGGCGCGAAACTCATCGTTGAGCGTCCCGGGCTGCCCGCTCATGATCGCCGCGCGCATCGCGGTCAACCTGCTCCCTTCGATTGGATCGATCGCCAGGCGGTTGTCCAGCGCCAGACGCGCGAGCCCGGTCAGCACGAGTTGACTGAGGCGAATTTCCCGCGCCGCCATCCGGGCGCGGAAGTTCGGCGATGCGATATCGATCGCGAACATCGCGCGGAACAATTCGGCGGCCGAATCGACCTGATCGAGAATCGCGTAGCTCAGATGCAGATCGCGCATGCTGGCGAAATCGCGCATCTCGACCGCGCCGCTGCCGTCCAGGCCGCTGTAGAATCGCGGCTGCCGCGCCATGAACCCGGCCAGCGCCTCCCGGTAGGGCGTGTCGAGGTACGATATCTCGCGCACCTTGACGGTCGAGAGGCCGAGTTTCCTGAGCGTAGCCTCGGCGCTGGTGCGCAGATCGATCGTCAAGCTCACGCCGAGGCGAAAGAGCAGTTTCAGCGGCGTATCGCGCAGATGCTCGATCGCGCTTTGCAGGTCGCCGCCCGCCAGATGCTCGAGCGCCAGGTTCAGGTAATGATGCGTCATCTCGACCGCGACGCGCACCGCCTCCAGATCGCCGAAATCCACCGCGCGCGCAACCAGCACCTGGTTGCTGACCATCGCCATCTCGCTGCGCAGCTGGCGTTTGCCTTGCGCCGCGAATCCCGCGGTCAGCGCGGTGTTGAACAGCGAAGCATCGCCGTCACCGATCGCGGGCGCCATCTCGGGCGCGATCACTTCCGTATCGTCGGGCAGATCGGCGCGGCTCGGTGGCTCATATTCCGCGCGTATCTTGAAAAACTGCGCGGGCTTGAGGTACGCGAACACGCTCTGCGCCTCGAAGAAGTCGGGAAAGCCGCGGTCGTTCAGCCGCGCGCGCCGGAACTGGTAGGCCTCTTCCTCGAGCTCGGCTTCGACGCCCCAATAGATTTCCTCCATCAGCCCGGCGAAGTAGTTGTAGTCGCGCTCGAACGCTTCTTCGATGAAATCCGAAATGTGCTGCGAGATTGCGTCGTGGCGGATGAACTCGATCAAATAATTTTCGTCGTACTGCGCGAAACGATTCGCAGTCGCGTCCGGCGAGGACGCCGCGTCTTCGATTCGATGCACTTTGATGTAGCCGCGCAGCAACAGCGACATCATCTCGAGGTCGAGTCCCATCAGCGCGTCGGCCAGTTTGCGCCGTCCGCCGTCGGCCATCGCCTCGATCCACTCGCGCATGCGATGCACGTTGGGACGATCGCGGTTCCAGCAATCCAGATCGAACAGCGACTTGACCTGCTCGGGCATCGCCAGGCTGAGCAGGTCGCCGGCGTCGGCGCTGCCGATTTCCTTGAGCGTGTAGAAAAGCGTCTCGGGTGAAAACGATTGCACCAACCGCTCGGCCTCGGGCGCGGAGAGGATCAGGTCGCGCTTTTGGCGCGCCGGAAGGCCGTACAGGAACTCCAGCTTCTCCTGGAAGGGAAGGTTGAGAAATTCCGATTCGCCTCTTATCGCCATATCGCTCGGATCGATAGTTCCATCTCAAAGGCAAAGTATCGCGCGCTTCCACGACGGATCAACTAAGCGCGTATCTTTCGCTTGGCCGCGCCGTTAGATAAGATCGTTACAAACCATCAGAGCCCATTCTTGGCCTCTCCCAACTCAAAACATCCTGTCGCACTGACTATTGCGGGCAGCGACCCCGGTGGCGGCGCCGGACTCCAGGCCGACCTCAAAACCTTCGCTGCGCTGGGCGTGTATGGCTACTCGGTCGTCACCGAGGTGATCGCGCAGAACAGCTCGCGAATTACCGGCGTCGAAAACGTATCGCCCGAAATGGTCGAGGCGCAGCTCGATACGCTTGCCCTGGAATGCGCGCCGCGCGCGGTCAAGACGGGTGCGCTGGCCAGCGCGGCGATTGTCAAGGCGGTGGCGCGCGCGATCGAACGCCTCAAATTGCCGGCGCCGGTCGTCGATCCCGTCATCGTGTCGAGCAGCGGCGCGCTGCTGATTGGCCCAAAAGGGGAACGCGCGATTCGAAAACGCCTGATCCCCATCGCGCGCATCGTCACGCCTAATATTCCCGAGGCCGAAGTGCTCGCGCGCATTCGAATCGACTCCGAGGCGGCGATTCGCGAGGCCGCAATCAAGATCGTCAAGCTCGGCGCGAGAGCGGTCGTCATCAAGGGCGGGCATCGCAAGGACAATGCCTCCGCGACGGATTTGTTTCACGACGGCCGCCGCTTCTTCGAGCTCACCAGCCCGCGAATAGCAGGCGGCGGCGCGCATGGTACAGGATGCGCGTTTTCGGCGGCGATCGCGGCGCATCTCGCGCGCGGGCTGAGCCTGGAGGATGCGGTCCGCGGCGCGAAACGCTACGTCACCGCGGCGCTCAGCCACAGCTTCAAATTGGGCAAAGGGCGCGCGCTCCTCGATCACTTCGCGCGCGCCTGATCGGCCCTTCGCCCCTCCTCTTGAGCGGCCCGTCCACCCGGCGATAACCTGTATGATCATGTCGGTGGCGGCGAAAGCGAATGTACCCGCGTAAGCGTGCGCTCGAGCGCATCGCGCGCGAAAAAGTGCTCTACCAGCGCCACCCCGGCGGCGACATCTCGGTCTGTGTCATCTATCCCAACATCTATCGGCTCGGGATGGCCAACCTCGGCTTCCAGGCCGTTTTCCACATCTTCGAATCCGATCCATCCGTCGCCGCCGATCGCGCGTTCATCCCCGACGCCGACGAGCGCGACGCGTTGCGCGGCGGGGGCGGCGAGCGTCTGGTCTCGTTCGAGCGCGGCCGTCCGCTCTCCGATTTCGACATCCTCGCGTTTTCGATTTCCTTCGAGACTGACTATCTCAATGTCTTGACCGTGCTGCGGATGGCTGGGATTCCTGCTCGTCGTGCCGACCGCGCGGGCCGCAATTTTCCGCTGATCATCGCTGGCGGCTCCGCCGTTTTTCTCAATCCCGAACCGATCGCCGATTTCATCGATCTGTTTCTGATTGGCGAGGGCGAGGAGATGGTCCCGGAGTTCATCGAGCGCTGGGATGCGACGCGCGGCTCGCCCAATCAACTGCGCGAGCTCGCAGCCGTCCCGGGCGCCTATCTGCCCGACTTCTATACTCCCGTTTACGACGACGCCGGCCGCCTCGCCGCGGTGAATTACAGCGGCCCCGGGAGCGCGCAGGTTAATCGCCGCCTGATTCGCGACCTCAACCGCTTCACCACCTCGTCGCTGATTCTCACCGAGGAATCCGTCTTCGGCGACATGTTCCTGGTTGAGGCGAGCCGCGGATGCCAATGGGGATGCCGCTTTTGCGCGGCCGGTTTCATGTATCGGCCGATCCGTTATCGCGCGCCTGAAACTCTGGTCGCTGAGGCCGAGCGCGGTCTTGGCGAGCGCAAGGTGATCGGCCTGGTCGGCGCCGAAATGGCGAGTGTACCCGGCGTCGCCGACATCGCATCGGCCGTCGCCGATCGCGGCGGACGGCTGTCGCCCTCGTCGCTGAAGGCCGATTGCATTTCGCCCGCGCTCGCATCGGCGCTGGCGCGCGGCGGAAATCAAAGCGTGACCGTCGCGCCGGAGGCCGGCAGCGAGCGGATGCGCAAGGTCATCAACAAGAATCTTACCGAGGCCGAGATTCTGGGCGCGGCCGATATGATGCTGGGCGAGGGCGTCGGCAACCTGAAATTTTACTTCATGATCGGCTTGCCCGAGGAGCGCGACGAAGACGTGCTCGCGATTGCCGAGCTGGTCGCCAAGGTGCTCGAGCGCGCCCGCGCGCGCCGCACCCGCATCGGCTCCGTGACCGTGTCGCTCAATCCATTTGTGCCCAAGCCCTGGACGCCATTTCAATGGGATCCGATGCAGGACGCGCGATCGATCAAGCGCAAGGTCGCGATGCTGCGCCAGCGCCTCACCCGGCTGGGACAGGTCGAACTCGATGCCGAGTCGCCGCGCGAGGCGTATTTCCAGACCATGGTCTCGCGAGGCGATCGCCGCGTCGGCGCTATCCTCGAACGGCTGGAAGCCGCGGGATGCGAAGGCTCCGGACCCATCTGGCACGAGTTGTCGGAGATTCATCGCGAAGCGCAGGTGGGCCGCATTAAAGCTTCATCTTTGCCTGACCCCGATTTCTTCGTTACCCGTCCTTACGCCCACGACGAGCTGCTGCCGTGGGACTTCATCGATCATCACATTCACAAATGGTTTCTGCTCGCGGAACGAAAAAAGGCGCATCATGAGCATCAGAGTCCTCCGTGCGACGTGGTCCGATGCACCGTGTGCGGAGCCTGCTAGAATAAGTGCGCGAGTCGTGGAGGGGAGGAAGAGGAAGATGGTTCATCGTGATTTTCGTTCGGCGCGGATAGCGGCTCTGATGGCCGTGGCGGTGGCGATGCTCGCGTGGTCGGCGCCGGCCTTCACGGCTCCAGTCGGCGAGGAAGACGTTCCCGCGACCTCGATTGTCCCGGCCGGCGGCGAGGGCGCGCCCGTCAATCCTCCATCCTCGGCGGGGACTCCGTCGGCTCCGGCCGCAGCCGGTATGCCGTTCATTCCCGCGCCGACACCAATCCCCCCTTCGCACCGCGCGTCCAGAAGAAACAGTGCCCGCGCACCGGAAATCGAACCCGCGCAGGCTCGGCTGAAGGTGCTCCAGGAGGCGCCGGTTTATTCCGCGCCCGCCAAGAGCAGCAAGCATATCGACCAGCTCTCGCCTGACAGGTTTGTGATCGTGACTGGCTCCACTCACTATTATCTCCAGGTCAAGCTCAAGAGCGGACAGACCGGATACATCGATCCGTCGGCGGTCGAACTCGTAAAGCCGACCGACAAGATCTTCGTGCTCACCCACGACGCCGGCGTGCTCGAAAAGCCGAATCGATGGGCCAAAAAACTCTCCGAGGTTCACCGGGGCCGCAATGTTCACGTCGTCGGCCTCGCGCTGAACTACATGAAAATCCGGATGAAGAGCGGGCTCGAAGGCTTCATCCCGATCACCGCCCTCGAATAGCCGCCAACCCCATCTTTTTCTTGTGTCATCCCGAGCGAAGCCGAGAGCTTGCCCTGAGCGAAGCCGAAGGGGACCCCGGATTTTTTCAACGCGGGGCACTTCGACTTCGCTCAGGGCATGCTGCGCCGAGTTGCTCCGGATCTGAATCATTTTCAGCCAGGAGCGCATCGAGCGGGTTTTTCGCGCTCGACGCTCGTCCGCAGTGTCGCTATAAGTCTCCGCTCGGGGAATCTTTGATGACGGATCGGGAACGACACGGTTGGATCATCGTCGCGAGCCTCTTCGTTACGCTGGTATTCGTTTTCGGCTCCGGCTACAACACCGGCGGCCTGTTCTTTCCGCATCTGCTGAAATATTTCGGATGGAAGCGCGCACAACTCTCTACCCTCCAGGGCGCCGCGCTGCCGCTGTCCGCCGGACTTAGCGCTCCGCTGATCGGATGGCTGCTCGATCGCGTCGAGGCGCGGGTCGTGATGGTTGCCGGCGCAATCATGACCGGGGTCGCTTTTCTCATCGCCAGCCGCGTCGATTCATTCGGTCCGCTGTTCGGCGCCTACGTCCTGCTTGGCGTCGGCATCGGCGCATCGACCTTGCTGCCGTGCTCGCTTGTGATCGCCAACTGGTTCGGTGCGCGGCGCGGGCTTGCGATGGGCCTGGCCTTCGCGGGCACTTCGCTCGGCGGTGCTGCGATGACGATGGTTGGGAACTTCGCGATCCTGCGCGGCGGATGGCGCGCCGGCTACGTCGCGCTGGCGATTCCGATGTTCGTCATCGTGGTCCCGTTGATAATCCTGGTCGTCAGGACCCGCCCGCCGCAGGCCGATGGCGTCAGCGTCGCGCAGGCCAGCGACGCGTTGCCGGGCTTCGAACTGCGCCAGGCGTTCCGCGCGCGTTCGTTCTGGATGATTTCCGCGGCGCAGTTCTTTTTCGCCGCTGTCGCGGCGGGCACGGGTTTGCATCTGATCACCTATCTCACCGAACTCGGCTACACGCCGTCATTCGCGGCCGGCGTGATGAGCCTGGGGTACGTGTTCGCGGCCTTCGGCAAGCTCGGGATGGGCCTGTTTGCCGATCGCGTGAGCGCAAGGATCGCGCTGACGTTCAACTTTCTCGCCGCCGGCGTCGGGATGATCCTGATATTCGGGGTGGCGCGAACCGCCGTGTTGATTCCGTTCGTGCTGATTTTCGGACTGTCGCTCGGCGCGCCGTTGGTGCTGATTCCGATGCTGGTGGCGGAGTCGCTCGGGCTCAAGCGCTTCGGCTCGATCGGCGGTATCGCGGGCGTCTTCAACACGATCGGCGCGTTCGTCGGCCCGGTCGGCGCGGGCAAGATTTACGATCTGAGCGGCAGCTATGTGCCCGCCTTCGAAGTGTTCGTCGTGATGTGCCTCGCCGGCGCGGTCGTAGCATTTTCGTGCCGCTCGCTGGAGTCGGAGCAGGCTGGCCAGCCCTCCGCCCCGCTCCCCGAGACGGCATAACCAGGAGACTGGTAATTTACGGCGTCCGTGGAAGACCGCCATCGGGGATTGGGTCGGGCCGTTTGAAGAGCAGACGGAACAGGGCGCCTTTGCCCATCGCGCGTTCAATCTCCTGCGTCAAAAGATAGACAAAAACGACCATGCTGATGAGAAGCACCAGGCCCAGGAAGCGGTCGAGATTGGCGTTGGCGATCAAAGTGTCGACGCCTTCGCTAAGGCTGTGTGCCTCGCGAGCCGCCTTAAGGATTCGGTCGCCAATTCCCAACGCAATGACCGCCAACGCGTAAACGAAGGTCTTGCATGCGATCACCACGATGCGCCGATAGGAATCGAAGTTGTATCCGGATTGCGCCCAGTCAAGGAGCAGGATCACTTTGCCGAGGATCAGTGCCGCTACGGCGGCCTTGGCGAACGCAGAGAACTCGATCAGATATTCCGAGACGAAAAGCTTGAACATCACTCCGATCAGGAAGAAAGCGACGAAGAAAAAAAGAACCGTCGGCGCCATCTCGAAGAACAGGTTGACTAGCCGTCGCTTGATCGATTGCAGAGTCATTTCGCCACTATCTCAAGAAGCCTGCGCTGAAAGTAGGGGACCTTGGTCCAACGATTCCGAATCGCAGCTCGCGGTCTGATTAGGGCGGTCGCCTGATCAGGCGGCAAATCGCGCTGGTGCCATCATAGGGCCCAGATCCGGACGCCAATCAAACCCCAATATGCGAAAAACCAGGTGATTCCACAGCAAGCGACCGCCACCACGAGCGAGTGGATACGAACCGCCCGATTCATCTCAAATTTGAACGAGCGTAGCGCGACCAGCAGGGAAAACAACGATAAGACTGGAAACAGAATCGACATGACGAGAATGGCAACCGTGACGGCGTCGATCTGCCCTAGCACCATCGGAGGCTGGCCCCTTGCAGTCCAGAACATCGCAATAACTGAGAGCACTGCAAGCATCGGCACGACGCGGACTGACAGATTCCCAACGCCGCGCATGCGGCCAATCAGCTTGCGAGGCATCCAGACCAGCGCAAACAGTATCGAACTCGCCATGACCAGGAGTGCGGCCGCGATCAGAACCAGCCGCGCGATTGGCCACGCGGGGCTGACCAGCCGAAAGCAGCTCAACGCACCGCAGCCGTACTTGGAACCGTCCTGGTCCGAGCAATAGACGCCGCTTGCCGCCACTTCTTTCTCGGTGCGGATCTGACCGTCGCCCAAATAGACCAAAGCCTCGGGCGGTCCTCCCGGTATCAGCGCCCTGCGGTACAGGTGGCCCTTGTCGATATAGGTCCATCCGACGACCAATGTCTCAGCGATAAATTCAGCCCACTGAGAGCGAGGAGATGCGAGCTCGTAGAGCCCTGTTGCGTTCTCGATTCTGGAATCCAACTGCATATCCGGAGTCTTAGGCGGTGGATTCTTCCCTCGAGTCAGATACGCAAGAAGAAGATCATTCAGTTCACGCGGCCCGTCTGACCCCTGTGAATCGTTGACGGAGAAAAAGTAACCGACTCCGAGGTCGGGGATGTATCTGTAGTCGGACAAAAATCCATCCAAGCCTCCATCGTGGCCGTGAGTGATAAACGCCTGATCGACCTGGGCGATATTTCCAAGCCCGTATCCATACTTGAGTCCGCTGCGCGCGGCGAGGCTGGTTTTGGACATCTCCATTCGCGCAATCGAGTCGGCGCTCACGATCCTCACGCCTTCCAGTTCGCCGCGATTCAGCATCATTTGGACGAATCTCGCCATCTCGTTGGCTGAAGACTTCATCTCTCCGGCGGGCCGCAACAGAATTGGAAGATACGCAACAGGCCGTGGAGGATCGAATTCATAGCCTTGAGCGAGAGCAGCCTTGACCTCAGGCGTTAATCGAAGATCCGAATGAGTCATCCCCAGCGGGCGCAAGATATTCGCGACGACATAGTCTTCGAATGGCTGGCCCGTGACTTTCTCAACGACGTAGCCCGCGACTCCATAGCCCGGGTTCGAGTACGAAGCGAAGGTGCCTGGCCGCCATCGCACAACCTGCGGTTCCGGAAACCGCTGCAGAGTTGTGAGCAGCGGTATGCGAGGCCCGTTGGTGAGGTCGAAGAGCTCTGCAAGAGGGAAATCGTCGAAGCCCGCGGTATGCTCAAGCAGGTTGGCGATTCGCACCGGGTCCGTCTGTTCCCACCGGTTCACAATCGGGACTTCAGGGGCGAGGTCGGCGACTTTGGCGTCCAGCGAGACCTTTCCCTTCTCCTGTAGCTGGAGCAGCGACAGCGCGACGAATCCCTTGGTGATCGACCCGATTCGGAACATCGTGTCCGCATCTGCATCGCGGCCGGTGGCGAGGTCGGCCTTTCCGACTCCTCCGGTCCAAATCACTTTATCCTTGGTGACGAGCGCGATTCCCCCGCCGGGAATGTGATTTCTTGTGAGGATTTCAGCGGCGGCTTTTTTCAGGTCCTCGACTGTCGCGGGGGCGGGCGGTTTTTTAGTTGAAGGTTGCGGATGAGCGCATCCACCGGCCGTCACTATTACGAACACGAGCCCCAGGCAGAGAAGAGCCGCGCGACTTGGCACTCTGGTTGCCCCTTTTCTTTGAGGTAGGTTCAACCATCCGAGTACCAAAACAAGTACAGACGGTCAAAGTTGGCGGATCAGGGGCGCGCGAGCGCGAGGATCGAGCGGACTTTGGCGCCGACGTCCGGCGCGTTCACTATGTCGGTGATGATCGCCGCGGCGTCTGCGCCGGCCTGCGAGAGTTTCCGGCACCCGCGCTTCGGTGATCCCGCCGATCGCGACGATTGGAATCCTTACGGCGGCGCGTATCGCGCGAAGATTGTCGAGGCCCATCCCCGCGGCGATGTTCTTCAGTCCACCGGAATACATCGGTCCGAATCCGATGTAATCCGCGCCGCCATTTTCAGCCGCGCGCGCTTGCTCGACGGTGTGGGTCGAGATTCCAATTATTTTGTCGGGACCGGCGATTCGCCGCGCCGCCTCGAGTGGGAGATCCTGCTGTCCAAGATGCACTCCGTGCGCATCGGCGAGCATCGCGATATCAACCCGATCGTTGACGATTAGAATCGCATCGCGCCTCCGGCACATCCCGGCAATCGCGCGCGCGGCCGCCAGAAAATCGCGTCCCGGCGCATCCTTCAGCCGCAGCTGCATGATTCGCGCGCCGGCGGCGAGGATAGTCTCGGCCAGCGAGACCGGCTCGTGTCCGCCGGCCGGATCGATCATCGCGTAAAAATGCGAGGGCAGCCGCGTCATCCGCCGGGAAATTTGGTCAGTACGATCTTGTGGTCGGTGATCTTCTTGCGCAGCGTGTTGCGATTGAGCCCCAGCATCCGCGCCGCCCGCACCTGGTTGCCACCGGCGCGCTTGAGCGCGAGTTCGACCAGCGGACGCTCGATTTCGGCCACCAGCCGATGGTAGAGGTCGCGCGGCTCCTCGCCACCGGGCGAATCGAACCATCCTGCGATGCGCCCCGAGATGATATCGCCGAGCGGGGCGCCGTCGGCCGCCGCGGCTGCTCCAGTGCCCGCGCCGCCCGGGCGCGTGAGCTCGATATCGTCGGCGCGAATCGTAGTGCCGGGCGCGAGCAGCGCAGCGCGCATCACGGCATTTTCGAGTTCGCGCACGTTACCCGGCCAATCGGCGGACTCCAGTTTGGCGCGCGCTTCGGGGCTGATGGTGGTGGCGCGCGCACCCATCTCCTGGGCCGCCTTGGAGACGAAATAATCGGTCAGCTCCGCAATATCTTCGCACCGCTCGCGCAGCGCCGGCATCTGAATCGGAATCACCCGCAGCCGAAAGTACAGGTCCTCGCGGAATTTCCGCGCGGCAACCAGGGTCTCGAGGTTCTGGTTGGTCGCGGCGATTACGCGCGCCTTGACCTTGAGCGTCTCGACGCTGCCGACCCGGGTGAACTCCCGCTCCTGCAGCACGCGCAGCAGCTTGGGCTGCAATTCGACCGGCAGGTCGCCGATCTCGTCGAGAAAGATCGTGCCGCTGTCGGCCATCTCGAATTTGCCGGCGCGCCGCTCGGACGCACCGGTGAACGAGCCGCGTTCGTGGCCGAACAGTTCACTCTCGAGCAGACCGTGCGGGATAGCGGAGCAGTTGACGGCGACGAACGGCGAGCGCCAGCGCGCCGATTTGAAATGGATCGCGCGCGCCACCAGCTCCTTGCCGGTGCCGCTCTCGCCGCTGAGCAAAACGGTCGCGTCATTGGTGACGACACGCCCGATCAGTTTGTAAACTTCCTGCATCGCAGCGCTGCGGCCGATTATCTCGCCGCCGACCAACTGGCGATTCACCTCGTCTTTGAGGCGGTCGAGATCCGCGGCCTGCGCGCCGACTTCCACCGCGCGCTTGACGGCGGCCGCGACCAGATCGAGATTGGCGAACGGCTTGGTCAGGTAGTCGTGAGCGCCGCGCTTCATCGCCTCGACGGCGTTGTTCATCGTGCTCGCCGCGGTGATCACGATGATCAGCGTGCGGACGGCTTCGCCGTGCGCCGCCGACAATACGTCGAGTCCGCCGGTGCCCGGCATGATGATGTCGAGCAATGCAACGTCGAATCGATTGCTGCGCAGCGCCGCAAGCGCGGCCGCGCTGTCTACAGCCTCTTCGACGCGATGGCCGTCGGCTTCGAGGCGATGGCGCAATACGAGGCGAATTGCGGGATCGTCGTCGGCGATCAGGACCGCCGCGCCGGTACCGGGCCGCGTCAGACGTTCGGCGAAGTTCTGGTTCGATGCGCTTGCGCCCATAGTTGTGGTGCTCACGGGCTACAATGGTAACAGTAAGTCGGATCTTGTCGCCAACGGCCTGAGGGTTGCCCAAAATCTACGCATTACGCCACTGTTACGACTGGATGCGGTGCAATTTTGACTGTGTCGATCGTCCGGAAAACGGCGGAATATACAATTCATTGTGGTTTTGAGACGGGCTGCGCTCTAGGGCTAGCTTTGTTCCGTCAAAAAATATTCTCATGGCGGGCGTTTCTCCGGCGGCATCATTGGGAGCGTCACCTTGAACGTCATCCCATCCTTGGATGCGCCCGTGCCCCTGGCTTCGACGCCCCCGCGCTGCGCCCACAGTCTGCCGCCGTGAAGCGCGATAATTCGCTGACATAGCACGAGACCCAGGCCGGTTCCGGCCGGCTTGGTGGTGAAGAACGGCGTAAACAGTTGCGCGAGCTGATCTTCGGGGATGCCGACGCCGCTGTCGCTCACCTCGACCCGCAGGAACTGGCGGCGCCGCCCCTCGGCCGTCATCGTGAACTCGCGTTCAATTCGCGTATGCAGTCGGATCGTGCCCGACGAACCGATCGCTTCCGCCGCGTTCTTGATCAAATTAAGGAACGTTCGTTCCAATGCGCCCGCGTCGCCAACCACGTCGGGCAGGCTGGGATCGAAATCCTGGAGCACCACGACGCCGTCGGGCGGCTGCGGGAACAACCCCGCCATCCTCATCGCCTGGTGCAGCACTATGTGTATGTTGACCGGCTCGTTCGCCAGGCGTTGCGGCCCGCTGACCATCAGCACCTGTTCGACGAGCGAAGCGATCCGATTGACGCCATCGAGAATCACGCTGCAGTACTGCTGCGCGCGTCCGTCCTCGGGAAACATCCCGGCCATCAGCTCGGCTGCACCCTTGATGCCCGTCAGCGGGTTCCTGACCTCGTGCGCCAGACCGGCGGGCGATAGTTGCAGGCTCAAGTCGCCGGCGGTCCCTGCCTCGGCGGCGCCTTTTTCGTGAGACAGGTCGTGAAGCAGGATAATAGCCCCGGCGAGCCGTCCCTCGGCGTTGAGCAGGGGGGATACTTCGGCGCGAACTGTCAGTTCCCGAGGCCCCGCCGTCAGAACCGTTTCCATGTCTCCAAGCTCCTGACCGCTGCCCAGGCACGCGGCGACCATGCGGCCCAACCAGTCGTTCTGTCTCATGAGGTCGGCCACTGTCGCGGCGCTCAGCTGGGAAACCCCGAGCATCGTCTTAGCCGCCGGATTGACCGCTTGGGGTTCCATCGCAGGGGAAAGCACGATGATCGCATCGGTCAGGCTATCGATGATGTCGTGCCAGAGACTCAAATTTACTCCCGGTCAGTCGCCATCCGGAGCGCTGCGGTTACCAACGCTAACACAAAGAAGTTAGCCGGCTAAACGTTTGGCGTTTTGAATATTCCTGCCTCTGAGCACAAAAATTCATCAGCATTTCCAAGGATAATTAAAAGCACAACTCTCAAGGATTAGGCTTTTTAATAGCTTATCCACTGCCGATGGGTTGATCTGGGTCGTATCGGTCGGTACGGTTGGAGTCAATCTTCTCGGGGGAGAATGCTTAGAACGACGTCTATCTATCGAGTGTTTGTTGCCCTGATGGCGGCCTTGGTTGTCGCCGGATGGGCGTCCACTCGTGCACTCGCCGACGAATTTGATGGCCCCGAGGCTCCGTCTGGGGCGTCCACCCCGCCTCCGAGCATCGTCGGACAAAGCACCGGCTTTGAACTCGAGACTCCTGCGGAAGCCGGCGCCCAGCCGATTGCGTCGCCATACGTGCTTCCGCTGCCTGAGCCGGTTCCGCCGTTCCCGGTTCTCCTTAATCGGTCCGTTCGCCGCTATGTGTCGGATTTTCTGAATTCTCCCGACCATTTGCAGGATACCTTCGACCGCAGTCACCCCTACCTGCCTGATATGGTCCGGGTACTGAGAAGCTATGGTCTTCCCGACGACTTGGTGTACTTGGCTTTCGCCGAAAGCGAATTTTCCAAGCGCGGCAAGGGTCCGTGGCAGTTCAACAGCGACACGGCCAAGCGCTTCGGCCTCCATATCGATCGCTACGTCGATGAGCGCCGCGACCCCGTAATGTCCACCAAGGCGGCGGCTGAGTATCTGGCCACCTTGCACGACGAGGCCGGCGACGATTGGCCGATCACGTTGGTTGCTTGGAACAACGGCGATAAGGCGATCGATCGTTATTGGTCGTTGCGCGGCCCCAACATCGAAAAGTTTGGCAATCGGCTGCCGCGGCGAACCCGTGGGCTGCTGGGACGTTTCATGGCCGTCGCGTATATAGCGCATCATGCGGATAGCTACGGAATCACCCCCGTCAAGCTCGACGATCCGCCGGCCTATCAGATGCTGCCGGTTCGCGGCGGCACTCCTCTGAGCCGGGTCGCCCTCGATTACGGGACGACTCTCCAGCGCCTGCATGAGCTCAACCCGGCCCTGCTGCGCGACATTGTTCCTCCCTACGAACGGTCGTACAGCGTCCGCGTTCCCGTGGAAACCCACGCCAGCGCGGAACGCGTCGAATTCTAGCTTTTCAGGCTCTGTTCGCTCCTTGCTCCAGACGGGCATTGGCCGGTCGTCGGTTCATTCGTGACCCGAAGCGGCGTATCCTTTTTTCCTCATGATTAGCGCCGACCAGGCCCTGCAAATCGTGCTCGAAAACGTAGCTCCCCTCGGCGTCGAGCGGATTGCAATCGTCGAGGCCCTTGGCCGCGTGCTCGCCGAGGATATCAGCTCGCCGCGCGATATCCCCGGCTTCGACAACTCCGCGATGGACGGCTACGCAGTGCGCGCCGCCGATCTTGCCAAGGCGTCGGAGGCGAGGCCCGTCAAGCTGACCGTCGTCGAGACGGTGGGTGCCGGCAAGATGCCGACCCGCCGCGTGAGCGCGGGTGAGGCCGCTCGCACGATGACCGGCGCGCCGATCGCCGAGGGCGCCGACGCGATCGTCCCGGTCGAACGGACGCGCGGCAGCGGCGCTCTGGTCGAGTTTCTCGTCCCCGTCGAGAAACGCGCTTCCGTCCGGCCGCGCGGCGAGGATTTACGCCTCGGCGAACTCGTGATGTCCGCGGGCAAGACGCTTAAGCCGGCGGACCTTGGGATGCTGGCGTCGGTGAATCGCGCGATGGTCGAAGTCATTCGGCGCCCCCGCGTCGCGATCGTTGCGACCGGCGACGAACTCGTGGACGTCGATCAACCGCCGGTCGGCGCGCAGGTCGTCAATTCCAGCGCCTACGCGCTTGCCGGCGCGATTGCCGAAGCCGGCGCCGAGGCCGTCATCCTCAAAGTGGCGCGTGACGACGCGCGCGAGATTCGCAAGCGGCTGGCCGAGGCGATCACCTTCGACGTAGTGCTATCGACCGGCGGCGTCTCGGTGGGCCAGTTTGATCACGTCGCAGGTGCGCTCGACGAACTCGGGATGCGCCAGCTTTTTCACGGCGTCGCGCAAAAACCGGGGCGTCCGCTCAAGTTCGGCGCCGTCGGCTACCGTCCGATGTTCGGCCTGCCGGGCAATCCCGTATCCACTCTGGTCTGCTTCTACTTGTACGCGCGCCCCGCGATCCTCAAGATGAGCGGGATGCGGCGCGTCGGTCTGCCGCGCATCCAGGCGCGATGCGCCGTCGAGATCAAGCTCGGCAAGGACGTCACTGAGTTTGTGCGGGTTAGACTCGAGCGCGGCGCGGACGGCTGGCTCGCGACTCCCACCGGCAGCCAGGGCTCGGGGATTTTAAGCTCGCTCTCGCGCGCCGACGGTTTGCTCGTCGGTCCGTCAACCGAAACGCTGTTGAAGGCTGGCGCTCAGGCGACCGTGCTGCTCTTGGGGGCTGGCGGCGACGGCGGCGCAGTTGCGGCCGATGAACTGTTCGAGGGTCGCCGCCATAGCCAATGAATCACAATCGTCGCGACGGCCCCGAAAATCGCGGCGCCGATTATCACCGCCGAGAGCCTGAGCTGGAGTTTCAGTATGTCGAAAGGCAGCAGGTAAAACGTGACCATCTCGATCTGAAAGTTTGCGTAAATGACGTACGCCACCCACAGGACCACGATCGTGCCGATGATGAATTTCGGGTTCTTAACGAATGCGGGCATCGCGGACGATCCTCCTGACGGGGCGATGAGAAAAGCTTGGCGGCTGAAATAGCGATTGTCAACGCGAGTGGGGCGCAGTGCAAATGATGCGCTCGTGGGAGTCATCCCCGCGCGAGGGTTAGAGCAATGGCGACGCGTTATCGCGTAGGCAACGGATTCGATTTTCATCCGCTCGAAACGGGACGCCGGCTCGTGCTCGGCGGCGTCGAGATCAAACACGACAAGGGACTCCGCGGCCATTCGGACGCCGACGTCGCGGCACATGCGCTCGCCAATGCGATCCTCGGCGCGATTGGCGCGGGCGACCTTGGCCGGCATTTTCCCGACAGCGATCCACGCTACAAAGACGCCGACTCGATCGCGCTGCTGGAGGCCGTCTGGAAGCTCGCGATCGGTCGCGGATGGCGGCTGGGCAACGCCGACCTGACGATTTTCGCGGAGGCGCCGAAGCTCAAGCCGTATCTCGATGCGATGCGCGAGCGGCTTGCCGCCGCACTCGGCGCGGATCAATCGCGCGTCAACGTGAAAGCGTCGAGCCCCGAGGGAATCGGCGCGCTAGGCCGTGGCGACGGGATGGCCGCGGCGGCGATCGTCCTGCTAGAAGCGGATTAATGGTCGCAGACCGTCATCGAGTGAACGATGCTCCTGAAATCAATGAATGGTTCGACTCGATGCGTGGCGATTTCAGGCGATGGTACCTCGCCTCGGATAATCCGTGGCGTCAGTCAGGATGGGGCAGCACACCGGAGCGATGGCGGCTCGCGCGCGAGGTGATTCTGAGCGCAGTCGAGCACGGCGGGGCGTTCCTCGACATCGGATGCGCCAATGGGCTGCTGCTCAAATGCCTCATCGCGTGGGCCAATGAGCGCGGCGTCGTTATCGAGCCGCACGGAATCGACCTGGTGCCCGAGCTGGTCGATCTCGCGCGCCAACGACTGCCCGAGTACGCGTCGAACCTTACCACTGCAAACTCATTCACGTGGATACCATCGCGCCGCTACGACTATGTTCATCTGCTGCTGGAGTCGGCGCCGCCATCGCGCCATCGCGAGTATCTCGGCCGGGTCCTCGACTCGGCAGTCGCGCGCGGGGGACGATTGATCGTCAGCAATTACGGCAGCAGATCGAAAAGCGAATCTCCGATCGATGTAACCGGGTATCTATCCGGCCTCGGTTTCACAGTCGCGGGCAGTGCTTCCGCATCGGAGCATGACGGCTTCGTCATTACGCGCACCGCGTGGATTGAAAGATCGTAACTCGTAAACAAGGAGGGCAACTACAGGTCGTCCTCGCCCGACCCCTCATCCCCCAAATCACCACCGCTTTCCAATTCCTCGACCGCTTTGTCAAATTCTGGCCCGTTGAATTCGTCGCCCATCTCCTTGCCCATCCGCTTCATCATCCGCGCGACGCTCTTGGGATCGTTCTCGTCGATGTCGCCCATCTTCGACGGATCCCCGAGCGACTCCATTCGCGATTCCTCGCTGCGTGGCATAGCGAACCGCGACATCAGGCGGCGCATTTTTTTTCCGCCGCAATGCGCGCAAACCGCGTCAACCTTTTCGCTGACGCGCGTGGTCAGGACGCTGGTCGTCCGGCGGCACTTCTCGCAACGATATTCGTAAATCGGCATAGCGACGCCATTGTATCCGCTGCCAACGCAGATTTCACCGATAATTGATTCCTCGATCTTTGTGAATGCGTAAAGTCGGTGGTTACTCTCTGATTCGAAACAGCGCGCGCGCGTTGGCGGTCGTCGATCCGGCTATTTCCTCGAACGTAGTACAGCGCAGATGCGCAATCGCGGCGACTACATCCTTGATCATCGCCGGTTCGGTCAGGCGCCCCGCGAACTGGCCGCCGTACGGCCACGGGCCGTCGGTCTCGACCAGCATCCTGTTCGAAGGCAACATCCGCGCGAGATCCCGATCACGCTCCCGGTAGGCGACCTCGGGAGTCAGCGAAATAAAGTATCCGGCGTTAATGATCGCGCGCGTGGTCTGCTCGTCGGACTTATGCCAATGAAAGACCGCGCGCGTCACTCCAGCCTCGACGATTATCGCGAGCGCTTCGGCGGCGCCTCGGTGCGGCGCATGCAGTATCAGCGGCAGATCCATCGCGGCCGCGAGCTTCGCAAAGCGTGCGAGCATCAACTTCGCCGCGTCCCGCACGCCTGCATCTCCCGCGCCCATCCCGTACCATGGCAGTCCGACTTCGCCGACGGCGCAAATTGAGTCGCGCTCACGCGCGATCGTCTCGAGCACCTCGAGCGCGTCATGTTCGCTATGTTCAAACTGCTCCGGATGAAATCCCACGGCCGGATAAACGACGCCCGGATACTGCCGCCCGAGTTCGATTGCCCTGCGATTCGACGCGGGCCCAACTCCCGGCACCACCATCGCCGATACTCCCGCATCCTGTCCCCGCTTGATTGTGCCGGAAGGGTCGGGATACTGGTCAGCGTCGAGATGAATGTGGCTGTCGATCATTCCATTCGTATAGCAGGCATGCGTCGCGCGCGCATCGTATCGCGCGTGCCGCGATGAGCGATCTTCGCCTGATGTGGCGTAACACCCGGATGGTCGTGCTGTGCGCGATCTCGGCCGCCCTATATGCGGCAGTGCTAGTGCCGTTCAAGGTCGTCCCGCTGATTCCCGGCGTCACCGAACTTCGCCCCGCCAACGCGATTCCAGTCGTCTGCTCGTTCCTGTTCGGTCCCGCGGCCGCGTGGGGTTCGGCGATCGGAAACATGATTGGCGATTTCTTCGGCGGAGTCTCGCCGGGCGACATCTTCGGATTCTTCGCGAACCTGGCCTACGGTTGGATTCCGTACAAAGTCTGGGAATTGATCGGACGCGGCCAAAGTCCTATCAGCCGCTCGCCGCTTGGAATTCTCAAGTATGTCATCGCTTGCCTGGCCGCGAGCGTGCTGTGCGCCGACCTGGTCGGATGGGCTGACAACGTGCTCGTCATCAGGCCGTTCGCGATGCTCGGCAACGTGATCATCTTCAACAATATGACGTCGGCGCTGGTGCTCTCGCCGTTCATCCTTGCGGCCGTCTATCCGCGGGTCAAAAAGGGCCGGATGCTTTATACGGACGTGATGCCTGAGGTGAAACTGAAGCCGGTGGGAATTCGAGCCTTCGGTTTCGCGGTGCTTATAGCGGGCGAGGGCGGCGCCTGGATTTTCGGAAATTTGCTTTCAACCGGATATTGGGCGCCAAAGTTTCTGCCCGCGTGGATGATTGTCGCCCCGTACGACAAGCCGGTCGCAATAATCGTCGGCCCGTTTCTCCTGTTGGCGTTCGCGGGCCTGTTCATGATGTGAAAATCGACGCGCAAATTTTTTCAGTAACTCCCGGCTCGCACGCGGTTCGGGTCGAGGGAGTCACCTTTACCTATCACGGCGCCGGCCGTCCTGCCCTTCGAGCGGTAAGCTTTGTGCAGTCCGCCGGTGAGATGATCGGCGTGATGGGCGCGTCGGGCGCGGGCAAGTCCACGCTCGCCAAATGCCTCAATCGCATCGTCCCGGAGTTCGACGACGGCGATTTTCGCGGCACGATCGGCATTGCAGGCGAGCCGCTCGAGCATCTTCGCGTCTGCGACGTCGCGCCGAAAGTGGGGATGGTCTTCCAGGATTTCGAGTCGCAATTGTTTTCGACCAACGTCGCGCACGAAGTCGCGTTCGCTATGGAACAGGTCGGCATGGACCGCGCCGAGATGGATAGGCGAATCATTCCCGCGCTGGAGGCCGTTGGGCTGCGCGGCTTCGAGCATCGCGATCCGATGTCGCTTTCGGGCGGCGAGAAGCAGCGGCTTGCGATCGCGTCGGTGCTGGCGCTGCGGCCGTCGGTCATCGTGCTCGACGAGCCGACCACCGATCTCGATCCCGAGGGCAGGGCGGAAGTCTTCGAGTTGATAGCCCGGCTGCGCGCGCAAGGCTTGAGCCTGATTGTAATCGAGCACGAGTCCGAGGAACTGCGCGCCGCCGATCGGATAATGGTATTGCGCGAGGGGGAAATCGCCGCCGACGGTCCGCCTTCCGAGGTGTTCGCGCGCACCGACCTGCTCGTGGGATGCGGCGTGCGCCCGCCCGGACTGGGCCACGCACTCAAACTGCTCGGAATCGACGCACAGGCGGAAAGCGTCGAGCAGGCTTACGACGCGATCGTGCGCGCTCATCCGCGTCTCGCCGATTCCCGCGCACCCGAACACCCGGCGACCAGCGAAAACGCCTTGACGACCGGCCCGGCATTTATGGCAATCGAGCATGTGAGCTTCAGCTATGCGGGCGGGCCGCGCGTGCTCGATTCGATCGATCTCAGAGTCGAAGCCGGCGACTTCCTCGCGATAGTCGGCCAGAACGGCTCCGGCAAAACCACTTTGGCCAAGCAAATCGTCGGTCTGCTCCAGCCGGCCACGGGCCGCGTTATAATCGAAGGCAAGGACCGCGCGCAGATGCGGCCGGCCGAGATGGCGCGCGAGGTCGCGTACGTCTTCCAGAATCCGGACCATCAGATTTTCGCCGCCACGGTCCAGGAGGAAGTCGCGTTCGGCCCGCGCAACTTCGGCTTGGCCGATGACGAGATTGGGCGTCGATGCGATGAAGCGCTCGAGGCGGTCGGCCTTCAGAACGAGCGCCAGAGCGACCCGTTTCTGCTCAGCAAGGGCGAGCGCCAGCGCCTGGCGGTTGCCAGCGTGCTCGTGCTCAGGCCGCGGATGTTGATTCTCGACGAGCCGACCACCGGCCTGGACCATCGCGAGCAGCTCCGGATGATGGCGCTGGTGCGGGACCTCAACCGCGCCGGAATCGCGATCGTGATCATCACGCATACGCCGTGGCTGGTCGCGCAGTATGCGCGGCGCGTCGTGCTGCTGCGCAAAGGCGCCAAGATTTTCGACGGCGGCGTGCGCGAGTTTTTCATGCAGGACGAACTGCTGCGGTCGTCGTCATTCCGGGCGCCGGAGATCACCGAGTTGAGCCGCCGCTTCGGGACGCTGGCGCTGACCACCGACGAATTCGTCGCGTGGGTCAAGGGGCGCGGCTGATGCCGATTTATCTGTACATCGATCGCGGCACGTTCGTTCATCGGCTGCATCCCACCGTCAAGGTGTTCGCGCTCTTCGTCATGTTCTGGTCAGTGTACTGGGTGGACAATCCAATCGCGCTCGCGCCGGTCGGATTGGTCATGCTGTGGATCGCGCAGCTTACCGATTCGTGGCCGAACTTCTACCGCCTGCGATGGTTGTTCGCGATTCTGGTCTTCACCACGACGATTGCGTGGATGGTTTTCTACCGGCGCGGTGCGGTGCTGGTGAACGTGCCGATTTTTCACGTCAGCAGGTTGTCGCTGGTATTTGGCATCGGGCGCGGCATCAAGCTCGCGGAGCTGCTGGCGGCGTCGGTGCTGTTTCTTTCGACCACCAAGATCGAGGAGTTCACCTACGGACTGCAACGGATGCGGGTGCCGTATCGCGTGGGGTTTGCGATCTCGCTGTCATTCCGGCTGGTGCCGCTGTTCATCGACTCTGCCGTGACGATCGTCGATGCGCAGCGGCTGCGCGGCTACGATTTCAACCAGGGCGGGCCGCTGGAGCGCGTGCGGCGCTACGTGCCGGTAGTGATCCCGGTTTTTATGGGCGCGCTGCGCAAGGCCAACAACATGGCGATGGCTCTGGAAGCGCGCGGCTTCGGATTCAGCCACGAGCCGACGACGTTTATCGATTACCCGGTGACGCCCGCGGATATCACGGCGTTCGCGTTTTTGATCGCGCTCGCTACGCTATCCTTCATGCTCTACTGGACGGGGCTGGGCGGAATCGGTCCGCTGAAGTAGCGTATAATTTGGTTCTTGCGTACTATCGGCCAGGAATTCGGCACATCACGGGGCGTAGCAAATGAGCATCAAGTCGGAATTTCTCAAACGGCCGATCGAACACATCGATATCACGCGCGAAAGCGTGGTGCCGATCGTCGAGGCGATGGGGCAAATGGCTTACAGCGCCCGCGACCTGCATCGCGCGGCGACGATTTACGATCGGATGCTGCGCGATCGCGAGTGCGGCATAATCCTGTGTCTGGCGGGTTCGCTCATCAGCGCCGGGCTCAAGCGCGTCTTCGCCGACATGATTCGCAGTCACATGGTCGATGCGATCGTGAGCAGCGGCGCGAACATCGTCGATCAGGACTTCTTCGAGGCGCTCGGTTTCAAGCATTGGATGGCCGAAGACCGCTTCAAGTACGGGCTCGACGACGACAAGCTGCGCGGACTGCATATCGATCGCATCTACGACACGCTTATAGACGAAGACGAACTGCGCGTGTGCGACGAGACGACCCGGAAAATCGCCGACCGGCTCGAGCCGCGGCCGTATTCGTCGCGCGAATTCGTCGCCGAGATGGGCAAGTACCTGGCCGAGACGGGTGCGAAGACCGGCGCCAGTATCGTGCTCGAGGCGTATCGCGAGGAGGTGCCGATCTTCTGCCCTGCCTTCAGCGACTGCTCCGCCGGCTTCGGACTGGTGGCGCATCAGGCGGCGCGGCACGGCAAGCCCAAGGTCTCGCTCGACAGCGCCAAGGATTTTTACGAGTTGACGCGGCTCAAGGTGAAGAACGAAACCACCGGGCTGTTCATGATCGGCGGCGGTGTGCCGAAGAATTTCGCGCAGGATATCGTGGTCGCCGCCGAAGTGCTGGGGCATGACGTGCCGATGCATAAGTACGCGATTCAGATCACCGTGGCCGACGTGCGCGATGGCGCGCTCTCGGGCAGCACGCTCAAAGAGGCCAGCAGTTGGGGCAAGGTCGATACGACTTACGAGCAGATGGTGTATTGCGAGGCGACAATCGCGGTGCCGCTGATCGTGGGCTACGCGTATCACAAGCGCGGATGGGAAGGGCGCACCTCGCGCAAGTGGAGCTCGTCGCTGGATAAGGACCAGGTGTAGAGGAAGGGTAGGTAAGACTTAGGCGGCGGCGGTGGTCAAAGAGCCATCATGTCATAAGAGCGGCAGCCCCGATGCTACTTCGCATCGAGTAGGTCTGCCGCTCCGCAGGCGAAATACCTTCCTAGTAGTTGCTGGCGATACTATTCGAGGAGTGCTCACTCGAGCTGCCGTTGGGCGAGCCGCTGTTCGAACTTGAAGATGACGATGAGTGTTCGCTGGTTGTGGCTGGCGCCACGACTACTGGGGCCGGCGCCGAAGTCGTGGTCTGGCTCGAGCTCGTGGTGTCAGTAGTCTGAGCGAAGCCGACGGCTACGCTTCCGAACAGCACCGCGATCCCGAAGGACAATGCTGCAGTCTTCAATGAGTGTCTCACAATGATGTCTCCATTAGTTCTCGTGATGAGGGGTTCTATGCCAGAGTAAGATTGTAGTCAGCTTCATAGCAAGGACCTATGCGGTGCTGATTGCAGTTAGAGTGCTCAGGAGAACTACTTCGCCGGTTATTTCACGGAACGTTGGAGGAAGCTCACGATCTCGAGCAGATTGTCGCAGAGCCTGGGCTCGGAGCCCGGGTGATTCAGGAGGAAATGGTGATGAGGATCGTACTTATCGTCGCTCGTATTCTCTTAGGCCTGCTGTTCCTGGTCTTCGGTTTGAACGGGCTGCTTCATTTCATGCCGAATCCTCCGGAACCGCCGCCTGCGGTTGCGTTCTTCGGCGCGCTTGCGGGGACGGGCTACATGTTCGCGCTGATTTTCGGGACCCAGGTCATAGGAGGAGCGCTGCTTGTGCTGGGCGTGGCGGTGCCGTTCGCGCTGGTGATTCTGGCTCCTGTGATCGTGAACATCGTCGCCTTCCACGTGTTTCTCTCGCCGGCACTATTGCCGCTGGCGCTCGTGGTGGCTGCGCTCGAGGCGATCCTGGCATGGCACTATCGCGCGGCGATCGCGCCGCTGTTCGGCCCCGCCTCCCGTCCCTGACCGGATTGCCGCGCGCGCCGGTTGCCGAAGCGAAGAGGGGAGCGCCTTGTCGTAGTAAAGACGAACGCGCTCCCCCTCAGTTGAAAAAACTCGCAATCCAGCGAGCCGGCGGTCCTGCCCCCTCTTTTACTACTCCGTCGTTACCCAGCCGCTCAGAGACAGTGAGACCGCATTGGTAGTGTGGTTGCCCGTGCCGGTGAACGTTCCCCATCCCGAGATCGGCTTAGTGGGCGCGGGAGTGTCTGAAATTCCCCAACCGCCCGACAACAGATCCTTGTCATGGGTTCCGCTGGGATTCCTGCTCGATATTCCGGTCACATGCTTGCAGCTAACTCCCAAGAAATTGAGGGTCGTCGAATTGCCGCTTTTGTCCGTTACCGTGAAAATGCCAAGCGAAGGGTTGCAGTTCGGATTGGGCCCAGAGCCGACCGCAGGCTCGGTGGCAGGATTGATGCCCTGGTCATTCGTGACGAAGAAATCCGCCACGGTTTTGAGCCCGCTCCCGGAGATCGTGGGGGAGGTGAGCACGTTGCAAGAGCAATTGCCGGGGCCTGAGCAAGCATAACTATCGATCCAAGGATCGCCAGTGTTAATACATTGCCCGTCAGTACCCACGTTTCCGCTGGGCGCCGAGGCTCCCGTCCCTTTGAGCGTAAGTTTGACGGCTTGGGTCCCGGATCCGGAACTCTTCGCAAACGCCACGCCGGTGCAAAGAAGGATGGCAGCAAGGGACACCAGAAGAGATCTGTACATATTGTTTTTCCTTTTTGTTTTCGCAGTCTTCAATGAGTTTTTCACAACGAAACCTTCATTAGTCATCCTGATGGGCCTAGTTCTTAGAATAAGGATGCTTTCATACCGCGTCGCCATCCGCAAGCCGGGGATGTCTCACCGACACACGGCAATTCAAGCGGGCACCGGATTGGTGGCGGGCGATTTTACCCGCGGATGCGTGCCGTGCTAATTATCACGGGCTTAATCCGGCGTAAGGACGATCCGATGCTGTTCGTGATTATCGGCCATGAGGGACCCGGCGGCGCTGCGCTCCGGCCGCGGATAAGGCCGGCTCATCTCGACAATCTGCGGCCGCTGGATCGAGCCGGCAAGGTGAAGATCGCGGGGCCATTCACCGACGGCAGCGGTAGCCTCATCATCGTCGATATGGAGAGCGAAGCCGAAGCGATCGCGTTTGCCAATAGCGATCCATACATGACCAGCGGCGTATTCGAGCGCGTCGAGGTAAAGCCGTTCCAGCAGGTTTTTCCGGAGTAGAATTTAGCAATCTCGTATAGATGGAGTATCGATGGCGGGAGCGTTATCCAGTTTAAAGATTGTTGAAGTGGGCGAGATGGTATCGGCGCCGTATTGCAGCAAGCTGCTGGCGGACATGGGCGCCGAGGTCGTCAAGATCGAACGGCCCGGCGTCGGGGATCGCGCGCGCACGCGCGGGCCGTTTCCCGGCGATGTCCCGCATCCCGAGAAGAGCGGACTATTCCTTTATCTCAACACCAACAAACGCGGCGTCACGCTCGATATCACGCAGCCCGACGGCTTTGAGATTCTGGAGAGGCTGGTGGCGGATGCCGACATCCTGATTCACAACGTCACGCCGCCCGAGATGGATCGCGTCGGACTCACCTACGAGCGGATGCGTCGCGCGAATCCGAAGTTGATCATGACGTCGATCCTGCCGTTCGGACTGACGGGTCCGTATCGCAACTACCGCGCCGAGGATTTGACGATCTGGTGCGCGGGCGGCGTGTGCGTGCTCAACGGCGGCGGCCCGGAGTTTCCGGAGTTGCCACCGCTGAAAACCGCGGGACAGCAGGCGGGATACCAGGGCGGAGTGCATGCCGCGACGGCGACCGTGGCGGCGGCATTCGCGCGACTTCGCGACGGCACCGGGCAGCATGTCGAGGTCTCGATCCAGGAATCGATCGCGTCGATCCTGGAGATGACGTTCGAGTACTGGCCCTACATGAAGATGATCTCGACGCGGCTTGGGCAGAAGCCGCTGGCTCCGGTCGCGGCGATGCAGTGCAAGGACGGCGGCTATATCTTTCTGTGCTGCATCGAGGAGCATCAGTGGCGCAACTTCGTGGAGATCATGGGCAATCCCGAATGGGCTGAAGAGGAGATTTTCAAGGATCGGCTGGTGCGAGCGGTCAACTGGGATGCGCTCAAAGTGTTCCTTGAAGAATGGGTCAGCCAGCAGACCGTGCTCGATTTATATCAAAAGGCGCAGGCCAAGCGGGTGCCGTTCGCGCCGGTATCGACGATGGGCGATCTGCTCAACTCGGAGCATCTCAAGGCGCGCGGATTTTTCGTCGAAATCGCGCAGCCGGTGGCCGGCACGCACATGTATCCGGGCGCGCCGCTGAAGTACTCGCGCACGCCGTGGGCAATTCGGCGGCCGGCGCCGACGCTGGGACAGCATAATGCGGAAATATTCGGGATACAGCTCGGGCTTTCGCAAGCTCGGCTCGACGAACTCAAGCGCAAGGGTGTGATTTAGCGATGGCGAAGCCTCCTCTGTCGGGAATTCGAGTTTGCGATTTTACCTGGGTGTGGGCGGGACCGTACTGCACTCTGCAGCTGGCTTATCTTGGCGCCGAAGTGATCAGGATCGAGACCAAGACGCGGCCGTGCGTGACGCGGATGCTGCCGCCGTGGCCCGGCGGCGTGTTCGACGGCCTCAACAAGTCCGGCTACTTCAATCAATACAACCAGGGCAAGAAATCGCTGTCGTTGAATTTCAAGCATCCCGAGGCCATGGAAGCCGCGTGGCGGCTCGTCAAGCAGAGCGACGTCGTGATCAACAACTTCGCGGCGGGCGTGCTCGACAAGATGGGATTCGGCTACGAGGCGGTCAAGAAAGTCAATCCGAATGTAGTTATGATTACTCTGTCGGGCTACGGCGACACGGGACCGGAGAGTCACTACGTGTCGTACGGGCCGGCGCAGGTACCGTTGTCGGGGCTTTCGGCGCTGACTGGCTATAAGGGATTTCCGCCGATGCACGCCGGCTTCAGTTACGCCGATCCCAACGCGGGAGTGCACGCCGCGTTCGCGGTGATAAGCGCGCTGTTCCATCGCGCGAAAACCGGCGAGGGACAATATATCGACATGAGCCAGTGGGAATGCGCGATCGACCTGCTGGCGGAGGGAATTCTCGAGTACACGATGAACGGGCGCGAGCCGGAGCGGGTTGGCAATCGCGATCCGCAGATGGCGCCGCACGGAATTTTCAAGTGCCTCGATCTGCCGGAGAAAATCCTGGACGTCACGATCGATCAATGGGTGTCGATCATATGCGCGGACGATGCGGAATGGGCGCGGCTGGCGCGTGCGATAGGCAAACCCGAACTGGCTAATGATTCGAGATTCGCCACGCTTGCGGCGCGCAAGCGCAATGAAGACGCACTCGAAGCAATAGTCAGTGAGTGGACGGCGACGCGCAAGCTCGCGGACGTCGTGACGGCTCTGCAAGCGGTTGGAGTCGCGGCGGGAGCTTGCGCCGATAGCAAGTACGTTTCAGAGGATCCGCATCTCACAGAGCGCGAATACTTCGTCTATCGCGAGCATCCCGAAGTCGGCAAACGTCAGCATTGCGGAATCCCGTGGCGGATGAGCGGGACGCCGTGCGAAGTGAAGGCGGCGGCGCCCGTGCTGGGGCAGCATACTAATGAGGTGATGACGGGATTGCTCGGCTACAGCGCGGCGGAGGTCGAAGCGATGCGGGCGAAGGGCGCGCTCGACTGAGGTTTTAGAAGTCGGTATACAGTCGGCTAACGGGCTATCAAGACCTAAACGGCGCCGAGTAACTCTCTCAAGATCCGGCCTTCCAGATGATCGGGTCGACGAAGATTTGGGAGCGCGTGATACCTATGAGACTCTTCTACGTGGGTTTCGCGGTAACGTTGTCCCTGGCTGCGATCGGCTGCAAGCAGGGTTCCCCCTCGCTGGCGCCCATCCCAGAGGTTGTCGTGACCTCGGTCATCCAGCAGGACGTGACATCCTACTCGGAAGCTGTCGGCACCACCGTTGGGTTCGTCAACGCGCAGATCTATCCAAAAATCTCTGGCTATTTACTCAAGCAGGATTACCGAGATGGCTCGCACGTGCATACTAATCAGCTGTTGTTTGAGATCGACGATCGCCAATACAAGGCCGCGCTCGACCAGGCGCTCGGCACACTCGCCGAGCAACAAGCCACCCTAAAACAAAATCAACAGGACCTTGACCGCGATACCGCGCTCTACCAACAGCAGGTCATACCGAAGGAGACTTTCGACCACATCACCCAAGCGTTTAGGGGGAGTACGGCGCAAGTGCAGGCGGCGCAGGCGGCGGTCGAAACCGCTAAGCTCAACCTCGGATGGACCAAGGTCTACTCGCCGATAGATGGCGTCGCGGCAATCGCGCAGGCCCAGGTCGGCGACCTGGTCGGCACCACGACCCTGCTGACGACAGTTTCGCAGCTCGACCCCATCAAAGTCACATTCCCAATCCCCGAGAAGGACTACCTGCTGTTTGCGACACGGATTAACGCGCAGGAGAACGGGGTCGCGCAACCGGCGCTGCCATTCCAAATGATCCTGGCCAATGGCCAGACCTACCAACATCTAGGCCAGTTTTATGCCGCCAATCGGCAGGTCGACATCCAGACCGGTACGATTCAGATTCAGGCAACTTTTCCGAACCCCAACGATATTCTGCGCCCTGGTCAGTACGCGAAAATCCGCGTCGCCAGCGGCGTCCTGCATAACGCGCTGCTCGTCCCGCAGAGCGCCGTGCTCGAGACCCAGGGGCAATACCAGGTCGCCGTCGTGGGCTCGGACAATAAGGTGACGATGCGCACCGTTGAGATCGGCAAGCAGGCAGCCGGCCTTCGAATCATCGAGAAGGGAGTCTCGCCCGGCGAACGGGTCATCACCGAGGGATTGCAGATGGTTCACGACGGGATGGAAGTGCAACCGCGTGTTATCCCCGCCCAGCCTGCACCGGAGAGTACACCTGGATCTGCAGGCCAAGCGCCCTCGCCCGGCGCGGCCTCAAGCCCCCAGAGCTAGAGCGGTGTCGAAGTTTTTCATCAATCACCCGATCGTTGCCGTCGTTATTTCGATCTTCTTCGTTATCGCCGGTGCAGTGATGGCACTCCGGCTTCCAATCGCGCAGTTCCCCGACATCGTGCCGCCTAAGGTCCAGACCACGGCGATCTATACCGGTGCCGATGCGCTCACCGTCGAGGCTTCTGTCGCCACCCCGATCGAGGGGCAGGTCAACGGCGCCAAGCGCATGATCTACATGCAGTCCATCAACGGCAACGATGGGTCAATGACGCTACAGGTCAGTTTCGAGGTTGGCAGTGATGTCGATATCGACCAGGTCCAGGTCCAGAACCGGCTGTCCCAGGCGACCTGAGCCTGCCTGCACAGGTCAACAGCTATGGGCTGACGACGCAGCAGACGGTCGGCATCCCGTTGCTGGTGTTTACGATAAGTTCGCCGAACAGGACCTGGGACGCGACATTTTTGGCCAACTACGTTGCGATCAATATCAAAGACGAGCTTGCCCGGATTCCCGGCATCGGCCAGATCCAGTTATATGGAGCGTCCAACTATGCGATGCGGATTTGGGTCGCACCGGATGTCCTCTCCAAGCTTCAGTTGACGGTTGCAGACCTTGAGAATGCGATCGCGGCCCAGAATGTGGTCAATCCCGTGGGCCAGATCGGAGGTGAGCCAGCCCCACCTGGCCAGCAACTCACGTACACCGTGCGCACACAGGGGCGCCTGCTCAACGCGGAAGAGTTCGGGAACATTATCGTTCGCGCCAACCCGGACGGATCGCTGGTACGGCTAAAGGATGTCGCCCGGATTGATCTCGGCGCGGAAACCTACACGGAGCAGGCATCCTTCAACGGAGCGCCGGCTGCGATCGTCGGCCTTTTCCAGAACCCGGCCTCCAATGCTCTCTCCGCCGCCAACCTGGCGAAGGCCAAAATGGCCGAACTCGAGCGTCATTTTCCCGCAGACATGAAAGCCAATCTGACCTTGGACACGACTATCCCCGTCACCGAGGGTGCCCGGGAGATCGTGAAGACGCTGCTGGAAGCAATCGGCCTCGTGATCCTGGTGGTCTTCATCTTTTTGCAAAGCTGGCGGGCGACGTTGATCCCGCTGCTTACTATTCCCGTCTCGCTGGTAGGAGCTTTCATGTTCTTCCCGGCTGTCGGGTTCACGGTCAACACACTTGCGCTTTTGGGGCTGGTGCTGGCCGTAGGCCTGGTGGTGGACGACGCTATCGTCGTGGTCGAAGCGATCGAAGCAAAGATCGAGGATGGACGGTCGCCGAAGGACGCGGCGCTGGAAGCTATGGACGAGGTCGGCGGCGCGCTGGTCGGAATCGCACTGGTGCTCTCTGCCGTCTTTATCCCGGCCGGATTCATGGCGGGAATAACGGGCTCGCTTTACCGCCAGTTCGCACTAACCATCGCATTTTCCGTGCTGCTCTCGTGCTTCAATGCTCTCACCCTGAGCCCGGCGCTCGGCGCAATTCTGCTGCGTCCAAAAAGCACTGGCGCCGGCCGCGGACCACTCGCGCGCTTCTTCGCAATGTTCAACGCGGGGTTTGCGCGCGCGCAAAATGGCTACATCCGGACCTGCGATCTGCTCATCCGTAAGCTTGTGGTGGCGATCGTTGTACTAGGGGGTTTTGCGGTACTTGCCGGCGGCCTGGGAAAGATTTTGCCGCAATCATTCCTGCCCGACGAAGACCAGGGCTGGTTTCTAATTAACGTCCAGCTTCCGGCGGCCGCCTCGCTGCAGCGGACTAACGCCGCGATGAAGCAAATCGATCAGATCATCAGGAGCGAACCTGCGATCCGCTACTATAGCTCGAGCTCCGGCTTAAACTTACTCACCCAGTTGAGCAGCCCCCGAAGCGGAACTTATTTCTGCCAACTCCAGCCCTACGACCAGCGGAGGACCGCTGCTCTGCAAGCCCCAGCTATCGTAGCTGACCTCAACCGCAAGCTGGCCGCCCTGCCCCAGGCGCAGGCTTTTGCATTCCTGCCGCCGGCGATTCCCGGCATCGGCCAGGCTAGCGGTCTCGATTTCTTCGTTCAGGATCGCGCCGGCAAAACGGTCGATTATCTATGGGATAATACTCGGAAGTTCCTTGCCGCGGCGAAAAAACGGCCCGAGATTGGGCCTATGTACCTCCTGTTCGACCCGGCGGTTCCGCAGATGTTCGCTGCGGTTAACAAGGACAAGGTCTTCAAGCTCGGCGTTCCTATCGAAGACGTGTACAGCGCATTGCAGACCCTGCTTGGTGGCTATTACGTCAACCAGTTCAACCGCTTCGGGCGCGTGTGGAAGGTGTTCGTGGAAGCGGAGCCGCAGTACCGAATCACCGCGACTGACATTGGTCAGTTTTACGTCCGAAACAACGCGGGCTCGATGGTTCCGCTGTCGACGCTGGTCGACATGGAGCGGGCGTTCGGGCCCGAATATACCACCCGCTTCAACGAGTATCGCGGCATCGAGATATACGCGGCGCCGGCTCCCGGCTACAGCACCGGCCAGGCCATGGACGCGGTGGACTCGGTGGCAAACGAGGTCCTCCCCCGTGATATGGGCTATGCCTGGAATGGAATCTCTTACCAACAGGCTGTCGCCGGCGGTGGGGCTGGCGTCTTCGCGCTGTCGCTGGTGTTTGTATTTCTGATCCTCGCTGCCCTCTACGAGAGCTGGTCGCTGCCCTTCAGCGTGCTGCTCAGCGTGCCGGTCGCGGTATGCGGCGCATTCGTTGGCCTGTGGTCACGCCATCTCGACAACGACGTCTATGCCCAGGTCGGTCTCATAATGCTGATCGGTCTGTTGGCCAAGAATGCCATCTTGATAGTCGAGTTTGCCAAAGCCGAGCTCGAGAAGGGAGAGTCGATAGTTTCGGCGGCGCTCAAGGGCGCCCGCGTGCGTCTGCGGCCCGATTCTGATGACCTCCTTCGCGTTCATCATCGGCCTGTCTCCTTTATGGATCGCTTTGGGCGCCGGCGGCCAAGCCCGCCGTCTGATCGGGACGGTCACCATAACCGGCATGTTCTTCTCCACCGCCTTCGCAATCTTCCTCGTTCCGGCGCTCTTTGTGATCGTCGAGCGGCTGGCGCATATCCGTCGGGGAGAAAAGCCCCAAGCAGGGCCCACGGAGCAGAAGCATCCGCCCCAAGTGTCCGCCGTGGCTACAGCCGACCGTGCGGCGAAAAGCAGCTGACCCATCTGATGCTGGAAGCTATGCCTTCTGAAAACCTGACCTGTGGCGGATGAGGATGCGACTATGAACTCACAATACTTTTCCGCCTTTGCTGCGCTCGCTGGATCATTGATCGGCGGCTTCATGATGTTGGCGTCGTCATGGCTGAGCCAGAAAGCTCAGGCCCGAGCGGAGCAGTTGGCGCACCATAGAACCAGGCGGGAAGAGTTGTACGCGGACTTTATTGAGGTATCGGCGCGATTGTATGCGGATGCTTTAGGACATAACGAAGCGGAGCTCGCCAAGTTCGTTAAACTGTACGCCCTGATCGGCAGGATGCGGGTTCTATCGTCGCCGAAGATCGTCGAAACCGCACAAACCGTTGCCAAAACCATCATCGAAACGTACCAGGCGCCGAACAAGACGTTCCGCGACTTGCAAGGCGTAGTGAACAGCAACGCGATCGATCCCTTACTTGCGTTTAGCGAAGCGTGCCGCGACGAGTTGCGGATCTCTGGCCCGTTATTTTAGAGGCGGCGGACCCGTGCTTGCCGAGATTTCAGATCCGAGGATAGTGGTGAGGTAGGTTAAATCCGATGCGGACGCTGAAAGTTTTGACAGGCGGGCTTGCGTTTCCCGAAGGGCCGCGATGGCGCGACGGCAAATTGTTTTTCTCCGACATGCACGCGCATCAGGTGCTCGCGGTCGATATGGCGGGCAAGCGCGAAGTCGTCTGCGAGGTGCCGGCGCGGCCGTCGGGACTCGGATGGTTGCCGGATGGACGGATGCTCGTCGTGTCGATGACGGATCGCAAGCTGATGCGTCTGGATCGCGACGGGCTGAAGACGGTCGCCGATTTGAGCAAGCTGGCGCCATTTGATTGCAACGACATGGTGGTCGATGCGCGCGGGCGCGCCTACGTCGGCAACTTTGGATTCGATCTGCACGCCAACGCGCAGCCGCGCGGGACGACGCTGGTGATGGTCGCGCCGGACGGCATCGCGCGCATCGTGGCCGAGGAATTGATGTTTCCCAACGGGATGGCGATCACGCCGGACGGAAAGACACTGATCGCCGGCGAGACGTTCGGGCGGCGCTTGACGGCTTTCGACATCGGCGCGGATGGATCGCTGACGAATCGCCGCGTATGGGCCGAGTTGGGAAACAGTCCACCCGACGGGATTTGCCTGGACGCCGAGAATGCAATCTGGGTGGCGTGTCCGACGATGTCGGAGGTGATTCGGGTGAAGCAGGGCGGCGAGGTCGCCGAGCGGATCAAGGTGGAGACGGACGCGTTCGCATGCATGCTCGGCGGCGCTGACGGGCGGACGCTGTTTGTCGCGACGGCGCCGAATTCCGATCCAGAGAAATGCCGTGCGAGCCGGAATGGAAGAATCGAAACCACCCAAGTGGAAGTGCCGCGAGCGGGATTGCCGTGAGCGCATACAGAGGGGCTGGCGCGAGAGGAGGCTGCGTGGCGTAATGAATTGCGATGGCGCTTAGCGGCAACGGCGACAATTTTCGCGCGCGGCGCAAGCGCATGATGGCGGCGATCGCGCCGGGGGCAACCGCGATCATGCCGAGCATGCCGGTGGCGGTTCGATCCGGCGACGTCGAGTTCGTTTATCGGCAAGACAGCGACTTCTACTACCTGACAGGATTCGCGGAGCCGGAATCGGTGGCGGTGCTTTCGCCGGGGCATCCGGACGGCGAGTTCGTGATGTTCGTGCGTCCGCGCGACAAGGAGCGCGAGACGTGGACTGGCAGGCGCGCGGGAGTCGAGGGCGCGATCGTTGAGTACGGGGCGGACAAGGCCTACGTCATCGACGAACTTGAAAAGATTTTGCCGCGCTATCTCGAAAAGAGTGAACGCGTGCTTTACCCGCTCGGACTGAACGAGAAGATGGATGAGCGGGTGCTGAAACTGATTCGATGGGCGCACGCGATGCGGCCGCGAATCGGGGTGGGGCCGTCGTCGATAATCGATCCGCGCGACATCATTCACGAGGCGCGGGTGAAGAAGGAGCCGGCGGAGCTCGAGGCGATGCGGCGCGCGATGGCGATTTCGGCCGACGCGCACAAGCGCGCGATGATGAAGGCGCGCGGCGGGATGCGCGAGTGGCAGATAGAGGCGGAGATCGAATACACGTTTCGCTCGCAGGGGGCGACGGGTCCGAGCTATCCGTCGATCGTCGCGTCGGGACCCAACGCGGCGACGTTGCACTACATCAACAACGATCGCGAGATGCGCACGGGCGAGCTGCTGCTGATCGACGCGGGTGCGGAGTACGACTTTTATGCCGCGGATATCACGCGCACGTCGCCGATTGGGGCGCGCTTCACCGGCTTGCAGCGCAATCTGTACGAGATCGTGCTCGACGCGCAGCTCAAGGCGATCGACGCAATCAAACCCGGCGCGCATTTCGACGATCCGCACGAAGTTGCTCTGCGCGTGTTGGTTGACGGCATGCGTCAGCTCGGAATCCTGCATGGATCGGCCGAGGAGATAATCGAGACGGGCGCGTATCGGCGGTATTACACGCATCGCACGGGTCACTGGCTCGGCATGGACGTGCATGACGTGGGGCTGTACCGGGTGGACGGCGCGTCGCGAGTGCTCGAGCCCGGAATGGTGCTTACGGTCGAGCCGGGATTGTACATCTATTCCGACGACGATAAGGTTTCGGAAAGTTTGCGTGGACTGGGGATTCGAATCGAGGACGACGTGCTGGTGACCGGAGACGGTCACGAAGTGATGACCGCCGCGACGCCGAAGTCGATCGCAGATGTCGAAGCGCTGACCGCAGCGCAGTAGTCATTCAATACTCACAGCCACGAGTGACAAGTACTGCGTGCGCTCTCGCAGGCTGACACGCAATTGCCTATTTCGTTTCGGCAATAGAATTCATCGTTGCCACGCAGTTCGCATACCTGGTAGTTGCGATTGCATTGGTACTGGCATTTGGTCTGCGCGTAGTCACATCGATTCGCGCATCCGGCGGCGAACAGCGACGCCGCGGCGGCGGCGAGGAGAAATATCTTCGCGCTCACGATTGAACGAGGGCGCGAGCGGGCGCGCATTACAGCTCAATCGCGCTGGCGCTGCCAACGACGGTTTTGGTTCCGTCGGCCTTGTCGCACCACACTTCGACTTCGGCGCGTGAGCGTATCCCCTCGCGCCGTCGTTCAACGATCGATCCCTTCGGCCCGGTGACGTCGTTGCCCCACAGCACGTTGACCAGCCGCAGATCCATCTTGCCGCCGTACAGGAAGCCAAGGCCGAACCGCCGCGTCATCATTTCGGCCACCAGGCAGACCGAGAGCATCCCCTGCACGACAATTTCCGGGAATCCCAGTTCGACGGCCTTTTGCTTGTCGTTGTGATAGTTGCGCGCGGGTCCCGAGAAGGCCATGCACATGGCTTCGGTGATCGTGCGCATCGGAGAACTGATCGGATCGCCGCTACGCTCGCCGATTTTGAACGAACGTGACGAATCTTTTTCGCGCGCGCGATCGACGACGAAACCCTGTTTGGCCTGTTCGGGAAGCAGGAAGCTCTGATGGGTGCGGCTGCGCGATACGATTTGTCCCGACGCGTTGCCGACGAGCACTTCGTTCACCACGTATTCGCGATCGCGCTTGAGGTAGCGGTCGATGATGACGGAGCGGGTCGTGAGCCGCTCACCAACCATCGCGGGCGCGAACACGTCCCATTCCTGGCGCGCGTGCAGGTTGCCGTAAATATTCGGCAGATACCATTCGAGCGTGCGGTAAACCGCGCTGTGGAGAATCAGCGCAGGAGCGATGGGGCCGCCGAGCGGGGAATTGCCGCGGTACCATGGATTGTCGTCGCCGGTGCCGGCGATGTAGGTCGCGACCAGATCGGGTGTGACGTCGCAGGTCACGCCGCCGAAATCACGGCCCACGTACACTTCTTTGCGGTCGAAAAGTTCGATAGTCATTGTCGTGTCCTGCGCGCAGCTAATTTTTCTGCTTGGCTTTGATCCGATCGTTGAACTTGGCGGCGTCGATTACCGCGCGCCGATGCGTCCCCGAGCCGACTTGTTCGACTTCGTCGAAGGCGAGCACGGAAAACTCAAGGCGGCGGCCTTCGACTTTGGTCACTTCAGCTTCGGCGCGAGCGAGATGCCCCGGCGGCGTCGCGGCGCTGTGATTTACTTCGATCGACATGCCGACCGAACTTTCGCCCGCGTCGAGAAACGGCCGGATGGCATCCATCGCGGCAAGCTCCATCATCGCGACCATCGCCGGCGTGGACATGACGGCGGCGAGCGACGCATCGAGACGACTGGCGAGGTCGGCGGGCGCAACGGTCCGGGAGTAACTTCCCCGGGTCCCGATTGGAATTGATTTCATCGACTTGCTCACCTCGCGGGCAGCTGATTTAGCGTCGCAGGCCCATCGCGTCGAGTTTCTTGACGACCCATTCGACGCGATCGTTGCCCCAGAATGGTTCGCCATCGACGATGAAGGTCGGCACGCCGAAGACGCCGTCGCGATCGCCGGCGGCGAACGCATCGGCCAGTTCGCGTGGGCCGTCGCGAAGCGCGTAGCGGTTGAATCCGTCGGCGTCGAGGCCCGTTTCCTTTATCACGGCGGCGAGCGCGGCGGCGTTTTCAATGTCGAGTTCGCGTTTGAAGAAGCGCTCGAAGACACGGTCGGAGTAAGGGCGAAACAGCCCGTGCCGGTCAGCCCACAGCCCGGACATGAGAGCGAGTTTCGAGTCGAAGATTTTCTCCGGTCCACGGATGATCATGCCGCGCGCGTTCGCGTAACGGCGCGCGTCGAGATAGAGGTAGCGGATTTTGCGCCATTCGCGCTCGGGCCGCTCGTCGAGATCGCCACCGAAGGCGCCGCGGATGTTGAGTTCGTGCGGGATGTAATGCAGGCGGACGCGATGCGATTCCATCAGCGCGTATGCGGGCGCCATCGCGAGATACGCGAAGGGACTTTTGTAGTCGTAGTAGAGCTTGATGGTCAGGAGTTCGCCGGCCATGCGATCACCGTGGATGAGGATTTAGCATCACGGGGGGAAGGGGAACAATCGCGCGGGATAGTTATTCGGTGCCGGCGTAGCGTTCGAGATATGCGAGGATCGACGCGCGCTCGTCGGAAGTCAGCGGCGGCATCCCGGCGGTTTGCATCTTTGGTTCCATCAGCTTGACCTTCGCTTCCCACATCGCCGCCGTCATTCCATGGGGATTGTACGGCCTGTGGCAATTGTCGCATCGACGGGCGTAGAGCTGAGCGGCGGGACTTTCCGCGTCAGGGAGCGGAGCCCTGCATCCTGAAATGAGGATCGCGAGGCACGAGATTGCGAGAGCGGCGCGCGGCAATTTTGTTTTCGTTGGCGACGCTGGATTCCTAACCGGGCGGGATGCGCGCGTCATGGAAGCGGGCGGCAAGCTGGCTGCGGATCGATCGGATGAGCGCGCGGCGGTCATTTTCGTCAAGGCTTACCTTTCGTTCGGATTCGGGCCGCAGCCAGATTGGTCCGCGCCGCATTTCGTCGGTTTCGTAGCGTGGCAGCAGATGCCAATGCACGTGCGGCTCCGAATTGCCCAGGCATTCGTAGTTCATCTTCCACGGCTTGACGACCGCGGCGATGGCTTCCGCGACCAGCCGCATCTCTTCGAACAGCAGGCGGGCGGCGTCGGCGGGCATGAGGTAAAGTTCGGTTGCGTGAATTTTTGCGAGCAGCACGCAATAGCCGCGATAGAGCTGCTGATCGCCGAGGATCACGTAGCAGCTATTGAGCTCCGCAATAAAATCGCGGAGAGGGCCGGCCTTGATCCGATCGGACTTGATCCGATCGATCACCGCGCAGATTCCGCAAGCGGGTTTCATTGCTGGGGCAGGGCTGCTCGAGGTCACGCGGCACCTGTGGCGGGATCCTCGGCGGGGACCTCGACGAGCTTGATGCTGGCGTGCTTGAGCATGTCGGCGACGGTGTGGAGCTTGTACGGGCGCGCGTAGTAAACGGTGCGCACGCCGGTGTTGATCAGCACCTTGAGGCAATGGATGCAGGGCGTGTGAGTGACGTAAATGTCGGCGTCGCGAATGGCGGCGCCGTTGCGAGCCGCTTGCGAGATCGCGTTGATCTCGGCGTGGATGGTGCGATAGCAATTCTGCTCGATTTCTCCGTCGGGCGTGCGCGATTCGTAGATGAGGCATCCGGCCTCGGTGCAATGCGGCAATCCGGCGGGCGAGCCGTTGTAGCCGGTCGCCAGGATGCTGCGGTCGCGTACGATTACGGCGCCGACCTTGGCGCGCAGGCAGGTCGAACGCTCGGCGACCTCGCGCGTGATCGTCATGAAGTAATTGTCCCAGCTCGGACGCCGGGAGCTGGTCTCGGGATTCGGTTTGTTCGAGCCGTCGGTCAATCCCAATGCGGTTCCCCTCGATCCAGATCGATCAAACGCCGCTCAGATTCGGACGCGGCCGAGACGACGCAGCATCTCGTCGTAGTGCGGTACGTGATGGATTATTTCCTGAGAGTGTTCATCCTGCTGCGGCTGCAAAGGCGCCTCGGGTTGCACGAAGGCGAGCGGCACCGGGCTGAACGTGACGATGAACAGCGCGACGGTAAGCCATGCCGCCAGAGCGCGGCGCGGGTTCAGCGGGGTGTCGCGATCGATGGTGGACGGATGTCCCAATCCAAGCGCGACCGACAGGACAGCCCACAGCAGCCAGCCGCCCCAGAAACTCAGCCCGAGCGCGAGCGGCACCAGTACCATCAGCACGCACGAGATAACGAACAGCACCGAGATCGTGCGATGACGGCGCGGGAACAGCGCGTAGACCACATGGCCGCCATCGAGCTGTCCGACCGGCAGCAGGTTCAGCGTGGTGACGAACAGCCCGAGCCATCCTGCGAATGCGATCGGATGGAGGTTCACGCTGACTGTCGAAGGATCGACGCCCAGCACCAGGTGCGAGAGAGCCAGGAACAGGAGCGAGTTGCCCAGCTCGAGACCGCCGGCCGATTTGTCCAGCGGCGTCACGTCGGAAAGATACAGGCCGATGATGACGGCGGGTATCGCGAGCATCACGCCCGCCCAAGGGCCGGCGGCGCCAATGTCGAACATCACGCGGCGAGTGCGCGCAGGCGCCCGCATCCGGATGAACGCGCCGAAGGTCCCGATGATGAAGAACGACGGCGGAGCCGGGATGAAGTAGGGCAGGGAGGCATCGACGCCGTGGTGGCGCGAGGTCAGGTAGTGTCCCATCTCATGCGCGAACAGAATCATCATCAGGGGAATCGAGAACGAGAGTCCCGAGCGCAGCGCCGCAACGGCGAGAAACGGATGCGCGAAGGAGACCTGCTCGCCATTCATGTACGCGCCGGCCGTGGTGGTGGTCAGGAGGGTCAGCAAAAACAGAGCGACGTTGATCGGCGGGATTCGCGGAGGATCGAGCGCGCGAGCGGCCGGTTCGGCAGGAGCGGTGTAGCGCGGAATATCGGTAAGGACCGTGGGAGCGTCCTTGTGTGTGACTATTTCATTCATGATTAAATGCGGCCTGCGACCGCGACCAGCGATAGCGATGAGCCAGGTCCGGCGGCGAAGTGCGCGGCAGCGTTGCCATCGCGAACCGCGACTTCCAGCAGGCCGAAGCTTCCGAATATTGCGAGAGGAACACCTTTGGGCGCGTCACCATAAGCATCAAGCAGTCGCATCGCCGCGCCCCGTTTGATCCTAACCGAAAGGGATTTGTGGCGAAAGCGAGAGCCGAACTGTTCGGCCATCTGGCGATCGATATTGCTCACCAGATTGCCGAAGCCGTCCACATAGATCACTTCACCGCGCAACTCGCGCGCCGAATCCACGGGACGCGGCAGATCGAGCTGCACGATCGAGCGGAGTGCGGGCCCAAGCGCGGAAATCGGGGTGCCACGCCAGAGATACGACGCGGCAGGCGCGAAGATGTCGCGGCCCTGGAAGGTAGCACTCACGTTAGTAAGACGATGGCGGGGCGAAGTCAGTTTCACGATGCGCCTGATTCCGGCCTGGTTCGCGGCCAGCCAAAGCAGGCCGTTGTCGGGTCCGACGAAGCGGGCGCCGGCACGAGTCTCGATCGCAATCGGCGCGCGTGCGGTGCCGACTCCCGGATCGACAACCGCAAGAAAAACCGTCCGCGCAGGGAAGTAGCGCCAGGTCTCGCGCAAAGCGATCGCTCCGGCCACGATGGATTGTGCGGGGATGCCGTGAGTGATGTCGATCACGGCTGCACCAGGAGCGATCGACGCGATGACGCCCTTCATCGCACCGACATAATGGTCGCGATAGCCGAAGTCGGTTATGATTGCGAGCGGGAAAGGGCTTCGCGCGAGCGTCGGCATCATGGATAGTAGACCGCGAAACCGCGGCGTCGCGCAATTTCCCGGAGTCGAGTTACGGAATGCTCCGGCCAGCTAGTCGCACGGCGCGACCGAGACGTAACGGTTGCCGCGTTCATAAAAGCGCCATCGCTTTGATGCCCAACGGCCGGCGTAATCGACGTTGATCCTTGGCGACCGGCCGATTCGCCCGACCGGAAGTTCGGAGTGTTCCAGATATAGCCGTCCGCCGCATAAATCCCGTCCATAGTCGGCGCCGGTAATAGCCAATGCATTAGTCAATTTGCCGGGGCCATTAGTCAGTTCACGAGAATCCGGCAGTTTGCGCCGGCGCCGCGCCATCAAATCGAGGCCTCCTATCGGCTCGATCGCTCTAATCAGTACTGCGTGCGGTGCGCCATCGGCGGTAGTCACCAGGTTCATCGCCCAGCTGATTCCGTAGAGCAGAAATACGTATGCGTAGCCCGGCGGCCCATACATGGCGGCCGTTCGTCGGGTCAGACCACGCGCGCTGTGCGCTGCCAGATCGAGGGGGCCGCGATAGGCTTCGGCCTCCACGATTCGGCCAGCCGCCACGCCCTGGGCAGTGCGATGCACGAGTACTTTGCCGATGCATTCGCGTGCCACGACCAGGACGGGGCGGGCGTAAAATTCGCGCGGCAGCCTTCGCGATTCAGTCATCGCGCTCTTACTGTAGCGATGGAAAGCAGGGCAATTCGGACGTCAGAGTGTAGCTGTACTTTCGACCGCGCCAGGTAAAGTCGCCTTGCGCGGCGCCGAAAAGCTCTCTGGCGGTGGCAGATTTCTGGCTGTCCTCGGGGCTGTAGGACTCGACCGGAGCGTAGGCGAGGAAGAAGCTGGATCGCGCCGTGAGAGCAGACTCAAGGGGCGGTTGGAAATCGAGCTTGGCGATCCCCGGCTTGGGTGTCCAGCCGTCCGGCGGGCCATCTTTGGCTCTCACGAACGCCCACCGCGGCGCGGAGCCATTTGCGATCAGCGTCCATTGGCGGCTCTCAACGGAGCCGTTGGTAATTCGAAGCTCTTCGACGCCGGGCGTAGTCGTAGCAAGTTGATCGCAATGTTCCTGCAGTTCTTCTTTGGGAAGACTCGCGTCTCTTCGAAGCGCGGCCTGCTGTTCGGCGTAGGCCGCGATCTGTTGCGCAGCCGCGGAATCCGGGGGGACGGGTTTGGCCGCGGAATGGAAGCATCCGGCAAACGCGAGAGTCAGGCATCCCACGATTAGCGAAAGAACGGCTCCATCCAGGGGACGTCGAGACATGCGCGCTGCGCCGGCTGGAAAGCGAGGAGCCATACATGAGAGTTTTTGCTCGATCGGGGGCAACGAAGTCAATGGCGAAGTGCGCTTGTGTTCGCGGGCGATGTTCGCGAGAAGCTCATGGCGGATTCAATTGACAGTCAGCAGGCCAGTACCTAGACTCGCATCAGAGCGGGTGTAATTCAGTGGTAGAATGCCAGCTTCCCAAGCTGGACGTCGCCGGTTCGACCCCGGTCGCCCGCTCCACCAATTTTTCTTAGAATCAATGGTTGACGACGATCTCCGAGTCGAGCTTCCAGAACATCATACTACGAGAGGTCGCAGAGTTTTTACAAGCACTCGCCCGAGTCGAACCGGCTGATCGCTTCACAGTATGCTTGTGATGAACAGCCTATAATGAAGGTTCCGCGGCGCGTAGACTGTAATAGCTGACTTGAGTGAGTGAGAGTCCGGTGCGCAAAACCGTGGCGCAAAACCTTGTAGCCTATTCGATAGCGGCGGCAATCGTATGCTACGCGGCACGCGGCGTCTCCTGGAGGCAGGTGGTGGGCGCCGGAAGCCACGCCACGCTCTGGATTTTCGTCATCGCCAGCCTGGGCGGCTTTCTATGCTGGTTTATCGGCGAGACAGTATTGTATTCCCGCTTGTTCAGTTATTTTCACGGTCCGACCGGAACGCTCGAACTGCTTCCGACCATGGCCGCGGTCTATTTTCTTCAGATTGTGAACTCCTATGTAGCGAGCGGCGCGTTTGTGCTTTTTCTGCACGCACGCAAGCGTGTGCCCTGGATAATGAGCGGATGCACATTGCTGTTCCAAGGCTACCTAGACGCCATGCTGCTGGCCGCATTGTCGCTCTTGGCGATCGCTCTCGTGCCGACGTCACCGATTCGGCTGGGTCTCAACTACGTGGCAAGCGTGCTGGGCGCGGGCTGTCTCATCGCCTCGTTTTGGCTCTTATGGGGAGCGCGGCTCCGCACCGGCAATTGGCTCCGATGGATCTACGAACGGCCCTCGATGGCGAGTTTCCGTATGGCGCGGCCGTCACAGTATATCAAGCTCCTAGCCGTCAGATTCCTAATTGTTTTGGGAGCGGGCTTTGCGCTCTATGGACAGTTCGTCAGCTTTCATATCGGGGTCCCGCTCATGCAGACGTTAGCACTGACGCCATTCATTGTGGCGATCGGAAATTCGCCAATCTCACCAGGTGGAATCGGAACGACTCAGTTGGTCTTCATCCTGGCTTTTGCCCGGTTCGCGAGCAAAGACAATCTGTTCGCGCTGTCCTTGGCCGTAACCGCCTTTAATCTCCTGGTCCGGATACCGATGGGACTAGCTATGGGTGCGCCACTTGTCGAAGAAGCAGTCGAGGTCGAAAGCGAATTAGTGACCAAGCGCAAGGTCGGACAGCTATGACTTTCAGGCGTTGGCAGAAGAGAAGCGTCGCCATGCTTCTAGGGGTGGCATTGTCGAGTGTGGCTCTGATGTCTCATGCCGCGGACGATCAACGGGCGCGGGATACCGTGGAACGGGTAGCTCGTCTCTTTAGCAGCAAGTCCAGCATCGCCACCGTGAAAATGCAGATCTCCAATGAAGATGGACAACGCGATATCTCGATGAAGATCTGGTCGCTCGGAGAAAAGGTTCTTGTCCGCATCACCAGTCCTCAAGATGAAGCAGGCACCGCCATCCTGAAAGTGCGGCAGCGACATCTGGTACTATCTACCGAAATCGAATCGCACGGTTAAAGTTCCCGCTTCGATGGCAATGGCCTCATGGATGGGAAGCGACTTCACTATCGATGATCTGGTGAAAGAGACATTCCTCACGCGCGACTACTCTATTAGCACCTCTTTCGTAGGAAAGCGCGGCGGGATTGCGGTCGAAGAATATACTCTGACGCCGAAGCCGGAAGCCGCGGTGGTGTGGGGGAAGATTATTGTGCAGATTCGCCAAGCCGACGCTGTGCCCACATGGCAGGGTTTCTATGACGACGACGGGCAGCTCGTCCGAGAGCTTACCTTTTCTGAATACAAACCAATGGGCGGCAGGCTCATTCCGACGCGCCTGGTCATGCGAGCGGCAAACAAGGCTGGTGCGCAGACGACGATCGAGTACGAAGATATCGCGTTCGATGTGCCGATCAGCGAGGGGACGTTTTCACTGCCCGACCTGAAATGATGAGCGGACGGCTTCTACAGCTCGCATGGCGCAATCTTTGGCGCAATCCTCGGCGTACTTTCATCACGATGGCCGCCATAGCGTTCGGCTATGTCATGCTGCTGTTCGTTGCGTGCCTGATGGCCGGCCTGCGATGGCAGATGATCCAGAACGGCACTTGTCTCATCATGTCCCAGATCCAGGTGCATGCTCCCGGTTACTACCCTAGCCGTTCCATTAAAAAGACTCTGGGCGGGAGCCAAGGGACAGATGTCAGCGCAATGCTGGCCGCAGTCACCTCTGATCGCCGGGTTTATGCTGCGGCTCCCCGGGTGTACGGATACGGCTTGCTAAGTGCGGCCCATCGCTCCGCCGGAGTGGAGCTAATGGGAGTCGTTCCTGACCAGGAACCGAAGATTACTATTCTAAATGGTCAGATAGCAAAAGGTAGTTACCTGAGTGCGCGGATGCCAAAGGGGGTAGTGATAGGAGATAAACTCGCGAGCACGATTGGCATCGACGTGGGCTCGGAGATCGTTCTGCTGACGCAGGCTGCGGATGGTTCGATGGGCAACGACGTGTACACGGTCGTGGGGATTTTTCACAGTGGTCTTGATGATGTGGACCGGGGGTTGGTTCTCATGTCTCTGTCTTCTCTGCAGGACCTTCTGCATCTGGCGCCTGCGAGGATCCACGAAGTTGGTATCAAGCTGAATGACATAACGGCAGCTACTACTGTCGCTGCCGCACTTGAGCTCCAACTGGATAAAACTCTTCCCGTACAGGCAATGGCATGGCCTGAGCTGGCGCCGGAATTGGCCAGATTACGTGCAGTTCAATCACGCCATCACCTTTGTTCTCTTCTTCATTTTCTTCCTGTTGGCGGTGCATTGGTATCATGAACACCATGCTCATGGCGGTGTTTGAGCGCACGCGTGAACTGGGCATGCTGATGGCTTTGGGAATGCGCCCGGTTCAGGTGATTGTTCTGATCCTGACAGAGGCGGCAGGGTTGGCGGTGGCGAGCCTGGTTGTGGGAGGCGCGCTTGGCGTCCCGATCCTCTGGTATTTGCAGGAGCACGGTCTGGACTTGGGTGGCGCTACCGGCGGGGTAATCTCTCTGGCAGGAGTGGTGGTAGGGCACCTCTGGTACGGCCGGCAGGATTTCCCCGCCTATGGTGAAGCGGCAGTCGGGCTGGCCGCCACAGCCCTGGTATCTGCGCTCTATCCTGCCTGGCGAGCCGCTCATTTTCGGCCGACGGAAGCGATTCGTAAGGTCTAACAGTGAGAAGTGCACTCCTTCTTGTGAAAATCGGCTGGCGCAATCTCTGGCGCAATCCCCGAGGCACCCTGTTGACCGCCCTGGCGCTGGGTTTGGGTCTTGCGTTGCTGCTGATCTCTCTGGGTCTGCTCGATGGCGGGCACGAGCAAACTATTGCCGACGGGGTGCGGCTTGGTCCCGGGCATGTAGTGATCCAGGCGAAGGGGTATCAAGACTCCGGTTCTGACGAGTTGCTGCTTCCGGCCCAGGTGGTGTCCAGGGTCGAGGGGTTTTTGCAAAGCGCGGAAATGAAGAAGCTTGTGCGAGGAGTTAGTCCGAGGCTTCTGGCGACCGGGCTTCTAAGTTCCTCAGCCAATTCTGCCGGCGTGAGAATCATGGGCGTGATTCCACAAGACGAACCGGCCGTATCTTTTATCCCACAGCGGATAGTTGAAGGGACATATCTAAGTGATGACAGGCCTTCAGGCGTTGTCATTGGCGCCGAGCTGGCTCGCAAGCTCGAGGTAAAGATAGGTTCCAGAGTGGTCCTCATGACTCAGGCGCTGCGACAGCCTGGCATTGAAACCAAAAATGGCGCCGGGGAAGAGATGCAAAGCACTCTTTTGCGGGTGAGTGGTATCTTTCGCACCGGCCTGCAAGCGGTCGACGCTAACATCATTCAACTACCGTTGCCCGCGGCTCAGACCCTGCTCGGAGTGCCAGACGGCCAGGTGACTCAGGTAGCCCTCCTGCTTCAACAGGAAGGTGATTCGCCGATGGTAGCAAGAGCTTTGCTTAAGCAGTTGACGGGAGAGCCGGTCGAAGTCCTGACCTGGCGGGAATCAATCCCGATGCTTGCTCAGATTCTTGGGCTGGACCACGCCTTTAACTACATCATGAACGGCGTAATACTGGCGATGGTAGGGTTGGGAATACTCAACACGATTCTCATGAGAGTACTGGAGCGCCGGTATGAATTCGGTGTTTGCTAAAGCTCTCGGTCTTCGGCCCGGGCAACTTGCAGTAATGGTCATCGGCGAATCTCTGGCCCTCACGGCGATAAGCCTGGCTTGGGACTGGCGTTGGGTTTGAGCGTCGAGCACTATTTCGCTACCTCGGGGTTGGATCTGCGCTGGATATTCAAGGCAGATCTTCCATCCGCGCTTGTTTTGGATCCTATTCTCTACTCGCGCTTGAGCTCGAATCGAATCATTTGGTCCGTTAGTATTGTATTCGCAATGACGACAATCATTTCCTTTTATCCGGCGCTCAAGGCGGCGCGAACAGAGCTGCCAGACGCATTGAAGGGGCTTTAGAAAGGAGGGTGATGGTGCCGGCAGAGTGGGCGGTGGAACTGAAGGACGTGCTGAAGACCTACCGAACCGGACCTATCGACGTTCCGGCACTGCGTGGCGTCTCTCTACAGATTGCTGCCGGGGAATTCGCGGCTATCGCTGGTCCGTCAGGTTCCGGCAAAACCACTCTGCTCAACATCATTGGCGGACTGGACCGGGCGGATGCGGGCGAGGTCATGGGTGGCAGGGCAAAATCTTCAGCTCTTGTCTTCAAGTGAGCTCGCGCATCTGCGTTTGCAGCGCATCGGCTTTGTGTTTCAAACCTACAACCTGCTGCCTGTGCTTACCGCTTTGGAAAATGCCGAGTTTACGTTGCTCCTCCAGGGGGTGCCTGCGCGCAAGCGCAGAGAAAGGGTGGAAAAACTGTTTTCTGAAATCGGCCTCGCCGGCCTCGAAGATCGTCGTCCAGCGGAGTTGTCCGGTGGGCAGCAACAACGGGTTGCCGTGGCTCGCGCCATGGTTACAGAACCTGCGCTCATTCTGGCGGATGAGCCAACGGCGAATCTGGACTCTGCCACTGCTATCGCCCTCCTCGATGTGATGGAACATCTCAATCGTGTTACCGGTACGACTTTCATCTTTTCCACCCATGATCCCCAGGTCATGGAACGGGCTCACCGTTTGATCCGCCTGCGCGACGGTCAGATAGCAAGCGACGAGACGCGTGACAGGCAAGCGGCGGGAGTGACGGCAAGCGGAGACGCTGGCTGACTACGGAAAAGAGTCACTTGGGAATCGATGCACCCTCGAGCACCGCGGCGATCGGCGCGTGGGCTGCCGTCAGGTCCGCTGCAGCTGCGACCGGCTGTGCGCCTGCGATGTAGAAGCGAATGAGTTCCGTGGTGACCTCAGGGCCGCCGACAAAGGTGGTGCCTTCCTGCTTGAGCAGCCGGTAGGGCGGCGTCGCCTCGAAATAGAGCGTGTTTTTGGGAACTACCGGCTCGATGACGTGCAGGACGAAGCGCGGCCAGTTCGGCATTACCGTCGCGACATCGACTTGTGCGGTTACCTTGAGCGCGGAGAAGCTGCCGGCCGGCACGCTGATCTGTTTGGGCCTGTTGGCCCAAACCTCCTGACCTACATAGCTGTACGGCGTGATCTGCTGATGAATCATACCTTCGGCGCCGTCGCGCGGCGCGTCGAGGACGCGTAGAAACGCCACCCACGGAACCGAGTCCGGATACAGGTCATGTGGCAGGTCTGACGGCCCCGGCCAGCCGCAGCACCGTCGCATCGTTACGCCAGAACGCGCTCTGCAGCGCGCGACCATGATCGTACAGCGTCCATTGATACATGGTGCAACCCTGACGATGATTGGGAAACAGCCAGAAGGCGACTTCGAACTGATAGGTCGATAGGGTGGTCACCTCGATATGGATCGTGTCGTCGTCGACCATTTCGTTCCACGACTTGACCTGGTTCAGTATCTCGCCCGTACGGTTCTCTGTTTGCCGGGTTTCGTCTACCTCGGTGCCCGGCGGCGGCGTCATTATGTCAGTGCCGGATTGTTCGCCGATCATCCCGTGACCGATCAGACCGCGCGTCACAAGCCAGGCATCCGTTGCGCCACCTGCACTCGATTCTGTGCCCGGCGCCAAAACAACATCGCGTGCGGCCCACAGCAGGCCATAGAGCTAAAACCGCTGCCAGTACGGTCAGCGAAGGAATCAGAATCCAGAATCGGAACGATAAGATTTTCATTTTGAAATCCACATTCCTAAGAGACGACCATGGGCCGCAGTCTGATACGCGTTTTGATGCATTTTAGGGGCCTGCTTTGCCGCAACTGCCCAAAACGCATACCGCGTGTCGTCGGCGACTCTTCTACCTCGAGCAAAGTGTGGAGATGTGAGAAAACTCTCGGACGAGGTAATTGGATTGTACACCAATGGACTCGAGGGGCAAAGACCGTTGGTGAGGGAAGCGGAGCGCGATTAGCGCTCATTCCCGGAGCGCGGACGGGGTCGGCACCAGCGCCGACCGTGCCGCGGCCGGCCATCGACGGCGGTCGCAGCTGGCACTGCCAGAGGGGAAAATAGCAAATATACTATCTGGCGCTCACGCGGTACTTCGAAGTGGTCGCGGCCATTGCCAGCAGGACAAAGTCCAGCCGCGTCCTTCGACAGCGAGAGCAGCCGAGTAGCCGGAGGCGACGGTCAGCTCCCGTAGAGACCAACGAAGGGCTTCGTCTGCATCTGGCCGGGTGCTCAACAACGCTGCAGGTTCTCCGGGAATCAGCGACACGTCGAACTGATTCAGGGGGATGGAGAGTCCTTCGCCTCTCGCCTTGATGTAGGCTTCCTTACGGGCCCAACAGAGAAAGAACGCGTATTTCCGAAGGTAGATAGGAAGCGCCTGCAGCGTCGCAATCTCACATGGCGAGAAAAATCGCTCGGCAATCTGCTCGACTTCCAAATCGCAGCGGATGAATTCGAGGTCGATGCCAATCTCGCGACCACGAGTGACCGCATAAAGGGCCACTCCCTGAGAGTGGGACATATTAAAGCGGATCGCATCTCCGCCAGATTCCCAGACCAAGGCGGGCTTGCCATGAGAACTGTAGCAGAATGATAGGCAATTCGGTTCTCGATTCAAGTAGCAGCCGAGGATAGCCCTGAGTACTCCGTGAGCGGTGATAAAGCGCTCGCGGTCTGTCTGAAAGTAAAACCGCTGGGCCCTTGTTCGCTCATCTTCTGCAAGGGTATGCAGGAAGCTATCGCGCTGTGCCGGAGCTTCGTCCAGAAAGGCTCGCCAGACATGTACTTCGTTACTACTTAACATTATCGTCGCCGGCGGAAAGCCCCACGATGTAGGAGTTGAGGTGATGGGTACTGTCTTCATGTGGCCGCTCTTACCGGGTTTATTGCAGTTCCTGGGAAAGCGCCCGAAGTAGAAGAGGTTGCTTCAAGAAGAAGTGGTCGCCAGGAAACATCCGCAACGAGAACGAAACACTCGTCTGAGCACGCCAGGCTTCAAGATCGCTTTCGCTCACTTCGTGATCCTGCAAGCCACCAAATGCGGAGATGGGACAGTTCAGGGGCGGCTCAGTCGAGTACCGGTAGGTTTCGTACACCGCAAAGTCTGCGCGCAGGACAGGGAGCATGATCTCCATTAATTCTTCGTGGCCCAAGAGTTCGCTGGGCGTGCCGTTCAACCGCCGCAGTTCCATTAAAAATTCTCTATCTGGCAGAGTATGGATAGGCCGCCCGCGATGAGGGATTTGAGGCGCACGACCAGCAGATACAAATAGGTGAACAGGATGCACGCCATACTGTCTGCGAATCCGGCGGACGAGTTCAAAACTGACTAATGCTCCGAGGCTGTGGCCGAAGAAGGCAAAAGGCTTATCCAGGAGTGGAACCAGGGCTTGGGCGAGGGCCTCGATAAGAGGCGAGAAGTGAGTGAAAGGACGCTCCATCAGCCGAGTTCCCCGTCCCGGGAGTTGAACCGGGCAGACCTCGACATCCGCCGGTAAGCCGTCGGACCAGGTGCGAAAAATCAATGCGCCGGCTCCTGCGTACGGGAAACAAAATAGGCGAAGACGGGTCTTTAGCCCAGGTTTGCGGCATAAAATCCAGGAGTCAACAGCAGCGGCGGTTGTCGACCGGCTCATTCAGAAGCTGCCTCACAAAGCAGAACCTACAAGTTAACTCTTTGATGAACGAATCTAACTGTCCCGCTATTCCATTTTCCTTCTCAGGCTGAGCGGTCTCATGTCGGTCCACACTTCTTTAATATAAGCCAGGCATTCGGTTTTGGAACCGGTCTTGCCTGTATCCGTCCAGCCAAGAGGGCTTTTCTTTTCGGCGGGCCAGATTGAGTACTGCTCTTCATGATTTACAACCACTTTATAGATTGTCGTGTCTTCTCTGTCGTCACTATTCATCCTGCGTCCTTCATCGATTTAATCGATGGGTTGACATCGGCGAACCATCCCTCAGTCGCTTGCACCTGATCGAGGCAAGCCCGTAGCTTCCCGGCCAAGACTTCCACGTGAGGCTTGTAAACCATCGTTGCGTGATTGCCCGGAACGACATGGACGTCCACTCCTGCAGCAGCCCACTGACTCCAGCCCAAGGTCGGATCAGACGAGGTTCCCGCAAGTTCCTGACCAGCCTTGAATAGCGTGATTCGACCCGGGTACTGATGCAGTACGTAGTTTTGCGTAGCTCGAAAATCGGCCTTGCAGAGTTCGATGAATGGCTGAGCTTGGGAAACTTCAATATCGGAGGGCATCAGTCCCGCTCTTTTCGCGTGCGCAAGCACGCGCTCCAGCAGCTCGTGCTTTGGAAGGCCGGCGAGAGAATCCCGGGGATCCAGTGAAAGACCGAAATAGCGGATAAAGTCGACCAGCAGGCGCGCGTCAAAGTCCTCATCGTCGAGCTCCTCATCGGCAGTTGGAATCCGAGTATCCAGTAGGGCTAACAAAGCTACCATCTCACCGTGAGCGCGAAGCTGCTGAGCCATCTCGAGAGCTACGAAGCCTCCCATGGACCATCCTCCTAGAAGATAAGGCCCCGCGGGCTGCACCGTCCGTATCGCTTCGATGTAGTAAGCGGCCATGTCTTCGATGCGCGAGTGCCGTTCCTGTCCCTCTTCCAGCCCTCTTGCTTGTAGGCCATAAGAAGGTTGATCGGAGCCTAAATGGTGCGCCAAATGAACGTAGGGAAAGACATGTCCACCGGCCGGATGTATCAAAAAGAAAGGCCGTCTGTTACCTCCCGGTTGAATAGCTACCAAAGATGAATGCGGCGGCGCTTTGGCGTGCTGGTTGAGAATCTTCGCCAGATGCTCAACTGTAGCTCCCTGAAACACAGTGGCTAAGGGAACTTTCTTGCCCAGTCTCTTTTCGATCAACGCGAACAAACGAACGGCCGCCAGGGAGTGTCCTCCCAGCTCAAAGAAATTGTCGGTCACGCCGATGGGCCGAACACCCAAGACCTCTTCCCACAGACTAGTGAGCTGGAGTTCCAGAGCATTACGCGGCGCCACGAAAGCCCTTCCCGGTTCGGATCGTGTTCGCCCGGGCTCCGGCAGGGCGCCGCGGTCTACCTTCCCGTTGGGCATCATCGGCAAAGCATCGAGCGGCACGAAGACCGCAGGCATCAAATAATCGGGTAGCTTCTCCTTCAGAAAGATACGCAGCTCACTGGCCGTTGGCGGAGATTCCCCCTGGGCGACCACGTAGGCCACCAACTGCTTCTCTCCAGGGGCGTTTTCCCGAGCCAGGACAACAGTCCCGCCCACCGCAGGGTGTTGGCGAAGCACTGCCTCGATTTCCTCAAGTTCGACACGGAACCCGCGGATCTTCACCTGATGGTCGATTCGACCAAGGAATTCGATATTCCCGTCGGAAAGATAGCGGGCGAGATCTCCGGTCTTGTACAGTCGCCCTCCAGGCTCGCCGCTAAAGGGGTTCGGGATGAAATTCTCTGCGGTCAAATCGGCTCGATTCAGATAACCCCGAGCCAGGCAGTCACCGCCAATATACAGTTCACCCGGAATTCCCATCGGAACTACGTTACCGTACTTGTTTAGAATGTAGATCTCTCTGTTCGCGAGAGGACGGCCAATAGGAACTCTCTGAAGAGTCGAGCGCTCGCGAAGCCACGGAGTGACATCAAAGGCAGTCGCCGTTATAGTCGTCTCCGTCGGCCCGTAGGCATTGATTAGACGGATTGAACGCAACGGTGTTCGATTCCAGAGGTCGAGGAACTCGGGCAACATCGTATCCCCGCCCACGATGAAGACTCTAGGCTGAATATTTGGAACCAACTCCAAAAGGTCTGCCCACTCTCGCGCCAGTTCTTGCCAGTAGCCGGTTGGAATATTGAGTACAGTGAGTTCAAACTCCGAAATCTTCTTGTGAAATTCCGTAGTGTGCCATACTTCGGTACTCATCATAACCAGCCTGGCCCCGACAATAAGCGTAGGCAGCACTTGCTCCAATGATAGATCGAAACTCAGTGAGGCAAACTGGAGCACCTTATCGCTTGAATCCAGCTCGTAGTAATTTTGAACATTAAGGCAGTGCGCTGCAATCGAAGCATGCGAAACGAGGACTCCCTTTGGCTGACCGGTCGACCCCGAGGTATAGATTACATAAGCCAGGTTCTCGGGCATGGTTAAGCAGAGTGGGTTCTCCGTACTCTCTTGGGCGATGGCCTCCCAATCTGAATCCAGACAGACCACCTTCGCATTGTGTTCAGGCAATCCCGCCAGCAACGGTTCCTGTGTCAGTAGTACTGGCACCTCGGCGTCTTCCAGCATGAAGGCGAGTCGCTCCTTCGGATACGCTGGATCCAGGGGTACATAGGCACCGCCCGCCTTTAGAATGCCCAGCAATCCGACGACCATCTCCAATGAGTGCTTGAGGCAGATTCCGACCGGTACCTCCGGTCCCACTCCCAGGACCCGTAAATGATTCGCCAGTTGATTAGTCCGGCGGTTCAGTTCTTCGTACGTCAGCTGCTGATCTTCAAGTACCACCGCTACCGCGTCAGGTGTTCGCCCGACCTGCGCCTCAAAGAGCTGATGGATACACAGGTCTTTCGGACAGTCAGTTCTGGTATCGTTCCAGTTCACCAATAGTTGTTGTCGCTCTGCTTCGGTCAATAGCGGGATGTCCGAGACGCGTCGCTCGGGAGCAGTGGCCACGGCCTCCAGTAAGGTTCTAAAATGGCCGAGCATACGTGCAATAGTCACAGCCTCAAACAGGTCCGTGTTATATGCTAATGTTCCGACCAGACCTTGCTCGGTGTCCGCGATATTCAGGGTTAGGTCAAAGTGAGTCGTCCCGGTGTCCACTTCCACAGGACTCAGGCTCAATCCCGGCAGTTCCAACGGCTGCAGCGAGGCATTCTGCAGCACGAACATCACCTGGAAGAGCGGATTGCGGCTTAAATCTCTCGCCGGGTGCAATTCCTCGACCAGCCTCTCAAAGGGCAGGTCCTGATGGGCATACGCTCCCAAGCACGTTTCCCGTACCCGGTGCAAAAGCTCCCGAAAACTGGGATTGCCTGAGAGGTTGGTGCGCAGGACGAGGGTGTTGACGAAAAATCCTATTAGGCCTTCGATCTCAAGTCGGTTACGGTTGGCGGTTGGCGTTCCTATGACGAGATCATCTTGATTCGTATACGCGTGCAGCAAAATCTTGAACGCCGCCAGCAGGGTCATGAAAAGGGTAACCCCTTCCTGGCGACTTAGGGTCTTCAACCTGTCGCCCATGGTCTTGGGTAGGAGAAAAGATTGGTGCGCACCGCGAAAAGTCTGCACAGCCGGCCTGGGGTGGTCGGTGGGCAATTCCAGGAACGGAGGCGCGCCAAGCAGTAGCTGCTTCCAATAGGTAAGCTGGGTTTCAAGAACCCCACCCTCCAACCACTGCCGCTGCCAATGGGCAAAATCTGCGTATTGGATGGGTAGCTCAGGCAGGGATGTGGGCGTCGCGGAACAAAAGGCTTCGTAGAGTACAGCCATCTCCCGAATCAGGATTCCGACTGACCAACCGTCGGAAACAATATGATGCATTGTCAGAAGCCCGACGTGTTCGTTTTCACCCAGCCGTAGCACGGTTGCCCGCACGAGCGGACCTTCGGCCAAATCGAAGGGTCGCTGCGCCTCGTTCGTTGCGAGCCGCTGGACCTCGCGCTCCCGCTCAGGCTCAGACAGCTCTCGCAAATCCACTATCGGCAGCGTCAACGTCAGGAGCGGTGCGATAACCTGAACCGGGCGACCATCCACAATGGCAAAGGTAGTCCGCAAGGCTTCATGGCGCTTCACGATTTCGTTGAGACTCTGCTTCAGCGCCATCACGTTGAGCGGTCCCTTGAGACGGACGGCGGCGGGAAAATTATAGACAGAGCCGCCCGGCTCGAGCTGATCGATGAACCATAGTCGCTGTTGAGCAAAGGAGAGAGGCAGTTCTCCGTCCCGAGGAACAGGCACAATGGGCGGTGCCTCCAGTCCTATACCCCCGCCTATGTCAAGGTCTTCAGCTAGGCCGGCAACTGTGGGCGCCTCGAACAGACGGCGCAGCGGCATCTCCACCTGGAAGGCTTCGCGGATTCGGGAAACAACCTGGGTAGCCAATAGCGAGTGCCCGCCCAGCTGAAAAAAGTTATCGTAGATACCTACTCGTTCGACGCCAAGGACTTGGCTCCAGATCGCGGCGAGTAGCTCTTCCGTAGGCGTGCGACATGCCACGAATACCTCGTCCAGTTCGGGTTGCCGCCCGTCGGGCGTCGGCAATGCGCGGCGGTCTACCTTCCCATTGACGGTCAACGGAAAGGCGTCCAGCAGCATGAAAATCGCGGGCACCATGTGCTCGGGCAGCTTGTCTTTCAGAAAATCGCGCAGCTCATTAGCGGTGGGGCGTGCTTCTCTCCTCGGCGGCCACATAGGCCACCAACCGCTTATCTCCGGGCGCGTCTTCCTGAACCAGGACGATAGCCTCCCGAACCCCCGGGTGTTGTCCGAGCGTTCCCTCGATTTCCCCAAGTTCGATGCGGAACCCGCGGATCTTAACCTGGTGATCGCTACGACCGAGGAACTCGATGTTCCCGTCTGGCTGGTAGCGCGCGAGGTCCCCGGTCTTATACAGCCGCGCGCCAGGTTTGCCGCTGAAGGGATCTGGAATAAACTTCTCGCCGGTCAAATCGGGTCGTCTGACATAGCCTCGAGCCAGACCCACGCCACCGATGTACAAGTTACCAACGGCGCCTATCGGGAGAAGACGAAGCAGGTCGTCCAAGATATATACCTGCGCGTTCGGTATAGGTCGTCCTATAGGAATTGCAGAATGGGTAGTAGCACTCCTCGCACGGCCAAAATGTAGAGTCGATGATTGCTTCAGTCGGTCCGTACACGTTGTACAGCTTGGCTCCGATGCGGCTTTGGAACCGTGTGACGATCTGGGGCGCCAAGGCCTCGCCGCCGCACATAACGGCACGCAAAGCCTGGGCATTATGGAATGCGGGTTCCTCAACTAGGAGCCGCAGAAGCGACGGAACGCAGTGAAGAATTGAGATCCGTTCGCGACGAATTGCCTCCGCTACGTATCGGCAATCCCGGTGACCGTTGGGTTCCGCGATTAGCAGCGTTCCTCCCGATATCAGAGTCGGGAAGATCTCACGCCCGGCGGCATCGAAGGTGATGGGTGTTTTCAAAAGACAGCGGTCGAGAGCTGACAGTTCAAGAGTCTCAATTATCCAGTTGACGGCATTACTAAGTCCACCATGTTCGACCATGACCCCTTTCGGCCATCCGGTCGAACCCGAGGTATAAATGACGTAGGCGAGGTCCTTGGCTGTTGCCGTAGATACCGGATTCCCTTCGCTATTCCGCGCGATCAATTCCCAGCCTGAGTCCAGGCACAGCGCGTGGATCTCAAGCTTGGGTATACTGTCCAGGACATGTTCTTGTGTTAGCAGCACCGGCGCGTGGACATCTTCCAGCACGTAAGTCAGACGTTCCTTGGGATACGCGGGATCCAATGGTACGTAGGCGCCACCCGCCTTGAGAACGCCAAGGATTCCCACGGCCATCTCCAGGCATCGCTCCATGCAAATGGCAACTGGAACTTCCGATCCTACCCCGAGCTTTCGCAGGTGACGCGCGAGCTGATTAGCCCGAGCATTGAGCTGAGCGTAGGTCAGATGGCGGTCGCCGAAAGCGACGGCGATGTTCTCCGGCGTGCGATCGACTTGTTCCTCGAATAGTCGGTGAACGCACTTGTCTCTCAAGGAGTCAGTCGTGGTGTTGTTAAACTCGATCAGCAGTTGATTTCGGTCCGTTTCGCTTACGATCCCGAAGTCATCGACGCGGGCGTCCGGATTCGTCGTGACGCTTTCCAGCAAAGTCTGAAACTCTTTGTGTAACCGAGCTATATCTTCACCCCGAAATAGGCTGGAATCGTAGTGAAACTCGGCGACTAAAGAGTCCTTCTTCTGAAGGCAGGAGAGTTTAAGCATGAACTGATCGGAACAGGTATATCGCTTGTGAATGGCGAAGCTGACGCTGGCGGCGGAATATGTCGCATGTTCTTCCGTGAATTCGAAACCAACGGGCAAGAAGGGAGGCGGCCCGGCGTCTGTCTGCGATTCTGTGATTTGTTCCCAGCTAAAGTACTCCTGCCATGCGATGGCATCATGCAGAGATTCACTAAGCCGTCCCAGCAGACTACTTAAGCGAAAATCGCGTTCCAGATGGCAGGACACGGGCAAGGTCTTTCCAAACGGGCCCACTGCTTCCTGTAGTCCCTCGTACGTACGGCCGTCGGATGCTATGCCGATGACAAAGTCTGACTGACCGGTGAGGCGCCAGAGGAGAATCTGCCAACAAGCAAGCAGGAACACAGACGGCGAAGCATGGTACTTCCGGCTGAGCGTCGCGATCTTTGCGGTTATGTCGCGCTCAATCGGCGAGGTTAGGAAGTGCGGCTCAAATGTTGACTTTTCGAAGGACCGCTGTTGAAAGGGAAGCTGTGGACACATGGCAGCGGAGAATTTCCGCTCGCGCCAGTAGTTTTTGCCTTCCTGCCTGTCTTCCGATTCTAGTAAGTAATTCTGCCACTCTGCGGCATCGGCGTATTGCAGCGGTTCATCGGATAGCTCCTCGCAATCCAAACAAGCTGAATAACAACGGCTGAGTTCCCGCGTTAAATTCTCCAGTGAGGCCGCATCCGCGCAAAACGAAGATAGATTGACAAGCAACGTGTGTCTGTCTGGCGACAGGGTAACCATGGACATACGCACAAGCGGACCCCTTTCTAAGTCAAAGGCCAAGTCTCCCGCTTGCTGATAAAGCGCCTCGATCGCAGCCTCTTGCTGTGGAAGATCGCAACCGCTCAGGTCGTAGTCGTCGATTGAGGGCTTGCCACCCACGCCGACGGTCTGCAGCGGAGCGGTCACGCCGTTTCCGCAATAAAAGGAAGTGCGGAGGATCTCATGCCTATCGAAGACTTTCTGCAGGGCGGCCTTTAGAATCCGTGTGTCGAGGCTTCCTTCGATCAGGATGGCGCACTGGGCATGACAAGGCAGGCCGCGGCCGGCTTGATGCAACGACCACAAATGCTTTTGCTGAGGTGAAAGCCGGAAACCTTCAATAACGTCTGTTTGCATTCGTGTACTTCGGCTTCCCATCTACGCCGTCATTACCCAGGTGCAACGCGCTAACAGATTTCCGCTTGATCTGCTGTAACTTCTGAATATTGAGTTCTCGGTGTGCTTTGCGGATCTCGGCCTGTTCTTGCCTGTCCGTTTCGGCGAGTAGTTCCTTTAACGCGCTCAACCTGGTAGCGGGCTGTCCTGCGACATGACGCAGAAGTGTTTCGAAGTGTTTTGACAGTCGGGCCATCGTGGCCGCACCAAACAGATCCGTGTTGTATCGCATGGAGGCAGCGAGCGATTCCTGCATCTCGATTATCAACAACACCAGGTCGAGCGTGGCCGCCCGACGCTCCAGGGGAAAGGACTCGAGCGCAAGGCCACCGGGGTTCATACGAATCCCGGTTTCGCCCGTGGCGAACGCTGACGCTCCCTGTTCCGCGAGCCGGTGCGGTTTATCCAGTACGAACATCACTTGGCATAGCGGTGGCCGGCTAAGATCCCGAGACGGCCTGAGTCGTTCGACCAGGAGGACGGTGGGGTAATCCTGATGCTCGAAAGCATCGAGCACGGTGTGGCGAACCCGGTCAAGAAATTCTCGAAACGCAGGGTTGCCGGAGAGATTCGTCCTTAGGACAACGGGGTTCGTGAAGAGGCCGACGATACCTTCGAACTCGACCCGGCTCCTGCCCACCATCGGCGAACCCACCAACAGGTCTTCCTGGCCGGTATGGTAAGAAAGCACTATCTGGAAGACCGCCAGAAGGACCATGTACAGCGTCGCTCCATGAGCCTTGGCGAGTGCCTTGAGCCCGGAGCTCAGCTCCGCGTCCATAGTGAAATCGTGCGATGCCCCTCGATAGGTCGGAATCGCGGGACGCGGCCGGTCGGTCGGAAGATCCAGTACGGGTAACTGCCCCGCCAACTTCTCCCGCCAGTATGCCCACAGCCGTTCTCCCTCCGGGCTTGCCAGCATTTCGGCCTGCCAACGGACATAGTCAGTGTATTGCAGATCAAGAGGCGGCAGAGGCGCTTTCACGCCGGCGCTTTCCGCCGGGTATAGCACTCCGAGTTCATTCAGGAGCAGCGCCAGGGACCAGAAATCGATCACGATATGATGCACGACCAGCAGAAGAATGTGTTCCTGTGCCGATCGCATGATCAGACTCACTCGCAGCAATGGCCCTCGTTCCAGATCAAACGGGCGATAGGCTTCCTCGAGTAGTCGGGCCTTCAGTTCCTCTCCGCTCCAGGTTGAGCAATCAACTTCCTCGAAGCACACTTTCTGGTGTTCGTGGACCTGCTGGATCGGTTTGCCGGATTGCGCGGGGAAAGTAGTGCGTAGCGCAGGATGGCGATCGACCAACCTCTGCAACGCGCGCCGCAGTGCAGGAACGTTTACGTCGGGCGAGATCCGCGCTGCAAAATTCACGTTGTAAACCGTGCTTTCCGGCGCCAGTTGGTAGAGAAACCATATGCCCTGCTGATTGTACGAGAGAGGATAAAGTGATTTGGAGTCGCGCGCCTGCTTGCGAAGAAGTTGGGCAAGTAGGGCGCGCTTTTCGCCCGGTGAAAGATCGGCGATTCGCTGGGAAGTGCTGCTATTCACTTTTCACCCACTTCCTCTTGAGCCAATAGACCAATGAGCAACGAATTCACTTCCTCATCTGAATACTGGTCAAGATTCTCCAACAGATGCTCATCGATGCCGTCGGTCCCTTGCTGCCCTTGGAGGTGACCGTTTGCCGAGACAGGAGACACTGATGAGCCAGGAGTCTCAGATGTAAGCAGAGTGAAGCAGTTGCGACGCAGCCTGTTCGACGCTGGGTCCCGAGAGAAACGTGACCATCGGTACGTTCACGCCTAAGTCCACCGCGATCCGGTTCTTCAACTCGACCGCCATCAAGGAGTCCAGTCCCAGATTGCTGAGCGGTTGCTGTACGTCGAGCTTGGATGCTGACAACCCGAGCACACGAGCCACTAGCTCAGTCAGGTGGGATTGGATTAATGGCAGGCGTTCGGCTGGTTCTGCGGCAAGGATCGTATTCCTCTTCTCGCCTGAATGACCCGCTTGAGCTACGTTGTGGGTTTCCTCACGTGCAAGGTCGGAGAGCAGCGGTGATTCTGTTCCGGCCGGATAAAACTGGCGATATCGCGCCCAGTCAACGGGCACGACCGCGACCTGGGTCGAACCTTGCCGAAGCAGGCGTTCCATCGCTTCCAGCGCTGGCGCGGGTGCGATGCTCTTGATCCCCACAAGCGCGAGGCGCGCGGCGAGGCGCTTTCCTCCCGCCGTTTCCGCGAAACCCAATCCGCTCCACGCTCCCCAATTGATGCTCAGCGCCGGCTTTCCCAGCGCTCGTCGGTGATGAGCCAGTGCATCGAGGAAGGCGTTCGCTGCCGCATAGTTCCCCTGGCCGGGCTGGCCCTAAGAAGGAACCGGCGGACGAGAACAGTACGAAGAAGTCCAAGGGAGCGTCTTTGAGCAGGCGATGCAGCAGCCAGCCGCCCATCATCTTCGGGCGCAAAACCGAATCCAGTGCCGCCGCATCGAGCTGCACCAGCAGTCCGTCCTGCAGCACTCCTGCCGCGTGCACTACGCCTCGGATCGGCGGCCAACCCTCGGCGCGAAACTCATCTAGAAAGGCGCCTAACTGTCCTTCGTCCGCCACATCCACCGAGGCTAGATGCACGCACGCTCCCAGACCTTCCAGCTCACGAATCGCGGCAATTTGATCGGCTAGCCGGCTTCCCGCTTCTGCTGAGTTCCATCGTGCGCGTGGTGGGAGCTTCGTGCGCCCCATAAGGATCAACCGGCGCGCCCCTTGCTCTACCATCCAGCGGGCGACCGAAAGGCCTAGGTCTCCCAGTCCACCGGTGATCAAATAGCTGCCGTCGGTGCGCCAGCTAACTGGAGCTTCCTGCGTGGTAGATCGATGTTTGCGTATCAAACGGCCTGCGTATCGTCGCCCTTGCCGGAACGCAATCTGATCCTCTCCGTCTGGAGCAGAGATTTCGTTCCACAACTGACGAGCGGCATCGTCGGGGACCGAAGGCCTGGGTTCCAGGTCCATCAGTCCTCCCCAGAACATGGGATGCTCCTGAGCGGCAACGCGGCCCAATCCCCAAAGAGGCGCCTGGGCTGTGTCCAGAGGCAAGGTCTCTTCCCCGGCTGGCTGAGCTCCCTGCGTGATCAGCCACAGCCGCGGTAAGTGATTCCGCTCGACCCGAGCTAGCTCCTGGACTAACTGTAAGACACTGCTACAGCCGAGAGTCTGAGCTGTCTTCAGCGAAGTGACGGTGGTCTCCTCTGTACGACCAGCATCAAGACTCCAGAGATGGACAATCGCCCGGCAGATTGGTTGATCGGGTGCTAACACCGCCTCGAGGAGCTGTCGGATGTCCTCGGGTCGTTCAACATTGACGCGAAAATGCTCGCCGTCCGTGCGCTCGTACGATTCGCCGCGAGTGACCAGGATGACCCCGTCTCCTTGTGCCTTGAAGAGCGCTCCAAGCTTTTCTCCGACGCCGCTGCTATCGGCGAAGATAAGCCAGTTGACCGGGCTGGCCGGCGCGGACGGTTGCGGGGCCGGCTGTTGGTTCGAACGCTCTTTTGGCTGCCACTGGAATTCGTAGAGCCAGTCGTCAATATTCTCATCGGCGGCGCGCTTTGTATCGCGGCCGATGCTATCGAAGCGCAGTCCGATAATTTCGACTGCCACCTGCCGATTTTCATCCAGGAGCCGCACGTCTCCCTTGATGCTGTCGGCGCCGGGTTTTTGCAGACGAGCGTGACTCCACAGATGCAAACCCTGACCACCGTGGACCCGAATCTCATCTATATGAGTGGGCATGTAGGCGCCGTGCTCGTCATTTCCTGTCGCTTGACCGGCTACACCCGCTCCTAGCGTCTGGAAGCAGGCGTCCAGAAGGGCAGGGTGAAATTGACAGGCGTCGAAGGCTCCATGCGGTCCATCAGGAAGTCTGACTTCACCTAGCATTTCAGCGTCACATCGCCACAACTGAGTAATGCTCTGGAAAGAGGGGCCATAGTCGACACCACTTTCGCGAAGCCTCAGATAATAGTCTTGTCCCGAGATCTGCTCTGAGCATCGAGCCCGGACTTGAGCGAGCGCTTCCTGTTCGATAGCCGGGGCAATGCCAGGGTCTGGCTCCGGACAAATCTTTCCTGTCGCATGCAGCGTCCACGATCGATTGGCTTGCTCTGCATCGCACGGGCAACTGTAGATATGAACGGATGCTGCTCCGTCGGCACCGGGGGAGAGGATCACCTGAAGCGTCCGGGTTGCGCCGTCGGGGATGAAGAGCGCCTTCCGAAATTCCACATCTTTCAGCACGAACGATTGCGACGGGAACGCCTCAGCCGCTGCCGCCAACGCCATCTCCAGGTAGAGCGCGGCGGGGAGTACCACGAGTCCTTCGACGCGATGGTCATCCAGATAAGGCAGCGCGCTCCTGTCCAGAGCGCCCTCCCAGAAATGGGTTCCCATTTGCGCCGATTTGAAATGCCGGCCGAGAAGAGAATGCTGCCCCGCTTCATCGCACGAGACGTACTGCGATCGCGATTGACCGCCAACCTCGCCCGCCGGCGGGTCCATCCAACAGCGCTCACGCTGCCACGGGTAGGACGGAAGCTGAACGCATCGGCCTCCCTCACGATAGATGCGGCTCCACTCGACCGGATATCCCAGCGTGTAAAGCATCCCCAGCGAGCCGGCCAATACTTTGCCTTCCTCCTCCTCACGCCTTAGCGACGGGAGCACCGCGCCCGCTATCGCGGCATGATCAAGTTGCTGCTGAATACTACTGAGTAGAATGGGATGCGGACTGATCTCCAGAAAAATGTCATGTCCATCTTCCAGCAACTGCTGAACCGCGGTTGAAAAAAGCACAGGCTCTCTGAGGTTCCTGCTCCAATAGAGCGGGTCGAAGCTCAAGCCGCTGCCAACCTGGCCGGTTACAGTCGAGTAGATCGGCACCGATGCGGGCCGGGGCTGTAGTCCTTCCAACGCGCGCTCCAAATCAGCGCGAAGAGGCTCCATCTGCGGACTGTGAGCGGCAAAATCAACCTTGATCATCCGGCAGAAGATGTCTTGACGCTGCAATCGACTCACGATTGTTTCCAGCGCGCCGGGATCTCCTGACAAAACCGTCGACGTGGGACCGTTGCTGACGGCGATCGATACGCGCTCTTCGTAGCCGGCAATGGCGCGCCGAGTGTCCGCGATGGAAAGGTCCACGGCAGCCATCGCTCCGCGCCCGATCGTCGGCTTCACAAGACGGCTGCGACTGCAAATCACCCGCGCCGCATCTTCGAGGCCCGAGCGCGCCCGCGACGTGAGCGGCCGCGACCTCGCCCATGCTGTGGCCCACCACCGCGTGCGGCTCTATACCCCAGGAACGCCACAGGGCCGCAAGCGCCACCTGAATCGCAAACAAAGCCGGCTGCAGGACGTCGACTTCGTTCAGCCGCGAGCGGGCCGCATCGGCGGCTGTCAGTTCCGCAAGCAAGGACCAGTCTCCGTGGGGGCGCATCGCGCGGTCACAGCGTTCGAGGGCTTCGGCAAAAACCGCTTCCTGCTGCAAGAGCGCTCGTCCCATTCCAAGCCATTGGGAACCCTGCCCGGGAAACACAAAGACCAGTTTTCTCTCGCGATCGGAAAGCTTGCGGCCCGAAGACAGCCCGGGACGAACCTCCGCGCGGATAAAAGTCTCAAGCCCCTCCGCCAATTGCGATGCTGAATTGCCCGCCGCGGCCAGCCGGTACTCGTGATGACTTCGCCGCGCGCCAGCCGTGTAACAAATGTCGTAGGCCGGCGCCGCCGACTCCGGATCGATCAGGAAGTCGTGGTACCTTCGCGCGAGCGACTGCAGAGCCGGCGCGCTGCGTGCCGACAAGGGTAGCAGGTATGTGGAATTGGCATCGCGATTTCCGTTCTCGCGTTGCGCTGCATGCGCTCCCGAACCGGATCGGGGCGCCCCTTGCACGACCACGTGGGCATTGGTTCCACCAAAACCGAATGAACTCACTCCGGCGAGCGGGGCTGCATCCGGCTGCGCAGGCCATGGGCACAGCGCCGTGTTCACGCGTAGCGGGAGCTGATCGAAAGGAATATGAGGGTTGGGCGCTTCGAAGTGCAGGCTCGGCGGAATCTCTCGATGCTGAAGCGCCAGCGCCACCTTGATTAATCCAGCGATACCGGCGGCGGCCTCGAGATGACCCAGGTTGGTTTTGACCGAGCCAAGCAGACACGGGCGCTCGAGAGGACGGTCGAGAGCAAGCACCGCGCCCAAGGCTTTCGCCTCGATTGGATCGCCCAAGAGCGTGCCCGTGCCATGGGCCTCGACGTATTGAACGTCGCCCGGCGAGACCTCGGCGCGCCGATAGGCTTCTCGGAGGACCGCTTCCTGCGCATGAGGATTTGGCGCCATCAGGCCGTTGCTGCGTCCGTCCTGATTCACCGCACTCCCGCGAATGACGGCGTAGATCGGATCGCGGTCGGCCAAGGCTTTCGACAGCGGTTTCAGAACAACCACCCCGGCGCCCTCGCTGCGAACGTAGCCGTTGGCTCGCGCATCGAAGGCTTTGCAGCGCCCGTCGGGCGCCATTGCTCCGGCCTTGGTGAAATTGATCGTGATGGCCGGCGACAGGATCAGGTTCACTCCCCCGGCCAATGCCAGCGTGGACTCTCCGCTTCTCAGGCTATTGCAGGCTTGGTGGACCGCAACGAGTGACGATGAACAGGCAGTGTCGATCGCAAGACTCGGTCCCCGCAAATCGAATACGTAGGAGATACGGTTGGCCGCGATACTCAGGGCATTGCCCGTGCCGGCGTACGCGTCGATACGATCCAGATCGTTGAATTGAATCCGGCCGTAATCGTTGTTCGAGATGCCGATAAACACGCCGGTGGGCGTGCCCGCGAGGTGCTCGCGCACCTGTCCGGCGTCTTCCAGCGCTTCCCATGTCAACTCCAGCAACAGGCGTTGCTGCGGGTCCATGCGGGCGGCTTCGCGCGGCGAAATACCAAAGAAATGCGCATCGAACTGGTCCACCTGCTCAATAAAACCGCCCCAGCGCGTGACCATTTTGCCCGGCGCCGCCGGATCGGGATCGTAAAAATCGTGCAGGTTGAAGCGTTGCGCGGGAACTTCCCGGATTGCATCCACTCCGTTGCGAAGTAGATTCCAGAAAGCTCGCGCGTCCTGCGCGCCAGGAAAGCGGCAGGCGATCCCAATTATCGCGATCGCTTCGGCATTCGCCTCCCGAACCCGGCTCACCTCGGCGGCCGGCTGCGACGGGCTTGATGAGTCTGCCAAACCGCGAGCGAGAGCTTCGATGGTCGGAAACTCATATGCCAACTCGGCCGGAAGCTGTCGTCCCAGCCATTGTGCGAGTTCACCGGAGAGACTGACCAGTTCCGTCGATCCCAGTCCGTAGCTGGCGAATGGTTCCCCGACGTCTATCTCGTTCGCTTCGATTTCCAGCAGCTCGGAAAGTTTGCATACCAGCCAGGCCTGGATCGTTGCCGCGCCGGGATCGGAATTCCCCTTCTCGCGGTGTCCATTGCGCTCCGCGTCATGCCCGATAGCGCCGTTAGTTTGATTTTCGGCCATTACTCACTCTTCGCGCACTGTTCCAGCGTCCCGTCCCGAAACCTGGCCTCGCACACACGGCGCTGAACCTTGCCGCTGGGAGTCTTCGGAATGCTTCCAGCCTTGAGCAGCACGACCGCATGCACTCGCACGTCATGCTCTTCTGCGACCGCGCGGCGAATGGCCCGACTCACCGCGTCGAGATCCGCCGGAGACCGCCCGTTCTGGTTGCTCGCGTGTGAATCATCGCGCGATTCGCCGTTGAGCTGGTGCCGCTCCGGTTGGTACCGGCGCTCCACTTCGGCTGCGACTATCAGGCGTTCGTCGTCGGTGACATCGACCGAAAACGCGACGCAACACCCCGACCGCACTGCCGCATGGCTTTGTTCGACCGTGAATTCGATGTCGTTGGGGTAAAGGTTGCGGCCGCCGATGATGATCAGATCCTTCAGCCGGCCGGTGACAAATAGCTCGCCGTCCCTCAAGAATCCCAGGTCCCCGGTTCGAAGAAACGGCCCCTCGCCGGTGTCTGCCAGATAGGCGTTGAAGATGCCCTTGGTTTCCTCCGGCCGGTTCCAGTACCCCTGAGTCACGCTCGGACTTGATACCCAAATCTCCCCGACCTCATCGGGCGCGCACGCGGTCATCGATTCAGGATGGGCGACAACAATCTTAGTATCGGGCATCGCGCTCCCACATCCAACCAGCGTCCGTACATTCTGCGCGGCGTCCGAGGCCTCCGCGATGCCGTTGTGCTCGAGCGCTGCCACCCGCGTTGTGCAGAGAACGGGCTCATCTTTCATAAGTCCGCCCGAAACGATCAACGTGGCTTCGGCAAGGCCGTAACACGGGTAGAAGAAGCTCGGTCGGAAACCGCAGGATGAAAAAGCCGCGGCAAACCGTTTCAAGGTATCAACCCGGACCGGCTCGGCGCCGTTGTAAGCCACCTTCCAACTGCTGAGGTCGAGACCGTCGCGCTGCTCCGGAGTAATCTTGCGAGCGCACATTTCATACGCGAAATTGGGGCCTCCGCTAATCGTGGCTTTGTAGCGCGAAATAGCCTGAAGCCACCGCACCGGCCGCTGAAGAAAGGATTGCGGGGGCATCAGAACGCACTGACGCCCTCCGTATATCGGTTGGACAATTCCATTGGTAAGTCCCATGTCATGAAAGACCGGCAGCCATGTCACAGAGACAGTGTCCGACGTAATCTCGAATGCCTGGCTGATGTGGGCTGAGTTCTGGAGGAGGTTCTCGTGACTGACCATTACGCCCCTCGGTACTGCGGTTGAGCCCGAAGTGTATTGCAGCAAAGCCAGGGTGTTGGCGGTCGCTGCCGGGTCCTGCCATTCGTCCGCCGCGCTGCCGACAACCTTGTCGGTGGCCAGCCAATGCAGCGTTCGTAGCTCGGGAGCTTGCGTGAACAGGCCCTCAACCTTGGAGAGGATCGATGACGTGGTCAGCACGAACATCGGTTGAGCATCGTTTGCGATGGTGCGAAGCCTCGGGACAGTCCGCTGCGGCTGGGCCATATTCGGCGGAGGCAGCGGAACTGCAATTACCCCAGCATATAAGCACCCAAAAAAGGCGGAGATGAACTCGAGCCCTGCTGGATACAGCAACAGTGCCCGCTCCCCCCTTGCTCTATAACTTTGGAGCAGCGCACCGATCGCCCGTGCTTGCCTGTCCAACGCCCCATGGGTCAGATGCGCTGCTTCTATTTCTCCGTCAATCAGATAGGCGTAGATCCGCTGCTCTGGCTGCTGGAGCGCCCGCGAGCGAAGAAGTTCGACGAGAGTAGAAACTTTGGCAGTCGTTCGACTCATCGGTAGCTGACCCGCCGTACTCACTGGGCGACCCCCAAGTTCGTGGAATTACCCGTTTGATCCACATGCACACGAGTTGTCGGCCTTGGCGAGCAGCCAGATCCTCGCGCTCACTTTGGTCGGCAACGCTATTTTTACCGTAACCGACTTTTGCAAGATACGAAATGTTCCCCGCAAGAATCAAGTCAGTGTTCTGCAAAGAACCAAAAGACGAACCAAGCTGTTTCGGCGTTGGCCTTCGAGATCAGGCCGTTCGTCCGTAAATCTCAAGAGTCGCGATCTGATTCGGCAGCATCCGCGTCGTTTCGGCTGCTCCACGTGATGATCAACCTGGGCCGCGAGCTCAAGGAAGACCATGCGCACAGCGGTCACCTTGACTCCGGCCGCAGCTTGGCTCTCACGGCGGCTCACTGAAGCATTTCTGCCCTCCTCGGCTGCAAAAGCAGTAGATAATTGCTATTCCCAAATCGACACAACTGTGTATACTCACTATATACTGATTAGCTAATTAGTGTAGCTTATTTGACATACTTCGTGAAAAGGGAATAACCTTTGATTCGTCGGAATCGCAAAACGAATCGAGCCCGACTTTGATCCAGCCCGACCAGTGGCCCTTCTCTCGCCTTTGACCACGCTCCGCTAGACCAACACAAATCGTCAGACAGGAAGGCCTGAGGGAAGCCCTATGGGACGACCTCGTTTCCATCCAATCCGGAACACTCTGGCCGCGATCACCGTAGCCGGAGCAATGATCCTGACGGTCGCCGCCCCGGTCGCGGCCACGCCGTGGCAGAAAGCGTGGGGCGACTACGACAGCCACCAGCAATGGCATGACGCCGGTTGGTGGCTGCAGAACCGCCACGACTGGGTCACCTCGCATCACCCGGAATGGACTGAAAACTACGCCGCGACGCGTGGCCAGATCGGCGATTCCGACCGATTCCACGTGTGGCATTACGGCGACGGAGGAACTGATCGTCGTTCCAACGCGGCAGCGATTGATGCCGCGAAGAACGAGGCACGAAAGGCACGCGGGACGTCAGCAATCAAAGCTGAGGCGTCTGTCAAAAGCGCTCGCGAATCTTGAGGCGAATATATGAAAACGATTGACCCTCGAAAAGCAATAATGACGTTGGGCGGGATTCTGATTGCGACGCTGGCCGCGGGATGCTTCGGCGGCGGGCCCGGTTATTGGAACAGCCCTTACGGCTACAATAGCAGTTACAGCAGCTACGGAAGCTCCTATCCTTACCGCGGCGCCGACCAGCACGCCGTAGAAACTCGCGATCGAGGTGATGCGCGCACTGAAACGCAGCATTCCAGCGTCGATCGCGACACAATTTCCCTCAGATGATTCTGAGCTGGTGCATCGCTCTGAGAAAAACTGACCGCCATCGAGGATTCGCAACGCTCGGCTGCACCAGCGGGCGGTAGTATCTGCGACAACCGGCGTTGAAGATTGATTCGAATTGCGGCTATGTAGTTCCTGTATGCGAGCATTCAGCAGCAGGCTCCGAGGACCGATGGTAGCGGGCCTCCTGGTCGTGTCCACGGCGGTGATTGCGACCTTGACGACGGCGCAAAAGGCGCAAAGCACGGACCTGACGACGCCTTCCTTTCTGGTTGCCACCCGCGATCTGCGGGATCCGCCATTTCAGCACGCCGTAATCCTGATGATCCCGTCCACCGAGCCGCCGCTGCTGGCCGGCGTCATAATAAACAGTCCGGCCGAAATGCGGGTTCGGGATATGTTCGCGCAAGCGCGCCCGCTCAAGAGGCAGCAGGAAACGATGTACCTTGGCGGACCGGTGGAACCTGACGAGCCGTCAGTGATCTTTCGCGCGTCGTCGGCACCCGCCTCCGCGACCCGAATTTTCGACGACACTTACGTCGCGACCGGCCACGACGCCATCGTCGAGGTGCTGAAGGACCCGCGGATCGCCGATCTCCGCGTCATTTTAGGAAAGGCTCAGTGGTTGCGCGATCAGCTCTACAGCGAAGTCATGCGGGGCGCGTGGTACGTGGTCCCGGCCAAATCCGACCTGGTTTTCAGCGATCCGAAGGATTTATGGTCCACCCTGGTGCAGGGCGGCGATCTTCAGGAAGCCGAAGCCGCGCGGGCTCCAGCGCTGAATTTGCCTTATGGGCGTATCGATGCTACAAAATGGCGCCATCCACTTTCATCCAATTGATTGGGAACGCGGTTGGTCCCACGCCGCGCAGAAGTTTCTCCAGGGGATACCATCAATGGCACGGATCAAGGAACGCAGCTTCGGGCAAGTACTTCGTGAGCGCCGTCGACAGCTCGACCTGACCCAGGAAGAGGTCGCGCGTCGGATCAGGACTTCAACTCCGTACATCGGCCACCTCGAATCGGCCAAGCGCCACCCGTCGGACAAAATCGTAACCCGGCTTGCCGAAGTGCTCGGGCTCGATCGGCGGGAACTATTTTTCCTCGCCAATCCGCGCGCGCAGGCTATCCTCAGCCCCGAGCCCGAGAAGGACGCCAAGTCGGCTTGGGAAGATTTCCGCAAGGACGAGCAGCTCAGGCGCATCCACAGCATCTCGGGCGACGAGATGGAAATGCTGTCGCGCGTGGCGCTTCTCGGCGACGTGCGATCGCCGCGCGACTTCATCTATATCCTCAATACGGTTCGTCACGCGGTCGGCAGATAGCAAGTTCAGATCGTCTTTCGAAACGCGTCGGCCGGCGTCACGCGCATTGCACCCAACACGGGAATTGCGGCGCTCAGCAGGCTGATCGCGATCGCGCCGAGCAGCGCCTCGAGCGCGGCGCCGTAGGTCACCGTCAGATAGCCGGCGCTCTCCATCACCGAGTGCAGCGTCGAGCCGCTGCCGAACTGCCACAACGCCAGCGCGCATCCGAGCGCGCCGCCCGCCGTGCCAATCAGCGCGCACTCGCCCAGCAGCATGCGCGCAATGTACGGCTGGTTGAATCCGAGCGCTCGGAACACCGCCACGTCGCGCAATCGTTCCCTCACCATCATCGACATTGAAGTGGCCGCGATCAGAAAAATCGTTAGCGCAATCACCGCCGAGACCGCATGGACGATGCCGCGCAGGTCCCCGACCGTGGACATCAGGCCGGAAACCGCCTCGCTTTCGGTCATCGACGCCGTTTCGTAGTCCGAGTTGTGAAAGGCGCTGTCGATTTCACGTATGACCGGCGCAACGTGGCTGGCCGAGTCAACCCGGCTCACCAGGAATCCGGCGGGATGCTTTTCCTCGGGGATTCCGATCGCCTTTTCCGCTTCGACCAGGTAATCGCGCCGAAACATGAAAAAATTGGGATAGTTGCTCGCCGGGATTTCGCCGACCATCGTGAACTTGATGTCGAGCCGGTTGGAATCGCCGCGCAGCGTGACCACGTCGCCGACTTTCCAGCCATGCTTGCGCATCAGGAGGCGCCCCGCGACCGCGGCGCTCCGAATGCTCGAAAACTGCTCGACCACCTGCGGCGCAAGATTGTAGTCGGGATACATCAGCGCGACCTTGTCCGCATCCAGCGCGAACGCCTGCACGATTTCCGACGCCTGCTGATAGGTGGCGCGCAGCACGACCATCGGCATGCAGCCGACCACCCCGGGTATTTTTTCGATCGTCCTGCAATCGCGCGCCGGCACGCCAATGTAACGCCCGTCGGCGTTGTAGGAATACACGCGCAGAGTCTCCGCGGTCTTTTTGAGAATCATGTCGATCGAACCGGGTATCGCGGCCAGCACCGTGAAGATGAAAGTTGCGACCGCGAACGTGAGCATCGTCAGAATCGCGCGCCTGGGCTGTCGGATCGCATAGCGGAGGACGAGATGCAGCGTTTGCATCGCGTCACGCCTCGCGCAGCGACTCGATGATCGGAAGATGAGCCGCGCGCCAGGCTGGCAGCAAGCCACCGGCAATTCCAATCAGCAGCGCCGCGGCGATTCCGCCCGACAGGGCGCTCAAGCTGAAGGCTGACGAAAAGACCACTGCGCCGACGCTCATGAGCCGGTGATTGAGACCAGCCCCGACCCCCAGGAATATCGCCAGAAGATCGCCGACGACGCCGCCGGCCACCGCAAGAATCACGCTTTCGACCATGAAACTCGCCAGCACCGAGCCCCGGCTGAAGCCCAGCGTCCGCAGCACTCCGATTTCCCGCGTGCGCCGGGCGACCGCGGCATACATCGTGTTCATGCCGCCGAAAGCCGCGCCCGTTCCGACGATCAACCCGACGATCAGCACCAGCGCGCGCAGCCGGTCGGCGACCTTGGCCTGCTCCGCAAAGAATTCCCGCTCGCTTAGTGCGTCCACCGTCAGTCGCGCATCGCCCGTGAGCGCCTTTCGAAAGCTGTCCTCGGTGCCCGGCTTCAGCACGACGTGAAATGAGGAATACCCGTTCTCGAATCGTGCATCCTGCTGCAGGACGTCTATGTCCGTCCAGAATTCAGATTCCAGTGCGCTGCCTCGATCGGCAAAAATTCCGACGATCGTCCAGCTGCGGCGGCCGTACCTGAAGCTCGTGCCCACCCCGAGCTCGGGGAAACGTGCCGCTTGCTTTTGTCCTATCGCCATCTCGTCGCGACCCGGTGCCGGCCATCGCCCCGCCACCAACTTGAGTCCGCGATGCATCCGATATGCGACCGGCGACACACCGCGCAGCGACGCGGGCCTGAACTGAATGGCTGGCCGCTTCACCGCGGCGTTGAACGGCACCACCATCTCGGGAGAAAACAGCGCCGCGCCCGACGCGTCGGTGCTTATCTCGGGCCGGGTCCGCAAGATGTCCGCCTGCTCGCGAGGGATGTAGCTTTCGCCCTCGGACCAGGTGCCGCGGCTCAGCACAACCCAGTGACCCGGTTCTCCCGCCAGCTCCAGGCTTTGCCGCAGCCCGCTGACGAAGCTGAGCAGAATCACCACCACCATCACGACCAGCGCTATCCCAAGCGCGGTCATCAGCGAGGTCGTCCGCCGCACCATCAGGCTTCGAAGATTGTAGGTTATCGGAATAACAGCCATTCACGGACCGGGTTGAAATTCGCCACCAGACGGAGTCTCCCCTGCCGTGGCTGTCGTTGGCGGCCTTTGCGCCCCGCGCAACTCTACAAGTCCGCGCCTGCGATGCGCAAACAGCCAGACGCAGCCATGTGCACAGAGAGTTGTGTTTCCGCCGAGTCAGCTCATCAGCCGGTGGCCTCCGCGGCGCGCCGGATGCGCCCGGGCGTCGATCCGCCTTCGCCGCGGACATCGCCGCGATGCGACGGGTCGCGACCAACCGATTCTTCCAGCACTCCCCAGTACGAGCCCGTTATGTGCGCACCTTCGCGGAACCCCGGCTTCGACAGCAAAGTCGCATGAAGCTTGGGCAGGCGATAGAACGGCACGCTCGGAAAAAAATGATGCTCGATGTGATAGTTGACGTTTTTCGGGGCGAGCCAAATCCGCTCGAGCCAGCTCGCACGCGTGGTCCTGGTCAGCGGGTATGCGCTGTCCGGTTCCTCGATTCCGTGATGCTCGGCGATGCTGCGAATGCGCATGATGAACACCAGCCAACTGAACATGGGAATTACCCAGTAGAGCGCGAAACCCTCGAGCGCACCGGCGTAAATGATCGCGCCCAGGGCGGCCGCGTAAAAACCGTATCTCACTACCAGCAACCTCACCGGCACCGTGTCCGCGGACGCCACCGACGCCGCCAGCTTCAGCATCGCGGCCGCGTTCAACCCCGTCGCGTCGCGCAAGAGCAGTTTCGCCAGCTCGGGAACAGCCAGCGGAAATGCCCACGCCGGGTCGCCTTTCCTGCGCTTCAAGTCGGGATCCTGCGCGCTATTCAGGTACCGATGATGCGCAAAATGATTTTTGCGGTACTGTCGGGCTGAGACGAAATGCGGCCACGCCAGCATTACTTCCGACATCCAGTCGTTGAGCCGCCGATTGCGCAGCAGCCGGTAGTGAACGCCGTCGTGCATCAGAACCAGCAGCGCGTGCTGGCGTGAAGCGATGAACGCGGCCGCGAAAACGTACAGCATAGGATGCCAGAACCGCTGGCAAATGTAGATCGTGGCCACGATCAATCCCCACTCGGCGCCTACGTGGATGCAGGCGAGGATTGGATTGACGATGGATAGCTCCCGCAGTTCTTCCTTGCTGAGTTTGACGGGAATATTCGTGCCGATGTCGCCGTAGCCACTGGGCTCGGGCGACGACTCTATTGCTGATCCGTAATTCATTGTTCCCCCTCGAGCGCTGCTGGTCCCGATCCGATTCGGACCCTCGATTGAAATTGGCGTCATTGCACCTGCGCCGCGTCGCTTTCCTGCCCCAGCCGCGCTCCCGCCATCGGCGCTTCGCCGTTGACGAGCACCGGACGGCTGCCCGCCGATCTTCTCTTCAGGAAGTTTCTGAAGCGCAGGACGCGATAGTCGTCGCACGTCTCGACTATCAGTTGTGAAAACACCCGGGTCACCTTGGCGAGCGATTCGCCCTCCAAAATCATCGGTTGCGCCCAGATCGCTTCTCCCTTGACCGTTTCGAGATACGGATACTCGACCGGTTCGCCGGCATCGACGAAGCCCCCGGTACGGTAAAATGGAGTCCCGTCAAATGGTTTGACCGCAAGGTACGCGAGGATCGCGCGCGCGTCGAGCAGACCGGCCATGATCGCCGCTCCGGCCCGCGCCAGCGTGCCGGCCCCGACCGCACACGACCAGAGCTCGCTGACCTCCAGCACCGATCGCGGCGGCAGATGCGAGAGGTCAGGCTTGGAGCAGGTCTGCGGAAACATTTCGAGATCGTGCATCACCAGCCCCGCGATCATTCGCTCGGCAGGGTCGTCGTCGTTTTCAAACAGCGCGTAGAGATTGCCGAAGGTCAGATGAATTCTGGCCAGCCGCGAGCGGGGGCGTTCCTTGAAGCCGACTCCATTCCTAGCGCGAATCCGCTCGGTACGTGCGGCGAAAATCGTTCGTTCGCTTTCGGTAGATAATAGACGCAGTTCCATGAGTAACTTTCTCCTTCAGTCCGAATTCATCGCGATGCGCTTCTTGATTAGGAAATGCGGCTTCTGCGAGTATGTGCCGCACAGCGGCGGTGAACGTTGCACGTTAAATTGCCGATGCCGTCGAAAAATCGACGCGCGTGCCCTGTGGGAAGATTGAAAATTGGACATCAAGTCCGAACATATAGATTACAATTACGCCAATTTGTAGGGCTGGCTATTAATACACAGGATAAGGTTCGAAACGCAACGGAATTTGCACTCAGCGCGGACTGATCTGGCTTGTTTATTGGCGATCTAGCATTAATTTAGTACTTCTGGTTATAATTTGTGCATTGGGGCAATCTATGAGCGGGAAGAAGCCTATCTCGCGCATCTTCGGACTGACTGCGGACATTGTCAGGAATGCTGAAACAGCGGCAAACGGACGCGTGCCTGCAGTTACCGCTACTTCGGACGAAGCTAAGCGTCTCTGGAGTCGCGAATATGGGCGTACGCTGCGCAGCTGTCTCAGCCGTGCCGAAGTGCGGGAAATTGTCAGTGAGGGAAAGCGCAAAGCGTGGCCACATCTGAACGACGAGGCGGTTCGCCTCGGATCGATGAGTCAATTTGCCGAGCGCGCCTCGGCTTTGGGCGCCGACTTTCGAATCGCCAAAATGTCGTGGCCGTCGGGCCTCGCGTTGCTCGGCTTCTACCTCGGCAGCGACTCCGGTTTGGAGAAGCGCCCGCTGATCTGCCTCAATGGCGCCCATCACCCGGCTGCGGTCGCGACCGCGTTTCTACATGAAGTAGGGCATCACGTCACCGCGAAGCTCTTTTCCAGTCGCAACGAAATAGTCCAGCTTTCGCGGCAAACGGGATATGAGGCGCATCTGAGCGATCCGCGCGAGCTTGCTGCCGATGTGCTGGTGAGCGTCGGGGTTTATCCGCGCAACATCGCCGCGAAATTGTTCGACGCAGCGTCAGCTCGGAAAATCGTGGCGAGCGCCGACCAACGAATCGTATCGTCGGCAGCCGCTAAGGCGGCGCGCCGCTACGGCGTCGATCTGGAAAGTATTCCCACGCAAAAGAGGCTACAGTACCAGGCCGGCCTCATTCACTTCTCCAGATTGCGCCAGGCGCTGCTCGACGAATACGACCTGTAGCCGTCGCAGGCGCGCTCGCGCCGCTATCCTCGCGAGCCGGTCAGTCCCAGTGCCGTGCGCAGCTTGCCTTTGAGCAGGCGAATGAGTTCGTCTTCCCAGCAGACGTAGTTGTCGGGAACGTCGAGCACCACCACCTTTCCCGCCTGCACCTCGCCGAAGCGGTCACGGATATGGCGGCGATGCGCCTCTTCCATGACGCAAATCACGTCGGCCTCCTCGACCAGCTCCAGGCTGACCGGATTCCTCGCCCACGGTTCTGTGCCTGCCGAGGTAACCCACATCGGTGCGCACATCTCCGCCAGCACCATCGCGGCCGTCGGGCTGCGATCCACATTGCCGGTACAAACCATCAGCACCTTCATCATGGCGATCGAAAGGCTATACCAATTCCAATTCTTTGAGAGCACCCCCTGTCGGCGGCCGGAATTCCTCCCGCCTCCGCGCCCATTACACGCAGCCGCCTATCCAAATCACTCGGCCGATAATTTTTACGTTGGATACTACCATCGCTTCGTATTTCGGATTGTCGCTGCGCACCAGCAACTTTCCGTCCGGACGCCGCTGGATTCGCTTCACCGCAAGCCCGCTGTCATGGCGCAACAGATAGATCCCGTCCTGTCTGAAGCGCGGCTCCGCGAGATCGGCGAGGATCAAATCCGAATCCTCGACCGTCGGCGCCATTGAATCGCCGACTACCTCGATCAGGATCAAGTCGCGCGGTTCCGTGTTGAGCCGCCGCTTGACCCAGCCCGCACGGAACGCGATCGAATCCACCACCTGGTCGCTGCGAAGTATCCCGTCGCGCCCGCTCGAGAATCGAATCCGGTTGCGCGGCATGAAGACGAAGTCGCCGTGCTCAACTGCGCGCGTGATCGCCTGCGCACTCTGTGCCGCCTCGGCTCCCGTCGCCAGCCATTCGACCGACACCCGCCCCGCGCGCGCCAGCGCCACCAGGTTTGCCACGCTCGGCTGTCCTCGCCCGGATAACCATTTGTAGATCGCGTTGTCCGAAACCCCGACCGCCGTCGCCAGCGCGACCACCGAGCCGAAAGAATGGATCACCTGCGTCAGCCGCGAGCGAAACGCGGCGTCAACTACTGTTGTTGACATAAATCTCCTAATGTGGAATAAAATTCATAAAGCGCATGATCTTGCCGCAAGCAAATCACTCTCAACCCGCCCCCAATCCCCCGCCTCCAAAAACGCGCTCGCTCTCCCGCTATCATCGCGCCACGCCTTCGCTCGCTCACTTCCCCCGGCTCGCCACCGATCCATCTTACCGGCTACACACTTTTAGCCTAGTTCGGGATTCATCGTCACACTGTCCGACCGCCCCCCAACTCGCGCGGAGGATTTATGGAACCCGCGGCCACTCTCGTTCGTCCCACTGTTTCTAATCGCGTCGTTGCCTGTCTGTGGTGTCACCAGGCCACTACCCACGCCGACGTAATTCGCAACCACGGCCTGTGCCAAAGCTGCGCCCACGATAACGGCGAGATCGCTTGACGCCTGGTTTACGACCGCGATCGTAAGATCGGCTCGATTCCTTCCAATCTGCGCGCCGCGTACGGCTTATGAACGCCAGCCCCAGCAGGATGCCCGCGCTCAATCGCGCCCCGTTGCCGGCGCCGCGGTTCAATCCTTTCGCGCCTGCCGCGCGGACCTCGCTCTACGATCAGATCTGTCATTCGATCGGTGACGACGCCGCCGACCGGCTGATCGCGGATTTTGGCGGCCGCCGCTTGTACATCCCGGTAGCCCCCGCACCCGGCGACCTGATCGCGCGCTCGATTGGGCTGCCGGCGGCGATGGCGATGGCGCGCATGTTTGGCGGCGACCGCCTGTTGATTCCGGTCACCAGCACTCATGCGCGCCGGCGCGTGCGAATCGTCGCGATGCGTGCCGACCACGTCAGCATCTCGCGCATCGCGCACGAACTCCGATGCACCGAACGATACGTGTACAAGGTCCTCGCGCTGGGTCGCGCTCCCGAAACCCCGGCCGCCGAGTCAGCGCCAACGTCCGCGCCGATCGCCGAGCGATTGAAACGTGGACCCATCAATCAGCGTTCCTGACGCGTACAGCCCTGAATTTTTGTCCGCCGTCGAGCGCGTGCTCGCCAACGAGGGTGGCTATTCGTCGAATCCGGCCGACCCCGGCGGCGCCACCAAATTCGGAATTTCAGCGCGATCGTATCCCGGACTCGACATCGCGGCCCTCACCCGTGACGCCGCGGTGAAAATCTACTGGCGTGAATGGTGGTTGCGATTCGGATTTGCCGAGCTGCCCGCCCCGGCCGCGGCCAAGACCTTCGACCTCGCCGTCAACATGGGAGCCGGCCATGCGATCGAATGTCTTCAGCGTGCGCTGCGCGCGTGCGGCCGTCCCGTCACCGAAGACGGCGTGATAGGTGCCGTCACCGCAGCCGAAGCCGCGCGCGCCGACCCGGCTTCGCTGATGGCGGCGTTGCGCTCGGAGCTGGCGGCGCATTACCGGATGGTCGCGGCGAAAGCGAATCAGGGACGTCGCGGCAACCAAAACAAGTTTATCAAAGGATGGCTGACGCGCGCCTACGCGTGACGCCGATAGGAACATGAACACTGATAAAAGCGCGAAGGTCTTTTACAAATCGAAGGCGTTCTACGGATGCGTCAGCACGATCGTTCTGATCGTCGGCGACATCGTCGTCAACGGCGTGACGGTCGGCAACATGACCGCGCTGATGACCGCTGGATTTGCGCTGTACGGCCGAGTCGTCGCGACGGCGCCGCTGGCGATCAGCGATCGATCCGAGGCCGACGTCGAGGATGCGAAGGCGGATGTACGAAAAAGCGACACAGCGGTTGACGCCGACCATGGCAACTAGCGGGGGCGACCCCTGCACCCGGTGCTTTTGGGGTGTGCTCATGCTCGCGCGACTTGGTCGTGCTGCGTTGATTGCCGTAACGTCCGCCTCCATCCTCGCGGCGTGCGCGCCGACCTACGCGCCGCATGTGGATGTGCCGGCAACTGCGATGCCTGCGTTGCTGCCACCACCGGCCGCGAGCGACTGCACCACCGCTCTTAATACTGAAAAGATCGCGCCGCTCGATCCGCCGCCGCAACTGCCCGACGCGGTGCAAGCGCCGTGTCCGCTCGGCTCGGGGATGGCGGCATGCTTCACGCTCGACCAGGACATCGTGCGCCAGAAGCGGTTCAAGATTCTTCACGACGACCGCGACTACTGCCGCGACGCCTATGACAGGGCGCGCGAACGCTCCGGTGAGCAACGTGTGTCCGACTAAAGCGATCGCGGCAGCAGCCGTCGCGCTCGGACTGATCCTGCTCGCGATCGCGGCATTCGCGGGATGCGCTCAGGTGCACGAGAAGATGTTCACCCTCGAATGCGCGATCGGCCGCGAGCCGATGGCCGATGAGCTCGCGCCGGGCACCGCGATGGCGATTGACGTTTCGACCAGCCCCATCCCGCTGATCTCGGCGCCGCATCGCATCGTCGCGCGATGCGATCATGCGGGCGTCGTGACGATGGATATCGAGACTCCCGTCGATACCGGGCTCAGCCAGCTTTCGACGCCGCTCAGCACCGCCGCGAGTCACGTCACCTATGTGCCGTAGCCGTTGCGCAAAGGATAGCGCCAGCGAAATGGGGCAACCCAAGCAAACAGTCACTGAAAAAACGCGGCAATATAGCCGCCGAAACGAGGAGAGACCGACATGATTTCGAAGATTGGAAAACTGCCTGGACTATTTTTCTGCCTATGCGTGTTCGCGCTCGCCGGATGCGGCCCGACGCAGGTCATTCCGCTGCAAGCACAACAGGGCGGCGGCCTGGTCTCGCCGACGGTGAAGAGTCAATTCGGCCCCAACAACGTCGTCGATTCCTCCACCGCGCTGACCCAGGAAATAACCGGCTTCTGCAACGCGCAGGCCCAGGTCGATTACGGCTGGGTCGCACAGCTATGCGGCGGTTCGATAACCGTACCGCAATTGCCGGTATCGATTTCGACAAATATCGGCACCGAGCTCGCCCAGCAGGGCCTGAAATCATGGTGCCAGGCGAACCTGTGGACCGGCCCGAGCGGCCAGTTATCCATCGCCGAAGATCCGACCACGAAAAATCCGATCATCCCGGCGCTGGGCAATTGCCCGACCGGGGTAGCGCCCGCGCCTGTGACTGCGCCGTCCGGAGCAGCACCGTCGAAAGCGAGCTAGTCGGATGGGAGCTGCAATAGGCACTCTGGCGCTGGACGTTATCGAAAAAGCCGCGCCGGTTATCATCAGCGCGATGGCGCCCGAGGTTCAAGCGATGCTGGCGAAGCTGCCGGCCGGCACGGTCAAAGTCGTGCCGCCGGCGATCGGCGTCGAGGTCGCGTCCAACCTCGCGAAAGCGATCCCGGCCTTCAGCGCCGAAATCTACAAAACGATCTGCACGAAAATCGGCGTGGCGGTCGCCATCTACGCGACCGACCATCAGGGCGACAACCTGCAATCCGACCTCGCCTGGATCGATATCCAGTCGATGGCCATGGCGGCGATCGGAGCGGAAGGCCTCGACACGACGAAAATCCCGCTCAGCACATTGCGCCAGATGGTCGCGTCGGGCATCGAGCTTCATCGCGCCGGCGCCGGCACCAAAGCTCTAACTGTCGGCAGGGGCTGACCCCTGCACCCAGTGTTAAGAGAGCGGCGCGCTAGCAAACAAATGAGACAAGCACAATTAAGTGTGAGACAAGCACAATTAAGTGCTCAACAAAAGGAAGAGGTAGTAAAAAGAATCATGAGTGCAATTCAAGACCTTCAAGCGGCAGAAGCAGCTATCGCAGCGGCTGTGACAGGCGCCACGGCGGCGATGACGGCGGCGGCGACTCTTATCGGGAACCTTCAGAGCGGCAGTGTCAACGCGGACGACCCGGAGGTCGAAGCTGTCGTTACGCAGTTGAACACTCAGGCGGCGACTTTGAGCGGCGCGGCGTCCTCGCTGACTACGGAAGTGACCCCGGCGCCTGCTTCGAGTCCTGCGTCTAGCTCTAGTTCAACTTCCTCAAGCTCCTAGCAAGGTGTTGAAAAATTGGGATCGATCGTTGGTTTCGGTTCAAGTCCTTCAACACCCTGCGTGAAAACTGTCTTCTTACCTACAACTTCTCCCCCTTTGGGGGAGACAAGAGAGAGGGAGCAGGCGTTGAAAATTTCTTTTTCAACAGCCTGCTAATGCCCAAAGGACTAAAGGCTGAAAGGACGAAAGCACGAAAGCATGAAAGCGTCGAAAGCGCGACATCGGAGCGCGCGCTCTTAACACTGAAAAAAGCGAGAGCGCTTAGTACTTAAACGATGGAATGGGGAAACGTCGCTGCGTGGGCCGCCGCATTCACCGCGTTTGTGGCGGTCAACGCGAGCACGATTCAATGGCTGCTGAGGCGGCGCGACGAACAGCATCAGCGCGACTCCAGCCGCGTTGACGAGCTTGAAAAACAGGTTACTGAGCTGCGCGTGAATCTGCCGCTGGAGTACGTGCGGCGCGAGGACTGGATCAGGTTCAGCGGCACGCTGGACGCGAAGCTGGACGCGATGCGCGAAGAGATGCGCGAAGAAATCGCAGAGGTAAAGGAAAGGCTCTATGCCGGACGCAATTGATCTCGAACAAAAACGGCGCGAGGAAGCGCGATGGCGGGTGCTGCGCGTCATCGACGCCGGTCGTCCGATCGCGGTCTCCGAGCAGATAATCTGGCGGGTGCTCGCCGACATCAAGCTCTCGCTGTCGCTCAACGCCGTGCGCCGCGAACTCGCCTATCTGCGCGACCTGGGCCTGGTCGAACTCGAAGGCGAGGGCGCGGAAACCTGGTTCGCGAAACTCACCGCCAGCGGCGTTGACGTCGTCGAGTACAACTTCCCGGCTCCGACTGGCGTGGCGCGTCCGCGCAAGTACTGAGCAGGATTGGTGAGCACCGCGATGGACGACGAAAAAAAGCGCGCGAAGAAAAGCGAGCCCGACGGCAAGCCCAAACGGGTGCCGCTCGCGCCAGCGCCGGCCAATGGATGGAAGATGAGGCGGATGCCCCGGGATTTGAAGCGGCAGCTCGACGCGCTGATCGGCGATGGCACCTTTCATACCTCGCAGCAATTGGCGAAATGGCTGGCGGACAATGGCTTCGAGATCTCGTCTAGGACGATCAACAGGTACGGGCAGAACTTCGAGCGGCGCCTCGAGGCGATCCGGATGGCGACGGAACAGGCGCGAATCGTCTGCGAGCAATTCAAGGATGATGACACCCAGATGCAGACCGCGCTGCTGAGGCTGGTGCAGACCCAGCTGTTCGAAGTTCTGTCCGTCGCCAACCAGAAGCCGGGGCACCGGAAGCGCGGCAGCGCAACGATCGCGCCGGTGAATATCACGGCGCTGGCGCGCACCGTGTCGGGCCTGGCCAAGGCGGAAACCGAGCATCAGAGATGGGCCGAGCGGATGCGCGCGGGAATGGCGGCGGTCGAAAAGAAGGTCGAGGAGGCGCGCGCCAAGGGGCTGAGCAAGGACGCCGCCGATCAGATCAGAGCGGTCTTAATGGAGATTTAGCGGTGCCAGCACAGAGCGGTCTTAATGCCTCTTCCTATATTGCCTCTCCCTGTATCGGGAGAGGCCGCGCCTCGGCGCGGGTGAGGGACCCAAAGTGCCGCGAGTCAGAATGTGCGGCGCATCAGAGCAGTCTTGATGGAGATTTAGCGGTGACAGCCCATTCGCCTTCCTTCTGCGCCTTCTCTCTTGTGTCATCCCGACCGGAGTCCGCTCTTGTGTTATCCCGACCGGACTCTGCTCTTGTGTCATCCCGAGCGCAGCCGAGGGACCCCGGATCTTTCTCCTTTGCCGCGTGCCCGTGCCACCTCCCCTCGGCAGAGCCCCTTCCTATATTGCCTCTCCCTGTATCGGGAGAGGCCGCGCCTCCGGCGCGGGTGAGGGACCCAAAGTGCCGCAAATCAGACTGTGCGGCGCATAGGACAATCGCGCCGCACAAAGGTCCCTCACCCTTACCCCCTCCCGGCGACGGGCGAGAGACATGGGATACTCAGTGGAGTAGCTATTAGCTAATGAATGAACCACTCTCAATACTACTTCCATATCAGCGCCGATGGCTCGCCGACCAATCGCAAGCCAAGGTCAGCGAGAAGTCGCGGCGAATAGGTATTACCTGGACCGAGGCTGCCGATCGCGCGCTCGGCGCCGCCACCGGCGGGCGCGCCGGAATCGACGGATGGTACATCGGCTACAACAAGGACATGGCGCTGGAGTTCGTCGAGGCGGCCGCGCGATGGGCCCGGCGCTTCAATCGCGCCGCCGACGCGGTCGAGGAAATCGCGCTCGCCGACGAGCGCGCCGACATCCTGGCCTACCGAATCCGCTTCGCGTCGGGGCACAAAATCGTGGCGCTGTCGTCGCGGCCGTCCAATCTGCGCGGCAAGGACGGATGCGCGGTTATAGACGAGGCCGCCTTCCATGAAGACCTGCCGGGGCTGCTGAAAGCGGCGCTCGCGTTTACCATGTGGGGCGGATTGGTGCGGATAATCTCAACTCACAACGGCGCCAACAATCCCTTCAACGAACTAATCAGTGAGATTCGCGCGGGCCGGCGTCCATACTCACTGCATCGCACGACTTTCGACGAAGCGCTGGCCGACGGACTATACAGAAAAATATGCGAACAGAGCGAAACCGAATGGAGCGAGGAAAGACAGCGCGAATGGCGCCAGCAGATTGTCGATTACTACGGCGATAACGTCGGCGAAGAACTTTTCTGCATCCCGCGCGCGTCGTCGGGCGCGTACCTGAGCTCGGTGTTGATCGAGGCCCGGATGAAAGCCGGTATCCCGATACTCCGCTGGGAGATGCCGGCGGAATTTTCGGGACGCCCGGAAGCGGATCGCTACTCGGAGACCCAGGCGTGGTGCGAGGACAACCTGGCGCCGGCAATCGCGGCGCTGGATCCGGCGCTGGCGAGTTTCTTCGGCGAGGACTTCGGGCGTTCGGGCGACTTGACGGTGATCTGGCCGCTCCAGATCGCGCATGACCTGATGCGGCGCACGCCGTTCCTGGTCGAGCTGCGCAATATCCCGTTTCGAAACCAGGAGCAGGTGCTTTTCTATATCGCCGACCGGCTGCCGCGATTCACCATGGGTGCGATGGACGCGCGCGGCAACGGACAGTACCTGGCGGAGACTGCGGCGCAGCGCTACGGCGCGCGAATCGTGCAGGTGATGCTGTCGGAGTCGTGGTACCGCGAAAATATGCCGCGCTACAAGGCGGCGTTCGAGGACGGCACCATCGAGATTCCCAAGGATGCGGACGTGCTCGCCGACCATCGCGCCATCGTGCTCGAGCAAGGCGTGGCGAAAGTCGCCGAGCGGCGCGCCGGGGCCGACGGCAAGGGACGGCATGGCGACTCGGCGATGGCGGCGGCGCTGGCGTTCTTCGCGTCGCGCGCGGACCCCGGGCAGGTCGCGTACATTTCGGCGCCCGTGCCGGGCAAGCGGGACACCTTCGACCGGCGGATCGATCCATTCGGCGCGCCGCCCGAGGAAGACGAGCTGGCGGGCGGGAGGGTGCGAGGATTCTGAAAACCCAACCCCCGCCGCTTCCCCCCGATATGCGGATGAATAGCTACTGGAGATGGAAATGCGAAGAATGTGGCTATGAGTTCATACTCGCGCTGATTCGCCTTCCCGAAGCATGCCATCGATGCGGCGGCGAATGGCTTTTGAAAATAGGCGAAGCCGCATCGAAAGAGCATATATCTGACTGATGCGATAGGAGAGCAACAATGACACTCTACGATGCTTACGGACGCGAAGTTGATACAGGGATGCTGCGCGAAGAGCAGGCGGCGCCGACGATGGCGGGAGTGCGAAATATATATTCCGTGATGCATCCGTCGATCGGACTGACGCCGGAACGATTGTCGGGAATCCTCCAACAAGCCGAGTTCGGCGATCCTTTTTTGTATCTCGAGCTGGCCGAAGAAATGGAGGAAAAAGATTTGCATTACCTGGCGGTGCTCGGCACGCGCAAGAATGCGGTCGCGCAACTGGACCTGGTCGTGCGCGCGGCGTCGAGCGGGTCCGAGGATCAACGCGCCGCGGCGATGGTGCGCGCGATGATCGCCGACGGACCGCACCAACTCGACAGCGTGCTGTTCGACGTCCTCGATGCGCTCGGCAAGGGCTTCTCAGCGACTGAAATAATCTGGGATACCTCTGGGCGAGAATGGTTTCCCGCGCAGTTGAAATGGCGCGACCCGCGCTGGTTCGCGTTTGACTGGATATCGGGCGAGCAGATCCTGGTGCGGACACTGAACGGCCAGGCAATCCCGGTCGAGAGCGAAACGCAGACGCGATTACCGACCCATTTCGGCGGCGACGGAATATACGCGTCGATGCGCCCCGGAATCGGAATCCAGCCGATGACGGCGCCGCTGGCGCCCTACAAGTTTGTTACCCATTTTGCAAAGGCGAAAGCCGGTCTGCCGATTCGGGGCGGCTTGGCGCGCGCCGCCGGGTGGGCATACCTGTTTAAAAACTACGTACTAAAGGACTGGGTAACGTTCACTGAGGTATTCGGGCAGCCTCTTCGAGTAGGCAAATACCATCCGGGCGCGTCGGAACAGGACAAGCACGCACTACTGACGGCGGTTTCGCGAATAGGCACTGATGCGGCGGCGATAATGCCGGAGTCGATGGTAATAGAGTTTATCGAGGCGCATCAGAACGGCAGCGCGGGGTTGTATCAGACATTTTGTGAGTATCTGGACGCGCAAGTGAGTAAAGCAGTTCTCGGGCAGACATTGACTACTGAGATGCCGGCTTCGAGAGGATCGCGCGCGGCGGCTGAAGTCCATGAGGGCGTGAGACGCGACATCCTGAACGCTGATGCGAGGCGATTGGCGGCGACGCTCGCCCGCGACTTGGTTCGGCCAATCGTCGAGCTGAACATGGGACCGCAGCTGCGCTATCCGAAGATCGAGTTGGGCCTGCCGGACGACAGCGATGTGAAGGTGTTCGCCGAGATCGTCGCGATGCTTGCTGATCGGGGACTGCGCGTTGGACAGAGGACGATTCTGGACAAGCTGGGGATCGCGGAGGCGAGCGAGGGCGAGGCGGTCCTGGGCGCGTTGGCGTGCGGAAGGGCGCAGAACTAGCGGGGGCCGGTGCCCCGCTACTGCCGGCGACGGAGGCGGTCCTTAATGGTTTTGCGAAGCGCGCGGCGGCGATGCTTCATTTCGAGCAGGATGTCATCGTAAATGAATTTGCGGATGGCGAAGCCGGAGCCGGGGAATCGAATAGCATCGTCGCCTGGACGGCGGCGATAGCGAAAGACCTGCACGCCGTTCCACCAGGTGGGCGAATGATTGCGGGGCGTGCGCAAATCGAGGACGAGTTCGAACGAGGGCAGGGCGCGCGCGACGAGTCCGTTGGCGGAGCGAGCGGCCCGTTTGTTGGTGTCGTCGATGATGACGAGGGCGTCGTCGGCGAGCCGGGGGAGTGCGAGTGCGACGCCGTCATATTGATCGCGAAAGGAATGGCCACCGTCATAGAAGTAGGCGCCGATGCGTGCGGGACGCCATGCTGCGGCGGCAAGGAAATCGCGGAAGTCCATGTCGTGGAAGGTGACCTGGCCGGGCGCGGTGTGCGCGTCGAGCGTGCGGCGGAGCGCGTCGGCGGCGCCGTCGAACTGCGAGAAATTGTCGCACGCGAAGATGCGCGCGTGCGGGTTGGAAGCCGCGGCGCCAACGAGGCTGGCGCCTTTGTAGCATCCCACTTCGACGTAAACTTCGCCCTGCTCGAGAGAGGCGACGGCGCAATTGAGGAGCCGGAGCTTGTTCTCGGTGGCCATCCCGGGAATTTCGCCGAGGATGTGCGAGAGAGAGCGATCGGCGGGATGGCGCGAACGGGCGAGGCGGCCGGCGTCGTCGAACTCGGGCCATTGCGCACGGCATCGCGAGAGAAAAGCGTCAAAGTGCATTCTTCAGTTATTCACTGACGCAGATCGAAAGCGCGAGACTGATTTGACGATGCGCGGCAGTTGGGCGGACTGCTCGCGGTCGTCACCAGTACATCGCAGGGCCCATCGGACCGACGAGGCCCATGCCGTATGGATTGAACATCTCTTCCTGCATGTCCATTTCCTCCATCTGCTGGGCTTCGAGGGTTTGCTGGGAGATCTCGCCTTCCTTTGCCTGGAACTGTTCGTCGAGTTTCAACTTCTCGTACTTCTGATAATCCTCCTCGGTGCCGATGTACATACATTTGCAATAGTCCGGATCGGCCATCCAATAGTGCAGGTTGCCAGTCTTGCCGACGTAGTACTCGACCTGCAGCGGAAGCAGCGACTCGAGTTGCTTTTGGCGCTCGGGAGTGTCGGCCGGGAGCATCCTGAAGCCGGCCGCGGAGAGCATCGGTTCGATCTGCTCGGCCTGTTGCTCGGGAGTTGGCGGTTGGGGCTGGAGCGAGGCGCATCCGAAGAGCGCGGTCGAAAACGCGGCAATCAAGAAGACGACCGCGACGGAAGTAGAAGGGCGTTGGCGCATTGGTTCCTTGGGCATGGAGAGAAAAAAAGCGGGGTGGCCATCGCGGGCCACCCCTTGTGAAGAGTCAATCAAGGGACGGAGTTGGTCGCGGTTCCATTGTCGTCGAACAACGTGAACGCGCCGGTGCCGTCAGCATTGAGGGTGACCGAGGCGCGTGTCTTGCCGTCGCTGCCGAGCAGTGCGAGGCCGGGCAACCCGTCGGGCGTCACGTCGAGGCCGACGCGCGCGAGGTGCTGATCGGCCAGGCGCAGCGTGGGAGCGCCAGTGGTCGCCACGATGAACGAGGCGCGCGGAATGCCGTCCTTGTCCAAGAGGTCCAGACCGGACTGGCCGTCGGTGGCAACGGCGAGGGTGGCTTGCGGCAGCGCGTTCGGATTGTAGAGCACAATGCGGGCGACGCTGTTGGCGAGTCCGACTTCGATTCGCGGCTTGCCGTCGCGGCCGAAGATGCCGAGCGCCGGGGCGCCATCGGAGCCGACGCCGAGTCCGGCGCGCAAGGTGCCGGTGCCGTCGAAGACGGCGAGTTGTGCGACGCCTTTGCTGGTGACGTTGAATTCGCCGCGCGTGTTGCCCTTGGCGTCAACGAGCATGAACTTCTGCGCAGTCATCATCTTGGGGGCTGCGGCGGCGTCAACGGCGCGCGCGGCGAAGATATGCCCGGACACAGCGCCTCCGACGAGCGCGGCGGCGAGAGTCAGGGTCGCAAACCCGATTCGCTCTTTGATGGTCATGGTGGCGGTCTCCTTTCCGGTACCGATGGTTGGGCGGTTTTCGAGGAGAACATTAGCAGGCTTGAAGGGGAGGTTACAAAAGCAGGGGTGACCGCAGGGGTGCCCCCTGCACCCAGTATTAAGGCCGCCCGCCGTTGGCGGGCGCGGGCAGGGGGTGACCCCTGCACCCAGTGTTAACGCCGCGCTCCGTTGTCGCGCGCGGTCTGTTAATACTGGCCAGCCGTGCCAACGGGCAGGGGTGACCCCATGCGCCCGGTATTAGAAGAAAAGATGCGGGCGGAGTTTACCCTGAGCAAAGTCGAAGGGTCCCTGTCAGAGAGGGTTAGGGGAAAGAGGCGTCCTACCGCATCATCTGCGCGCGTCAGTCCTTACTTGATTAATCCAGTCGTGACGGCAGCCGCGATCAGCAACAATATCCAGCCGACGATTAGCTGAGCTACGGAACACGATTGGTATCTACGGTACGCGCGATCGCCGGGCCATCTGTCAATCAGCCGCCAATTGGACTTCTGGCCAAGGTCGAAGGGGAGAACGACGTCGAGCGAATAGAGAAGTGCGTGGAAGCGGGGATAGTATGCTGGTACCTTCTTCGATTTTTTGTACTCCTCGTAAGCCTCCCTGTCGGAAGGAACAAGCACGCCGGCGGAGTGGGCGCGAGAAAGCTTGCGGGATCCGACGCCCACCAGTATCGCCATCCAGAGGAACGCCAGCCACGGTCTGTAACCGTAACCTACGAAGAAATAGAGGAACCAATTCCATATCCAGCCCAACCAGCCGAGATGGCCCAGCTTGCGCATGTCCCACTGCTTGGCGATGGCAACTTCCGCGACCTGATCCTCGTGGCCCGTCTGCCGCAAGACGGCGATTAGCTGCTCGTACGGCTGAGGGAGATAACCGTCCGGCTGCAAGTGCAGCCACTTGAGCCGCGTCGGCGCGTCGGTCGGCCCATCGGCTATGCGGTCATAGACGAAACCATCAAGAATCAGCCCTCCCTTTTGCGGCCAGCTAGCCTCCTCATCGTCCAACGCCACCACCTTCGCACCGTTCAAGTCCAAGAGATGGCTTCCGTTCCACCAAGCGCGGATCTTCGATGCGCTGCCAAAGGAATGGCCCTGAAATATGGGCGCTCTGGAGATTTAATTCGTCCAGCCAGGCGTCGACGACGGCCAGTTGCCCCCTTTATTTCTGCGCTGACGAGTCGCACCGTGCCCTCGGCAAGGAACTTGTCGTTCAGAAAGACGCTGCCGCCCACCTCGATGCGGTCGGCGAACAAGGCGTCTCGGCCCGGACATTTGAATGTTCCGCCTGTTGCTTCCAGATTGCCCCCGATGGCCGCACCGGGCAGCCGCACTTCGCCCTCGGCGCTGAAGCCCTTCCTCAGGAAAACACTGCCCGTCACCTTGACGCGGTCGGCGTTCAGGGCTTTTCCATCCGAATTTTTGAATGTTCCGCTTTCCCCAACCAGGTCGCCCCCGATGCTCGCGCCGGGCAGCCCCACCTCGCCCTCGGCATGAAAACCGTTCGTCAGAAAGAGGCCGCCCTCCACATTGAGGCTGTCAGCGCTTATTTTTTTGGTCCAACTGCCCTCCAGGCTGAGCAAGGGCATCTTCGCATATTTCAAGTCGAGATCCTGTTCCAGACGGCATCTAAACAAGATGAGAGGAAAGAGCACGTTCGCAAAGCTGAGGTCGAGATGGCCGGTTATCCGGGCGCCCCGAATCTGGACGCCCTTCGGATCGACCTGTTCGCGGGCTTCGCGATTGACGAGAAGCCAGCGGATCAGAGCGGCGCGGACGTTGCGCGTGTCCCTCCATTTTTCGTCGGGCGTCTCGGGCGTTCCGTCGGCCTTCGCCGGGTCGTCACCTCCGCCGAGGTCGCGGAGGCAATCCGCTACGATCCCATCGGAAGCCGCTCGCAGGACCCTTATTTCGGCCTCAGATAGGTCCGGGAACTTATTCCGCGCCAACTCTTCTAGTGTGGCCATTTGCTCCCCTGCAAGGGCTATTGTCTAGCGTTGCATGCGGCGTAACGCGATAGCCGCCGCGCGAGCAAACAATCGAGCGCCGCGTGTCACTCTGAACGAGGCTGCTGAGATTGAGCCGAAGCCCTGAGCGAAGCCGAAGGGGAAGAATCTCGGAGCCGGGGTCCCTCCACTCCGCAGACTCCGGTCGGGATGACGGAGAAAAAGAGAGCGCAGGCCTCGGAGGCGGCACCCACCGCCCACACTCGGGTCGGGATGACGGAAAAAAAAAAGAGCGCAGGCCTCGGAGGCGGCACCCACTACGCTGACTTCGCTCAGGGTGACACGGAGAAAAAAAGCGCGCAGGCCTCGGAGGCGGCACCCTTCGCCTGTCCTCTGCCGTGAAATCCGAACACTACGCCGGGCCGGAGGCGCGGTCCCGGCGAAAAATCGGAGGTAAGAATGAAAAATAGGTGCTTTGGAGAACTTTGATGGTGTTCGACAAAGCATGAAGTGGCGCTAAGCTTTTTCCCCGACAGGCAGTTTACGGCCAGTTAACACGCAGCCAGACCCCGCCGTCTGTCTAGCATCCTCATCACCAAGCATAGCTGGAAGGAGCGGGTCAGGACTGTCGGAAGGAGAGCGCGTGCGCCCTAGTTTGCGGACTGGCGGGATCGTATTGCCGGCGGCTATTGCGGGCGCATTGTGGCTTTCGACAATGCGCGGAGTTTTGCGCGCGGGAGTTGGCGCGCTGAGCGCGGACCGCGTGCTGGGGCAAATCGATTTCATCAAGACCGCGGTGAACTTTGTCGATCCGATCGGAATGGACGCGCCGGCGGGAGTGGCGATCGACCAGTCTGCCGGCCACGTGCTGGTGGCGGACACCCAGAACAATCGCGTGATGGGATGGAAGAGCATCGCGGCGTTTAAATCCGGCGGCGCGGCGGACCTGGTGATTGGGCAGCCTGATTTCAATTCATCGGGATGCAATCAGAATGCGCCGGCGCCGGGCGCGACGAGCTTGTGCCAACCGATCGGAGTCGCGGTTGACGGATCACATAACGTGTACGTCGGCGATACGATGAACAATCGAGTGTTAGTATTCGAAGATCCGTTTGCGGCGCTTTCCAGTACAAATCAAACGAACGATTTCGCAGCTTTCGCGGTATTCGGGCAGGTCGGGAGCTTTATCACGAATGCGGAGCGGAATGAGCGCCAACAGTCTAAGCAGTCCGCAGGGCGTGGCGGTCGATGGGAGCAACAATCTATTCGTTGCCGACGTGGGTAATAATCGCGCGCTGGTCTTTTTCGCGCCGATTCCGATGACCAAGGTGAGCGGGCCGCCGGGAAATTTCGGCGACGCGACGGCGGACGTGGCGATTGGACAGCCCAACCTGGTCAGCGGAGCTTGCAACCAGGGCGGCGGCGCGACTCTCACGACGCTGTGCATGGCGCCGTTTTTCGGGGTGGGGATTGCGGTCGATGACGGCGACAATCTCTACGTCGCCGACACGCAGAACGATCGCGCGCTGGAATACAACGGCCCGTTCGGCTACGAGCTGACCAATAATACTACCGCCGACCTGGTTTTCGAGGGAAACAACCTGGCGCATCCGTCGGGAGTCGCGGCCGATTCGAACGGGAATTTTTACGTTTCATCGGAGACTCATAACCAGGTGTACGAGTACACGCAGCCGGTCCTGCTGGACACGGCGGACCTGCTCAACCTGATGATAGGGCCCGGGGCGCAGAATCCAAACGCCGCGTCGCTGCAATTCCCGATGGGGCTGGCGATCGATGCGGTCAACAATCTCTACGTTGCCGACCAGGCGAACAATCGGGTACTGGAGTTCAACGAGGGCAGTTCGCCGGCCAACAAAGTAGCCAACGGCGCAGGCGGGCAGATCGATCTGTCGCACAATGCGCCGAACTACGTCAATGCAATAGGCGAGCACGCGCCGGGCGGGATCGCAGTGGACGCGTCGTCGGACCCGCCGCATCGGCATCTATATGTCGCCGACAGCACGAACAATCGCGTGCTCGGATGGAATGACGTGTCGTCGTACTTTAGTGCGCAGCCGGCGGATATCGCCTTTGGACAGCCCGGCCTTTTTTCGTACAAGTGCAATAACGGCGTGGCGGGCGGCGACGTGGCCGGACTCGGCCCGGACAGTCTGTGCGGTCCGGCGCGGATGGCGGTCGATCAAAACGGAAATCTGTACGTGGCGGATTCGGGCAACAATCGCGTGCTGGTGTACAACACGCCGTTCAACGCGGCCAGCGGCGAGCCGGGCGCGGGCGACGCGGTGGCGGATTTCGTTTACGGACAGGGCGGGGCATTCACGACCAGGAACTGCAATCTCGACGGCGCGAGTGCGACGAGCTTGTGCAGTCCGGCCGCGGTGGCGCTCGATGGCGCGGGCAACATCTATATCGCGGACGCGGGGAACAATCGCGTGCTCGAGTTCGCCAAGGCGGGCAATCCGCCGGTCGCGTCGGATGCGCTTGCGAATCGGTCCTACGGACAGGGCGCCGTGTCTGATTTCTTCGACACGCAATGCGCCGACGGCGTCGGGCAGGATCCGCCGCCAAGCAATCACGGGATGTGCAATCCGGGCGGCGTGGCGCTGGACATGTCGGGGAATCTTTTTGTTGCGGATTCGAGCAACAACCGAGTGATGGAAATCGACGCGCCGCTAGCGGGCACGCAGGACGCGACGCGGGTGTTCGGTCAGGCGGGCAACTTCACGGCGTCGGGATGCAATCAAGGCGTGTCGTCGGCGCCGGGCGCGTCAACATTATGCGCGCCGGCAGGATTGATGCTCGACCTGTTCGGCAACCTGTGGGTGGCCGACGTGAGCAACGATCGCGTGCTCGAGTACAATGCGCCATTCGGCACGGATACCGCAGCGGCGATGGTGATTGGACAGGGCGACGGCGGCAATTTCACGACCTCGGGATGCAATCGGGGAATTGGTCCGGGCGACTTGAACGGACTTGGCGCAGACAGCTTGTGCGCGCCGGCCGCGCTGGCGGTCGATTCGAATATCGATCTGTACGTGGCGGACACGAGCAACAATCGGGCGTTGGTGTATGACGGGATAATCGCGACGCCCACAGCGACTCCGACGCCGACCGCAACCGCTACCGGCACCCCTTCGCCGACCGCGACTGCGACGACGACTGCGACCGCGACCGCAACTGGGAAGGCGACCTCGACCGCGACCGAGTCAGCGACTGCCACCGCGACGCCCACCCCGTCCGCGACGCCGACGCCGGTGGACCCCAAGCTGACGTTTTCGCCCAAGTCCGTGAAGTTCGGCAAATCGACTATCGTCAATTCGATCAGCAAACCCAAGACGGTGACGATCAAGAACGGCGCCTCCAAGAAGTCCAAGATCACCGTAATAGTCACCACCGAGTCGGCCGCCGCGCCATTCGCGGTCACGAGCCAATGCAGCACATCGTTGGCGCCGGGAAAGAGCTGTAACGTTTCGGTGACCTTCAGTCCAACGGATACCGCGGCACAAAGCGGAGAGCTGATCGTCAACGACGACGAAACGGGAGAACCGCAGAAGATCCCGCTGTCGGGGACCGGCAAAGCGCCGAAGGTAAAGAAATAGACGGCCGGGCCGGACTTAACGACGCGCGCAACGAAGCGGCGGACCAAATGGCCCGCCGCTTTACATTTGACGATCGGGGCCAATTTTGCGCAGGCCGGCGCGGGTGAACGCGAGGCGAGCGGAGTCGGCGACACGCGCGGGCATCTACTATTAGTAGCGATAATTTACCCGATAGCCACGAAAGTTCAGGGCTGAACTGTTCAGCCTTATCCAATGTCGAAGCGCAATGCACAATGCGCCTCGATGGAAGACCTCATTACACGCACCGGCGGTGAGAGCGAGACGCGGGCGGGCAAACTGATTCCTTCGTTCGTGATCGATACCGCCGGTGCGCCCGCCTTCGCGCCAGCGCCGGGAGAAAAAGTCGCCGCGGCGCCCGAATGGATCGAGCTGCTGCCGGCCGGCGTGTTTTACGGGCGCGACGGACGCGGGCCATTTCGGCTTGACGATCCGGCCGCGGTAATCGAATCGACAATTGCGTTGCAGATGAATGCGGGCCTGCCGATTGACTACGACCATGCCACGGATTTCGGCGCGCCCGAAGGACGGCCCGCTCCTGCCGCCGGATGGATCCGCGAACTCGAGGTGCGTGGGGGCGCCGTGTGGGGGCGGGTGGAATGGACGGCGCGGGCGGCGAATTCGATCGCGGCGCGCGAGTACCGGTACGTCTCGCCCGTGTTCCAGTTCGATCCGAAAGACGGCGGCGTGACCCGGCTGTTGCGAGCCGGTCTCACCAACAATCCAAACCTTCACCTGACCGCGATCGCGGCGTCGCGCACTGCCGCCGCAGACGCGAAGGACGAACGCATGGAATTTCCAACTCAAGAGTTACGCGAGCTGCTGAACCTCGACGGCGATGCGCCGGTCGCCGACGTCGTCGCAAGGGTGCGCGAACTGCGCGCGGCCAGCGATGCGGCTGCGCCAACCACCGGCGAGCACGCACACGACCCGGCCCATTACGTGGCGATCGCGGAGTTCGAGCGGGCGCTTACCGAGCTCAACGCGCTCAAAGCCGAGCGCGCGCGCGAACACGCCGCGCATACGGTGGAAGAAGCGATTCGCGCGGGCAAAATCGTGCCGGCGCAGCGCGAGTGGGCGATCGCGTACTGCGCCGCAGACGCGCGGGGATTCCAGGCGTTCGCCGCCAAGCAGCCGTCTATCGTCGGCGAGAATCTGGGACTGGCGGGAGAGCCGCCGGCCGAGAGACGAGCGGGCGGGCTTAACGCGGCGGAGCTTGCCATCTGCTCGCCACTTGGCCTCAAGCATTCCGAGTTTATCCGGCGCAAGCGCGGACGCGCGGACTTCCTGAGCCTCGAACGCGCCGACGCCGATCTCCGAAATGCGGAAATCCGCAGCGCCGATTTCCGAAGCAACCAGGACTAACTCGCGCCTCGCGCGGCTCTGAAGCGGCCGCGCCGGCGCGCATCAACAAGGGTGAAAAGATGGCGGCTCTAACCAATGCGCGAAACACGCCCGAGATGGCCGATGGCGGCAGGATGCGCGTTTACCCGGTCGAAGCGAACACCAACATCTACTTGGGCGGGATCGTCGCGCTGGACGCGGCGGGCAATGCGGTGCCTGCCTCCGCGACCACGACCGTCGCGAACCCGCTCAAGATCATTGGGCGCGCCGAATACGTGAGCAACGGCACTCCGGGGCAGAACGCGATTAACAATCCGGGCGCCGCCGGCGCGCTTTCGATCACGGCGCGCAAGGGAGTGTTCCTCTACGCGACGGATGGATCGGTTGGCGCGGCGCAGGTCGGACTCATCTGCTTTGCGCTCGACGACAACAACGTCACGGCGGCCGATCGCGCAAGTGGCGCGGCCGTGCAGCAATACGCGGCGGCCGGAACCGTGGTTGCGATCGATCCGAGCGGCCAGGTGTGGGTGGATTTCTGGCATCAGGCGACCGGAGCCGCGTGATGACCGCCTTCACCCGAAAAACGAAGACGAGGAAGAATTAGATGGAAATCAGCGCAGCGAATCTGACCGCATTGTTCACCGGCTTCGACGTCGTCTTTCAACGCGGGTTCGAGAAGCCGCCGTCATACTACGAACAGATCACCAGCGTGGTGCGTTCGGCGTCGCGCCAGACTACCTATCCATGGCTCGGCCGCACTACCAAGTTCCGCGAGTGGCTGGGCGACAGAGTAATTCAGGCGCTCGAGACGCACGAATACACAATAGTCAATCGGAACTTCGAAGATACGGTCGCGATCGATCGCAACGATATCGAGGACGATACCTACGGCGCGTACGAGCCGATCATCGAGCAGCTTGGATGGGACACCAAGGTGGATCCGGACATGCTGCTGTTCGCGATGATCAAAGACGCGGTGGCGAACCCGGGCGATGTCGTCGGCTTCGACCAGGTGCCTTTTTTCTCGGACAGTCATCCGGTCGGCCTGATGGGGCAGACCGGAACCACCGCGGCGAATATCAACTCGAGCGGGTCGGGTGCGTACTGGTTCCTGATCGATGCGTCGCGAGTGATCCGCCCATTCATCTTTCAGCTGCGGCGCGAATACGCAGTGACGCGAATGAATACCGTCACCGATGAGGCGGTGTTCAACCGGCGCGAGTTTCGCTACGGCGTGGACGGGCGGGCCAACACCGGCGTCGGGCTCTGGCAGTTGGCATATGCCAGCAACACCGATCTGAGCAATCCGACCAACTACGGAGCGGCACGCGCCGCTATGAGAGCGTTCAAAACCGATGCGGGACAGCCGTTTGGCGCGCTGTCGAGTCGCGACGGCGTGTACCTGCTGGTGCCGCCAGCGCTCGAAGAAGTCGCGCTTCAACTGCTGAACTCCGAGTTCATGGTGGGCGCCGGCGCGAGCGCGAGCGTCGCGACCTCGAACATCTGGCTCAAGAGCGCGAACCTCATAGTCAGTGAGTTTCTGGCGTAAGGACGCGGAGATGAAACCAGTTTTCCTGAGCCGGCGTACCGCGGGTCCCCCTCCCGCTCGCGGCGCCGGAGTGCGTGCCCACTCTCCGCGGGCGCAGGCCAGTTGCCTGACGCCCGCGGAGAGGCCCTTAAGGAAAATCACGACTTCTGATGCGATGAGGTTACGACAGTGAGTTACGCGACCGCGCAAGACATGATCAATCGATACCCTAATCGAGACCTTGTTCAACTGACTAATGAAGACCCTACCGCGACCACGGTAAATGACGCACCGATCACGCAGGCTCTTGCCGACGCTTCCGCGGAAATCGACGGGTATATCGAAGGGCGCTTCGCGCTGCCGCTGACAGATCCTCCGGCCGTTCTTAACCGTCTCACGACCGATATCGCGATGTACCGGCTGCAATCGCTGCGGCCGCTGCACGACCTCGAAGACGCGCGCAAGCGTTATGACGACGCGGTCGCGATGCTCACGAAAGTCGCCGCCGGCGAGCTCACGCTCGGTCTGTCCGCCGACAACCAGGAGCCGCCGACGGCGGCAGGGGCGGTGGAAACCGTGCAGGCGCCGGATCGCGTTTTCAACCGCGGCAATCTGAAGGGCTACTGAGATGGGTGCCATGCTCGACGTGCCGTGGAACGGCGTGGTCTTCACGCCGCCGACGGCGATCGATATCGCGACGATCGAAGACGCGATCGTGAATCGACTTAGTTCGCAAATCAACTCGATCGAAATCGCGCACTATTCGGATCGACCCGAGACCTGGCGCCTGACCCATCGCGTGGGCGCGGCGTTGGTGAGGTATGACGGCGCGCGCTACGGCGAGTTGCTCGACACCGCGGCGATAATCCAGGAACGCAAACTCGAGTTCGAGATCGCGATAATGATGCGCGACCTCGGATGGGCGGTCGGTGGCGACCCGTCAGGGCCGAGTCCCGGCGCCTACGCGATCATCGAGGGCATCCGCACCGCGCTGACCGGATATCGAATTCCGGGCTGCCGCCAGATGTACCCGGTGCGTGAAAAATTCGTTAAGCGCGACAAGCAGGGCGGCGTGTGGACGTACGCATCGACGTTCGCACTGAGCACCGTGGCAGTCGAAGCGTCGCAGGCGCAGCGGTTCCCGCTCTTCGTCAAGGGCATCGCGCTGGAAGAGGGTGGACAAACCTCCATCACGGTCGGCGCGGCGGCGTACACGTTCAATTCGAACCTCCAGGTTCAGCTTCCCCAGGGCAACGTGTTTGCCGTGAGCATCACGGGTCCCGGCGGCGGATTGCTGATCCAAGGCACGGATTTTTCGGTCGATCGCGTGGGCGGAATCGTCACGGCGATTCCGGGCGGTGCAATTTCCGCCGGCGAGACGGTCCAGATCGCATACACATACGCGGAAGAGGTTATTGCGACAACCGCCCAGAGCGAGCCGGCTAACTAGGCCGGAACAAATAGTAATTCGATTCAACTGAGTAACAGGTGACACATGCCAGCGAGTTTCTTACACGGAGTTGAGGTAATCGAAGTGCCTAATGGGCCGGTCCCGGTCACGGTCGTCAAGTCGGCGGTGATCGGACTGGTGGGGACGGCGCCGTCATGGGCGGTGGAATCGCCGTCGATCGCAGTAGCGCCCAACACGCCGGCGCTGGTCTCGTCAGCGCGCGACGCGGCAAACTTCGGACCGATAGTTCGAGGGTACTCGATTCCGTATGCGCTCGCGGCGATCCAGGAGCAGGGAGCGGGACAGGCGATCGTCGTAAACGTGTTCAATCCCGGCATACATTTCACGGCGATAGCTGCGACGGCATTCACCTTCAACGCGCAGGGAGCTATCAACCTCGGCCACATGGGTGTGTCGAATGTGGTAGTTACTAGTAATCCTGCCGGTACTACCTATGTCGCAGGCACTGACTATGCGCTCGACGCAGTGAATGGTGCGATTACGATCGTGCCCACGGGATCGGGAGGACATATTACCGCCGGCGCCAGCGTGTTGATCGCATTCAACTACGCGGATCCCTCGAAAGTGGCGGACGCTGACATAATTGGGGGAGTCACGGACGGCGTGTTCACGGGGATGCAGGCATTTCAGACGACCTACGGGACGATGGGATTCTTTCCCAAGATACTGATTGCGCCGGGCTACTCGCAGGACGCCCCGGTTGCCACTGAAATCGACGCGATGGCCAACACGATTCGCGCTATGGCGCTGGTGGATTCGCCGCCTTCGACCACAGTAGCGACCGCGATAGCCAATCGCGGAGTCGTGGGCAATGCCTTCGCAACGTCGAGCAACCGAACGATTCTCTGCTATCCGCAAGAGACGTTCTACGACACGGGAATCGTGCCGACCGGAGTCACGCTCAGCACTTCGGGGACGCCGGTGACGACGCAATTCAACGCCAACTCAGTCGGGCCATATTCACAGTGGGTGGCTGGAGCGATCGCGGCCAAAGACCTGGCGCAGGGTTACTGGTGGTCGCCATCCAACACGCAGGTCGATGGAATGCTCGGGCCCGACGTTACGCTCTACGCGTCTATTCTCGACCCGTCGTCCGACACCAACAGCCTGAATGCGGCGGGAATCGTGACGGTGTTCAACGCTTTCGGCACCGGACTTCGGGTGTGGGGCAACCGGAGCGCCGAGTACCCGGCATCAACCGCGCCGGACAATCTCATCTCGGTACGCCGCACGATGGACATAATCGAGGAATCGCTGGAACTCGCGATGCTCCAGTTTATCGACCAGCCGATTTCGAACGCGCTGATCACGGCGATCCTCGCCAGCGCAAACGCGTTCATCAGATCGCTCATCCAGCGCGGCGCACTGGTAGCCGGCGCGGCAAGCTTCGACCCGGCGGAGAATCCATACACGCAGATGGCCGCCGGCCAACTGGTCTTTGACATCGACGTAATGCCGCCGCCACCCGCGGAAAGAATCACGTTTCAGGCATTCATAGATGTGACGTTGCTGCAGCAACTCGGACAGACGAGTCCGATAACTGCGGCGGCGGGAGCGACGTCGTAACTCGCGCGGCTACCAGGGGAACAGAATGAATATCCAGATCAACTCACTGACTAACGCAAATATATACATCGACGGCGTCGGACTGCTGGGCCGCGCCGAAGAGATCGAGATCGCCAATCCCAAGCACAAGATGATTGACTACAAGGGCCTGGGGATGGCCGGCACGGCCGAGCTGTGGGCGGGCGTGGACAAGCTCGAGTCGACAATCAAGTGGACGTCGTTCGACGCGAGTACGCTTACGCTATCAACCAGTCCGTTCCAAACACATTCCTTTCAGGCGCTGGGAAACCTGGAACAGTACACCAGCCAGGGCCGGAGTGCGCAGCTCCCGGTGGTGTACCTGATGACGGGGATCTTCAAGGATGCCGGAAGTCCCACTTTCCGTCAGCATAAAATGGTCGAAACCACGTCAGTGGTAAGTATCTATCACTGTGAGTTATACGTGGCGGGAGTCCAAATATACTTGTACGACGTATTCGCCAATATCTACGTGGTTGGCGGCGTCGACCAACTGAGTACTTTTCGCTCAAATCTCGGCGGCTGAGCGAACATTGGACTGAAGTCGCAAGACGGGAGCGATGACTAATGAAAAGCGATGAAGTGACGGTGAATGGAGTACGTATCGGTTGTGCGGAAACGGAAGACAAGGATGATACGCAGACCATCGATTTGCCTTCGGGCTCGCGCGCCGAGGTGCGCAAAGGTCATGGACGGGATCTGATGCGGGCGCAACGGGCGGCGGCGGGTGGAGACGCGAGCGCGGTGATATTTGCCCTAATCGCGGAGCTGACGCGCGTGGACGGGCGCAGGATTGTGTATGAGGACGTGCTCGAAATGGACCTCGCGGACGTAATGGCGCTGCAGGACGAGGTGATTGGCGAAAATTTCGACCGCCCTCCGCAGCGAGCTTCGCAGGCCTCGTTCAATCCGGATTCTCAGTCCAGGAGCTGAGCGGCATGGACTTTGCGGAGCTGTCGTACTGGCTCGACGCGATGACCGATTATGAGCGAATGCGCGTCGAACGCGGCGGAGGGGAGGAATCATGAGTAGTAATTACAGTGACTATAGCGCGATGCATGAAGTAACTACTCGCGCCAGATGGTGAGACGATGGGAGTGAGACTATTCGTAGGGAATCTGAGTTTTTCGTTAGGCGATGGCGATCTGCGTGAAGCCTTTGCCGAGATCGGCGGAGTGGAGCGAGCCGAGATCGTGCGTGACCGTTTCGACGGGCGCTCGCGCGGGTTCGGATTCGTCGAGATGGCGAATGAGGACGATGCTGCGGTCGCGCTGCGGGCGATGAACGGCAAGGAACTTGCCGGGCGTCCCTTGCGAGTCGAGGCCGCGACCTCGCAACGCCGCCCATTCGAACGTAACGTCGCGCGAGCCTAGTTGAATCCCTCACGCGCGGCATCAGAGCGAGTCATTAGATGGCGAGGCAATCGAGGACAATCGACACGCCAGCGAAGACTAGGGGGTCGAATTCGGCGACCGCGCTCAACCATCTTGAGCGGATGGCCGGCTTCGAAGGAGAGAGGAGCCGAACCGCGCGGGCGACTGCGAGGATCGCGATGGCCACAGGTCATCGGTTGCAACTTCCCGCGCACGCTTCCTTTCTGGAATACGGTTACCGTCCTGAGACAGTATCTTTCGCGGCCAGACAGACTCCTGCCGAGGGCTCTCAGAGCCGGCCGAACGACAATTCGAGTCGAAATGAAATAGACAATGAGAGAAAGACCGCGAGTGCGGCGCAATTGATTCGGACGTTTGCCGCGGGCGCCAGAGCGCTGAATGCGACTGCGCGAATGAGTGACGGCATCGGGGGCAACGAGGCGGCAACTTCGAGGGCGGGGCTGAAAGACTCGGATGGCGCGATCGATGGAGAGTCACGAGGAAGGCGTGGCGGTCACGCGAATGCGTGGCGTCGCACGACGTCGAGCGTCGACGCCGGCGGCCGTGTGTCCCGGGAAATTCGCGACTGGTCTTTCGTGGCGGATGCTCTGTCGCGGGCCGAACGCTCAGTTGAATCGGGAAGCGCAGCCTGGGCGATTTCCAGTGCGGGCCGCCGCGCGACAGAATCCGGATTGAAGGCTTCGAGCGATTTCGCCGAGTGGGCGCACCGCGCGAACGAAGTTGCCCAGACGATGGTCGTCGCGAATGCGGCATCGTCGCCGACATCAGATGCGGGGCGAGTCTCGAGTCGATGGCGAGGAAGTCTCGAAGCAGAACGAGTGGCGTTCGCTGGGACAGGCATCCTCGCTAGCGATCGCATGGCTTCATCGATCCGCGCGGTGATTCCGCCCGCAAATCTCTCCCAGCGCGAGTTTGCGGAACCATCGGGCAACGCTCGTGGTCCGAATAGCAGCAGCGTGCGCACGGGGATCACTATCAACTCGTCGCCGACGGTCGTGATCAACGCGCCGGCGGCGGGTGGCAATGTAGAGCGTGATGCGATTGGCGCACTGCGGGCGCATCGCGAGGAACTGTTCAATCAATTGAAGCGAGAATCAGCGCGGCGCGAGCGCGCGCAGTTCTGAGGAGCGATTACTTGTTCGCAGCATTGGGCGACATTCAGTTCGAGGTGGTTGGCTCTCCGGAGGGCTACGAATCGGCAGGGGCGTACAATTTCGCCGAGCAGCGGGTGATTGAGAGCAAGCCGCGGCTGCAATGGCTCGGCGACGATCTCCAGCGGCTGAATTTCGAGCTGATGTGGCACTCGTCGTTCACGAATCCTGCCGTGCAGCTGGTGCTATTGCGCGCGATCGCCGCGCAGCATCTCGCGCTGCCGCTGATCTTCGGGGTCGGCACGTACCTCGGTCTCTTTGTGATCGAATCGATTAAAGTGAAATCGATGCAGATGTCGGATCTCGGCGGATTGCTGGCGATCAGGGTCGCAATCGCGCTCAAAGAATGGATACCTGATCAGGCGCTTGCCTCGAGCGCGCCCGTTTCGACAGTTACTCCGCTAGGAATCACGACGGCGTCGAACGCAACCGCCGGCAGTGGTTCGGACGGATCCACGCCAGGCGTGTCGGCGTTACTCAGTATCCCGTCCGCGACAGGCGCAAGCGGTCCCAATCTTGAAGCGGACGACGTGCCCGCCGCGGTTATCGTGAGGAGCGCCGCGGGATGACGCCGTCTGGACAGTTCATACTTCACATTACGACGGCCGGTGAGCGCTGGGATCTGTTAGCCTGGCAATACTATGGCGATCCGACTGACTATTCTCCGATCATAATGGCTAATCCGAATGTACCGATTGAGCCGGTATTCGACGCCGGAATATCGATCGCCGTGCCGATCCTGCAGCAGAGCGCCGTGGTCACTGCCGACTTACCGCCCTGGAAATTGTCTCAGACGGCGAGCGTGTAATGGCTGCGACGGCATCGTATCCAGTTCGTTCGCCGCAATGGATACTCAGTTATTCGGGCGTGAATATTACCGCCGATGTATCGCAAATGGTTATTGCGATCAGATATGTCGATCGGCTCGATGGCGCTTCAGGCGAGCTTGAAGTGGATCTCGAAGATTCCACGAAGCTGTGGCAAGGCCCCTGGTATCCGGCTCTCGGCGACATAGTCAGTCTGCAAATTGGCGATAGCGGCGAGGCTTTGCTGGATTGCGGTGAATTTCAGATCGACGAACTGGAATTGGATGGTCCGCCCGACGTGATGAGACTCCGCTGCCTTGCCGCATACATCACACCGGCGATGCGCACGGCGAATACTGTGGCGTACGAGAACATGGGCATCGTGGAAATAGCGGCGCTAATCGCGGCGAAGTACGGGCTGGTAATGGTGACGGCGTCATCCGAGTCCGAGAGCGATGTGGTGTTTGCCCGCGTCACTCAACGGCGCCAGACGGATTTGGAATTTCTGAAACGCCTCGCGAGCGAGCACAACTTCGATTTCACAGTGCGTGCAGGGCAATTGGTCTTTTACGCGCGGCCGGTGCTTGAGTCCGTACCTGCAGTGATCGCGATTACACGATCAGATACGGTTCGATTCGCCTTTCGGAACCGGACGCGCCGAATCTACGATGGTGCGGAATTCTCGTACTTCGATCCTGACACGAAACAACTGATTACTCAGTCGGTGTCTGCGCCTTCGCCGACGGGAGACACGCTCAAGATCGTCGCGCGCTGTGAAAACGCGCAGCAAGCGCTCGTGAAGGCCGAAGCCGCACTTCATCTGCATAACATGGTTTTCGTGGACGCATCGATTGAGGGACCGGGGACCACGATGCTGGTGGCGGGAAACAATGTACAGCTCAGCGGATGGGGCGCGCTGGATGGAACCTACCTGATCGAGACGGCGCAGCATCATTTGGCGCGAGCGACAGGATACTCAACGTCAATCGCAGCACGGCGGATCAACGGATGAATGACATAATCGAATACCGTGAGCGATTTGCCTCGCTGAATCCCACTTTCCGGGTCGGAATCGTGCAGCAGCAGGACACGGCGCGCGCAAAAGTGCGCGTGGTGTTTCCGGATTACGACGAGGTGATCAGCTGGTGGCTGCCGGTTGTTTTTCCCAAGACGCAGAACGACAAGGCGTATTGGATTCCCGACATCGGCGAACAGGTCGTATGCCTGATGGATCTGCGCGATGAGGCTGGCGCGGTGCTGGGCGCGATTTATTCAGAAGCGGACTTGCCGCCGGTGAATAGCGCCGACAAGTTTCATCTCGCGTTCCGGGATGGCACGAGCATCGATTACGATCGCGTCGCGCACGTCCTCGATCTTCTTTTCGAAGACACCACGCAAATCATCTACAACGGCCAGGTGCATTTGCTCGATCTGAAGTTTCAGGACCAGGGCGAGATCAAATACGACGGCACCGAGCACATTCTGACCGTGAGCCTCCCCCAGGGTGCGGCGTTCAATGTTACCGCCAACGGTGCGCAGATGCAGATCGACTCGAGCGGCAACGTCATCATCAGGGCTGCCGGACAGGTGCAGCTCGGAACCGGCCAGTTGGCAGGTGTCGCGCGGCTCGGCGACACGGTTCAAGTCGGCGAGACGACGGGAAAGATCGTGACGGCAAGCACCGACGTGTTGGCGGGATGACGATGCCGGCGGGCGCAATCACACTGGCGGATATCAGGTCGGCCGATTGGTCGTTGGCTCTGGGAGCTATCGGCCAAGTCGTGCAGGGAATCGCCGACGTCGAGCAATGCCTGGGGATAATCGTAACGACACCACGAGGAAGCGATCCGCTGCGGCCGACTTTTGGTGCGGATATCTGGCGGTACATCGATTTTCCGATCAACCTGGCGTTGCCCGCAATCGTGAGCGAACTGACATCGGCGATCACGAGGTGGGAGCCGCGCGTAAATCTTGTTTCGCTGACGGCGCAACCCGTGCTTGACGGAAGCGCGCAATCGGGCGCGCATCTCGACGTGACGCTCAACTGGCAGCTCAAGCTGGGCGCTACTGCGGCGCCGGTTCAGACCACGACCGTGACAATCCCGGGAGCGACGGTCTAGTGCGGGCCGCGCCGACGGCGATGAAAGGATGAGTTGATGAGTGCGGGAATTCCATCGCTGCCGCCGCCGGTGTTTGTCAACGATGCCGACGGGCTCAATCCAAACCTGATCCTTGCCGACATGATCGCCGAGTTCGAGGCAGCCGCGAACCGAACGCTCTACCCGGCGCAGGTCGAGCGCCTGTTGATCAATCTGTATGCGTACCGCGAATCGCTGGTGCGCAACGCGATCCAGTATGCGGCCCAGCAGAATCTGCTCGCCTTCGCGTCGTTTCCGATGCTCGATTATCTCGGTCAACTGCTGGGCGTCACGCGACTGGCGTCGCAGCCCGCGGTGACGACGCTCCAATTCACGCTGGCCAGCGCGCTGACGGTACCGTTCACGATTGCCGCGGGAACGCTGGCCAGCACGAACGACGGGCAGTTTGCTTTTGCGACCAGCGCGACGATCACCATTGCGGCGGGCGCAACCATCGCCAGTGTCGCTGCCGCGGCGACAACTCCAGGAGCGGCTGCGAATGGATACCTGGCGGGGCAGGTCAACGTACAGCTCAATCCGAATGCCTTGATCGCGAGCGTGAGCAATACGAGCACGACCACGGGTGGATCCGCCCCGGAAACGGACGATCATCTGCGCGCGCGCATTCAGGCTGCGCCTAATCAGTTCAGCGTCGCGGGTCCGATCGGAGCGTACCGGTTTTTTGCTATGGGGGCCGATCCGTCGATCATCGACGCGCAAATTGTCAGTCCGGCGCCCGGATCGGTGAACGCGTATGTGCTGACCGGACCGATTACCGTGCAGCCGGCGGCGGCGCCAAACAGTGCGGGAGTCGCGAACTCCGCGCTGCTTGCGAAAGTGTCCGCGGTGCTGAACGCCGACACTGTGCGTCCGCTCACCGACACCGTCAACGCGCTCGCGGTGACTGAGGTGGACTACCAGATCACCGCGACCGTGACGCTCTACTCGGATGCGGATCCGACCACGACGATAGCCGCGGCGACCACCGCCGTGCAGGAGCTCGCGCTCGAGCTCGCCGCCCAGATTCAGCGCGACATCGTGCCGAGCCAGATAATTGCGGCGCTGTCGGTCGCGGGTGTCTATGGCGTGACGCTCATGGCGCCGGTGCTGACCACGCTTACGGCCGGGCAGTGGGCGAACTGTACGATGATCTCGCTGACGACGGCGTTCAGCACGGAGCACAGCTGATGCCCGAGCTTTCGGCCGCGCCGTCGATCAACGACACGCGCACGCAGGCGTTGCTGGTGCTGATCGCGCGGCTCGAGGCGCTCGATCTCACGACGCTGCTGGTCTACCGAATCGACTCGGTGGTGGAAAGCGCGTTGCCGTTTCTGGCGTGGCAATTCGACATCTTGTCGCCGCTTTGGCAATTAATCGCGCCAATGTCGCTCGGGGTCGACGCGCTTACGAGCATCGATTTGCTGACCGACGTGGACAATCTGATCGAATCGGGCGGCCCGGTTTCGGCGCAGATGCTGACGGAGGCGGCAGAGCGCGCACTGCTCATGACCGCCATTCCGTTGCATCGATTTCGCGGTACGCCGTGGGCGATCAAGCAGGCGCTCGCGTCGTTGGGTTGGACGCAGGTCACTCTGCTCGAAGGACAGTCGAGCTGGGGCGGCGATGCTTATCCGTCGAACCAAGGATGGGCGGTGTTCCGTGTCATGATCGATCTCGTGGCCGGGCAGGGTGTCCCAAGCGGCGCGGCATCCACGGCAGCAGCAGCGGTTAATTTCTTCAAGCCGGCGCGCGCGTGGCTGGACTCGATATGGTTTGTGGCGCCGGCGATTTCCGAAGCGGGGCCGGCGCCGTCAGACAATTTGACGCTCGGCGGAATTGCCCAGTATCAGATCGACGCGGCGCCCGCGCCCAATGACGACGCGCTGGCTTTTGCGATCGGGACCGCGCCGTTGACCGATGCGTACGGTCCGATTGTCCCCGCTTACGACGCTCACTATCTGCACAGCGGGATTACTTACGGCGCCAACGAACCCGCGGTTGCAGATTCGGCGCTGATCGTCAATGGCGCAGCCGTTTTGTACGGAGGTTAAAATGAGAAGGCCGATTGGAATCGTGCGAATCCGTCTGGTCCAGCCAGGCGCTGTCGTGTGGAAATACCAGGGTCGCAATCTCTTCGTGAACGCTGGGCTGCCTGCCCTTGCGGCGCTGCTCGGAGGCGATACGACCGGCGAATTCGCGGCTGCGGTGGGATTTGGCTCGGGATCGAACGCGCCGACGGTGACCGACAGTGCGCTGACCGCCCCCGCATATTACAAAGCGCTCGACAGTCATAGCGAGGATGGCAACGGCAGCGTGACCTTCAACTGGTCGTTGACGACGGCGGACACTGGCGCGCAGGGGATAACCATTCAGGAGCTGGCGATATTCGCCAATCATGCCAGCGCGGGACTCCCCGGAACGACCGCGCCGACTCCGATGCTCGCGCGCAAGACGATAGCACCAATAGTCTTTGGCGCGGGAATGAGTATCAGCGGTACGTGGACGCTTACCTTCTGAGGTAGTCAATGGCTACACTAATCGACGCGGCTGAGTTCACCTCCAATGAGGTGTATCAAATTCAGGCAACCGACCCGGTCGAAGGCGCTGCCAGCGGAGCGAGTTTCAGCGGGACAGGCATCTCCAATCAGCCTCATCAGCAACTGGCTAATCGCACTGCATTTCTGAAACAGCGCCAGGACGTAAATATCTCCAATATCGGCGTGTTGCAGGCCTTCCAGGCGCTGTTCACCGGGCTGATGGGGCAGAACGGCTATCTGAAGATCCCGGTCAACGACATCAACAGAGGGCTGGTTCAGTACGTCATCCAATGGGGTCTGATGAACTTCGGCAGCGATCAGACGCAGGGACTTTACGGACCGTATTCCTTTCCGATTGCCTTTCCGAATGCGTGCGTGAACCTGCTGCTGACCACGCTGATACCCGAAACCGGATCGGAAGGCGGCGGCGAAAACGAGTACCAGGTTCCCACCAGCGTGCCGCTACCGAGCAAGACCCAATTCTATGTGTGGAACAATTATTTCAGCGAGGCGCCGAACCCTGATGTGGCGCGCGGTTTCTACTACCTCGCGATCGGCTTCTGAGGTTATCGACGAAGGCCGCCGATTGGGGGAATGGTGATGGATTTGAAACGGAAGATTTCACGAATGCTTCGAGGTGTGACGCTCGCCGCGACGATCCTGCTCGTCGCGAGTGTGAAAGCGCCGGCGCAGAATTTGCCACCGCCCGGAGCTTATCAGCCGATCCCCAACTTCACCGGCGTGGGAGCCGGATTGCAGTTCCGCGAAGCGATCAACGATCGATTTTCGGGCGCCCAACCGATCGCGCCGACGCTCGTTCCAGTCACCGCGGCACAACTTGCAGCGACGCCAGCGATCAATGGAGGCTTGCTCTATTGCACCAACTGTCAAGGCAGTGCGAGTTGCTCATCGGGCGGCAGTGGCGCCGTCGCTTTCGGAATGGGCGGCGACTGGAACTGCAATGTCGCAAATAGCGGCGGCCTGTCCTCGGTCACTAATGATTCTAACGTGACTGGCACTCTGAGCAGCGGCGGAACGCATCTGACCATCGGATGGACCGGGAATCTCCCTGTGTCGCGTGGCGGCAGCGGCTGCCCCGGGGGCCAATCGTATTCTCAGCATTGCCCGCGTCGCCAGCAACCGGGACGACCTGCACGATTACCGACGCGCGGTCATGCGTAGCTGGAACCGCTATCGCCGTCGGCGGATATACAACCAACTGCCAGATCACCTGGAACGGAGCAGACTGGATGCCGGCCGGCGGCGCTGCCGGCGGCGTCAGCAACGCCGTTCTCTACGCGGCGAACTACTCCGGCGCGACCTTCGACGTTCAGGTCAACGCATGCCTTGCAGCCCTGCCGGCCGGCGGCGGCACTTGCGATGCGCGCGGGCTGACTGGCGCTCAGACGATGGCGGCGAGCATCACCGTCGGCACCGCGGCCGGGGATGCGGCGACCCTGCTGTTGCCGGTGGGGACCATCACGCGCTCGAGCGGCGCGCAGTTCATCTACGGCTCCTACAGCTCAATCATCGGCTCGGGCAGCGGTGTTGACGGCACGGTCATCAGCGGCGCGGACACCGTCGCGACTTTCAGGCCAATCGACGCTTACGGCGGCACCGGCAACGTGGCGCAGGCAACTATTGAGCATCTGCGCATCGCGAACAGCGGTGGCACCGGCGACGTCGGCCTCGAGGTCGGCGGCGTGACGGGATCGCATAACACCGATGTTGCATCGAGCAATTTTGAGGACATCGCGATCGTGGTCGGCGACACCGGCGTCGCAGTCGCGGGACCGAACGGATGCACCTGCTACAACCATTTCAAGGACATCGTCGCGCAAGGCACGAATTACGGCATCAAGGTCACCGGCCCCGGCGTCGCCAGCAACATCTTCGGTGAAGGCGGCGGATACACCGGCGCAGTCGGCCTTTACGATTCCGGCAACCTCAGCACCTACATCAAGCCCGACATCGAGGGCGCCGCGACTCACGGCATCGAGCTGGCCGGCAGCCGCGCCCTGATTCTCGACGTTTACGAAGAAGGCGACGGCAGCGACTCGTTCGACTCGACGGCGCTTTACAACTTGGTCATCGGCACCGGCACCGGCGCTTTCGTTGACAACTCCAGCGGCGGATACGCTGGATCGAACATGTTCTTTGGAACCGCCAGTTCACCAGTAACGCTTGGGACCTCGACGAAGCTGAAGTTCGGGGCGGCTCCGTGGCTTGACAGCCAGGGGGACGCAGTGCTGACAGACGAGGACTCAATTTACTACCTTGATTTGCTTGCCTACGGAACCAGTGAGTCCGTGTATGGTGCATTCGGTCACTACGGACTACACGTTGGGGAACTAACTGGATTCGGGGGCGTCAATACTCAAGGTGCTGTAATCCACTCAGCCATCAACTTTCCAAATGGCGACACCGGATTTGCCGTCACGCAAAATGGAACGGCTGGTAGTACATCGGCAACCTATGGAGTGGTGTGTCATGACTGGAACGGTGGTGCCACTCTAGCGGCAACGGCAAGCACAAGCACCGGAAACTCTTCACTGAACGGAACTAACTACAACGTGCTCTCCTGGAACCTGAATTACGCAGACGGTTGTGCAGTCTGGGACATACTAAAGCAGGTGGATTCTACTTGGGAGTCGATAGCCACTGCCCAAACTATCCCCGTACCTGCCGGCCTCTATCCGTTTCCCACCGCAACCATCTCATTTAACGACACCGGACAGACACCGCAGCCATACACGATGCCGCCGCGCAACTCGACCGGCGACGTGACCGTGGCGGGCGGTAATGTGAGGGTGACCGCCTTGGCCGCCGGCGTCGCTTGCATAAACGCCAACGGCACCATCTTCTCGGTTCCAAGCGGCTCCTGCCCGACTCCGACCGCAACCCCTACTGCGACCGCGACCTCAACCGCCACTGCAACACCGACCGCCACAGCGACACCATAAGACGGCCACTACCGTGCGCACCGTTAGCGTCAACCGAGCCTCTCGAGAACACGTTCCATTGCGATCCCGCGCGAACCCTTGACCAGCAACACGTCGCCGGGCCGGAGCAGTCCGGCAATTATTCTTGCCGCGGCGATACTGTCGGGCGCGGCGAGTACCTCGATGGTATCCGCATCGCGGGATACGACTGCGCATGCGGCGTTCATCGCAGGGCCGACGGCGACGAATGCGGCTGGATGCGAGCGCATCACGTCGCGAATCGCCTCCTGATGCGCGGCGGCCGACAGCTCGCCCAACTCGAGCATATCGCCCAGCGCGATCACGAGACGGGCGCCGAGACCGTCAGCTACCTCGCGCGCGGCCGCGAGCGCGGCCCGCATCGAGCGAGGGTTCGAGTTGTAAGTGTCGTCGATCACAAAGATGCCGTGAATCGAGGTGTTGGCGAGCCGGCCGGCGACCGGCTTGACGAGCGCGAGCGCATCGGCGAGCGCGGCAAGCTCGCGCGATTCAAGCGGCCGCGGGCGCATCGCGGCGACACCGGCGATCGCGGCGGTGCAGTTGAGAGCCGCGGCTTCGCCCAGGAGCGCGATTTCAGTTTCGATGAAAGGTTCGACTCCCGCCGCGAGCATGGCGCGAGCGATTTCGACTCGGATCCGCGAGCGGGCGCCGATGCTTCGACTGACGAGCCGCACGTGGGCGTCAGGCGACTTGCCAAATGTGATTCGCCTCAGATGTTTCGGAATCCGCGCCAGGACCATCGGTTCGTCTGCCGACGCGACCGCATAGCGCCTGGCAGTCGAGAACAGCGCAGCTTCCTCGTTGGCGATATCGTCGAGCGTGCCGAGACCCTCGCTGTGCTCGAGATCGACGTTGAGGACCATCGCGACGTCTGGCTCCACGATTTGCGCCAGTTTTGGAATCTCGCCGCGCGTGTTGGTGCCGCATTCGAGGACGACCGCTCGATGCTCGCCGGTGAGCGTGAAAATCGTCATCGGTACGCCGATCAGATTGTTCAGATTACCGGGGGTTGAAAGCGTGGATCCGAACAGCGTGCGAACGACGGCGGCGGTGAGTTCTTTGGTGGTGGTCTTGCCGACTGCTCCACCGATTGCGATCAGCGGAAGTGAGCGGGCCGCACGCGTGCGTACCAGATGGCGGCGCGCGAGCCGGCCCAGCGCCGCGAGAGTATCGCCGACCTCGATGCAATCGAGAGCGGGATGACGGCGGCCGGTCGCGACGATAGCGGCTGCAGCGCCCCGCGCGGCGGCTTGTGGAATGTAGTCGTGGCCGTCGGACGCCGCGCCACGGATTGCGACGAATATCGCTCCCGCCCCGATCGAGCGTGTATCGGTGCTGACGCCGCGCACGCTGTCGCTGACCGGCACAATCGAAGTGGCGCGGACGAGAGTGCCGCCGGTAGCCTCGACAGCTTCGGCGAGCGTGAACTCGCACTGATTGCTGGGAATCGGCGTCGCCATCGCGAATACATTGTGCCGAATTATCCACGCCGCTCATACCGGCTGCGACTTGACATGCCGGCACTCTGGAATCAGCCTTCAGATTCCAATAATGCTGCGTCCCTTATCTGACCGTGAGATGATGCGCATATAAGGGAACGCGCGAGGAACTACGATGGCGGACAGCAAGGCACCGATTGTCGGCGTGATCATGGGTAGCAAGAGCGACTGGGAATACATGTCGGCCGCGGCCGAGGTCATGGAAGAACTTAAAGTGTCGCATGAAGTTCGCATTATGTCGGCGCATCGAACGCCCGACATTACTTTGGAATATGCCGCGAACGCGGCGGGCCGCGGCCTGCGCGCGATAATCGCCGGCGCCGGCGGCGCGGCGCATCTTGCCGGAGTGGTCGCATCGAAGACGATAATCCCGGTTATCGGCGTGCCGATGCCGACGACGCCGCTAAATGGAATCGATTCGCTGCTGTCGATCGTGCAAATGCCCAAGGGGGTGCCGGTGGCGACGATGGCGATTGGCAAAGCTGGTGCGGCGAATGCGGGCCTGCTTGCGGCGCAGATAATCGCGCTGGGCGACGCGAAGCTCGGCGAACGGCTGGTAAAATGGCGGGCTGCGCGGGCGCAGGAATTGTTGCAGCAGAAGATTCCCTAGCAGGGTGTTGAAAGATTGGGATCGATTACGCGTGGACCCTGACTCGGCTCGGGCGCAGACGATCAAAGCGGGTGTCATGCTAGAATTGGTATGATGACGAAACGCGATATTAACACGCCCGCATCGATCCCAGACCCGTAGTGCGGAGAGATGAAGTGATCGCAACCCGGTCCATAAAAGCCGCGCGCGCATACCGTGAGTAATCCGGTGCGTGAAGCAGGGCAACGCGCGATCGCCGCGATGGCCATTGTAGTAGCCATGTGCGGATTTGCGCACGCAGCCGACATCAAGATGGCGGGCAAGCTGGTGGTGCCCGCAAATACCGGCGTGGTCGCGATTTGCACCGATCCCGTTGTGCAGAACGTGCTGAACGAAGATCTGAGAGCGGCGCGCCATGGACTTGCGTCCAATCCGGAAAATTCGGTGACGCTCACCGTGACGGTGAATCAGCAACTGCTTGCACCGGGAGTGTCATTGAATCAGATGTTCCCGGGCGATCCTTCGATGGTTGAATTGCTGAAGGCGGCCGGCGCCCAACCGCCGCCGCTGGGCGACAGCGCCGATCAACCGATCGATCCGTTCGCACAGCAGGCTCGCCGTCGCGCCTTTTATCCCGACGATACGACTGCGGAGGACCAGTTCCGAGCTTACGAGGCGAGTCAGCAGGCGTTGCACGGCGTCAACGCGCGACCCATATAGCGATATCCCGAAGAATCAGATTTACGACACGGTGATCGTCGCACGCGCGTCGCTGGAGGGCGCAGCCGATGAGCTAAAGGTGGTCGTGGTCGTGCACTCGGGCGACGATGCGCGACGTACCAAGGAGCTCGTCGCGGAAGAGATCGCCAACGCCGTGCTGCACTAGCGGCCGTCACTCGTCGGTCGCCGCGGGCGGGGGCGGTCGCGACGGGGCAGGACGATTAGCTGCGGGCGGGACGCTCGCGGAACGCGGGACATTCGAGGCGGCGGCCGGCGAAGAAGGTGGCATCGCGCCTTCGGGATTCGTCACGATTGTCGCGGGCGGCAGAGTTTCGTTCGGCGCTTGGGTATTGGACTCCGCTGCGGGCGCCATCGCAGCCGGCGAGGCGACCGGAGCCGGAGCGGGCGGTGCATGATCTACAAACCGGCGCCACGCGAAATCCGCCAGCAAGACGAGCACCGCGGCGATCAGCACGGCGAAGGCGATTCGGCTGGCGACGGCGGGCCGCTTCGCGACCATCGTGATCTCTTGCGAGATTCGCACCACGTTGGCCTCGGCATGCTGAACGTCGCTGACGAAACGGGAGGCGATTTCCTCGGCGTCGAGACCCAGGAACGTTGCGTATCGGCGAAGAAATGGCACGAGGTAGAGCCGATCCGAAATCAGATCGTAGCTGTCGGTCTCGATCATTTTGATGTAATGCGCCGGCAGATGAGTCTCGCCGGCGACTTGCTCGCGAGTCATGCCTTTGCGTTCGCGGGATTCCGTGATGATGTGGCCGAGCGAAGGTTGCGCCTCGGCGCCATCGGCTCCGAAATCCGCCGCCTGAAGTTTGGATTTGGATTTCTTGTCAGCCACCTGGGGTCAGTCTCTCCCGGGCAAATCGCTTGCGGCCGCAATTGTGACTTTTCACTGGACACGGCCGGATGAAAGCTACAGCGAGAAAGCTACAGTCCAATGAGTCCGAATCCAAGTGCTTCGGTCCCCGCATTTACTAATTTTTCGTTTCGGATTTGAGACAATCGGCTGCGCCCGGCGGCGGCGCGAGGGCGCCATTGTAGAGCGCGAGCTTTTTTCCCTCGCATCCGATGATCTCCGGCGCGGGCTTCAGCGAGTCTGCAAGCGCTTTGCGGTCGCCATCGTTCACGATCAGGATCATGCAAGCGCCCGACGACCAGACCTGGCGCAGGCGCGCGTCGGAGCCGATAAGGAACGACGACCTGCCGGGTGATGGGAGAGAAACTTCCGAAAGCTCGCCCCAATACTCGACCCGGGTCTCGCGCCGGTGCGTATAGAACGGGAGCGATTGGACGTAATGGCGGTATGAGGCAAGCGTACAGTCTCCCGCAAGGTAGGGCTGAACAGTCCTCGCCAGGTTGCGATAGGTGGAAATCGACGACGCGTCTTCGCGCACCCGCGCGGTAAGCGGCACCGCCGCGAGCATCGCCAGCGCGATCGCACCGATCGCGTACGGAACGCGGGACGCTGCGCGCCCGAGCGAGTACATCGCAATCGCGCCGCCGGCCAGAACGGCGCCAATCAGCAATCCGTCCACGCCAAGCTCGGGATTTATCGGAGCGAGGACAAGTTGGGAAAATACGCAAAGAACTGCCGCCATTGCCAGGTTCGCGATAGCAACGGCGGCGAGAAGACGGCGGCGGCTCACGGCGTCGAGCGCCGACATGCGCGCAAGCCCGTATCCCGCAACGATCGCTAGCGGCGCGAGCGCAGGCAGGATATAGCTGCCGAGCTTGGAGCGGGGAATCGAGAAAAACACGAAGATCACGACGAACCAGATGCCCAGGAAGCGCGCGGCCGCGCGTCGGCCGGATGGGCCCGTGGCGCTCGCGGGCGAGCCGTCGCCGGCGCGCATCGCGGACCATCCAAGCGGGACGAAGAAAATCCAGGGCCACGTTCCTCCTATAACGATCGGGATGAAGAACCACGGACCCCATCCGTGTTCGTTCGACGCGACGTAGCGCTCGAGATGTTCGTGGACGATGAAGAAGTGCATGAAGCCGGGATTTCGGGCCTCGGCCAGCACGAACCAGGGGATGACGAGAGCCGCGTAGATGACGAGACACCAGACCAGCGGCATCTGCGCGACCTGGCGCAGCCGCCGCTCAATTGCCATCCATGCCAGAGCGATCGCGCCGCCCAGCAGCAACGCGATCGGGCCTTTGACCAGGGTGCCCAACGCGAGCATCGCGACGGAAATCAACAGCCACCTGCGCGCCGACGGTCGCGAGAACGAATCCTTGCGCGCCGCGGCGTAAAAAGCGCCCAGCGCCGCGACCAGAAAAAACGCCAGCGCGGGGTCAAGCGTCGCGAATCGCGCAAAGCCGAAAAATAGCGGACTCAGCGCGAGCACGAGTGCGGCGAATAGTCCCGCCGGAGCACCGAGCATCGCCTCGGCCAATGCGGCTGTGACAACGACCTGTCCGATACTAAAGAGCGCCGCGGGCAGTCGCACCGCGAATTCATTGACTCCGAAGATTTGAATTGCGGCGGCCTCGGCCCAATAGACCAGCGGAGGCTTTTCGAAATATAGCTCGAAGTCGTCACGCGGCGTGACGTAGTCGCCCGAGATAACCATCTCGCGCGCGATTTCGCCGTAGCGGCCCTCGTCGGGTTCCCAAAGCGCGGGCCTGCCCAGACCGGGCAGATAGAGAATCGCCGCGAGGATGGCGTAGATGGCGAGGCGGAGAGATCGGTTGGCGGCGAGCATCGTCGATGCAGTTTCGCGAGGCGATCGCGCGCGGTCAACCGGGCCGGGCCGGCGCTATCTTTAATTCCCCAAGGCTGTCTGCAACAATCACTTCACGCGACGGCGGTTTCGCATGGATTGATCGGCGGTCAGGTCGCGCACGTTCCTTGAGCTTCCCGGGCAAAATATCACCGATCCGAGGCACTTCGGCCGTATCGCGAGCGGCGAGCGGATTGGTGTCGGTCGTCGTGCCGGTGTTCAACGAATCCGCGAACCTGGCGTCGCTTTGGTCGCGCCTCAAACCGGTTCTCGAGGGTCTGGGCCGTCCATGGGAGACGGTTTTTATCGATGACGGCTCGCGCGACGATTCTCTCGGCATCCTTCGCGAAATTGCGGCGGGCGAAGAGGGGCGAGTGCGGGTTGTGGAGCTGGCGCGCAATTTCGGACAGCATTCGGCGATCCTCGCGGGCTTCAGGCAATCGCGCGGCGAGATAGTCGTCACGCTCGACGCGGACCTGCAAAATCCGCCGGAGGAAATTCCGCGGTTGATCGCGGCGATCGATGAAGGCAACGACGTGGTGGGCGGATGGCGCGAGGAACGTCACGATCAGGCGTATCGGCGGTACGCGTCACGTCTGCACAACCGCTTGACCTCGATGATTGTCGGCGTACCGATGCATGATTACGGATGCATGTTGCGTGCGTACCGGCGGCACATCGTCGATACCGTGGTCGATTGCGACGAGAAGGCGGCGTTCGTTCCCGCGCTCGCCAACACGTTCGCCAAGCGAGTCGCGGAAATCCCCGTCGGCCACGACGATCGCGCCGGTGGCAGGTCGAAGTACAATCTCTTTGGACTGGCGAAACTCAGTCTCAACCTGATTACCGGATTTTCTCTGGTTCCGATCCAGATGCTGAGCATGACCGGGATAGGAATTTCGGTGCTGGCCGTAATGCTTGCGATGGTGCTTGTTGCGCATCGGCTGATCTACGGCCCGCAAGAAGAGGGCGCCCTGTGGACGCTATTCGCCATCCTGTTCTTTTTCATCGGAATGATATTCCTGGCGCTCGGACTTATCGGCGAATATGCCGGGCGTATCTATATAGAAGTGCGCCGCCGCCCAACTTACATCGTGCAAGCGGTGCATGGAGGGGTAGGCAAGCCGGTCGATTCCCAAGTCGGGCCGGCTCCCGACCGCAACTAACGGCGAAGCCGACCAGCGATCAACCGTGGAGTCCAACGTCTCAGGCGTCGCATCTGGCGCGACTGTGAAATCCGCCGTCTGCGTGCTGTTCGCGTACCATGAGATGGGTTACGCGTGCATGGAGGCGTTGCTGAAAATGGGCGCGCCAATAGCAGCACTGTTCACTCATCGCGACGATTCGGATGAAGAGATTTGGTGGCGATCGTGTGCGGAACTGGCCGCACAGCACGGCGTCCCGGTGCACACCGATGACGGCGTCGAGGCAGGGTCGGCCGCGAAGATCGGCGAATTGAAGCCGGCGGTAATTTACTCCTTCTACTACCGCCATCTGATTTCCGAGAGCGTGCTCGGGGTTGCGCCGCTGGGCGCCTTCAATCTGCACGGGTCATTGCTGCCGGCCTATCGGGGTCGTGCGCCAGTGAACTGGATGCTGGTGAATGGAGAACGCGAGGCGGGCGTCACGTTACATCGAATGGTTGCGCGGGCAGACGCCGGAGATATCGTCGGGCAGCGTGCGGTTGCGATCGACGACAGCGACAACGCGCTGACGTTATACCGCAAGCTGGTGCCGCTGGGCGTCGAGCTGATAACCGAGCTGCATCCAAAGATCGTCGCCGGCACCGCGCCGCGGCGAAAAATGGATATCTCGAAGGGAAGTTACTTCGGGCGCAGAAAGCCGGAGGACGGACGGATAGACTGGCGATGGCCGGCGCGAAGGATCTTCAATCTCGTGCGCGCCGTGACGCATCCGTACCCCGGTGCGTTCTGTTTCGCCGGCGGGCGAAAGCTGCTGGTATGGGAAGCGAAAATTGGCGCGGAACACGGAACGCTCGGAGAGCCGGGGCGGGTCGTGCGCGAAAACGCGGACGGCGCTCTTGAAATTGCTGCCGGCGAGGGCAGCGTAATCCTGAAAATTGCGCAGTTCGAGGGCGGCGCCGAAGGCATTGCCCGCGACGCTCTTTCCGAAGCCGGGCACGTCAAAGATAGTATTCTATTCGATTAGTTTCGCGGAGGTCACATGCGGGTTTTGATCACCGGCGGCGCCGGATTTCTCGGATCACATCTTTCGGATGCGTTTATTGCGCGCGGCGACGAGGTCTTTGTGCTCGACACCGGCTCGATCGCCAAGGTGCGTCACCTACTGGACAATCCGCGCTTTCATTACGTGCACGATTCAGTCTTCAACCTTGAGTTGATCGACAGCCTGGTATCGAAGGTCGATCTCATTTACCATCTCGCGGCCGTGGTCGGCGTCGAACACTACGTCGCCGATCCCTACGAAACGCTCAACGTAAACGTAAACGGCACGCAGAACGTGCTGAAGGCCGCTTACAAGCATAACAAACGGGTCGTGTTCAGCTCGACCTCCGAGGTGTACGGCCGCAACCCCAAGGTGCCGTGGCGCGAGGACGACGATCGCGTGCTCGGGGCGACCAGTATCGATCGCTGGTGCTACTCGACGTCGAAGGCCGTCGGCGAGCATTTCTGTTTCGCGTATCACAAGCTCGGCCTGCCGGTTACGATCGTGCGCTATTTCAACGTGTACGGTCCGCGGCTGGACAAGGTTGACGTGGGCCGGCTGTTTACGATCTTCATGGGTCAACTACTGCGCGGCGCGGACTTGACCGTGGTTGGCGACGGGCTGCAAACGCGATGCTTCACGTACGTAACCGATGCGATCGAGGCAACCGTGCAGGCGGGAGTGAATCCCGCGGCAGATGGGCAGGCGATTAACATCGGCGTCGATGTCGAGACGACCGTGCTCGAGTTCGCCAAGTTGATGCTCGAGTTGTTTGGGCCAACGAAAACGAAATCGAAGATCAAGTTCGTGACGCAGGAGGAAGTGTACGGCAACAGCTACGAGGACATCCCTCGCCGCGTTCCGGACAATACGAAGATGCGCACGTTGCTGCGGGTCACTCCGAAAGTGAACCTGCGCGATGGCGTGAAAATCTCGATGGACTGGTTCCGCAAAGAGATGACTTCTTAGGCGCGGGCCGCGTCCGCGTAGTCACTGCACTTGGAAGTCGCACTAAAGATCGACGTCGATACCCATCAGGGCCTCGAACTGGGCGTACCGCGGCTGGCCTCGATGCTCGAGAGCGAGGGCGTCGTCGCGAGCTTTTATATCGCGATGGGCCCGGACAATTCGGGGCGCGCAATCCTGCGGGTGTTTCGAAATCGCGGCTTCCTGTCGAAGATGTTCCGCACCAAAGCCGTTTCGATGTACGGCGCGCGTACGATTCTCTCGGGGACGATTCTGCCGTCGCGGCCGATTGCGCTGTCGTTCCCTGGAATCATCCGCGACCTGAAGGCGCGTGGCTTCGAGATTGGCGTGCATGGCTACGATCACGTGCGATGGCAGGATCACCTCGACGAAATCGGCGAGCGCGGAGTACGCAATGAACTCGGCGACGCGTTTGAGGCATACCGCGCGATCCTTGGCGAAGCGCCGCGGAGTTTCGCCGCGCCCGGATGGCGCACCAACGATGCCGCGCTGGTCGCGCTGGACGCGATGGCGCTCGACTACCGCAGCGACACGCGAGGCAGCGCGCCGTACCGTTGCATCGTCGAGGCGCGAGTTCTCGCGACGCCGGAGATTCCGACCACCTTGCCGACCCTCGACGAGGTGATGGGACGGCGAGAATTGCCCGATGACCGCGCGGTGCGCGACTTCTATCTCAGCTTGTGCAAGCCCGATGCGCTCAACGTGCACACGATTCACGCCGAGACCGAAGGGATGGGAGAGCTCGAGGGCTTCACGGCCCTGGTCCACGCGCTGAAGGAGCGGGGCGCGAAGTTCGTGCAACTGCGCGAGGTCGCGGCGCGGCTGAATCGCGCGGAATTGCCGGTGTGCGAAGTCATTCGGACGACGCTGCCGGGCAGGGCGGGGTGGATATCGTCGCAAGGTCCGGTTCGGATCGCTTTCGAATGACGAATCGGCGGCGGCGTGTTATATCCCAGAAGACTGGAATTCTATCGCAGGAGGTTCCGCAATGCCGGCACAAGGTCATTTTGCTGACAGTCCACGCGAAGTCGGCCTCGATCCTGAAAAAGTCGAAGCCCTTTTCAATCGTGCCGAACGCGAAGTCAAGGATGGGTTGCTGCCATCGACTCAAATCGCGATCGCCCGCAACGGGAAAATCGGCGCGATGCGCACGGTCGGACGCGCAGTCCAGGGTGGAAGTGAAAAGCCGGCAACCAACGACACGCTCTACACGATCTTCTCGTGCACGAAGGCGATCATGTCGGCGGCGTCGTGGATTCTGATCGGCGAAGGCAAACTGAATCCGGGCGAGCGCGTGGCGGAGATCATCCCCGAGTTTGGCACCAATGGTAAGGATACGATGACCGTCGAGCAGGTTCTGCTCCACGTGGGAGGATTTCCGAACGCGCCGTATCCGCAGGACGAGTGGCTGGACAAGAGCAAGCGGCTCGAGCGATTCGCGGAGTGGCGGCTGGAATGGCCGGTGGGCAGCAAATTCGAATACCATCCGACCTCGGGCTTCTGGGTAATTGCGGAGATAATCGAGCGCCGCACGGGCAAGGACTTCCGTCAATTCGTGTGTGAGCGGATTGCAACGCCGCTCGGACTGCCGGAACTGCGGGTCGGATTGCCGCGCGAGTATCATCAGCGCGTTGCGCAGCTTTGCTACGTCGGAGAGGCGCTATCCGATGAGGAGCGAAAGAGGCTCGGACTGCCCGCGATCCCGGAAACCGAAGTTACCGAAGAGGCGATCCTCGGCTTCAACCGGCCCAATGTGATGGAAGCCGGCGTGCCGGGTGGCGGCGGAATTATGACGGCCGGCGACTTGGCGCTGTTCTACCAGGGCTTGCTGCATAATCGCGGCGCCAACGGTGCGCCGATCATCAAGCCTGAAGCGCTCAAGGACGCGTTGCGCGTGCGCTCAGGCGATTACAAGGATCCGATTTTCGGCGTCAAGTGCAACCGCGCGCTGGGAGTTATCGTGGCCGGCGGTGACGGGCTCGCGAACTATCGCGGCTTTGGCAAGACCAACTCGGCGCTGGCATTCGGTCACGGAGGCGCGGGCGGACAGATCGGATGGGCCGATCCGGCGACGGGAATTTCGATCGGGTACACAACCAACGGGTTCGATCGCAATGATCTGCGGCAGGGGCGCCGCGGCGTCGCGATCTCGAGCCTCGCGGCGGTTCGCGCAGTGTAGGGGCGCGCAGACAGCTTCGATACGCGCGCCCCGATCTGACGCGAATGAATGACATGGGCATCTGAGTTCGGAGTGAGGCGGAAAAAGATCCGGGGTCCCTCCGCTCCGCAGACTCCGGTCGGGATGACACAAAAGCGGACGCGCGGGCTCTTTCTTGATCAACCCCTTCTAACAGGGACCCTTCGACTTCGCTCAGGGTAAACTCCGCCCGCATCTTCTCTTGTCACCTTTCACTGGGTGCAGGGGTCACCCCTGTCCAGGGAAGTGTGAAACCCACGGTGGGTTTCACATTAAATGAAAGTGATTTCCCCATGAATAAGGCGAGTTAGTCGGCGAAGGGGTTGCGGACCACGATGGTCGCTTCGCGCTCCTTGCCGACGCCGATCATCGCAATTGGCACACCAACCAGCGCGCTGATTCGTTCGACGTAGCGGCGCACGCTCGAGGGCAATTCGTCCAGCGTGCGCGTGCCCGCCGGGCTCTCGCTCCATCCCGGCATCTCTTCGAAGATCGGCTTGGCGTTGATGAGCATCCGATGCGACGGCGGCATGTCGTCGTATCGTTTCCCCTTGACGATGTAGCCGACACAGATTTTGACTGGATCGATCCCGGTCAAAACGTCGAGCTTGGTAAGCGCGAGCGCCCACATCCCGTTGACGCGAGCGGTGTACCGGGCCAGCACGGCGTCGAACCAGCCGATCCGCCTGGGACGCCCGGTGGCGCTGCCAAACTCGTCGCCTTCTTCGCGCAGCGAGTCGGCGAGATAGCCGGTGAACTCGCTCGGAAAGGGGCCGGCCCCGACTCGTGTCGTATATCCCTTGCTGATGCCGAGCACCGCTTCGAGATTGCCCGGCCCGATGCCGGTGCCGCTGAAGGCCGCGCTCGCGACGCAACTCGACGAGGTCACGTACGGGTAGGTGCCGTGATCGATGTCGAGCATCGTGCCGTGGGCGCCCTCAAAGAGGACGCGCTTGCCGGAATCGATCGCCTCGCTCACGAACGCGCCGGTGTCGCACAGATACGGGAGCAGCCGGCGGCGCGCTTTTTTCATCGCGTCGATGGTTTCGTCGGCCTTGATCGGTTTGGTCTTGAGCAATGCTTTCAGGTACGCATTCTTCTCGACGATGTTGCGGCGGAGTTTCTCCGCGAAAAATTTGAAATCGAGCAGATCTTCGAAGCGCAATCCCACCCGAGCCATCTTGTCTTCGTAGGCCGGGCCGATTCCGAAGCCGGTCGTGCCGATCGCGCGCTTGCCCAGGCGCGCCTCGCGAGCGCGATCGATCGCGAGATGATACGGCATCACCATGTGCGCTTCGTAACTGATCTTGAGCAAACTATCGTCGGCGAGATGGCCGCTGCGCTTGAGGTCTGCGATTTCGCCGAGCAATGCCAGCGGATTGACGACCAGGCCGTTGCCGATTACGCACGCCTTGCCGGGATGGAGCGCGCCGGCGGGCACCAGCCGCAGCACAAATTTCTTCCCGCCGACCACCAGCGTGTGAGCTGCGTTGTTTCCGCCCTGGAAGCGGACGACCACATCGGCGTCGGCCGCGAGCATATCGACGATTTTGCCCTTGCCCTCATCCCCCCACTGCGTGCCGACCACCGCAACTGTCTTCATGTCTTTTCCCCGACCGGCGTCAATTTTGCCGGCCTGCGCGCGCACCTGTCGGGCTGAAATGTCCCACGCGCAAAATAAATTCAGAGCTTGAGCAGCGACGCTGCTGTAATTGCAGGCAGGGTCTTGAGCTTGTCGAGGACGGCGCCCGGCACGGGTTCATCCACTTCGAAAATGCTTAGCGCGGTTCCTCCCACGCGATCGCGGCCGAGCTCCAGTCCGCCAATATTTATTCCGGCCTGCCCGAGCATCGTGCCCACCGCGCCGACCACTCCGGGAACGTCGCGATTGTGAAGCATGAGGAAGTAACCCTCGGGCACCGCCTCGACGCGGTAGCCGTCGATCCGGGTCAGGCGCAGCGCGCGATTTCCGAGCACGGCGCCAGAGACTTCGTGCTCGCCGGCGCCGGTGCGAACCGTGAGCGTCAAGGTGTTGACGTAGTCAGTGACTTCGCGGGAGCGCGTTTCGATAATGTTGATTCCGCGTTCGCGAGCGATAAATGGCGCGTTGACGTAATTGAAATCCTCGTCGAGGAAGCCGCTCATCAATCCCTTTAAGACAGCGGCGGTGATCGCGTCGGGCTTGAGATTCGCGGCTTCACCGCCAAACGCAAGCGTCAGCTCCGTGGGCGCGTCGGTGATCAGCTGCGCGGCGAGTCTGCCCAGTTTTTCGCCAAGCGTTAGATGCGGCCCGAGTATTTCGAGTTCCTGGGTGGAAAGCGCCGGGATGTTGACCGCCTGCCGAATGGTGCCTTCGATCAGGAAGTCGGCCACCTGATGCGCGATATCGACCGAGACCTGGACCTGCGCCTCGTCGGTGGCGGCGCCGAGGTGCGGCGTTACGATCACGTTGTCGAACTGGAGCAACGGATGGTTGGCGGGAGGTGGCTCCTCGACGAACACGTCCAGAGCGGCGCCCGCGACCTTGCCGGATTTCAGCGCCTCGGCGAGCGCGGCTTCATCGACGATACCTCCGCGGGCGCAGTTGATGATTCTCACGCCCTTCTTCATCTTCGCGAATGCCGCCGCGCCCACGAGGCCCCTCGTGTCGTCGGTCAGAGGGGTGTGGACGGTGATGAAGTCGGCGGTGGCAAAAAGCTCATCGAGGCTGACCAATTGAACGCCCATGCGCCCGGCAGCCTCAGCCGTCAGGATCGGATCGTAGCCGATCACTTTCATCTTGAGCCCAAGCGCGCGGTCGGCGACGATCCGGCCGATGTTACCGAGGCCGACCACGCCCAGCGTTTTGTTGCATATCTCTGCGCCGGTGAATTTGCCGCGCTCCCATTTGCCGGCTCGCAGCGACGCGACGGCCGCTGGAATATGCCGAGCCAGCGCCATCATCATGGTGACCGCGTGCTCCGCGGTCGTGACGCTGTTGCCGGTCGGGCTGTTCATCACGACGATTCCGCGGCGCGTTGCCGCTTCGATATCGACGTTGTCAACCCCAACGCCCGCGCGCCCGATCACTTTGAGCGACTTGGCGGCATCGATTACTTCGCGGGTGACGCGCGTGCCGCTGCGAATCAGCAGCGCGTCGTAGGGCGCGATTATTTTCGCCAAGTCCTCGGGCTTGAGGCCGGTCTTGACGTCGAAATGCAGCTGCGGGAAGCGCTTGAGGACTTCAATCCCCTGCGCCGCAAGTGAGTCGCTGATAAGGACGCGGAAAGTTTCCGCCATGTTGGTTCAGATGCTCCGTGCCAGGCGCGCCTGAACGGCGGCTACGCCGGCGCCAGCTTGAACCTTTGCGCCGATCTGCTTAAGCCCCATCTCGAGCGCGCCAACCGCGATGAGCATGTCGAACGGGCTCAAATGACCCATGTGTCCGATGCGCACGAGCTTACCCTTCATCTGATCCTGGCCGCCCTGAAGGGACACGCCCAGGTTGTCGCGCAGGAACTTGACCAGTTTGCCGCCGTCGAGACCTTCGGGGACCAGGATTCCGGTGACGCCGGGAGCGGGATTGTCGGGCGACAGCAGTTTCAGCCCGAGTGCCGCGGCAGCGTCGCGAGTGGCCTCCGCCATCAGCGCGTGACGCGCGTAAACCTGCGGCAGACCTTCGGCATGAATCATTTCGAGCGATTTGTTGAGACCGCAGATCAGCGACACGGCCGCAGTCCATGCGGTGGTATGCTCGTCGCGCTGCGCCTTCAATTCTTTGAGCAAATCAAAATAGAAGCGTGGGGTCTTGATTTTCTTCGCGACGTCCAAAGCGCGCGCCGACAGCGCGACCATTCCGAGACCCGGCGGAAGCATGAGAGCCTTCTGGCTGCCCGTGACGAACGCGTCAACGCCCCATTCGTCCATCTTCTGTTCGAAGACGCCGACCGACGTGATTCCATCTACGATCAGCATCGCGCCGCGCTTGCGGCTGACCTCGCCGATCGCGGCCACCGGATGCACCGCGCAAGTGGAAGTTTCGCTCGCCTGCACGAGCACGGCGCGCGACTCGGGATACGCCTTGAACGCATCCTCGATTTGCCCGGGCCGTGCGGCGCGGCCCCATTCAACGCGCACCTCGTGCCCAATCATGCCGAAGGCTGCGAGCAACTTGCCCCATCGCTCACCGAATTTGCCGCCGTTGACGTAGATTGCATGTTCGCCCGGCTGCAGCAAATTGGTCACCGCCGCTTCCATCGCACCCGTGCCGGTGGACGCGAGCAGGATTACCTCGCTCGAGGTGCCGTAGAGAGGTTTCATCCGATCGCGCGCCTGATCGAGCGCAGAACTGAACTCAGGCGTGCGATGGTGGATGATCGGACGCGCCATCTCGAGCAAGACCTCGGGCGGTACGGGAGCCGGCCCGGGCGTGAACAGGTATTTCTTCAGTTGTGGCATTCTTGACTATTCACGGGGACGCTGGCGATTAGCGATGGCAGTCAAAAAAAAGGCTGGTGGCCGCGCATGCGGATCGCCAGACCCCAATTTGTCCCGGCCTCGCCGGTTCCCCGTCCTCAGCACTTGGGATAATGGAGCCAGCAGGCATAGTCAAGGCGATCAGCGGCTCGCGACGGTTTCGACCCGACATTGAAATGGCGCGCCGGCAATTGTTAAAGGTGATCACGCTCCGATGCCGATAGAATGCGAAATCCGCGATGGTTGCCTGGTCTGGATCAAGAATCCGATCACCGGCGTGATTTCATACGTTGTCGACGTTCGTGGCAAGAGCTTCGCGTTCACGCTCGGCGGCCGCGAGAGCGCCGATCCCGACACACCGCATCTTAGTGCCGAGACAATTCGCCGCGCGACCGAGTCATGTCCTTTCTGTGCGGGCAACGAAAGGCTTGCGGCGCGCGAGCTCTTTCGGATGACTGCGGATGAAATCCCCGAATGGAACGGCGCGAAGACTGCCGAGGGCGCGGGCTGGGTGGTGCGCGTCATCAACAATCTCTTCCCGCGAATTCCCGCGGAGTTGACCGGAAATCGCAACGAGTCGTACATCGTGGTCGAAGATCCGCGCCATTTTATCGACGCGCCACGATCGCAGGCCGATTTGATGTTTACCGGCGCGCTGGGCGGCGGTCATTTCCTTCAACTGATGCAAGCCGATGCGCGCGTGATGCGGATGGCGTTGGATAATCCGGACGTTTGCTCGGTCGTAATCCGCAAGAATCAGGGGCGCGAGTCGGGCGCCTCGCAGCCGCATCTGCATCAGCAGATCATCGGATCGCCGGAGCCGTTTCCGGCCGTGCTCGCGGAGGCTGCCGCTGAGCGTGACAACCCTCACCTATGGCACGAGATCGTCGCGCTGATGGAGCGCCTCAAGCTGGTGATCGATCGCGGCGACTCGGTGGTCAGCTATGCGAGCCCGATCGGCGCGTTCCCGCGCAGCTATGACGTCGTGATGCCCAACTATCGCGGATTGGTATCGGAGTTGACGCCGGACCAGATGCGGCAATTTGCAAATGCGATCTATCGAATACTTATGATCCTTGGGCCGTTGCCGCTTGACTATGAAATTCACCAGGGCGAGGGAATTCCGCTGCACGCGCATCTGAACGCGCGGCTGTATCCATATTCAAATGTGGCGGGAACCTTGAACCTGCCGAGCACGCTGCTGGAGAGCGCCGTCGCGATCCGCAACGCACTGGGCAGGCATTCCGGCTGAGACGCGCGCGCTACTGCGCCTTCCAGGCCGGCTTGCGCTTTTCCAGGAATGCGCGCACGCCTTCCCTGGCGTCGTGGCTGTCGCGAACGGAGCGCGCCATCTGCAACAGATCGTCATGCCACGCGTCGAAGGTCTCGCTCATGCATCGGCGCACCGTCGCCTTCATGGCGCGCAGAGAGAGCGGCGCGTTGGCGGCGATCTGCTCGGCCAGCGCAGTCGCCGCCTCGCCGAGCTTCGCGTCCGCGACGACATCATGAACGATATTCATGTGACGGCCGCGCTCGGCGTCGAGCAGGTCGGCGGTGTAGAGAATCCATGCGGTGTTGGCCGATCCGCAAACCTCGATCAGCTTGCGCGTGAAATCGTACGGCACCATCAAGCCGACGCGTCCGAGCGTCATGCCGAGTTTGGCATTTTCCGACGCGATCCGAAGGTCGCAATGCAGCGCCAGTTCGAGTCCGCCGGCGAGTGCGGCGCCCTGGATAGCCGCGATGGTTGGCACCGGGAACCGCTCCAACCGGCCGAAGACGGACTCGAGCGAGGTCGGGTTGTGACTGCCGCTGGCCTCGGCCACTTCCTTCAGATCGATTCCCGCGCAAAAGTGCGCGCCTTCGCCGCGGATGAGCAGCGCACGGATTTCGCGATCGGTTTCGAACTTGACGAGTGCATTGCTGAGCGCCTCGATCATCGGCTGATTGAGGGCGTTGCGCTTTTCGGGACGGTTCAGGGTCAAGACCGCGTAATTGGGCTGGCGTGTGACTTTGAGCACTTCCTCGGCCATGTCGTTCGCTCCTCGCTGATGTAGTATCGGCGGAAGCATCGCACGGCTGGCGCGCGTCCTTCAAGTGGCGCAAGGAATTTGGTCAAACTTCCGAATAACCGTTATGCTTGCTGGGGTTTCAGACGCGAATGTTTCACGTGAAACATTTTTAGTTCAGGAGAAAGAAATACGATGACCAGTACGCTCGCACGCAGGTTACACTTCATCTTGCCAGCGTAAGTCCTGAGTCATCTCGCCTATGGATTCGGGCACTCAAATTGGTCTGAGGGGGCTGGCGTCTTCTTATTCAGGGTCCGCGTCGCAAGGTCCACCCGCGCCCTTCAAGTGGCGCAGCGAATTACGACTAATTCGCGAATAACCATCATATTTGCTGGGGTTTCAGGCGCGAACGTTTCACGTGAAACGGTACTTTAGTGGGAAGTATGCCGATGTTGACTACCGGCATACGGCGGTCTATACTCCCGTTTTGTGGGCGGTTTTTCAGGCTGTCGGTTGGCTGGCTTGCGGCGCGGCTTTCTGTGCCGCTTCCTTCTTACGCCGTCTGGCGAATCGCTGCTTCTGGTTGCGGTAGTGCGGGCTGGTCTTTTCCTCGTACTGCTTACACTGATGACAGTAGAAGAACAGAATCTTTTGGGCGTAGCCGCTGCTCATACCGACAGTTTCCGCAGATGGCGGGTTGCCGTCAAGCGCATTACGATGCAGTCACGCGCGAATCATGGCTGACTGGCTCAAAACACACTGGCGCGGTTTTTTGCGCTCCGGCCCCGAAAATATCTACACGTACATTTGGTGGGCAATCTTGACGGGGATCGTGGTTGCCGCCAGTTACATAGGTTCGCTTGCGCTTTCGTATCTTTTCCCGAAGGGTTCTCATTTGAGCCAAACCGCCGAAAAATGGCGAGAGCGGTTCTTAATCGCCACCATCGCTCTCGCGATTCCATTAGTCGCAACGCTGCTCGCAAGAGGGGTCAGACGCGTCAATCAGTGGATTCAATCTCGAAAGCTCCGGCAGCAGCAGCCATTACCATCAAAGCTTGAATTTGTGGGTCAGGTGTTTTGCACGCCCACCGAAGCGATGACATTAAATACTGGAAAGAGATTTCAGGTTATATATGTTCAACTTCTGCCTAGATGCATGGCGAATCCGGTTGAGCAGTGTCGTGGTAGGCTCTTACGAGTGATGAAATTGAAATTGAACGGGAACAAGGTGGAACCAACCGATTTGGACGAACCGCTTGATCTAATATGGTCAAATCATAGCAGCGATCCAATTACGCTCGAACCAAGCATAGATCAACGTCTTAACCTTCTCACAATCACCACTAACGAAGTTGAGTTGCAGGTCAATCCGAAGCCCCTCAAGGCGCACGGAGTATTCGTCATTGATCAAGATTTTCGGCTTGATGTAGTGGTCACAGGGAAAGAGTGCGCAGCTATCCAAGCATCGGTGAAAATAAGGTTCGGCGCTCAAACGATATTTCGCACAAGTCAGGACCTGCCACTTCCGTTTGTCGTGGGCATAATTGACGATCCAAAAGAAAACTCCAACTGAACTTGCTCGCTGGCGACGTTCTCAGATAGCTGAGACATTCGCCAGTGTTCGTGTCTCAGCACCCTGCTATCGCCTTGCCGAATATATCCGGCTCATGGCGATTGTTGAACCGGAACTGAAACTCCGCGAGGTAAAGCGGCAGATACTTCTTGCTGACGTTGTGGTAGGTCCCAATGATTCCGCGTTTGAGCAAAGCCCAAAAGGAATCAATGCTCTGTGTGTGGACTTCACCGCGCACGTATTCCTGTGCCGTATGATTGACCGAGCGATGCCGATAGCCCATGCGTCCCAAGTCGCGGTAGTGGTAACTGTCATCGGTCGCGACCAGCGAGACTTTGTTGGACACGGCTTCACGGACAAAGTTATCGTAAGTATCCCAATCGGCGCGTTCGATCATCTTGCAGACTACGCTACCCTTGCGGGAGATCGCGCCGATCACTTCGGTCTTGCCGCTGACTCCCTTTCTGCCGCTGCGCTTGCCAACGTGCTTGTTGCCCTCTTTCCCGCCGATGTAGGTTTCGTCCTCTTCCACAATGCCCATAAGCTGCTTGAACTCCGGGTCTTTCATTCCGCCCCGCAGCCGCATGCACATATACCAAGCCGAGCGGTAAGAGCCGGTTCCGAGCAGACGGTGGATTTGCAGAGCACTGATACCTTTCTTGCTGGTCAGCATGAGCAGCAGAGTTTTGAACCACGAGTACAACGGCAGTTTGGTTTCCTCGAAGATCGTTCCGGTCTTAAGCGAAAAGCGGTAGGGCGCACGGTTGTTCGCGCCGCACTTCTTGCACTGCCAGTGAAAGGGCCGTGCCTTGCTCGCGTATACATGATCGTTGCCGCAACGCGGGCACCGCGCGACCCCATCCGACCAGCGGCGCGAGAACAGATACGTCCAGCACGATTGCTCATTCGGGAACAGGGTCTCGAATTGGGCGAGCGTCATTTGCCGAGTGAACTTCGGTTCGGTTTCTTTGTAATCCTTCATGATCGAAACATTAGCAAAAACAAGCGCGGTAGTCAACAGGCGCATACTTCCCACTTTAGTTCAGGGGAACGAAACGCGAAACGCCGGTTAGACGACGAGCCCTTGCAGAGAGAGGTCGTCGGGCCTTAGATGAGAGTCGAACTCGGAGAGTCAAAAGGGAAATCCTCCCTTAGACTTCTTATCCGGGTCGGCGCGTGCGCGGCGATAAAAGGCAGGAGACCGCCATGAGCGGCATCAACATCGAAAAGGTCGATCACATCGGCGTTCGGGTGCGCGATCTCGATCGATCGCTCGCTTTTTACGAGGTGCTTGGGTTCAAGCTTGCCATACGCGTCACTTTCGATCCGGTGGCGATTATCCGCAATGAGCACGGCGTAGAGATCAACCTCATTCTCAACGCCAATGCAGGCGATGCGGAAACGAACATCTTGATGGATTTGGGTGAGAAATACGCAGGCTACACCCACGCCGCGCTCAGGGTCGCGTCAATCAATGACACGATGGCGACTCTCAAGGCTGCGAATATCACGATCACACAGGGCCCGTCGAAATTCGGTGACGACGGCGGAGTCTCGCTTTTCGTGCGCGATCCGGACCGCAATGTTATCGAATTGCGCGGACGGGACACGGGCGACATACCGGGCGTGACCCAATACTCGAACGTGAACTGACGCGGAGGCGTCGGTCTGTAGCGGTTTTGGGCAGGTTCCCCCTTCCGGCTGGTTTATCTAGTCGGGTGTCAAGTACCGGATAACTCTCTGTTCAGGAGAACGAATCACGAAAGGCTGCAGCCAGCCTTCTGAAGCTCGCTGGCGCGGAATATTTCGCGTGCCGCAAGTATCGGCTCAGCTTTAGGGTTCTCATGCGTCGACCTTTTGGCCTAGACAATATGATTATTGCAAAAACCATCTGTCACGCTTAAAGTCGGCTGAGTCAGTTCTTGATGCTCACACAGGAGTATTGAGACTAAGTACAGGGGCCGATGAAAATCGAGTCAGTTCCGATCAAAGACTTTCGCGCGTTCTCTGACGTAACAATTCCTTTCAACAACTACACGTGCCTCGTCGGTCCCAATGGATCCGGCAAGTCCACTGTTCTATGTGCTCTTAACGTTTTCTTTCGAGAAACTGCCAATGCGACTACTAATTTGAGCAGATTAGATCGAGAGGATTTTCACAAAAAGAACACAGGCGCTCCAGGTGAGATCACTCTTACTTTCGGCGATTTGAGTCCAGAAGCGAAAGTGGATTTCTCGAACTACTGCAGACACGACAAACTCGTTGTGTCAGCGGTGGCGGCCTTCGATGATTCGACAAACAGCGCCGAGGTGAAGCAATATGGGCAGCGATTAGTTATGCCCGAGTTCAAGGAGTTCTTTCGCGCCGAGGGTGATGACAAACTGGTCGCGGAGCTCAAAACTTTATACGGCGAGATCCTAAGAAAAGTGCCGTCGCTGCCAGCGTCTGGCACGAAGGCGGGGATGATCGATTCGCTTCGCAAGTACGAAGAAAGCCACCCGGAAAAATGCGGGCTAGAACAAAGTGAAGATCAATTTTACGGCGTTACAAGAGGCGCTAATCGTCTAGATCGTTACATTCAGTGGGTTTACGTTCCCGCTGTCAAGGACGCAAGTTCAGAGCAACTTGAGCAGCGCAACACCGCGCTGGGAAGGTTGCTTCAACGAACTGTGCGAGCCAAAACTGATTTCAGCGATGAATTCCAAAAAATGCGCGAAGACGTCCAGGCGAAGTACAAGACCGTACTAGACAGTAAGCAGGACGCACTTAAGGAACTCTCGGACTCTATGGGACTGCGCGTCGGCGAGTGGGCTCATCCCGGGGCGACCGTGCGACTTGAATGGTACCACGATCCGGATTCAGCCATACGAATCGATGAACCGTATGCCAAAATTATCGCCGGAGAGGACGACTTCGAAGGGGAACTAGGTAGATTCGGGCACGGGCTGCAACGCTCATATTTATTGGCGCTTTTGCAAGAACTGGCGGGTAGTGATGACGCCAAGGCGCCTAAGCTAATTCTCGGATGCGAGGAACCTGAACTTTACCAGCATCCTCTCAGGCCAGGCATCTCGCAGGAGTCCTTCAGAAGCTTAGCGAGGCAAACTCGCAAATCATCAATTGCACGCACAGCCCGCTGTTCGTTTCAGGGGAGGGATTTGAGGATGTGCGAATGGTGCGCAAAGACGCCACGAAAAAGGAATCTGATGTCAGGTATGTCACCTACCCAGAAATAGCGAAGGAGATAGCGTCGGCGACCGGAAAGCCGATTGCTGAACCGTCAGGAACTTTGGCGAAAATGAATCAGTTGTTGCAACCGTCGGTAAGCGAGATGTTCTTTGCGACCCGTTTGGTGCTCGTTGAAGGCATGGAAGACGTTGCATACATCAATGCGTATCTCCACCTTCTCGGGGAATGGGAGCTGTATCGTCGCATGGGATGTCATATTGTGCCGGCAAATGGCAAAAATCAGCTTTTGCAACCGTTGATAATTGCTAAACAGATGCACATACCAACCCTTTTAGTTTTTGATTGCGACGGTCAGGAAACTGATCCTGACAAACGAAAGCTACATGAGAAAGATAACAAGGCGCTCCTTCGCCTCCTAAGTAAGCCTGAGGAAGATCCACTGCCGGCATCGGACTATTGGGGACCTGGATTTGTGATGTGGCACTCTGAGATCGGCAGTGTCGTTCGCGAGGAGATTGGTGCAAATGATTGGCAACGCTTTCGAGAAGCCGCAGATAAAGACTTTGGGCAGGTCGGCAGTCTCCAAAAGAATACTCTTCATATCACCGCCAGTTTGGCTTATGCGTGGGATGAGGGGAAAAAGTCACCGAGTCTCGAGCGGCTTTGCAAGCAGATTCTCGATGCATCGAACAGCGTCAAACTCTAGGAGAGCGTGTTCTCCAATTGCCTGGCTTAGATTCGCTCCGCCGATCGCAAACCGCATGTAAAATTGTTCGCTGGAGATCTCAAGTGAAGCGTGTAGGTGTTGCTTCCTCGGACTTGGTGTCTGTTGGCCACGATGCGGCTTCTGGAACGCTAGAAGTCGAGTTCAAAGACGGATCTGTCTATCAGTATTTTGGAGTTCCCTCTACCATCTTTGACCAGCTTCTCGGCGCTTCTTCGAAAGGCTCGTTCTTCGCTCGTCAGATCAAAAAACGATTTCAGTTCTCTAGGGTATCCTAGCGGTTCCCGACTTCATCCGGGGTCCTGGTTCAACGGATAGTAAGTTGATTGCATCGGTGCGCGCGTTCGGCGCGTCCGTGATCGCAAGGCGAGTACAGCGACCGAGGCGCGGCGGGCGGCGGGGCTAGGTGACGATGCTGAGCATCCGGTCTTTTACGAAGATGAACTTGGTCGGCGTTTTACCGGCGAGGTGGCGCGTGACGGCCTCGCTATTGAGGGCGTGCTGACGCACTTCGGATTCTGAGGTGCCTGCTGGGACCTCGAGGCGATCGCGGACCTTGCCGTTAACCTGCACGACGACGGTTACCATCTCGTCGCGCGCGAGATTAGGATCGAACTTCGGCCACGGCTCCAGATGAACGGAAGTATGGTGGCCGAGCGCCCGCCACATTTCCTCCGTGACGTGCGGCGCCATCGGCGCGAGCATCAGCACAAAGGTCTCCGCGGTGAATCGGCCCATCTCCTCGGGCCTGAGCTTCGCCAGGTAGTTGAGATGATCCATCAGCGACGAGACCGCCGTGTTGAAGCGCAGCCGCTCGATATGGTCGGTGACGAGCTGGATCGACTTGTGCGCGCGCTTGAGCGTTTCTTCGCCGGGCGTTCCGCCGGGGCATCCCGCCTCGACATAGCGCCGAATCATGGTCCACACGCGCGTGATGAATCGCAGCGTCCCCGCGAGGCCGCTTTCGTTCCAGTTGGTCGCTTCGTCAAACGGGCTCATGAACAGTTCCCAGAGCCGAAGCGCGTCCGCGCCGTACTTGTCGATCATCGCGTCCGGAGTGACGACGTTGCCCTTGCTCTTCGACATGCGCTGGCCGTCCGAGGCCCCCACCACACCCTGGTTGCGCAGGGCGGGAAACGGTTCGTCGAATCCAATCAGTTCCGCGTCGAACATGACCTTGGTCCACATCCGCGCGTACAACAGATGCATCACGGCATGCTCGGCGCCGCCGACATAGAGATCGACCGGCAACCAGTAATCGACCGCCCTCCGATCGAATGGGCGGCGGTCCTCATGCGGCGACGCGAAGCGCAGGAAGTACCATGAAGAGCATGCGAAGCCGTCCAGCGTGTCGGTCTCGCGCTCAGCCGGGCCTCCGCACTTTGGGCAGATTGTATTGACGAACTCCGGTACGTTGGCGAGCGGCGAGCGGCCGGTGCCCGACGGCAAATAGTCCTTCATCGCGGGAAGCATCACGGGCAGTTGGTCTTCGGGCACCGGCACGATTCCGTCCGTCTTGCAGTACACGATCGGGATCGGACATCCCCAGTAGCGCTGACGCGAGATCAGCCAGTCGCGCATTCGGTAGGTGATGGTCGCGCGGCCGATTCCGTGCTGCTCGGCGTACTTTGTTACGGTGTCGATCGCTTCAGCCGTGGTCTTGCCGTTGAGGAAGCCCGAATTGATTGCGATGCCGGGTTCGGTGAACGCGCGATCCGCCGGTGGAGCGCCGCCGCCGGCGGGTGCGGTTACGCGGGGAATCTCGAGGCCAAACCTGGTGGCGAATTCGAAATCGCGCTGATCCTGGCCGGGCGCGCCCATGATTGCGCCGGTGCCATAGCCCATCAGGACGTAGTCGGCGATCCAGATCGGGATGTCCTTGCCGGTAAAGACGTTGTGCGCGTAGGCGCCGGTGAAGACGCCGGATTTCTCCTTCACCGTTGACATACGCTCGATTTCAGTCTGGCGGCGCGCGTCGGCGACATAAGCTTCGACCATCGCGCGCTCGGCGGGGGCAGCGATCTCGGCGACAAGCGGATGCTCCGGCGCGAGCACCATGAACGAGACGCCGAAGACGGTGTCGGGGCGGGTGGTGAAAAAGCGGATTTCTTTACCGGCGTGAGCGGCCACCGGGAAGGCAAGTTCCGCGCCTTCGCTGCGCCCGATCCAGTTGCGCTGCATCAGCTTGATCGGTTCCGGCCAGTCGATCCCGTCCAGATCGGCGAGCAATCGATCCGCGTAATCGGTGATCTTGATATACCACTGCTCGAGATCCTTCTTGCTGACCGGATTGTCGGTATGCCGCCAGCAGCATCCGTTGACGACCTGTTCGTTGGCGAGGATGGTGCGGCACTTGTCGCACCACCATTGCGCTCCGGTGCCGCGGTAGGCCAGGCCGCGCTTGTAGAGCATCAGGAAGAACCACTGCGTCCACTTGTAATACTCCGGCGACGACGAGTTGATCTCGCGCGTCCAGTCGTACGCGCATCCGGAGATTGTCAGCTGGCGCTTGAAGTTGGCGGCGTAACGCGGGACGGTCTCGGTTGGATGCGCTCCTTTCAGGATTGCCTCGTTTTCCGCGGGCAGTCCGAACGCATCCCATCCCATCGGGTGCAGCACATTGAATCCCGCCATCCGCTTGTAACGGCCGATTACGTCGCACGGAACGTAGTTGTGCAGATGACCGACGCTGAGGCCGGCGCCGGACGGGTAGGGGAACATCTCGAGGATGTAGAATTTTGGGCGTCCGGGGTCCTCGCGCGTGAGGTAGAGATTGGTGCGTTCCCAATCAGCCTGCCACGCGGGCTCGATTTTCTTTGGGTCGTAACGTTCGTCCATCGTGGTTAGCCGCGGATGCGGTTCAGCTACGCGAGTTTAGCGTGCCGATCGTGCGGCTCCAACTATGTCGCGGCAGGGGTGACCCCTGCACCCAATGTTAACGCCGCGCTCCGTTGTCGCGCGCAGCGACTGCCGCGGGCGCGCGCGGGCTCAGGAGCGGGCGATGAAGTCGCGAGCTTCCAAAATATAGAGAACGTGCGGCAGGCCGGCGTGGACGATGTCGCGCTGGTATGCGAACCCGCAATTCTCCATCACGCCGCGCGACGCCCGGTTGTGCGGCAGGGTGAAGGCAACGATTCGATCCAGGCGCATCACGTTGAAGCCCAGCTTCAGCGCCGCGATTGAAATCTCGGTCGCGATTCCTTTGCCCCAGCAGTCGGACCTGACCGCATACGCGAGTTCGATCTCGTCGCGGCCCTCGACGACGGCGTGTTCGATTCCACCGTATCCGACAAACTCGCCACCGACCTGCTCGCGGAAGAGCCACAGTCCGAAACCGTGCAACTTCCAATGCTCGGCGGCGTTTTTCAGGAAAGCACGGGTCTGCACTTCGCTGAAAATGTTGCCATCCGCGGACAGCGTCGCCATCACGCGCAGGTCGCCATGCAGGCGGCGAATATCTGCGAAGTCGCCGGGAACGGCGGGCGCGCCGACGAGGCGGCGAGTGTTGAGTTCGTTCACGCCAAATGCGAGGCGGCTCGCGCGGTTACCTAGTTTACTTCTTGCGGACGATGGTGAGGCCGTCGGCGATGCCCACCATCACGGCCTCGACGCGCGTGTCTTTCGCGATTAAGTCGTTGAGCGCGCGAAGAGCCAGCGTGTCCGCATCCTTTGTCGCTTCGTCGAGGATCGCGCCGTTCCACAGCACGTTGTCGATCAGGATGAGTCCGCTCGGACGCAGCCGCTTCAGAATTTCCTCGTAATAGATCGGGTAGCTCGTCTTGTCGGCGTCTATAAATGCGAAGTCGAAGGCAGGCGAAGCCGGTAGTGCCTTCAGCGTGTCGGCTGCGGGACCCAGTTTGAGTGTTATCTTGTTCGCGACGCCGGCGCGTTCCCAATAGCGACGCCCGATGCTGGTCCATTGTTCGTTCACGTCGCAGCACAGAAGCCGGCCGTCGGCGGGCAATGCGCGAGCCACGCAGAGTGCGCTGTAGCCGGTGAACGTCCCGACCTCGACCGCAGAGCGCGCGCCGATCGCGCCGGCAAGGATTGCCATAAAAGTGCCTTGCTCGGCGGCAATCTGCATTCCGCTAATCCAGCCCAATTTTGCGGTCTCAGCGGCCAATTCGGCGCGGATCGGATCGCCGTTGTGCCCGTGCGCGACCAGGTATTCGTAGAGTTTGGGAGTGAGCGCGGTAAATTTCCAGGGTTCTGCCATGCTTCTAAAATGGCAGGAAGACAGTGCGCAGAAAAGCATCCCGTGAAACCGCGCCGCAGGACGCGGGCCCACTCATCGATGGGAGTACTTCTTACCGGCCGCCGAGATACGCGAAGTCGCCGTGCTGATTCACTGTCAACGTGCCCGTGAAGATCGAATGATGTTTCTGCGCGCCCATCGCGATTCGGTAGATCAGTTCAGAGTCGCCGACCTCGAAAAATGCGTCGTCAGGCGATAGCACGTACAGCTTTTCGTGATCGTCAGAATCGGTGGCCCCGATGAACATAGCGCCAGAAGCCGTCAGCACCGGGTCGCCGAGCGACTCCAGCTCGGTGCCGAAGGGAGTTAGCTGTCCGCGCTGAATCCGCAAATCGAGGCGCTGTCGGGTCAGCCGAAAAATTGCGGGTATGCGCGCGCATCCCGCGAGCACCGCGGTCGTTCCGTCAGCCATCAAACCTGGGCGCCCCGCCGATAGATATGACACCGGACCGGCCGAAGTCAGAGTGCCGGCTGGCAGAATCCTCGCCATTGAACCGCCGCTGTACAGAAACAGCGCCGCGCCGCTGGGCGACTTGGCCGTGAACGCGACCATCATCCCAAGCGGAGTAGACAGTGCGGCCGGCAATCCGAACGGGCGCTGATAGAGCGTGTGATTCGGTCCGTATTCGCCTTCGACCGCAAGCTCGGTAACGCCGCCGACAACGGATGCAAGCAGGAGCGCCTGACGATGTCCAGCGGGCTTGGCGCTCTCGCCGAGAAACCCGGTGAACACGACCTGGCCGTCGTCGCCCATTTGCGGGCTGCCGAAGCTCAGCACTGCGATCTCGTGCCCTTCATTGGTTTTGTCACCCGCCTTCGCCATGCAGGTGAGTTTGCCGTGCGAATAAAAGAACAGCGCATCGCGGCCATGCGGCACCGTCGACATGAACGCGATATTTCCGTCCATGTCGGCGATGGGATAAGGGTCGCCCTTGAATGCGGGCCTGCAATCGCCAATCAGCGCCTCGGGATTGAGCGCCGTGATTATGCGATGGCTCGGTATGGCATCGGCATTGCCGATGAAGATATTCCACCGGGCTTTGACATTGATGTCCTTGGGTTGCGTCTCGGCGCCGAAGATCACGCGTCCATCGGGCATCATCGACGGCACGCCGACTTCGGTCACGACGCCGCCACCGGGCGCCCGCATTCCGATTGCGGTGATCAGCATCGGGATGCCGTTGCTGTCGCTGGCATAGACCGCCTGCGTATTGTCCATCTGTAAATCGGCGCTGGTTCCGTTGAGAGTCAGCGAAACCGCGTGCGCGCTCAGTGGAGTCAGGAGCAGAATCACGAGCGCAGATGGGAAAGCCCTGAAATTAAACATTTTTCCCCCAGTCCTTAATCAGTAACTCGAATCTGAGGTCTCCGGAATTCTTATACTAGCCAAACCTCCCCTAGTGCAAATGCAAAGGAAAAGCCACCCGCGGCGGCGGGTCAGGGCGTCAGAACGTGATTGAATCCAGCATCGCATGGATTCGCGCCGGATGCGTCTCGGACCAGTAAATTCGGCCGCATTCTGCGCACTCGGCAAATCGATCGTGGCTGGCAAAGACGTAGGGCGGCACTCGCCGCGACACGAGTTCACGTGCTACGGGGGTCAGCACATGGTTGCATCGTGAGCATCGCGTCAGCGCAATCGCTCGCGGGTCGAGCCGGAAGCGTCTGACAGCCTCGCGCAATTGACTTCGGATCGCGTTGCCCTCGATGAAAAAAACGCCGGCCGCGGTTCGAAGGCGCTTGTCGCGGGTCACCAGGATCCTGTTGTCGGCGCGAGCGATCTTCAGAAGCTCAGCGCCGGTCAGTGACGCGTCGGTAATAACGTCGGCGCCGAGCAGCCGCAGCCATCGCGCCAATCGCATCAGCATCCTGTCTGCCGCAAGTCGGGGAGTTTCATCCATCGCGATGGGCGTATTATATCAGCGATCGAGGGAAGCGGAGTCCGATAAAATATAAAGTGATAGTTTAAGTTGTGAGAGGCGCGCGATGCAGGAAATTCAGGTCTCGTTTCGATCCGGCGATTTGAGGTTGGAAGGTATGCTCGCCAATCCCGGCGCAAATGCGCCGGCAGCGGTGGTCTGTCACCCGCATCCGGCCTATGGCGGCTCGATGCTCAACAACGTTGTCGACACGATCCTCGCGGCGATGTGGCAAGCCGGATATGCGACCTTGCGCTTCAACTTTCGCGGCGTCGGCGCCAGCGAGGGCGAGCATGACGGCGGCCCCGGCGAAGTCGATGACGCTGTCGCGGCGATGGCCTATGTGCTCGCGCGGCCCGGCGTGCGCAAAGAGGGCGCCGTGATGGCGGGATATTCGTTCGGCGCAATGGTCGCGGTGAGCGCAGGATATTCACGCGCGGAGATCGCGCGAATCGTCGCTGTAGCGCTGCCGCTTGCGATGGCTGATGCGCGCATTCCGGATGGCGCATCCAAGCCCGTGTTGCTGGTTTCCGGCGATCGCGATTCGTACTCGCCCGCCGCGCGGCTGAAAGCGCTCAAGTCGAAAATCGGCGACTCGGCGCGACTCGAGATCATAGCCGGCGCCGATCATTTCTTTGGCGGCCGCGAAGCGCAACTGTCGCGCGCAATCGCCGCCGCGCTTGCAACCTAGCGGCGGGCGGAAAGCGCGGGAGCCGCGCGGGTCGCCTCCCAGATGGCGTAGAAAGGATCGTCGGGATGCGCCTTCGCGATCGAAATGATCTGCGCGATCGTCGCGCGCAAGTCGCCGTGATTCATCCTAACGAGCGCGGCGAAGTTGTCGAGATCGTGAAAGTAGATCAGATAGTTCACCAGCACGGCGTTGTTCAGCGGCTGCTTGTCGAGGTCGAAGCGCTCGAGTCCCGACAGCGACGGCGCCAGCTCAGCGTAGTCGGCCTTGATCGCTGCGAAGGCCGCTTCGCGGCGCTTGTCGAGCTCCTCTTTCGGCGGCTTGGCCATATAGATGTCGAGCAGGCGCGCCTGCTCCTGGAGCAGAAAGCGCGCGAACTTGAGATCGCTCTCCAGGATGCCGCGCGCCGCGATCGTGGCGGGCGCCGACTCACCGTCAGTCGCCGCGAAAAAAGCTACCGCGCTCGCGCTGCCGACATAGTTGGCGGCCGATTCGTCGAACATCGCGTCGCCGGCCAGATAATACGTGCGATGGAACAGTTCGTGGATGATCACGCCGGCCAGCTCGACGCGGTCCAGCTTGAGCAGATTCGACAGCAGCGGGTCGTCGAAAAACCCAAGGCTCGAGAACGCAACCGCCGGCCGCACCATCGTGTCGAGCCCCTGTGCTTCGAGCGCCGCCGCTTCGGCCGTCGCATCGCTCTCGTCGAAATAGCCGCGATACGGTACGCGGCCTACGATCGGGAACCACCATGTGTACGGCTCCAGCGAGTCGCGCGGCGCGGCCATCAACACGTGCACGACCGCGCTTCGATCCACTGGCGCGATGCTTTGATACGCACCGCCGACATTGAGGCCGAGTTCTTCGGCCGCGAACTTGCGCACCGCGAGCACGGTCTCCAGCTTCGCGCGAATGTCCGCCGGAAGATCTCCCCGCGCGAGCGCGTCGTCAATCGGCTTGCGGTTCCACAGAATTCGGCCTTCCTCGTACGCGGCGCGTGCGAGGTAACCCGCGTAGCATCCGCCCAGCACAATCGGCGCGAAGACCAATGCTGTCAGGCGCAGCAGATATGCCGCCTGAAGTCGCACTCGCGCCGGCCGCCGCGTCGTGCCAGCCACTTCTCCGTCCACCAGGCCAACGTCAGCCCGCCACAAGGCGGTCGCTGCTTGCAATTGCCGCGTACTGCAATTCGAATAGCCGGTAGTAGAGTCCGCGCTGTGCGAGCAGTTCGTCATGCGTGCCGCTTTCGCGCAGCACGCCTCCGCCCAGCACCATGATCCGATCGGCGCGCTCGATGGTGGATAGCCGATGCGCGATTACGACCGCGGTGCGCTCCGCCAGCAACTCGTTCAGCGCCAGCTGGATCAGGCGCTCGGTCTCGCTGTCCACGCTCGAGGTCGCTTCATCCATCACCAGGATTCGCGGGTTGTACGCCAGCGCGCGCGCGAACGACAGCAGTTGGCGCTGACCCGCCGACAGGTTCGCGCCGCGTTCGCGAATCTGCTCGCCCAGCCCCTCCGGCAATCGCTCGACGAATCGGAGCGCCTGCGCGCGCCGCAGCGCATCGCGCACCTCGGATTCGCTCAAGTCGGTTCGCGAGAGCCGGATATTTTCCATCACATCGCCGGCAAACAAGAACACGTCTTGTTGCACGTATCCGATTTCGCGGCGAAGAGCGCCAAGCTCCCACTCGCGCACGTCGACGCCGTCAACCAGGATTCGCCCACCGGTCACATCGTACGAACGATTCAGCAGCTTGATGATCGTCGTTTTTCCGGCACCCGTCGGCCCCACGATCGCTATCTTCTGTCCCGGCTCGACCGTGAAACTCAGGTCTTTCAGTATCGGTTCGTCCGGACGGTATTCGAAGGTGACGTGATCGAACACGATTGCCCCGCGCGAGACCGCCGGCCGCTTCGGATGCGCAGGAACTGGAAGCATCTTCTCGCCTTCCATCAAGGCGTGGATTTTCTCGACCGCCGCGAGCGCCGATTGGAGCGCGCTGTACTTGGTCGAGATCTCGCGCAACGGCAGGAAAAACTGCTGAGCGTACTGGATGAACGCGATCAGCGTGCCCAACGTCACCAGGTGCCGAATCACGCTGCCGCCGCCGATCCACAGGATAACCGCCACCGTGATGGAACTGAGCGCCTCCACCGACGAGAATTGGCCGGCCTCGTAAACGTTGGCCATCATCTGCACGTCGCGCGAACGCCGGTTGAGCGCGTCGAACTCGCGGCGGCTTTCGCGTTCGCGCGTGAAGAGCTGCACTATCATCATGCCGGCCAGCGATTCGGACAGGTAGGCGTTCAACGCGGCGAGACGGTCGCGTATCTGGCCGTACACGATGCGCGATCTGGAACTCAAAAAGTAAATGACCAGCGTCAGCGGCGGAATCGCGCACAGCGCCGACAGCGCCAGGCGCGGACTTAAGGAGAACATGATCGTCACGATGCCTGCGAGCGTCATCGCATCGATGAATATCGTCAGCGAGCCCGCCGAGAACATATCGTTGATCGCATCGATATCGGTCGTCATGCGGCTGACCAGCCTGCCGACCGGCGTGCGATCGAAGAACGACATCGGCAAACGCTCGACCTTGCGAAACAACGCCAACCGAAGATCGGAGAGGCTGAACTGCGCGACCATCATCATCAGGTAAAACTGGGCGTAAAACGCGGCGAACTCGCAGATCACCAGCAACAGATACAAAGCACCCATCACGAACAGGCCGTGTCCGCCTGACGCACGAAACAGCATCGCGAGCCATGCGGGCGGCTGTGCTCCATGCGAGCCCGACAGAAATTCGTCAACCGTGAGCTTGATGACGTATGGCTGTGCGAGCAAAAACGCCGTGTCCAGCGGCATCAGAACCGTCGCCAGCCAAAACAGCCCCTGGTATGGACGGATGAAACCCCACACCCAGCGCACCAGCGCGACATCGTAGATCCTGACGAGCGCCTTTTCCTCGGCGGCCTGCATTTCAGTAGCGGCTCAATTCCTCTTCAAGCAATTGGCGATGGAACAGCTCGGCGTAGATTCCATGCTGCGCCATCAGTTGCGCGTGCGTTCCGCGTTCGGCAATCTCCCCATCTTCGAGCACCACGATCTGATCCGAGTCCCGCACCGTGGACGCGCGATGCGAAACCACGATGGTGGTGCGGCCCTGTACGCTCTTCTCGAGGCTGTCCAGCACCGCCTTTTCGGTTTCGGTATCGACGCTCGACAGCGCGTCGTCCAGCACCACGATCGCGGGATTGTAGGCGAGCAGCCGCGCGATCGTGACGCGTTGCTTCTGCCCGCCCGACAGCGCCATTCCGCGTTCGCCGACGATCGTGTCGAGTCCATGCGGCAGCACCGCGATGTCCGGTTCGAGTCCCGCGATGCGCGCGGCGTTCTGGATTTCATCGATCGACGCGTCGGTCTTTCCGAATGCGATGTTGCGCGCGAGCGTGTCGGTGAACAGCGTCGGCTCCTGCGGGACCATTCCCACCGTGCGCCGCAGCGCGCCCAGCGCCATCTCCTCTACGTCGCGGCCGTCGAGCAGTATTCGTCCCTCGGTGGGTTGCAGCAGCCGCGCCAGCAGCTTGACCATGGTTGATTTTCCCGACCCGGTGCGGCCGACGATTGCGAGCTTTTCTCCCGCGCCCACTTTGACGTTGATGTTCTTGAGCACGTACGGAATCTTTCCGTTCGATCCGTCGCCATTATTCGCCCGGTAGCTGAACGAGACTCCTTGCCATTCGACTGCCCCATTTATCTCGAGCTTGAGCTCCTCGCCCTCGACGCTATCGGCTCCGCGCGCGTTGAAAAGCTCGTCGAGACGCTTCATCGACGCCTTGCCGCGCTGATAAATAGCCAGCATCCATCCGAGCGAGATGGTCGGCCACGCGAGCTGACCCAGGTAGCTCAGAAACGCCACCAGCGATCCGAGCGACATCCGTCCGTTCATCACCAGCGACCCGCCGTAAATCAGCACGATCATCGCCGAGGTGGCGGCCGCGCCGCGAATCATCGGCATCATCGCGCCGCGCGTGCGGGCCAGCGCGAGACCCTGCTCGTTGTAAGCGTCGTTGATTTTGCGGAACAGCCCGGCCTCGTGCTCCTCGAGCGTGTACGCTTTCACGACCGGGATCCCCGCCAGGCTCTCCTGCACCTTGGAGCCGATCGCCGCCAGCCCCTCCTGCACTCTCAGGCTGCGCATCATCATCGTGCGCATCAGCCAGCGGATGGCGACGAACAGAACAAGATAGGGAATGATCGCGAACAACGTCAGGCGCGGGTTGAGCGAACTCATGAAAACCAGCGCGAGCCCGTACGTCAGCGGAGTATTCGAGACCGACAGCACGAACATTCCCACCATCATTCGAACCGCGGTCAGGTCGTTGATCATCCGCGACATCAAGTCTCCCGTCTTGAACTTCTGGTAGAAGTCGGTGCCAAGCGTCGTTAGATGCTGGAACAGATCGTTGCGCAAGTCGTATTCGATATCGCGTCCCACGTTGAAGATAACGAAGCGCGAGAACCAGCGGACGGTCCCCAGCATCAGCGCGAAGACGATCATCAACTCCGCGTAATGTGCGACCAGGTCGAATCGATGCTTGTCGGTAGCGTTTATCGCGTCGCGGATGAACAACGGAATGATCATCGCGAGCGTGGCGTTCGCGAACGTGCAAGAGATCCCGAATACGTATCGCAACCAGTAGCGTCGCGCGTAAAAGAGCAGTCGTTTCATGGGCTGTCGGTTAAATTATCAGGTCTGTGGCGCGATAGAAGTGGCTGCTCACCCCCTTTACCCACTTTACATTGGGTGCAGGGGTCACCCCTGCCGAAGGAAGTGTGAAACCCAGCGCGGGTTTCACATTCAATCAAACGTATTTTTCCTTACTCTCAACTCCTGACGCGGCTCACAGCCCGGTGCGCGATTTCAATCGGCGCTCGTAGAGCTTCGCGTATTTCAGAAATACGTAGAATGCGGCCGTCATCGCGGCGTACAATCCGCGTCCGCCGTCGCGGAAGCCGCCGCGGAGAATATAAAAATTGAAAAAACGCCACGCCGGATTCGCTATCATCTTGAATGGCGTCAGCGCGTTCGGCTCCTGCTCCATCGCTGCCCGCGAGCTGAACCGGTTGATCGTCGCCACGTGATCCGCGATGTCGCGGTAGCTGAAATGCAAAATCTGCCCGTCCAGCCGCTCGACCCGTCCCTCGACTACGACCTTGTCGTGCGGATCGCGGCCGCCTATATGCCCGCGCTCGCGCCGGAACAGGCGCACCGGGGTGTCCGGATAAATCGCGTGCGAGTAGTAATGCCCCAGGTGGTACAGGATGCGCCGAATCCGGTAGCCGTCGGCGGGCGCCGGCGATGATACCGCGCGCAGAATTTCCTCGCCGAGGTCGTGCGTCGCCTGCTCGTCGGCATCCATCAGCAGCACCCAGTCTCCGGTCGCGCGATCGAGCGCCATCTGCTTCTGCTTCACGTAGTTCGTGAACTCATGCTGCACGACGTTGGCGCCAAGGCTGCGCGCGATCTCGACCGTCTGGTCGGTCGAGAACGAATCGATGATTATTTTCTCGTCGCAGAACCACGCGCTCTTCAGGCACTGGCCGATCAGCGCCTGTTCGTCGCGCGTAATCGTAATCAGCGAAATCTTTGGCCGCTCTGACATCCGCTAAGACGCGTGCTGCGCTTCCGATCGGTCGAGTCCTTCGATCACTTTCGACGCAATCGACTTGAACGCCGCGCTCACCGGATGCGCCGGGTTGGCCGCGACCATCGGGCTTGCCCGGTCTCCCCCTTCGCGCAGCTCGCGAACCAGCGGCAGCTCGCCCAGGAACGGCACGTTGAGCGAACGCGCCAGCGCGGCGCCGCCGCCGTGCGCGAAAATCTCGTGGCGATGGTTGCACTTGCGGCAAATGTAATAGCTCATGTTCTCGACCACGCCGAGCACCGGCACGTGAACTTCCTCGAACATCGCCACGCCGCGTTTCACGTCGAGCAGCGCGATCTCCTGCGGCGTCGTCACGATCACGCCGCCGTCAAGCGCGACGCGCTGCGTGATTGTCAGTTGCGCGTCTCCCGTGCCGGGCGGCAGATCGAGCACCAGGCAATCCAGCTCGCCCCATTCGACGTTGAACAGAAATTCCGTTTCGAGCTTGGTGACCATCGGCCCGCGCCAGATGACCGCGGTCTCGTCGTTGATGAACAGCGCCATCGAGATGTAGCGGATTCCGTACCGCTCCAACGGAATGATGCGCCGCTCGGGCGTGAGCGTCACCGCCTTCTCGACCCCGACCATCATCGCCACGCTTGGTCCGTACACGTCGGCGTCCATCAGGCCGACGCGCCATCCCAGCGCATGCATCGCGAGCGCGAGGTTCACCGCGACCGTCGATTTGCCGACTCCGCCCTTGCCGCTGGCTACCGCGACGATGTGCTTTACGCCTGCGATTGTCCGCGGCTGCGCTATCCCGGCCGCAGCCCTCGGCGCGCTCTGCGCAGCCTGCTCAATCTGGACGTTGACGGCCGGCACGCCCGGCATCGCCGCAACCGTCGTCTTCACTTCGGCCACGATTTTCTCGACGACTTCGGGTTTGGCCGACGCCATCGTGATCGAAACGGTCACGCCTGCGTACGCGACTTCGATATCCTTTATGATCCCGAACGACACGATGTCGCGGGTGAAGCCCGGGTATTTTATTTTCTTGAGTTCGGCGAGAATTTCATTTGGACTCGGCATTGTGCGGATCGGACCTGTCGATGGTTTCGATTCGGATGCGGCCACGCGATCAAAGCGTGACGCTCATGTTATCATTCCGGGACAAGGTTTCAGTAGGGCACTTAAGGCATCGAAGGCAGACTACTCGCGCCCGGAATCTTCGAGGTCACGCCACTGGTGGCGTTGCTGACGGCGCACGAAGCCAGGATGTCGGTGGCATGCTGCGCCACATACCCTTGCAGCATGCTGGTCGCGCTCGGCAGCGGAAGGTTTGTGCTGCCAGCGAACGTAGAGGCCGCGGCGGAAATTACGGCCGGGCTGCTCAAGTCCGACGGCGCAGCAGCGGCGGGATTCGGTACCTGACTTCCAATCGCGGAGCATAGCGCACTGTTCGCCGCAGACTGCTGATCGCCCGTGAGCGCCCCGGCAGCTTGCTGCGCCGCTTGAGGCACGGAGGCGCCAGTGTCCTGCGCACGCAATCCCGTGGGATACGCCGCCAAGAATGCAAACGCCGCACCGATAATTGCAAAGAGAGCGGATTGTCTGAACCTGTGAGAGGTAAACCATTGAGACATAGACAATTGAGAAATCATCCAATGTTCCTCCTTGCTTGTGTTACTCGGTTCATCGACCAGCCTTCAAACCATAGCCGATCTGTCACGCCAGCCGCCATCGCGGGCGTGACGGGTTTGATTAGGATGCGGCCACGCTATCAAAGCGCGACGCTCATGTTATCATTCGGGGACCCCGGAAAAACGACGGGTCGAACGCGTCGGGAGTTCTATAAGAAGTGAGTAAAGCAGGCGTCGCCGCGCCCTTCTGTCCCCGAGTCCGCTTCAGCGGCGCCGGCGGCGGAGTCGCGGCGCTTGCCGCTGGCGATCTGTCGAGCGGACTCGCGGCGATGCTCGCCGCTCGGGTCGGATCGTCCGCGGACGCGGCGCTACCACGAGCCGAAATGAGAATTGACCTCGGCGATTCGGCGGCTTCCGCGCACGCGGCGCCGATCGCACTCGAAGGCGACAGCTTCGACGTCTCACGCGCAGGCGGCGGCGCTGGATCGATACTGATTCGTGCCGGGACGGAGCGCGGACTAATCCATGCGGCGTCGAATCTGCTCGAAAAGCTCGGCGCACAGTTCCCACCCGGCGCTGCGCCATCGTATCCGCGAATCGAATCCGGCCGCATTGGCGCGCTCGAAGCCTGGCGCGTCACTCCCGCCTTCAAGCGCCGCGCATTCGTGTCCGACATCATGACCTGGAACTACAACTTCGCCGACCGCCTCGATTTGCATCTTCGCCACGACCGCGAATTTATCCCATGGATGGCGCGCCGGGGGATCAACGCCTTCTCGTACATCTGCCACGCGCACGACACGCGCCTTAAGATCGACGAGATCGCGCCGCTTCTGCGCGAGCGCGCAATAGACGTCGAATACGGCGGCCACGTCCTGCAACTTCTGCTGCCGCGCGAACGCTTCGCGGAGCACCCGGAGTATTTCCCGGCCGGCGACGACGGCGTTCGAATCGCGCGCGGCAATCTCTGCGTCTCCAATCCCGACGCCGTCGCTATCGTCCGCGCGGGCGCGCTCGCCTACGTTCACGACCATCCCGAGAACAGGTTGCTGCACATCTGGGGCGCCGACGTATGGCGCGGCGCTTGGTGCCGATGCGGTCGATGCCGCGAGCTCCCGCCGCAGATCCAATACATGACTGTCGTTAATGCAATTGCCGGTGCACTCGCCGATGACTCCAATGCTCCGCCAATCGCCTATCTCGCCTATCACGACACCATCGATCCGCATCCCGCCCTGAGGCCGCTCGACAACGTATGGTTCGAATGGGCGCCGCGCGAACGATGCTACAGCCATGCGATCGACGATCCGGCGTGCGAGATCAATCCGCACTACCTCGAATCGCTTAAACGCTACATCGAGATCTTCGACGGCCGCGGCCACGTCTTCGAGTATTACGCCGACGCGATCCTGTTCTGCGGTCTGGGCTTCGCAACGCCTGCGGTAGTGGCGCGCGATCTCCGCGCCTATCGGTCGCTTGGGGTCACGAGCATTTCGTGCCTGACTTTCGGCGCCTACAGCGCGATGGCCTATCCTGTGAACCTCGAGGCATTCGTTCGCGGATCGCGAGATCCCGATTTCGAGCCCGCTACAACTTTAGTTGACATATCTTCGGGACGGCATCCGCGATGCGCCCCCGAGATGGCCGCCGCCTATCGCGCTGTCGAGCGCGCGTCGAAGCTGTGCCTCGACTACGGCGACGTGATGCGCCCGCTGATGCCATCCGAAAAGGCCGTGCGCAAGCGCGACGAACTGCGAGAAGCCGCCCTGACGTTCAACGAGGCGATTGCCGCGGCCGACCAGATTGCGCTGAGCCTGGATACCCCCCTCGCGGATGCCGAGAAGGATCTCTGGCGCTATAGCAGCGACGTGCTCGCGGGACTGTCTGACTATCTGGGGGCGCTCGGAGAGGCGGGCGCCGATCGCCGGATACGTGGCAAAGCCGCCATCGCGAAAGTTGCGGGCGCCATCGAGCGCATCCGCGAGATCGATCCCGAAATCAAGGGAACCTGGGGCGCGTACGATCTCGAATGGATCCGCGAGATATGGCTCAGCGCACTTGCGCGCGGGCTCGATGGAGACGGGAAACCGCCGGAGGAGCTGTTCTGATGGACGCTGACAATGGATTCGTACTGTCGCCGGAACTGAGGTCGCTTCGCGCTCAAGTCGGAAGAATAATCCGCGAGGAAATTATCCCGATCGAAGCGCGGATCGATCCCGACGCGCCCGAAATTCCCGAGGATGAATACTGGCCGATCGCGCGCAAGGTGCAAGCCGCCGGGATGTGGTGCATGGGCGCGCCGCGCGAGTACGGCGGCGGTGGCCTGGGCACTTTCGACATGTGCGTGCTGACCGAGGAAATGGCGCAGCATCGCATGGGACTCTACAACCCCGGATGCGGGGTCTTCGGGCGCACGCCGCCACCGGTGATCTACGCGGGCAGCGAGGAACAGAAGCGCACCTACGCCGGCGGCACCATCAAGAATGCCTGGCACACCTTCTTCGCGATCACGGAACCGTCGGGCGGCTCCGATCCGGCCGGCGCGATCCAGTGCAAAGCGGTTCGCCAGGGCGATACCTACGTCCTCAACGGCACGAAGATTTTCATTTCGCATGCGCACGAGGCCGAGTGGGGCGTCGTCTTCACCCGCACCGACGCCAAGGCCGGCCGCAAGGGGATCACCTGCTTCATAATCAAGAAGGGCACGCCGGGATTCACGCCGCGACCGATTCGCACGATCCGCACCTCGGCGGTGCCCAATGAGGTTCAGTTCGAAGATTGCGTCGTGCCGATCGAGAATCGCCTCGGGCCCGAGGGCGAGGGCCTGAATCTATGCCTCGATCTGCTGACTCGCCTGCGCTTTCCGTACTCGGCGTGCAACGTCGGGGTGGGTGTGGCTGCGCTCAGGATGGCGATCGATCATGCCAAGCAGCGCAGCACCTTCGGCGAACTGCTCGCCAAGCGGCAGGCGATACAGTGGATGCTCGCGGATTCGGAGGTCGAGCTGCGCGCGGCGCGGTGGCTGACGTGGGAAGGAGCGTGGAAGGCCGATCGCGGCGAGGATTTCCGCACCGAGGCGTCGATCGCAAAGCTCTATTCGAGCGAAGTGCTTGGCCGCGTGATCGATCGCGCCGTGCAGATTCATGGCGGCTACGGCGTCAGCAAGGAGTTTCCCATCGAGCGATGGTACCGAGAGGCGCGAGTCCGCCGGATCGGCGAAGGCCCCAGCGAAGTGCATCGGATGGTGATCGCCCGCTCGCTTTTGCGATGAAGACTGAACAAGGAGAGGCGCGATGAGTCTGCCGGGTTTGCCGCTTGACGGAATCCGCGTGATCGACTTAGGCCAGGTTTACGCGGTGCCGTACTGCACGCTGCAACTTGCGGCGATGGGCGCCGATGTCATCAAGATCGAGCCTCCCGTGACAGGCGAAGTGCTGCGGCGCCCGGAAATCCCGCCGGGCGGCGCCGGTTACTCGTTCCTGATGCTCAATGCGAACAAACGCTCGGTCACGATCAATCTGAAGGATCGGCGCGGGTATGAAATCCTGCTCAAACTGCTCGAGGACGCCGACGTGCTCGTCGAGAATTATCTTGACGGCGTGATGGAGTCGTTCGGACTGGGCTACGACCAGATCGCCGCGCGCTTTCCGCGGCTGATTTACGCGTCGGGCAAGGGCTACGGCTCGAACAGCAGGTACGCGAAGCTTGGTTCGATGGACAATACGATCCAGGCGTCGTCGGGATCCATCAGTGTCACCGGATTTCCCGACCATCCGGTGAAGACCCCCGCCACTTTCATCGACATGGGAACGGGCAGTCATCTGGTGAGCGGAATCCTGGCCGCGCTGATACATCGCGGGCGGACCGGCCGCGGACAGCATGTCGAGGTCGCGATGCTCGACGTGGCGATTGCCGCACTGACCAGCGCGGTGGCGCCCGCGCTGCAAGGGATGAAGTTCAAGCGGCTGGGAAATCGTCATTGGGGCGCATGCCCGACCAACCTCTATCCCGCGCGCGACGGCGAGATATTGATCTTCTGCCTGACCGAGGCGCATTGGCGGACGCTGGCGAAATTGATGGGACGCGAAGAGCTGATCGCCGATCCGCGATACAGGAATCATGGCGCACGTCTGAAGATTGCCGACGAACTCGACGCGATGGTCTCCGATTGGACGAGTGCGCAGCCGCGCGACGCGATGGTCGAGGGACTGATCGAAGCGGGAATCCCGTGCGCGCCGGTGCGCACGGTCGAGGAAGTGATCGCCGATCCTGAAATCGCTCAGCGCCGGATGCTTATAGACAGCGAATATCCCACCAGGGGTCCAATCCGCGTCGCCGGCACTCCTATCAAGATGTCCGATGCGCCAGAAGACAGCCGGCCGATGAGAAGGCCGCCCGAGCTTGGCGAGCATAACGCCGAAGTGCTCGCGTCGATCGGAATTGGCGCCGACGAACTCGAACGCCTCAAGCGCGACGGAGTTATCTGAGCGGACGCGCGTCAGCGCATGGGCATCTCGCCTTCTATCGTAGTGACATCAACTTGAATTGAGCTAACATCCGATATTAACATCCGACTGGAGTGAGCTAACACCCGCCTCGATCGAACTAATGTCTGACGAAGGCCCCGTAGATCGACTGTGACCGGCTCGCGTAAACTTTTTGTCGGGCTGCGACTGGATGGGTATTCGGAGGTGAGACAGCACGCTTATGGAAAGCACTAAGAAAGTTCAGCAAATGCTTGACGAACTCAAAACCTCAGAGCGCCTGCTCGAAATCGCTGACACGGCCGCTCAGATCAACGCCGCCGTCGCGCTGCTGGAGGCTGTGAACGTGGACGCGGCGAGCGAGTCTCTTAAAGCCACTCTCGACATCTTGGGCAAAGAGTTGGAAGAAGGACATCACGGCATATCACGCACCAAAGCCGCCAGCATCCAGCAATTGCGATCACTGGTGGAAGCGCTTGGTCCGCTGGAGGTTTTTCGCGAGCAAATCTCAGTACTGCACGAGTTGCATGGCATCAAGCCCAGAGAAGCCGAAGCAAGGTGGGCGAAGTTGAAGGCGGATAAGCTGATTGCAAAAATCCAGACCTTCGTGAAGATCACCGAGACTCTCGACTCAATTAACGCGCTCAGGCATGCGGTCGAGAATCGCTTGGAAGGATACAAGCCCGTGTAGCTCGTTCGGAAAGCCTGCCTCGATATGGAAATTCCGGCTTACATTCGCAAGTTGATAGGGGCCGCGCTCGTACTCGCATCGATCGCGGCCTCATCCGCTCTGGTGAATAGCGAAGACATCGTAGTCGCGAATATCCCCGCTCCCGACCCGGCGGTCACGAGCCGCGTTTCTTCAGCGACGGATGATTTCGGCTTTCGGCTGCTGAAGGCGCTCGCCAAGGACCCGACGCAAAATGCAATCATATCCCCGCTTGGCGTCGCGACGGCGTTTGCGATGGCATACAACGGCGCCGCCGGCGGTACGAAAGCGGAGATGGCCAAGACGCTCGCTCTCGGATCGCTTGGCGATGAGGAAATAAATCGAGCCAATCACTACCTGATGCATACCCTCGCGGAGGCGGATCCCGCGGTGCAGACTGAAATCGCCAACGCGCTGTGGGTACAGAAAGACTTTCCAATCAATCCGGATTTTCGCACAGTGTGCGAATCCTTCTACGATGCGAGCGCTGCGAGCCTGGATTTCATCGGCGATCCGACAGGCGCCGCGGCGGCGATCAACTCGTGGGTTGACAGAAACACCCATCACCTGATTCCGGTCTTAGTCGCTGCGATTAGACCCGATACCCGGCTGATGCTGACCGACGCGGTCTATTTCAAAGGCCGCTGGTCCTCGCCGTTCAAAAAAGCACAAACGCGGCCGCGGCCGTTTCATCTTCTGAGCGGCGATTCGCGGCAGACCGCAATGATGGATCAATCGGGAAATTACGCCTACCTCGAGAATCAGAGCTTCCAGGCCATTCGCCTCCCCTATGGCAATCAGCGCTATGCGACGTACGTATTTATCCCGCGCAAGGCGGCAGGACTGCCCGATTTTATCCGCTCACTCGATGAAACGCATTGGACGCAATGGACAAGTCAGTTTGCTCGAAGGTCCGGACAGATAGTTATCCCAAAGTTCGAAACGACATATAGCAAGCAGCTCAATGATGCTCTGAAGGAAATGGGAATGAGGTTGGCGTTCGATGACAGAAGAGCCGATTTTTCGCGAATTCATCCCTACCTATTCATCAGCGACGTTGAGCATAAGACGTGGGTAAAGGTCGATGAGGAGGGAACCGAAGCCGCGGCCGCTACCTCAATCGGCGTGAGTGTGGCCGCTATAGCTGTTGCACCCATGCCTTCGTTTGTGATGATCGTGGATCACCCGTTCTTCTTCGCGATTACCGAGCAGCAATCCGGCGCGCTGCTCTTTGCCGGCGTGGTCATGGATCCGACGTTGTCCGGTAGTGCGCGATGAGAAAGCCACCCGAGCTTGGCGAGCATAAAGCCGAGGTGCTCGCGTCGATCGGAATTGGCGCGGATGAGCTCAAACGCCTCAAGCGGGACGGAGTAGGCTGAGCGGATGCGGGTTGCGCGATTGGTGGTGGAGGGGCGTGGGGCCGCTCGCGGGCGTTTTCGCGCGGCGATGCGGCGCGCGTCGGCGGCCGTGCTGGCGCTCGCGATCTCGAATGCGCTAGTCGCGTGCGAGCTTACGCAATCAACTGACTATCCGCCGAACGACACTGGCGCCCCGGCTGAAGTCGGAAAACGGCCGCTCGAGCTGTCGCCAACCGAATTCGCGGCCGACCTGGTCACGCCTGGCGGAATTCGCGTCAAGACCAACGGCCAGTACAAGACCGAGGCGGCTAGGAAGGCCGCGGCCCTTGCGATCGATCGTTACTGGAACGAAGTTCGCATTTGCGCGGAAGGCGTGGAACGGCCCGGCGATACGGATGTCCGAGACTTGACGGAGGAGTTTCCGGGTCATCTCGCGGTTGAGATTGCGAACAACTGGAAGGTGGTCGAGGGTCCGGCCACCCATCGCACGATGCAGGCGTTCCCGTCGATTGCGCGGCCGGGTTCGTGGTCAACGGCGCGGCGCCAGGAGGACGCGCTCTACATTGTAGTTGTCCCGGAGCTGAGCGGGCTTGGTCCGCAGATGGCCAATGAGCTGAACTTGTGGCTGATGACGAACGCGAACGTGCCGCCGACTGCGGATTTGGTTGGTGCGTGCGCGTCGGTCGCGTGCGTGAGATTCAACTACGACAACGCGCCGTCGCAGGCATGGAATGAGTGCAAAGAGTAGGGCAGGGGGAAATTCGCTTGATTCAATGCGAAACCCGCCGTGGGTTTCAGCAGGGGTGACCCCTGCTGGTTCCCGGAGTGACCAATCTTCCACATTTTGGTCCGCATAATATGACATTTTGATGCTGACTACTGCGATAGTCTCATCAGATGGAATCGGCAAAGGGAGACGGGCGGCGCGCGAGCCCGCGGCGCTGGTTCGAACTGGAGCCGCCTGCACCCGAACGATTGCAACTGGAGACGTCGCCGCGCGCCTCGACCGTCGCGAGCTACGTGCTCACGCGCGCGGCCGAACGCTCGTGGGAAGTCCTCAATCAGCATCTCGCAGAGCCGCAAGGGGGATTGTTCTGGATTGGCGGACCGGCGGGATGCGGCAAGACGCATTTCCTTGACTATGTAATCGCGCTGCAGAGTCGGGCGGGCGCGCTCGACGCGCAAAACACGCGCCGCCTGGTGTGCGGGCTCGAGTTGGCCGGGCGGGTGCATGCGGCAGAAGTCGAGCTGCTCCTGTTGAGCGTCCTGGCGGAGCAGATCGGCGGCGAGCCGCGCTCATCAGGCGATCTTTTCCGGCAGATGCGCGGTGCGGCAGCGTTGAAGGTGGGTCTGGAGACCGCGCGGCGGACGGGAGTGCGGGCGGTAACGGTTGCCATAGATTTCGGAACATCGCAATGCGAGGCGGCGGCGGACTTCTTTAAGATGCTGGGGCAAGTTGCCGCGTCGTTCCGCCAGGTGAAGTTCACCGTGATCGCGGCCGGGCGCGCGATGGCTCCGGAAGCGACGCGTGCGCTGGCGGTGGCACCGCGCGACGCGAACGAGGAAACGATCATCGCGGTGCGGCGCGCGCGACGGCTTGTCGAGGACGCCGAGCTCGACGCCGGCGTCGCGTACGCCGGAATAGATACGGCGGGATTGGCGCCCGACGCGATTTTCCCGTTCCATCCGGTAGCGCTAAGCGCGCTTCGAACAATCGCCACCCGTCCCAATCCAGCCGCTGAAAGTTCCGATCCCGCAACGATCGTATCGCTGTCGCGTCTGGCGCGCGAAGTGTTGTCCTCCTCAACTTTCGCCGGTGCCGGCGGCGGCGCGAATCGCCGGTGCGGCTGATCTATCCGCCCGACCTGACGATGAACGCGGTAATTTCAAACCAGGTCAAGGCGCTCCTGGCTGAGGCCGGACGCGCCGCATGGAAGATTGCGCGCGACCGGATCGCCGATCTGGATGGGTACGAGAAGGACCTCGCGCGCGAAATAATCGACTCGCTGATCATGGAGAATGTGTGCGGCGGTACGGCGGCGCTGGCGGTCGAAGAACTCAAGTCGCGAGTGCCGATGGTCGCGCGCCGCGGTACGGCGGATGAGCGGACGCTTGTGGCCGTGCGCGAGTTGTTGCGCCGATTGGAGGTGTCCACCGGCGGCGTGATCCGTTTCGAGACCGACGCGGCCCGGTTCGACCCGGAAGCCGCAGGCGCGCCGGAGCTCGCGGCGTTCAACGCGGTGCTCGTGCTGGCGCGGCGATTCGATCCGCGGCTTACGCTGGCGCGCGACCGCGAGGGGCTGGACGCACGGCTGAAACGACTCGAAGCCGCGATGGCCGACGCCGTCGAGGCGGCAATCCGCACGCGCGAAGTGCTTGCGTCGGCGCTTACGGAAGCGAACCTCGAGATGCCCTCGGCTAATCGCGCGGCGATCGCGGAATATATCGCGCTGGCGGAATCGGGCGCGGCGGCGATGCTCGAGGCGGCGGCCGATCGAGCGTATCTCGCGTCGGCAATCCAAATCGCCGACGCGTACGAGGCAATCGCGGCCGCTTGCGAGTCGATTCCGCGGATGCGCTCGATGCGCGAGTTTCTCACTGCGACAGGACTGCGCGCGGTGCCGGGCGAGGCCGGCCCATTAGAAAGCGTCGCGCGCGAATCAGCGGTTGTTTCATTGGAGACCGAATGCGAACTGCTCCGAGCGGAACTTGGGCCGCGAATCCTGACCGGCCCGCCGCGCAGTCTGGACGCGCTGGAAGCACGCTTTCAAAAATTCAAATGGACGTACGTGCAGTTTTATCTGAGCGCGCATGCGCGATGGTGTGTGAAGATGGAGCGGCTGGAGCTGGTGGCCGGCGACGCGCGGCGGTACTTCGACACGCTCACGCGGCTCAACGCGATCGCCGCGCTGGGTCCCCCGGAAGGCGAGCATCTCCGGGCGCGGGTGGCGGAGCTAAGCGCGCGCGTGGTGCGATGCGAGCTTAAGGACGCAATCGCGCCGGAGACGACGCCGCGATGTTCGAGCTGCGGGTTTCAGCTGGGCGCGTCGTCGCCGCAGGCGGAACTCGAGGAAGCGATGGAGGGGATTCGGCGCGCGCTCGAGATCAAACTGGCAGCGCTGTCGCACAGCATGATCGCGCGGCTGATTCACATTCACGACCGCGAGCATCGCCTCGAAGGATTTCTGAAGATCACGCAAGCCGCGCAGACCGACGCGCTCGTGCGCGTGCTCGACGAAAAGCTCGCGCGATACCTGGCGCAGGTGCTCGACGAGAATGAAACACGGGATCCGGGGTTTCCTCGGCTGCGCAGACTCCGCTCGGGATAGCGCGAAAAAACCAGCGTGCGGGAGTTCGGCTAGCGAGCGCGGGCGTTGCGTTTCTTCGGCTGGCCGGGAGGAAACGCGCTCGCACGTTTGCGGCGCGGGCGAACGTTGAGACGATCGAGAACGCGGAAGTACGAATCGCGGACGATTTCGAGTCCCCACAGCAGCATCAGACCCAACGCCCGGCCAACTGCGCCAGCGACTTCCTTGACCAGAGGAAGACCGCGCAGCGGCTGGATGCGAACCTCGACGCGGGCTTTATCTTCGGCGGTTTCCATCAAGGTTCAGAGTAAGTTGCCAGGCGCGCGGATGCAACCATCGCGCGGGCGCCTGGCAACACTGTTACCGCGTCGGCGGACCTCAGAACGAACTAACTACGGCGACGGTGATGCGGCGGGTGCGGCGCTCGCTCCGCTATCGCCTGAGACAAGCAGCGTGATCTTCACGTCGTCGAATTGCGCCTGCGAATCGTCGCGCGCCCAGAGTCCGACTTTGCCTTTGGCTATTTTGCTGTCGTCAAAATCGAAGATCATCTTGTCATCGTCGTAACACATGAAGTGTCCGCCCTGGGCCGTGACCTTCAGCCGATACCAGGTGTCTTTGTCGGTGGGAACGACGCTCTGCTTGAGTGCAATAAGCTGCCCGTTCGTCATCCGCGACAGAGCGAAGTAATCGCTGGGGCATCCCGCGGACAGCAGGTAGAAGTTTTTGTCGTCGACGTAGCGGAAGATGAGACCGCCGGAGCAATCGAAACGTCCGCCCGCAGATTTGAACTGAGCTTCGAGAGTAAAGTCGGAATACTCAGTCGGATCGGTTTGAATTGCCATTGGGTAATACTCGAGCGCGCTGGTCAGCGACTTGATCAGGCGGCCGGCGGGCAAGCCGAATGTATTGGGCTTGCTGGGCGCGCTCGGATCGGGAATCACCTGCCAATCGCCTTCAAGCGCTTGCCATCCCGAGGGCACTGCCCCCGCCTTGTCCTGATCGAAATTCCACACGTGAACTTCAGGGGTCGGCGTGGCGGTCGGCGTCATGGTAGCGGTCGCTGTCGCGACCTGTTTCTTTTTTTGCCTTGAATGAGCGGCAGGGCTGATGACCAGCACCATCACTACTATGCCTGCTGCGACGACTGCGGCGCTTCGCAGCCAAGAATTTCCCGTCTTCATCTGTCCTCTCTCCGCCCCGATGAGCTTGATGCGTCTTAATTCTTAATTTGGTGGATCGACTATCGAGTCGGCGGGAGTTTCGCCAATGAATGGCGTTGCTGTCAAGCGAGTACACGTGCGGACTCTGCGCCATTCTTGCCGCATCGGCTTCCCGCCGAATAGCCAGACCGACTCTCAGTTTCGCTGTTTCTTCGCTACTGACTATTTGAGCTGATAGTCAGTTTATCGCATCGCAGGACCCCGCGGATTGCTTGACTGTAGTGGGATAGAGTGGGATGTTGTGGGACGCCGGGGAGGGAATACGGTGTTCAGCGGCCGCTTCGACCATTCGATCGATGAGAAAGGGAGGGTGAGTATCCCGGCCCGATTTCGCGAAGTTCTCCAGCGCGAGAATCACGATCGTCTTTATATCACCAATTTCCCGTTCGATGGAGAGCGATGTCTGGCGCTGTATCCGCCGAGTCAGTGGGAGACGCTCAACGCGCATCTGCGAACGAAGCCGAGATTCGATCCGCGGGTGCAGGTGTTCGAGACGCTGATCATCGGCGGAGCGCATGAGGTGCCCGTGGATCGGCAGGGACGGATTTTGATTCCGCCCAAGCTTCGCGAATATGCGGCGCTCGATCGCGAGGTGACGTTTTCGGCGCGGCAGGATCATTTTCAACTTTGGGACAAGCAGATCCTCGAAAAGGTTTTGAAGGCCACCGAGGAGAAGATAATGGATCCGGAATTTTTTTCGAAGCTGGGTCTGTGACGAGCGATGAGTCTGGCGGCCATACACGAAGACGACGCGGCGGACCGGAGGCATGTGCCGGTGATGGTGGAGGAGGTGTGCGGACTGCTGTCCGCACACGGTCCGCTCGCGTTCGTCGACGTGACGGTCGGGACCGGAGGGCATGCGGCGGCGATGCTGCGCGCGACCGGGGCGCGGATGCTCGGGCTGGATCGCGACGGGGCGGTGCTGGCGGTCGCGAGCGAGCGGCTGGCGGAATTCGGCGATCGCGTGGTGCTGGAGCGGGCGGACTTCGGCGAAGTTGCGGCCGTGATGAAGCATCACGGCTTCGATGGCGCCGACGCGATGCTCGCCGACCTGGGCATGAGCAGCTACGCGCTCGACGATCCGCAGCGTGGCTTTTCATTTCGGCTCGACGGTCCGCTCGACATGCGGATGGACAGCCGCAACGCGATCCGCGCGCGCGACATCGTCAATGAAGAGAGCGCCGAGGAGCTTGCGCGCATCATCTATACCTACGGCGAGGAGCGGGCGTCGCGGCGGATAGCGAGGATGATCGTCGAGGCGCGCCGGCAGAGTCCGATCGAGACGACGGGCGAATTGCGCGCGATCGTCGAGCGCGCGCTGGGAGGGCATCGGCGCGGCGGAGCGCATCCTGCCACACGCACCTTCCAGGCTCTTCGAATCGCGGTGAATCACGAGATGGAAAGTCTCGCGGCTCTTCTGCGCGACGGTCCCGCGAGGTTAAATCCCGGCGGCCGGATGCTGGTTATCTCGTATCATTCGCTCGAAGACCGTCCGGTCAAAGAGCGCTTTCGGGAGTTGGTGCGCGCCGGTGGTTACGTGGCGATTGCGCGCAAGGTGATCAAGCCGTCGGCGGCGGAAACTTCGCGCAATTCGCGCGCGCGCAGCGCAAAAATCCGATGCATCGAACGGAGCGCACCATGAGCGCGCGGGTAAAACCGGCGCAGCGGCCGTCGAAACTAGTGCTGGCGGTGCTGGGCGCGCTGATCGCGGTCGTCGGATTCGCGACGTTGATAATACGGCTGGAAGTGACGCGAGAAGGCTATCGGATTCCAGTGTTGCACGATGAAATCGCCAAGCTGCAGGACGAAAATCGCGGGCTGCGCCTGACGGCCGCGCAGCTCAGCTCGCACGATCGCCTGCGCGCGCTCGCGCCGCAATATCATCTTGCGCCGCCCGGCCGCGGGCAGGTGGTGATGCTCCCATGAAGGCATCGTTCAAGCAGCGGCGCGCTCGAATCGGAGCACTCACGCTCGCGCTGGCGGCGTTGTTCGGTTTCGCGGTAATCCGGCTGGTGGTGCTGGTGGCAATGTATGGGCCGCGATTGAACTCGCTCGCCCGCCACGAATATGCCGGCGAGACCGAACTCGCAGCGGTGCGCGGACCGATCGTCGATCGCAACGGCGAGCCGCTGGCGCTATCGGCCGAGACGCGGTCGGTTTACGCGCGGCCGCGCCGGGTGCTCGAGTCGAGCACGCCCGCCGAGCGGTCGAAGCTCGCGGCAATTCTGATGATGCTGCCGATTTCGCTCGAATCGAAGCTGAACAAGGACGCGCCGTTCGTGTGGCTCGAGCGTCGAATCTCACCGGACAAAGCGCAGGCGGTGGAAGCGCTCGGAATCGACGGCATCGGCACGATCAGCGAATACAAGCGGTTTTACCCGGAGAGCAACCTGGCCGCGTCGGTGGTGGGGTTGGCGGGGATGGACGGCCAGGGGCTCTCCGGGTTGGAGTTGCAATACGACAAGCTGGCGCGAGGCGAAGCGGTCGAGCTGAGCTTCTATCGTGACGCGCTGGGGCATCCGATTTTCGACAGCCCGCTGGCGCTCAAGGCGCCGGAGCCGGGCGCACAGCTCGAACTGGCGATCGATTCGTCGATCCAGTCGCTCGCCGAAACCGAGTTGGCGGCGGAAGTGGTTCAGAGCGGCGCGAAGCGCGGCAGCGCAATCGTGCTCGATCCATTTACCGGCGAAGTGATCGCGATGGCCAACGTCAGCGCCGGCGGGGCCGATGTCCACGACCGTCTGCACAACCCGGCGGTGGAAGATGCGTTCGAGCCGGGCTCGACGATGAAGGGAATTCTCGGCTCGATTGCGCTGGCCGATCACGCGATCACGCTCGATCGCCAATTCTACTGCGAGGACGGGCACTTCACGATCGATCGGCACACGATCCACGATCACAGCCGTCACGGATGGCTCAATCTCGGCGGGATAATCGAAGTGTCGTCGAATATCGGCGCGGCGAAGATCGCGTTGACGCTCGGCTCGGACCGCTACCACGAAGGACTGCGCGCGTTTGGAATCGGATCGCGCACCGGAATCGATTTGCCCGGCGAAGCGGCGGGCTTGCTGAGCAAACCGTCGGGATGGAGGGAAATCGACCTTGCCAATCACGGTTTCGGGCAGGGCGTGGCGGTCACGCCGATCCAGCTCGCGGTGGCATACGCGGCGATCGCCAACGGCGGAAATATCATCCGCCCGTACGTGGTGAGGAGCGCTTACGACGCGGAGGGCCGCGCGATCCTCACGCATACGCCGCAAGTGATGCATCGCGCGATTGCGCCCGATATCGCGCATCAGATGAACATCCTGCTGCGCAGCGTCGTGATGTCCGACGGCGGCACCGCTGCGAAGGCGCGCGTTGACGGGTTTATCGTGGCGGGCAAGACCGGCACGGCGCAGATGGTGAATCCGGAAAACGGCACCTACTATCAGAATCGTCACGTTTCGTCGTTCGTGGGATTTTTGCCGGCGGACGATCCCCGGCTGTTGATCCTGGTCGTGTTGTACGATGTGGGTCACGAACATTTTGGCGGATTGATCGCGGCGCCGGTGTTCAGCGAAATCGCGCAGGGCGCGGTTCGTGATTTGAATATCACCGCGCCGAATCAGCCCTACGATACTGCCGGCGTTATCCCGACGCCTGATTTCGGGATAGATTCGGCGGGCGGAAATTCGGACGGGAAGAGCGCGGCTGCGGCGTCCGCCGAGGTGGACGACTATATCCCCGTGCTGACGGGTTCTAAGCTGACGCGGGCAACCCCCAATTTCGCGGGATTGAGTCTCAGACGGGCGATGGAGCTGGCGCGCGTCTCGCGCGTCAACGTCGATGTGCATGGCGGCGGCTACGTGGTCGCGCAGGAGCCGGACGCCGGCGCTCCGCTCAATCATTCGATGGTGAAACTGACGCTCGCGCCGATTGTCGCGGATAGTGGAGCCGGCGCGGCAACGGCAACGCAATCCGGCGTCGTACCCGCGTCGTATTTCAGCGGCGGCGGGCTGGCCGGGCGAAAGTGAAAAGTGAAACTTGGTGAATTGCTCCAAGGACTCGAAGTCCGTCGAATCGACGGTGACCTGAACGTGGAAATCACGGGCCTCAGCTACGACTCGCGTCAGACCAGGCCCGGTCATCTGTACTTCTCGACCGCCCGCGATCCAAAGCGGAACCGGGCGAACATTGACGATGCATTAAACCGTGGGGCGCGCGCTGTGGTGGTTGCGGGATGGGATGGTGGAACGGCGCGCCCCGCGGTGACCCTGGTCGAGAGCGAGCGGCCGCGTCTGCTGATGGGCGCGGCCGCGTCGCGTTTCTTCGCTGCGCCGAGCGAGCGCGTCGATTTGATCGGCATCACCGGAACCAGCGGCAAGACCACGACCAGCTACATCCTGGCGTCGATTTTCGAGGCCGCCGGCATGCCCACCGGGATCATCGGCACGATCGGTATTTTCATCGGGGGCAAGAAAATCTACCGTGGACTTACCACGCCCGAGTCGATCGACTTCGAGTCTGCGCTGGCGGCAATGGAGCGCGAGGGCGTGCGTCACGCGGCGGCGGAAGTGTCGTCGATTGGAATCGCCGAAGGGCGGGTCGATGCGCTGAGCTTCCGCGCGTGCATGTTCACCAACCTGGGCCGCGACCATCTCGACTATCACGCGACGATCGAGGACTACTTCGCGGCGAAGCTGCGCCTGTTCACCGAGATACTGCCGCGCAGCCGGCGCGCGGACACGGTCGCGGTGGTGCGCGGCGACGATCCGTTCGGCCGGCGCGTGCTCGAATCGGTCAAGGGCTCGAAAATAAGTTTCGGGCTGGACCGTTCGCTCGACGTGCATCCCGAGCAATTCGACGCGGACTTGAGCGGACTTCGCGCGACGCTGTCGGTACTCGGCAGAAAGATCGAAATCGATTCGCCGCTGATCGGCGAAATCAATTTGCTCAATATCCTGGGCGCGTCGGCTCTGTCGGCGGCCCTGGGTGTCGAATCGGAAGCGGTGGCGGATGGGGTGCGGCGATGCCCAGGGGCCCCCGGCAGACTCGAAGCGGTTCAGGCGAAACCGGGGGTCACGGTGCTGGTCGATTACGCGCACAAGCCCGACGCGTTGGAGGCGGTGCTGACCGCGCTTCGTCGCATCGGCGCGGGCAGGATCATCTGCGTGTTTGGATGCGGCGGAGATCGCGACCGCGGCAAGCGGCCGATCATGGGTGAAATTGCGGGACGGCTCGCCGATCTCCCGGTCTTGACCTCCGACAATCCGCGCAGCGAAGATCCGATGGCGATAATCGCCGGCGTCGAGAAGGGATTGATCGCGGCGGGACGTGCGCGAATCGGGAGTCCGAAAGAGGTTGCGATTGCTTCAACGCGCGGCGGATATATCGTGGAGCCGGATCGGCGTGCAGCGATCGCCATCGCACTCAGAATCGCGACCGCGGGCGACGCGGTTTTGATCGCGGGCAAGGGCCACGAGGACTACCAACTGGTGGCCGGGCGCGTATTCCCGTTCGACGATCGGGTCGTGGTCCGCGAGATTGCGGCGGAACTCGGCGGCGGGCAGAGTTGATACTCGGCGAGCCGCGCGATGCTCTACCTGCTGCTCTACCCCCTCCACAAATATTATTCCGGCTTCAATGCGCTCAGGTACGAGACGCTGCGATCGGTCCTGGCCGGGCTGGCGGCGCTGGCGCTGTCGTTGGCTCTGGGACCGATTCTGATCGACCGGTTCCGCACGCTGCGTATCGGTCAGACGATTCGCGAAGTCGTTCCGCAGACGCATCAGAAGAAAGCCGGCACGCCCACGATGGGCGGTCTGCTGATCGTGGCGTCGATGCTGGCGGCGACGCTGCTGCTCGCCAACATCCTCAATCCGTACGTCTGGATCGCGATCTTCGTGACGCTGACCTTCGGCGCGATCGGTTTCAGCGACGACTACCTCAAGCTCACGCGCGGCAAAGGGCTGGGACTGAGCGGCCCGGCGAAGCTGGCCTGGTCATTTTCGTGCGCGTTCATCGCGGCCGCGTGGCTGTTCCTGTATCTCGGCTTCGACACGCATCTGACGGTGCCGTTCCTGAAGAACGTTCATCCCGATCTGCACTGGTGGTTTTATATCCCGTTCGCGATGGTCGTGATCGTGGGATGCTCGCATGCGGTGAACCTGACCGACGGACTCGACGGCCTGGCGATTGGACCCGTGATGACCGTCGCGTTCACGTACTGGACGTTCACCTACGTCGCCGGCAACATCAAGTTCGCGAGCTACCTGCAGGTACCGTATATCGCCAACGTCGGCGAGGTGGCGATTTTCTGTGCGTCGGTGATCGCCGCGTCGCTTGGCTTCCTGTGGTTCAACGCGTACCCGGCTTCGATGATGATGGGCGACGTGGGCGCGCTGGCGCTGGGCGGGGCGCTCGGAATGGTAGCGGTGCTGGCCAAGCAGGAACTCGCGCTGATAATAGCCGGCGGAGTGTTCGTCGCGGAGGCGGTGTCAACGATCATTCAGCGCTACTATTTCAAGGCGACGCGCCAGCGGTTTTTCCTGATGGCGCCGCTGCACCATCATTTTGAACTCCAGGGCATCCCGGAAACCGTGGTCGTGATCAGATTCTGGATCGTATCGATCGTGTGCGCGCTGGTCGCGCTGAGCACGCTGAAGCTGCGTTGATGGAACTGTCGGACAAGCGCGTGATGGTGGTGGGACTGGGAGTCAGCGGAGTCGCCGCGGCGCGGTTCCTTGCCTCGCGCGGCGCGAAACTCGTGATGACCGATCGCCGCGTCGACATCGAGCGCGGCAAACTGCCCGCAGGCGCGCTGAAGCTGGGAGCCGAAGATGCAGGCTGGATGGACGGCATCGACCTGGTCGTCACGAGTCCGGGAGTACCGCGCGATTCGATTCTGCTGCGGGCTGCGGCCGGGCGGAGAATTCCGATAATCGGGGAAATCGAACTCGCCAGCCGCTTCCTCGAGGCGCCAATCGCCGCGGTCACCGGCACCAACGGCAAGAGCACGGTCGTGGTGCTCCTCGGCGAGATTTTGAAGGCATCGGGACGGCGCACGTTCGTCGGCGGCAACCTGGGCACGCCGCTAATCGACGCGGTCGATGGCAAGTGGGACGTCGCGGTCGTCGAGGTGTCGAGTTTCCAGCTCGAATGGATCGAGAAATTCCGCCCGCACGCCGGCGTGCATCTGAATCTGAGCGACGATCACCTCGATCGCTATCGCGATCTCGCGGACTACGGGCGCGCGAAAGCCCGCTTGTTCGAAAACCAGCAAGCGTCGGACTACGCGATTCTGAATCGCGACGATCCCAATGTTTGGAAGCTCGCCAACCGCGTGCGCTCGCGCGTGATCGGCTTCGGGCACGCGCGCGGCGAATCGGGCGCGTCGATTTGGTTCGACGACCGGTCAAACGCGATCGTTTTCGATTTGGATTTCGATGGCGCGCGCCGCGGGCGAATCAGCCTTGAAGGATTTCGTCTGCGTGGGCGGCACAACATATCCAACGCGATGGCGGCGTCGGCGGCGGCGCTCGCGCTTGGCGTCGAGATGGAAGAAATGGAACGCGCGCTCGCGTCATTTCGCGGACTGCCGCATCGAATCGAAGTCGTCCATGCGCATGGCGGCGTGACTTATATCGACGACTCGAAGGGAACCAACGTCGGCGCAGTGGTCGAGGCGATCGACGCGATTGCGGCGCCGATAATTCTGATCGCGGGCGGTCTCGACAAGGGTGGAGATTACGCGCCGCTGAGACGGCCGCTCGGTGAGAAGGTCAAGCTTGCGATTTTGAACGGCGCGGCGCGCGCCAAGATGGCGGCGGCGCTCGAAGGTGCGACGCAGATCGAATTGGTGGCGACTCTAAGCGAGGCGGTCGAGCATGCGGCGCGCGAGGCGCGGCCGGGCGACACGGTGCTGCTGTCGCCGGCGTGCTCGAGCTTCGATCAGTTCAAGGACTATGCGGAACGCGGCAACGTATATAAAGAGCTGGTTCGGGCGCTTTGACGCGGTAACGTATCGGCGTCCCGACCCGTGGCTGTGGCTGCCGGCGGCGGCGCTGCTGTTGCTCGGGCTGCTGATGGTGCTGAACACGACCTACTTTATCGGCATCGAGAAAAGAGGCGACGCGTTCCATTTCTTCAAGCTTCACCTGGCGCACATCGTGGCCGGCTTCGTCATTTTGATCCTGCTGTCGCAATTCTCGCTGGCGGGTCTGCGCCGAATCGCGATGCCGTTGTTTATCGTGTCGGTCGTGATGTTGGCGCTAATTTACGTTCCGGGGCTCGGGCTGATGAAGGGCGGCGCGCGGCGATGGCTCAAGCTGGGACCGGTGGTCGCGGAACCGTCGGAGCTGGTGAAATTCGCGCTGGTGTTTTTCCTCGCCAAGTTCCTGAGCAAGCGGCAGGAGCGGATCCGCGAGTTCACGCATGGACCGCTGGCGGTCTTTCTGATCGTCGGGCCGATCACGCTGATGATTCTGAAGCAGCCGGACTTCGGCAGTACCGTGATGATCGCGCTGATCCTGTTCGCGATGCTGTGGGCGGCGGGCGCGCGCTGGCAGCATCTTGCGGCCGCGGGCAGCGGAGCTCTGGGCCTGCTGGTGTTCCAGGCGGTGGCGAAGTCGTATCGCATGAAGCGGCTGACGACGTTCCTCGATCCATGGTCGGTCGCGCGCGGCGCTGGCTTCCAGCTGGTGCAATCGTTCATCGCGCTCAGCGAAGGCGGCAAGTGGGGCGTAGGTCTCGGCGCGGGCCGCCAGAAGATGTTCTATCTGCCGGAGGCGCACACCGATTTTGTTTTTGCGGTGGTCGGCGAGGAGTTCGGCCTTGTCGGAGCCGCGGTTGTGGTCGCGCTTTTCCTGCTGATTCTGTTTCGGGGGATGCGAATCGCGCACGACGAGCCCGATCCGTTCGCGAGCTTGCTGGCCGTTGGACTGACCGCGCTGCTCTCGATTCAAGCGCTGATCAACATGTCGGTGGTGATCGGACTGATCCCGACCAAGGGGCTGCCGCTGCCGTTCCTGAGTTACGGCGGCACTTCGATCATCATCGCGATGGCGGCGTTGGGCGCGCTACTCGCACTCGGGCGCCGGCCGGCGGTGCGATGAAGGTGATAATCGCAGGCGGCGGCACGGGAGGACATCTTTTTCCGGCGGTCGCGCTGGGCGAGGAACTGATTCGCGAGCGTCCCGGTGTCGAGGTGCTGTTCGTCGGCACGAGTGCGGGGCTCGAGGCGAAGTGGTTGCCGAGCAGCGGGCATAGGTACGAATTATTCGAGATGCATGGAATTCGCGGGCATAGCGTGACCGAGCGGGCGCGCGCCTCGGCGGAGTTCATTCGCGCGATTGGGCTCGGGCTGTCGCTGATCAGGCGGTTTCGTCCGAGCCTTGTGGTGAGCGCGGGTGGATACGCGTCGGCGTCGATGGGTGCGGCGGCGATCGTGACCCGAACACCGCTGGTGTTGATGGAACAGAACACGCGGCCGGGTCTGGCGAATCGGATGTTGTCGAGATTCGCGGACAAAATCTGCGTCGGCTTCAGTGACAGTGCGGCTTATTTCAGTTCTTCCAAGGTCGCGGTCACGGGCAATCCGACCCGGTTTCAATACCATCCTGACCGATCGGGCCGGGAGCGCGGGCAATTACAAATCCTTGTTTTAGGCGGTTCATCGGGAGCGCATCGCCTCAACATTGGCGTTGTAGGGGCTTTCAAAATTTGCGGAAAAAGTGTTATAAATTTGAACGTTGTCCATCAGACCGGGGAGGCGGATGAGGAGTTGGTGAGGAGCGCATACCGCGAAATGGGCGTCGCGGCAGAGGTTGTGCCGTTTATCGACGACGTTGCCGACGCGCTGCATCGCGCCGATCTGGTTATCGCGCGCTCAGGCGCGATGACGGTCACGGACATTGCTCTTGGCGCGCGTGCGGCCATTTTTGTGCCTTATCCATTCCATAAGGATTTGCAACAACTGCACAACGCGCGCGTGATTGAAAAGCGCGGCGGAGCAATGATAGTCCGCGACGACGAGCAGCTTGCGTCCAATCTCGCGCGCGAATTTGACGCGCTGATCCGGAATCCGGCGCGGCTGGACGAGATGGGTCTGCGGGCGCATCAGGCGGCGCATCCGGACGCCGCTCGCCACGTAGCGAGAATATGTTTTGAGGTTGCGGAGAAAGCAGCAGCGTGAGTGAACTGCACGCAAATGGTCTTTTGACCCGTCAGCGGCGGCTGCATTTCGTCGGGATCGGCGGCGCGGGCATGAGCGGAATCGCCGAGCTGTGCCTGAAGCTCGGGATGCGGGTCAGCGGATGCGATGTGAAACCTTCGGCGACGATCGCGCGGCTCGCGTCGCTGGGCGCCGAAATCAGCCAGGGGCATCATCCGGCGCACGTGAAGGATGAGGCTGGTATCGACGCGGTGGTAATCTCGTCGGCGATAAAATTTTCGAATCCTGAAGTCGCGCGAGCGCGCGAGATGAAAATTCCGGTGATCGCGCGCGCCGAGATGCTCGGTGAGCTGCTGCGGATGGCCAAGCTCGGCGTGGCGGTCGCGGGGACTCATGGCAAGACGACCACCACGGGCCTGATCGCGCTGATCATGGAAGAGGCGAATCTCGATCCCACGGTCGCGGTGGGCGGAAATATTCGCAATACGGGCGCCAACGTCCGGCTGGGGCGCGGCGATTTCATGGTCGCCGAGGCCGACGAGAGCGATGCGTCGTTTTTGCTGCTGATCCCCACGATCGCAGTGGTGACGAATATCGATCCGGAGCATCTCGATCATTACGGCACGATGGATCGAGTACGGCAGGCGTTTGCGGACTTCATCAATCGGGTGCCGTTCTACGGCGTTGCCGTGCTCGGAATCGACAGTGTGAACGTGCGCGGCCTGATGGCGTCGATTCGCAAGCCGATGGTGACCTACGGCGTCGCGCAGGACGCGGATCTGCGCGCCGAGAAAATCGTGATAGACGGCCTTTCGACCCGCTTCGAGGTGATTCGCAACGGCGAGCATCTCGGCACAGTGACTTTACCGACGCCGGGCGTGCATGTTGCGATGAACTCGCTCGCGGCGATCGCAGTCGCGATGGAAATTGGAATCAGTTTCGAGCGGTCGGCGGCGGCGCTGGCCAAGTTCGGCGGAATCAGCCGGCGATTCGAGATCAAGGGCGAAGCGGCGGGACGAATCGTGCTCGACGACTACGCGCATCATCCGGCGGAGGTGCGCGCCACGCTGGCCGCGGTGCGGGCATCGTTCAAGCGCCGGGTAGTAGCAGTCTTTCAGCCGCATCGGTACACGCGGCTGCGCGATTTGTTCGACGATTTCCTGTCGGCATTCGACGATGCCGACGTGCTGTACTTGCTTGATGTGTATCCGGCCGGCGAGGAGCCGATTGCCGACGTCTCCGCGCGGCGTCTGTACGAGGCGCTGCGCGCGCGGGGCCATCTCGAAGTGCATTACCTCGGCGCCGAAGAAGATCCCGCGGCGCGCATCGCGTCAGGCTCGCGCGCGGGCGACGTGATCGCGACTTTAGGCGCGGGCGATATCTACAAGATGGGCGGCGAAGTAATGGACGCGCTCAGCGCCGAGGTCAAAATCCATGAAGGCGCTTGAACGCGAGCTGCGCGAGATATTTGGCGCGCGAATCCGCTCCGCGATGCCGCTGGCCGAGCTGACGTCATTTCGGATCGGAGGACCCGCGGACTTGTTCGTCGCCGTCGAGGAGGAAGCCGAGCTGATGCACGCGAAGGCGGCGGCGTATCGCGCGGGCGTGCCGTGCTTCTGCCTCGGCGCGGGGACCAATCTGCTGGTGAGCGATCGCGGGATGCGCGGACTGGTGGTGAGGCTCGGCGATGGCTTCGGGAAAATAAAAATTGACGACACGAAAGTGGTCGCGGGCGCTGCCGCCGCGTTTGGTACCCTGGTCCAGGTCGTGATCGATCGGGGTCTCGAGGGGCTCGAATTCGGCGAGGGTATTCCCGGCACGGTCGGCGGCGGATTGGTGATGAATGCGGGTGCGTTCGGCGGCGAAATCGCCAAGGTGGTCACTCTGGTCCACGGCGTCACCGAGGCTGGCGAGGCGATTGCGCTGACCAGGGACGAAGTCAAGTTTGCGTACCGGCGCACCGAGTTGCCGGCGCACTTCGTAATCACGCGCGTTGATTTCGAGCTTGCTCGCGGCGATCGCGCGCAGTTGATGGCGCGAGTCGCGGAGCTGAAGGCCAGGCGTGCATCGCGCCAGCCGCGTGGCGTGCCCAATGCGGGATCGATCTTCAAGAATCCGCCGGGCAATTTCGCGGGGAAGCTGCTGGAAGGCGCGGGTCTGAAGGGGACGCGGCTGGGCGGCGCGGCTTTTTCGGATCAGCATGCAAATTTTATCGTGAATCTTGGCGGTGCTCAGGCCGCGGAAGTGCGCGCGCTGATCGACATGGCGCGCAACAAGGTCAAGGAGCAGAGCGGCGTCTGGCTCGAACCGGAGGTTAGGCTGGTCGGCGATTGGTGACGCGGGATTGAGGTGGCGGGGTGGCGGTTCGCAGCGGTGGAAATAGGGCGGTGGCAGGATGGAGCCCGCGGTTGGGCGGGCTGGTCGTGTGCGCCTTTTTTGCGCTGGGCGTGATGACGGGATTCAGCACGACCGGCCGCGCAATCACGCTCAGAACTTGCGCGACTCTCAGCTCATATCGGAATCAAATGATGGACTCGCTCGCGCCCGCGCGCACGGCTGCCGCGAGCTACGCTGCGGTGCTGACCGAATGGGCCGGGCGCGCTGGAATTTACCATCGCGCCAGCCACGGACCGGGCGTCGCGGCGCTGTCGGCGGGGGACGTGCGTGAAGGCGCGATCGCGATCGTCGAGCGGCGCGACGGCTTCTACGAGCTATTCAGCGGCGGCGAACTTCGCGGGCCGGTCTCGCCCGGCAAGCAGGGCGATCTGCCGGTGCTGAGCGGCGCGGCGCTCGACAACGCGCGCGGACCGCAGATGGTCGATTATGCGGCGGTGCTGGTGCGCGCGGAGACGCAGATGTCCGAAATTGTCTCGGAAATGCGAATTAACGATGACGCGACCGCGTCGCTCTTCCTGGAACGCGAGCGCACCGAGGTGGTGATCGATCTCGATCGCGCGACGACGGAAATTCAGCGCGCGATTAAGGTGCGCCAGCAATGGCAGGGGCGCGAGAACCTGATTGCCGCACTCGATTTGACCACGCCGGGGCAGGCTGTCGTGCGCCTGCACGCGGGCGAGGGCAACCATTCGAAACACAAGGGCGGGATTCGAAAAGTTTCGCTCCAGCCGAGCGGGGAGTCCGTGACGCGATGAGAAATCTGCTCACCGGATTGGACGTCGGCACCAGCAAAGTGTGCGCAATCGTCGGCGAGGCGCTGCCCGACGGCCAATTGGCGACGCTTGGCTTCGGCGTCGCGCCATGCACGGGGCTGCGCAAGGGCGTGGTGGTCAATATCGAGGCGACGGTCGATGCGATCCGATCGGCGGTCGAGGAAGCGGCGAAAACTTCCGGCGTGCGGGTAGGTTCGGCCGTGGTTGGGGTTGCGGGGCCGCATATCAAGGGCCTCAACAGCCACGGGATCGTCGCGGTGCGGGGCGGTGAAGTCAGTTCGCGCGATGTGGATCGAGTGATCGATGCAGCGCGCGCGGTCGCAATCCCGCTCGATCGGCAAGTGCTGCATATCCTGCCGCAGCAGTTTGCCGTCGATGAGCAGGAGGGCGTGCGCGAGCCGTACGGGATGGCCGGAGTGCGCCTGGAGGCGCGCATTCATATCGTGACCGCGGCGCAGAGCTACGGCCAGAATCTCACCAAGTGCTGCGAGCGCGCGGGCGTGACGCCGTCGGAGATGGTTTTCCAGCCGCTGGCGTCGGCGGAGGCGGCGCTGTTTCCGGAGGAACGCGAGCTCGGAGTCGCGCTGATCGACGTTGGCGGCGGCACCACGGACATCATCGTGTTTCACGGCGGCGCGGTGATGCACACGGCGGTGCTGCCCATCGGCGGAAACCATCTTACCAGCGATATCGCCGCGGGATTGCACACGCCGATTTCCGAAGCGGAGCGGCTCAAGGTTACCTTCGGCGTGGCGACCAACCAGGTCGTGCGCCGCGACGAGATGGTGCAGGTGCCGGGAGTCGGCGGACGGGAACCGCGGGTGATCGCGCGCCGCTTGCTCGGGGAAATAGTCGAGCCGCGGATGGAAGAGATTTTCGCGATGGTGCAGCGCGAGCTGCTGCGCTCGGGGGTGGCCGACGGTCTTGCCTCGGGCGTGGTGCTGGTGGGAGGGACCTCGCTGCTGGAAGGCACGCAGGAACTGGCCGAGCGCGTCTTCGGCGTGCCGGTGCGGCGCGGACTTCCGATCAACCTGAAGGGGCTGCCCGAAGAACTGATGAAGCCGATGTACACGACGGCGGCGGGATTGCTGCTGTACCAGAGCGCGGCGGGCGGGGTTGGCAGCGGTGCGGGAAGAACGGGCCGGCTGGGGCGGCTGCGTTCGCGACTTAGCGATTGGATGAGGGACTTCTTTTGAGAAGTCGCCGAAACAAGAAATTAATCGGGCAACAAGCTTTGCCAGTAGGTGGTGGAGGAGGATCTGTAATGATTGAGTTGGTGAGTAATCCCGACCCGGGCGCGAGGATCAAGGTAATCGGCGCAGGTGGATGCGGCGGCAATGCGGTCAACCACATGATCAATGTGGGGCTGCGCAACGTCGATTTCATAGCCGTGAATACCGACATCCAGGCGCTGCAGAATAATCATGCGGCGCTGCGCGTTCAGATCGGCGACCAGATCACGCGTGGACGCGGCACCGGCGGCAATCCTGAAATCGGACGCAAGGCCGCGCTCGAAGACGAGGAACGGATCCGCGAGATCCTGTCGGAAGCGGAGATGGTGTTCGTGACCGCCGGTATGGGCGGCGGCACCGGCACCGGCTCTGCACCGGTGATTGCGCGGGTGGCGCGCGAGCTCGGCGCGCTGACCGTCGGCGTCGTAACCAAGCCGTTCCAGTTCGAAGGACGCCGCCGCATGGCGCAGGCGGAGGAAGGACTGCGCGAGCTGAAGAACGCGGTCGATACGCTCATCACGATTCCCAATCAACGCCTGCTCTCGGTCGCGAGCAAAACCACCTCGTTGAAGGAATCGTTTCAGAAGGCCGACGACGTGCTGCTGCAAGCGGTGCGCGGAATTTCCGAGCTGGTCACCGTCCATGGCTTGATCAACCTGGATTTTGCCGACGTGCGATCGATCATGGCCGAGATGGGCATGGCGATGATGGGCGCGGCGACGGCGTCGGGCGAAAATCGCGCGGTCGAAGCGGCGCAGCGTGCGATCTCGAGCCCGCTGCTCGAAGACGTCTCGATCAAGGGCGCGCGCGGCCTGCTGATCAACGTGACCGGAGGCTCGGACATGGCGCTCTACGAAGTCAACGAGGCGGCCAGCCTGATCCAGGAGGAGGCGCACGAGGACGCGAACATCATTTTCGGCGCGGTGATCGACGACGCGATGTCGGACGAGATTCGCGTCACGGTTATCGCGACAGGATTCGGCGATCTCGACAGAGGTTCGCCGCGCTATTCGCCGTCGGGTGCTCCCATCACCACGCCGATCGCGGCGGCCTCGACACGGCCCGTCGATCCCATGGAGGTCAAGCCGGCGCCGGCGAATGCAGGGCAGGTGAGGATGTTCCCGGGCAACAAGCCGGTGCGCAGGATGGGGATGGTCGTGGACGACAGTACGCTGGACATTCCGGCTTTCAGGCGGCGGGGCGAGGATGCGGGCCTGGCGGAGGGAGAAAAGCTGGAGCCGAATTCGCTGCTTGACGGCGACGACAAGCTCGACATCCCGACCTTCCTGCGCAAGCATCTCGACTAGCGCCGGCGATCGTACAACCAGATGCGGCGCCTGAGTCTGAGGGCTTGCGGCGCGTGGGCTTGCGGCGCGTGCTTTTCACTCCTTGGTTAGTGGCTTTGGCGGGTCACTGAAAATTTGACTCAACGGTCTAGTCTGACTAGACTGACATTCCATGAGATGGCAGATTCAAGAAGCCAAGGCGCGCTTCAGCGAACTGGTCGAGCGTACTCTGAGAGAAGGTCCGCAAACGGTAACCCGTCACGGCAAACCCGTGGCCGTCCTGGTCGGGGCCGACCAATATCGGCGTTTGCGCGCCGGGGGCAAGACCTTCAAGGCATTGCTCGCGTCGGCGCCGCTGGAAGGCGTGGAGATACGACGGTCGCGTGACACAGCGCGGATCATTCAACTTTGAATGTACCTGATTGATACGAACATCATATCGGAAGTTGGCAAAGGCCGGCGTTGCGATCGCCACGTGGCCGCCTGGTATCGCGATATCCGCGACGACGAACTTTTCCTGAGCGTTCTGGTCGTCGGGGAGATAAGACAGGGAATCGAACGGCTGCGTCCGCGAAACAGGCAGCGAGCTACCGCGCTGGAACATTGGTTGGAAGAGATTTTGGCTTCGTTCGGAGAACGAGTACTGCCGGTCGATGAGCGAGTCGCGCAGATCTGGGGTCGTATAAACGCACGCGAGCCTTTGCCGGTCGTTGATTCGATCCTAGCCGCGACGGCCGAGGCTCATGGCCTGACTCTGGTAACGCGCAACCTCAAAGACATTGAGCGTAGCGGCGTTCGACGCTTGAACCCGTTCGAACCTGCGGGATCGGGCGAATAGACGTTACTTCGGCGGCTGCTTAAGGAGGCCTTCGCGATACGCCTGGTCTAGATAGAAGTGCTTAAGCTTTTGCACGGACTTTTGGTCGAGACTTGGATCATTGCTTGAGAAGCAAGGCAAAGCTGCACTGCTGTCGCTGCTATACGCAAAGGTTCCTTGTCAGAGGTTGCCATACTATGGGCCGCGATCTTTGCAGCTCCGGCTCGCTGCTTCTCACACTCCTCACGATTAGGACAATGCGTTGCTAATCTCCATTGGGTGAACGGCGCACTCGCGTTAACGCCGGGTGGCTTTGTCGTAAACGGCGGGCACATCACGTACCATTCGTGTTCGATTTCATCTCGAAGTTGAGAATCGTCGCTGCCTTCTGCGCCAGAAGCTTCGCTATTTTCGCTAGGCGCATATATTCGTGCCGCTTCAACGCTCCCTGGGAAGCCGCCAGCCAAACAAGATGGCGATGAAGCCATCAGACAGCCCACAAGCACGAGCGCGGCGGCGTGGCAAAGATTCATCGACAGTGAGTTAGCAGACCGCCGCGCGACCGACAAATGGCGGACAGCATGATAGTCGAACACGGTGAGCGGTATCGGGAAAGCGCACGCGCGCAACGGTTCGCCGCGTTTCGAGCGGTCAACCGTGCGCGCTTGTCTGGCTGGTATCGGACGCGGTGGTCCCTGCGACGGGGCTGACCACAACCGAGTCTAGTTCACAAGCGCGGCGGCGGGCGTCCCGCTGCACGCAGGCGTCGCGGATTGTTTCCCTTGCCAGCACGGTATCAGCGGACGATATCTAAGGAAGATATTTGAGGTTCCGGAACCGGAACCGGCTTCGCTGGCGCGAAGCTGTCCGAGGTCCCTCCTCGGCTCGCGTCGCTCGCGTCGTCAGGATGACGGAGGGTGCGGCGCGGGCGCGTCGCTCGCGTCGTCAGGATGACGGCCTTGGCGTTTCGCGATTCCGGAACCGGTACCGGCTTCGCTGACGCGAAGCTGTCCGAGGTCCTTCTCTTCGCTCGCGTCGCTTGCGTCGTCAGGATGACGGCTTTGGCGTTTCGCGATTGCGGAACCGGTACCGGCTTCGCTGGCGCGAAGCTGTCCGAGGTCCTTCCTCGGCTCGCGTTGCTCGCGTCGTCAGGATGACAGGCTTGACGGGCGCGGCGTAGCCTGCGAACTATCAGCAGCCGGGTAGCTTGCGAAACTATCAGTGGCCGGCGGCGAGTTGCGGCACGGACGCGTCGCCGTGCAGCGATTTGAGAATCGCTTGACGGCGTTCCTTCAATTCCTCCGGCATCGTCGGACCGATCTTTTCGAAGAATTCGCCGGCGGATTCGAGTTCCGCCTTCCAATCCGCGGGATCGACGGCGAGCGCATCTCGCGCGGCGCTCTTGGGCAGATCGAGGCCCTTGAGATCGAGGTCTGCCTCATTGGGAACGATTCCCACCGGCGTCTGGCGGCCGCCGGCGCGTCCATGGATTCGATCCACCATCCACTTGAGCACGCGCAGGTTTTCGCCGTAGCCGGGCCAGATAAAGTTGCCGGCGGCGTCCTTGCGAAACCAGTTGACCATGAAGACGCGCGGCGGCTTTTTGATCGCGCTGCGCATCTTGAGCCAGTGAGCGAAATAATCGCCCATGTTGTAGCCGCAGAACGGCAGCATCGCCATCGGATCGCGCCGCAACACGCCGACTGCTCCTGAAGCCGCGGCCGTCGTTTCGGAACCCATCGTGGCGCCCATGAGGACGCCATGCGTCCAGTCTATCGATTCGAGCACCAGAGGCACCGTCGAGGCGCGGCGTCCGCCGAAGATGATCGCGGAGATCGGCACACCCCTAGGATCGTCCGCTTCCGGCGACCAGGCGGGATTGTTGCGCATCGGAGCCGTGAAACGGCTGTTCGGATGCGCGGCCTTGTCCTGCGTGCCTTTTTTCCACGGGCGCCCCTGCCAGTCGAGCAGACCGTCGGGCGCGGGCACATCCATCCCTTCCCACCACACGTCGCCGTCGGGGGTCATCGCGACGTTGGTGAAAATGGAATCATGCCCGACCGTCTTCATCGCGTTAAGATTCGATTTTGCGCTGGTGCCGGGCGCGACGCCGAAGTAGCCGTTCTCGGGATTGACCGCCCACAGGCCACCGTCGGAACCGACACGTATCCACGCGATATCATCGCCGACCGTGAAGACCTTCCAGCCCTCGAACTCGGCCGGCGGCGTCAGCATCGCGAGATTGGTCTTGCCGCATGCGCTCGGGAACGCGGCCACTATATAGGTGGTGTCGCCGTCGGGACTTTGCAGGCCGAGGATCAGCGTGTGCTCGGCGAGCCAACCTTCGTCACGGCCGAGCGAACTTGCGATTCGAAGCGCGAAACATTTCTTGCTGAGAAGCGCGTTGCCGCCGTAGCCGCTGCCGACCGAGACGATCGTGTTGTCCTGCGGGAAGTGGCAAATCAGGCGGCGCTCGGGATTCAAATCGAGGGTGCAATGAATTCCTCGATTGAAATCGCCCGACTCGCCAAGTTGAGCGAGCGCCGCCGCGCCCATCCGCGTCATGATTCGCATGTTCAGCACGACATAGACGCTGTCGGTGAGCTCGATGCCGACCTTCGAGAACGGCGACCCGAGCGGGCCCAGCACGTACGGCACCACGTACATCGTGCGCCCGCGCATCGAGCCGTCGAGCCATCCGCGCAGCTTGGCGTATGTCTCGGCGGGATCGGACCAATTGTTGGTAGGACCGGCGTCAATTTTTTTTGGAGTGCAGACGAAGGTCAGTTGTTCGGTGCGCGCGACGTCGTTGGGATTCGAGCGATGCAGGTAGCAGCCGGGCCGTTTGGCCTGATTGAGCTCGATGAGTATTCCCGCGGCGACCGCCTGTTTGGTGAGGCGATTTTTCTCCGCTTCGGAACCGTCGCACCACACAACGGCGTCGGGCCGCGTGAGTCGGGCGACTTGCTTGACCCAATCGCGCAACGCGCGGCTGCCGGTCGGTAAACTAATTGCGTCGGGATTGGGTGTCACTTCATGCACTCCACGTCGAAAATTTGTGAGACGTAATTCCTATTCAACGGCGGTGCAAAATGCAATCCCACCACCGTGGGACCGTAATCTCCGATTTCCATTTTACTTGCAAACTACTAAATTGATATCGCGCTTGAAAAGCCTTTATTCACGCCGGCTTGAATGCGATCAGGGCGGTGCGGAGGAGGGCCGCCGGCAGCGAGCGCGTCGAGCTTGCCAAGACCAGCATCTTCCCATGATAGGATCGGCGAGGCGGACCTGAGAATCAGGATTGGATTGGAGGACAGCAAGATCAAAATGACGGGTATACCGCGCGGCTTGGCGCTTCTGCGTGATCCGCAACTGAATAAGTCGACCGCGTTCACTGAGTCTGAGCGCGAGGCGCTGGGCCTGCTCGGCCTCTTACCGGAAGGGATCGATTCCGAGGAAGCTCAGATCCAGCGGGTGCACCTTCAGTTGTCGCAGAAGCCGAACGATCTGGAAAAGTACATCTACTTGTCGCAACTGCAGGATAACGACGAAACGCTCTTTTTCTGCGTGCTCATGTCGGACCCGGTGCAATTCCTGCCGCTCGTCTATACGCCGACGGTGGGCGAGGCCTGCCTGCAGTTTGGCCATATCATGCGCCGCCCCAGGGGCCTTTACCTGTCGATCAAACGCAAGGGCCGCGTCCGCGAAATTCTGCGCAATTGGCCGCAGCGCGACGTGCGCTTCATCGTGGTCAGCAGCGGGCAGCGAATTCTGGGGCTTGGCGATCTCGGCGCAAACGGGATGGGAATCCCGATCGGCAAGCTGGCGCTCTACACCGCATGTGCCGGCGTGCCGCCGCAGTACTCTCTGCCCATCCTCATCGACTGTGGCACTAACAATGAGACGTTGCTGCGCGACCCGCTCTACCTGGGCTTGCGGCAGACGCGCCGGGCAGTCGCGCAGTTGGATGAGTTTGTCGAAGAATTCATAACCGCGGTCCAGGAAGAATTCCCTAATTGCTGCGTCCAGTTCGAGGATTGGGCAGGAGCCGACGCTATACGGCTGCTTGCCCGCTACCGCGACCGGATTTGCTGCTTCAACGATGACATCCAGGGCACCGCGGCGGTTGCCCTTGCGGGAATTCTTGGAGCGCTTCGCACCACCGGCGGGAAACTCTCCGAGCAGACCTTCCTGTTCCTCGGCGCCGGTTCAGCCGCTATCGGAATCGCAGGCCTGTTGACCGAAAGGTTGATGCTCGAGGGGATTTCAGCCGAGGATGCGCGCGCTCGACTGTGGTTGTTCGACATAAACGGACTGCTGGAAACAACCCGCAGTGACCTGGCGGATTTCCACAAGCCTTACGCGCATCGCCACTTGCCGACCAGAGATTTTGCCGATGCGATCGAGTCGCTCAAGCCGACCGCGATCATCGGCGTTAGCACGGTTGCCGGGGCCTTCAACCAGCGCGTGATCGAAGCGATGGCGCGAATCAACCGGCGCCCGATTATCTTCGCCTGCTCGAATCCGACCTCGCACTCCGAGTGCTCGGCGGAGGAGGCTTACCGCTGGTCGGGAGGCCGCGCCATCTTCGCCAGCGGAAGCCCGTTTGCTCCGGTGCTCCTCAACGGCAGGACCCTTGTGCCGGGACAGGGGAACAACGTTTACATCTTTCCCGCGATAGGTCTGGCGGTCTATGCGACCCGCGCAAGGCGCGTGACCGATGAGATGTTCATAGCTGCCGCTCGCGCGGTAGCGGAGCAGGTGACTCCGGCCGAGCTCGATGCCGGGCTCATCTATCCTCCTGTGTCAACGATACTCAACACCGAGTTATATGCTGCCGAGCGCGTGGCGGAGGTGATTTTCGCGCGCGGCCTGGCGCGCGTCCCGGCGCCGAAAGATATCGCGCAATTCGTCCGATCGCAGACCTACCAACCCGAATATCATCTGCTTGGATAACAGCGTCCATGCACCGTAGATGCTCGCCATATATGCTCGCCGTGGAGGCTCCTGCATCATGCCCGAGACTTTTCAGAAGGAAAGCGCGCTCGCTCGATTCTTCAACCGCTTGATGGGCCAGGCCGTTAAGCTCGGAATCGCGCCCGGATACATGCGCCTGCTCGAGGTCCGCGGCAGAAAATCGGGGACGACCTTCACCACCCCCGTCAACCTCCTCGAATTCCAGGGTCGGCGATGGCTGGTGGCTGCTCGCGGCCAGACTGCCTGGGCCCGCAACGCGCGCGCCGCCGGTCGCGTCGTGCTGCGGCGCGGCGCCAGTTCCGAATCGTTGACGGTTCGCGAGCTTGCCGATGCCGACAAGCCCGAGATTATCAAAGCGTTCCTCGATCGCTTCGCCTCCCAGGTTCAGCGTTTCTTCGAGGTGCCGGCCGGCTCGCCCGCCGACGCGTTTCGCACCGTCGCGTCGCGCACTCCGGTCTTTGAGCTGGTGGCCGACGTCTGAGAGTCCGCGAATTCATTTTGTGAATGATCCCGCGCCGCCGACGGCCCCGAATCACGAGCAGCTCGATGCCGCCAGCGAGTCCGCCCGGCGCGAGCGGGTGACCGTTATCGCGCTGGTCGCGATGCTCTTCTACCAGGGCTTCGCGGCCTCGATTATCTCGGTCGCAGCGCCGTGGATCGGAACGAGCTTCAACCTCGACGGCGCCGCCATCGCCCGCCTGTTCGCGTGGATCTCGCTCTCGGCCCTGGGCGCACTCGCGCTTTCACGGATGATCGACAGGCACGGACGCCGCCGCATGATCCTGTGGTGCGTCGCCGCGATGCCTGTTTGCAGCATCGCGACCGCGCTCTCGACCAATTTTGTCGCGTTCACCGCATTTCAGATCGCGCTCTACGCGGTGCTCGGCGCCGCCGGCGCCGGCTGTATCGTGATGCTTTCCGAGGAGCTCCCCATCGCCCGTCGCGCACGCGGCCAGAGCTTCGGCGGTCTGGCGGGCGCGGTGGGAGCCGGATTCTGCGTTTTCCTCATGCCGATCTTCGTCGCCTACGGATGGTCGTGGCGATGGATGTTCGTGATTTCGGCGGCGGGAATCGCCATGCTGCCCGCGATGGCGCGGCTGTTGCCCGAGAGCGAGCGATGGGAACTCTCTGAAAGTGCGGGATTCACCGCCAAGTCGCACTTTTACGACGTCTTTCAGCGGCTCTACCGCAAACGCTCGATCACCATGATCGTATGCGCGCTGGCCGTCGCGATCTCGACCACCGCCGCCAACGCCTTTGGCTACTACCACGCGGTTTCGGTTGTCGGCCTGTCGGCCGCCGCCGCCAGCACGATGACGATCGTCGCCGGCGGATTAGGATTGGTGGGGTTTCCGCTCGGCGCGTGGGCCGCGGAGCGCTTCGGCCGCGTGCCGACCACGGTCGGCTTCGGCATTTTCATCACCGCCGGACATTTGTGGTTTTTCTGGGGACCGCCGGCGCATTTCGCGTGGCCGTTGATGTGGCTGGCGGGCGGCTTTTTCTGGTTCAACGTATGCGACAACGGAGGCACCGTCGCGATCAACGCGGCGGCGACCGAACTGTTTCCCACCCCGCTGCGCGGCACGATGATCGGTTGGTTCGCACTGGTCGGCGCGATCGGCGCCGTCATTTCCAATGCCGCGGTCGCGATGCTGGCGAACGCGATGGGCGGGCTGTCGATCGTCGTCGGCGCGCTGTCGATTATTGGCATCCCGGCTGCGATCCTGTTCGGTCTGATGATCGACGAAACTCGCGGGATGTCGCTCGAGATGGCCGGCAAGGAAGATGAATTCACCGCCTCCGAGAACTAAGGATTGTCTCGGCGATGCGGCCTGCCGCCGCGGCGCGTGCCCAATTTTACTAGCTGCCGCCGGCCACCAGGCTGTCCGCTTGATGGATCAGCGCGGTGGTTGGAGCATCACAAATCCAGGTCTTGGTGACTACGGCAACGTCGCCTGTTCTCGGACCTACGTGTATGTGTGTGCACTGCGTCTTCATCGCGCCGTTGCACAGCGCCAGGCCATTGAGGGCGTATGAATAGTGCGGGTCGATCTGCAGCGCGCTGATGTAGGCTTTCATGGCGGGGATGTAGTCCAGCGCGTAGTAGTAATCGGATCCGATGTCGGTCCACATCTCCTTTGGATCGCCCATGCCAAGTTGCAGGGCGCGCTGGTATGCCTGGGCCGAGTCCTCAAAATTCTTCTTGGTTTGAACCGGGAGGGCGCCACCGACCAGCGCATGTGCCGCCATTTGTTGCTGGGTCGCGAGGTTTTGAAGCTGGGTGGCAAACCCCAGCCACACGTGACCGTTGTTGGGCGCGATTTTCACCGCGGTCTGTAGTGCGTACACCGCTTTCTCGAATTGCTTGGCGTTAGCATAGCATCCGGACATCGCCTCCCACGGCCGCGAATCTCCGGGCGTGAGTACCGCCGCTTTCTTGAACGCTTCGGCCGCCTGATCCGGCTGATTCAACCGGCAGTAGGCGTCGGCGAGAGTCGCCCAAGCAAGAGGATTTTGGGGCTCAGCCTGCGTCCAGCGCTGCCCATAGTCCTGGAGTCCGTGCCAATCCTGGTTGTTCCCGTATTGCGACGCACCTGACAGCCAGTCGGTGGCGGCAGCCTCGGTAGCGCCGGCAAGCAATCCTGCCAACGCCAGAATGAATCCGGCCACAGCTACAAGCAGCAGGTCTCCGAACCGTTTCGGCGCCATAACCGCGCGACCCTCATCGCGACCCCAAGGACGAATCAATTGACCGTTTGGTTGAGGAGCTTGGGTTCAATCAGAAAAAGTTTGCACCGTCAACCGAAAGCGGCGCCTGGCGCTGTCTTGATTCGGGCTCGAGGGCACCCATGCCTCAGCGGCCGGTGAATTTCGGCTCCCGCCGCTGCAAGAACGACTGCAGCCCTTCTTGACGGTCCCGGCTTATCTCCTGTGGATGGGTGAATAGGATATATTCTCGCTCATCGACACGGACCTTGTTGTCCGTCGTCTTGTAGTGCCCGTACTTGACCGACTTGATGTAGAGCGGCGGAATCTTCTTGAGCAGCTCAGCCCACCGCACCGCCTCGTCCATCAGGTGCTCATCCGCTACGACCTTGTTGACCAGCCCGACGTCATAGGCGCGCTGCGCGTCCATGATCTGCCCGCCGTTCCACGCTAGCAGCATGAACTCGAGGCTGATCTTGAAGGGCATGTACGGTAGATACTCCATCGGTGGCAGCGGCGTGCCAATCCGCGCTTCCGGAAAACCCATCAGCATGCTCTCGCCGGCGATGGTAATGTCGCAGCCGCGCACGGCGAGTGCATAGCCTGCCCCAAGCGTGTAGCCCTTGATCGCGCCGACTATAGGCTTGAACACGGTGATGCCGTTCTGCGGATAGCCTTGATGGACCTGGAATGGCACTTCGCGATCGATCGCACCGGGGCTCACGTCCGCGCCGGCGCAAAAGTGCTTGCCGGCGCCCGTGAGGATGGCGACCTTGGCGGCCGGGTCGGCCTCGAACCGGCTCCAGGTCGCGCACAACGCGTCGCTGAGAGCGCCGTTGAGCGCGTTCATCTTTTCCGGTCGATTCAGCGTGATGAAGGCGATTTCGTTCCTCACCTCATAGAGGATCACATTCTCCGGCTTCGATGCCTTCGGCTTGGCGATGCGCTTCACCCGCGGGCTCAACCCACTAGCCATAACTTCTCTCCCTCGATTGGTCACGCGGCCTCAGCGGCCGCGCGGACGGTGCGCCGGCTTAGAGGTCCGCCAGATCGACGAAGCCCTCTTTCTTCCCGCGCGCGACCGCGTCGTCGATCAGTTTCCAGAAGCGCTTGTTCTGGGACAGCGCCAGGGCTTCGAGGTCGGTGTCCTCGGTGACCGCCACCAGTGCCGCGCACGGCCGGCCGTTCTTGGTGATCAGGACCGAGCCGCTTTCAGGCAGCTCCTTGACGTAGCGGCTGAACCGCGTCTTGACCTCGCGAATGTTCTCGATTCTCATAGAGTCACCCTCCTGCCGCCGATGAAAAGTTGGCTGCCACGCTTGCGTCCGATTGCGTCGACGATCACTTGGTCGTCTTCGACGCGATAGAAGACGCGCAAGTCGCCGTCTCGGAACTCGAACTCGGACTGCCCGGAGGGCCGCCGCAAGCGGAAGCGACTTTTGTTCTCAGCGGTGGCATCATCTTCGCCGAGCGCGGCCCGCATTGCCGCCTTGAGCCGCGAGCGTTCGGCGGCGCTGAGGGCCTTGAACTGACGGACCGCATCCGGGCCGACTTGGACCGCTCGCTTCGGCACTAGATCAGTGTAGTTCAGATTGTGACTACATACAACCCGTCGTCTCAAATCCTCACGAGCTCGACCTCATGGCCGCGCTGATTCGCGCATTCATTCGACGGTCAGCTTCGTCTCGCCAAATTCCTTCTTTTCGAAATCCCAGGCGAACGCCGCTGCGCGCGCGAATTTGCCGGCCCGAATCGACATCACGATGTGAACGATGTCGGGATAGTCGGGCTCCGACGGATCGAATGAGCACGCCTGCGCGCGATCGGTCGCGGAAAAATACGCGTCGTGATCGGGATGCGAATGGTAAACGGCGCGGATCGCGAGCTTGCGGCGATCGACCTCGAGCATCACCGCCAAATGCTCCTTCGGCTCCATCAGGAAAGCCGTGCGCGCGTCGCGCGGGAACGCCGCCGCATCTTCGGCGTGCATGCGGTTCTGGATGTTGGCGACCGGGCGGACTTCCTCGACCGAGTCGTCGGCGATGATGAAGCCGCAGCATTCGAAGGGGAACTCGCGCTCAGCCTGTGCGACGATCGCATCCATGCTCGCGCGGCGTATCGATGCTGCCTTCATCGGTGCTCCTTCAGTGTTCGCTGGCGCGCGCGCTCGGCGGCCCTGATCAGCCGCGTCAGCATCCGATTCGTCTCCGCGCCGACTCCCAGGCGATCGGCCAGCTCGACGATCTTGCCGTTCAGCGCGCCGATCTCGGTGCGCCCGCGAACGTGAAGATCGCGCAGCATCGTCGGCCGATGGCTAAACGTCGCCGGGATCATCTGCTCGTAAAAGGCTTTTTGATATTCCGCCGCACTCGAAAAGGGGAGGGCGATGCCGAGCGCGCGCGCGACTGCGAATGCCTCCTCGATCGCGCGATCCATGATCGGCTTCACGTCCGCATCCCCGCCAACGCTCCATAGTGCTGCTGCAAAATCGCGCCGAGCGGATTCAGCGCCACGTTGTACAGAACCTTGGTCCACAGCACCGGCATGATGTCGTCGACACCGACCGCGGGAACGCCGGCGGCGTCGATCATTGCGGCGATCGCGCGGGCACGCGCCGCCAGTGCCGGTGAGTCCTCGCGATGAATCGCGGGCGCGGGTCCGATTGCGACCGGCTGCGCGAAAACCGTCACGTGCGCGCTCCCGGGCGTGGGTATTTCCGCGCCGAAGATCACGCGCGCGCCCAATACCCGCCGCCGTCCGAAGCTCTCGATCAACGACTCGATATTGCCCAGGCCATTTTGCATCGAGACCACCGCGCCGTCGTCGGTCAAACGGCCGGCCAGCCGAGCCGCGATCGATTCGGTGTCATAACTCTTGACGGCGCAGACGATTAATCCGAACCGCCTGCCAAGTCTCGCGGCGTCATCGGCCAGCGTCATGCCGGCGACGGCTCGATCGCCAAGCAGTCCCGAAATTCTTAAGCCCCCGCGTGCAATGGCCTCGAGATGCGCTCGCCGGCCAAGCAGCGTGACATCGTGCCCTGCATCATGCAGCATCCCGCCGAGAATCGAGCCAATCGCGCCGGCGCCCGCGATCAAGATGGAAGAATCGGACATCGTGTCGAAGTTATCGGTAGCCGATTCGCCAGACAACGCCGCCGCTTGCGGGCGTTCGAACGCACGCCGCGATGACTTGCTCCCCTTCTTGCGGCTCTGATACTTTTGGCTGTCTGGCGCGCGCATCGCGCGCGTTCGTATTTTCGGGCTTCGATCCTAACGTCCCCGTCGTCTAGCTCGGCCTAGGACACCGGCCTTTCACGTCGGTAACACGGGTTCAAATCCCGTCGGGGACGCCACCTCTCTCAAGGCAATATAAGGGTTTTCTTCTCCGGATGGCCACCGGTGTCCAAACCGGTGTCCAAACTGCACCGTTTTGGGGTCGTTTTGACCCCCAAATCCGTCGATCTTGGAAAGCTCAAAAGCGTCGGCCTGAGAGGAATGAATGAACCGGCCGTAGTGCGTCAGGATGGTCCCGACGGCGACCCCGGTCTGTTCTGACAGCCACGTTAGGCTCACGCCGTTGGTCAGCGCGAGCGACAGATAGGTGTCCTTCGTGGAATAGAGGTCGCGAAGCGGCGTAATTTCCAAGGCGCTTTGGGCGTCGCGGAAAAGGTCGTAAAAGTTTGCCGGCTCGATAGGTTCGCCGCGCACGTTCTTGAACAGGTAATCGTCGGGCATCGCCTTCAGTTCAATCAGCGGCTTTAGAACCTCGATGTTTTTCTGCGTCAGCCGGACCGCGCGTCTGGCGCGCCGCGTCTTTGTGGCCGCCTCTTGACCCAAATGCCGCGAGCGCTCCACCTGAATTGTGCCGGCCCCAAGATTGACGCTTCGAATCCGAACCGCCGCCGCTTCAGATGGGCGTACGCCGGTTAAGAACAGCGTGTAAAGAAACGCGAAATACGGATAATGGCGTTTGGTGTCGTTGAACCCGCCAACCTTGAAACGCTTGGTTCTGAAGTAGTCGAGAATGTCGTCGCGCTCCTCGGCGGTGAAGGGCGACGGGCCGGGAACGATTTTCTCCGGCCATCGCACCTTCGGGAACGGAAACGCCGCCGGGATGTCGTCCTGCATCGCGTCGCGCACCATCGCGCGGAACGATCCGTCAATTACGTTGCGGATCGTTTTTTCCGAGAGGCCGCGCTTGCGCAGCGCGCCGCGCAAGTCTTCGAGATGCGCGAGCGACAAGTCCTCAAGCGCCGTGTCGCCAAGCAGGTCGAGAATGTAGCCGCGGAAGTGGCCCCGATAATCGCGCGCGGCCGACGCCCGCACATAGGGCGCAACCTTGCGCTCCACCCATTCCGCGTAATAGGCGCGGACGGTCCACGTTCCCGGCTTTGCCGCGCTCCCTTCTTGGCTTTGCTCGGACGCTGCCAGAAAATCAGCCGCGCGGTTCCCATACGGGAACCATTTTAGATAATCGAATTGGCCCGCCCGGATTTCGGCTCCAATCAATTCCGCCTGGCGCTGCATGCGCTCCCGGTTCTCCGGGTTGTCACGCAATGCAGTGGCTTCCGCGAACTTCCGCGTCATGCCATCCGGCGTTTTCGACCGAAAGCGGAACCGCAACAGCCCCGTTGCCGTTACTTCGATCGAGCAAGCTTGGCGGCGGATTTTTCGTTTTCGGCCCATAGGCTCAGTTGTTCGCGGTAGTGCGGGATGCGTTCCCGCGGCATTGCCCGTTCAATAAAAGCCACGATGGCGACCCATTTGAATACTGGCCGGCGGCCGACATGAAAGTAATGCTCACCCTCGCGCAAAATGCCGCGCGAGACCATCGTGCGAATCGCCTGATTCGTCCACGGTGTTAACTGTGCCAGTTCAGCGATGGAAAGGTAAGGCTTAGGGGAAAAATTATCCCCAGCGCTGGGCGATTCTGTCGGTCCGAAGGACTGGCGCAAGGTTGAAAGGCGAGCAGCCATTGTCTTTCACGGTACCCACAACCCACACTCCACCATCCGCGCGCTTGAGCAAGGACAATGCCGATCTCTCGACGCCGTTGTAGAAACGTCGGGTACAAAGTTTGGGCTCCGATCACACGTCACACCGCATTAACAACTAGTGTGCATGTGCAATCCTTGCACAAGTTACAGAAATTCGCTGATTCGAATTGGATTATTTTTGCTAATTCCCGATTGACTGCGCAAACTTTGCTCGCTCATCTGGATCGAAGGACGAATTTCTGCACCGCTGGTGCCAATTTTGCAAAGAAATAAGCCCCCTTCCTTCGATTTCCAGAGATAATTGCAAATCAGCCGCCACAGGCGCAAAACTCTCCCAGACGTTTGCGTTGACTCCGGTTTCTTGGCCCTTTAGCCTCATCGCGCCGGGTCTTGGAGTTGGTTCTTCGTGCGCGCGTAGTTCTTGAAACCTAAAAATGATTGGCCAATCGCGAGCAATACGCCGGGCTATCCGCCTGATCGAAAAGGCCGCGTCCACAAACGCGCCGGTGATCATCATTGGCGAAAGCGGAACGGGGAAGGAGCTTGCCGCGCGAGCGATCCACGAAAAATCGTCGCGGCGCGACCGGCCCTACGTCGCGATCAATTGCTCGGCGATTCCCGACACGCTCGTCGAAAGCGAACTCTTCGGCCATGAGCGCGGCGCCTTCACCGGCGCCGATCGCCGCCACGAGGGATGTTTCGAGCGAGCAAGCGGCGGAAGCCTAATGCTCGATGAGATCACCGAAATGCGGGCCGACATGCAGGCCAAGATGCTCCGTGTGTTGGAAGAGCGCAAAGTCCTTCGCCTCGGGGCGAGCCGGGAGATTCCCGTTGACGCGCGGGTGATAGCCGCGACGAATCGGCCGCTGCCGCAAGCAGTGCACGATGGGTACTTGCGCGAGGACCTGTACTATCGCCTGAACATCTTCACGATCGAACTGCCGCCGCTGCGTGACCGGATGGAAGACTTGCCGTTGCTGGCTGATCACTTCATCAAGCAGTTCAGCCGCGCATACTCGAAGAACATAGAAGGGATCGATCAGGAATGTCTGCAAGCCCTTAAGTCCAATCCGTGGCAGGGTAACATCCGGGAATTTCGCAACGTGATCGAGCGCGCCGTTATCGAGTGCCGAACGCCGACACTATCAGTGGCAGACCTGCCGGTTACGCCCGATCCTCCAGCCGGACCCGTCAGCGGTCCAGACTCTTGCTTCCTTGTCCGGTTTGGAACATCGCTGCGCGATATCGAGCGGGAAGCAATCGTCAAAACGCTCGCATTCGTTGGAGGAAACAAGGCCCGCGCTTGCAAGCTCCTCGGAATGAGCCGGCGCAATCTCTACAACCGGCTGGAAAAATACCGGATGCAAAGAGCGGCGCGCCGACTCAGCCGCGAACGTGACTCTGACCGCAACGATGGTTCTTCCTGAGCTTTTGAAAAACGCGCCCGCGCCGAAGCGCGGGCGCGCGAATTTTTTATTCGCAGTGCGGCTGCCGGTTCAAAACGAAATCGGCGGCGCGCTGCGCCTGGGCGGCGGCATGAATCAGAAGCTTGCGATCGTTGCGAAGCTTGCCGAGCCAGCCGGCCAAGTATGCGGCCTGATTCTCGATGACTGCGGTTGAGATTCCCGCTTCGGTGCAAAGGTAGGCGGCGCCCATCTCCGCGCAAAGCTCTTCGTTGGAATAGACGGCGGACCCGAACGGCGCGCCGTCCAAGATCGTAACGCGCGCCAGCCGCGACTGATGGCCCGTGCTATGCGTGAGTTCATGCAGAAGCGTTGAGTAATACTCCTCGGCGGAAGTGAAAAGCTCGCGCGGCGGCATCGTGATGCGATCCGATAGGACGCTGTAGAACGCCTTCGATCCTGCGTGCTCGATTGCGGGCCGATTGGGCATCGCCGCAACGATCTTCTCGGCGGCGTCGATCGGATCGTGTTCGTGCGTTTCAAGCTTCGGCAGTTTGTCGAGCACGGCTTGCGGAAGCTCGCATTGCTCGACGTTGAAAACCCGGTAGTAGCGGAGAAGGAACCGCCTCCCTTTCTGCTCGGTCTCTTCGTTGCCGGAGTCGGTCGCGCTTTGCTTCACGTCTTCGACCTTCCAGAAAACAACGATCGTGCTTTCCTCGCCCTTGCGGACATGGCCGCCAAGCTCGTTGGCTTGGCGATAGGTGAGCCACAATGGCGAAACGTATTTGGATGCGGAAAGCAAAAAATGATTGATGCCGCGATACGGTTTCTTGCTGACAAGGTTGCGCGGCAGTCCGGCTGAGGTCCACGGCCTGCGCCACGGCACGATCCCCTGCTCAAGCAGATTGATGATCTTCTCGGTAACGATTGCGTAGATGTCCATTGCGATGGTCTCCGATTGTGTAGCGATGGTTGAGGGGGAGCCGCTTGCGCGACTCCCCGATGTTGGGGTGGGGTTAGAAGGGGACGCTTTCCGAAGCTTCCGGCGCTTCCGCCGTGGGCGCGTCGGCGCGATTGCCAAGCACGCGGAGTTGCCGCGCGATGATTTCGGTGCGGAACCGTTTTCCGCTTCCGTCCTTGGCTTCGTACTGGCGGGTGGTCAGCCTGCCTTCGACGTAAACCTGACGGCCCTTGCTCAAAAACTGCTCGCAAGTATCCACGATGCGCCCGAAGGCCACGATTCGATGCCATTCGGTTCGCTCCTGCTTGTCGCCGTTTCGGTCCGTAAACCGCTCCTTGGTCGCCACGGAGAAATTCGCCACCCTGTCCCCAGACTTGGGGAGAGTACGAACCTGCGGGTTAGCTCCCAGATTGCCGATCACGATCGCCTTGTTGATTGCCATTGCCGTAACCTCCATTTTTGTTCGGCTTGCCGCACCCGCTTCCCGTCATCGGGCAGGGTGTGCTGCGTTGTTTTCATCACCGCGCAACTTTTTTCCGCGCGGCCCTCTCACAGAGAACTGGAGGGCCGTGCGCAGATTCCGAGATGCGCGAGCGCAGCGGGCGGCAGGCCGTGCCAGAGCGCAGCGGCCCTGAGGGCTGGCGCGGCTTGCTAGCGAAGCGAACGCCACCACTTAGAGTTTGAGCGGCGGCGAAGCGGAGACGCGGGTTGGGTCAGTGGGGATTACGGGATGGGCGCGAGCGGCGCAGCTTGCGGAGCCCGAGCGGGCGTCTCACAGCGGAGCCGACGCGGCATGACCGATGGCGTTGTTGACGTCTCATTCCAAGGCGAGACAAATTCCGGCCACTGAGCTATAGAGAAATGACCGTTTAGGGGGAAAGCGCCCGGCGCTATTGCGCGACGCAAGCCGTGACGCCATCCAACGTGCTCGACTTCAAGACCTTATTTTTCAAGGGAACGGGAAGGGAGCCATTTCCTTGGCAAGAGGCGCTGTTCGACGAATTTGCACGGAAAGAATTCCGAAAAACCTGCGATGTTCCAACGGGCCTCGGAAAAACGTCGATCATCACGATTTGGCTTCTCGCGCTGGTCCATCATGCCCGTGCCGATACACTGAACGATTTCCCGCGCCGACTCATCTACATCGTCAACCGTCGGACTGTTGTCGACCAAGCCACGCGTGAAGCGGAACGTATGCGGGAAGCTCTGATCACCAATTCGGAACTGGAGGCAGTGGCCAACACTTTGCGACCCCTCGCGGCGCGAGTCTCTGACGCTCCATTGGCAATCAGCACGCTACGGGGCCAGTTCGCCGACAATGCCGAGTGGCGAAATGACCCGGCGCGGCCGGCAGTTATTGTTGGCACAGTTGATATGATTGGCAGCCGACTGCTCTTCGCTGGTTACGGCTGCGGATTCAAGTCGCGCCCGCTGCACGCTGGTTTTCTCGGCCAAGACGCACTGCTGGTGCATGACGAGGCCCACCTTGAACCCGCCTTCCAGCAGCTTTTGGCTGCAATCGAAGTGGAACAGCAGCGATGCCGCGACTTCGGCCGTTTCCGGGTCATGGCGCTGACCGCCACGTCGCGTTCTGGAAATAGCGATGAGGCGCCCATTTTCACCGATAAAGATCGCAAGCACCCAGAGGTAGAAAAGCGGATCAAAGCGAAAAAGGGGATTGCTTTCCATGCGATCGAGGATGAAAAGAAGACAGCGGATGAGGTTGTTCAGTTAGCGTTGAATCGCAAGGACAGCGGCCAGGCGGTCCTCATCTTTCTCCGCAAGCTGGAGCACGTGGAAAAGGTCGCTGACATGCTCCGCAAAGAAAAGCTGCGCGTTCAGACGCTCACTGGGACCATGCGCGGTTTTGAGCGCGATGCGATAGCGCGCGAAAACGAAATATTTGCTCGCTTCATGCCCAAGCCGGCAGTTACACCCAAGCGGGGCACCGTGTTCCTTGTCTGCACCTCTGCCGGAGAAGTTGGCGTCGATATTTCGGCGGATCATCTGGTGTGTGACCTAACACCTTTCGACAGCATGGCCCAGCGTTTCGGGCGCGTGAACCGTTTCGGCGCGGGTGATGCGCGGATTGACCTCGTATACGTCAACGTCAAGGCTGCGAAAAACGGACACACGGCAGACAACGGCGGCACGAACAGCGAAGCGAGCAAGCCTAAGGCGGAGAAGACCGGGCAGCAATTGCAGTTTGATCAGGCCTGCGAGAGAACACTATCGCTCTTACTGCAGCTCCCGAAACGTAAGGACCAGCTCCACGATGCGAATCCGTCGGCGCTGAATGAGTTGCCTTTTGTCGAGCGACAGGCAGCGTTTACTCCGCCGCCAACCATCTTTCCTGCAACTGACATTCTCTTCGATGCTTGGGCTATGACTACGATCCGTGAAAGAGTGCCAGGACGCCCGCCTGTCGCGGATTGGTTGCATGGCGTAGCTGAATGGGAGCCGCCCGAAACTCACGTTGCTTGGCGCGAGGAAGCTGGAATTCTGACCGGCGAACTGTTGGACCTGTACCAGCCGGTGGACCTGCTCGAAGACTACCCGCTCAAGCCGCACGAGATGTTGAGGGATCGTACCGATAGAATCTTCAAACATTTGGAGACGTTGGCGGCGAAGCATCCGGGGGCGTCGGTCTGGATTGCCGGGGATACCGATTCGGTGATTGTGAAGACGCTGAAGGAGATCGCCGCCGATGGGGAGGAAGCGATTGGCGACATGACGGTCATTCTGCCGCCGCGCGCCGGAGGATTAAGCTCCACCGGCACGCTCGACGGTAAAGCCGATTACGACGGGGCACTGCATTACGACGTTGCGGACAGATGGATGGACGACAAGAACAATCCGCGTCGCTGTCGGGTCTGGGATGATGACCCGCCTCCAAATGGCATGCGGCTGGTTCGGACCATCGATATCGGTTCTGACGCGGACGACGAAGCGGACGATGACGATCAGAAGCCGGTAAGGCGCTACTGGCGCTGGTACGTGCGACCGCGCTCGGCCGACGACGATGGATCGCGAAGTGCCCGCCAGCCTCAAGAATTGCAACCGCATCTCAAATCGGCCGAGAGCTTTGCGCAGAAGATCGTCGAGAAATTGCGTCTTACGGAGCCGGAGGCCTCCGCCGTCAAGCTTGCGTCCAGCTGGCACGATCTCGGCAAGAATCGCAAAATTTGGCAGCGATCGATCCGTAACGGGGATTACCCGGCTAAAGTGCTGGCAAAATCCGGAGGCATGATGCGGCCCATCGACCTGAATAACTACCGCCACGAATTTGGTTCGTTGATCGATGTCCGGGATAGGTCCGAATTCCGCAAACTCGCGCCCGACGTGCAGGACGTGGTTTTGCATTTGATCGCATCCCACCACGGACGCGCACGGCCGCACTTTCCCGTCGGCGAGGCATTCGATCTGGAGCGTACAGTAAAAGCCGCGGAAGAGGTTGCCCGCGAAGTTCCTCGCCGCTTTGCCCGGCTGCAGCGAAAGTACGGGCGGTGGGGTCTCGCGTACCTTGAGTCGCTGGTGCGCGCTGCCGATGCACTGGCGTCGCAAGCTAACGACGCTCGCGAAGCAGAACGGGCCGACGCGAGCCCCTTTCTGGCAGAGGAAACCATGCGACGAGCCAGAATCCCGAGCCAGCTATCAGCGTCCGCGTTGATCCGAGCAATCCAGGGCAGTTTTTTGCCTGCTGCGGGTTGCTAGAGTTGACCGACCGCCTATGGGGTGGCGCCGAAGGCTGGTTCGAGGAAGGGGACTTCTCTATTCGACCGCTCCCTTCCGAAGATCGAACGGCGCGGAGTCTGGGCGATCTTGTTCTCGCCATCGCCGGTGCATCCGTGCTGGCGACCGATTCGGAAGACGATTATTCATCTCCAATCCAAATACCAGATCCGTTCAATTTACGACTCGATTGGTGGAATGACCATCATACAGGAGGCGGTCGCCTCAAGCCTTGGGCCGGCAGTATGCGGGGCGTTCGTATCGCCCGCGCCATGCAGAATGTGTTGCAGTGGGAAGAGCTTCACATTTCCGGATTACTCGATTACTCGGCGGTCGTTTACGACCGAGCGGAACCGGATAAGAAGGTTGAACCCTTTTACTTCGATGCCCGTCGCGGGGCGAGCGCTCTGCCGATCGATATCGGTTTTTCGCCTGATAGCCTTCACATGACCAACTTGGCCTATCCGGCGGTCGAGTTCCTGTGCTTGGTGGGCCTTCAGCGTTTTCGGCCGCAGCCAACTGACACACCGCGGGTATTCGAGTATTACACTTGGACAATCCCGCTTGGGTCGAGCGTTGCAGCGTTTGCCGCCAGCGGTCTTCTCAAACATAACGGGGGCTGCGGGTATCGTTTCGAGGTTGCCTTTCGTACCGATCAGAGAAAGCATAAGGCCTTCACCCCGGCCACTCCACTTAGGAGGAGCGAACAATGAGTGATCTGAAAAAGTTTGATGCTTGGTTGAACGATGCGGGACCTGCTGCGCTGGTGGTTCGCGAACACCTGATTCCGGTCGAAGGCCCAGACGGCGTAGTTTTTCCGGCAACATTTGCTGCCAGCCAAGATGGGACTTTCAGCGGCGGCTATAACGTCGATCACTTCACCGAAACCGAGAACATTTGCCTGATCGATACCGTCGGTTCGCAGGCGAATCGGATCGAGCCGTTGTTCATGAAAAACGACTACGCGGACTTGGTCCCGAAGGTTGTCGTTAAGGCCGGGGACAAGACCGTAAACCTGCTAGAGGCGGGCCACCGTGCCGGTGACGCTATCGTTCGGTGCTCAGCGTTGCAGGAAGAACTGCGGGCGGCGTTTCAGGCACTGCAAAAAGGGAACGCCGAGCCGCTGGCTAAGATCGCGCCTACCTCGCTCGTGTTTGGTGCGTGGGACTCCCGTGACACGCAAGCTAAGTTGCCACGGTTAATCATCTCAACAATCCGAGCGTTCAATGTGCGCGAATTGACGCGATCGGCTCAGTATGTGCCGGCGGCGGAATACGTCGCAGGCGGTTTGCTAGACGAGCCGGCCGATAAAAAGACGAGCGATACCTATGCGGAACGCGGGTTCGTTCACGTACCCGCTTCTGGTACGTCCGGCGGCGTGATCGCCACTGCGGGCATCCGCCGCGACGCGTCGCTCCACCTCGCCGCGCTGCGACTGCTCTTCGCGACCAATGAAACGAAAACAGTTGCCCTGCAGCGTTACATTCTTGGCCTGGCCCTAGTCGCTTTTACCTATCCGCCTGCGGGGTATCTCCGGCAAGGCTGTAACCTTGTGCTCGACCCGGACAAGCCGCGCGAGTTCGTAGAGGTCTATGGCGATGGCCGGCGTGTCCCCGCCAACGTAAACCATTCCGAGGCTGTTGAATATGCTCGCGCCACAGTGAGCGACTTCGGTGTCGGGGCGAATCGCTCCGTGGACTTCGACAAGGAGCGAGCTAAGAAGGATGTCAGCGGCGAAGCTGGCAATAGTGAGAGGAAAGCAAAAAAGACCCGAAGTAAGTCCGCCGAGTAGCGCGACATCGCCATGTCATTTCACTTGTGCCTTTCGATTCGCTTTCTCTCCCCCACATTCCACGGCCGACGGGATGGAGCCATGCCAGAGTGGCCTCCATCACCCATGCGGGTATTTCAATCGCTCGTCGCTGCAGCGGCGGCGTGGTCGCGCGCGGAGCCGCTGATGCCGCGCGCGAAGTCCGCCTTGGAATGGCTGGAGAAGCAAGAGGCGCCGGCAGTGATCGCTCCCGCCAGTGTCAGCGCGTCCGGCTACCGCCTGTCGGTGCCCAACAATGCCATGGATATTGTCGCCAAGGCTTGGTGTCGCGGGAACTATTCCAACTCCGGCGATGCCAATCCTGCTACACATCGCACGATGAAGGCAGTCCGCCCAACGCTGCTATTGGACGACCAAGCTATGCACTATCTGTGGCTTCTAGGCGACCCCATCAACGAGGAAGTTCGTGGTCATATCGAAACGCTCAAAGAAATCGCCTGCAGCGTCGTTGCCCTCGGCTGGGGTATCGACATGGCGATTGGCCACAGCGCGGTCCTGTCGGGTGAGCAAGTCGACGTTCTGCTTGGAGAGCGCTGGATGCCGCATAGCAGTTCAGTGGCTGATGGTTTACGGGTACCGGTTCTTGGCACGCTCAGCGATCTGATTGACCGACACAAGCGATTCCTTGCGCGCCTTGGTCCCGACGGTTTGAGTTCACCGCCACCACTTTCTATGTATCGGACTGTTGAATACAAACCTTCCACGGATGCGTCATCACGTCCCTTAGCCGCCTTTTCGCTGTTGAAGCTCGACGCCAGCGGGTTCCGGGCGTTCGACACGGCTCGTCGAGGCCTCACCGTCGCTGGCATGATGCGGAATGCGGCCAGAGCCGCAGCGGTCTCAGCCGGTTGGTCTAAGTCAGACATTAACGCTTTAGTCTTGGGCCATAGTGAATCGGAGGGCGCTGACGAGCACGTCGCGGTCGGGCCGCGGCGCTTCGCCTATCTGCCCTTGCCCAGTATCGAGGCAAGAGGCCAAGGCGCTGCGCGCGTAGTGGGTAATATCCGTCGGGTCATAATTTCGTCTTTCACCGAAGATTTTGTAAATCAAATTTCTTGGGCGCGGCGAACTTTATCAGGCCAAGAACTCATCGACGAGGACAGGAAGCAGCCCGTCGCTCTTCTCTCGTTAATACCTGCAACGGAAAAGGTTGTTCGGCACTACATCCAATCCGCTGCTTCGTGGGCCACTGTCACGCCGGTGGTTCTCCCTGGCTACGACGATCCGGACCATTACCGACGGCGCTTGAAAAACAATGTTGGCGTCGATGAACAGAAAAAATTATTGAGCCGCCTCGACGATCGCATCGACGGCCTGCTCCGGAAAGCCATCACACAGGCTGGTTTCTCGGAAACATTGGCGAGTCACGCGGAGTTGGAATGGCGGACACCTGGCTTTTGGCCCGGCACTGATTTGGCCAGCCGCTACGGAGCGCCGGATCATTTGAAACGCTTTCCTCGCCTCCATGTCAGGGTTCACTGGCGAGATGCCAGCAAACGGTCCGTGCAGATTCCGGGTCCTGTTTGCCTCGGTGGCGGTCGCTTTTATGGCTTGGGCCTTTTCGCGGCTCTGTGAGCATTGCTCGCAACGGAGGAAATTCTATGCGTAACACCTATCTCGTCTGCTACGACATTTGCGATGACAAGCGGCTGCGGACCGTGTACAAAACCATGCGCGATTTCGGTGACCATCTTCAGTATTCCATTTTCGAGTGCCAATTCACCCCGACCGACCTCATACGCTGCCGCCACGCGCTCAGCGAAATCATCGAGCATCGCAAAGATCAGGTGCTCTTCGTCGATCTCGGCCCGGTCGAGGGACGCGGCGACCGGGTCATAACGGCGCTTGGAGTGGCATACTCTCCAATCGACAGCCCCTGCATCGTCGTCGATGGCGAGCGTGAATCGGCGGCGAAAGAGGATCGCTTATAGGGAGGACACAACCCGATGGCGGAAGCGGCAAAAATCAGTCCCATTCCGATCGGCTCGAAGCGCTCGGAGAGTCGATGGATAGAACCCAAGCGGCGCGTCGAAGTTGCTCTACCGGACTATTTACCGGCGCGGATGCTCAACGAGTTCGTGTATTGCCCGCGCCTGTTCTTTTACGAGTGGGTTGAGGGGATTTTCGCGCATAGCGCCGATACCGTCGAAGGTGAACTCCGCCACGAAAAGCTTGAGACCAAGGCCGACCCGTTGCCGCCGCCCGACCAAGAGGCACAAATCCACTCGCGCTCGGTCACTCTGAGCAGCGAAACCCATCGGCTGATCGCCAAGATGGACTTGATCGAAGGTGAAACTGGCTCTGTCGTTCCCGTCGATTACAAGAAGGGCAGCCCGCGCGAGACCGATGACGGTCCCGAGGCTTGGCCTGCCGATCGCGTGCAACTCTGCGCGCAAGCGTTGATCCTGCGCGACAGCGGCTACAAGTGCGATGAGGCGGTCGCCTATTATCATGCGACGCGCCAGCGCGTGCGGGTTGCGATCGATGAGGCGCTGATTGGCGAGACGAGTGCCGCGCTCGAAGGCGCCAAATCGCTTGCGCTCCGGGGCGTGATTCCGCGTCCGCTCGTCGATAGCCCGAAATGCCCTCGCTGCTCGCTGGTCGGAATTTGCCTGCCGGATGAGACGACGCTTTGCGAATCGCTGCCAGAGGCGGTTCCAGACGCTCAGCTTTCATTGTTCGACGACGGCGAAGGGGGACCGTCCTCGGCTTCGCGAAACGGCGACGAACCGTTGCGCCGCCTGGTTCCCGCGCGTGACGATCTCCGGCCGCTTTATGTTACCGGCCACGGCCTCGTTGTCGGCAAGAGTGGCGAAGTCTTGCAGATCAGGGAGCGGGACAAACCTGTCCAGGAGGTACGAGTCGGCGAGATCTCGCAGGTCAATGTATTCGGGAACGTCCAGTTCACCGCCGCGGCCCTTCAAGGCCTATGCTGGGCGGAGAAGCCGATCTCCCATTTCTCTTATGGCGGCTGGTTCTACGGGTTGACCCAAGGGCTGGGACTGAAGAACGTTTTCCTGCGCAAGCAGCAATTTGCGCTGGCGGACCAGCCGCTGTTCTGCCTAAGCGTGGCCCGCGAATTAGTCGCGGCGAAGATCCGCAACCAGCGCACGTTATTGCGGCGCAATCATCTCGAGCCGCCGCCGATTGCGCTCGGCCAGCTCAAACGCTACGCGGAGGCGGCACTTAACGCTGAAGGTATCGAAGAGCTTCTTGGAATAGAAGGCAACGCGGCCCGAGTTTACTTCGCGAACTTTACCGGAATGCTGAAGGTCGAGAACAGCGAGCACGAGGCGCCTTTCAAGTTCGAGTTCACTAATCGCAATCGGCGTCCTCCGCTTGATCCGGTCAACGCCTTGCTCTCGTTTGCGTACAGCCTGCTGGCCAAAGACCTTACGATCACGTGTCACAGCGTTGGACTCGATCCTTTCATCGGCTTCTTCCATCAGCCGCGCTTTGGCCGGCCGGCGCTCGCCTTGGACTTGCTTGAAGGCTTCAGGCCTTTGGTTGCGGACTCGGTTGTCATTGGTGCAATCAATACCGGGATGGTGAGTTTGGAAGACTTCATTCGCGTCGGCCCGGCCGTGGCTCTGACACCGAAGGGGCGGAAGGGGTTTCTTCGGGCCTATGAACAGCGGATGGACACTCTCGTGACCCATCCACTCTTCGGCTACCGGGTTAATTACCGGCGCGTGCTTGAGATTCAGACCAGGCTCCTTGCAAGAGTCCTGACTGGGGAGATGCAGCGGTATGTGGGGTTTGAGACACGCTGAGGCTCGCGAGCGGCGAGGTGACGATGAAAATCCGGCATCCGCTCGCGGCCGAGAAGCCCTTGCCAATGCTACATTTTTCGGCTAACCGAGAAAGTGGTCGGCGACGCATCGTGCTGGCGGCGGCAGGCGCTCGCGAAGCGGTCCAAAGGTCTTTGAAAATTGAGCGGTTAGAGAAGACGGATTTCCGCGCTCACGTGAGCGCGGCCCCATTGAAGCACTGAGCATCGCACGTCCGCGTCATGCGCGATGAGCTGTTCGCGAGCATCATTTCCGCGCTCACGTGAGCGCGGCCCCATTGAAGCCAGCGCGACTGCGCTCGCTCACGCGCTCATCGCGCAGCATTTCCGCGCTCACGTGAGCGCGGCCCCATTGAAGCAGCAGTCGATCGCGCCCGCGAGTCGCCGTGTCGATGGATTTCCGCGCTCACGTGAGCGCGGCCCCATTGAAGCGACGCGCCGGATCGACGTGCCATTCCGCGCTCACGTGAGCGCGGCCCCATTGAAGCTCCGGTCACGATGGCGGAATTTCCGCGCTCACGTGAGCGCGGCCCCATTGAAGCCGAATGCGCCATGCGACCATCGGAGCGCTGATCGCATTTCCGCGCTCACGTGAGCGCGGCCCCATTGAAGCGGCACCGTAACGCTGTCGCAGGATACGTTCCTGTCCCGTATTTCCGCGCTCACGTGAGCGCGGCCCCATTGAAGCAAGATCGGGCTTTGGTGCGGGAGGTATGACAAACCCATTTCCGCGCTCACGTGAGCGCGGCCCCATTGAAGCCCATTCTCATTCCCTTACCACCGTGCGCGCATGAAGATTTCCGCGCTCACGTGAGCGCGGCCCCATTGAAGCCACCGTGGCCCGTTCGTGGTCTCGTGCCTGGTCGGATTTCCGCGCTCACGTGAGCGCGGCCCCATTGAAGCGCCAAGCCTCCCACTCCGCGCTGCAGGAGCACCAAAAATGATTTCCGCGCTCACGTGAGCGCGGCCCCATTGAAGCGTAGCCTCAGTCCCGCATCCGACGGCGAGCGGACTGGCAGATTTCCGCGCTCACGTGAGCGCGGCCCCATTGAAGCCCTGCTAGGTTTCCCTTCCCGAATTACTGTCCAGGTGATTTCCGCGCTCACGTGAGCGCGGCCCCATTGAAGCACGAGCTCGATCGGCACCTCCGGCGCCGGCAATCTCCAGATTTCCGCGCTCACGTGAGCGCGGCCCCATTGAAGCAACGCCAGCGGGCACCCTGACGCTGTCTTTCCGGGATTTCCGCGCTCACGTGAGCGCGGCCCCATTGAAGCCTGATAAGCGAGGGTTCCCTCAGCGATGGCGACTACATTTCCGCGCTCACGTGAGCGCGGCCCCATTGAAGCCTGATAAGCGAGGGTTCCCTCAGCGATGGCGACTACATTTCCGCGCTCACGTGAGCGCGGCCCCATTGAAGCTGGGCCGAGCTCGTCGCCACCGGCACGCTGGACAATATTTCCGCGCTCACGTGAGCGCGGCCCCATTGAAGCTCAGGAAGACAGTCACTTTCGCACCTCGGTTTCGGAATTTCCGCGCTCACGTGAGCGCGGCCCCATTGAAGCACATCCATGCCGCCCGACAGAATCCCCGCCTTGCCGCATTTCCGCGCTCACGTGAGCGCGGCCCCATTGAAGCGATCACTTTGTTGGCCTGCGCCGCGGTGAGCCATCGCATTTCCGCGCTCACGTGAGCGCGGCCCCATTGAAGCCCGCGTCCAATCCTTCCGCTCCGATCGCGGCCCGCACATTTCCGCGCTCACGTGAGCGCGGCCCCATTGAAGCCGCGCGCAGCTCGCGCGGGTCCTCGGCCTTGGCACGATCATTTCCGCGCTCACGTGAGCGCGGCCCCATTGAAGCTTTGAGAGCCGGACCCAATCGCGCTCGGCGTAACAGTATTTCCGCGCTCACGTGAGCGCGGCCCCATTGAAGCCGTCGCGGTGCTGGGCGGCGCGGCGGCAAACTCGATCGGAATTTCCGCGCTCACGTGAGCGCGGCCCCATTGAAGCCTCCGGGATCATTGTGACCGTGCCGCCGGTCGGAAATTTCCGCGCTCACGTGAGCGCGGCCCCATTGAAGCTCGCTCGAACTCGGCGGCGTCCCCGGCGAGCGCCTCTGATTTCCGCGCTCACGTGAGCGCGGCCCCATTGAAGCCCTATAACCCCCCCCCCGCCCCCCCCCCCTTGTACATTTCCGCGCTCACGTGAGCGCGGCCCCATTGAAGCCTGTGATTGTGGTTGTTTCCGTAATGGACGTAGATGGTCATTTCCGCGCTCACGTGAGCGCGGCCCCATTGAAGCATCAGCCAGGGAGCGGACAGGTCGTCGAGGGTCTTTGATTTCCGCGCTCACGTGAGCGCGGCCCCATTGAAGCGGATTTTCAACGGACATCCCGAGCGTGCTGAGTTTCCATTTCCGCGCTCACGTGAGCGCGGCCCCATTGAAGCCGACGGCGCGCTCACGACAGGGTGCGTGCTGACTTCCGCGAATTTCCGCGCTCACGTGAGCGCGGCCCCATTGAAGCATGAATCCGCCGTACGGCGACGCGGTCGGCGCATGGGTGATTTCCGCGCTCACGTGAGCGCGGCCCCATTGAAGCTTTGAACGCTTCAATTGTCTCAAGCCGGCAGATGCGCGCATTTCCGCGCTCACGTGAGCGCGGCCCCATTGAAGCCTGACATCTGCATTCTCCTTTTCGTTCAATTCTATTATTTCCGCGCTCACGTGAGCGCGGCCCCATTGAAGCTTCAACCCCAGCCCGGCGTCGGTGATGGTGATTACGTCATTTCCGCGCTCACGTGAGCGCGGCCCCATTGAAGCGAGATGCAGCGCACGCAGGTCGAAGCGCTGGTCAAGACATTTCCGCGCTCACGTGAGCGCGGCCCCATTGAAGCACATCGACAACCTAACCGCCACGCTCGCCGGCTTTCAACCATTTCCGCGCTCACGTGAGCGCGGCCCCATTGAAGCACATCGACAACCTAACCGCCACGCTCGCCGGCTTTCAACCATTTCCGCGCTCACGTGAGCGCGGCCCCATTGAAGCAGGATCGCCCAGCACCCGATAGACGTGGCGCTCGGAGCATTTCCGCGCTCACGTGAGCGCGGCCCCATTGAAGCGCCGCTACGGACCATGCAGCTCGCCTGAAAGACGAATTTCCGCGCTCACGTGAGCGCGGCCCCATTGAAGCCCAGCCTCTACCTTGCCGCTCCATGACGACGTTTCCCGATTTCCGCGCTCACGTGAGCGCGGCCCCATTGAAGCCCAGCCTCTACCTTGCCGCTCCATGACGACGTTTCCCGATTTCCGCGCTCACGTGAGCGCGGCCCCATTGAAGCACTTGCGCTCGCGGCGCTCGCACTCGCATGCTGCTCGAATTTCCGCGCTCACGTGAGCGCGGCCCCATTGAAGCCCGGCCTGGGATGGCGTCCAGGTGGACCATGCTTGAATTTCCGCGCTCACGTGAGCGCGGCCCCATTGAAGCCACACCCACCGCCACGGTAGGGGTGGTAGTCTAGCCGGTCAGATTTCCGCGCTCACGTGAGCGCGGCCCCATTGAAGCCACACCCACCGCCACGGTAGGGGTGGTAGTCTAGCCGGTCAGATTTCCGCGCTCACGTGAGCGCGGCCCCATTGAAGCGTAGATGAACTCGTCGGCCTCGTCGCGGTCGCGCGGGATCATTTCCGCGCTCACGTGAGCGCGGCCCCATTGAAGCCCGGTGGTCTCTACTCCCTGGTCGGCGTGCGCGGTATCAACCCCGTTCACTACCACAGTTCCATTGCTATTAATGCTCTGGACGTGCGCAGACAGGGTCGGAGGCGACCCGGACAGCAGCGAACTGTAACGGCCAATCTCCCCGGTCATGACAGCCGGTCCAGCGCCCGTTTGCGCATTCCAGACCTTGACCTTGATTTGGTCTCCAGCGTTCAGCGTCCGGTTGCCTGTTCCGTATGCCCCGCCGAATCCGGTTACCTCAATCTCGTTGGGCGTCCAGCGCCCTATTCTCAGCGTGATCGGGTCAAAACCGCGCGGAGTCCGGACCGCACGGCCAGCTAGCCAGCTCCCTGCACGCCGCGATATCCAGCTCGCAGTCTCGTTCAAAATTTCCAGGTAAGCCGAATCCTGGTCGGTGGGATGAGTGCCGAAGCCTTCTCCCTTAATGATGAAGGTCTGGTCCGCTCGCGGATACACCGCCGTCACCGACGCGATGCGCGGCGGGGTGAGGTCCTTGCTCGTGCTGCCAACGGTCAACTCGTACCGGGCGGGGCCGGCGCCGGTCTGGGCGTTCGATACGTAGATTTTGACCTGGTCGCCCGCGTGAAACGGGCACCGCCCCTTGGCAGGCCAGCCGAATCCAGTCACCTCAATTTCGGCATCCGTCAAGCGCCCCACTCGCAGCGGGTCCCGTTCACCGTTGCCCAGCGTCGGGTTTTCCATACAGCCCCGGCCGAGCGCCGAGTCGTCGATCGCGATGTATACTTCGCGCGGATCGGTGGACGATGGGTAACTTCCGAAGCGCCGTCCCTTGATGGTTATCGCTTCTGTTGCGCCCGCGACCAGCGGCGAAACGGACGTAATAACGACTGAGTTGCCCTCGCACGGAGCGTCGAACATGGTAACCGCGCCATGCTCGTCGCGGATAAAGCCGTGAAAAGTTCGATTTGCGTCCAGGTTGTGGCCCACCCGGGACCCGCCAACGGTGACGCTCGCGCACATGGCTGCGCCTGGCATGTCGCAAGCGGTTATTGTCCCGTTAGCGTCACGCAGGAAGCTATGCACAGCCCCCGCCTTATATGAGCACGGTCCTGATGAGCACTTCCATCCCACCCAGTTGCCGGAAACCTTCGGCGGATCGTCGTAGGTTCCTGTAACCTCACCGGAGTTGTTTATGCTCTCCGGGGTTGTGCCGGCGCTGCCCGGAACCTCAAATGTAACAAAGGTCCCAAGCTTGTCACGCAGGAACCCATGCTTCACGTTCTTCGCATCATAGAAGTAGCCGGTTATTGTTCCCTCGTCGTTCACAGCGGAAGCCACAGTGCCTTGTCCAGATCTGAGCTCCGGGTGCCCCATAATTGGTGGACCCAAGCCTACACCAGCACCCGGCGCGTCCAGTGTGGTAAAGGCCCCGCTTGGGTCGCGCACAAAACCGTGGCGCAGAAGGTTGCTGTCGATATAGTACCCGACAATCGTGCCGACATTGTTGATGCCGCTAACGAATGTGCCTTGCCGTTGACGTGGACTAGCCTCGGGTGAATCGAAGATCGTGATGCGACCCCGCGCGTCGCGTATAAAACCGTGCGCCACCGCTATCGAATCGACGCAATAGCCTGCGGCTTCGCCGCGCTCGTTGATGCTTATGGGAAACGTCCCTTGAGGTACGGGCAGGGAAATTGCAAAAGCGCGCATCGACAGGCCCAGCACAACCAACAGCGCACCTCCTGTATGCATTCGATATTTCCGCACAGAATCCTCCAAATACTTTGTCTTACACGCAGGGGTGAATCCGCATCGAGGACACCGTTTCACGTGGCATTACCAATTCAACCGGACCTCAAGAAGCCGCGAGTCGCGGGAATCGTGCGGCTGAATGGCAGAAGAACAAATCATAAAGTAAATAAGCACCGCATTGGCCCCTAATAGCCGCTATAGGAAGCGCCGAGTGCGAGCCTCATGAATCCAAAAGGCTGCAATTTGCCCAAATCCTTCACCTCAGTGCACGACGCACAGGTGGCCGTCCTGGGAGTCGACACAAATGGTCCCATCGGCGCCGATCAGCGCTGCGGAGTCGAAGATGGTGGATGCGTCGGCAGTCTCGCCCAGGCGATAGTACGCGCGCTGGATAAAGTGTCGTAAGCGGTGCCACACGTTCAATTCTCCACTTTTGTGTCCTTGCTATTGCGCCGGTAGTTGAGGCGTGACAGCCGCAGGATCGAGCAGCGGGTGCGCGGCGCCACGGTAAAAGATCAGGAAGACGGTAAGCCCGAAGGCGATAAGAGCCGCCATAATCACACCGTATGCTATTAGGAGCAGCGAGGATTGTGCGGCGAAAGCGGCCAATGCCGGCACAAGGTTGTTTGGGCTATTGGCCAGCGACCGCCAATCGAATGCGACCGCACCCGCTCCGAAAAGAAGCAGCGCTGCATAGACCATCAAACCAATCAGAAGAAGCATGAGTATGATGCCTAGCAATCGCCAGTGGCACGCCCTTGCGACGCCGAATCCCAGCGATACTCCGTGCGCGCCGTCTTGGAACGCCCCGGCGGTGGCCATCACCCAGTATGGCGCAAAAATGATCCAGAAAATTAAAGGCAACAAAAACATAATCGAAAGGAATAGAAAAAGCGTGGAGGGCGCTTGCTGACCGGTTTGGACTGCCGACGCACCGAAGGCTCCCAAAACCAAGGTAGCTAGGACCATGACGAGCAAGAACACGATGCCGTAAAGGAAATACAGGATCATCACCAGCCAGGAGCGCGGGAGGTATCGCACTCCATCCTCCAAAAATCCCATAAAATCAGGCGCGTCGTCGAGCGCGCGTATGATCCCTCCCGCGACTCCCGCGTAGGCGAAGGGGATTACAACTAACCCGGTAATTAATGGCCAGGTGTTCAAAGCAGGGGGTCCACCCGCAGTGTAGGGGTTCATGCCCGCGGACATAAACAAACCTCCCCAAACCAGAGCCCCGAGGACTTGCCAGCCGACCACCACCAGAAGAGCCTGCGCTGAAACCAGCAGCAATCCCGGATTCGCTAACCAGAGCGTGAATGCCTCCTGTAGCGCGCCAAACGCCGTGGCTATTCCGGTGTGAGGCATTGCGGCAGCCGGTAGCGTCGCGCCGCACTTTCCGCAAAAGCTGGCATCCAGGCGCGTAATCTGTGTGCCGCAGTCGGGGCAGGTCCTTGCCGCAGCGGCGAAGCCTCCGGCCACAGCAGTTGCCGAAAGAATCGGACGCGGCGGCCGCCGCGCCGCGCGAGCGCGATAGGCTTGGCGCGCCTGCTGTGCGATCCGGCTGGTATGTTCGGTCGTCTGTCTGGCGAGTCCGGGCAGCCGCTCGATTGCCTCTGACAATCGCAGTCTGACTGCCCGAGAAAAACCCAAAAACAGCTCGCCGCCCTCGTAGGACGCAAGCGCAATTGCCAGACCAAATCCGCAGACCAAACCAAAAACGAAGGCTATCATCGATGGTCACCCCGCATTGCCGATTCTCAAGTCATATAGTGACGCTCTACGGAACCTACGAAACCGTGCTCAGAACTTCCATCTGAAAAGTAACGATCGCCCAAGCGAGACCAACTGGAACCGGCGCGCAATACCTCATGACATCTCTTAACGTCTGTGCGATCGCACCCGCTACATTCTCGTTCCGGCCGCACTCACGTTGTGCGGGCCCAGCGGGGCGAGGTTGTAGCTGACTCCAATCGTTGCTCGTCCCCTTGCGGGATCCGCTCGTGGTCGGCCAAAGAGTCATAGAGTATGTGCATGACGCGCCCCATGTCCTGGTCTCTTTTCCCCTGCAAGTCCAGTCCGTCATCGCACCTGCCGCAGAAGCGTGCTTCCCTAAGGAGTCGCTCAGAGTGAGCAGTAATCGAAACCGGAGGCGCCTATTGCCGGAACGAAAATAACGCCCTCCTGCGAGCCGTTGTCCACCACGGTGAATGCAGCTCGGCCAAGACCGACGTTCACCAACCACGAAAGACCAGATGAGCTTTCCGCAGTAGACAGGCAACCGGAAGTGGACGACACTTCAGTTCCGGGATATTCCCAATCCTGACCGGAGAGCTGAAGCCAAGAGGTAACCAAACCATCCGTTGGAGACGTAAATTGTGCACTCCCGGTGGTAACAGGCGCATTTTTTTTGTATTCTGAATACTCTCCGACGGTACCTAGCTCTGGTTCGTAAGCAGGGCTTAATCCACCACTGCCTGCTTGATCTGCTGTAAGAGCGGCCGTTATGAAAGATCCAGTTGGTAGCCTGACCGAAAAAGTGTGTGTGGAATTTGCTTTGCCGCTTAGTGTAACGGCAAAGTTCAAAACAGTCTTCTTCGAGCCCTTCGTTGTTATCGTAGAAGTGAGCAGAATAGACGAACTTTGCAGGCCTGAGGGCAAAGCCTTCCACTCGCCCGTGCCGCGGCTTTTGATTGCAGTGGGCAGGGGTGGGAACCCGCCGGGCGTATTCCATAACACGTACAACCGCCTGGCCTGCCACACCCCTTTGATTTCTGCGAGTTGCACGGTGTTTTGAGCCCAGTAAATGGGTATGTCGGGTGCAGTGGGCGTGGATATCCAGAAATTCTGCTGAATAGAGAAGCACGCTTCGCCTGCCGATGCCGGTTCGCAGGGAGGCCCTGTAGAGTTATTCACAACACTCACATCAGAAAATTGCACCAAGTTCTTGATGCCTACAACCACGGCTGTCGGCGTGGCGGTCGGCGTCGCGGTAACGGTCGGCGTGACGGTCGAGGTGGGCGTTGGCGTCGAAGTTGGCGTGGCGCCGGGTGGCGTCGCTGTCGCGGTGGGAGCAATACCGGTCGGCGTGGAGGTCGGTGTGGCGCCCGTCGAAGTCGCAGTGGGCGTCGGCGAAGAGCCAACCGCGCCCAGAGCGAGTTTTGCCACGAAGACATTAGAGCCGCCGATACTGGCAGCATTGTTGATGCCTTGGAACGCGCCCGCGGTGTGGGGGAAATCGGGCGAATAGGCTGTCCCTGCCACATAGACGTTGCCGGAGGAATCAACATAAGAGATGAAACCCTCGTCGCCGGAACAGTCGTTGCCGCCGTCCACGTCGCAAACGCCGCTGCCGCCCAGGTAGGTCGAGTAAAGCAGCCCCGAACCTTCGGCGTTTAGCTTCGTCACGAAGACGTTGGAGCCGCCGATGCCAGCGGCATTGTTGGTGGTTTGAAACGCACCGGCGGTGGTTGGGAAGTCGGTCGAAAAGGCCGATCCCGACACGTAAGCGTTGCCGGAGGGATCGACGTAAGAGAGAGAGCCAAGGTCGCCCTGGCAGTCGCCAGAAATGCCGTCCACGTCGCAAACGCCGCTGCCGCCCAGGTAGGTCGAGTAAACCAGCCCTGAGCCTGTGGCGTTCAGCTTCGTTACGAAAGGGCTCTCGCCGCCGCCAGCTGCAGGATTCGTGGTCTGGAACGCGCCGGGGGTTGTGGGAAAGTCGGTCGAATAGGCCTCTCCCGACACGTAGGCGCTGCCGGAGGGGATCGACGTAAGAGAGAAAGCCAAGGTCGCCCTGACAGTTGGCAGAAACGCCGTCTACGTCGCAAACGCCGCTGCCGCCCAAGTAGGTCGAGTAAACCAGCCCCGAGCCGTCGGTGTTCAGCTTCGTGACAAAGGCGTTGGAGGTGTTATTGGCAGCGGCATTGTTGGTGGTCTGGTACGCGCCGGGGGTTGTGGGAAAGTCGGTCGAGTAGGCATCTCCCGACACGTAAGCGTTGCCGGACGAATCAACAACGATTTCGCCTATGCCAAGGTCGCCCTGACAGTCGCCAGAAATGCCGTCCACGTCGCAAACGCCACTGCCGCCCAAGTAGGTCGAATAAACCAGCCCCGAGCCTTCGGCGTTCAGCTTCGTGACAAAGGCGTTGGAGGTCTGATTGACAGCGGCATGATTGGTGGGTTGGAAAGCGCCCGGCGTGGTGGGGAAGTCGGCCGAATAGGTTGTCCCCCATACATAGGAGTTACCAGAAGAATCAACGTCATAGACACCGCCGTAGTCGCCGCTAGACGAGAAGCCATCTACGGCGCAAACGCCGCTGCCGCCAAGGTAGGTCGAGTAAACCAGCCCCGAGCCTTCGGCGTTCAGCTTCGTGACGAAGACGTTGGATGGTGCATAATGTGAATAGCTGACGGTAATTTGTGTTCCGGAATCGGGAGGGCTGTCAAACAATAAAGAAACTGCGCCGCTTTGGTAGTCAATAGTACCCGTGAGGTCAGGCCCCGTGATATTTCCGCTGCCATCATCTGTACCTACGTAAGTCGTCCCGGAAATCGTATATTGAAGCGTCACCGTTCCGGCGAGCACTGGACATAACGTTGTGTCAAAGAGCACAGTACTTCCATCGCCTGTCCAACCCTCGGGATTGAAATTGGAAATGGAGGAGCTCACCAGCGCGCTCTGGAACGCGCCGGCCGTGATGGGGAAGTCGGTTGCGCCAGTGTCTCCCGACACGTAGGCGCTGCCGGAGGAATCGACGTAAGAGAGGAAACCCTCCTCGCCACCACTGCTACCTAGATACGTCGAGTAAATCAGCCCTGAACCGGCGGAGTTCAGTTTCGTAATGAACATGTTGAGGCCGCCGATGCCAGCGGCACGATTGGTGGTCTGGAACGCGTGTAGAGTGGGAAAGTCGATCGAATAGGTCCATCCCGACACGTAGATGTCGCCGGATGAATCGACGTAAGCGCCGCCGCCAATGTCGCCGCGACAGAGCTTGGGGGCGGTGTCGCAAACACCACTGCCGCCCAAGTAGGTCGAGTAAATCAGCCCCGAGCCGTCGGCGTTCAGCTTTGTGATGAAGACATTGGAGGTGTGATTGCCAGCGGCATTGTTGATGGTCTGGAGAGCGCCGGGCATGGTGGGGAAGTCGGTCGAGTAGGTCGTTCCTGTCACGTAGACGTTGCCGGACGAATCGACGTGAAAGACGCCCCCAGAGTCGCCTTGACAGTAGCCAGAAATGCCCCAAGCGTCGCAAACGCCGCTGCCGCCCAAGTAGGTCGAATAGACGAGCACCGGATCGATCACGACCGGGCGACTTCGGTCGTAGCTTGCCACACGGAAGCCCGCCTCATGCGCGCCATGCAATCGCCATCCGCCCGCGACCATCCGCCGATTGCCGCCACTCTCCTGATAAATCACCGGCGCATGCTCGATCAGTTTCTGGTCGCCGATATTCACGACCAGATTGCCCCGCTTGTCGATCGCGAGTTTTTTCCCGCCTTCGAAGCTCAGCCGGATCGCATCCGGGTTTGCGTCCGGTGCAAGGCGGAAGTCGTACTCAAGCTGGCTTTGCTCGCTGCCGTGATAGATCAGGTCGATTCCCGGATAAACATCCTTTAGTTCGACTTTCGCGTAGTTCGGGACATCGGTGTGCCACTTCTTCGGGTCATTGCCGATGAAATAATTGGACTTGCCGGGCAGCCGATCGACACCGCTGATTTGCGGTGAGGGCGCCGCGCCCTTGAGTGCGATGCGAACCACAGCGGACTTTTCTTCTTCTCTTCCAGCTCGGGAGAAATTGCCGGCCGCCGCGGCCGGCAAGAGATGGCCCTCATGGGCGAGTTGCCCCGGCTTTGCTGGATGCCCATCTCGCGCGCCATCGGGCGCGGACTGGCGCATCGCAATCACCGCCTCGGCCGGCGTGAGGAACAAGGTGTAGCCATTGCCGCGCGAAAGAAAACTGACCTGCGGATTGCTCTGCCCCAGGTTCGGCTCGAAGCTCATCGGAATCTTCTCGTACGAGATGTGCGGCGGATCATTTCGCGCCGCGGGGGCGGGCGATGGCTGTTTCACCGCCGCGATCGCGCGCGGGGTTTGCGACGCCGCAATGGCGCGCGGCGCGCGCATCGCCAGCATCGTGGCAAGCGCCGTCGCGGTGACGGCCACGATCGCGATCGCGCCGATTCGCATTTTCCCTATGGACGTATTCATCAGGTCTCCTCTCTATTCGGAGCCCGCCTTCGCTAACCAGCCGCTAATCGTCGGAATCGTCCTGTATGGGTTGGGGCGCCGGCCAGCTTATAAGCCGAGCGGGCGGCATCCCGATTCCATTGTTCGCGCCCGTAGGCTGGCACGAAGCAACTCTTGAACCGTCGTGCGCACTACTATCGCATGGTTTCATGTGCCCCTCCCAATCGCATACGTAGGCGCACTTCATATGCAACTGATCGCAGAGCTGCGCGAACGTGGCGCCAGCCGCATAAACTCTGGTAAAGGGTCCACAGTTTGCCTGCAACTCGGCATTTCTGTCCTGGTTCGGTGAGTTCGTTGATCCATACAGCCCGGCTGCCGCGAATGACGGTGCCGGCCGCCTGTCGCCGATGGCATAAAGGTTGCCGTCGTAGGAGCCGATATAGATGGTCCCATCGCTGCCGATCGCCGGCGAAGAGTTTACATAACTGCCGGTTGGGAACACCCACTTCTGCGTGCCATCGGGATTGACCGCGTAAACCTTGAAGTCCTGGGAACCGAAGTAAATGGTCCCGTCGGCGCCGATCGCCGGGGAGGATCCTACTTGATTGCCAGTTGCGAACGCCCACTTCTGCGTGGCGCTGGCGCCGTTGTCAGTTATCGCGTGAAGGTGGTTATCGGGGGATCCTGAGCCGAAGTAAATGGTGCCATCGGGGCCAACCGCTGGCGCGCCGCCGGTGCTGGCGCCGGCGAATACCCACTTCTGCGTGCCGTCGGGCTTGACCGCGTAAAAGTTGTTGTCAGCGGAACCGAAGTAAATGGTGCCGTCGGCGCCGACCGCTGGCGAGGAATCCACTTGGCCGCCAGCTGCGAACGCCCACTTCTTGGTCACGCCGCCTTGCCCGCCGTCAGTCAACGCGTAGAGGTTGTTGTCCCTAGATCCAACGTAAATAGTGCCGTCAGCACCGATCGCTGGCGAGGAATTCCCAATATCACCGCCGGTTGCGAACACCCACTTCTGCGTGCCGTCGGGGTTGACTGCGTAAAATTTGTTGTTACTGGATCCTACGTAAATAGTTCCGTCGGAGCCGATCGCCGGGGATGAGGTCGAAATCAAAGCGCCGGTTTGAAACGCCCACTTCCGCGTACCGTCGCGGTTGACCGCGTAAAGGTTGCCATCAAAGTCCGCGACATAAACAGTGCCGTCGGTGCCAATAGCCGGCGAGGAGTTCACATTATTGCCGGTCGCGAACGCCCACTTCTGGGTGCCGTCTGGGTTTACAGCGAAGAAGTTGCTGTTCGAATCCCCAACGTAGATTGTGCCGTCGGTGCCAATAGCCGGCGAGGAGTACACCGCCGGGTTCCCACCACTGATTGTAAACGCCCACTTCCGGTTGCCGTTGTTGGCGCTGGTGTTGTACGGACTGAGGCCCGTATGCCTGAGATTGTAGTGGAACATCGGCCACGCCGCAGAAATGGCGGCATACGGTTTCGGGAAAAGCTGGGAACCGCCCTGGTTTTGCGTCGCTCCTAAATCATTGGAGCCGCCCGCCATTAGATTGGCGGATGAATAACGCGGAGAGGAAAAATAGCCGGCCCCGATCCATACCGTTGCGGCCAAGATCACAATCGCGGCGAAAATCCCCAGCGCTGCCGACGGAGCGGCCGTCGGTGCTGTCCCGAAGTTTCGTGGGGCTGACGGATTATGCGGCGACCTGTCGCCGCCGGCGGATGCGGTCGATCCGCCAAAACGTGCAGCACCGCATCGCCGACAGAAAGCGTCGGTCGCCGCCATTGCCGAACCGCATTGGGTGCAGAATCCTGGTTCGCTCATTATTGACGCTCCCGCATCGATGCTGTAGCGAAATCCATTGACCTGTGGTGTCCCTTCCAGTCCGCCTCCACGGCCGCCAAGAGAACCGGGCTCGGAATCTTGGCCGGACTGTCCGCCTATTTATCCCGGAATCATCGTGTGCGCAATTCTCGCACCGGACAAAATGTCACCAGACTGTTGAGCAAGGGGTGACATTCTTGCTCTATAACAACGGGCGAATTGCTTGATCGGAGGCTTGGCAATGGCGAATCCTCTGGCTATGAGGTCCAACTGGCCGCGCGTGCTCAAAGCCATGGTCGAGCGGTCTGGAAGTTTGACTGCGGCAGCGAGTGAGGTCGGAATCAGCCGACGTCAGCTTATCCGTTTGCTCAAGGGCAAGTGCATGCCGCGCGAGAAGACCCAGAGAATGATCGAGGAGGCGTGCGACCGCTTTCGGGTCAATGCCAGCGATCTGCCCGGTTCCCGGAACGTTCTTGCCCTGAGAACCAGCCGCACGGGGCCTGCCATTGCCGCGGTATCTTTCCGTTGCGCTCGCAGTCGTGGGAAACACGCGAAGGGCCGCTCAAAGCATCCGCACCTTGTGATCGTGAAGGGCAGCGGGTTCGGCGCTCCGCTGCCCAATATGCCGTTCGCCGGATTGACGGACCGGCTTCGGATCGCAAACCACTCTCAATTGGGCTTCGGAGAATACGGCTACATCGGCGACTACAAGAAGCTTCGCTACGAGCGATGGTCGGAAGGCGAGATCGTCGTAAAGGGATTCATCGCGAAAGGCGGCGACGCAGTGACGCTCGCGCTGTGGGACGAGCAGGGCCGGGGTGCTACTTGGGGCGGCAATGTGACTCCCTGTCCTGACAAGCCGAAAATCGACAAGGTGGTGTTTTCCGGACACGGAAAAAACCTGCGCATCACCGTGCATGGCTCCGGCTTCGGAGAAACTCCCGTGGCGATGCCGTTTCGCGGCAACCTGGACTGTTTTTCGTTCACGGATTTCAGGAGCCACAACGGGGCAAGCTCGGCGCTTTTCGGCGCCGGGTCTGCCGGGTTCGATCGGCACGCGCCTCACCGGGTGTCCTTGCGCTACCGGTTGTGGACGGACAGCCGGATCGACATCGACGGATTTTCCGGAAAATACGGCCGCAACGGCGCAATCGCCAGAGTTGGCGACCCAGTAACAATCTCGGTCTGGAATTCGCAGGCCACAAGCGCGGACGATCCCCAAACCGCTTGGGGCGGCCGAATCGTAGCGGTGTATGCGGCGCCAAGGGAAACTGCGAAGGGTTTCTAATTTGGAAAAAAGCAACGTCTAATGAGCCAACCGCAACATAACAAATCGTCAACGCTCTGCCACTTGCAAATCCTATCGAATTGGCCTACCAGCAGATTCGACAAGAACCGCGGCAGATAGGGGGATAAATCATGGCGCAGGCGTCTTGCACGGAATGCGGTAGCCTTTTCGAGGATACTGATTCTTTCTGCCCCAGTTGCGGCGCACCGCGCAGCGGCACGCAGGCTGGAGAAAGCCCGGCGGGTTCAAGCTCCACAGGTACGCCGCGCGCCGGCGCAGCCCGAACTGCAGGCAGAGCCGGTCCCGCGCACGGCGGCGCGCCGCGTATCGCGCTGCCGCCAATCGACCCGAAACGAGTGATTCGATGGGTCGTACTAGTAGTCATCGTGTTGATTGGATTGGGAATCGGCGACAGGTACCTCAACCGCTACCTTCTGGACCGCAAGATAGACCAGTTGTTAGCCGATCAGCAGTACGGTCCCGCGGTTGCGTTGCTGGAGCAGAAGCTTCAGGACTCGCCCAACGATCCGCGCCTGAATTTGCTGATGGCGCAATGCTACCTGGCGCAGGGCGATTTGGTACACGCGCAGCAATTCTTTGAAAGCGCGGTGGCATTGGAGCCGGGCGATCGGAAACAGGCCGGGGCCGCCTACTTGCAGGGAGGTGAAAGGGTCCTCAAGAGCGCCGACATCGGCGCCGCGCAGCAGATGTTCGATCTGGCAATCAAGTTCGATCCGTCCGTGGCGCCAGAGGTTGCCAAGGAGATGCTCGAGCGGGGCGAAGCGGCGTTTCAACTCAGGGATTTGACTGGCAGCGAGCGGCTTTTCGGGCTCGCAGTCAAGTACGACCCTTCGACGAAAAAGCAGGCTGCCGCAGATTTCGCCAAGGCCGTCACGCTGGACCCCGATTTTGTGGACCTCGACAGCGACGAACGTTACGCGAAGCTCGCCACCGAATACGATCCCGATACCGCGCGTGACGCGGGGCAAAAATTGTTCGATCAGTTGTCGCAGGGTCTCTGCAACCTTAAGGCGCTCGGCTCAAAGCGGTTTCAGGCGATGATGAAGCTGTGCGGCGACCTTGGCATTTCCGACACGACGAAGACGAGCGTTCCATATCGCTTTGCCTACGCGCTCCAACTCTATGACACAACTTCCCGGCCTCAGGCGATCGACATATTGACCGACATCGCCCACAGCGGCACGCCCGGATGCCCGCAGGCCCTGGCCAATTACCTGCTGAATCCGCCGCCGGCGGGAAGAATCCCTATGCCACCAGGCCAGCCGGTGACTGTGAATGGACTAACCGTACAATTGCTTTACACTGATCTTGATGCGAACTCGATTAAGCTGACCTTTTCCATGCGTGCCGGCGATGAACGATGGGAAATTCATTATGCTCGTGTAGGGAACAAGCAAGATCAGCCACTGCTGTACATCGAAGATGACAACGGCAAGGTGTTGAAGACAACAACGGGATGGACCGGAGGCCAGCAGAATGTTTGCTGCGGGTGGGGTGCTTTCATGAAAATTCCACTTGCAGGGGAAGAAGGGGTACAGCTTTCGGCGGTCTTTCCCATGATTAGCCCAGGCGCTCGCAAGTTCAAGTTAGTGGCGCCCGAGGCTTGGGGCAACCCCGGATGGGAGTGGCCAAATATTGAAGTGAAGCGCGGCCTGTTCGAGTGAGCGATAGCTACAAGAGGATATCGTGAACCAGTTAATCCGACGTCGGATATGGCCACTAATGATCGCACTGCTGGCCGGTGGTGTCCTAGGTTTCTCAGTTGGAGATGTCACGATGCCGGCGGCGTTCGCCGCGGACGCTCCTGCCAGTCCGGCTAGCGCCTTAACCCCTGCCATGCCCGTGCTGCCGGCTCCTCTCACGGTTCCCGTATCGGGTGCTGGCTCTTCCGCGGCGCCCGCGGCGGCTGCCGCACCTTTGCTGCTCGGCCCGGTCACTGCGCCGAATCCTCTGTCTGGCGGTGGAACGAGCCCCGCATTGCCAGCTCCCATGACAGCTGCAACGCCAGCTTCTGCGGGGTCCACGATGCCTGGGAACGGCTCTGCGCCGGCCGCGTCTTCAACCCTTACCCCGCAGAGGGTCTCAAAACGGCATAAATATTCTCCAGCGCCGGAAACATTTAATGAATCATTAAGCAACGATTTGACCGCTTACCTACATGCGACACAGCCACGCTATCAAAAACGCTACTGCGAAGTGAATGCGTACGTTTACAGCAAATCGTCCGGGTCGGTGACTAGGATTGAACTAACCGGGGAGGTTAAGAGCGACCTAGGTAAAGAGCACGCCGCAAACGAGGCCAGAGACTGGGTCAGGGAACACGGAGGTGCCGAGAATCTTGAGATCAACAACAAGGTCAAAACAAGTTCAAGTTTGATTTGCCCATCCGAATCGTCCGCTGCTCAGGGGCCCGCGACCGGACTAAGTTCAGCCCCGGCCCAGTCCGCGATAGCCACCGCGCCGAGTGCTTCGAATGACCCTTGCTTGTGCCTGAAAGACGAGAGGTACTGCAAGCAGACCTGCCAGACTAACGCTGCTGCAAGTGCCCCAACTTCGCCAGGAGGTTCAATAGCCGGGCTTTTCCGAAATTTCATCCAACCGGTCGGCACCCAGTTGAAGCAGTGCACTGATACTTGCGAACAGACAAAGGATCACTGCCTGGCTCAATGCGGCGAGTCAGGTGGTTCGGCACCGCCGCCAAGCGAAGGCAGTCCGCCACCGGATGCGGGCGGCCCTCCACCGGATTGAAGCGGTCTTCGGAAAGTTGGCTTCAATAGCAAGAGCGGGTGCATAAGAAACGGCAACAGGAGGAAATTGGCGCATGAAATCAAGAGTTGTGGTTTGGCTATCGATGTGTGCCGTGGTTTGCACGCTGATGGCCGCATCGGCGATGGCTGGGCCCCGGTTCGGTGAATATGATCGCGGGCACGTCTGGCGCGACGCGGGATGGTGGCATGATCGCTATCCCGGTTGGTTGTATTCGCATCATCCCGAATGGGTGGTGGAACGGCGGGATTGGTGGTGGTACGACCACCAATCCCATCCGGACTGGTTCTGGGCGCCATTCTGGGGATTGTACCCGCTTTGGAGTTGGGGCGCTCCTTACCAAGGCGTCTATCACGATTATTGGTGGTGGCATCAGTACCATCCCGATTGGATGTATGCGCATCACCCTGAATGGGCTGAGCCGTATGGCAGATGGATGCGCGACGATTATGGCAGGCATCCCGAATGGTTCGCGTCGAATTATTGGCGCGATCATCCGCGCGACTGGGCCCATCCTGACAAGGAATTCTGGCATCATGAGGACGGCCGCTTCAAAGATTATTTAGGCCACCACCCAGAGGATAAGAACAGGGACCGACGAGAACTGGCGGTCAAAACGGACGAGAATAAGCAGGGTGGTTCCAAGCAGGGTCCTCCGGGTGAGCGTCACAATGGGCCCGCTCAACCCTTTCATCCGGCGCCGCAACCGGTATCGCACCCTGCTGCTGGTGGCGTCTCAGGCGGCGAACAGAAAAAGAAGTAAGCAGGTAGTAGTTCAACGAGGAAGGTTATCATATGCGCAACAGCCAGGCGGTCCTGGTCGCGCTGATGTTGGCGGGCGCACTTGTGCTTGAGGGATGCACCGGACGGCCGCTCTCGACCCCTCAAGAGGGGACTCCCCGCGGCGCGGCGCTGGGCGCGGGCACTGGCTAGGGACCCGTGCTCGTCCCCGGTATCGCTAGCGTCCCGGATGGCACAGCAGGTTTAGAGCAGCCCGGGTTCGTGATGGCTCCCCTGTTCGTCTACCCTGACTACTCGAACCAGCACACGCAGCAGCAGATCCAGCAACAGCAGCAGCAAACCGAACAGCAGCGCAGGCAGGTTCAGCAGCTGCGGCAAAACAACGGAACTGAGTAGCGCTGCGCTGCTGCCCATTTCATGACACAGGGAGACGCCTTGCATGGCGTCTTCCTGTGGTGGTGCTGGTCAGGTGGTGGGAAAGCAGTCAGCATCAGGTCACGGCGCGTAGAGCGAGGCTTCTTCCATGGCGTTGGTCTCATGTAATAACTGCGGACGTCGGGTTTCCACCACGGCCCCACAATGTCCGGGTTGCGGCAGTCCCGGCCCTGCGGCGGTATCTTCATCAACGCCAGCTGTAAATCGCGGGACAGCGAAGGCCGCGCGAGTCTTTTGCACGAAGTGCGGTGGAGCAATGCCTTCGACCGGTACCACCTGCCCCGCATGTGGAGCCGAGCGATACCGGCCTGAGCAATTGCCGGAAGCGTCCGAACGACCGCAGATTCACGTTGCTGCGCCAAAACAATTGCATATGAAATCGTATTCAGACGCCGCGTTGCCTTCCCACAACGCTGCGTGGCCGATCATGGCGGGCGGAATCTTTGCTGCCGTTTTCGTAATTATCGTCGGTTTGCTCCCTATCTTCATCGGATACAACGCCGAAGCCCAGTACCGGCAAACGGTCGCAGAATTGGCGGATGACGGTATACCTATCACGCTGAATTCATACGAGTGCGGCTGGTTTTCTTCGACCGCGACAACGGACCTTTGGCTCGATGGCCATAGGTTCGGTCTAGTCCATCGAATTCGACACGGCCCATTTGTGGCGCATGCAGGATTGGCGTCGTTCTTGCCGGTTATAGAGGTTATCGATACTTCGATTGAGTTGCCTGACAACGTTGACCCCTCGGCGCGAGAGCTACTCAAGAAGCTTTCACTGAGTATTGAATCGTCCGTTACGCTGGCTGGCGCCGTGGACAACCAAGTATACATGGCGCCTGTTTCGTACAGAGACGAGAGAGACGGCAGCACGCTCGTTTCAAATGGAATGACCGCGGACTTCTATGTCAGCCGTAACGTTCGAGAGCTTTCCGGCGCCTTTGAGGGCGTCTCCGTCACCGCTCCTGGCGGCCACGGCCATGCCTCGGTCGGCGGCCTCGCCTTTCAAGGGCGCTCGTACCGGGGTTCAACGGGCATATGGCTGGGGAACCTTGTCTTACGCATCCGCGAACTTAGCGCAATGGGCGATACTTCGCTGGGCGAGACTTCTCTGAACGATATTTCTTTCGCAACCAGCGCTGGCTTGAAGCAAGGGGCGCTCGATTTCACCTGGCAACTCGCCGCCAACCGCGCCCGCTTCCAAGGTTCTGCGCTGGGACCGACGAAAATCGACCTGGAGTTGAGCAAGATCGATCCCGATTCAATCGTCCGGTATATAAGTCAATACGAAGCCATTTCGCATTCTGGTTCACCAGAGCGCGCACAGCTTTTGCGCCAGAAAGTAATCGAGCTTCTAGCCGCCTTGCTCAAAAGGTCGCCCAAGCTTTCCTTGAACTCACGTATTTCGCTTGCGGAAGGAGAGGCACAAGCCGCCGCCGAAGCCACGATCGATGACGCCGTCTCTGGCGACCCCTTGTTGGCGCCTGGTAGCGTCAATAACGCTGCTCTGGTCCAAAGTCTTTTTACCCGTTATTCATCTGCGTCCGGCGTTCTCAACCTGCCAGTTTCGTTGGTTATGAGGCTCGCAAACGACAATAACCGGCGCCAACTGGCGGAATTGGGAGTGCTGGCCCCAAAGGGCGACCGCTACGTATGTAATTTTAATTACAGCGACGGTGAATTCACGGTGAACGGTCGAAAACTGACGGCTGCTGACCTCGCTGCGCACCCGCTGGATTTCGCAACCGGGGCGGCTGACAAGGCCAAGCGCGTCCAGGCGCAGGCCGACCTGGCCGAGATCAAGACCGCGCTCGATCGCTACTACCTGGACAACGGCTACTACCCGAGCACCGATCAGGGCTTGAGCGCGCTGGTCACGCCGCCGACCAACGGCCGGGTGCCCGCCAACTACGAAAGCGGGGGCTATATCGAGCGCCTGCCGATGGATCCGTGGGGGACGCCCTACTTCTACCAGAGCGACGGGAACTCGTACGTGCTGAAGTCATTCGGCCCGGACGGGGTGGAGAGCGCGGACGATATAGACGCCAGCCAATCGTCGTGACGGCATCTATTGCGCTCGATCGTGACGAAGACGTCAAGCAGCGATCATTTTGTTCTGGCAACCGCTAAAAATGGATCTCGCTGGACGTTGCGTACGCGCGCGTTGGCAATCCCGCGCGTGATTGGTCCACTAGGGAAGCTCTGCACAGGTCGGTGTGGGGGAGCGAATTGGTGAAATGGTCATGACAATCAGGTTGAGGGAAAGGAGATCAGGTGAGGGTTGGCCCCGGCGATGGTCGCGGCGGAGGCTGCTTGCGGCCCCGAAGGTTCGTCACAGCGCGCAGCTGGCCCCTGGCGGGAGCAGTTGTCGGCGGACTTGGTAGAGGTTGGCCAGTGCGAACATGGTCTGCGCTCGCGCCAGGTTCTTGGCCAAGCCTCGGTATCTTACCTTGGCGAAGCCCCATAGTTGCTTGACGACCCGAAACGCATGCTCGCCACGGGCGCGGGTGCGCGAGCGAGCCCGGTTGATCAGCCGCCAGCGCGCGCTCAACGGTCGCTGGGCGGTGGCACGCCGATTGATCCGGTAGCGCACTCCCCAAGCCTCGAGAAAGTCTCGATCGTCTTCCTTCCAGTACGCCTGGTCGCCGAACACCTCCCGCTCCTGCCCGTGCAGCAGGTCAGGCAACTGGCTGATGTCGGCGACGCTGGCAGCGGTCGCTCTGACAGTATGGACGATACCGCGCTTATCCGCTCCGATGTGCAGCTTCATCCCGAAGTGCCAGTTCTTGCCCTTGCGGGTCTGCTTCATCTCGGGGTCGCGGGTCTGGGTCGCGTTCTTGGTCGAGCTCGGCGCCGCGATGATGGTCGCGTCTACGATGGTTCCCGAGCGCAGCAACAGCCGCCGCTCTTCCAGCAGGCCCTGAATCTGCTCGAAGATCCCTTGGGTCAGCCCGTGCTTCTCCAGCAGGTGGCGAAAGCGCAGAATCGTGCTCTCGTCCGGCACCACGTCGTCGCCCAACTCCACGCCGGCGAAGCGCCGCATCGACTCGCTGTCGTAAATCGCGTCCTCGGCCTGCGGGTCCGACAGGTTGAACCACTGCTGCAGGAAGTAGATACGCAGCATTTTCTCCAGCCCCAGCGGCTGGCGACCTTGGCCGGCTTTCGGGTAGTGCGGCTCGATCAGCGCAATCAGCCGCGCCCATGGAATCACCGCGTCCATCTCGGCCAGGAAGCGTTCCCGCCGCGTCACCTTCCCCTTCGAGTTCCATGCCACCGACGCGAACGTCCCCTGCTCACTCATCACCGCACCTCCTCACCTACCGCTGATCGACCATCCTACTATCCGCTAAATCGAATCACTTGTGCAGAGCTTCCCTAGCGGAACGCGCCGACCGAAGTTGCGATAACCTATACGGGCTGATAGGCCGTGGCGTATGCCTCTTCGGCGGAAGCCACTTCCGCATCGGTCATTTTCGCAAACTCATGCTCGCGCGCCCGCGTTGACAGCTTTCCTCCGTTCTGCCGGAGAAAGCGGAACAGCAGATCGACGGTGCGATCGGGCATATCGACGATCGAATCCATACGAGCGCGAAACTGATCGTAGCGGCGCAGAAAATCGGCTTCGTTCGGCAAGTCTTCTTCGATGGTCTTTTTCACGCAGGCGTAGAGAAACTCCGCGTGCGGCGTGGCGTCAAAGAAGCGATAAAAGTCGGCGGTATCGTTCAACACGTTGACGTTGCCGTTTTGCGTTGGCTCCCATCGGATCAGGGGCAACAGGCGCCGGGAGTAGTCCTCCAGCACGGCGCGGTACTCGTCGATCCGTTCCAATATTGCCGCCGAGACTGGAAACACGACACCGGGCGGATTGAAGCCGCGCTGAGCGAGCACGTGATGGATCAGGTATCGGTGAATGCGGCCGTTCCCATCCTGAAACGGATGAACATAGACGAACCCGAATGCCAGCACTGCGGCAGCAATCACGGCATCCAGCTCCTGCGCCGGCCCGCGGTCAAACGCTACCATGCCATCGATCAGTGACGGCAAATCATCCGGCCGCGCACTGATGTGGTCGGGCAGCGGCATTCGGGAATCGCGATTGTGCTCGCCTAGGAATCCTCCTTCTTTGCGAAGGCCGAGCCGCACAAATCGCGCGTCGCCGATTACAATCGCCTGCAGCCGCAAAATCTCGTCCAAGTCGATTGGCCGGCGGCCTGCCTCGCCGATTGCGCGTCCCCAACGCTGGATACGATCCTGCGGCGCGCGTTCTCCCTCGATCGCATAGCTGGACCTGGAATCCTTCAGTAGTAGGAACGCCGCCGTTCGCGCCAGTAGGTCACGCGGCACTTCCGCGACAATGGTCCGAGCTTGGCGGGCTAGGTCAGTCGCGATGAACTTGTCAAGGGTCTTGGTGCGAAACACCAAGGGGCAGAATGCCGGCGTTCCGGGCAAATTGTTCCGGATGCGGTGGCGCGGCGAATTTTCGCCTTCAATCGCCCATTGCTGCTCCGGATCAACTGCGGGCGCGTAAGTCCCTCTTTCAACGTCGGGCAGTTTGAGGCGCTTGCCCGTGAGCCACTCATAGAGGAACCAGATGCGCCGCGCATAGCTGCCTGTCGGCTTGGCGCGCACGAGAGATTCAACTTGGCTGGCTCCTACGGTGCCAAACAGGCGGTTGAGGACGGCAAGATCGAGGCCCTCGTATTTGAGCGCAAAGGTGAGATGCCCTTCGAGATCGGCGGATGGCGCATACCGAGGGGTAAGGATGCGCCATCCCGATTCCTCCTTGATTCGGTGATGTTCGCCGATCGCGGAGAGTGTGCGCGGCAGAGGGATCGTCAGATCGTAAGCGTCAATCAGAGCGGCGTATCCCGCTGGTGTTGCCCGCTCGGGCAAGCGCCTTTCGTGAAAAACCGTTACCGGCCCTGAAAAACGCTTTTTATTGCTTGTGCCCATCGAAATCCAGCTTTCGCTTGTGAATTTTGCTTCGCGTCGATTGGTGGCGTGAAAAACGATGCTGTTCCCTGAAAAACAATGACACATGAGCGATCGTGATGAAATATGATGTGCCTCTCCGTTGAATACTCATAAGGAAGCGCCGCTGGCTCTACGGTAAACGTTCCGTTTAACATAGGTCGGCATCCTTCCCATCTTAAACCAAGCGACGGGCAAAGGACGTTCGGGCATGGGGTCCGCAACGGGGCGCGCGAAGCCGGGTGTCCGTCAAATCGGGCTGGTTACTTTCCCCATCGGCGCAGTCTTTGACGCGGGCGACGGCATGATCGAAGTGCCGCGAACGTCCGCGGGCGCCGGCACGCGCTGCGCGCTGTCAGGTCCAAGGTTGCTTAGCTGCTGAGTCTGGCGGCCGAAATCCATTGCCCTCGCCCAGCCGGTCCCGTCGCCATTCGGATCGGATTTGCCGATTTGGGCGACCTTGTTGAAGCCGGTTTGGAGGGCGCTTGTGATCGGACGAACCACCGTCTGAGCGATGAAGGCGGCCTCGAAGGCATGGCTGAGCGCGAGTCCGACCGTACCGCCCGCGATGCTGGCAGCCATATGCGGGATCGCGATGCAAACGATCATGAAGACGATCGACAGAGCGGCGTAGTTGAGCATGGCGGATGAGGGAATGGTCGCGGAGCAGACGGTGGTGGTGATCGAGCCGGGCGGCGTGCCATAGGTCGAATACCACGGCAAAGTCGCGCTCACGGGATTGCAGGCTGCCGCCAGAGCGGCGCTCCATTCGTTGGCCAGCGTGACGCCGATGGCGAGCACAAGGTAGAAGAACAGAAGCCTGACGCCGACGCGGATGACATAGCCGAAATAGCCTTCTGCGGCGGGCGCGGTGAAACGGTTGGCGCCAAGTCCAAGCAAGATCACTCCGCCGCCGATTACCAGATAGGATTCAACCAGGGTCAGTAGAAGCATCGCGGCCGTCACCACGAACGCGAACAAGACGGTGAAGGCTGCGATGCTTTGGACGATCGCCTGCTCAAAGTTTGTGAGCAGGCTCGCGTTGGCTTGCGAGTCGAAAATTATCCCTGCGGTGTTAACGCCTACCTGTAGGACGCTCTGCGGGCTGAGGGCGGGGAGGCCGGTTGCCGCCGCGCCGATCGCGGAGAAGCTCGCAAGGATGTCGTTCATCCAAGTGAAGGCGTTCACGATCATCATATAAACGAAGCCGCCGCATAGGATGTGCTTGATCATCCGGCCGACAAAATGCGACGCGTCAAGCTGGCCTTCGCCCGTGAATTGAAGCCAGCTAACGATGATGTCGATCAGGAATAGCGCGAAGAAAAGCTTGATTGCATAAGGCTGGATCGCCGCGCTGTAGCTCGCCCCGGCGGTGTAGAACTGGTTGGCAATATCGTTGAAGTTCATTTGAGGGACTCCTCATCAAAAATTTGGTCGTTAGGGCTGGCGCGGTGGCGGTGCGTCACGTGAAAGGTCGGGCAAGCCCTTCGGCGGCGGCGCGGTGAAGAATGCTCTCGCATGATCTTCGGCAACCTTCTGTTGGTACAGATGCCACGCGCCGAAGATGAGGGCACACACGCCAACGATGGCCAAAGCGAGAATCAATGTCTGTTTGGTTTGTTTCATATCAACTCCTACCTTCCACATTTCCTATGGCTGCGGGGGCGGTGCGGCGTATTGCGACAAATCGGGCGTTCCAGCTGGCGGCGGTGCGGAGAAAAACGCCTCGGCGGCAAGGTTGCTCTGCACCTGCTGGTTGACCTGATTCGCAGCCGCGACGTTCTGCGCGTTCGTCGCCGCCATCACAAGTTGCCGGAGCATCTGAATCTGCTGCACCTGCGCCAGCGCGATTTCGTTGCTGGTCTGAACGACTTGGAGGTTGCCCACCGCCGTCTGGTTCTGTGTCTCAAGGTCTTGCAGCGTGGCCTGTTCGGCGCTGAAGTTATTGGCTTGTGCCTGAACAGAAGCGAGCGCGCCGTTCAGCGTGTTCAGCGTCGTATCGATCGTTGCCTGCGGACTTTGGGCGCCAGCGGTAGATGTTGTGTTGAAACCCGGATAAAGCTGCTGGAACTCCTGGGTGAGATTCCCGAAGGTGTACGAAAGGCCCTCCTGCTCGTTGATCAGATTGCCAAGGTTGGCAAGCAGCGTCTCGTTTGACGCCCACACGCCGGCATCGCCACCGGTCGTGTTTTTGACGATGTACGAAAGCTGCTTGGCGAGATTCGTGACGGTCGCGGCTTCCTTTTCGAGTTGCGAAAGCTGGCGCGCGAACATGCTCGGATCGAAAACGATCTCCGTTTGCGGATGGGCGGGCGCGGACAGGATCAACTGGAAAGCAACCACCGCCAAAGTTGCGGCGACGGATTTGACGAATCTTTTCGGCTTCATTGAATTGTCTCCTCTTGGTGGATTGTTCCGTTGGAAAGGATTGGTGCGGTTCCGCTCTCGTTCAGGATCGCGCCGGCCGGCGCTTCAACGCGGCCAATCAGGCTGTCGAGATACGCCGCCCAATCTTTCAATCCGCGGGCGCGGAGCCATTCGACCGTCCATCGCTCGCCATACCGCGCGATCATCCGCCGCGCGGCAAGGATGTCGTCCTTCGATCCGGCCCCGATGAAGGCGAGCGCGGCGGGACCGAGCGAGAACTGAAACAACCGGCGCCCAAGCGGCGAGACGTAATAGTAGTGCCGCTTCGGCGTGGCATCCGAGAGAATGTCGATTTGCCGATCGGATAGGCCAAAGCGCCGGTAAATCTCGCGCGTCGAATTGTTCTTCGCCTCGGGGTTCGGCAGATAGAGCTTGGTCGGGCACGACTCGACGATCACGTCGCGATGGGGAGAATTGGCGACCTCGCTCAAGCTCTGGGTCGCGAGCACGACAGCCGCGTTCTTCTTGCGAAGGGTGCGGAGCCATTCTTCGATCTTTGCGCCGAACACGCTGTTGGTGAGCATGATCCACGCTTCGTCCAAGACGATGAGCGTGGGCCTGCCATCGAGCCGCTGATCGATCCGGTGAAACAGATAGGTCGCTACCGGCACGACGACCTTTGGCCCCATCGCCATCAGCGTTTCGAGTTCGAAGGTAACGAAGCGGCCTTCGATCACGGCGTCGCGGTCGGCGTCAAGAAAGCGGCCAAGCGGTCCTGCGAGCGAAAAGGCCGCCAGCCCGTCGCGCACGGCGTTGTCTTGCACTTGAGTTACCAGATTGGTGATCGTGCGCTGCTCGGCTGGCCCTTCGGCCACAAGCGTCAGGCCGCGCCAAAGCGCCTTGCGCTGATTGGGTACAAGCCGCACGCCTTGGAGTTCGAGCCAGTCTTCGAGGAGACCTTGCAGCTTCATGCGATCGGTCTCGTCGTCGATCCGGGCGAGCGGGCAGAGCGGAACTTCGTCTTCGCCCAAATCGAGGTGCTGTCCGCGAAGCGCCTTGGTGAGCACGTACGCGGAGTAGCCCTTGTCGAAGAAAAAGACTTGTCCGTTTGGCGCGGCTCGGAAATTCGCGGCAATCATTCCGAGCGCAACGCTCTTGCCGCTGCCGGTGGGACCGTAGATGCCTGTGTGGCCGGTATCTCCGACATGCAGATTCAGGCGAAAAGGCGTACTGCCGGTGGTCGCGCCGTGGCAAAGCGCCGGCGTGTTCTTCGGGTAGTAGGGGCATGGGTTTGCGGCGAGTCCTGGCCATATGCTCGTAAGAGGCAGGATGTCGGCAAGGTTTTGCGTGTTTACCAGCGGACGCCGCACGTCGTACCAGCCGTGGCCGGGGAGCGAGCCGAGCCACGCTTCGACCGCGTTGATGGTCTCGATCCGCGGATCGAAACCGATGTTCTGGCAGACCTTGAAAACAAGTTGCGCGTTTTCGTCGGCCGCCGCGGCGCTGTCCTCGGTGACGACGACTTTCGGCGTCACGTAGCAGTAGCGGACCGCGCCGCCTCGGCCTCGGTGATAGCGTCGTCGGCGTCAGCGGCCATCCGAAGCGCGTGCTGGTTCTGAAACTGCGCGCCCGCGCCGGAGCCGAAATTTTCGCTGAGCACGCCCGCGCAGCCCGAGCCGCTTCTGGAACCAGTTGCGCCGGTACACGGTGAACTGACTGATCGCGGTGCGGGGGCCAACGCGGGATCCCGCGCGATCGAATAGCGGTAGGAGATCGGCAGTTCGCTCAGGAACGCCGCCATCTCCGCGTAGGAGAATGGCGGAAAGCCAGCCAGCGCGACGACGCGGATGTGCCGTCCGCCGACGCGCGGCTTGAAGCCGGCAATGAAGTCCTGATTGCCGAGAATCGCGTCGAGATAGGTCGGCGTTCCGCGGCGCGGCGATTTCGCACATCCGCCCGTTGATGCAGCTTGCGAGATGCGACAAGCAGCGCGGGCAGGTCCAGCGGCGTCAGCTTCCAGACCGGGCTGATCGCATCGGCAAACTCGCGCAGCCGCTGCTTGAACCAGTCGAGTTGCCGCCGCCAGTCGGATCGCGTGCGGCGCGCCGGACAGAAAAATCCTGGCGATCCGCGTCTGCGTCTCGGCGGGCGGCCGATAGGTGATGGTCAGCACGCAACTGGTCTCGAAGTGGCGGCCTTCGGCGGAATACTGGACCTCTCGCTCGCGATCGAGCGTCGCGCTGACCGGATCGGGAAACGTTCGCTGCGGATAGTCGCCGCTCGGATAGCGGATGAGATCGATGTTGTACATGAAGCCGTCGTCGAACCGCGCGAGCGCGCGGTTGGCCTGCGCGCGATGGGCGTCCAGTTCTTCGACGCTGGCCGAATTGAGGTCCGGCCCCGCGCACTCGAACGCCGCCAGAAACGCGCCGTCCTTCATCGCGATGGTGCAGTCGTCGATCGGAAAGCGCGTAGTTGAGCAGGTCGGGCAGCCCGGCCGCCGCTCTCGCTTTCGCCTTAAATCCTTGAACTCCTTTAGAAACATGCTTCCTGCCTTTCTGCGTTACGCGCGCATCTCCTTGGGCGTCGGCACCGACGGCGCGGACTCGCGGCGGCGCGCGCCGAGATGGCGGCGCGCGCCGGGTAGTGGTCCTGGTAGCGGATGTGGCGGACATAGACCTGGCTCAGTTGCGGGTCGAATTTCGCGGCCTGCACCAGCGCCCAATGGCCGGCGGTTAAGAGCAACGCGCCCATCGCCGCGGTGTACCAGTGCAGTCCGCCGCCGAGGATCAGGGCGGCGGCGGTGATCCAGTTGGCGATCGCCAGCCGCCGCTCCGCACCCGCCAGCAGGATGGGCTGGGTGAGCGATTGATGGATCGTGCTCACCCGGCGTTCCGTTTGCACAATCGTCGTGCCCTCCTGCGCCTAAAAAAGCGCTCCGGCCATCGGGAAGAGCGTGGTCATCAGCTTGGGTCGCCCCAAGCGCGCACGCTCCGCCGAATGCGAGCGACGACATTTTGCGCACTCCGGTTCCGTGTTCGCTGACCGCCCACATAAGACCGGTGCCGATGACGGCCGCCGTGGTGATCGCGTGGGCGACGGGCCCCTGCAAATCCGTTTGAAGCGCGGTCAGCGGATCGTCCCACGGAAGGGTTCCAGCGCCCACGGCGGCGAACACCCGTACCGGCCACACAATCGTGGCCACGCCGTAGGCGACGCCGATCCTGGCCGCCCACTTTGCGATTGAACCTTTGATTCTTCCGAACCGTTTCATTTCCTAGACCTCCTTGTTGGTGGAAATAATCTCCAAGCCGGGCTGGCTTTGAGTCCTGCGTTAAAAGAGCGGCCTTCCCGTGTAGGCCGACACAAGCCGTTCCAGAAGCACTGCGAGGCTGATGAGAGAAATCCAATTGAAGAAGCCGAACTTCCCTTCAACGGATGCTCCGGCGACGGTGGACCAGGCCGCGATCGCGGCCAGAACACAGAGCGATTGATATTCGGGGTTCATTGTTTCTCCTCTACTGCGTTAAGTTTGAATCCACCGCGCGGGTCGAATCCCTCGACGCGGACAAGTTCCTTGACGCGCCGTCCGGCCGGCGTGCGGACAATGAATGCGAGCAAGTTGATCGTTTCGGCGATTAGTTCCGGCTGCGGTGGAACTCCCGCCTCTTGAACGAGGCTCGATAGCCTTGTGAGCGCGGCCTTCGCGCTGTTGGCATGGATCGTTGTGACTCCGCCGGGATGGCCGGTGTTCCACGCCTTGAGCAGTGCGAGAGCCTCCGCGCCGCGCACCTCGCCGATGATAATCCGGTCGGGCCTAAGCCGCATGGTTGTCCGCACGAGCCGCGTCATGTCCGCGGCCTCGGCGGTGTGAAGCTGAACGAGGTTTTTCGCGCGGCACTGGATTTCGAGCGTGTCCTCGATTATCACGTAACGCTCGTTGGGATCGGAGCGCGCGACCATTTCATTGATGAGAGCGCCCGCGAGAGTCGTCTTGCCTGAGCCGGTCCCTCCGGCGATCACGACGTTGAGCCTCGAATCCGCCGTCTCGCGCAATACGGTTGCCTGTGTGTCGTTCAGGATTCCGGCGCGCACGTAATCTTCGAGCGTGTAGAGGACCTGCGCAGGCTTGCGCATCACGCAACAGGGTTTTCTCGTAACGGGCGGAACCAGGCCCTCGAATCGGATTGCGCCGATCGGGAGCTCTCCTTCCACAATCGGATGTGCTGTGTTCGCGACATTGCCGAGCGACGAGGCGACGGTGCCGATCAGGCTCTCCACTTGCGAAGCGGAGAGCGCGACTCCGGCCTCGTGCATTCCTTTCTGGTACGACTCAATCCAAACCCGGCCATCTTCGTTGATGATGATTTCGGTAACGTTCGGATCGTTTATCGCCGCGAGAATGCGAGTGCCGAGTTGACGGCGTAGTAATTCGTCCAGGCGCCGCTCCTGAATGCTCTGCGCCGCGATCATGCGGACTCTCCGGGATTTCGCGCGGTGGAATCCTGCTGATCGTGATCGCCGATTTCCGGCGCACCCGCGGTGGAAGCCCGTTTCTTTCCGTTCGCGGGAGGGCCTTCCAATTGTTGAATCGTCTCTTCGACTTCGAGCCGCCATCCGTGATGCCGGCGCTCTCCGCTGGCGAGCGCCTGTTCGCGTTTGCCTTCGGGAATCTCCGGCATGTGGGTCAACATGCTGAGCGCGAACTGATCGAGCATCGTGAGCAACATCGCGAGTTGCTCGCGGAGCGGGCGGACGGCTTGGTCAACGTGGGTCCGGTTCGCGCTGATGATTCGCCGCTCCGCCGCCGCGAGCGTCGAGTCGGACACGCCCCCGCCTGAATGGCCGTTTGAATAAACCAGCCGCTCCTGGATGAGGCGCGAGAGCGAAAGTCCCGCCTCTTCAGCTTCTTCTTTCAGCCGGGCGAAGTTGTCGTCGCTCAAATAGGCTGTGAGTTGCCGCCTCAAAGGAGTCTCTCCCTTTTCCGTCCGCGATTCGCCGCGGGCGAGTCGGCCGCCGGTTCATTGGCGGCGAATTTCAGGAACGAGATTTCTTTCGTGTCTGACTGCGGAGTTTCCGCGCTTTCCGGTCGCTTATCCGCCGACTCGATGCGATCGCTCTTTGTGGGCGGTGGGAGCGCCGCGGGTCGCTTGAAAATCGGGTCGGCGTAGTACCGAATCTTGTCCGCCCTAATCGTCGGATGGCCGCTGGTGAAGATGAGGGCCTCGTTCGCGCCAAGCCGCATGGCCTCGTCCGGCGTAATCAGCGCTCGCGCGATTTCCGGCTCCGAGACGCTCTCGCCCGCGCCTGAAACCGTCCGGTGCAAATGGCGGACCGTCGCCTCGCCCGCCATCTGTGAGATCAGCCGGGCGGTCTCGATCCGGTTGGGCGTGAACGCGACGCGCGTGTGGCAGTTGGACGTGATCGCCTCATCGTGCCCGTAGGCCGCGTGAATCTGGCTCAAGTCCTGCGCGATGAGACACGCCTTGATTCCGTAGCCCGCTATCAGCGAAAGCGATTCGGCGAACATATCGAGCCGTCCAAGGCTCGCGAACTCGTCGATCATCAAAAGCAGGCGGCGGCGGTAGCGGGTAATCGCGCGGCCGTTGCGGTATTCCAAATGCTCGGTCAAGCGATGAAGAATCTGGCTCAGCATCAGCCGGATGAGTGGGCGCAAGCTGTCTTTGTGGGCGAGTGGGACGACGATGTAGAGCGAAACCGGCTGCCGGTGGTTCATCAGGTCTTCGATGCGGAAGTCCGACGCCGCCGTGTTCGCCGCAATCATGGGGTCGCGGTAAAGTTCAAGGAACCCTTTGATTTCCGAAATCACGCCGGAGCGCTCGTTCTCGCTCTTGTCGAGCAGGCTTCGCATCGCGCGGGCGATCACCGGATGCGTGGTCGTCCGATTTCCCTGAGAGTCCATCCAGCCCATCGATCCTTCCGGGTCGTGGACCGTGTGCATGATCTGTTCCAGCGTCTCGCCGATCGGCTGCGCTGGATCGGAAAGCCGCGCCTCGATTCCGCTGAGGGTTGGGTTGCGGCCTTCGTAACACTGGGCAAGGAGAAATCCGGTCAGCCCTTCCACGCCCGCGCGGAGCCAGTGGTCGGGCAGGCCCTTGCCGTTGGGGTCCATGATCATCTGCGCGATATTGCGCACGTCCCGAATCTCGTGCGCGGTGCGGAGCCGGACCTCGGCCAGTGGATTGAAGCGGGCGCCATCGGTGTCGGGCGACGCCGGCGCGAACTTCAAGCATACGTGTCCCATCCGCTTCCGTGCGCCCGCTGTGAGCGCCCAGTTCTCGCCCTTTAGATCGTGAACGATGGTGGAATGCGGCCACGTGAGCAGCGTCGGAATTACGATGCCGACGCCCTTGCCGCTTCGGGTGGGTGCAAAGACAAGGACGTGCGACGGGCCGGTGTCGCGGAGATGATAGCGGCGGTTCCAGGCGCGCCAGCGTCCAAGATAAACGCCCGCGCGGAGCCGGTTATCGTCGATGAGTCTGGCGGCGCGGAGATTCCCGGTGCTTGCCCATCGCGCCGAGCCGTGGAGGTCGGATGCATTTTGAAGCCATCCGCCGCGGGCGACCGCAATCGCGCCGATCGCGATGGCAGTCAACCCGGCCATCGGGATTAGCGCCTCGCGCGCGCAACGCTCCCAGACCGGCGCAAGCGACGGCTCCGAGTAGTAGCGCGTCCACCAGACGATCCAATCCCAAGGACGGTAAAGCAGTCCCGCGATCGGCAGATCGCACAGCGGCGCGCCCAACGCTGGAGCATACCCGAAGGTCCGCGCGGCGCGCTGGGTCGCGATCCAATTGATCGCGATGAACGCCGCTCCAAGAGAGAGGAGCGCGGCCAGTTTTATCTGCGTCAGACGCGCGCCGTCCGCGGTCCCCGCGAGCCGATAGGGCCGTTGTTCAGCCATAACAATTTCTCCCGCGCTCGAAGCCGCGATCGAGGCCGTGATCGGCCTCGCGCCCTCGGCTTTGCGAGCGGCTCTTAACGATGTCTTTGGATTGCTGGCAGGCGCGGAGATCGCGCTCGTGGTCTGGCGATAACTGCCAGCTTGCCTCGCCGGTTTGACGGGCCAGACCGATACCTTCGAGGAATCGAAGCCGCGCCACTTCCTGCTCCGCCCTTACGCGGGCGCCGTCGCTGTGCGGCTGGAACGGTTCGTAGCTGACGACGCCGGAGCTGTCGGCCTTCCGCTGGATCGATCGGTCGATTTCGGTCCAGCGTTCTTTGCGAATGGTCCGTTCGCGCGCCTGCAGGACCTCGGCTTCAAGCCGCGGGCCAAGCTCCTTGGTCACGATCTCCTGGCTCCGCCCGCGCATCCCGCGCCGCAGGTAGTCGCGCCCGATCTGTAGAGGGCTGCCGTCGTCCCGGACGCCCCGGACAAGCAGGTGGACGTGGGCGTCGTCAGTGTTGTGATGGTCGATCGCGACCCACTCAAGCTTGGTGCCAAGGTCGCGTTCCATCTGTCCGACCAGGCCGCGCGCGTGCTCCTTGAGATCGATTCGTCCGGCGTCCTCGGGCGAGACGATGAAGCGCCAGAGAAGCTCGTCGTTCTTCTCCCAATCGCGGACCAGTGCGGGGATGTCGATCCCCTCGCGCACGGTGTCAAAGCCCAGCCCCTTCCCCTGCTCGCGCTGCGCGCCTTCGCGCGCGAGATAGCGGGCGTGGGCCGCCCAGCCGCCCGAATGGTCGTTGCGCTTGAACGATGCCTTGACGACCGACCGGCGCGCGTACGTGTGCTCGCCTACGGGGACGCTCCGCCACCTCTGTCCCGTGCCAAGGCTGCCCCACGCCTGACGCCGGACCGCCCATTTCACCCGGAGCCTTCGGAGCGCGCGCGCCCACCACGGAACCATCGGACGCTCCCGCTCGGCCCGCGCGGGCCGGGCGCTGAGGCCGGCCTCTTTCTGTCCGAAGAACCTGCCGCGCTTCATGCGTCGTCTCCTTGGGAACAGTTCTCCAAGGCCGAAATGAGTTGCGTCTTATCCTTGGGCGCGCGGCCGTCTAGCGCTCCGATGATTTCCTTGATCTGCGCGGCGCTGAGCGTGACGGAGCGAAGTTCCTTGGCGCGGCTCCACGACTTCCACGCGCGCTTGCCGGTGGCCCGTTCTTCGAGCTGCCTGCGCCCTACCGATGCGACCCGCGCTCGCTGGTCCGGGCTAAGCGACGCGCTCTCGTGGGCGACGCCGATAAGGGCGCCCAACAGGAAGTCGGGCGGCTCGCGATCGAGGCCCGCGATTGCGACCAACCCGCCAAGGTTGGCGAGATGATGGAGGCGAAGTCCCTGCTCGCGGCTATGCCCGTTCGACGCCATGAGTCACCACGTAAGGAGCGGCTTGAGGACGCCCCTGATTGCCGAGAAGGGGACTGGCCCGAAGTAGCGCGCATCCCAACTGCGCGAGTCGTTGAATCCGAAAAGCCAGACCTCTCCGGGCCGGACCTCGCGCCGTCCCCACGGGACATGAGAGAGCGTGCGGCCATTGCTGTCGCGGGTGGCGGTCACGCTGTTGGCGGAGGTGTTGCCATCGACCGAAACCGATCCGGGGAGGACTTCGACCGCCTCGCCGGGGAGCGCGCCGGCCATCTTTGCGACCGGCTCCGCGCCGCCTGGGCAGTCGCCCGGTTTAAGGTAGCCGCGCGACAATCCCTCCTGCGCGATCGGGGCGGGCAGGCAGGCGGCGATCAGGTCGCCATCGTGGATCCGAACGCCGGTGACGACCCGGTAAATTCCCGGTGCGGCGGCGCTGTCCGTCAGCGAAATGCGGACCGCAAAAATCCTTGCGATCGAGACTATGAGAGCGATGGCCAGCGACGCCCCGGCCGCCTTCCAGATGACCTTCGCGGCGTGGGCGCGAACCGAAAATTGAGGCTTGGAATCGACCGATCCCGCTGCGCGATCTACTGTACTGTGCAGCAGCCCGCGGCGGATGCTCCTAAGTGGGGGGAAGGCCGCGAGATTCCTGCGAAATTTCGCAAATCTACTGTACAGTACAGTAGATGCTTTATCTTGCTCTACGAACGAACGGCCTTCCCCCCACTTTTTCTCCTCGTCCATCACCCCTTGGGCCGCAGCAATTTTCGATCGCAATCCGCCGCAAAATTTCTTCGAAAAGCGCATCGCCTCACCCCTCTCCGCGGCCGTCAGCGGAGCCTGCCGCAACCGTCCGATCCTGATGCGCAAGTCCGTTCGGTTCGGCTGGCTTCCGGGCGCCGTCGCTGCCTGGGGATTTCCTTTCCAGCGCATCCATCTCGTCGCGCATCTGCCGGGTCAGCCGCACGATCGATTCGCATAGGGTCGCGTTCAGATCGAAACCCGCCGCGCCCGCCCGCTCGCGGAGCCGATCGAGTTCCGCCTTGACCGAAGCCGGGACCCGCAACGCGATCGACTCGGCCGGTTCTTCCTTTCGTTTCAGCACTCCCATCGCCGCTCTCCTTGAATCGGTTTTGGTTACAAACTCGTGTCAACTTTGTGGGAAAACTTGCGCGGTCAACTCCGGTAGGCTCCGGGGAAAACGAGGTCCTCCGTGACCATCACGTTGAACTGGTAGCCGGGGCGGATTTCGAGCGTCGGGGGACGGTCAAGCCCTCTCGCGATCATCTGCTCGCCCACCGAGCCGAACTGCCCCGACGCCGCGCTCCCGGCGGACTCGCTTGCCATCGTCCACTGATTGGGCTGGTAAACCCCGTAGGGTCCGTACATCGCTCCGCCGCCCCCGAACGCCGCCATCTGCCCGACCATCTGCCCGGCGCTAATCAGGCTCATCACGGCGCCCGTTCCGAACGTGGCGAGATAGTGGTTGTTCACCTCGTCGTTGAAGCCGGCGAAGCCCGCCTGATCCGCGCCCGGCGTCCGCGGCAGGTCCATGCTCGACGTGTCGGGAAAGATGATTCGCTGCCACGCGATCTGTACCCGCTGCTGACCGTAAGCTGAGGCGGCCTGATAGACGCCGATTAGGCGGCTCCCCTGCGGAACGAGGAGCGACTTTCCAGTCGCGCTGTCGAATACGTTTTGGCTGACTTGGGCGAGGATCGGACCGGGCAAGTCCGAATTGATTCCGCTGATCAGGACCGCCGGGACCACGCTGCCCGCCATCACCGTGTATGGGGAAGCGGGCGGATGAAGCGTGACGCTCGGTTCTGTTGACGGTGCGGGCGTGACGTTGCCACCCGTCTGGCCCTTCACGCTCGCAATTTCGAGCGTGCCGCCCTGGTGGAACGCTGCAACCATCTCCGGCGCTTCGAGCGCCTTCATGTACTTCTGTTGGACCCATTCGGCGAAGTGGCTCTGCTGCTTCGGCGTCGGTCGCGGCGCGGGCGTTTGGACGCTTTGGATGACGGGCGGAAGGGCGATGACACTCGGCGCTGGATGAGGCACGGCGCCATGCGCCGCCAAGTCTTCGACCTCGCTGTGATTGCGCGCGTCGGCGTTCGGATCGTCGATGAGCTTTTGTTTCGCCGCGCCTGCGCCCGTCCCTGACGATTGCACGCCGACTACAAGCGCTACGCCGCCGATCATCGCGATCGCGATGAACGCGATCCCAAGCCGACGGTTGAACCGCCCGCCGCCGGAATGTTCGTGCTCCTGCCCTTCCTGTTCTTGGATCGAATCTTCGGTCGCCATGACAGTTACCTCGCTCCGCCCGCGTAGCTGATCGTGATGCGGTCCTGATCGCGGCCCACGCCGCTGATCAGGATCGCTTCGGTGAAGAGCCGATCGACGACGTAGTAGTCGCCCTTCACCCGGTAGTTCACCATTTGGGTTCCGCTTCCCGCATTGATGAGCAGCGCGGGGGCCTCGCTGGTCTTCATTCCGGCGGGCATCTGGATGAAGACGCGGGAGCCGTCGTCAAAGGCGCGGATCGGCTTCCAAGGGACGCTCTCGCCGCCGATCTTGTAGGCGAAGTCGAGTTGCGCCGGATCGACGGCGCTGACCTTCACGATGCCGAGCGAATGGTCCGATCGAACGCGCGCGGCCAGCTTCGCCTTTGAGGCCGCGGCGTCGGCCGTCTTCATCGCAGCGACAAGCTCGGCGGGGTAGTAGAACTCGACCTCCTGCATCGCGTGGACAGCGCGCGACCGCAGCATCATGTGGTAGATGTGCTTGGTCGTGTAGATGGTCAGATTGGTCTCGATTCCGGCGATCTGCGGCTTGACCGCGAGATGCGGGACGGCGCTCCGGGGATCGCCGGAGGCCGCGGGCGTCGCCATCCATCGCTCCGTGTCTCCCATCGCTACGTCGGTGATCGTCTCGCCGGGTTGCAGTTGGATGTCGGTCGTATGGAGCGGCCGGCAATCGACGACCGGCTCCGGTTCTTCGCCGAATGGATAGAGGACAAGTTCGGCGCTCTTGTACACCGGCCACTCGCCGTCCTGGCGATGGTCTCTGACGGCCTCTTGGACCTGCGACGGCTGCTGCGCGAGCAGTTCGGCGCCGGTCGGCGGCGGGGGCGTCGCCTCGGCTTCGGGCGCCGCCTCGGTTACAAGATTGAGCGGCGGCTCGGGCGGCGTCTGAAGGTTCGCGCAACCTCCGAGTGTCAGCGCCAGCGTCAATGTTCCTGCCATTGCGATGCGTTTCATTGTGGGTCCTCTTTTCAGCCTTGCTGTCCGGTCCAGCTGATCTGCGTCACGTAAAAGCCGAGCGGGTTGCTGACGATCGCGTCTTCGGAGTTGGGCGGAATGATTTCGGTCTGGAGGACGCCCTCCCAATGCGTCGGCGCGCCGACGGCCGCGCCGTTCAGATCGCGCCGCGCTTCAGTCCAACGGACCTGATAGCTCGTCGGCGACAATTGGAGGATCGAATCGATCTGGACCGAGACGGTCTGCTTCTCGGCAATCTTGAACGGGTTATGGTCGAAGCTGGCGGAGTGGTAATACTCGTCAAGAAATCGGTCCGCCGCGCCGCGCGCGTGCGCAAGCAGCGAGTTGAGCATCCCGTGCTCGACCTGCGGATCGCTGCTGACCGAGCGCGCGTTGCGGATGAACGCGGCGACTTCGTAGCGTTTCATCCGCGCGGTATCGTCCGGCTCGTTCTTCGCCGACAACGCCTGCGGGACGGTCAGCGCGTAGCCGAGCTTATCGACTTCGACGACGTATGGAATGTAGCGGCTCCGATTTGCGAGCCAGCTAATTCCGCCTGCAAGGATCAGGCTGAGACACAACAGGCCACATGCCGCGATCTGCCAGTTGCGTTTTCCGAGGACGAGATCGGCGTATCGCTCATCCCACTCACGGCGCGCTTCAAGATATGCGTTGCTCTCCATGCGATCTGCTCACCGTAAAAATTTCGAACTTGCACATCACGGTGCGGTTCGATGGACTTTGCGGTTGAGCAAGTTCCTTGCCAGCGGCGGAAAATCGCAGCGCGCGTGAGAACGAACGCGATGGAATTAGTGCGGTGCGGAAAACGTGAGCGGGACGAGTTTGCGAAGCCTGATCCCGATAATTTGGCTTCTAATTGTTCGGGCTAGATGAAGGAGCCTTGGAGGGAGCAGATTGGCGAGGCAAATCGTGAACTGGCGATTTAGCCAAAGCGGGACGCTCTATAGGAACCACGTCAGCGCGTTGTTTCGACAAGAGGGTCGTGACCTGATCCGCTTGAGTGCGGGTTTCGCCTTGGATCTCACTAATTTTAGAGCGCAATTCTTGAATTTCGTCGCCGATTTTTTTCAGATGCTCATCGGTGACGTTGTGGCTTGGCATCGCCACGGCGGCAACACCTACGAAGCCGACTACTCCTATGAGCAACCCGCCCAGGCCCCAGTTAGCTTGCCGATTAAAGTTGCCGCCGTCGTAGTTTTCGTTGAGTTTCGTCGGATCCTTGACGATCGATTTGCTCGTTTCTTTTATGCCGAGTCCGCCCAAGATGATGCTTATGGTCAAAAGGAAAACCGTCAAAATCACAACGAGGAGCAGACCAACACTCCAACAGGGGGCCAGCTTGTCGCCAATCGTAAGAAATCCGGCCACCGTCCCTCCAATCAGAGTAACGGCGAACGAGATGAGCGTGATGCTAAGGTTTACCGAGTTCTGTACGCCAAGTCGCTCGTCCTCGGTCATTATGGTCCCCAAATGTCTAGGCCGCGCGTGAGAATTCGGACAGTTCGACTTGCTACGGCCTCAAGAAGAGCGTTCGCTGATATCTCGCGCCGCCCAGAACTGCTCGCAACCTTATCAGCTTGGCCGATGATTGCAGCAAGGTCCTGATGGAGGATATTACGATGCACCTGTAAAAAGTCTTGTTTCTCCGTTTCGCTCCACGGTATTACGATGAGCTGGCCCACGTTGATCATCAGAAAAAGCTCCGCGTCGGGTCTCAGTGGAACTTGGGTCTGCACGCTCTTGATCATGTTGTAGATTTCGTCGTATTCCGGCTTCTGGCGAAAGTAATCCACTTGGCGTTCGAACGCTGGCCTGAACCTGATGTCCATAAAACTCGTTCACCTCCGGTTATCAGGTTGTTGCAAATTGCCGGCGCGGCTTCAATCCCGTTGGCCTGTTCCCCAACCCCCAGCGAAGCAGTTTGGACACCGGTGTCCAAACTGCACCGAAACCAGCCACTTCCAGCCACATTCGTGTGGAAAAACTCAAGGTTTTTCCTTACTCTTACCGGGTTCAAATCCCGTCGGGGACGCTCAATTGTTTCACTCGCGTTCCAGCCGGCCCGCCCATGACGCTGAGCAAGGCCGACTGCGCCAAAGATTGCAGCAAAATCTCGCGCTGGCGGTTAATACGGGGCGCTGTGCGGCGATGCGACCGCTTTGTCGACCTCGCTCAGCGGGAAGTCCTCGCCCTTGTTGAGCTTGTCCATCAGGCGGTTGATTTCCTGAATCTTGGTGTCGTAGGTGGCCTGCGTCAACGGTTCCTGCGACCATCCCTTGCGCGCGTCCTTGTCGTGCTGCTTGGCATCCTGAAGCTTTTTCAATAGTGCAGCTTTATCAGCCGCCGACAGACTGGATGCCATCTGCGCGCTCGCCGCTGCGCCCGGAGCAGGCTGTGCAAACGATACCCCATGCCGCAGCGGGGCGCTCATCCCGGCCAACGCTATCAATGCCACAATCGCGGTCTTCCGCATGCCCATGATTTCTCCTTCCTCCCGATGGTAGCGTCCGAATGTTGGCCGCACCAGTTGGTCTGTGTGCCAAATCGACGTTACCGACGCATTAACGGCTGGTTGACGCCGGGTGAAATCGTGACCGCGCTGTTCGCGAAATCGCAAGGCAAGCATCGTCCAAATCAGGCGACTCCTTGATCGGCGCGACTACTTGATATATATCTAATTAGGCATGCATCAAAATAGTTGGGGGCTGCGATGGATCAACAACCACCCGAAATCATGCTCCAGTTCTGCAAGGCGATGGCCGACGAGAGCCGCCTCAAGGTCATCGGCCTGCTCTCCGCCGCTGAGCGCAGCGTTCAAGAGCTCGCATCAAGGCTCGATTTGAAGGAACCGACCGTCTCGCATCACCTGGCGGTGCTCAAGCAGCTCGACTTGGTGAAACTGCGCGCCGACGGCAACTTCCACTGGTATCGGTTGAACGAAGAGATGCTCAGAAGGATCAGCCGTGCCGTCTTCAGCCGCGACAATATCGCAAAATTGGCCGTGTCGGCTGAAGCCGGCGGCGCGGAGCGAAAAGTCTTCGACAACTTCATCGATGGAGAGCGTTTGCTCGAAATTCCGGTCAGCCGCAAGAAGCGATTGGTAATTCTGAAGTGGCTCGCCGATTTCTTCGCGCCGGACATCAGCTATGCGGAGGCCCAGGTGAACGCCATCCTCAAGCTGCACCATCACGACTGCGCGACGCTGCGCCGCGAGATGGTCGGATACGGGATGCTGACGCGCGACAAGGGCATTTATCGCCGCAGCCCGCAATCCGAATGGCGAACTGCCGGCAGATAGGCTATTCGCCTCGCTCAGGCTCGTGCCTGTCGGAACGCAAAAGTTGAATTTTATTCGATGCGCAATAGACAGATTCACTTCAGCATGCTTCCGTTCTAATAGAGGATTCGTGAAAGACTCACGCTGGCGAGCATTTTTATCCAGCCAGCAGGAAAACGGCACAAGGCCCTTACGGAGGTTCGAATGCAATTGGGCATAATGAGGTTTCGCAAAACGGTCGTCGCCGGAGGCCTTGCATTATTGGCCCTCGCGGCCCTGAGCTTGCCGGGAGAGGCAGGCGTCAAGCCGGGTGACTTCATCACTCCGGACAACGCGTCGAAGGTGAAGGATCTTGTTTCACCGGGCGTGTTTTACAAAGTGCAGCGCGGGATGACGATGAACATAGTCCCCACCGAGCGCATCGATTGGCCGCCTCCGTACAAGGACGCGACCGAGAAATATGCGTCGCAGGTACAGCTCTCGAAGGATCATCGCAGCGTCATCGGCTATGTCGCCGGGCAGCCCTTCCCGCTCATCGACGTGAACGATCCCGACGTCGCGACCAAGGTCGTCTGGAACGCGTTGTGGCGTCCGATCAGCACTGACGACTACGACCTGCGATATTTTGATTGCGACACGGTTTACACCGGCGTCAACAAGCCCTTCTTTGAAATCTGGTACTATCAGACCGGGCACTACGCCGGTTATGACCTCGTCGGCCGAACCGAGGTCGAGCCGCTGCCCGTCGATCCCGACTTCAAGCATACCAACCGCCTGTGGTTGTTCCTGCTCGGTCCCGAACTCGCGCCCCAGAATGAACGTGGCAGCAGTCTGCTGCGTTATCGGTACGGCGATCCGGCTCATGGCGACGACACCTGGAGCTGGGAGCCCGGCACGCGGCGCCTGCGCCGTCTGAACGAGGCGATGAATTCGACCGCGACCACCGCGCAAAGCTTTAGCCCCGATCACTATTCGGGTTTCAATCCCAAGACCGAAGAGTACGACTATAAGTTCCTCGGCGAGAAGGAGATGCTCGCGACGGTTGACGCCGAGCATTCACCGGAAGTCCGATGCGCCACCGACGGCGGCGGCAGTGCGTGCCCCGAGCGCTGGCAGATGCGCCACATGTACATCGTGAGCGCCGAGCCGCGGCGCAGCTTTAACAACGCCGAGGCGCTCGATTCCAAGACCGTCATCTACATGGATTCCGAAATGTGGTTCGAGCCGTACATCGATACCTACGATCGCCGCGGCGCGCTGTTCCGCAACAACATCTTCTGGCTCGCGTATCGCGATCGTCCGGTGCCCGACGCTAAAATCGCGATCTATCCTTTCAAGCGCGAATTCGTCGTCGGCTCCTGCTCCACCGATTTGCAGACCAGCCAGGCAACGATGTGCTATCTGCCCGGCCGCGAGACGCCCGAGCGTGAATGCTGGTACATCAACATGGGTGCGGTGGATCGAGCGTTCTTCACCACCGAGGCGATGGTGAAGATGTCCGAAACCGGCCACATGTAGTAAGCGGCCGCCAGCCGAATCGCCTTACGATTCGTGATTGTACGACGCCGGCAGGAGCATCCGCTCCTGCCGGCGTTTTCTTTTCTGTTCGGCGCGGGCGCCGATTCCCGGGGCCTATTTTCCACGACATGAAAACTGCCGAGTGGACCGTCGGCAGATAGGCTATTTCTCCTCGCTCAGGCCCGTGCCTCTTCGAACGCAAAAGTTAAATTTTATTCGCTGCGGAATTAGGTGGATTGACTTCCGCATTCTTCCATTCTAATAAGGGAGTTCGTGAAAAGTTCACGGTCGCGGGTATTTTTAATCGAGCCCGGAAAAAACGTTCCAGGGCTCGTATGGAGGTTCGAATGCAATTGGGCATAATGCGATTTCGCAAAACGGTTGTCGCCGCGGGCCTTGCGTTGTTGGCCCTCGCGGCCTTGAGCTTGCCGGGAGAGGCAGGCGTCAAGCCGGGCGACTTCATCACTCCGGACAACGCGGCGCAGGTGAAGGATCTTGTTTCGCCGGGCGTGTACTACAAAGTCGAGCGCGGGATGACGATGAAAATAACCCCCACCGAGCGCATCGATTGGCCGCCTCCGTACAAGGATGCGACCGAGAAATATGCGTCGCAGGTACAGCTCTCGAAGGATCATCGCACCCTCGTCGGCTATGTCGCCGGGCAGCCCTTCCCGCTCATCGACGTGAACGATCCCTACGTCGCGACCAAGGTCGTCTGGAACGCCTTGTGGCGTCCGATCAGCACTGACGACTACGACCTGCGATATTACGATTGCGACACGGTTTACGCCGGCAAGAACAAGCCCTACTTTGCAATCTGGTACTATCAGACCGGGCACTACGCCGGTTATGACCTCGTCGGCCGAACCGAGGTCGAGCCGCTGCCGGTCGATCCCGACTTCAAGCATACCAACCGCCTGTGGTTGTTCCTGCTCGGTCCGCAACTCGCGCCCCAGGACGGTCGTGGCACCAGTCTGCTGCGTTATCGGTACGACAGTCCGACTCATGGCGACGACACCTGGACCTGGGAGAGCGGCACGCGGCGCCTGCGCCGTCTGAACGAGGCGATCATGTCGAGCGCGACGGGTGCGTACAGCTGGGACCCCGATCACTATTCGGGTTTCAATCCCAAGACCGAAGAGTACGACTATAAATTGATTGGCGAGAAGGAGATGCTCGCGACGGTTGACGCCGAGTATTCACCGGAAATCCGATGCGCCACCGACGGCGGCGGCAGTGCATGCCCCGAGCGTTGGCAGATGCGCCACATGTACATCGTGACCGCCGAGCCGCGGCGCAGCGTTAATAACGCCGAGGCGATCGATTCCAAGACGGTCATCTACATGGATTCCGAAATGTGGTTCGAGCCGTACATCGATACCTACGATCGCCGCGGCGAGCTGTTCCGCAATCACCTCTACTGGCTCGCGTATCGCGATCGTCCGGTGCCCGACGCAAAAATCGCCATCTATCCTTTCAAGCGCGAATTCGTCGTCGGCGCCGTCTCCACCGATGTGCAGAGTGGCCAGGCCACCATGTGCTACCTGCCCGGCCACGAGACGGCCGAGCGTGAATGCTGGTACATCAACATGGGTGCGGTGGATCGAGCGTTCTTCACCACCGAGGCGATGGTGAAGATGTCCGAAACCGGTCACTCGCAGTAAGCGGCCGCCAGGCGAATCGCCTTACGATTCGGATTGTACGACGCCGGCAGGAGCATCCGCTCCTGCCGGCGTTTTCTTTTCTGTTCAGCGCGGGCGCCGATTCCCGCGGCCTATTTCCACAATATGTAAACGGCGCCTCCGACCAGCACCAGCACGCCCGGATTGATGTGGCGCCACAGCAAAATCCCGAACACCGCAATTGCGATCGCCAGCGTCTGCACGTCCACGATCGAAAGCCTCGCAATCGCAAACGTCCCCGACGTCATCAGGCCAACCGCCACCGGCGCCAGCCCGCGCTGAATCGACGTGCGCCACGGCCACCCGCCCAGATGCACCCACCATCGATTGACGAACAACGTAATCACGCAGTCGGGCAGGAAAAATCCGATTCCCACCACCACCATCCCGGCCCATCCCGCCAGCTGATAGCCGATCACCAGCACCATCAACATGTTTGGCCCTGGCGCCACCTGGCCGAGGCTGTAGATGTTGCGGAACTGCGCATCGGTCAGCCAGTTAAACGTATGCACCGTCATGTGCTGCATCTCGGGCAGCACCGCCGTGCCGCCGCCGACCGCCAGCACCGACAGCAGCGCGAAGACCAGGAACAGATGTATCAATCGTGTCATGCGGGTTTCGATCTCAACAGTTAATGACGAAACAAGTGATGGCGCTGGCCGCGATGAAATGGCAGATGCTCCTCCTGCGCGCGCGGTTTTGAGACCTGGGGCCGATAGAGCCAGACCGATATCGGCCCGAGACCCAGCAGCACCACGAACAGCGGCAATCTGACGAAGCTGACCGCGAGAAACGTCACCAGGATGATCGCGATATCCGGAAGCTGGCGAAATTGGCGCCGCCCGATCTGCAACGTCACCGCCGACAGCAAACCAACCGCGGCGGCTGCGATGCCCAGCAGGAAACGCTTGACGTCGGGATTGCTGTGATTCGATTGATACAGTATCCCCAGCACCATCACGACAATTCCCCCCGGCAGCAGCATCCCGATGACCGACACCACCGCGCCGGCCAGCCCGCGCAGATTGTCGCCCATGATGATCGCCATGTTGACGGCGTTGAGCCCCGGCAGCGTCTCGCTGATCTCCATCGCGCCGAGAAATCCTTCGTCGTCCAGCCACCCTTCTTCCCGCACCAGGTACTCGCGCAGATAGGCGACCGCGCCGCCGCCGAAGCTGAGCCCGCCCGCGAGCAGGAAGATTCTGAACAGCGTCAGCAGACTCGGATGTAGATCGGGTTCATTCCTGGTGCTTGAGACCGGCGTTTCCGTATCCGTAGATGAGGGCGGTTTTGGTTGTTCCACGCTGCACCCAGTCTGAGGCCCGCGATTGCGGGGCCGTGTAGAAGAACTCGGAAAGTTCGCGCTGCTTGCTCCGCACTGCTTCGGGACTATCGAACTTCAACTGGTAGCCGAACTCCGCCACGATCAGCGTGTTGGTCGTGCGCAGCTGCGTACTCATCTATATTTCTTCAACCGCCGCATTTTCCGGGTCCCTTCGAAGTATCAGTCCGGATGGTCGAGGTCAATTATTACCGACTTGCCGGCGGGTTCGAAACTGTCACTCAGTCAACTATGAGCATCGCAACACCGCCGTCCGAGTGCAGCCGCCGCGCCGATTGCCGCTCGCCGACCCGCGCGGGCGCCGGCCAGCTCATTGATATGAAATATTGGCGATGTTAGCTTGACCGTCATCGCCGCGATGCTCGCACCGGGGACGTCGGAAAGACATCGCCAGGCCGCAATCCTTGAACCCTATATCGCGCGCAATACCAAGAGCACGCCCGCTGCGGCTCCCCGAGATCATCGGCGCCGGCCCCGGACGCACCGGCACCTCCTGGCTGCATCGCGTGCTCGAAGGCCACGTGGATCTGCCCTACGGGGTCAAGGAGACCCAGTTTTTCAGCAACTACTACGACAAGGGCATCGACTGGTACGCGCGGCATTTTCGCTACGCAACCGGCGAGCGACCGATCGTCGAGATCTGTCCCTACCTCTTCGATCCGTTGGCCCTCGACCGCATCAAGGCCCACATTCCGAACTGTCGAGTGATCACCACGCTGCGCGATCCCGTCGAGCATACGTTTTCGGCCTACAAGCTGCTTGCTCACTACGCCTGGGCGCGCGGATCGTTCGAAGAGATCCTGAAGTCGCGGCCAAATCTGGCTGGCGGGAACCGCTACGCATTCCATCTGCGCAAATGGTTCGAGGCCTTCGGCCGTGAGAACGTGCTGGTCACCATGTATGATGAATTGCGCGCGCAGCCGCAGCCGTATCTGGATCGGGTGACCGATTTCATGGGCATCGAGCGGATTGCACTTTCCGCGCGGCCCGAAATCGGTGACGATGTGCATTCGTTCGATCGTGCGCCAAAAAGCCGCAGACTCGCGCGCCGTGCGACGCGCTTGATGTACTGGTTCAAGGTCCGCCAGGCGTACGGCGCGATAAATTTTCTGGACCGCTGCGGCGTGTGGGATTTCTGCCACGGCCGCGGCGAGCCGTTCGGCCGGCTGACGCCCGAGCAGGACGAGCGCCTGCGTCAGCGCTACCTACCGGAAGTCGAGGCGCTCGAGGAATTGCTTGCGATCGATCTTTCCGCGTGGAAGAAACCGCGCGCGCCACAAGCTGGGCGCAGCGACAATCGACAGGCAGCGACGTCTGTTGCGCGCGCGGCCAGCCTTGACGATCTTCGCGACCCAATCTTCAAATAGCGGCGGCGAGTTTGCCGCGATCGCGTTGCGCGCGAGGCGTTGACGCCGCCGATTGGCGCTGATAATTTTTTGACTTCGAGCGTGCGCCTCAAGAAGCGCCGGCGCGGCTCGCATCAGTGCCTCCATCGCAACATCGGAATGACAGGCGCGGGCCGCGGCTTCCCGAATTCATCGCGGTAGGGCCGCCTCGCACCGGCACCACTTGGCTGCATCAGCGGCTCGAGGGCCACGTCGGGCTGCCCGCGCGGGTCAAGGAGACCAACTTTTTCGACTCATACTACGAGCACGGGCTGGACTGGTACCTGAGCCACTTCAAGCGCTGCGATCCGGCGCTGCCGGTCGGCGAGGTCTGCACTTATTTCGCGATTCCCGCCGCCCGCGAGCGCATCCAGCGGCATATTCCTGACTGCCGGATTATCGTGTCGCTGCGAGATCCGGTGGCGCGAACCTACTCCTATTACAAGCTGATGCGCGGGATGGCCTACACCAAGGACACGTTTGAAAATGTTCTCGCGACGCGTCCCCACGTTTCCGAGGTCAACCGCTACGCGTTTCATCTGAACGATTGGTTCGAGCGCTTCGGCCGCGAACGCGTGCTGGTGCTGCTCTACGACGATCTCCGCGCGGACCCGCAGGGGTTCTTCGATCGCGTCTGCGACTTCATCGGGATCGGTCGCATCGCGCTGGCCGGCGAGAACCTCGACGACGACTCGGTCAACGCGGTCCGGCGCCAGCCGCGCAGCTACAAGCTCGCGCAGAACGCGAGGCACATGCGGGTGTGGATGAAATCGCGCCGCATGCATCGCACCCACAACTTCCTCGAAAGCCTCGGCTTCTGGGAGTTCTGCGCAGGGCGCGGCGCGGATTTTCCGCCGCTCACGCTGGAGCAGGACGCGCGAGTTCGCGCGCGCTACCGGCAGGAGGTCGAGGCGATCGAAAAGCTTATCGGGCGCGACTTGTCCGCCTGGAAGATTCCCCGCGGCGAGCGCCCGCGCGCGCAGGTCGCGTGAGTTGCCGCGCGTCACGGTAGTAATTCCGGTTTACAACAGCGCCACGACGGCAGCCGAGGCGATCGAGAGCGCGCTCGCGCAGAGCTACACCGATCGCGAGATCGTGGCGGTCAACGACGGCTCGACCGATGCGAGCGCCGAGGTGCTGGCGCGCTTCGCCGGCCGCATCCGGATGGTTACGCAGTCCAACCGCGGTCTTTCGGCGGCGCGCAATGCGGGAGTTCGCGCAGGCGCGGGCGAGCTGCTCGCCTTTCTCGATGCTGACGACGCGTGGCTGCCGGAATTTCTCGCGCGGACGATTGCCGCGCTGGATCGCGACCCGCGCTGCGTGCTCGCTTATGCGCAGACGACGGTAGTCGCGAGCGACGGGTCCGCGCTCGGCGCGTCGATCGCCGGTGGACCGTCGCGCCATCGTCCGCCTGAACTCGGCGAGATGCTCGAGCATTTGTGGCCCATCATGCCGAGCGCGGTGGTGATGCGCCGGGCGGCGTTCGAGCGGGTGGGCGGATTCTGCGAGGAGTTTCGCGGGCTTGGCTACGAGGACGTTTACATGTGGCTGCGGGCGCGCGAGCTCGGGCCGTTCGCCTGCCTCGCAGAGCCGCTGGTGCGCTGGCGCTTCTCGCTCTTCCCCGCGCGGCTCAAGGGCGCGCGCAAGGAGCGCGCAGCGGCGCAACTGTTTGAACGCCTGGTGCGCGAGCGATGGAACCGGCCGGTCGCGGCGCTGGTGCGCGAGCGCGAACGCGCGCCGCGGAGCATCCTCGGCTATATCGGGCTTCGCGCGCTCAGAGAGGGCGATCGGGCGCGCGCACGCCGCGCATTCGCGCGCGCAATCCGCTTCGATCCGTTACGAATCAAGAATTACTTGCGGCTGGCCAGGACTCTGCTGCCGGACGCGATGGCGCGGGCGCTCAGCGGACGATCGCGCACCGCCCGCTAGCGAATAAGCGGCTTCATCCGCCCGCTTACGCGCGGCTGACGGTCGACTTGCGCAGCGTCCTGTAAGCGCGGCCTTCGCCCAGGCCAAACCGGTTCAGCATCCGGTAAACCGTGTAGCGCGATACGCCCAGCAACTCGGCCGCGCGATGGCAATTGCCCTCGGTCGCCTGCAGCGCGCGAATCAGCGCGATCTTTGAGGCCTCGCGGATTACGCCGTCGAGCGAGTAGGGCCAGCCCGCCATTTGGAAGCATCGCCTCGACGACGCCTTCGCGCAGTCAATCACGGCGCCATTCGGGCCGCCCTCGAGATTGAGGCCGCCGTTTTGCAGCACCGCCTCGACTGGCTCTCCCAGCGCTTCCGAATTCGCATCGTCGTGGCGGAAGGGCAGGTCGTCGAGATCGATACGATCGCTGTCGGTCATCAGGACCGCGCTCTCGATTGCGTGGCGGAGCTCGCGGACGTTGCCGGGCCATTGGTCGGCGCACAGCACGTCCATTGCGCCACACGAAACCAGCTTTACGTCCTTGCCGAACAGGCGGTTGAAGTGCTCGATAAAATGGGCGACGAAGGCCGGGATTGCCTCGCGCCTTTCCCGAAGCGGCGGAATCACGATTGCCGTCGCGTTGAGGCGGTAGTAGAGGTCGTCGCGGAATTGCCCCGCCTTCACCATCGCGCGCAGGTCGCGATTGGTCGCCGCGACCAGCCGAATATCAACCGAGTAGGAACGTGACGAACCGACCGGCTGGATCTCGCGGGTCTCGACCGCGCGCAGCAGCTTGGGCTGCAGGCGCAGCGGGAGCTCGGAGATTTCGTCCAGGAATAGAGTTCCGCCGTTGGCGGAGCGGAAATAGCCGAGCGAATCCTCGCGGGCATCGGTGAAAGCGCCGCGCACATGGCCGAAGAGCTGTGACTCCGCCAGCGACTCCACCAAGTTGGAGCAATTGAAGGTCACGAACGGGCCGCCCGGCGCCGGGCCGTGCGTATGCAACGCGCGCGCGACCAACTCCTTGCCGGTTCCGGATTCGCCCTGAATCAGGATGGCTGACTTGTGTGGGCCCAGGCGCGTAATGGTTTTGAGGATCTTGCGCGCTGCCGCCGACCGCACCACCGCCCCGCCAACCCGTTCCGACCCCTGCGCAAGATCCGCCAGGCTCAACCACTCGCACAACGCGTCCGCCGGCTCGGCGCGAAGACTGCGCATCGCAGCCGCGACCGACGATCCGTTTGCCGAGTACTCTTGTAGGCGCATCTTTGGTTCCTCTCGAGCGCTGATTCTTCCACCACCACCTACACTTATTTACTAAATCTGCCCGACTAATTTGCAGAGCTTCGATATATTCCAGTAATGGCTCGTGTGTCAAGCTGTCGAGCGCAGATTTTACCGATTTTAAGCAGAGGCGAGTCCATTTGTGTTTTGCCATCGCGCCTTTCATCATGGCAAGCGCGGCGCAATTATGACGGGGATACGCCGCGAATGATAGCCCGAGCTGCCACAATAGCGTTTTGGATATAATCGAGCAGTGGCTCATGTGCCAAGCTGGTGAGCGTGGACCTTACCGTCTGGCTTGAGCAAAGGCGAGTCTATTTGTGTCTTGCCCTCGCGCGTTTCACCGTGTTGCCCTGGCAGCAATCGGCGTCCTATTTTTGTCGATCAAGTGGCGAAAGATTGCGCAAATGTGCATGGGCGATTCGCCGCGCCTATGAGCGGCTGCCATTCGATGATCGCGACGGGTATATATGGATTGTGCGACACGTTCGCGGATGCGCGCATGCTCGCGGAACCGGCTTCTAAAGTCGCGACTGTTTCCAATGCTTTGAATTACCTGTAAGCATTGAAATCTCTCGGGCGAGCCGTTAGCTCAGGTGGTAGAGCATGTGACTTTTAATCACAGGGTCCCGGGTTCAAGTCCCGGACGGCTCACTCAAATTCCCTTCTCTCCCAGCGATTTCACCGCTGAGCGCGCGATCGGGCCGGCGCGCTGTGTAGAATCAATATAGACGCGACATAGACATTTTGACCCGCAACGCAGGCCGGCGCCTGCGACGCCCGGCTGAAAAAGGTTACAAAGGTGACAGAAGTTCCCGAGGTCGCGGCCCCGACCAGCGGGAACAGTCAATTTTATGCTGCGAAGCCAATAATTCACACGTAAGCCACAAATTCGCGCTAAAAGTAAAAATTTCACTTGACACTTCTGTGCCACGTGACATATATAGGATAATTGCGAGGAATCGTTTGAGCTCTGAGCCGGGAAGCCTCTGCTCATGCAGTTGGCGAAACGACGGTAGGGGCAATGCGAATTTCGGCCGAGAAGAAGGCCAGAAGGAGGACTTGGGAAAATGGATACGATCACGAAGATGTTTCTGAAGGTGCGCGAATATCAGCGCGGTCAGACGATGACGGAATACGCGTTGATCCTCGCGGCAGTCGCGGTTGTCGTGTTCATCGCCTACGAGACCATGGGGACGACCATCGGCAGCGTGCTGACCAGCGTGGACAGCCAACTCTAGCGAGAAGGGTGCCCTCCACTTTTTTGGCGAGAGGGCTCAGGCGTTCGAGCTGTTCGAAGAGCCGCGGATTAGCTGCGGCCCGTAGTGCACCGCGATGCGAACGGCCGAATCACCCAGGAGAGCGGGAAGCGCGCTGCCGGCAGCGGGATGAGTTCATAGTCGCCCATCGTCGGCGCTAGCGGCCGGATTCGCCCGCGAGTCCGAGCCGGATCATGTTCGCGCTGGGAATTCCGGTCTTGGCGTAGGACTTCTCGCAGTCGGCCGTGGAAGGCCCGCGCATGTTGCCTTCCATGTACGCCAGCCCGGGGCAGCGGCTGCATCCCGCGACGTGCGCGCATCCGGAGCACACCGGCAGGTCGCGCATTCGAATCGAGCGCACTTCCTTGAGTTGCGGCGAGTCCTTCCAGACGTCGATGAACTTCTGCTCGCGGATATTGCCGCTCGGCAGCGGGAATTGGACGCACGGGAATACGTCGCCGTATGGCGATATGTAGCAGGCGCTATGGCCCGCGCTGCATGGCAGGGCGTCGAGGTCGTCTTCAGTGGCCGGCCGAGGCGGCGCGCAAAATTTCGCCGGATCGCCGCCCAGCACGGTCGGATCATGCATCACGTTGCGCAGGTTCTCGCGCGACATGTTGAGCTTGAGCAATCCACGGTCGCCGTTCATGTGCGGCGTGATCGTGGGGTCGATGGTGCAGTCGGCGCCAAGCTCGGCGGCAAGTGCCTGCACGCCCGGATAGTCGAATCGATTTTGCCGCATTATCACATGCGCCATGGTGACCTTGAGGCCTTGCGACTCGAGGAACCGGATCGCGGCAAGCGAACGGTCGAGCGAGCCCTGCACCTTGGTGATCGCGTCGTGAACCTCGGGCCGATGCGAATAGATGCTGATCTGGACCTTCTCCACTCCGAGATCGCGGATCAGCGCCGCTTCCTTTTCCTTAATCAGGATCGCATTGGTCTTGAGCTTCACGCTGAAGGTCAGCTCGCGCGCGCGCCGGACGATCGCGAACAAATCTTCGCGCAGGAGCGGCTCGCCGCCGCTGAGCGTCAGGTAGAAAACTCCGGCATCGGCCATCTGCTGCAGCAGGTCGTGAATTTCGTCAAAGGTCAGCTCGCCATTGTCGTCGTGATCGAGGTAGCACTGCACGCAGCGCTCGTTGCATCGGTAGGTGACGTCCAGATGCACGCTGAGCGGGACGCCCAGCCGGACCGCCTTCTCGTTTACCGCCTGTAGCAGGGAACTCATGCGCTGTCCTGCGGCCCAATCGGATGGTCTGCGACAACCAGGATTCCTTCCCTGGCCAGTTCTTCGACCAGCTCCAATGCGTCCCGGTACGCGACCTCCGGCTCGACCTCGAACTGCGGCACGACCTTGCTCGCGACGATTTCGCTAAGCGGCGTGGAACCGTCCGCGGCGCTCCAGATCACGCTCGCGGTCGCGTTCAGACTATAGACCGCCGAATCGCGCACCGACATCACGATCATCTCATCGTCCAGCATCCGGGCGGCGATATTGCGGCTTGGCTTGATGTACTTTTCGCTCATCGAATCAGGTTCCAGACCTCCATGTCGGGCCGGAAAGTCAACTCGAAGACCGGGACCCGGGAGACAAACTCGCAGGCGGTCTGGAAAACCCTTCCAACCAGTCTTTCGTCGTCCGCAAAGAAAAGCACATTGCGCAACAGGGTGCTAACCGCTGCGGCCAGCGAAACCGGGCTGATCCGGTTCCGCTCTCCCTTGTTCAGGAAGTAGATCGTGTGCAGCGGCGCCATTACGTTCTCACCAGATACTCCCAGATCGCCAGCGAACGGCGTGCCGAACGCATAATAGCGCTCGCCAAGGAGCCGCACGTAGGAGATCTCGTCGCTCAACAGCATTGCATCGGCGGGCGCGAGCCGGGCGATCGTCGTCTTGCCGGCGCCCGATACGCCTGAGAACAGGAACGCGCGCCCGTTGCGTATCGCGCTGGCGGAATGCAACAGGAATCCCTGACCGCTTTCGGCCAGCTCCAGGCTGTGCACGATTCTCAATACGGAATCGAGAGCGTAGTGGAATGGCAGCGAACGTACCTGGCCCCGGCGCTCGGTTGGATTCCATTGCGCAGCGAAATCACCACGCCGCATTGTCCATTGCGTCCCGGCTCGTTCCACCTTGAGTTCATCGTCACCGCCGTTCGAGATTGGCGGTTCTGACACGCTCACCTCGAGACGCGCGACCGCCCCGGCGGGATTGCATTGAAAGCGCGCAAAGCGATGTTCAAGGGTCCGGATGTACTCGGGATCGTCGGTCTGAACCGCAATCGGCAGGCGCCCTATATCGATTCCGATTTCGGGGGTTTCATTCGCCGCTGGCGACAGCATCAGTCCCCCATGCCGTCCAAGTAAAAAGCCGGCGGCGCAGCGCATGGAACCTCAAAAGTACTTCTCGAATGCGATCCGGAGTATGACGCAGCGCGAACGCGAGCAGTCCGCCGGCGCCCGACGGGCCGGCCCTGCGAACCTGCATTTCGCGTCCACTTCGGTAGATAGCCGCCACCGTTCCCAGGACGTTACGCGCCTCAACGGGAAGATCGAAGGCGCGCGAACTGTCGCCGCGCGTCAAGACTCGATTGCCCTCTGCGTCGAGGCGGCGTGCCACCCGATGCGTAATCAAGCGTCCGTCTCTGGCGAAAACCACGACCTCTCCCTCCAACAGTTGCGAGTCAACCTTCGGGCGTACCAGCAGCACATCCTTGGGCCAAATCGCAGGCAGCATACTGCTTCCCGCGACCCGCAGCCGAACCTCGCGCCCGGCGCGCAGACAATCCGCGACTATCTCGCAACCGATCCGATCGAGTTGCGGTTGCCGGGATCCGGCCGCCTGATCGCCACTCAGGAAAACTTGACCACCCGTGTGCAAATCCCCTGAGTGGAAGTCTTCCCGCAGGTGAGAGCCATGGTCTCGAACACCCGCTCGCAGCGGAATGCCGGCTTCGTGTAATTTTTGCGAACCTGAGCTTCGCGCGGCTTGTTTCCGGTATGATCTTGTTTGTTCATATCTTTAATCGCTCAAGTTGCTTTGTGCCGCTTGTATCGCGCATCCGCCCGTGCCTCCGGACGTTGTGCACGCCTGGTTACCCAGCGTCGAGAAGTAAACGTTGGATGCCCCGGTTGTACCGGACCCGTTGTCAACTACGATTCCGCTTGAGCCGTCATCGGAGGCTATCGCGTCGGTCGCGGTTGTGCCCGCCGCCAGCGCAGTAGTGGCGTTGAACGAGTAAACGCACCCGGTGCCGGTGCAAACGTTCGTATTCATAGCAGGGGTGTTCGGCTCGCTCACGAACAACCAGTCTGTGCTCGTTGCAGTGTTGTAGAACTCGGTAACCGGGGAGCCTTCCGTTCCATTGGTGCTGGACGTGGTGGACAGCGCGTGAACGGCGACCGGCGTTCCCATCACGTTGGCAGTAATCGGTATGCGGTACAGAGTAGCCTCGCCGGCCGGGTTACCGCAAAAGTAGAGGTTGCCTGTGGGCGCAGCCGACAACAGGTACGTGTGATCGAACGCACCGGCGTACATTTCAGCGTCCGCCTGGGCTCCCAAAGACACAGCAGTGCCGACGCTTCCAGATATTGCGGTCTCCCCAAACTGGCGCAAACACGCGTTGTTTCCAGTGCCACAGGTGTCGCCGCCCACATCATGGTCGCAACCGATGTAGAGCGTGCCGCTGGCGCCGGCGCTCGGGTCGAGCAAGGCACCCTCCGTGAAACCAACGCCATGACATAGCGCGTCAGCGGCAGGACCTGAGGTAAGAACCGTACCGGTGGAAGACACTGAATGAAACTTCCCGTCGGTGGTAGCGGCGTTAACATGCGCCTCGCCCACGAAGGCCAAGTGGCTGTTGGAATCATAAACCGGAGTCGACAAGGCCAGACCGGTTGCGGAAACAGTCGCGGGGAATCCGCCGGTGGTCACTTCTGCCGGAGGGGTTGACGCGGTCCCATTGAATACATGCTGGAACTTGTGGAGGTCGCCGCTGTTGTCCCCGGCGAAGAGAAGATCGCCGCCGCTGTAATCGTAGAACGGAAACGAGTTGGTGTCGTTGTGACCGTCGCCGAACGCGATTGTCGTCATGCACGGCGCGGTGCAGGTGGGATAGGCGGTGGTCGCCACAGTCGGAGCGACCCCAGGCGTCGCGATCGCTTCGGCCTTTATCGTGAGAGTCTCGCTTGCATGGGCCGTCGGGGCCGTCGCCAGATTCGCCGTGGTGCCGGTCAGTACGCTGGCGATGGTATCCCCCGTCGGTATGTTTGTTCCCGATATCTGCGCCCCTACGTCCGCTTGGGTGAAGGTTCCTGACGTTATGCTTACCTCTGGGCTGGTGGCGCTTAGGCTTCCGGTGACGGTGCGCCCGGTAGTGTTAGCATGCCACTTGAGCAGGACCAGGCTTGCGACAGCTCCCGAGGATGACTGGATGAACGCGATCTGCGTGCCGTCGATGGAAAGCGCGACAGCCGTTTCTATCGTCCCACCGGTGTTGTAGGCCCAATCGACCGTGGGGACGGTGCTGCAAGTCGTTTTATACAGGTTGTTGTAGGCGACGATGCTCGCTTGCGTAGTTGAGCCGGCCAGGCCGGTGTTGTACACCACATAATCCGTCGTGCAATTTGGGGTAGAATTCGGAGATAACGAGAACTTCGCGGGATACTGGCCTGCGCCCACCTTCGCGCCGGTGCCCATGTCCTCGCTCCAGTCCTTATTTATTTTAGCCTTGGATTTCTTGTTTACTGGCTTTTTTTTCAGAGGAATTTCAGGTCCAAAACCAATGTCGGAGGTGGCTGCATCCGCAGCCGCGGGCATCTTTTCCTTAATCTGCTGGAGCCAGTAGCGCGGGTCCTGCTGAACTCGATATTCGGTCTCCGAGCCGGGCTCGGGCCGCGAGAAAACAACGTGATGGGTGCTCCAGTCGTCGGGTACGCCCTGGAAGGTCTGATGCGTGGCGGCCTCGTAGCCACCAATCGCGTCATCGAGAGTCATCTCATTGCCCTGCGCCCAAACCGGCATCGCCAGGCCACAAGTGAACATACCGATGATCCAGAGCCTCGACAGAAATTTCAGCATTTTACGCGCCGCCGCTAATTTAGAGTTGACAAACAATACCGTACCGTGTCGGGAATGGCAACCGGTTGCTTTGCGTATATCACGCATCTCCGGTCGCACGCAAACTGCCGCGATCGGAAGCACTTTCCCGAGGCCCGCTTCCGTGAATTTTTGACGCAAATTGGAGGGCAAAGAGTTTATCGGAAGTCCTGGCATGGCAGGGATGCGCAGCTTCCTGCGGCTGAACGAAGCCGGTCGGCGCTGCCGCTCGATGCTCGCATCTTGCTCGGAGTATAGTCGCGTGAGCGCTTTGCGCCGCGGGCGGCGCTCCGCAATCTGAATGAATCCTGCGACACTCCGGACGCTTGACCCCGAGAGCGAGTTATTACTGCGATGCTGCGCGGCATCTGGCCCCTTCGCGGATACAACCGCGATGCTGGCATTGGTCGAGCGCGGCGTCGATTGGAATCGCTTTCTCGCGCTCGCCAATCGCAACAGCGTGGCGCCGATGGTCGGTGCGCGTCTCAGCGTCGAAGGCGTTGCCAATCTGCCTCCACACGTTGCCCGCGCGCTTGGGCTGAGCTACCGGGTCAACGCGCTACGATGTAACCATCGGGCCGGCTGCGCCGCAGAAATCGTCGATTCCTTTGCGGCCAGCGGCGTGCCGGCGATTGCGATCAAGGGTCCGGCTCTCGCGATTGCCGCGTACGGCGACGTCGCGATGCGGGTGTTCGGAGACTTGGATTTCATGGTGCGGCTTTCGGATCTGCCGCGTGCGGCCAAGGCGCTGGAGCAAGTCGGCTACTCGTCGGCAACCTACCGAGCCGGTGTGGTCGAGAGCGGATTCTTTCCCGACGTGACGCTCGACTTCTCACGCGAAGACAGTGTCGTGGACCTCCATTGGCGGTTGTCGCCCGGCCATTTCCCGTTTGCCCCCGAAGGCGAGCAAGTTTGGGATCGAACCGTCGAGATCGAGTTACTCGGCAGGCGCATCCGCGTGCTCGGCCCCGTCGACACGATTCTGTTTCAGGCCTGCCACGGCTGCAAGCACGGCTGGATGACGCTTGCCCAGGTCTGCGACTTCGCACGCGTTCTCGCGACCGCTGAGCCCATCAGCTGGTCGAGCGTCCTCGACGACGCGCGGCGGACGCGAAGCCTGATGATGCTGCTGCTCGGCGTGGACTTGGCGGATTCGCTTGCGCTCTGCGAGGTGCCCGCCGAATTGCTCGACGCGGCCCGTCGCGATTCGCGGCTCGCGTCGCCAAGCCGCCGGGTAACGCGGGGCATTTTCGATTTAAGCCGTGCAGTTGAGCTCGATGAGTGGTTGATCGCGCTCGGAACCATCGAGTCGCTGCGCGACCGCGTCAGATACATCGTCGGGCGCGTATTTGCCCCCAAGATGAGCGACTGCATGCTGATGCCGCTGCCGCGCGCGCTTTACCCGCTGTATTACCCGGCCCGCCCATTTTTGGTTGCGTTCAAGCGTCGCGATCTGCTGTTTCGCAAACGTAGAGATACCGGGGCATTGCGCAACTAAGATCCGCAGCTCGCTTAAGACGAATAGCTGGCACCGCGCTCGGGCTCGCCGCGCCATCGCGAGCAAGAGCGTGATGAATATCGGCTTTCCTCGGCGGCGCGAGCCTTATAGACCTTCGCGTTGTGACACGATGGTGAGTCCGATCAATCGATGGTTTCCGCGCAGCGCTACGACCGACGCCAAGCTGTTGCTGGCGACACGCGCGCTCCGCGGCCTTGCCGATGGCACCGTCAGCGTACTGTTGCCGAGCTACCTGACTGCGATCGGATTCAATCCACTGCGCGTCGGCGCAATCGTGTTCGGCACGCTGCTGGGCTCGGCGGCGCTGACGCTATGGGTGGGGCTGGCCACCGATCGGCTGGGTCGGCGTCGAGTCCTGCTCGCGGCGTGCGCGCTGATGCTGGCGACGGGAATTGGATTCGCGACCACGGCGAACTTCTGGCTGCTGTTCGTGGTCGCGGTCGTCGGCACGCTGAATCCATCGGCCGGCGACGTCAGCCTGTTTCTCCCCGTCGAACAGGCGGCGCTGGCCGAAGCCGCACAGCCTCGCGATCTGACCGCGATGTTCGCGCTGTACAATGTTGCCGGCGCGACGGCCGGCGCGTTTGGCGCGCTCGCCAGTGGCGTGCCGGCGATACTCGCGGCGCGCCACCGATGGGCGCTCGCGCCGGCGCTGCGGTCGGGTTTTGTCGCGTACTCGATCGTCGCGGTGATTGCGTTTGCGGTTTATCGGCGTCTCTCCCCGGCCGTCGAAGTCGAGCGCCAGCCCGCCAGGTCCGCGCCGCTGGCGAAGTCGCGGGCAATCGTGTTCCGGCTTGCGGCGCTGTTCAGTCTCGACTCGCTCGGCGGCGGATTCGTAATTCAGTCACTGCTGGCGCTGTGGCTGTTTCGCCGCTTCAACCTCTCGGTTCAGGTGGCAGGTACGTTTTTCTTCGCGGCCGGACTGCTTAGCTCGTTTTCACAGTTCATTTCGTCGGCGCTGGCGGCGCGCTTCGGTCGGATCAACACGATGGTGTTCAGCCATCTGCCGTCGAACGCCATGCTGATCGTCGCGGCGTTGATGCCGACCCCGGGGCTGGCGATGACATTTCTGCTGCTGCGCTTTTCGACCGCGCAGATGGACGTTCCCGCGCGCCAGTCGTATGTGATGGCGGTGGTGCCGCCCGAAGAGCGCGCGGCCGCGGCCACCGTGACCAATGTGCCGCGCAGCCTGGCAGCGGCGATCGCACCGTTGCCGGCGGGCGCGATGCTGAATCATTCGTCGTTTGGATGGCCGCTGATTTGCGCGGGCGCGCTCAAAACAATTTACGACATCGCACTGCTGATTCAGTTCCGCGCCGTAAAACCCTCCGACGAACAATTTGAGTAGCGCGACTCGTCGTGAACTACGCCCGCAACACCACCACGCCCTCGCGGATCGCAAGCCGGCCTTCGCCGCTCAACGTCTCGAAGAACACGGCTGCCCTATCCGCGCGGTCATCGCGCCCCAGCACGCGCACCGTCAAGGTCGAGGGCATCGTCACCATCGCGCCGAAACGGCCCGCGACTCTTTCGATTCGCGCAGGATCGTTGCCCGCCTCGCTCTCGATTATCCGCGACACCGCCAGCGCCAGCGTCGCGGTCCCGTGCAGGATGATCGAGGGCAGCCCGGCCGCGCGCGCTACCGATGCGTCCGTGTGTATTGGATTGAAGATTCGCGCGCATTCCGTGTAGATGTGCGCCATGCATCCCGGCACATCGACCTGGCACTCCGAACGCGGCTCGCCTTCCTCGACGATCGGTTGCGTCGGCGCGGGCGGATGGGTCGGCGCAACATCAGGCCCCTTGACCTCGACTCCGCGATAGAGCGCGCCATACCAGCTCGTGCAAACCGGCTTGCCCGCGCCATCGACCGTATCGAGGCGCGTTACCATGTATGCGCCGGGCTTGCGCCGCTCGACTCCCGCGACCGTGAGCTGCGTCGTCAGCCGCTCGGGTGGCCGAATCGTGCGATACAGCACCGTGTCATGCGTCGCGTGCACGGCGCGCATCGCCTCGTCGCGCGTGAGCGTGGAGAATTTCTCGAACTGTGCGCGCATCGCAACCTGCACCGGCCATTCGAAGCAGACCGGGAACATCGGATGCGCCAGCACTCCGCGATTGGTATCCATGTAGCAGGCCATCGCGTCGCCAAGCGCTGCGGCATAGGCCATCGTCCAGCGCGAATCGATCTCACTGGCCATTGGCGCACCCGCGATCCCCACGATCGATGACTCAAGCGGCATGATGGTTACTTCTACTCCGCCGTCATTCGCCGCGTCCATCGCGCTGCAGCAAGTGCCGATCTGATCAGCCGATGTGATAGCATTGCTTTGGCTAATTCATGTCCGATCCTCCCTCATCGGCCGAGTCCAAACCTGCCGCTGCGCCACCTGCCCCAATCGGTTCACCTGATAAGCCAGTCGGCCACGCCGCCGATGGCTCACTGAGCGGCCTTACCAGCGACGAGGCCGACCTTCGGCTTAAGAAGTTCGGCCCCAACGCGGGGCCCGACACTGCCGTCCATCCGTTGCGTTCGGCGTTGAGCAAATTCTGGACGCCAGTTCCATGGATGCTCGAGGCTGCGATCGTGCTCGAGGTCGCGCTCGGCAAGTACGTCGAGGCGGCGGTCATCGCAGCCCTGCTGGTGTTCAACGCGGCGCTCCGGTTTTTTCAGGAGTCGCGCGCCCAGGCAACCCTCGCCGCGCTGAAGTCGCGGCTGGCGCTGAACGCGTCGGTCCGGCGCGGCGCTGTTTGGACGATCGTGCCCGCAGTCGCGTTGGTGCCGGGCGATATCGTGAAGCTGTCTCTGGGCGCCGTGGTGGCTGCCGACGTGCGCATTGTCGAGGGGTCAGTTTTGCTCGATCAGTCCATGCTCACCGGCGAATCGATACCCATAGAAGGTGGTCCGGGCTTGCAGACGTATGCCGGCGCGCTCGTGCGGCGCGGTGAGGCGATTGCGGAGGTCACGGCGACCGGCACGCGCACAAAGTTTGGACGCACCGCGGAGCTGGTCCGCACCGCTCATGTCACGAGTTCGGAGCAGAAGACGCGTTGGTCACGGAGATGCGTACGTTGGGCGTGCGCACCGTATGTCCGCCTGGGCCGATGGGCGACCGCTGTCACTCCCGAGCAATATGGTCGCCTTAGGATCGCTTAGAGGCCGGACCAGGCATCCAATACGGGAGACGCCCGAGCCTGATCGAGCAGAGTGGTCAGCCAGCCGAATTCATCCGGTCATATGCTGCTCCGAAGTGAGGATGTGGTTGAGCTTGCCGCGTACCCAGGTGTCCAGCATTTCTGCAAGCGACTTCAGCTTTACGGGTTTGCTCAGATAATCGTCCATCCCGGCGTTGAGGCATCGGGCGCGATCGCCTTCCGTCGCGTGCGCAGTAAGGGCGATTACCACGGTGTGCCGAGTGTCTCCTTCGCGCCGCCTAATCTCCGCGACCGCTTCGTAGCCGTCCATCTCGGGCATCTCGCAGTCCATCAAGACAATATCGGGGCGCCGGCTCGATACGAGCTCCAACCCCGGCCGTGCACCGTCGGCGATCTCCGCCGTGTAGCCGAGGACGGAAAGCTGCTGCGCCCCTATCGTTCGATTCACCAGATTGTCGTCCACCAACAGCACCCGTACCGCCTTACGCCATTGCGGCGGTTGATTGTCAATCGGGCTCGGCGGCGCAGCCGCGATGGTCTTGGTGCCAACGCCATCGGTATTTTTGCAAAGCTCGAGGAGACCGCTGAACAGGTGCGACGGACGCACCGGCTTTGTAATCCATGCATCCGCCACTTCGGTCGTATTCTTCGCAGCGCTTTCCGCGCTAAACATGATCACCTTGTTATGTTTGATATCGGAGTGCTGCTTGATCGCACGCGCGAGGCCGAGCGCGCTCACGCCGGATATTTGTTCATCGATGAGCACAACGATTTGTTTCTCGTCGCCGGGCCGCGCCAGTTTCAGCAGATCCAGCGCTTCGGCCCCGCTGCCGACCGCCACGTTCTCAATTCCCCACGACGATAAATATTCGGAAATCACTTGACGAGTGGCAGGACTATCGTTGACGATCAGCACGCGCATCCCGTTGAAGCATGAGGTGGCTGTCGCAGTCATCCACGGGCGGACAATCTCCAATCCCTTCTCGAGTCGCGCGGTGAAATGAAAGTTCGATCCCTTTCCGGGCGCGCTTTCAAATCCGATCTCGCCGCCCATTTGTTCGGCTAGTTTGGCCGCGATGACCAGACCGAGTCCGGTGCCGCCGAAGCGCCGGCTCGTCGATCCTTCCGCCTGAACAAAAGGCTGAAACAGGCGCCCCTGCGTCTCGGATGCAATTCCAATCCCCGTGTCGACCACCTCGAAGCGCACCAGCACATCGTCGGCCGTGTCTTCCACTCGGTTGGCCCGGACTATCACCTCGCCTTGCTGGGTGAACTTGATCGCGTTCGACACCAGGTTGTTGAGAATCTGGCGCAGCCGGTTCGGATCCCCTCGCAAACCGGTCGGCATATGTATGTCCGCATGCAGCGCAAGCTCGATCCCTTTGGCGCGAGCGGTGGCCGCAAAGGAATCCACCAGACTTTCGGTCAGCTCGACGAGGTCGAAGTCGAGCTTCTCGAGCACCACCCGGCCGGCTGCGAGTTTCGAGAAGTCGAGTATGTCGTTGACGGTTGTTAGCAGCATCTCGCCGCTCGATCGGATGATCTCAGTTTGGCGGCGCTGCTCGGGAGTCAATGCGGAACGCGACAGCAGCTCTCCCGTCCCGATGATTCCGCTAAGCGGCGTCCTGATCTCGTGGCTCATACTGGCCAGGAAATCCGATCGCAGACGGGCTGCTTCGAGTGCAAGGTCGCGCACCTGATCGCGCGCGCGATTGGCCTCTTGCTCGGCGCGCTTGCGGCTGGTGATGTCCACCAGCACCCCCTCGTAGTGTCCGACTTTGCCGGCTGCATCGTAAACGGCGCGCGCACTCTGCTCGCACCAGATAATGCTGCCGTCGCGCCGGCGCATCTCCATCTCGAAATTCTTGACGACGCCCTCTTTTTCGATGACGGCCTCGAACCGGGCACGCTCCTCCGCGTGCAACCATAGCTCCGCGACGTCAGCTCGTTTGAGCGTGTCGCCATCCTGAAATCCCAGCATATCGATCAACGCCGGATTGAACTCGAGAATGTCTCCTCCGGTTGAGATTCTATACAGACCCACCGGCAAGCGATCGACCAGACTGCGATAGCGGGCCTCCGCGCGGTTGCGCTCGACTCGCACTTCAGAGTCGCGCAGCTCGCGCTCGACGGCGAGCGGCAGCCGCGCCAGGTTGCTCTTCAATACGTAGTCATCGGCGCCGCACTTCATGGCCTCAACGGCCACCTCCTCGCCCACCGCCCCCGACACCAGGATAAACGGCACGTCGAGTCCCCGGTCGCGCAGCATCTTCAATGCGGCGAGCCCGTTGAAGTGCGGCATCGAGTAGTCCGCGATGACCAGGTCCCAGTGCCCGCTCTCCAGCGCCGCCTGCATTGCCTCGGGTGTATCCACTCGCTCGTAGGTAAGCTCGCAGCCACCCTGCCGGAGCGCCCGCACCTCGAGCTCGGCATCGCCCGGCGAGTCCTCGACAATCAGCATGTGCCGCGACTGTTTCACCAGCCGTTCCTCGCATAGGCAGGAGGCCTCTCGTTGAGGACCAGCCAGTACAGGCCGAGCTGCAGCACGGCGTCCACGAACTGCTGAAAGTCAACCGGCTTGCGGATATAACTGTTAGCGCCCAGGCCGTAGCCGTTGGCGATGTCCTGCTGCTCTTTCGAGGAGGTCAGAATAACCACCGCGAGCAGCTTGGTCCGCTCATCGGCGCGCAACTTCTTTAACACTTCGAAACCGTCCACTTTGGGCAACTTCAGGTCCAGCAGAATCAGTTCCGGCTGGGCGCTGGTGTCGCGCTCCGCGTATTGTCCGGTGCCGAAGAGGTAGTCAAGCGCCTCGACCCCGTCGCGCGCGACCACGATCGTGTTGCTGATATTGTTCTTCTTGAGTGCGCGCATCGTCAGCGTTTCGTCGTCGGCGTTGTCTTCCACCAACAGGATCACTCGCTCCTTCATTGTTGCCCCCCATGGTTAACTTCGAGAGTAAACGAAAACGTCGCTCCCCGGCCTTCTGCTCCTTGTGCTGAGACCCGACCGCCGTGGCGCCGAATGATCCGCTGAACGGTCGCCAGTCCCACGCCGGTACCGGGGAAATCGGCTGCGGCATGAAGCCGCTGGAATGCGCCGAATAGTTTTTCGGCATACGTTATGTCGAAGCCGGCCCCGTTGTCGCGGACGAAATAAACCGGCTGTCCGTCCTGATCCGCCATTGCGAACTCAATCTTTGCTTGCTGCTTCTTGCTCGTGAACTTCCATGCGTTGCCGAGCAGATTTTCAAGCACCGAACGAAGCAGATGCGGATCCCCATGGCCGACGACATGCTCCTGGACCACGCATTCCACTTCACGCAGCGGCTCGCTCTGCCGGCACTCGGCCAGGATGTCGTTCGCCAACGCGCTGAGGTCCACCGCTTCTGTATGCATCTCGCTGCGCGTTACGAGCGCCAGCTTTAATAGGTCGTCGATCAGTTGAGCCATGTGCCCGGTGGCCGCCCGGATCCGCCTTAGGTGGGTGTTGGCCTGCTCATCGAGTTTGTCGGCGTAATCCTCCATCAGCGCCGAGCTGAAGCCGTCTATACTGCGCAGCGGCGCGCGGAGATCGTGCGAGACCGAATACGAGAACGCCTCCAGCTCCTTGTTGACGACCTCGAGCTGCGCGGCGTGTCGCCGCTCGGATTCGTTCAGTGCCCGCAAATCGTCCTCGACACGCTTGCGGTCGGTGACGCGAGCCAATTTCTCGTGACTCACCGCGAGAGCTTTGGCAGTGTCAATCAGCCGCCTCGTGGTCAGGAGAGCATAGCCGCCGACAATCAGCAGCCATCCGATGACGATGCCGCCGCCGATCCCCAATACAGTCATGCTCTGGCGCGACCTCGCGCGGGCCCTTGCGGTGCGTTCTGTCAGCAGCCGCCCTTCCGCCGCGTTCATTTGGTGCAATTGCTCAAGCAGTTGGTCAACGGCAGCACTCAGCTCTGCAGCCTGCGGCGTTTTAATGGACTGTTGCTGGCTGAAGGCCGGAGCCGAACGAATAATGTTCTCAGCGATCGCTGTCATTCGCCGCGCGTTCCGATCGAATTGATCGAGTCGATTCTGCTGGGACGCGTTATCCAGGGTCAGGGAGCGGAGTACTACCGACTGGCGGTTGAGTTTGGAGACAATATTGATAACGCGGTCTAAGTTCCTCAGATCGCTGCTCTGGTAGTAGTTTTGAATTGCTGCGAGCGCTGAGAGTGTATTTCCGCGAGTGTCGTCCAGGACCTCGAGAACATTCTGCGCGTGAGTTATCCACTTGCTCCAGGCGTTGGCCTCATTGGCGTCTTTATCGGCAGTCCAAGCGATTGCAACCGCAGCAACGATAGCCGCGGCAAAGCCAGTCCAGAGTAATCTGTCTGTAAAGTTCCGTTTCGCAAGCTTGTCTTCGCGCACCGATTGCCCCTTCTCACTTCACTGCCCTGGCAGCGCCTGGTTCTCACAGTTCAAGATTTATGCCGCAGGGTGTGAATGAATGGGCTTGTCGAAAGCGAACTGAGCGAGCGGGCGGCGGCAATTGGATGACAGTGGCGGCACGAAAATGCCGCGATAAAGATCCCTGTTCCTGCCCAAAAAACTGGACCTCGCCGGTCCGGCCCCGGTCGCAACGTTTCCCTGACAAATCCAGGCAGTCAGTGGCGAGCCGCGACGATCGCCGCGGTCGGCACCGCGATTAGCTCTTGCGGCGCGCGCGCGGGTCCCATTCGGGCAGCGGCTGCGGCTCGGGCATCATGAGGTCTTTTGCCACAACGATGCCGACGAGCTTGCGCCCGTGGATAACGGGAAGGGCGCCGACTTTGTACTCGCGCATCAGGGCGGCCGCATGTTCCAGCGTTTCCGAGGGTATCACCGTGATCGGATCGCGCGTCATCGCGGTTTCGACGAGCGTCGAGTCGAGCGCGTCCGCGTAGCGTCTTAAGTCAAATTCGCTCACGATTCCGACCAGCTGGTCTTCCTCGACGACCGGCAGCCGGCGAAATGGTCCCGCCTTCATTTTGGATGCTGCGGCAGCGAGCGTATCGCCCGGTCTTACAGTGACTACCTTTCGCGTCATCTGGACCTCGACCAGGTGCATTATCTGACTTCCTCCAAAATGCCGCGGCGGCCAACGCATCGATCTAAGCGACCGCCGGATCGAGTGATAATCATACGGCAGGCGCGCCCGTGGATGCCATGCGGTGACGGCGGACCTGAACCCCGCTCTGGATCTCGCTGACTATTGGCGCATTGGCGCTTGCGACGATCGACGACTCAAGCGGCATGCTGGACGTTACGGCGAGCCCACCGAGACGGGGCCGTTGCTCGGCGAGACGCCCTCGGCGGGAGCGTCGGGTCCGAGCGACCAGGTCTGGCTCGTTTGGTCGAATAGTTCGGAGTAATCGGTCTTCGCATTAGCGCCGCAACTGGAAGCTGCCGCAGCGGTGCCGATTACATACGACGCCGCGGTGCCAACGGTGCACTCGCCGCCGACCACCAGTACGTCAGGATTAGTCGGCGGCGCACCATCACTCGGGAATACACCTTCGAGGCCGAAGCCCTGGCCGCCGCGCGCTTGGTTGAGGCTGCCTGTCGCTGTGAAGGCGCCTGTCGCAGTGGTGGCGGGATTGAACAGGTCGGTGCTGGCGGTGGCCGTCAGGGTCAGCGATGTGCTCGCGACGCAGGTGGACGGGACCGTACCGGCCTCGAAATCGATGCCGCCCGCTAGGATCGAGTCTCCCACAAGACCACCGAACTGCAGGCGCAACGCGCTATGCGCCGCGCGCCTCGCGCTCATGTTGTTGCTCACCGGGGTCCAGGAGTTGTTGGTCAGATTGTAAATCTCGCCGGTGTCATTGGTCGTGACGAGCATATCGCCGGCCGTGGTGCATACGTTCGACGCCGCGTTGACACCACCCGCTGCCAGCACGGTGATGGTGTCGCCGGGGAACACGTACAGCGGGCTGACGGGCGTCAGGCTGAACAGCTCGCGCGGCGTACTCATCGGGGCCGCAGCGCTGAAGGTCTGGGGGCCAGGGTCGAAAATGAAGGCGAGATTCGTCGATTCGTACAGCGGAGAAACCAGGTCGCCGCCCGCGATCAGCACCTGGCCTTGCCTTGATGTCTCGTCTCCGCCGCCTACCAGCGCCGCGGCATGATTAACCAGGCCGCACGGCGAGGTTCCGCTCGCGCCGCAGGTCGATGGAACCGGCACCGTGGCCGCGACCGGGCTGAAAGTGTCCGAGACCGGGTCGTAGATCTCGGCGGTGTTCTGCGCCACCTGGCCGGTCGGCGCGCCCGAGCCGGGAGGCGGCGGCGTAGCCGACTGGAATGAGCTGCCGGACGTGCCGCCAACGATCAAAATGCGGCCGTCAAGATAGGTGTAGTAGTTGGTATGGTTGATAAGCGTCGCGGTCGCCCCGGCACGCGCGGTGGTCATCGTGCCGCAACTTCCGCCGCCGGCCGGGGTGAACGTTTCAGTAGTCGGGTCGTAAATTTCGGCCGTATTCAGCGCGGTGCATTCAAACCCGCCCGTGCCGCCGAAGCTGGCCGGGAAGCATTGCTCGCCGCCAACGACGAGCACCTTGTTGTTCTCCATCAGGACGGCCGCCGCAGCCTCGCGAGCGGTATTGAGCGATCCGACCGCATCGAACGCCGACGTATTCGCGTTATAGATCTGCGCGCCGGTGGTCGAATTGGCGCCGCTGGTGATCGGAGTAGTGCCAAGTATCGCGCCCGCATCTCCTCCTGCGATCAAGACGTCACCCGCCTGTGGAGCTGGCGACGGAGTCGGCGTCGGCGTGATGGTGTTAACCGTCGTGCTCGTCGGCCGGATCGTGCAAGTTGGTGTCGCGGTGGCCGTGGCTGTAGCTGTTGCCGTTGCAGTCGCGGTGGCCGTGGCAGTCGCCGTTGCGGTCGCGGTTGCCGTTGCGGTGTGCGTCGGCGTGCTACAGACGTAATCACCGAAACCGCACGTCGGGGTCGGTGTCGCGGTCGCCGTCGGCGTCGAGGTTGTGGTTGCAGTCGCGGTGGCGGTTGCGGTCGGGGTCGGCTTCTTCTGGGTGGCCTTCCCCTTCAGCTCGACGGTCGCCGAGGTTGGCCCCCTGATCGCGCCACTGCTGATATTCTTGATGCTGATGGTTGCGTCCGGGTTCTTGCCGGGTCCTTTGGGGATGAACTCAACGTCAACCTCCTGGCTTATCGAGCCCGGAAGCGTGAGGGTTCCGCCCGCGGGAGAAATCTTGGGCGGGAATATAATCGTGTAGTCGGCGGCGTCGGTGCCGCTGGGCGCACCGACGGTGACGGTCATCGCCAGCGTACCTTTGTTCGCGATGTTGAAATGCCTGGTCTCGGAGAATTTGTCCTTGTCGATATCGACGCTGAAGCTGAGCGTCTTGGGCGAGACAGAAAGTTTACTTACGGCCGTCCTGCTGTCTGGCGACGCATCTTCATCCGATTGCGCCAATGCCGGGCGCGCAAACGCGGCAATCAGGAACAACAGCGAGAAACCGAGGCCGCCGATTGACCGTGTGAACGACTTGAAGCGCATTGTAAACTCGAAGTTTCCGATTATCCGGAATTTCCATTTTGGAACCCGATTCAGACTGGCACCAAGACCACGCGGTTTGCAATCGCGGCGGTCGGTCATCAGCTCCTGCGGCGGGCGCGGTAACGGCGAATCAGTGCATTCGTTGAGCTGTCGTGGGCTAGTGGGGGTTCTGCAGGGGATTCCAGCTCGGGGATGATCTTTTGCGCCAGGACTTTGCCTAGTTCCACACCCCATTGATCGAATGAGTCTATGTTCCAGATTGCGCCCTGGGTGAACACGCTATGTTCATAGAGTGCTACCAGCTTGCCTAGCGTTTCCGGCGTCAACTCGTCGGCGAGGATAACCGTCGAGGGACGATTGCCCTCGAATACTCGATGCGGCACCAGCCAATCCGGCGTGCCTTCGGCCTTGACCTGCTCGGGCGTTTTCCCGAATGCGAGCGCCTCGGCCTGCGCGAAGACGTTCGAGAGCAGCAGATCGTGATGGCGTCCGAGCGGATTCAGCGGCCGGCAGAAACCGATGAAGTCGCATGGGATGAGTTTCGTCCCCTGGTGGATGAGCTGGTAGAAGGAATGCTGGCCGTTGGTGCCGGGCTCGCCCCAGTAAATCGGTCCCGTCTGATAATCGACCGGCGCGCCCTCGAGCGTGACGTGCTTGCCGTTCGATTCCATCGTCAGCTGCTGCAGATAGGCGGGAAAGCGCTTCAAGTATTGCTCGTACGGAAGCACCGCGACGGTTTGCGCGCCGAAGAAATCGTTGTACCAGACACCGAGCAGGCCCATCAGGACCGGCAGGTTGCGGGCGAACGGCGCGGTGCGAAAATGCTCGTCGATAGCGTGGAAGCCGGACAGCATCGCGCGGAAATTATCGGCGCCGACGGCGATCATCGTGGACAGGCCGATCGCGGAGTCCATCGAGTAGCGGCCGCCCACCCAATCCCAAAAGCCGAACATGTTTTTGGTGTCGATTCCAAACTTCGCCACTTCGTCGGCGTTGGTCGAGACCGCGACGAAATGCTTCGCCACCGCCTTGTCGTTGCCAAGCGCGGCCAGACTCCAACTCCGCGCGGTGTGCGCGTTGGTCATCGTCTCGAGCGTGGTGAAAGTCTTCGACGAAATGATGAACAGCGTTTCGGCCGGGTCGAGATCGCGCGTGGCCTCGGCGAAATCGGTTCCATCGACGTTGGAGACGAAGCGCACGGTCAGATTGCGGTCGCTGTAATGGCGCAGCGCCTCGTACGCCATGACCGGGCCGAGGTCGGAACCGCCGATTCCGATATTGATCACGTTGCGGATGCGCTTGCCGGTGTGACCTTTCCACGCGCCGTCGCGGATGCGCGCCGAAAAATCCGCCATGCGATCGAGTACCGCGTGGACCTTGGGCACCACGTCGTCGCCATCGACGCCGATTGAAACGCCGCGCGGCGCTCGCAGCGCGACATGCAGGACGGCCCGCTTTTCGGTCAGGTTAATTTTGTCGCCGCGGAACATCGCGTCGATGCGCCCGCGCAAATCCACCTCTTCGGCCAGTGCGAGCAGCAAGCGGATCGTTTCGTCGGTCACGCGATGCTTGGAATAGTCGAAGTACAGGCCGGCGGCCTCGATGACGAGCCGTTCACCGCGCTTCGGATCTTCGGCAAACATAGCTCTCAGGTGGCGGCTGTGGATCTGGTTGTAATTTTCCTGCAATGCCTGCCACGCAGGGCGCTCGGTTAGAGGATTCGTTTTCGTCGATGCCGGCATGATGCTTCCTTACTCGACGCAGCGGAGGCCTAGTTCGAGGTGGCGGATACGATCGCGCGATCGCCGCGCGGCAGGATCATTACTTCGGACATTCGGGTCTCGGGATCCAGCCTGATGAAGTAGGCGGGGAAGCCGGTTTCAGTGACGGCGACGTTGGTGCGCGCGTCGCAACCGCATCGCGCCGCCATCGCGTCGTTTATCGCAGCGAGTTTGTCCAGACTGAGTGCGGCGAGCTGCAGGTTCGCGTCGTCCACGGAAAGTTTCAGGGTCGAGTCTTTTATCTCGACGCTGGCGGCGACCGCGGTGCCGGAGACGGTCGCAGTCTTGACGACCCATCGGGTGAATTGGCTCTTATCCATGGCTTCGACGTCGCGATGGTTCGTGCGTACCTCGGAGATAGCGGCGGCGAGCGAGCGTTTCCTGGCGCTGGAATCGGCGAACACCTGCGCGTCTGCCAACGTCCAGATTTGCTTCGACCATCGCGCAACTGTTGCGGGATCGCCGCCGGGCAAACTCTGATAGTCGGTCGCAGCGCGCTCAGCGTCTGCCAGGTCTTGGTCGGACAGGGCGGCTTCGACCTCATCCGCGTCTTTGTGCCGCGCCGCCTCGTCGATTCGCGCGATAATCGAACTGCTCTGGCTGTCCGGTTCTTTTGCCGCGTCGGCGCAGACGCCGCGCTGCTCGGCCAGGGTGAACGTCGGGCGGCCGATCATGAAGTCGCACAGACAGAGGTCGTCCTTCACCTCGCGCCGCTCGCTCGCACTGAAGTCGTTGCCGTGGGCTGAGAGAGCGACCAGTTCTTGACGGGCTGCCGGATAATTGCCGGCCGCTATTTGGCTGCGCGCCGCAGTGAGCGCCGACGGGGCGCATCCTGAGAGCCCGGCTGCAAGCGCGATCGCGACTGCCGCCTGGCCGGCAATGCGCGACAAAGCGTAGCGCAGGATAGATGTGCGGCGGTAGCGAGGCATGAGTTGATTATGGCAAAGGCGGCAGCCGATTGCCTACCCGTCAAGATGAGGTGCGGAAGGACTGCCGCGTCGGCGACTGAATCATTCGATGTATCGCGATGCGACAGAGGCGGTCCCAGATTCGCCCGCCTGCTCTTTCTCTGGGCGCCTACGTCAACTTTCTCTCGAAGCTACGGCTGGCATGAGTGGTGCACTTAAACCTCACTACAGGGCACCGAGTCGAATGCAGAACGGATCGGAGATCGAAGCGGAAGAGCTGGGGTCATTGCAGAAACAAAATGAATTCGGCAGGCAACACAACCGCCGCGGTCAACTGCCCGGTAGCGTGAAAGAAATCGATTGCGCTGACGCAATGCGCAAAGGAGGACATCAATAATGAAGTACATCAACAAACTCATGGTCAGGATCCGCGAGAGCAAGCAGGGACAGACGATGACCGAGTACGTGCTGATTGTCGCGGCGATCGCGGTGGCTGGTTACCTCGCGTATCAAGGCCTCGAAGGCGGAATCAACACTATCATCACCAACGTGACCAATACGCTGAAGGCTGCGTAGAGACCACTGGTTCGCAAACAAGTCGATCGCGCTCACGCGACCGACAAGGAGGGACATCGACAATGGACTACGTCAACAAACTCATTGTTCGGGTCCGGGAAAGCCAAAAGGGCCAAACGATGACTGAATACGTGCTGATTATCGCGGCGATCGCGGTGGCCGGTTACGTCGCGTATGAAGGCCTCGAAGGCGGGATCAACACGATCATCGCCAATGTGACGACGACTCTGGCGGGTACGTAAGAACAGCCCCCAAGCTGCGAGGCCGAAACCCAGCGCCGCGCGAGATAAGCGGCGGGGACCGAGTGCCCCGCCGCGCAAATCCAGGGTCTGCAGACGAAGTGACCGGTCGATGCGAGGGAAACAATGACTTCAGGAAGCCGGTTCGGCGCAGCTCGCGACGCAGCTCGCGATAAGAGCGTGAGCGATTGAATTCTGCTTGTGGGGGCGGTCCGCGCCGGCGGGTCGCGCAAAGAACGGGGGGCATAGATGAAACGACCCATAGTTTTCATAATCCTTGCCGCAATGGGCGCGGTGCTGGCCGCGATTGTGGTCTTTTCCGCGATCAGAAAACGCGAGTCCGAAGTGCAGCGCGCGATGGCGCACACGGTCGAAGTCGTGGTCGCGGCCAAGGATATACCGCTGGGCGCGAAACTTGAGCCCGACGCGGTCAAACTGGTTCACTGGTCACGCGAAGGCGTTCCGCAGGGCGCGTTCACCGATCCGCAGGCGGTGGCGGGCTCGTTCGCCAAGAGCGAGTTCATGGCCAATGAGCCGGTTGTCGCCAGCAAGCTGTTCATGGGCGAAAAGAGCTCCGGCGTGATGCCGCTGCTGATTCCAGCCGGGATGCGTGCGATGTCGGTGCCGGTGGACGAGGTCGCGGACATCGCAGGCTTTGTCGCGCCACACACCCGCGTCGACATCTTGGTCGCGGTCTCGGGCACTGGCCCGGGCGAGGCGTCTTTCTCGCGGATCGTTCTCCAGAACATCGAGGTTCTGGCTGTCGCCCAGGAAATCGAACACGTCAAGGACGAGCCCGAAGTAGTAAAGGTCGTGACGCTGCTGGTAACTCCGACCGACGCCGAAAAACTTACCCTGGCGAGCCACGAGGGAATGCTGCGTCTGGCGATGCGCAACTACAGCGACAGCACGATTGTCGCGACCAGGGGAATCGCAGTCGGCGAGCTTTTGCATGCGGGCGGCCCGACCTTGCCCGTGATGCAACAGCAGCCGTCAGCGGCGCCCGTACGCCCGGTGCATGGACCCACGTCGCTTCCAATCGAAGTGGAAGTGATGCGCAATGGCACATCGTCGGAGGAGATTACTTTTGTCAATTCGGGCGTGGGAGCGCGTTCTTCCGTTCAGGCGCACCAGGACGCGCCTGCCATTTCGGTGCCGGATTTACCTGCGGCTCCGGGAATGCGCGACGCACCGGAATCTCCGGTCTCGGCCGCAAAGCCTGCTTCGTCGGCGAGCTTTGCCGGCTCGACCGCGAGCGCATTCGCGGCGGTTCGAACCGAGCCCAATGACGACCGCGCGTCGATGAATCTTTGGGAGCCTGTCAGACCAGGAGATCCGAGGTACGTACCGGCCGGCAAGGACCTATGAAGTTCAGTGATCGCAGGTGGCAATAAGGGGACAGCCATGAGGGTACGCAAGAACATACGCACGAACATTCCCCGCTTCTAGGCGCTCATACCCGGGAGAAGGATCGAGTGCCATTCATCGGATCAAAGAGCGAGGGTCGTCGCGGCGCAATGAAGGTCATGCTGGTCGGCGATCCCGGCGAACAGCGCACCCAGCTCAAGACGGTGCTGGCGGCGCTGGCCGAGCCTGAACTCGAGATCATCGAGGGCGAGACTGCCACCGCCGCCAATCTCTCCCAGAATGTCGCCGCGCCGCCCGACGTAACCTTGGTGATCGTCAACGGCAACGAGGAGGCTGCCCTGAGCTTTCTCCAGAGCCAGTCGCTCCATTCGCCGCGCCCGAGTCTGCTCGCCGTGCTTGCCGCGCGCTCGGCCGGGCTGATGAAGCGAGCGCTGCGCTCGGGCGCCGACGAGATTCTCTTCATGCCGCTCGACCCGGGCGAGGCCACCCGCGCCTTGCTCAAAATAAGCGAGGCGCACTGGCGCACCGAGCGCCGCCAGGGCGGTGTGGTCATTTCCGTCACCAGCCTGGTAGGCGGCGTCGGCGTGACTTCGCTGGCTGCCGACCTCGCGTTGGCGCTCGAGTCGTTGCATCAAACCGTAGCGCTGGTCGATCTCGATCTTCAGACCGGAGGCCTGGCGGTCTTTCTGAACCTCGATCCGGAAGTGACAATCATGCCGCTGGTGCGACTGGAGCGTAAGCTCGATTCGATCCAGCTCGAATCCGCCTTGACCAAGCATCAATCGGGCGTCTATTTGCTGGCCGCGCCCAAGCGAATCGAAGAAGGCGAACTCGTTTCGGATATCACGGTCGGCACGGTGCTCGATCTGATTCGCCAGTTGTTCGACTACGTGATCGTCGATTGCGGCGACCATGTGGACGAAAACGCCGTCGCGGCGTGGGAGCGCTCGGACCATCTGTTTTACGTCCTCAATCAGTCGATCGCGGCCGCTCGATGCGCATGGCGATTCATCGATCTGTTCGAGCGCCTGGACCTGACCAGGCTCGAGCCGCGCTTCATCCTCAATCGCTATAATCCGTCGCATCCGTTGACCGAGAAGGCGATCGAAGCAACTCTCGCCAAGTCCATCTACGCGAAGATTCCAACCGACGATCGGACTTTCGAATCTATCGAGATGAAGGCGCAGAACCTTTTCCAGCTCGCGCCGTCGTCCCCGGTCGCGCGCGCGATGCTCGATCTCGCCGCGTTGGTAATGCCGCATACGGAACCGGCCCCGCCTCCGGAAACATTTATGTCGCGACTCAAATCCGCCTTCACCACGCATTGAAGTCGATGAGGTATGCAAGATGAGACTGACGGACAGGCTATCGAATGGCTCCAGCGGCGGACGCCCGCCAGAAACTGCCACCGGCAGTGGCTCCCTTATCGGCGCGACGGTGCGCCGGCGCAAGGATGCGATCGCGGATAGCTCGCGTCGCTTGAAGATCAAAGTTCACAACAAACTGTTCGAGACCATCGACGTATCCAAGCTCGAGACCCTCGAGCCCGCGATGGTCTCCATCAAAGTCACCGCCGCTATCAATGACATTCTTAATGAAGATGGCCGCCTCCTGACCGACATCGACCGTGGCCGCCTCATCGAGGAACTCAAGAACGAGCTGCTCGGCTTGGGTCCCCTCGAGCCCTTGCTTCGCGACGACGAGATCACCGACATCCTGGTCAACGGCCACAACCAGGTTTACGTCGAAAAGCGCGGCAAGCTGCACGCCACCGACGTCGTGTTCCAGGACGACCAGCATCTGATGATGATCATCGATCGGATCGTGTCTCGCGTCGGACGACGCGTCGACGAATCGTCGCCGATGGTCGATGCGCGGTTGCCCGACGGCTCGCGTATCAACGCGATCATCCCGCCGCTGGCGCTCGACGGCCCGGCGCTATCGATCCGGCGTTTCGGTAAGCATCGCTTCGACATCGGCGCGCTGGTCGAAAAAGAGGCTCTCACTTGGGACCTGGTCGAGTTTCTGCTCGCGGTTGTTCGAGCGCGTCTGAACGTAATCGTCTGCGGCGGTACCGGCTCGGGCAAGACCACGATGCTCAATTGTCTGTCCGCGTTCGTTCCCGAGGACGAGCGAATCGTTACCATCGAGGATTCTGCCGAGCTTTCCTTGCAACAGCCTCACGTCGTGCGGCTCGAGACGCGGCCGTCGAATCTTGAAGGCCGCGGCGAGGTCACCCAGCGCGACCTGGTCAAGAACTGTCTGCGAATGCGCCCGGACAGAATCGTCGTCGGCGAGGTCCGCGGCGCAGAAGTCTTCGACATGTTGCAGGCGATGTCCACCGGCCATGACGGTTCTATCGCCACCATCCACGCCAACAGTCCTCGCGAATGCCTGGGCCGGCTCGAGATGATGATGCTGCTGTCTGGCGTCTCGATTCCGCAGCGCGCGATGCGCCAGCAGATTGCCTCTGCCGTCAACATTATCGTTCACGTCAGCCGGCTGTCCGACGGTTCGCGCAAAGTCATGAAGATTTCCGAGATCAGCGGCATGGAAGGCGAGATGATCATGATGCAGGACTTGTTCGATTTTGTCCGCGCCGACACCACCCCGGCAGGAAAAATCAACGGCGCCTTTCAGTCGACCGGCATTCGTTCAACCTACACACAGCGTCTCGAAACGGCCGGATACAAGACCGAATCGAAGGTGATCAAAATGGCTGCGCGATGAACCTCGGCGACCTGTTGATTCCTGCGGCGGCCGCCGGCTTCGTGCTGATTTCCTGCGCGCTGCTGTTCATGCGGACCAATCGGCCCCGCGCCACGCGCACCGTGATGCGACGGATGTCGCGGCCCGACCTTGCCCTGGCCGGCGATATCACCAAGAACGATCGTCGCCGCCTGACCGGACGCGAATTTCTAAGCTGGTTCTATCGGCTCAATCTGCTCCAAAAACTCGAGGAAAACCTCTGGCAGGCCGGAATCTACGCCCGCATTATCGATGTCCTGCTCGTGATCCTGCTGATGTTTACCGCGGGCCTGTTCGCGGGCGAGGCGATTTGGGGCAAGGAGCTCGCTGTCGGTCGCGATGGGCGCGGCTATGGCAAGCCTGCCGATAGTTTATATCCGGGTGCGCAGGCAGAAGCGCCTCAAGGCATTCGCCAAGCAACTGCCGTACGCGCTCGATTTGATCAAGTCGTCACTCGAAGCCGGCCATACGCTGCTGCGCGGATTGCAAGTAGTGGTGGCGGAGTTCGCCGATCCGATCTCCACCGAATTCCGCTCCGCGATCGAACAGAGCCGGCTCGGGCTGCCGCTGCCGCGCGCGCTCGAAGAGATGCTCAAGCGCGTGCCGCAGGATGATCTCCGCCTGCTGGTCGTCGCGGTCCGGGTGCAAGCGGGAGTCGGCAGCTCGCTGGCGATAATAATCGGGCGGCTCTCGGAAATCGTTCGCACCCGCCAGCGCCTGCAACAGCAAATCAAGGCGCTCACGGCCCAATCCAAGATGAGCGGGATACTGGTCGGGTTCCTGCCGATCGTGATGCTGGCTGCGTTCAGCGTCATCCAGCCGAGCTACACCGACACGCTCTTTTACGATCCGACCGGGCAGAAGATTCTCGAGGTTGCCTGCGTGCCCGACGCGCTGGCGTTCCTCTCAATTCGCAAGCTCCTGAAGGTGAAGTACTGAAATAACTGCGATGTCGGCCATCTATGCAAGCTTGACCGTGTTTTTCCTGTTTGGCGCGATCTCCATCGCGATCTACGCGGCGATCTACGGGATTAATCGCCCGTTTGACGAGCGCATCACCGAGATCGGCGTCAAGATGCGCGTCGCCTATGGAAATCCCGCCAATCTCGACATGGAGTCCAATACCTTTGCGCGTTCGCTGTTTCGATGGGTCGCCAAGCATCTTCCCGAACCCGCGCCAAATACTCCGGAGCGCGAGAAGCTCGCACAGCTCTTGGTTCGCGCCGGCTTTTCCGGGCCCGGCGCCGTCCGCACCTTTCACTTCGCCCGCCTCTCATCGACTGCGGGAACTGCGCTGCTTGCGCTCGTCGTCACGATCGCGTTTGGCTTCCACGGCATCAAGCCGCTGATGTTCATGCTGATGGGCGCGGGCGTCGGCGCATTCGCACCCAGCTACTATATCGGCCGCAAGGCCAGAAACCGTCAGCAGTTAATCGCCGGCCAACTATCCGACGCTTTGGATTTGCTGGTGGTCTGCGTCGAAGCCGGTCTCGGCCTCAGCGAAGCCATCAAGATCGTCGGATCCGAAACGCAGCGCCAAAATCAGGAAATCGGGACCGAGCTGTCGATTGTGTCAGCCGAGCTCGCCTCCGGCAGCTCGCTTGGCCAGGCGCTGAGAAGTTTCGCCGATCGCACCGCCGTCGAGGACATCAAACCGCTGGCCGCGACGCTGGTGCAGAGCGAAAAGCTGGGCGCGCAGATCGGTCCCGCGCTGCGATCGATCTCGGACACCCTGCGCAACACCCGCCGCCTGCGCGCCGAAGAAGCGGCGGCAAAAACCACGGTCAAGATTCTCTTCCCGCTGGTGCTGTTCATTTTGCCCGCCATGATGAGCGTGATCGTCGGCCCCGCCATGATTCAGATCATGCGGGCCCTGGCCCAAACGCGCCAATAGCGTTTGCACCCGCGATCGGCCCCGTATCGCGACCGCGCCGGTGGCGACCTCCCGGATGCAACCGACAACGCTCTTGACGCGGGTGCGGCGGCACAATATCCGATCGATCATGGCTGACTCGGAACCGCGGATGCGCGCGCTTGAGCTATGGAACGAGGCGATGCGCTTTCACATGAACCACGATCTCGAGCGCGCGGTCGAACTCTACACAAAATCGATTGAAGTCTTTCCGACCGCCGAGGCCTACACATTTCGGGGATGGGCATTCGAGGGCATGGGACGAATCGACGACGCGATCGCCGAATGCCGCCGCGCCATCGAAATCGATCCCGCGTTTGGCAATCCATACAACGATATCGGCGCATATCTAATCGCCAAGGGCGAGCTCGACGAGGCCGTTCCGTGGCTCGAAAAAGCCAAGACCGCGCCGCGTTACGATCCGCGTCATTATCCGTTCATGAACCTGGGCCGAATTTACGCTGCTAAGGGAATGGTGAAACGTGCGATCGACGAATTCGAAGGCGCACTCGCACTCGCGCCCGGCGATCCGACTTGCGTATCCGCGCTGGCGCAGCTCCGCGCCTTATTGAATTGAACGATCAAGTCGAATTGCGAGATCAAGTCGAATCGAACCGGGTCGAATCAAGGTGATCAAAGTCGGAGAACCAGCGCCCGATTTCACGCTCGCCGCGCACGACGGCGCGAGTCTTTCTCTGAAAAGTCTTCGCGGCGCCAAGGTGCTCTTGTGGTTCTTCGTCGAGGCCAACACTCCCGGATGCACGCTCGAAGGGCGCGGATTTCGCGACCATCAATCGTACTTCGACGAAAACAACATCCGCGTCGTTGGCGTCAGTTTCGACTCGCCGGAAGACAATGCTGCGTTCGCCCGAAAGCATCAATTCGCGTTTCCACTTCTCAGCGACGCCGATCATGCGGTTGCGATTGCATACGGCGCATGCTCGGGAGCGGACGCGAGGTATCCCGACCGCGTGAGTTTTCTAATCGACGAGCAAGGGACCATCGAACGGGTGTACGACCAGGTCGATCCTCGCGACCATCCCGCTCGCGTATTGGCCGACGTCCTTGGCGTGTGACTGCTGCGCCATCTCCGTGGCCGGGTTATGCTTGCGGTTTAGCAAACACGGCAATGAAAAGCGAAAGCTCGCGCGCAATCTAGCGGCAAAGCAATGTCGCATTGTGACTGCTTGATGCCACCGGAATGCCGCATCGAGCGCCCTAAGCGGCGCGGCGCGCAGTTGTGCCTATTACAGACAACCGTTCAATGAGTGTCCCGATTCCGAGACGATGGCCCGTCATTTGCTCTAAAACCTTGTTGTTGGCCTGTGACTAGCGGCCAAAGACGGAGCACTGTGCAGTACGCAGACACTCAATCGGCACTAGGAAATCTCGCATTGGGAGCGGCTCCTATCGGAGACGGGGCAAACGAGATGGTGTCGCTCGACCATCTCGTGAACAGTGCGGACCGGCTCGGCGGCATGGTCGTACGATCGGCGCAGGTGCGCAAGGTCTTAAAGTCGGTGTCGCAGCTGAGTCAATACAAGGCGACCGTGCTGATTTCAGGCGAATCCGGAACCGGAAAGGAATTGGTCGCGCGCGCGCTCCACTCGCTGGGTCCGGTTCCAAACGGTCCGTTCGTGACGCTGAACTGCTCCAACCTCATCGAATCGTTGGCCGAGTCGCAGTTATTCGGCCACGTTCGCGGCGCCTTTACCGACGCACGCGAGGAGTCGCACGGATACTTCCGATCCGCCAACGGGGGCACGCTGTTCCTTGACGAGATCGGCGAATTGCCGCTCAAGCTCCAGCCCAAGCTGCTGCGCTCGGTCGAGACCCACGAGGTCCAGCCGGTCGGATCGTCGCATTGCTACAAGGTTGATCTCCGTTTGGTCGCCGCGACGAATCGCGACTTGCACGCGATGGTCAGAGCGGGCCAGTTCCGCGACGATCTTTACTACCGCATGAGCGCTTCGGCGATCTTTATCCCGCCCCTTCGAGAACGGCGCGAGGCCATCCCAGCCTTCATCGGGTTTTTCATCGAACAATACAATCGCCTGTTCGGCAAGAATGTCTCGGAAATCTCGCGCCGCGCCATCGAGATCCTCTGCGCATATCAATGGCCGGGAAATGTCCGCGAACTCTCCAATGCGATCGAAAGTGCCGTGATTTTAAGCGAGAGCAACAGCATCGGCGTATCCGATCTCCCCAAGCAGATCGTGGACGGAACCGGCGCCGAGCTGCTGTATCCGCACGGGCAATCGTCCGCCAGCAGCCACCCGGCCGCGCCCGTCGCGCGCCGCTTGCCCGCCGTAGATTTCGGCGGCGAGCCGCCGGGCTTCCTGCTCGATGACGTGGTCAAGAAGACCCTGATGCGTTCGCTCGAAGAGACCGAGGGAAATCGACGGCGCGCCGCCGGCTTGCTGGGCGTTTCGCGCTCAACGCTCTACCGGATGCTCATTCGCTATGGGATCGCCGACAATCCGCACCGGCTATCCCTCCCGCACCCTATCTAAGATTATGCGTTGGTTCCTCAAAGCTGCACCGCGTACTCTCGTCGCGCTCCGTCAACTTCCGACCGCTGGAAAATTTCGATCGATTCAATAACAATTCCGTCTCGATGAGGACGGGCGCGCGACTGTTCGCGGCGATTGCCGCAATTGCAACTTTGGTTGACCTATTCCCGGCGCTGGCCGCTTCCCCGCCGCCGGACCTGGTCGAGCTCGAGCGGCAGGTGTCGCTCGAGCTTGCGCACGTGCGCGACAGCGGACCTACCGATCCCGTCAAGCGCCGGCAGCTCTTCGACGCGAACCAGTTGGAACAGAAGGGCGAGGCGGCAATCAAATCCGGCGATTACAAATCCGCCGAGGACAGCCTGCTCCATGCCCGCGAGATTCTCCGCCATCTGCGCGAGACCTCCGACTGACACCGGCGACCGCATTCATCGCGAGTGCAGGTTCTGGTAAGTTCTAATCGCGGGTTCCCAAATGAGTGGTTCGGATCAAATCTGGGCTGAGGCGCTGCGCACGCTGGAGCGCGGGCAGCCATTTGCGCTGGCAACGGTGGTGAACGTTCGCGGCTCTACGCCGCGTGAAGTCGGCGCCAAGATGATCGTCCGCGAGGATGGGCAGTTCGGCACCATCGGCGGTGGATGCGGCGAAGCCGAGATCTTTCGAAAAGCTCGTGTATTACTTGAAGAAGGCAGCGAAAGCGGCGCGCGGCTTGCGGAAGTCGATCTCACCGGCGATTTCGACCAGCCCGAGGTCGGTACCTGCGGCGGAATAATGGACGTCTTCGTCGATCTGTGGTCCCCAGCCCGCGACTTGGGAATCGCGCGCAAGCTGGCCGACGCCGCCAGCCGCAGCGCTCCCGGCGCACTGCTAACGGTGGTCGATCCGGGTTCGCGAAGCGAAATGCCGGCCGGGTCGCGGACGTTTATAGATCCCCGCGATGCGGACGCGCGAGATGCGGGACCGATCGATCTGCCCGCGGCGGAATTCGCGCGAATCGTCGAGCGAACGGCCGACGCGATTCCCACCTTGCTCGAAGTCGATGGCGCCGGTGGGCTTCAACCTGTCACGCGTCTGGAACCCAATGGCGGCGTGCGCCTGTTCGTCGATCCGATCGTTGGTGCGCAGCGGCTGATAATCGTTGGCGCGGGCCATATCGCGGCGCCGTTGTGCGCGCTTGGAGCGATGCTCGGGTTTCACGTTACGGTGATCGACGATCGCGCATCGTTTGCGAACCGTGAGCGGTTTCCGAATGCCGACGAAATAATCGTCAAGCCTTTCAAGGCCGCGATCGACTCGCTCGCGCTCGACGGCCACTGCTATCTGGTTTCCGTCACGCGCGGTCATACGTTCGACGAGGAAGTTGTGCGCGCGGCGCTGATGCAGCCGTGCGGATTTGTCGGGATGATCGGTTCGCGCCGCCGGGTGAAGGCCACGCTCGAGCGAATCGGCGAGAGCGGGGTTCCGATCGAGCGGCTCGGCGACGTTCATGCGCCGCTCGGCGTCGCGATTGGCGGCGAGACGCCGGAGGAGATTGCGCTCTCGATCATCGCGGAGATTATTCGCGAGCGCCGCACCGGCGAGCGCGACGATTTTACGCTCGGCGTGCGTTTCGGCATCCTCAAACGCTCGAAGTAGCCCGCATCGACGCGGCACCCGGTCTCTGAAATCGACACGAAGCGGCATCTCGAGGGAATCATCCTGGCGGCGGGCGAGTCGCGCCGGATGGGCTATCCGAAGCCGCTCCTTGAGGTCGGCGGGCGGACCTTTATCGAGCAGATCGCAGAGACGATGCTCGCCGTCGTGCCGCGACTCGTGATTGTGATCGGGGCGCATCGTGAGCGCGTTCGGGCCGCGATTGCGCGCGACGTTCGTATCGCGATCATCGAGAATCCGGACTATTCGCGCGGGCAACTGTCGTCATTGAAGGTCGGCCTCGGTGCCATTCAACCGGACTCGGCGGGCGCGATTGTGCATCTCGGGGACCATCCGATGGTCCGGGTCGAAACGTTTCGAGCGATCGTCGATTCGTACAATCGAACGGGCAAGCCGATTGTGATCGCGCGTCACGATGGCCGCCGGGGCCATCCGGTGATTTTCGACCGCGCGTTGTTTGGCGAACTTATGTCCGCACCGGAAGGCGAGGGCGCGCGTAGCGTGGTGAACGCGGACGCGTCGCGGGTGGCCTACGTTGACCTGGACGATCCGGGAATCAATCTGGACTTGGACACGCCGGCCGACCTGGCCCGCGCCGGCCTCCCCCCTCCTCCGAGGCGATGAATTCAAAGGGCGTTGGACCGCGATTTGATTTTTAGCCTTTCAGGAGAGCGAAACCTCGCGCAGGTTTCGCGCTTCCCGTTTGATTAAGACAGGACGACCGCCTCGGATCTGGGGTCCCTCCGCTTCGGTCGGGATGACACAAAGAAGAGACATCGGGATGACGGTATCAAGACCGCATGCCGCCACCGACGCTCTCAGCGCCGTTGAGGCGCTAGGCATACCGGACTCGCTATGCCGCCGTGCTGGCGGGCGCTGAGAGCTGCGTCTTGGTATGCACATAGCGCGTTACGCCGGTACGCGTGATGAGGCCGACCAGCTTGCCCTGGTCAACGACCAGCAGACGCCCGATATCCGCCGCCACCATCTGCCGGATCGCATCGCTGACGCCGGCGCCGGGGGCAATCTCGATTGTCTGGTCGGCGGGCCGCATAACTTGGCCGATGCGCCTGCTCGCGCGCTCGGCCGCGGGACACTCGCGCACCTGCGCAAGAGTCACCACGCCCAGTACTTTTCCATCCTCCGCGACCGGAAAGCCGCCGAAACCGTAGCGCAGGAAATAGTTCTCGATGGCGCCGGCTACCGTTTCATCGGGGCCGAGCACGATCGGATCGCGCACCATGATCTCGCCCACGCGCGCGCCGGACAGCGCCTGCTCGACGATCATGCTCTGGTAGCCCGAGGATGCGGCGCTGCGCAGGAACAGCCCGATAAATATCAGCCAGATTCCGCCGATCAGCGCGCCCGCAAAGATCTCCATCACGCCGAACGCGATCAGTCCCCACGCGATCGTGTTGCCCCAATCGGCCGCCGCGGCGGTCGCGCGGCGCAGATCGCCCCATCGCATCCACAACGCGGCGCGCAGCATCCGCCCTCCGTCGAGCGGAAATCCGGGCAGCAGGTTGAACAGTGCGAGCGCGAGATTGATGAAGGCGAGATAGGAAAAGACCGCTTTCCACAGGGCCGTCGCCGGAGCCGCGCCGATCCCGCGCGCGATCAGCCAGAAGATTCCCGCCATCACCAGCGAGCTGAGCGGACCTATCGCGGCGATCTTGAGCTCATCGATCCCGCTCGTGGGCTCGTGCTCCAGCTCCGCCATTCCGCCGAAGATAAACAGCGTGATCCGGTGCACCCCCTCGCCGAGCCGGTTCCCCATCGCGGCGTGGCACAGCTCGTGCGCGAGCACCGAGCCAAAGAACAGGATGGTCGCAACCAGTCCCACCAGCCAGTAACTTCCGGTCGAATAGCCGGGATACTCCCGGGGAAAATATCCCGAGGCCAGTGACCATAGGATCAGCGCGAAGATGAACAGCCAGGAATAGTCGATGGCGACCTGGATGCCGGCCACCTTGAAGATCTCGATCGCACCTTTGCGCTCCGCCGCCATTGGCACCTCCGCGTGCTGACACCGCGAATCTACGCGACCCGAACGGACATGGTAAGCGGTGCCCGATTGAAAGGCACGCGCACAGCCTCTGCTTGCGGTGGCGAGTGCACGGGCGGGTCCCTGCAGACCAGGTTTGGGTTGCAGTTTCGGCCGGAAAAAGTGTAACCATCGGCGGGATAATGCGTATTAATAAACGGTTATGTTGGGTCTCTCGGCGCGTAGCAGGGCAGGGTGGAGATTGAGCGCCAAACCCGACGAGGAACTGATAGCCGAAGTCCTCGGCGGGGATAGCGGCGCGTTCACCGAGCTTGCGGGGCGGCATCGCCCACGCGTCGAACGGTTATGCCGGCGATTTTTTTCAGACGAGGAGATGGCGCGGGATATCGCGCAGGAAAGTTTCATCCGAGCGTACACCGCCCTGGCGACGTATCGGGCCGAGATGCCGTTTGGCGGATGGCTGCGCGCGATCGTGGTGAATCTATGTTACGACGAGCTGCGCCGGCGGCGGCGGCGTCCCGAAGAACTGGTCGGAGATTTCAGCGCGCCGGAAGTGCAATGGATGCAGACGGCGAACGGCGCCTCGCCAGAGGAGATCGTCGCTGAGGCCGAAGAGCGGCGCGAAGCGTACAACTTGGCGCATCGCCTGCTCGACACGCTCAAGCCCGAGGACCGAATGGTGATGGTGCTCAAAGAGAGCGAAGATATGAGCGTCAGCGAAATCGCGGAGACGCTTGGATGGAGTGAGGCCAAGGTAAAAATTCGCGCGTTCCGCGCCCGGCAGGCGCTCCGCAAGCAGGCGGAGCGGATGCTCGCGGGGGGCCGCAACAGGTAACAGTCATGAATTGTTTTGAAGCACGACAGGAATTTTCCGCGCTGTGGCGCAAGACCGCGACGGCCGAGCGGCGGGCCGAGTTGCTGGCGCATCTGAAGGGATGCGGGAAGTGCGATCATGCGTTTCGCGTCTTCGCGCTGACGGCGCCGGTGCTGCATGGCGAGATAGAACGGGATGCGGCTCCCGTATCGCAGCCGGCGCGGCGCGAGTTCTCGCTGGCAGACAGGCCGCGGCGATTCGCGTCGGTTTCGCGGGAGATGTCGTTGTCGCGGCAGCCGAATCGATGGCTGGCGATGTCGGCGGCGGCGGCGATCTTTGTATTCGCGGCCAGCACCGCGTATCTTTCGACGCGGGCGCCGAATGAGTCTTTGGGCGAGGCGCTATCAGTGCCCGAGGCGAGTATGAATTCTGAAACCGCAGGTGATCCATTGGCGCCCGAGATGCCGATGACAGAGAGCGACCTTGCCAGCTAAGTCGAATATCCTGTTCGGCGTGGTGGTGGGAGTCTCGTGTCTTCTGATTGGTTTTGCGCTCAGCACGCTCGCGTACCGGTATCATTACCTGCGGGTGCCGGGGCCGGGGTTGATCGAGCGAATGAATCACGAGCTCAACCTGACGCCGGCGCAACGCGACCGCATCGGCGACATTCTGCGCGATACGCGGTTCAAAGTGATGCAGGCGCGGCAGGATTTTGACCATCGCCGGCATGAGCTGTTCTGGGATGGACTCGGCGAGGTTCGTGGCGTGCTGACGCCCGAGCAGCAGAAGATATTCGATCGCGATTTCACGCAGCCGTGGGCGCATCACGGCCACGGCGGCGGCGATGGTGGCGGCCATATGCCGTCCGAAGAGGGCGCGCCGCCGCAGACACCTCCGCCCCCGCCCGTACCGCAGAATTAAGCGCGGGTGCATGGCGATAGCAGGAGTGCGCGATGCCGCCTGACCGTCCGCCTCGCGCCGCGAGCTATCGCGTGTATGGGATGACGCAGTCCTACTTCACGCGCAAACTCACCGGTTATCTCGATTACAAGGCTATCCCATATCTTATGCGGCGATTCGCGGGTGCAAATCGCTTGGCGCGCGAGGCCGGATGGCCCGGCGCTATGCCGGTGGTGATGACGCCCGACGGCGAATTCATGTGGGATACGACCGCGATGATTCATCATCTGGAGTCACGCTTTCCTGAACCTCGCGTGTTTCCCACCGATCCGGTGCTGCGGTTCATCGATTACGTCCTCGAAGATGCACTCGATGAATGGTTCTATCGGCCCGCGGTGGGATCGCGATGGTTCTACGAGGAAAACCACCGCGTCGGCGGATGGGAGCTTGCGCGCGACGCCACCCATGAGGTGGAGGTTCCGTGCGACCAGGCTTACGCGGTGGTTAAGGCCCACGTCACCGCGACGTGTGAGCCCTTCGGCGTGACCGCCGCGAACATCGATTCATGGATCGGCGAAATTATGCGGCCTTGGCTTCGCGTGACCGGCACACATCTCGCGTCGCATCCATATCTCCTCGGCGCGCGTCCGTCGCTTGCGGACTTCGCATTCTTCGGCGGTAACGCGGCGCATTTCATCAACGATCCGCTGTGCCGGCGATGGGTCGATGCGGACGCGCGGGCCATCGTCGCGCACACTCACCGCATCATGGAGCCCGAGGACCTGGGATTCGGTGAATGGATGGCGGCCGGCGAAGTGCCCGAGACGATGCTTGCGACTCTGGCCGAACTCGGCCGCTTCTACCTGCCTTGGGTCAGCCGCGCAGCGGTGGATGGGAAAGCGGAGCTTGCATTCGCGAGCGGGGATCGCATCGAAATCGCCGTGACGCCGTTTCTTGCCGAAGCCCGCGCGACCCTGCTCGCCCGCTATGCGAAGTACCGCAGCGACGCACTCGACGCAGTTCTCGAACGCGCGGGAATTCGTTCGTACTTCGCCGACTACCTCGATTATGCAGGCGTGCTGACGAGCTACGAGCAGCCGCCGCGTCCTGCCGTGAACCGCCCGTTTGGACCGCCATGGGAAACAGAACGACGCGCCGACGCGCAAACCAACAAGCGAGTTTGAAGGATGCTGCAGAGCTTCGCGGTTATGATAGGCGAAAAAATCGCCCACATCGCTTTGACCCGGTCGCAATATAATGACATTCACAGTGTCAATATATCGACGATCGCCAACGCTGATTCCGAGCGAGGCATCCTTTGAAAATCCTGAGAACTCCCGACGCGCGATTTGCCAATCTTCCCGACTTCCCATTCGCACCGCATTATTGCGAAGTCACAGACTCCGGCGGGAGCGCGCTGCGAATCCACTACCTCGACCAGGGTCCGCCCAGCGCCGCTCCCGTGCTGCTCATGCATGGCGAGCCGTCGTGGTCGTTCCTCTATCGCCGGATAATCGCGAGCCTCGCCGCGCGCGGCCATCGCGCGGTCGCGCCAGACCTGGTGGGCTTCGGCCGTTCGGACAAGCCTGCCGATCAATCCGATCACACCTACGAACGGCACGTGCGATGGATGAGCGATTGGCTGGTGGCTGCGCGCCTGTCGAGTATTACGCTCTTCTGCCAGGACTGGGGCGGCCTGATTGGGCTTCGGCTGGTGGCTGCGTTTCCAGAAAGATTCGCGCGCGTGGTGGTTGCCAATACCGGGCTGCCGACCGGCGAGGGATTCAGCGAAGGGTTCCAGCGATGGCTCGACTTCAGCCAGAGCGCACCCGTCTTGCCGATCGGGCAGATTTTGGCGATGGGATGCCGCCGCAGCCTGAGCGAGGCCGAACAGGCCGCCTACGAAGCGCCGTTCCCCGACGAATCGTTCAAGGCGGGTGCGCGCCGCTTTCCTGCGTTGGTCCCGATTACGCCGGAACACGGCTCGGTCGCCGAGAACAAGGCCGCGTGGAAAGTTCTGGAGGGGTTCACCAAGCCGTTTCTGACCGCGTTCAGCGATTCGGATCCGATTACGAAAGGAGGCGAGCGCCTCTTTCAGGATCGTGTTCCAGGGACCAAGGGGCAAAAGCATGTGACTATCACGGACGCGGGCCATTTTCTGCAGGAGGACAAGCCGGATGAGATCGCCGGCTTGATCCACGAGTTCATCGCATCGACGAAATGAACTTCGTCCGTACGCGCACGCGGATCGAGAGGAGGAAAGAGATGAAAGTCGAGAACGCCGTCTATCCAACCGCCGACGGAATCCGGGCGCTGGCGGATGATGCGTCATCGACGCCGATCGCGATGCTGAACCTCCTGAAGTTCCGGATGAAGGCGCTGTACAAGGACGGGCGGGCCGACGATGTCTCGGGCCTCGAAGCCTACCAGCGCTATGCGACCGCGATGACCAAAATCGTCGAGCGCGAGGGCGGCAGGATGTTGTTCGCGGGCAAGATCGCGGGCGTGGTGATCGGAGAAGTGGGCGATCTGTGGGATGTCGCCGCGATCATGGAGTATCCGTCGCGCGCCGCCTTCCAGCGCATCGCGACCCTGCCGGAAGTGCGGGCGATCGCGGTGCATCGCGAGGCCGGACTCGAGGGCCAGCTGCTGATCATGACGGAGAGCCGGTAACCACCGCGGCCTGGCAGCATCTGCGCCGCGATCAGAAGCGCGGCGCGGCGCAAGCCCGCCACACGGTCGAATTTGCTGTGCGCGCACTGGTCGCCGCGGCCACGGGCGCGCAGCCTGCCGTCCTGGTCAGAGGGCGCCCATCTGCTTGAGAGTCTTCTCAGCTTCCGATGCGACGGTGGGATTTTTGGCGCTGTCGCCGAGCGCAATTTTCAGATACTTGAGCGCGTCGTCGCGCTGGCCGGTCTGCGCGAGTAGTTCTCCAATTCTGAGCGCGGCGAAAGTGTTCTTGGGATCGAGCTCGTACCCCTTGCGATAATAGACCAGCGCATCGTCGGTCCTGGCCGGGGAAAACGACATGTACGCCTCGCCGATATTCAGATAGGCGCTGACCTGATTGGGCTGATACTTGAGGAGCTTTTGATAAACCTTGACGACGTTGGTGAAGTCGGAGCGCGAGTTGTAGTAGAGACCGAGATAAACGTAGGCGTCGTCGAAAGTGGGATCGATTTCGGTGGCCTGCCAGAGCAGCTTCAGGGCGGCGTCGCTGTCGGTCATTTTGATTGCGGCATCGACGAGCGCGCGGGCCTTGGCCGCGTTGGCATCCTGGGCGCGCGCCGAAAAAGGAAAGGACGCGAGCACAAGCATCAGTGCGGCGACGAGCGTCAGTGGTTTCAGCGCGGTTCGATCTCGCATGGCTTCAGGTGTGAACTGGCAGCTAAATGGTGGCATGAAAGGCGCGCGCTGCAAAGGTATCATGTCTGCGCGACTGGGATCGGCTTCGAGATGATAAAAGAAATTCCGGGGGACGGATGAAGGCGCATCGCTTCGTAGCAAACGGGCTCGCGCTGAATTGCCTCGATTACGGAGGCGAGGGCAAGCCGCCGATCCTGTTTCTGCATGGCGGTTCCGCGCACGCGCATTGGTGGGACTTTGTCGCGCCGGCGTTCGTCGGCGCTTTTCACGTGCTGGCGCTCGATCAACGCGGGCATGGTGAGAGCGATTGGGCGGATGAATGGGCGTATGGCTCGCGTCATTACGTGTCGGATTTGGATCGAGTGATCGACGGGTGGGGATTCGGCGCGCCGATCCTGGTTGGGCACTCGATGGGCGCGCATAACGTGCTCGCATACGCGGCGGAGCACAGCGAAAAATTGCGCGCGATGGTGGCGATCGATCCTCCGCCCGACTACCCGGAACGGGCGCTCGAATTCCTGCAGTCGATCGCGGAAAAGCCGGCGCGCCGATTTCAGTCGCTCGACGAGGCGGCGCGGAATTTCAGGGTCCTGCCGCGCGAGACGCTGGCGAAAAAGGAAATCCTGGAGCACGTCGCGCGTCGGAGCTTCAAGCAGCACGCCGACGGCAGGTGGACGCACAAGCTCGATCGGCGCACGATGATTCGCGAACCGTCGCGGGTGTGGAAGTCGTTGCATCGCATCGCATGCCCCGCGCTGATCGTGAAGATCGCAAAGAGTCCGTTGCTGGATCGCGAGCTCGCAAAAAAAATGGTCGAGCAGCTTGCCAACGGACGGCTGGTGGAGATCGATGATTCGTATCATCACGTCATGCTGGACAATCCCGGCGCGCTGATCCAAATAATCAGGGATTTTGTGGACGGTTTGAAATGACCGCCCCGCACAGCCATCTGCTCGAAGGCTCTCCGCGGCTTCATTACCTGGAATGGAATCCGCACGCGCCGCGAACGGTTGTCCTGCTGCACGGCAACTCTGCCAATGCGTGGTGGTGGGAACCGGTGGCGCGCGCGATTGCGGCCGAGTACCGGCTGCTCGCGCTTGACCAGCGCGGGCATGGCGACAGCGAATGGGCGCGGCCGGCGGCGTACTCGCCGGTCGATTACGCAAACGACATCGCGAGGTTCGTCGCGCACGCGACGGCGAATGCCGAAAAGCCTGTCGTCGCGGGTCACAGCATGGGCGGGATGAACGTGCTGGCGTTCGCGCGGAGGCATCCTGACAGCGCGCGCGGCGCGATCGCGATCGACGTCCCGGTTACCTCGACTCGCGGGCGGGATCGATATATGCGGCGGCTGAAAGCAATCCCGGTGGTGACGTATCCCGATCTCGCGACGGCGAAGGCGCGCTTTCGGCTGATGCCGAACGAGGGCGGAATCGCGGACGAGGTACTTCATGAGATCGCCGAAAAAAGCCTGGCGCGGACGGATGAAGGCCGGTGGACGCTCAAGTTCGATCGCGAGTGTTTCCTCGGCGGCGACCGGATGGCGGTGCTCGAAACGATCAAGGAAATCAGGATTCCCACGATGCTGGTGCGCGCCGAGCACAGTCGCATCATGACCGCGGAGGGCGCCGAGCATGCGCGCGCGTCGAATCCCAATGCGCGGCTGGTGACGATTGCCGGCGCGCATCATCATGTGATCCTGGAGAAGGCCGAAGCGGTCGCGCGCGTAATCGAACAGTTCGCCGCCAGTCTGTAGTTCCCTCACTCTTTCACTGTGCGGCGCGCTCCGCGGCTGTCCAGGGAATTCGTCATTGACGCTCGCTCGCCGACCTCGCTTCGACAGTGAGGACAAAGTGTGTCAGATACGGTCGGTGGTTGTAGCCATATGCAATTTGCCGGGCATCGATCAGCGCCTCCTCATCCGATTTTTCGGCCCGCTCGAGGTTCCAGAGTACTTCGTCTTCCCACATCACCACGCCATCGTGCAGTTCTTCGACTGACAAGACCGTCACCAACCCCGTCTGCCGGAACAGATCGGCCCACCAGTGGGGCGAATGGTATTTGGAAAACTCCTCGTTCCAGAGCTTTGTACCGTCGTCATACTCGTGCGGAAGATTATGCAGCTTGGCTGCATCGAATTCTTCGTTGAAGCACGGACTGCCGATGCAGAGGCGGCCGCCCGGTTTGAGATGACGGAGCAAATGGGGGAGGAAACCCGGATTCGCGCCGAAGTAGTGGATCGCATCCATGCAGAAGATGGCATCGAAACAGGACTCCGCGAAGGGCAGCGCTTGCGTTATGTCCAGGTGCATCGGGACGATATTCAGGCCCGCCTGTTGCGTGCGCGAATAAAGCTCATTCGCGGAGATCCACCAATCGACAGCTAAGACGTTGACGCCAAACTGGCGAGCCAGAAAGACGGAGGTGGCGCCTCTGCCACAGCCCAGATCCATGATAGTCGTCCCCCGCTTCAGAGAGAGTGTCCGAGCCATCCGGGCGGCAAGGTAAAGACCCCCCGGCCCCATTTTGCCGTCGTAGATTTGGGCCCGCGTTAGGCCGGCGAGCTCCGGATATTCGACTTCCTTCAGCCTGCGGAATCTCGTTTTTACATCAGAGATCGACAGCAACTTTCCTCTCCTGCTTCGACACCGGCCAGATTGACTTGGCGCGCGCGGCAAGAAGATCTTTGCGGCCCTTTGCCTTGCCCGTAGTAGCCATTCTCTGCAATTAGAAGGTCAAGGTGGTATCGTCCGCCCCCGAATGCGGCTCAAGATGCCAGACGGTTACCGGGTCGGACCACTAGCGGTGCAAAAAGGAGCATTCCAAGATGGATCGGAAAATTAGCCTGTTTGACGCAATCCGTACAACGCGCGCGATGCGGCGGCTAAAACCGGACCCCATTCCTGATGAACTCATCCGTGAAATCCTCGAGGCCGCTACCTGCGCGCCGAGCGGCGGCGATGCCCAGCATTGGCGCTTCATCGTGGTGAAGGATCCCCAGATCAAAAAGCAAATTCAGATCAGATATAAACGCGCCTTCGAGGATCTCAAAGAACGCTTTCATGCGGCGCCGCCCCCTCCCGGCAAAACTGAAGCGCAAAAGCAGCGCATGCTGGCAGCGAGGGACCACCTCACCGAACACTTCCACGAAGCGCCGGTGCTCATTGTATGCTGCCTATACGGCGATTCGGGAAGTGGAGTCGGAGCTGGGGCGTCGATTTACCCTGCCGTGCAAAACATCTTGCTTGCCGCGCGCGCCTTGGGACTGGGCGCGACCCTGACGACGCGCCATCTGCTTTACGAGAAAGAGGTTGACGAGATCCTGGGACTGCCCGAAAAGGCCCACACCTTCGCGATCATCCCGATAGGTTATCCGCTGGGACACTTCGGCCCAGTCTCACGCGCGCCGCTAGAGCAGGTAACTTTCCTCGACCGCTGGGGCGGCAAATATCTGTAGCCTGTCGTCCATCGGGGTTTTTGTCGGTTCTAGAGATCGCGTTCCATCCTGCGGTGCGCGATGCCGGCTTCGTTGAAGACGTCGCCCACGGCGATGAATCCTTCTTTGAGATAGAAGCCCTCAGCCGTAAGTTGCGCGTGCAGGATTGCTTTGCGGAATCCGCGTATGCGAGCGCGATCGACGAGGAAGCGCAGGATGTCGGCGCCGATACCGGTCTTTCGAAAGTCCCGCAGGACGGCCATTCGGCCAATCTTCACTTCGCCCCGGCTATGCTCGACCATCCTGCCGCATCCAATGGGATTGACGTCGAGAATCGCCAGTGCGTGAAATGCGTGCGAGTCGTCGGCGTCCATTTCGATTTCTTCGGGCACGCGCTGCTCTTCGATAAACACGCGGCGGCGAATCGCGTAGGCACGTTGCATGTCAGCGGGCGATTCGATCGCAATCACTTTGACGCGCGAAGGTTTAGCCACCAGCCAGTGACTAACGCGTAATGGGCGAAGCGTCAAATCCACTTAGCCCGGATTTCCGTTTTGTATGTGAACTACTAATCGGAGATTTCCATCAGGGCCAGGAGCGTACCATGAAGCTCCTTAAACAGGCCGAATACATGGCTGCAACCGGATTCATCATCCACCCGACAATCGCCTTTCGCTCGGGGCTGGGTCCAGATAAGGCACAAGGGGCTTCGCGTCCAAGCGATAGGCAGATCTTCAGATCAAACGATCATTGATTCAGCACTTTGCTGCTCAAGCGCCGATGCGGAATCAAACTTCTGGCCGGCGAATTCCCACAACAACGCCAAAAGATATATAGCGCCGGCAAGCAGATAGAGGAACTGAAAGCCGAAATACATCGAATTGTACTCCAGCAAGCCGCCGAACATCGCGCCGAGCAGATTCACCGCCATGATTGTCGATATCCTTCCCCGCAAGCTCAGTAGTGTAGAGAACACCACGCCAGAGAAAAACATGGGACAGGTGAGCATAATAGTTGTGGCAGTACGACCCATCCACGTGGAAGCGAAACCGCCCGATCTGGCTATCCACCATCCGATAAGCAAGCTGGCGAGCAGCAGCACGTAAGGAATTTCCGGCCGTTCGACCTTGAGCCACTGGACTACGCAATTGGCGAGGAACGCCATCACCATCACGCCGGCTATGACGATGCCGATGACTTGCCAGGAATTACCGAACGTCAGTCCTAATTCCGTAATCCCTTTAGTCTCGATGAGCATGAAACCAGCCCCAAGAAAGAAAAATGACAAGTGACTAACCTGCTGCCCCTCATCTATGAAGTTGCCAACAAGAAAGATTGAGAGCAAAAGAATCAGAACGAACATTCCCAGATAGGAAAACGGGTAGACTCGCCGCGGCATATAGAAGAACGGCCAATCGTCCGTCGAGACATCGGCCTGCAGCGCCGGGTCGGCGTACACCGAGGTGCTGTCCTGGAAACCGAATTGTTGGAGAAGCGCCGATGGCAACGCTAAATCCTTGTCCTTTCCCTCGAAAAACATTACTGCCCCGTCGTAGCCGGCAGTTACGCAAACCGGTGCACGCCCATCAAAAGCCTGCTGCATCATTAGATATAGCTTGCGGCCCAGTTGCGGCGTCAGCATGGAGAAGGAGAGCGACATCATTCCGCCAGGTTTCAATCGGGCCCTTGCCTCCCGTAGCCCTTGCACGGTGTAAACAAAAGAGTCCAGACGCACGCTTGAGGCCTGGCTCAGGAGCGTGTGTGAATCCAAAAGCCCATACACAATCATGTCATAAGTCTGATCCGTACTGCGCAGAAATGACCGCGCATCGTTGACAATCGCATGGACGCGCGGGTCATGATACGGATGCTCGGGATGGCCAAGGCGGCCCAGCAGCAGGATAGCCGGGTCTATTTCTATGGCATCCACATGCTCGCTCCCGCGGCGTAATGCCGCGGCTACATCGTTGCCCGTTCCGGCACCCACTACCGCGACGGTCTTTCGCTGGCCGTAAAGGCGATACGGCAGCTCATAGTAATTCCGTATTGGTATGAGGTTGTAGGTGTGGTTGGAGCGTGACAGGTCCCAAACCCGTTGATAGTAATGGCCGGCGGCGAGAATCAACATCAAGCCACCACGTTCATTGTGGCCCACTTCCAATAGTTGGTAAGGGGAATAGATCCTCTGCCACGCAGGACTGACCGGCCACGCCAGCGTAACGAGTGCTGCCGCAGCAGCAATCAAGCCGGGCATCAGCGACGACCGCTTCGGGACGTAGAAGAGCAGGATGGCGGAAAATGCCAACACGAACCACACTAGCGGCGGTGTCCAGAAGGCGCTGACTGCGAAGATAAGCAGCACCCCGGCCAGGCTGCCTAGCAGGTTTAGTCCGTAGGCGGGCAGTTGTTCCGCTCGCTCCATCAGAACACCGCACAACTGTCCAACCGGTATGAACGCGAGGGCGGTAAGCAGGAAAATTATGGCTAGCACACAGTAGAAATGCGGTGTCTCAAAAAAATGCCTGGCCGCTCCCAGGCCCATATTCAATTGTTCGCTGAACGGCAGGTTACTCAGACTGGCTATCTGCGCTTCCGACATGCCGTAGCGCATACCGAGCATCAGTGCGAACTGCCATGCCAGCAGTGGAATAGTGAAATTGAGCGGAATGCGCTCACGGTTCGCCATCCAATATCCAAGGCCCAGTCCTGCAAAGCAGGACAAAAGAGAAAAGTTTTTGTAAAAGGCAAAGAAGGGGAATACGGTACTCTGCCAGCGAATCATTGCCAGTTCCAGGAATAGGCTCAGAGCCGCGGAGCCGAAGATGGCGAGACGGACGTAACGGTCGGGAAACGAACGCAGAAAGACGGCCTGATCGCGGGCGTGTCTATCTAGCTGTGGCTCAAACGCGATAAGAGCTCGATCAAAGACCACTGTTAATGCGAGCACCAAAACCGCAATGACCGCGATCACGATCAGGAACCGTACCGAGATAGTGCCCGACGCGTAATAGCTCGCGCACACTGTTATGAGCGGTGCCAGACCGCTACCTAGCAGGGCCAGCGACAAAAGCCGGAGATAAGGCCTCATCCGATTCTCTTCCGTTTTCAAAACCGACTTTCAGCCGGAATTTCCGTTTCGACCTTTCCGGGGCGAAGCGTAGAGCAAATCCGCTCTGGAGCACAACGGTTGTGAGCGTCTTCCTCTGGCGCAGACCACGCGGCGGCGAATCGCGTAGGCACGCTGCACGTCAGCGGGCGATTCGATCGCAATCACTTTGAGGCGCGAAGGTTTAGCCAACAGCCAGTGACTAATGCGCGACGCGCGAAGCGTCAAATCCACTTAGAGCTGAAAGCGGGGCTGTGCTACGCTCCCGCCCATCGACGCAACCGCGCCGCCGGATCTCCCTAGATGACGGTCTCTTCGGCGAGCGCCGCCGATTTGCCGCGATGCTTGGCGTAGATGCCGGCAGCCCATTTCAACGCCGGATGCTCGGCGAGCTGCGCGCGCGCCTGCGCCAGCGGCGCCGGCAGTGCGGCGGGAAGCGGGTAGGGAAACTCCTTTGGCATCACCAGCGGCCACAGCAATGCGGCCGCGGTCAGATCGGCAACCGTGAAACCGTTGCCGACCAGGTAGCCGGAAGGCTGAAGGTCGCGCGCGATTCGATCCATCGCGGCGACGGTCTTATCACGCGCCGCTCCCGCCTCGGCCGGATAGACCTTCATTTTGCTTCTCATCAGGGGCCGCACCAACGGAAAGATTACGCGCATGAACAGGCGCTTCCCGACCCCGGCCTGGCTCGTGAACAGCGCCGTGATCGTGGACGAGTAGGGCAGCAACATAAAATATCCCCATTGGCGGATATACGGGCCCAGCTCTTCGTCGAAATAATTTTCCAGTTCGAGCGCGCGTTCCCGCGCCTCGCGGTCGGCGGGATAGAGAGGCGGGTCGGGATAAGCTTTTTCGATCGCTTCGATGATGCGGGTCGAGTCGGAGATGATCGCGCCACCGAGCTCGAGGACGGGCACCGCGGTCTGTCCGGTCATCCTTTTGATTCTGGGGACATGCGGCCCGGGCATGAGCGAGCGCCGGATGTGCGGGACGTGCTTGTAATCGAGCGCCCAACGCGCCTTCTCGGCGTAGTGGGAAGCCGCGAACTGCCAGAGCACGGGCGCCTGCGCCGCCATGTCTTTTGTGTTAACCAGGATTTCCTTTTGCTTTCCGATTTCAACTCGCCGCATAGACCGAACGGTGTTCCTCTGCAAGGTTTTAGCTTAGAGCCGAAACCCGGGCTGTGCTAGGCTCCGGGTCATCGACGCAACGGCGCCGACGGCCGCGAGATTGCCAGGAGATCGAGATGCCGCAAATGTCCGAGACCGTATTGGCGCCCGAACTGGATGGCGGGCAATGGATCCAGCACGGCCCGGTGAGCTTGAAGGCACTGCGCGACAAGGCCGTCGTGCTGGTCGATTTCTGGGACTACACCTGCGTCAATTGCATCCGGACGCTGCCCTACGTCGTGGCATGGAACAAGCGATACGGGCACAGCGGCCTGGTGATTGTCGGCGTGCACGCGCCGGAGTTTTCTTTCGCGCGGGAAGGATCGCACGTGGCGCAAGCGGTGGCGCGATTCGGTCTGGAATACCCAATCGTGCTCGACAACGAATACGCAATCTGGCGGGCGTACTCGAATCGGTTCTGGCCGGCCAAATACTTAGTCGATGCGAAGTGGCGCATTCGCTATTACCATTTCGGCGAAGGAGAGTATCAGGGAACCGAAGTAGCTATTCAGGGACTGATCCGCGAACTGAATCCCGGCGCGAGTCTGCCGCCGCCGATGGAGCCGGTGCGCGACAGCGACCGTCCCGGCGCGGTCTGCTATCGCGTCACGCCGGAGGTGTATCTCGGATACGCGCGCGGCCAGTTCGGGAATCCTGAGAGCGTGGTCCGCGACCGGCCGCATGACTATCGCGACATCGGGCCGCACGTGGAGGGCGTGAGTTATCTCGCGGGGATATGGCGCATCGAGCAGGAGAGCGCGTGCAGCGAGGCGCCGGGAGCGGCGATTTCGCTCAGGTACACGGCCAAGGATGTGAACCTGGTGATGGCGCCGGCGGAGGGCGCGAGCGTGCGCGCGGAAATCACGCTCGAAGGCGCGCAGAGGGCAGGCGACGACGTGAAGTTCGACGGCAAGCAGGGATATATCACGGTGGACCGGCCGCGGATGTACAGTGTCGTCGCGAATGAGTCGGTTGTTTCGGGCGCGGTGACTATTCGAGCCGAGGCCGCCGGGCTGGCGGCGTACGCGTTCACTTTCGTTTCATGCGTAGTCAGTTGACGCCGACTGACTATGTGGGAATTGCGCGTGGAGGGCGAATTCGCGATGGCAAAAGCAAGCCAGAGAGCGAGCGAAGAGGAAATTCGCGAGGGCGCGAGGATGATCCTGGCGGCGCGGTATGCGATCGCGCTCACGGGCGCGGGGATGTCGGTCGAAAGTGGAATCCCGCCGTTTCGCGGGCCGGGCGGGCTGTGGACCAAGTACGGCGAGCCGCCGATGAACGGCTTTCAGCGCTTCATGGCCGATCCGAAAAAAGCGTGGGAAGAGCGGCTCAGCAAACGCAACGACGAACTTTTCAAGCCGCTTACGGTTGCCAGGCCGAATCCGGGCCATCTCGCGCTGGTGGAGATGGAAGAACTGGGAGTGTTGCGCTTCGTGATCACGCAGAACATCGATGACCTGCACCGGCAGGCCGGGCAGAAGGCGCTCGCGGAAATTCATGGCAACTGGACTTTGATTCGATGCCTCGATTGCACGACGCGGTTTCATCGCGACGCGATCAGTCTGGACAAGCTGCCGCCTGCGTGTCCGCGATGCGCAGGATTGTTGAAATCGGACACGGTTTCGTTTGGCGAGCCGATTCCGATCGATGTGCTGAACATGTGCGCGGAGCATTCGGCGAAGGCAGACCTGGTGATCGTGGCGGGGACCTCGGCAACGGTTTATCCGGCGGCGGGATTCGCGCTCGAAGTGAAGGAGCGCGGCGGAATACTCATCGAAGTGAACCTCTACGAGTCGGAGATCACGCCGATATGCGACGTGAGCTTTCGGGGCGGATCGGCGGAGGTGCTGCCGCGGCTGGTGAAGGTGGTCGACGAGATTCGAAGAGAGACCATGTCGTAGAAATTCCTGCTTCGATGTAGCTGTCGGCGGGTCTTTTGGAGGGAAGGTCCGGGGAACCGGCGCGCTGGCGAAGGAGGAGCATCTCGTCGGTGCCGTCGAGCGAGGTCGGGTTGCTTGTCATCACGATGTCGAAGCGGCGCTGCCTGGACGCGGGAAGCGCGTTGAACAGAGTGCGCCAGGCGATCAGGTACTCGGGCATCTCCGGATTTCTTTGCGAGACGATCGGAATTGTGCGGCGGCTGTAAAAAGCGACGTCGTAGTTGAGCGCGCCCAGATAGCCGACCCGGCTGTCGCCCACGATTTTCATGGCATGATCGGTGAAGTCTCTCAGCGAGAGAGTGTTGGCAATGGCCGGTACGACGACAACGTTGACTGCAACGGTGGTAAAAACCATCGCGGCCGCGATCGCGAGCACCATTCGTTCGATACGCGGACGGGTGAAGAGCATAAATACGCCGAGGGCGACGACCGCGAGCGGCATCGCGAGGTCCAGCACCCAATCCTCGGCAGCAGTTGAGGTCAAGACGCGTGGAAAAGCGGGTGCGCGAATGCCCGCCGCTTGCAGCAGGGCGGCGAACTCCGGTGGCCTCGCGACGAGCATCGCAAGCGCAATCAAGCCGGCGCTGCCGAGCAGCAGCATCGCGAGACCGGACAATCGCGCGATCCAGTGGACACAGGCGCGCGCCGGTTCAGGACGCACGACAGCCTGGCGGACATAGATCGCCACCAGGGTGGCAAAAGCGGGGTACATGCAGAGCAGGTAAACGCCGCGCTTGCTCTGCGGGAGGTTGTAAAAGATCAGCACCACGGCGAACCAGACGATGATGTATTTGAGGCGCGGATCGAGTGCGCGCGGCGCGCGCGCGGCCTGGACGGCGACGATCGGCAGCAGAATCGTCCACGGCATGAATCCGGCGAGAAGAGCGAGTTCCATGTAGTAGAAGGGATGGATGTGGCCCTCGTGAAAATCGCCGCCGCCGGCGAAGCGGAGCAGGTTTTCGGCGAGGATCTGCTTGCGGAAAAAATCCGGGCCGCCTTCGATCAGCGCCGCGAGGTACCATCCTCCGGCAAGCACCAGCACGACGATCGCACCGCGCACGAGACTCATGCGGCGCAACAGGTTCCATCGTTTCTCGGCGGCGAGCCAAATCACGGCGACCAGCCCCGGAAGGATCAACCCGATGGGGCCCTTGGTCAAAATGGCGAGCGCGATTGCGACGTAGAGCAGCATCCGCCGGCGCGTCAGTCCCTCGGCCATGAGAATGAATTCGAAGAACGCGACCTCCATGAAGAAGGTCAGCGTCGTGTCAACGCGGGCGCCGGTCCCGGCTTGCAGGTACTGAAACGTGGTGGCGAGTATGAGCGCGGCGATGAGCGCGGTCACGTCGTCGAACAGCCGGCGCGCATAGAAGTAGCAAACGATCACGCCGGCGATGGCGAGTCCGGCTGACGGCAGCCGCACGGTGAATTCGTTTACGCCGCCGGCGACGAGCGAGACCATCGCGGCCATCCAGTGCATCAGCAGCGGCTTGGACGGAACTTCGACGCCTGCGCGCTGTGGGAGAATCACGCCGCCGCCGTGGACGATGTCGAAGACGGTGACGGCCTCGCGCGGTTCGCCCTTGGTGTAGAGCGGATAGCCGCCGAGATTTACGAGATAGAGAGCGACTCCGAAAATCAGCAGTATCGGCCATGCGTAGCGCGGCTCGGCTATATACTGGAGCCAATCCGGCGCGGCAGCGGGAGCCGCGGCGGCGGGATCGCGGGGCGCTTCACACGCGGGGATGGAAGCAGGCTCGGAATCGGCGCGAGTAATCTCTTCAGGGAGTTTCAACTTTTCGATTTTTCAACTTTTCAACTGGAACCTACCGGCGTTCGCATCGCGACCGGCTCCGAATAACATACCGGCACCGGCGGAAATAAGCAGGGGTCCGGCAGCGGCAGGGACCCCGGTCCCTGCACCTGAGCAGGGAAAAAACGCCGCCGGAGTTTACGCTGAGCGGAGTCGAAGGGTCCGGAACAACTGAAAAACTAGAAACTAGTATTCGGTCTTGACGCGGGCGCGGCCGATGTCGTCGTAAATGTAAACGTCGGCGGGATTTTCGTCGCGTGTTTTCTTGTGCGAGCCGTCGCAAAAGGGCTTGTTCTTCGAGAGTCCACACGCGCAGATATAGATCGGCAACTCGGTACCTTCCGCGACCTCGTAGGGCGCGTTCTTTTCGTGTCTGACCATTCGGGCCATGAAAAATTCCTCGCGTTGAATTTCGGGTTTATGTTCGCGCGCAATTCCTGCGGCGGCATCTGTGGGTCACTTAAGACCAGGAGAGTCGTAGAGTCAAACGCAGGGCCAGCCCCCTGCACCCAATCCGTTTCCTGGAATGTCGAAGCGGGAATCAGATCAGGGGTTCGTGGATTGCCTCGGCGGCTTCGGCAGCAGGTTGCTTGCGATGCGGATCGGCGCCGAGGACGAGGGCCAGCACGCCGCTGACCGAAATGAGAATACCGATGACCTCGCGGCTGGTTGCGCGCTCGCCGAGAAATATCACGGCGAACAGAATCGAAAGTATCGGGATCCCGGGCACGACCAGCGCCGTTGTCCACGCCAATGAGAGCCGGTTGATGGCGCCGAACCAGGTGAGCGCGCTCAGAAAGTAGATAAAGAAGCCGGTCACGCCGATCACGCCGAGCGAGGTCAGGTCGGCGAGTTGCACGAGCGAGTCGCGGCGGAAGATCAGCAGCATCGCGGTCAGAACAATCGCCGCATAGAAAAATCGGCCGCCGGTGACCGAAATCGGCGTCAACGGAGGCATCAGCTTCAGACCGATCACGTGCGACGTCTGCCAAAATAGAGGAGTCGTGAAGATGATGGCGGCGGCCCAGAGCGGTGAAAATGAGCCGCCGCCGGCGAACACCGAACCGATGCCAACCAGGATGGTGGCGGTCGCGAGCATCTGGCGCGCAGACGGCCGCTCGCCGACGAAGACCGTCGATAGAACCAGCGAATAGACCGGCTCGGTTTGCAGCAGCAGCACACCGGCAACCGCGCCGATGCGGGTGAGTCCGTAGGTGAGGGTGAGGCTCGTCATCACAGTTCCCGCCATCGACATCATGAACAACCGCGCGCGATAGCGCGGGTCCACGATCAATCTCAACTCGCCGCTGAAGTGGAGAAACGGGATTGAGCTAATCGAGGCGAAAACGACCGCGCCGGTGCAGAAGAGCAGGGGATCGAGATGCACCGCACCCCATCGCGTGATCACGGGCTGGCCGGCGCCGATGATCGTGTTGATGATGCAGAGCGTCACGCCGACCTGAAAGGCTCGCGCGCGGCGGGCCGTGGCGTTTTCGTTGGCGACCGGCGGCACGGACGTAGCCGAGGTGTCGGTTCGCATCGACTATGACCGCGCCACGGCGACGGCGATGACGATCGCGGCCAGCACGATTCGATAAATCGCGAAGGACCTGTAGCTGTGGGCTCGTAAGAAGCGCAGCAGGCCGGCGATTGCGAGCAAACCGAACACGGTCGAGGCCGCAAAGCCCCATCCGAGCTGAGTGGCGAGGCCCGTATGGAAAAGCTTGTGCGCCTCGAGCATGCCGGCGCCGGCGATAATCGGCGTCGCCATCAGGAACGAAAAATTGGCGGCATCGGCGCGGTCGATGCCGAGGATGCGGGCGGTGGTAATCGTGGCGCCTGAGCGCGAGACGCCGGGGATGATCGCGAACGCCTGGCTTAGCCCGATGAGGACGGCGTCGAGGAAAGTGAGATCATCTATGTTGCGGTTTTTCGAGCCATACCAATCGCCGACCCATAAAAAAAGCCCAAGCGTAGCCATCGTGGCCGCGATCAGGAGCGGCGAGCGGAAGATCGTCTCGGCTTGTTTCTCGAGCAGGACGCCGATGACGGCGCCGGGAACTGAGGCGACTATCAATAGGTACAGCAGGCGGCGCGGGAGGCGGTTGCCGACGGCTAGCGATAATCCCATATCGAGCCATTGGCGCCAGTAATAGACTAACAGCGCCAACAGCGTTCCAAGATGAAGGGCTACATCGAAGGCAAGCCCCGGATCCTGCCATCGGAGCAGCCAAGGGACGAGTATAAGGTGCGCTGAACTGGAGACCGGCAGGAACTCGGTCAAGCCCTGGACCGCGCCGAGAACGATAGCCTGAAAGACGGAAAACATAATATTTTCAGGACCTTAGGAAAGAATCAGACTTTTCGCACATAAGCGTGCCGGTGGGGACCCATTGCCACGAAACGCAGCGATTAGGTGAATACATGTCGAATTTGCTCCTTGACCGGCTCAACACATGGTCTAGAATTAATCGCGCGGGAAGTGGCCGGATGATGATGAGGGTAGCAGGAGGCCCTGCTGTTTATGAATCGAGTTGCTAGAGGCAAAGTAATTCCGTTACGGGAAGTAAGCGTGGTCGAGTCGGACCGGGAACCCGACCAGTCTGCCGTTTGGGATGACATCAACCAAGGCGAACCGCATCCATTTCCGGTTGTTTCAACGCTGCCGCGCCTGCCGGTGATGATCCCAGACGAGATTCTGGACTACTACGGATGGGTCTTTTGCCAAGGCGGGTTCCTCAATCTCCAGATGACATTCGAGCAATTTCTGGCTGTGGTCGCGGCGGTAAGTCCGGCCGGCCTGAGCCCGGAGTACGACGCGAGCGAGGCGTCCTTCCCTAACGACAACGACTGACCCTTCGCGATAGCGCGAGAGCATTGTTTCGATGCCTGCCCGGGCGCGCTTGGGCGGGCATTGATTTTTGTGGCGGTCGATTTTCATGATTTGGTTTTCCGGACCCGGCGTGGACGCGCCTTGGGTTCAGTTGTCAGTTGGGGTTTCCCTTTCGGGGGCTTCCTTTTTCGGCTCGCTCAGCAACGTGTTCCTGATCCAGACGCTGGGCAGATTGGCAGCGTCGGTGGGCGATTTGAGTCCGTTATCCTGCGCGATCTGCCGCCAGTTGTCCTCGTTGCCGGTCGCCCGGCGGGCGAGAGCCTTCAAGTCCTCGTTGGGCAGCAGGGCGTAGTTGACGCCGCCCTCTTTGGGAGTGCCGCCGGAGGGAGGGAATTTCGCGGCGAGCTGGTCGATTTTGCCGAACAGGTTCAGGCGCGTACTGGCCTTGTATTTGTCGAGGTCCTGGTCGGGAATGTCCTCGGTGCGGACATTGACGATTATGCGGGAGTTGCGATCGCCATTCGGCACGACTTCAATCTCGTAGCGATACTGCGGATGCACGCCGACGATACTGCCGAGGATGCCGGCGCCCGTGTCGGCATCCTTCCACAGCGTGACGAGTTTGTCGTTGTCCTGGACCTCGAACAGAACCCCCTCACCGCGCAGCACATCCTGGGTCAGAAGGAACGAATCGTTTACGTTGTATGGGACGTCGCGCTGCTCGCCCTCGGCCGCATCGGTGCCGCCGCCTTCGGCGCGGTTGGCGAAATATGGCGCGAAATAACATCCCGCGAAAAGCACTATCGAGGAGACGATCGCGATTTTTCGAAATTGCCGAAACACAGACCGCGCCACACTCATCACCACCGGTAAGGAAACCATGAGAGTTTCATGCGCGCAAGACGAACTGCCGGGGGCCGGCGCGGGCGGCATTGTGCCCGGCTGAGGTTGCGCGACAGGCTCGCAGACGGTAATTAAATACTCTTATGAATGTCGGAGGAGGCAATTACAGGATTCTTATGACTGATCCAGCAAATGTTTCATCGCGCCACGTGATGGCGGTGATCGGGGGCGCGACGGCGGGTTCGGAAATCGCGCGGATTCTGGCGGGGTACGGCGCGCTGGTGATCGTGTTCGAGCAGAATCCGCGGCCATACGGAAAAATCGAAGACGGGTTGCCGCGATGGCACGTCAAGCAGCGCCACGAGGAGTACGAGGAGATCAACAAACGCCTCGACCATCCCAATATCGAATACGTGCCGATGACGGCGATGGGCCGCGACCTCGATTTCGAGGAGCTGCGGACCCGTTGGGGAGTCAGTGGAATCGTACTGACCAACGGCGCATGGCGGGATCGCCCGCTTCCGATCGACGGCGCAGATCAGTTCATCGATCGCGGCCTCGTCTACCAGAACAAGCTGATCTATTGGTGGAATCACTATCCGGAAAAGGCTTACGACGGCCCGCGCTTCGAGCTGACTCCGGGAGCGATCGTCGTCGGCGGCGGACTGGCGTCGATCGACGTGGTCAAAGTCCTGCAAATCGAGTACACGCTTGCGGGGCTCAAGGCGCGCGGTATCCAGGGCGATATGCTCGAGATCGAGCGCGAAGGGATCGAGCCGGTGCTGAATGCGAAAGGGCTGAAGTACGCCGACCTCGGCGTCGCGCCGTGCAAGTTGTATTATCGCCGGCGCGTAATCGACATGCCGCTGTCGGATATTCCCGCCGACACGCCGGCAAAAGCGCGCGGACGCGCTCAGGCAGGCGCGGGTGAAGATCGTTGACAAGGCGCAGCGCAAATTCTTGTTCGAGTTCCACGAACTGCGCGCGCCGGGCAAAGTGATCGTAGAGAACGGCGCGATGGTCGGGGTGAACTTCAACCGCACCGAAGTCTCGGGCAGCCAAGTGCGGACGGTCGAGGAGGGGGTCGAGGACGCGCGCGCGAAGCTGACAATCAGTTCGATCGGAAGCATCCCGCAACCGATTCCTGGAATTCCGCAGAAGGGCGAGACTTATATCTACGCCGATCAGAAGATCGGCCTGCTGATGGAGGGCCCGACCGCCGTGTTTGCGGCCGGAAACGTGCTGACCGGCAAGGGCAACATCAAAGACTCGCTCGATAGCGGAACCGAGATCGGAATGCGCGTAGCCGAGGCGTACCTGGGATTGTCGAACGAGGAACTGAAGATCGCAGACGGCGCGCGCAAAGAGGCGGCGGCCTCGGCCGAGAAGATCGCGGGCGCGATGAGCGTGCGGCCGAAAATTGCGGCCGGACGGCGTCGCGAGCCTTCTGCGCCGTGTGCGCGAACGCCAGCGTGCGGTCGGCTACGAGGGCAATTTCCGCGCGTGGCTCGCCAAGGTGACGCCGGCCGATCTGCAGTAGCAGGCGGTCGAAAAATTTTCGCGCGCCGGCTGGCGGACAACTCCATCCCGAAGTTGTCCGTCCAGTTTTGCGTCGTTGCGTCCGCGCCTATAGGCTCATTCGATGACGGCAATGGAGGTGCGGTGTGGACGAACTCAAGCGAACTGACCCGGAAATTTATCAGCTCATCAGAGATGAAGAGCGCTACGAGATCGATTCGGTCCGGCTGATCGCGTCGGAGAACTACGTTTCGAAAGCGGTGCTTGAGGCGACCGGATCGATTCTCACCAACAAATATTCCGAAGGCTACCCGGGGCGCCGTTACTACGAGGGTCAACGCAACGTCGATCAGATCGAGACGCTCGCGATAGAGCGCGCCCGGGCGCTGTTCAAGGTCGATCACGCAAACGTTCAGCCGTACTCGGGGTCGCCCGCAAATCTCGCGGTATATTTCGCGCTGCTCAAGCCGGGCGACACGATCATGGGCTTGTCGCTCCCGCACGGCGGGCATCTGACGCACGGATGGCCGGTGAGCATCACGGGCACGTTCTGGCGTTCGGCGCAGTACCTGGTGGATCGCGAGAGTCACGTCGTGGATTTCGACAAGGTCCGCGAGATGGCGCGCAAGGAGCGGCCGAAAATAATCGTGACGGGAGGAACGGCGTATCCGCGGCTGTGGGACTTCAAGAGCTTCAGCGAGGTCGCAAAGGAAGTCGGCGCTCTGCTGCTTGCCGACATTTCACATGTCGCGGGACTGATCGTTGGCGGGGTGCATCCGGATCCCGTGCCGTACACCGACGTAATCACGACGACCACGCACAAGACGCTGCGCGGCCCGCGCGGCGCGATGATCATGTGCCGCAACCAATACGCCGAAGCGATCGACAAGGCGGTTTTCCCCGGTCTGCAGGGCGGTCCGCATAATCATACGACGGCGGCGATCGCCGTTGCGCTGAAGGAAGCATCGACGCCGGAGTTCAAGGCGTACGCAAAAAAAGTGGTGAGCAACGCGAAGACGCTCGCCGATGAATTGCTGGCGCGCGGATTCAGTCTGGTCTCGGGCGGCACCGACAATCATCTGATCCTGGTCGACTTGACGAGCAAGAAAGTGATTGGCAAGAAGGCCGCGAAGGCGCTCGACGCGGCCGGAATCGTCTGCAACTACAACACGGTCCCGTACGATCCACGCAAACCGTTCAGCCCAAGCGGGCTTCGGCTCGGCACGCCGGCGGTAACCTCGCGCGGGATGGGCGGCGCGGAGATGCGGCAGATCGGGAAGTGGATGGACGAGGCGATCGCGCACGCCAACGATGCGGCGGCGCTGAAACGCCTCGCGGCCGAAGTCGCGGAGATGTGCCGCAGGTTCCCCGCGCCGGGCATCGCGCTCAGCTAGCGGTCGCGGGTGCGCCGGCTGCCTTAATGCGTGAAACCCTGCGCGGTTTTCACCGTTGCGCGCCAGGACTGAGCCCTGCACCCGATAACGAATCGAAAAATCCGCGCAGCGCGTCTTTTTCTCTCGTGGGTTATCGCCGACAAGATTACCAACCACGCCGATAACAGCGTCGGCGGCGTCTATGACCGCTACGAGTACAAAGATGAAAAGCGCGACGCGCTGGCGAAGTGGGATGCACGGCTCGCGGAAATCGTGGCGTGAAGACAAGTCCGGCTAGTTTACATAATACTTCTAGGACTCGTCGCGCTCCGGGGGTTAGGGGTTAGGCGTCACTCTTGATTTCTTGTCCTTCTGTTCGCCGATTTCAGCAAGTTCATTGAGCTTTTCCTCCCGTTCGTGTCGCGCGACGTACCACTCCTTTAGCAACAACTCGATCAACCAGATGAGCTTCTGGGCTTCGTGGGGCTCAACGTCAACGATCAAGTCCACATCCTTTTCCATGTGAGCGCCAATCTTGCCGACCTTTCGAATTGCGTCGATGGCCTTCCACGTCTGGTCGTCGACCCGGTCTTTTATTGCGTCGATTTCTTGTTTCAGATTGGGCTTGTTGGTCACTCCCCAGAAGTTGCGGATCATTCCCTGCAGGCACCGACGAGAGAGCGTCGCAGACGCTTTTGGGCTGGCCTCAACGATCATGCAGGCTTCTTGGTAGTTCTCCAAAATCTGCGCCGGGATGTAGTTCGGGAAGGACTTCGCTTTCGAAGGCGGTATCAAACTCCAAGTCTTTAGAACCTGGCCCACGATCCACTCGCGGAAGTCTTCGGATGCAGCCTCAAAAAGGGCTAAATCGAGGGTGAATTCTCTGCACTTGGGATTCGGGCAGACGATGAATTTTCCAGCCAAATGACGGTAACCGTGCACGGTCTGGATTCTAAGCTTGCCCTCAAACCTCCTCATGTCGTCATCGTCGATGGTGGCATGGCGATCGCAGAATGGGCAGGTCCATAGGTATGCCAAGCGAATCTCCTACTTAGCCCTTGGTTGTGAATCGCCCCCGCTCATCGCGCGCCGCTCCGCGCGCTCGTGCGCGCCCGCCGCGCACTTTCAGCGGACTACGCGCGTATTTGCGGCGCGTAACCTCCAGCGGTGGCGACGCTGATGGTAGCGGCGCGCTTACAATCGTTAGCGGTTGCTCCGGAGAGACATTCCGAGCACCCACAATCAGTGCTCGAAGCGTCGAGAGGAAATTCGACATTCCGTCATCAAAGCGCTACGCGCAGCGGTTCGCAACCTTCGAGCAGAGGTAGGGGAAAGAAAACAGGGTCGCGTGTGGAGCGACCCCTGATTCTCGCCGGGCGGAGCTTTGGCGCTCCGGCCTCAGCCCGCCATGGTCAGGCCGCCGCTGACGCTGAGCACCTGGCCCGTGACGAAGTCCGAATCGGAAGAAGCGAAGAATGCGACCGCGCCCGCCAAGTCCGCCGGTTGCCCGAGCCGGCGAAACGGGATGCCACGCGCCATCGATTCGAGAACTTTCTCGTGCCCCGCCATCGCGTTCTTGAGCAGAGCGGTGTCGGTTGGTCCCGGGCAGACGACGTTGACATTGATGTGATTTGCCGCGAGTTCGCGCGCGAGTGTTTTGGAGAAGCCGATGATGGCGGCTTTGCATCCCGCGTACACCGCTTCGCCACTGGAGCCGACGCGGCCCGCGTCGGAAGAGATCGAGACGATTTTACCTGCGCCGCGGGATCGCATCCGCGGCGCCACGGCCTTGCAGCAATTGAGCATGCCGCGAAAGTTAATCGCGATCACTTTATCCCAAAGATCGGGGGTGGACTCGACGAACGGCAGCACGACGTCCCATCCGGCGTTGTTCACCAGGATATCGATTGGTCCCAGTTCGCTTTCGACGCGGTCGGCAACTGCGATTGCTTCGTCAAGTTTGGTGACGTCAAGCGCAACCGCGATCGCGGCTGCGCCGCCGCGGCGAATTTCCGCCGCAGCCTGCTCGGCGGAATCGAGCTGGATATCCGCCAGCGCCACCTTTGCGCCTTCGGCGGCGAGCCGCTGCGCGATCGCGTGCCCGATTCCCTGGGCCGCGCCGGTTACGATTGCGACTTTGCCTGTGAGGCGGGCCACAATCCTAATTTAACGGACGATCTGGCCGCCGTCGATGATGAAATGGCGCTGCGATGGTATGGCGGACAAACGGCGAAAATGGGCAGCCCGTCGTTCATCCCCGAGCGAGATAGCGCCGGGTTGACGCGATGCACAAATTGCTGGACGGAGTCGCAGCCTATTAGCCGCGACCCCGTCCAGGTTGGGGGGAGGGAGGTACCGATTTATCTCCTACTCGGCCGGTGTCGAATCGCTGCCGCTTTGTGCCCACAGCGCCTTCATCTCGGCGTGAATCGAGTCGAGCTTGGCCTTGGTCGCCGAGATTTGCGCGAGCTGAGTCGGGGTCAGCACGTTGCGGATCGCGACGGCGTCCTGAATTTGCTCATTCGTCATCTGATCGTGGATCTGAGTGATTGTCGAAACTGAACTGGACAAGTCGGCGGCGGCTACCGGGCCGGTCGACGTGAACTTGGCCGCGATTGCCTCCTTGGCTGCCTTGAGCTGCTGGAATTCAGCTTTCCGCGAAGCGCGTCGGGCCTGGAAGATGGCATGGATCTGCGTCTTCTGCGCGTCAGTCAGATTGGCGGTCTTCAGCAACAACGGAAGCGGGACGCCGAGCGCGTTCATACCGCCATGCATGCCGTGATGCCCGAAGTGGCCGCCACCGCCCGAATTCGATGAAGCGACATGAGCAACCGCCACGACCAGGATGATTGCCATGACTACGGGAACGACACCGCGAGATAACCTCGAAACCATAAAAAACTCCTTGAATACGTGTAGCGGCCACCTTCATCGGCAGCGATCGCTCATTCTAAATGTACGTTAACCATAAAAACCGGTTACGCGCCCAAAGGACCGCTTACGATTTGTGTGTCATTGGCGACTAACTTCGGCGGCTGGCCATCAGATGGTTCGCCTCGGCGTAGGTGGTCGCGCCTTCGAGCGTCGATTCGCACGTGCCGGTGCTCAACAATTCCGCCGCCGTCTTTCGCAATGTTGACATTGCGCCGAGGGTCAGCCGGGTGCCGACGCTCAGCCGGGCCACGCCCAGACGCTCGAGCTCGGGGACAGCCGGAATGCCGGGGGCCACGAGCAAATTGAGCGGGCCTTCGAGCACCGGCACGATTCGTTCGATGTCAGCGCGGCGGGTGACTGCCGGGATGAACAAAGAATCGGCGCCGGCCTTGCGATATGCGTTCGCGCGGCGGACAGCGTGTTCGAAGCGAGTGTCGGCCTCGCCGATCGCGAGCAGATACACGTCGGTGCGCGCGTTGATGACGATCGGGACGCCACTGGAGTCGGCCGCTTCGCGAGCCGCGCGCACGCGCTGGACCGCGACGTCCAAATCGTAGAGTGACGGGGTGCCGTCGTGAATCTGGTCTTCGAGGTTGATTCCGACCGCGCCGGCGTCGATGACGCGGCGAACGGTTTCGGCGAGCTCGCGCGCGTCATGCGCAAAGCCGGATTCTATGTCGGCCGAGACGGGAATCGTCACGACGCGGGCGATACGAGCAATCGCGGCAATCATTTCGTCGCGCGGAATCGCCTCGCCGTCGGGATAGCCGACTGAAAAGGCAACGCCCGCGCTGGTGGTCGCGATCGCCCGCGCGCCTGCCTCCTCGATTACGCGAGCGCTCATGGCGTCCCATGCGTTGGGTAGCACTAAAATGCGCGAGCGATCGTGCATCGCTCGAAATGCTTCAGCTTTGGCCCGTTGCGTGTCGCGGTTCATGGCGCCTCCCGTCTGTCAGTCGTTGTTTTCGTTGCCGTAAATCCGTCGCGGTTGATCTGCTGACTACATACAACACCGCATCCGGTGCCGTGTGAAATCGCGCGCGTTTTTTTTAATGAAAATCATGCGACGGCGGAACCGCGCCGGGAAGCTTGATCTCCTCGAAGCGCCGCGCGCGAATCGCGGTCACGCCGTCCACCGCTTGCAGCACGCCTTCGGCCAGCAGAATTCCGGCACTGCGCAGCAGCAGGCGGTTTTTCTGGAACAGGTCGGGCGTGACGATCAGGTTGGCAATTCCGGTTTCGTCCTCGAGCGTGATGAACAAAAAGCCCTTGGCCGTGCCGGGGCGTTGGCGCACGATCACGACGCCGGCGGTCTTCACCCACGATTGATGTCTGGCGCGCGTGAGATCGTCGGCGCTGAGAATTCCACGCGCGCTCAAATCGCCGCGCAGATACGTCATCAGATGAGGTCCGGTGGTGAGGCCGGTCGCGGCGTAGTCCGCCAGCGTTTCATCGATCGGCGCCATCGTTGCCAGGGGAACCTCGCTATTCCGCGGCTGCGCGCCCGCAAGCAGGCTCTTCGGATCGCGTTCGACGGCGGCCGCATTCCACATCGCGTCGCGCCGCGCCAGGCCGAAGGCGGCGAACGCGCCCGCGTAGGCAAGCGCGTCGATCTCGCGGCGGTTCGGTCCGACGCGCGCGGTAAGATCGGCAATCGAATCGAACTGTCGCCGCGCACGCTCGCTTTCGATTCGAAGGGCTATTTCTTCGCGGAGGCCCGTGACGTATCGCAGTCCCATCCGCACCACGGGCCGCCGATCCACAATCTCGATTGTGCATTTCCAGCTCGAGCGGGTCACCTCGACCGGCATCGCGACGACGCCGTGACGCGCGGCGTCTTTCACCAGCGTCGAGGGATGATAAAAGCCGAGCGGGTAGCAATTCAGCATCGCGGCAACGAACGCCGCCGGATGATGATGCTTGAGGTATGCCGACGCGTACGCGATCAGCGCGAAGCTGGCGGCGTGCGATTCGGGGAAGCCGTACAGCGCAAAGGATGTGATCGAGCGCACGATATCGTCGGCGAGGTTGCCTTGCAGGCCGTTGCGCAGCATCCCGGCGCGCAGCCGTGCTTCGATTTTCTCCATCCGCTCCGCCGAGCGCTTGAATCCCATCGCGCGGCGCAGTTCCTCGGCCTCGCCGCCGCTGAACCCCGCCACCGTCATCGCCATTCGCAGCAACTGCTCCTGAAAAAGCGGGACGCCCAGCGTGCGTTTCAGGATCGGCTCGAGCGAAGGATGCGGATACTCGACGGGCGCGCGATGGTTGCGGCGATCGAGATAGGGATGCACCATTTTGCCGACGATGGGGCCCGGGCGAATTATCGCGACCTCGACCACCAGGTCGTAAAACCGCTCCGGTTTCATACGTGGCAGCGTCGCCATCTGCGCGCGGCTCTCGACCTGGAAGACGCCGACCGTGTCCGCGCGCCGGAGCATCGCGTACACGCTGGGGTCGTCGGGCGGAAGATGCGCGAGGTCTATCTCGACTCCTTCGTGCGCGCGGATCATCGGAAGAGCCTCTTTCAGCGCGGCCAGCATCCCCAGTCCGAGCAGATCGATCTTGATAATGCCGAGATCGGCGCAGTCGTCCTTGTCCCATTGAATTACCACGCGGCCGGGCATCGAGGCAGGCTCGAGCGGGACGATTTCATCCAGCGGCTGCGCGGCGATCACCATGCCGCCGCTATGCTGCCCGAGATGGCGCGGCACGCTCTGAATCCTGCGCACCAGATCGGCCAGCATCGCGATTCGCGGCGCTTCCGCATCGACGCCGCCGCGCTTGAGCAGCGCCACGAGATCGTCGTGATGGTCGCGGAACTCGTACACCTGGTTGAGCCTGGCCAGCCGGTCAACCTGTTCGGGCGAAAAGCCCAGCGTCTTGCCGACTTCGCGCACCGCGCTTTTTGTTCGATAGGTGATCACGTTCGCGGTCATTGCGGCGCCGCGTTCGCCGTAGCGGCGATAGACGTATTGAATCGCCTTCTCGCGATCGTCGCCGCTGGGCAGGTCGAGGTCGATGTCGGGCCATTCGCCGCGTTCCTCGGAAAGGAAGCGCTCGAACAGGAGTTCCATCTTGACCGCATCCACCGCAGTGATCCCGAGCGCGTAACACACCGCGCTGTTGGCCGCGGAGCCGCGTCCCTGCACCATGATCCGATTCTCGCGGCAGAACTGGACGATGTCCCATACGATCAAAAAGTAGCCGGCGAGCTTGAGCCGCTCGACGATCCCGAGTTCATGTTCGAGTTGGCAACGGGTGCGATCGTCGATCGCGCCGCGCCATCGCTCTCGCGCGCCCGCATAGGTGAGTATTCGCAAATAGCTGTCGGCCGTTTCTCCGGGTGGAAGCGGGTAGTCGGGGAAGCGATAGCCCATGTCGGATAGCTGGAAAGCGCATCGCTCGGCAATCGCGCGCGAGGCGGCGACGGCGCCGGGCAGATCGCGAAACAGCGCGGCCATCTCGGCCGGCGATTTCAGATGGCGCTGACTGTTGATCCACAGCGCGCGGCCGGCTTCCTCGAGCGTGGTCTTGAGCCGGATGCAGGTCAGCACGTCGAGCAACCTGCGATCCGAGCCGCCGTGGCATACGTCGTTGGTCGCGACCACCGGGATTCGCACCGCGCCGGCAAGCGCGGCGAGCTTGCGATTCAGGCGCTCCTCGCCGGCGTCGAGATGACGCTGCAAATCGATGTAGAAATTTCCCGCGCCGAAAATCCCGCCGAGCCGCCCGCTCAGATCGCCGGGATCCTCGCCGCGAACGAGCATGCGTGACAGCGGACTCATCACGCCGCCGGCAAGGCAGATGAGTCCGCAGCCGTAGCGTTCGAGCTCGTCGAGCGTGATGCGGCTCTCGCCCTTGGCGGAATAGACGGGCGCAGCGGCGGAGCCGTCGCGTGCGAGCGCGCCGGGATTGAGGACGCGCATCTTCGAGTCGGTGATCATGCGGCAGAGATTTTGGTAGCGCTTGCGATCCGGTGCGAGGACGTAGAGGCGCGAGTTGTCATCCAGCGTCAGTTCCGCGCCGACGATTTGGCGGATTCCCGCGGACTTCGCGGCCTGGTAAAAGCGCGGTGCGCCGTAAAGTCCGTCGCGATCGCCCAGCGCCATCGTGCCGTAGCCGAGTTCCGCCGCGCGCGCGGCGAGATCCTCGGGTGTGGTCGCGCCTTCGAGAAAGCTGAACGCGCTGCGCGCGCGAAGTTCGATATAGTCGGAGTTCATGGCGATTCGCCGCGAGTAGTCAGTCGTAGGCGCCGTCGAGAAACCACTTATGCGAGTTCAAGTCGCGGAAGATGCGGTAAACGCCGCCGTCTTCGAGCGCGAGTTCGTAATAATCGCGGATGAAGCCGCATTTCTGCATCGCGGGATTTGTTTCATCGGATGAATCCGCGTGCATATCCACGGCGAATCCAAGCCACCATTCGCCATCGCGCCGCCATGGCCCGGCGATCGAGATCACGCGCGCGCCAAGATTCTCGCCGCGGACGAACTCCGGGATCTCCCGCGAGCACATCACCTCGATTTCCCGCGCCGGACGAATCGCGCGTATCACCAGCTGCGTGACATTCTTCGCCACCGCGTTTCCGGGGATCGGCGGCGCGGCGGGCGGTGTGAACGGATCGAGCCGCATCGCTTCGGGCCGATGCGAATTCTCTGCCCTTGGCGTGCCCACGTTGCCGGGGCCGCATAGCGCTGCCAGCCGCGCAATCGTGGTCTGCAGCTTGTCCGGCGCGGGACAGGGAGGCAGGAACATGTCGGTCTGCGCGGGACGCGGGACGCGCGGCGCAATCTCGATTCGAATCGATTCGACGGCGGCCTCGGGCGGCGCCGCTTCAAGGCTCAGGTTGATGAGTGTGAGAATCGCGCGGACGTCGTTCGACGGCGCCGCGACCGCGATCCGGCGGCTGAAACTGCGATGACCGCTCATCCCGAACGCGAGCGTGATATCGCCGGCGACCAGCGCGCGCATCGAAAGCCGCTCGGCGAGCCGCTCGAGCATCGCCCGCATGACGAATCCCAGCGGCTCCAGGTTCTCGATTCCGTATTCAAGCTCGATAGTTTCGACGAAAAACTCGGCGCGGCGGCGCGGCACAAGCGGCGAAGGGCTTCCACCGCGCGCAAGGCGGACCAGCTCGACGCCGCGACGGCCCAGCCGCGTGCCGACCGCGTCGGGATTGAGGCGCGCCAGCTCGCCGAGCCGGCGCATCCCCCATCTGGCGAGCGTGTTCTCCAGGTCGTCGCCGCGATCCGATTTTCCCAAGCCAAGCATGTCGAGTGGCAGCCAGTTCAGGAATTCGCGCTCGCGCCCGGCTTCGATCACGCGCACGCCCCCGCATCGCGCGGCCAGATGCGCCAGTTCCTTGTTGGCCGCGACGCCGGCGGCGGGTTCCATCCCGACTCTGCGCACGCATCGCACCAGCTCGGCGGTGATCTCTTCTTCGCCATTGTAGATGCGATGCAGGCCTGCGAGATCGAGCCACACGCATCCCGGCGCGCCCGACTCGACGACCGGCGAAACCGATTCGACTGCGTCGAGCAGAGCCGAATGCGCCGAACTTTCCGCGGCGGGTGAGCGATGGACCACGGCCAGATCGGAGGAGATCGCTCGCGCTTGCGCGATCGTCATCCCGGGGCGGATTCCAAGTTCACGCGCGCGCGGCGAGACGGCGTCGAGCTCGGCGTGCGGAGCGAGGCTTCGGCCTATAGCCAGCACCTTGCCCTCGAACGCGGGATTCGAACGCACCAGCGCCGCAATAGAAAAATCGGCGACCATGATGCACGCGATACGAACCATCGGGACACCGCGCTAGCTGCTTGCGGAAACTCGAACCTGCGGATGCAAGCCGGATGGATTTGGAATCGGAACCGGATCAACGAGAGCGCGAACGCGAACACGCCGCCCGGTCCCGCCCATCTTGTTCCGCGCGACCATCGCATCCACCGCCAGTCCGTCGAACATTACCGGTGAGCCGGGAGCGAGCCGGCTGAACGACCTCTCGGCGCGGCTGGCAGCCAGGCTCAGCGCCGCGAACGTCCCGCACATCCGCCACGGTGCGATCGCGATCACGGCTGCGCCGCTGCGCTCGGCCGCGCGCGCGATTCGAAGCGCTGACGCGTGCGCGAGTGCGTGCGGCGCTTCGCCGAAATCGACGACGACCAGGCCAAAGCCGCCGGCCTCGAGCACGAGTTCCGCAGCTTTGACGATCGCGGATTGATGGCGCGCGAGCGGGCCGGCTGCGAAGCGGGCGTACGGCGGAGTCGCACGCGCCATCGGCGATGCCGTCGTCGTCTTCATCGAGGCCCACAGCATCCGGCCAAGCTCTACTCCGGCAGCCGCCATGCTCTCGGGATCGAAGGCGCCTGAGGCATCGAGCCATGCGGCGACCTCGCCACGGCGGGTGGCGAAGGCGGCGAAAGATGCGGCGATCGAGGTCTTGCCCGAACCGGCGCGGCCCGTGATTTCGCTGATTCGCCCGCGCGGGATTCCACCGTCTATCAGGGCGTCGAGCGGGGCGAGTCCGGAGCTTAGGCGGCGGTCCTTGCGAGTAAGTTCATGGCCGCGAAAAACCCCTGAAAATTCAAATGGTTGTGGTCTTTCGACCGGGATATGAGACGGCAGTCTGAGGTCCTGAATCGGGCTTGAAGGGTTGCTCCACGAGGGTTTTGGAAGTGCTGCCATCAGCACTGTTTTCGCTCTTTTTTCGCCTTATGTCAACCAAAATGGGCAACAAGGTGGTAACCTGAAGGCGGCGACGGGCGCGATTTTGGCTGATCGAATAGAGCCGGAAAGAGTAATTCGGGAGTATGTACTTAACGCAATTTTAGCGGGATACGCCGAAACAAAGCAGGAGCAAAGTGGGATGGATCACGGGAAGTCAACATAATGGAATGAGTAGAGAACGAGCATAATCGCCCAAAAAAGTGCGATAGGGGAACCGAGGAGCAACCAAAGTCCACGCTTCCCGTATATCAGTAGTGCAAATGCCAGAAGCAATAGCCAGAGCGCAGTCAATGGGTAGACGATGAACAACGGGGCCCTGAATGGCAACAAAAGATTAACAAGCGCCAGAAAAAGTGAAAGCGTGAAAAACAGTCCTGGGAACTTGGTCGGCATCAGACGAACTATTCTTTCGGCCATCCACCGACCGGACGCTTCTTGGAAATCAGCTTCCGCATCGCAATCTTTCCAATTGCCCCAATTTTAAGAACTTCGGGCTTCGGGCCGCGCGGCTTCGTGACCTTCTTGCGCTTCTTCAAAATAGTGGCCCCTGTATCGGAGTCGGCGGAAGCGTCGCCACTGGTTCACGATACCGCAGCCGCTTGCCTTCCGCGTTTCGGACCGCACGCGCCAGCCGTTCGCCGTCATCAACTTTGCGCGCATTCCATCGGAAATCAAACTCCGCGACGTACCGATGCAGATGTTTTCGGCTGACGTTGTGGAAGGTTCCGTAGATGCCGCGCTTGAGCAGCGAGAACGATGATTCAACGGTGTTGCTGTGCGTGCCGTCCGGCTTCGCGTATTGCCCTTTCGAGTGATCGGTAAATCCGTGTCGCGCGAATGGCTTGGTGAAAGGGTAAGACGATTACTGCTCCATCACGACGCGGGTGACGCCGTTCAGGAACGGATCGAGTCGCCGCGCGAGGAAGCCGCCGAGGAAAAGTTTCGCGAACGCGATCATCGGCGCGCTAACGACGATACGGCTGAGGAGCGAATTGGACACCACGAAGCGCGGCCCGACCTGCTGCATGTCCTGTAGCGTCACGATTTCGGGCCATCGCTCGGCCTGAATATTGCGGGCCGCAAAATCGAGCATGGCCTCGTCGGCATGCATTATGAGCGCGCGCCCGAGATGGTTGGCCGCGACGACCGCATCGCGCAGCGCGACGTTGATTCCCTGCGCTCCGACGGGAGACATCGGATGCGCCGCGTCGCCTATTAGGAGCAATCCCGGCGCGGTCCATTCGCGCAGCCGATCGCAGACGGCGTCGAGCAAGAACGGATGCGCCAGGCCGGTCTTATTCGCGACGAGAAAATTCCTCAGGTCGGGTGACACGTGCGGCGCGAGCGCGCCGATCCATCCGTCGGCACCAATCTTTTTGAGGTCGCCGAAGGTCCCCTTGTCGATCACCCATCCGATCTGCATGTGCCCTTCGGGAGAAGGATAGATGATGAGCAGGTGGCCGTTTCCGATGTAGCCGCGCGCGGTGCGGCCGTCGAGGAAATGGCCGGGGACGTGGCCCCATACCACATCGAAGCCCTGCATGATGCGGTCCTGGGGGAGGGCGGAGTGTTTACGAATCGCAGATGCGCGCCCGTCGCATGCGATCACGAAGTCGCCGCGATAGTCGCGCGGACCCTCGAGCGTGTCGGCGTGAACGCCCGCCACGCGATCTTTTTCATAGATCAGATCGCGCACGGTTACGCCGCGCTCGAGCTTGAACTCGGGGAATTTCGCCGCCTCGGCAACAAACATCTCGAGCATCGCAGGCTGCGGCACGACGCGCGGCGGCGAGTCGAAGCCGTCGAGTGGAATGGCAACCACTCGTCGTTCGCCGCGAAAGATCTCGACGGTCCGAATCGATAGACTCGGCAAAGCGCCGAGCTGTTGACGAAGTCCGGCCTCGTGGAGCGCGGCGATTCCCGAGGGCATCAGGACCTCGCCGCGAAACTCGCGCGAAAAATCAGTCTGTCGTTCGAGCAACGTCACCGGGACGCCGCGGCGCGCGAGCAGGTAGGCGAGCAGGGCGCCCGCCGGTCCGGCACCTACGACGATTGCATTCGGCATCTGGACTTTCCCTGTTCTTCGATTGTCGAGTGTCGAGAAGTGGCGGCGTGGCGCGCGCGAGAATTTCAGACTTCGCGGGAGATTTGGTCGTCGATCAACGTTGCCAGGCCGTCGCGGTAGGGGGACGGTTCGAGCTCGCCGACGGTCGAGCGCGCGATTGCGACTTGGTCCGCGGCAAGACGGCGTGCGGTGGCGATGATTTCAGGGTCTCGCAGCAGGTCGAGCGCGTGCTCGAGCACTGCGCCCTCCATCCTGGTTCCGTTCTGGAACAGCGCGCGCAGCTCAGCGTTGCGCTCGACGCCGAGCACGACCGGCAGCGACAGAATGCCGGCGCGCAAATCGGAGCCGACAGGTTTGCCGATTTTTTCTTCCGGCCCCAGTATGTCGAGCAGATCATCGACCATCTGGAACGCCAGGCCCATAGCGGTTCCGAGCTTCGCCATCGCATCGATCGTCCGCGAGGACACGCCTGCGAGGTCCGCCGCAACCTTGCCGCCGGCGTGGAACAGCGACGCGGTCTTGCGATCGATCACCGCGATATAGTCGGCCAGGGTCGCGGCCGCATTGTGACGGAATCTGCCCTCCATCACTTCGCCTTCGGTTAGATTGATGCAGGCCTGCGCCGCGGTGTGTACGAGGTGTTCTTCGAAGCGGCCGCATACCTCGAACGCGCGGCAGAACAGATAGTCGCCGGCGATCAACGAGGGGCCAAAGCCGTAGCGTGCGAACGCCGACGGCTTGCCGCGACGCAGCAGGCCGCGATCGATGATGTCGTCGTGGAGCAGGGTCGCGGAATGGATCAGTTCGAGCGCGATGGCAGCGTCGATCGCGTCCGCCACTTTCGCCGCAGTTCCGCCGCATGCGCGGTACACCAGCAGGATGAACGTCGGCCGCAGCCGCTTACCGCCCGCGTCGACGAGATAGTGGCAAATTTCCGCGATGGTCGATTCGTTCGAGTCGAGCAGGCGCGAGAGTTTCGCTTCAGCCGCCGTCAGGTCGGCTTCGATCAGGCGCGCGGGGTTCAAAGCCTCAGGCGTCGATGCGGCGGCGAGTCGAGTTGCCTTGGCTCTTTTCACGTTTCACTTTTCATTAGCGGAATAAATCGGCTTCGGCGGGACGAATCAATACCTTCGCGCTGCCCTCGAACGGTTCGTATTTGTAGCCGCGCATGACGACTGCCGGAATGGCGCCCGCTTTTTCCATCAGGAGGCCGGCGGCGGACGCGATCTCGTCGGCGATTGCGACCACGGTGTGATGCAATTCGCGGCCCCCCAAGTCGGCAGTGCCGCGCAAGTCGAGGATTGGATTCATGCCGGCTATTCCTAGGCATACTTCGGTAAGGCCGTCGCGCCACGGACGGCCGAAGGTGTCGGTAACCAGGACCGCGACGGTAACGCCGAAGCGCCGGCGAATCTGGTCGCGAAGACGGCGCGCGGACGCGTCGGGGTCCTCGGGCAACAGGATGGCGCGGCCGTCTTCAAGGCTGTTGGATTCATCGACGCCGGCATTGGCGCAGACCCATCCGGGTCCGGTCTCGACGATTAGTACGGCGCGGTCGTTGCGGACGATTCTGCTGGTTTGGCGCAGCACGATTTCGATCGCGCGCGGATCTTTTTCCCAGCGCTTCGCATAGCTGCGGGCGAATTCGGAGGGCTCGAAATCCTTCAAATCCACGACGCGACCCTCGGCTTTCGAGACCACTTTCTGGCATACGACGAGAATATCGCCGGGTTCGAGTCTGAAGCCAGTGTCGTCGAGCCGGCCTGCGATCAGCGCGGCAAGATCGTCGCCCGCCTTCACCATCGGGATTCCCTCGATCGCGGTGAGACTTATCGTGCGCATCGGCGGGACCAGCCTACTACACCTCAAGAGCTTGCAGAACCACTTCGGCCAAAGCGGCGGCGCGCTCGGGAGTGGCCATGATCGTGTCGGTTGCCAGCGCGCGCATCCCGAGCCGTTCGATCGATTCGAGGTAGCGCGCATCGGCGTTGTCCAGCACGAACAGCCCGGCAATGTCGCGATAGAGCCGCGCAACTCCGAGCGGCGAGACTTCCATCCCGAGGCCGCGGAGCATTTTGTCAGCGGGACCTTTGACCGTCTTGCCGCTAACGATCGGGCTTATGGCCGCGACGCGCGGTTTGACGCGACGCAGAGCCGCGCGCACGGCGGTCAATTTCAGAATCGGGCCAAGCGAGACGAACGGATTCGACGGCGCCAGGATGACCGCGCCGGATTGGCGAATCGCCCGCAGGACCGCGGGATTGACGCGGGCGCGGCCGATTCCACGCAACTCGATCTTTTCGACGGCGCCGCGTGCGCGCCCGCGCACGAAGTATTCCTGGAACGGGACGGCGCGCCGTCCGCGCAATTTCACGAAGGTCCGCACCCGGTCGTCGCTCATAGGGATGATTCGCGACTTGACTCCGAATGCGTCGGCGATTTCCGCGGTGATTGCGCTGAGCGATATGCCGTGGCGCATCCGCTCGGTGCGGTACAGATGGGTGGCGAGGTCGCGATCGCCCAGGCCGAACCACGGCTTGCCGTAGAAACGCGCGAGCGCGCCAAGCACGTTGAACGATTCGCCGTCGAGTCCCCAGCCTTGCGCACGACTGACTACGCCGGCGAGCGTGTAGGTGACGGTGTCGATATCGGGTGAGACGTGAAGCCCGTAAAAGGTTTCGTCGTCGCCGGTGTTGACGACGACGGTCAGCCTTTCGGGATCGATACGCCGAACCAGTCCCCGGATGAACTTAGCCGCACCCACTCCCCCCGCAAGCGTGGTGATCTGCCGGGGCGGGAGAGGACGCGATTGGCCGCGCTCCATTGGGTGCCTTTCTTCCGTAGAGCTTCTTGTAGAGCGTGGTGCGTTCGACCGCGACGCGGCCCATCTCGCGCGCTTTTTCCTCGAACAAATCGACCGGCACGAACTCGCCTGAGTCGCCGCCGGCCAGGGCCGTGATGCTTTCCTCCATCAGGGTGCCCGAAAGATCGTTGCATCCGGCCTTTAGCGTGAGCGCCGCGAGATCGACGCCGCACTTGACCCACGAGGTCTGGATGTTGTCGATTTGCCCGCGCAGGAACAGGCGCGAGAACGCGTACATCTGGAAATCCAGTTGACCGCGATCCGGCGGCGAAACCAGGCCCTTGCGGTAAAGCATCGTGTTCTGATGGATGAATCTGAGCGGCACGAACTCGGTGAAACCATGCGTCTGCTTCTGGATCGTGCGGATCAAGTCGAGATGATTCACCACATGGTGGGGAGTCTCGACGTGGCCGTACATAACGGTTGAGGTGGTCGGCACGCCGAGGGCGTGAGCGGTGGTGATTATCTCGACCCACGCGGAAACATCGACCTTCTTGTGACTCAAGATCTCGCGCACGCCGTCGTCCAGGATTTCCGCGGCGGTGCCGGGAATCGAGCCCAGTCCGTGCTGCTTGAGCATCGTGATGTATTCCGGATAGTCCATCCGCAGGCGCTTGGCGCCGTACATTATCTCCATCGGCGAGAACGCGTGGATGTGTATCTGGGGAAAGGCGCCCTTCATCGTATCGAGCAGGTCGCGATACTTGAACGGGGGCATGTCGGGGTTGATGCCGCCCTGCATGCAGATCTCGGTCGCTCCGCGCGCGACCGCGTCGGCCACTTTGCGCACGATCGTTTCGTCGGAATGATCGTAGGCGTCGGCCTCCCAACGCTGGCGCTTGAAGCCGCAGAACTGGCATCCCACGAAACAGATATTGGTAAAGTTGATATTGCGATTGACGACGTAGGTGACTTCGTCGCCGATGTCCTCGGCGCGCGCGATGTCGGCGCATCTGATTGTCGCGCGCAGGTCGTCGCGATCGGCAGTGTATAGCAGCAGCCCTTCCTCGGGTGTCAGCTCTTTCTTCTCGAGCGCGCGCGTCAGCGCGGCGCGCACCGGAGCGGACGCCTTGCCAAGCAAAGCGTCAACGGGAGTCGCTTCGATCTCGTCAACGTAATCTCGCCAGTACTCCAGATTCATTGTTGGCCTCCGACGGGTCGATCCCATATCGCGCGCACTTTAGTCGCGACCGCCGGGTCGAGCCATTTATCATTGATGTATTCGGGATAAATTGCGAGCCTTTCAGCGAGCCTGAATCCAGCGCGCGCGCATCGCTCGGCGAGCCTCTCGATGTGCGGCCACGGCGCCTCGGGGTTCACGTAGTCCTTGCTGAGCGGCGAAATCCCGCCCCAGTCGTTGATTCCGGCGCTCAGGAACAACTCGATCTGACGCGGCGACAAGTTGGGCGGCGCCTGCACGTTCATCGCCGGCCCGAGCACCAGGCGCGCAGCCGCGATCGCCCGCGCCATGTCGTATGCGTCAGGCTCCGGCGCATCGGCCATCGCAATTTCCGGCTTGGCGCGAAAATTCTGGATGATCACTTCCTGGATATGGCCGTGACGCTCATGGGTGTCGCGAATCGCGGTCAGGCTCAGCGCGCGTTCGGCGGGAGTCTCGCCGATCCCGAGCAGGATTCCGGTCGTGAACGGGATTCGCAGCGCGCCTGCCTCGTCTATCATCTTGATACGCAGCGCGGGGTCCTTGTCGGGCGCGGCCTGATGCACTGCGCCGCGCGCACGCAGTCGCGGCGAGATATTCTCGAGCATCAGACCCATGCTTGCGTTGAGCGGACGCAGCGCGCGCATTTCATCGGACGTCATCAGGCCGGCGTTGGTATGCGGCAGCAGGCCCTCGGCCAGCGCGATTTCGCAGGCGCGGCCGACGTATTCGATCGTGGTGCGGACGCCGAGCGTCGCCAGCGTCTCACGATATTCGTTGAATGCGACCTCGGGCTTGTCGCCCAGGCACATCAGCGCCTCTTTGCATCCGAGTTCGGCGCCACGCCGCGACCAATCGGCAATCTCGTCGGGCATCATCGTCCACGCGCCCGGGTCGCCGGGGTCTTTGCGGAACGTGCAATAGGTGCATCGGTCGCGGCAGAGATTGGTGACGGGCAAAAAAACTTTGCGCGAGTAGGTTACGTCGCGGCCCTTGCCGCGATCGCGAAGTTCAGCCGCCGCGGAAAGCATCGCGTCGAGGTCGGCATCGGGGCATTCGATAAGCGCGATCGCGTCGGCATCGCTTAGGCGCGCGCCCGCCAGGGCTCGATCGAGGATATCGCGGATCGGCGCATGTTCGCGCGGCTCGGAAGCGAGCGATGAATGTAGCGACGCCATCAATCGCCCTTATAAGCCATCAGATACGGGGAGGCAACCTAGTTGCAAAACAAAACTTAGTCCGGGCGGGCTGCCCTAAATGGCAACGAGTGTCCTACTTGGATTTGAGTCGCGGATCGTCCGTCGCGCATACCGAAAGATCGCTGGGGAACCGCTGTCGGTCGATTCGCGGACGGGCGTCAGTTCCGGTGTAACGAAAGTTGGAGACAAGAGCGTTTTGCCCCGCCCATCCGCAGGAGTTAGTCTCAGGTAGTATAGGCGAAGCGGGAGTACACCCAGATGCCCGAAACCAATGTTGCGCGCGGTTCCGTCGAACCCGCTCCACGCGTCGAGTATGAGCTCCAGCTCTATTACTGGATGAAGTTGATTCGCGCGTTCGAGGAGCGTGTTTCGCGATTGCATCGTCAGAACAAAATCCTGGGTGGTGTTTACTCCGGCGCCGGCCAGGAGGCGATCGTCACGGGCATTTGCGCACCGTTGCATGACGGCGACTTCGTGGCGCCACTGCATCGCGACATGGGAGTTTTCATCATGCGCGGCGTCGATCCGGGGCGCCTGATGGCGCAGTTGATGGGCAAAGAGACGGGGCTGTCGCGCGGCAAGGATTCGTTTCTGCATGGCGGCGATCTGGAACACGGGGTTTTCGGATCGACCTCGATGCTCGGTGCGTCGATCCCGGTCGCGGCCGGCGCGGCGCTCAAATTCAAAATGAAAAAGGAACCCAACGTTGCGGTCGCCTTCTTCGGTGAAGGCGCGTCCTCACGCGGCGACGTGCATGAAGGGATGAACTTTGCCGGCGTGCACAAGCTGCCGGTCGTGTTCGTGTGCGAGAACAACCGCTACGCGTACTCGACTCCGCTCGAAAAGCAGATGGCGATTGAAGACGTTGCGGATCGCGCGGTGGCCTACGGCTTCAAGGGTCATGTGTGCTCGGGCAACGATCTGCTGGCGGTGCTCGAGCTGAGCGAGCGCGTGATCGCACGCACGCGCGCGGGCGAGGGTCCGGCGCTGATCGAATGCAAGACCTATCGCTACCGCGGGCATAGCGAGCACGACGCAGCGCTGTACCGGGACGCGGAAGAGCTTATCGAATGGCAGAGCCGCGATCCGATCCCGAGCTTCGAGTTTTACCTGGAAAAGAAAGGCCACGACATCAAGCGCATTCGCGAGCAGATCGACGAACGGGCGAAGCAGGCGGTGCAGGCGGCGGTGGATTTCGCCGAAGGCAGCCCGCTGCCAGAACCTCAAGAAGCACTTGAAGATATTTACGCGCCGCCGGGCGCTCCGATTTCGCCCAACGCGCCGAACCCTTCGTCCAACGGCGCGCGCTAGGCCAATGGAAGTCACTTATCTCAAGGCGATTAATGCGGCGCTGCACGAGGAGATGCGCCGCGACGAAAATGTCTTCGTGATGGGCGAGGACGTGGCGGACCTGGGCGGCGCGTTCAAAGCCACCGAAGGGCTGCTCGACGCGTTCGGCGAGGAGCGCGTCATCGACACCCCGATCTCGGAGGCGTTGATCGTAGGCGCGGGAATCGGCGCCGCGGTGCTCGGGATGCGTCCGGTGGTCGAAATGCAGTTTGCGGATTTTATCGCGTGCGCCTTCGATCAGATCGTCAACAATGCGGCAACGCTGCGCTACCGTCACGGCGGCAAGGCCGCTTGTCCGCTGGTGATTCGCGCGCCATCGGGCGCGGGGGTTCACGGCGCGCTGTTCCATTCGCAAAATCCCGAGGCGTGGTTCACGCGCGTGCCGGGGCTCAAGGTGGTCGCACCCGCAACCGCATACGACGCGAAAGGAATTTTGAAGAGCGCGATTCGCGACGGCAATCCGGTGGTGTACCTGGAGCACAAGCGCCTCTATCGCAGCGTCAAGGAAGACCTGCCCGAAGGCGACTTTACCGTGCCAATCGGGGTTGCTGAAATTCGCAAGGAAGGCGGCGACCTTTCGATAATCACTTATGGCGGCACGCTCGGCCAATCGCTCGACGCGGCGCGAATCGTTGAAAAGGAAGACGGGCTTGCGGTCGAGGTGCTCGATTTGCGAACGCTGCTGCCGCTGGATCGCGAGGCAATACTCGCCACCGCCCGCAAGACCGGCAAGGTGCTGGTGGTGCACGAGGATCGGCTGACCGGCGGAATCGGCGGCGAGGTCTCCGCGATCATCATGGAGAACGCATTCGAATATCTCGACGGCCCGGTGCGCCGGGTCGCGGCCGCCGATGCGCAGGTCGCATTCAGTCCGCCGCTGGAGGAATTCATACTGCCCAACACCAACAAAATCGTGGACGCGATCCGCAGCCTGGCGGCGTATTGAAATGGCGATCGACGTAACGATGCCGCAGATGGGCGAGAGTATCGTCGAAGGTACGATCGCAAAGTGGCTGGTCAAGGAAGGCGACGTCGTCACCGAAGATCAACCGCTCGTTGAAATTTCGACCGACAAGGTGGACACCGAAATTCCGTCGCCGGGCGCGGGACGAATCGCGAAGATCGTCGCCGCGGAGGGGCAGACGCTGCCGGTTGGCGCGACGCTCGCCGTCATCGAGCAGGCCAGCGCAGAGACCACGGCAAAACTGAAGGCGGTCGCGCCGAAAGCAGCGCCGAAGGCGGAGCCGCCAGCTGACCGACCGGCGGTGAAGCCAGCACCGCCGCCTCAGCCCATGCAAGCGGCTGGCGTTGGCGTTCATGAAGCCGTATCCGAGGCCGGCGGTTCCCGGCGCTTTTCTCCCGTCGTGCTGAAAATCGCGGCGGAGGAGGGCATCGATCTGAGTCGCGTCCCCGGAACGGGAATTGGCGGACGAGTGAGCAAGCGCGACCTGCAGCGTTACCTCGATTCGCTGCGAAAGGGCGGAGTGCCTGGCGCCGCTGCCGCGCCGGCGCCGACTAACGGAGTTGCGCAGAGCAACTCGCGTCCTGTGTCAACTGCTGCCGCGACTACGCAATCGCCGCTGGCTCAATTGGGTGCGGTTTTTCGGCCTCCCGTCTATCAACCGATCGAAGGTGACATCGTCGAGCCGTTCACACGCCGGCGCAAGTTCATCGCCGAGCACATGGTGTTCTCCAAGACGCATTCGCCGCACGTGGGCACCGTCGCGGAAGTTGACGTCACCAACGCGATGCGCCTGCGCGAGAAGCATAAAGATGAGTTCGCGCGTCGCGAAGGCTTCAGTCTCACGTTTCTGCCACTGGCAGCCGCGGCGACCGTTCGAGCGCTCAAGGAATTTCCGCGGATGAACGCCTCGGTGGTCGGCGACTCCGTGGTCACCCGCCGGGAAATCAATCTCGGCATCGCGATGGATACTGACGAAGGCCTGCTGGTCCCGGTAGTCAGGGCCGCCGAAGGCATGTCGGTGGTCGGAATTGCGCGCGCGATCGAGAGTCTGCGCCGCAAAGTCGCCGAGAAGAGGATCGCCGCGGACGATCTCGCAGGCGGCAGCTTCACGCGTCTCCAATCCGGGGAGAGAGGGGAATCTGTACGGATTTGCGATCATCAATCAGCCGCAGGTCGGCATCCTGCGGATGGGCGAAGTAAAGAAGCGGCCGGTCGTCGTCGAGGTTGACGGTGCCGACGCGATCGCGATTCGCACCATGATGTATCTCGCACTGTCCTACGACCATCGCGTCGTCGATGGCGTGCTGGGCAATCGCTTCCTCTACCGCGCCGCCCGCATTCTCGAAGAGGCCGACTTCGAACTGTAGCCTCAGGCCGGATGCGCACCCTGTTGCGAGCGCACCTGGTGCAGCATGTTCGCGATCTGGCCGCTCAGATCGCCCACCGTGCGGCTAAGCGCCGCCGCGGCATCCGTGGTATCGCCGGGCTTGGAGGGCTGCGTCAGATTGGACTCCGCAGTGTACAGGATGTTCTTGCCGGTGGAGTCGAGAATCGTCCATTTCGCCGACAGTTGCGCGTTGCCCTGGCCGTCGGTCTCGAATCGATAGACGTCGATCTGGACCTGCAAATCGATATGCATGGTGTTGTACCACGGGAAGATAATCACGCGCCGCGTCCCGGTTTGTGCGGCGAGGTCGCGCGCCATCACACTCGTGAAACCGTTCTGAAGCGACTCGCCCCATCGATCCTCCTTCGAGAGCTCGAGGCGATTGGGCGCGGCCCGCGTAACTATTTCCGGGCGATCGAGGTACGGAGGCAGTTTGATCGGCCCAAGCCCGATCGTGAACTCGCCGCCCGTGCTCTGCGCCGCCGCCGGTGGCGGCGCTGCGTTGTCCGCGGTGGGCGTGAGGAGATAAAACTTCGAGATATCTTTCTGCGGAGCGAGAATCGTTTTGGCGACAGCGGTGCATCCCACCAGCGCCATCGCGATCGCGCCGGCCACACAAGTCTTCACAAGCCGTCTGGTCAAGCTCATCGCTAATCCTGGCTGAAGTCGCGGCCGCGAACGATTGCGCTCGGGTTACGTTGCAGGTAGTCCGCCAACTCCTTGATCGAGTGGGCGGCGGCGGAGACGTCCTGGAGCGTCTGCAGCACCTGGTAGTTCACGGGAGAGTTCGGCTCGATCGCCGTTTGCACGGTGCCGAGCGTCAGCCGGGCCTGCTTCGCCGCGGCGTCTGCGGAACCCGAGGTCTTCTGCAAAGAGTCCGACAGGGGAGGAACCTGGCTGTTCACCGTGCTGAGAGTCTGCTGCGCGCCGGCCAGCGTTCGGTCCAGTTGCTCGCGCGTTTTTTCGGAATTGGCCACTGCTTCCCTGAGCCCCGGCGAGTTGGTGATTTGCTTGATGGAATTCACCATATCGGACAGCTGCTTGGCCGCGGCGCCGAAGTCCACTTTATCGAGTCTTTCAAAAATTCGGAGCGCCACTGCCTGGGCTTGTTCGAGGGTGGTTGGAATTGCGGGAATTTCCTGCAGCGGAGAGCCCGGCGGCGCGACCATTTGAATCGGCGTATTCGGTTCGATGTCCAGTGCCACGTACATCAGGCCGGTCACGAAGCTGTCCGAGCCCAGTTGGGCGCGCAGCCCTTCCCGGATCAGGTTGGGAACTGTATGCGGGTCGCTCAAGTCGATGGCGGTGCCACCGTGGGAAACAATCTTTTCCTCATCGAGTGCGATGATTACCGGGATGCGCACCTCGGCCCTCAATTTGCCGTTGTCGCGGTTCACCTCCTGCTCCAGGCGCAACAGAATCTTTTTGACCTCGCCTATCTCGACGCCCTTGAACTTGACCGGCGCGCCGACCCTAAGGCCGTTGATGTCGCCGCCGAAGTAGATGACAAATTCGTGCGTTGTGCGGAACAGGTGTCCCGATCCGAAGACCATAATCCCCGCCAGGATCAGGCCGAGCGCGCCCAAAACGAACGCACCTACGGTAGCCGGGTTGACTCGCTTACCCATGATTCCTCGCTGATTTCTCCGCGCCTTCTCCGCCGCGGGTGAGAAACGTTTGCACGCGCTGATCGGTGCAATGCGCCAGCAGGTCCTTGGGGTCGCCGTGCGCGATCGCTGCCCTGCTTTCCGCGTCGAGAAAGATGCTGTTATTGCCGATCGCAAAAATGCTGGCCAGCTCGTGACTCACGACGATGATCGTCGCGCCCAGGTTGTCGCGCAATTCAAGTATCAAGTCGTCGAGCAGGCGCGAACTTATCGGATCGAGACCGGCCGATGGCTCGTCAAAGAAAAGTATTTCCGGGTCCAGCGCGATCGCCCGCGCAAGGCCCGCCCGCTTTTGCATCCCGCCGCTGATCTGACTGGGGTAGTAGCCCTCGAAGCCCTTGAGCCCGACCAGCGCCAGCTTCAGCGAAGCAACCTCCCGAATTTCCGCCTCCGACAGATCGGTAAATTCGCCGAGCGGCAGTCCCACGTTTTCCGCCAGCGTCATCGAGCTCCATAGCGCGCCGCTCTGGTACAGAACGCCGAAGTGCCGCAGCATCGCCTCGCGCTGGAGCGGCTCGGCTTTGGTGAAATTGAAATCGCCGTACCAGACCTCGCCCTTGGCGGGCTCGATCAGCCCGAGCATGTGGCGGAGCAGGGTACTTTTCCCGCTGCCGCTGCCGCCCATGATTATGAAGATGTCGCCGTGATTCACGGTGAAGTTTATATCTTTCATCAACACGAAGGTTCCGTACGCCATCGTGAGATTCTTGACGGTGATGGGCGGGGGACCGTCCTTGGCGAAACTTCACCGTGGAGACGGGTTTGCCGTCCGAGGACTTGATCGATGAGGGCGTGGTGGCCATATCAGCGCGCCATGCTGTCGAGGTTGATTTTCACTTCAGCCTAAAATCCGAGGATGTTGAAGATGAAGGCGAATATTCCGCACGCAACGATTACATAGACGATTCCCGTAACCACCGCCTCAGTAGCAGCATCGCCGACCGCCGACGAGCTGTTGCCGCACTGGAACCCGCGCAGGCATCCGGCGACCGCGATAATTATGCCGTAAACGGCGGCCTTGAATACGCCGCCGAAGATGTCGGTGAGCGTGATCGCGTGTGCGGTTTCGCGAAGATAGGTGGCGATCGAGATATGCAGCATCGTCGCGCCGACGAACGCTCCGCCGGCCACTCCCAGGCAATCGGCGTACACGCACAGCAGCGGGATCATCAGGAACAGGGCCAGCACGCGCGGCAACACCAGGAATTCGAGCGGCGAGATTCCCATCGTGGTCAGCGCGTCGATTTCCTGCGTCACCTTCATCGAGCCAAGCTGCGCGGCAAACGCGGCTCCGGTGCGGCCGGCCATGATAATCGCGGTCATCATTGCGCCCATGTCGCGGCTCATCGCAATTCCGACCAGGTCGGCGACGTATATTGCCGCGCCGAATTGTTGCAACTGAACCGCGCCCATGAACGCGAGAATCACCCCGACCAGGAAAGTGACCAGCGTGACGATGCCGAACGCGTTGGCGCCGCAATCCTGGATCACGATCATCAGGTCAACTCTTCGAAAACGCGCCTTGCCCACGGCCAGCATGGCGAACGCGATCACCACTTCGCCCAGGAAGCGCAGAAAATCGTCCAGCCCCCGTGCATACGAAATCGCTTCCCGGCCAAGCGCTTCGATGAACGAGGTATGCACCGCCTCGGCGCGGGCTCCGGTCTTCTCCGGCACCGCTTCCGCAAGCTGGATCAAGCCCCGCACGCCTTCGGGAAGCGGGCTCCAATCCGCGGGCAAGTTGCGCTTATGGCAGATCTCGCTGACGCCCATGAGGAACGTGAGCAGGCCGCTGTCCCAATCGCCAAGCCGGGTAGCGTCAAAGGTCAGCCTGGCGGGCTTCGGCGCGGTGTCGAGTTGTTTCAGTACAAGGTCGGGCTCAGGCAGGCCATGACGAAGATGCCAATCGCCGGCGAGCCGGACGACCAGCGTGGAGTTATCGGAGCGCGCAAACGAAAGTTCGTCCGACGGTTGGGATTGTTTGAGCGCCTGCATCCGTGCGGCTCAATAGAGCACGCCGATAAACGGTAGCACAATTATTTGCCATTCGGTGGGCTAAGCGGTTTTTTGGCAGGGCAACAGCGGACGCGTCAGGTGTTATATTTCTAGTTCGGGTCGAATCGTTGCAAAAGAGATTGATGAAAAAAATGAAGGCGATGGTGGTCGAAAATCCCGCGCCGATCGAATCGGATCCGCTCCACGCTATCGACACGGCCGTGCCCGAGCCGGGGCCGGGCGAAATTCTCGTACGGGTACGCACTTGCGGGGTATGCCGGACCGATCTTCACGTCGCCGAAGGCGACCTGCCGCCGCGCCACCCGCGAATCATTCCGGGTCATGAAGTGGTGGGCGTCGTGGACAAGCGCGGGGTCGGCGCCGTTCGTTTCAAGCAGGGCGATCGAGTGGGGATCGCATGGCTTCGCGAGACCTGCGGCGTTTGCATCTATTGTCGTCGCGGGCGCGAAAATCTCTGCCCGAACGCGCGCTTCACCGGCTACGACCACGACGGCGGCTACTGCGAGTGGGCCGTTGTGCGTGAGGATTTCGCCTATGCTATCCCCAATTTGCTTGGCGATGAGGAAACGGCGCCCCTGTTGTGCGCCGGAATAATAGGATTTCGCGCAATCAAGCGTGCCGAGGTCAAGCCCGGTTCGACGGTCGGGCTCTACGGCTTCGGCGGCTCGGCGCATCTTGCGATTCAGGTGCTGCGCCACTGGGGATGCCGCGTGTTTGTCATGAGCCGGGGCGGGCCGCATCGCGACCTGGCGAAATACCTTGGCGCCGAATGGATCGGCAACGCGGAAGATCCGCCGCCGGCGGCGCTGGATGCGGCAATTATGTTTGCTCCGGCGGGAAATCTCGTGCTGCCAGCTCTGGAAGCGCTCGACCGCGGAGGCATTCTGGCGATCGCGGGAATTTACCTAAGTCCAATTCCGGCGCTGGACTACGAAAAGCATCTCTTCTACGAAAAAGAACTTCGCAGCGTGACGGCTAACACGCGCGCCGATGGCGAAGAGTTCCTGCGGCTTGCGGGCGAGATACCGATTCGCACGAGTACGGTGTCCTTCGGCCTTGCCGAGGCGAATGTGGCGCTCAAGATGCTCAAGCACGACGAGATCAAAGGCGCCGGCGTGCTGCGAATCTCGTGAGATGCCACGCCACGATGCAAGTTTTGCTTCACTCAGAACTGCCGTTCCATTAGACTTCGTTGACGCGGCGACGCGATGCTTGCTAGCCTTCAACTGTAGCGATCTCACGCATATATCCAGCACCAGAGGCATCAATGGCGTTAATCAAAAGCGGGCTCGAATCGTCCAAGGGCGACGAGAATCTCCTCGGTGACACCGCGGTCCTGACCCGGTTGGACAAGGCTCTTGGTTGGGCGCGAAAGTTTTCGATTTTTCCGTATCCGTTCGCGACCGCGTGCTGCGCGATGGAATATATGTCGCTCTCGATGACCCCCTACGACATCGACCGCTTCGGCGCGCTGCTTCCGCGCTTCACTCCGCGCCAGGCAGATCTGCTGATGGTGATCGGCACCGTAACGGTTCGGCAGGGGCCGATTTTGCGCCGCGTTTACGATCAGATGGCGGAGCCCAAGTGGGTGATGGCGTTTGGCGCGTGCGCCTCGACCGGCGGGTTCTACGACAATTACGCGACCTTGCCCGGCATCGACAGAATTGTCCCGGTTGACGTGTATGTTCCCGGATGTCCTCCGCGGCCGGAAGGCGTGCTCGACGCACTGATGGCGCTGCAGCGGAAAATCCAGGGCCAGAAGCAGAAACTGATGGCGCTCAGCGGCAAGCATCAAACCGCCTGACCGGATTCACATGGAACGGATACTGACTCGCTGGCTGGATATCCCTGATCTTCGCAAGCTCGACGTGTACGTCGCCAACGGCGGATACAAGGCACTGCGCAAGGCGCTGTTCGACATGAAGACCGAGGAGATTATCAACGAGGTCAAGAACTCGAACCTGCGCGGGCGGGGCGGCGCGGCGTTTCCAACCGGCGTGAAGTGGAGTTTCATTCCGAAAGATTCCAAGAAGCCGGTCTATCTATGCTGCAACGCCGACGAGAGCGAGCCCGGCACGTTCGCCAATCGCTACGAACTCGAGTTCGATCCGCACGGCATCATCGAGGGCATCGCGATCGCGTGTCGCGCGGTCAGCGCGCATATTGCTTACACTTACCTGCGCGGCGAGTTCACCGTGCAGAAGAGAATTCTCGACGCCGCAATCGCCGAGGCCTACGCCAACAACTACCTGGGCAAGAACATCCTCGGCTCCGGCTTCGACCTCGAAGTCTTCACGCATCGCGGCGCCGGCGCATACATCTGTGGCGAGGAAACCGGCCTGCTCGAATCGCTGGAAGGCAAGCGGGCATATCCCCGCAACCGTCCGCCGTTTCCCGCCATTCAGGGCGCGTTCGGATGCCCGACCGTCGTCAACAATGTCGAGACGCTCTCGAACGTCCCGCACATCATCAATCGTGGCGCCGATTGGTACAAATCGATCGGTCCCGAAAAGAGTCCCGGGCCTAAAATTTTCTGCCTCTCGGGTCACGTCAACAAGCCGGGATTGTACGAATTGCCGATGGGCTTTCCGCTCAAGGATCTGATCTACGATGTCGGCGGTGGAATCCTCGACGGCAAGGCGCTCAAGGGCGTCATCCCCGGCGGCTCGTCGTTCCCGATCTTCACCGCCGAAGAGGCGGTCAAAGTCAACATGGATTTCGAATCCGTCCGCGCTGCCGGTTCGCTGATGGGGACCGCGGGCGTGATGGTGATGCACGAAGACACCTGCATGGTCGATGCGCTCAAAACGATCGCGCATTTCTACCATCACGAGTCATGCGGACAGTGCACGCCGTGCCGCGAAGGATGCGGCTGGATCGAAAAATTGGTCACCGAAATCGAAGCGGGGCGCGGCAAGATCGAAGATCTCAAGGTCCTCATCGACGCCGCCTCCAACATGGAAGGCAACACTATTTGCGTGCTCGCCGACAGCCTCTCGATGCCGGTGAAGAGCTTCGTGCCCAAGTATCGCCACGAATTCGAGGCGCACATCAAGCTCGGGCGATGCCCGTTCAAAGATCGCGACGGCAAGGCGGGCGGCCTCAGCGCGGCGGCCGGCCACTGAGATTTTCAGATGCCCAAGCTCACCATTGACGGCAAGGAAGTTGACGCTGGCGCCAACCTGAACCTCATCCAGGCGGCCGAACTGGTCGGCATCGAGATCCCCCACTATTGCTACCATTCCGGCTTGACGATCGTCGGCAACTGCCGGATGTGCCTGGTCGAAGTCGAAAAGGCGCCCAAGCTCCAAATCGCCTGCAACACGCGCGTCGCCGAGGGGATGGTCGTCCATACCAAAAGCGACAAGGCCAAGACCGCGCAGAAGGCGGTGCTCGAGTTTCTGCTGATCAACCATCCCATCGATTGTCCCGTTTGCGATCAGGCCGGCGAATGCAAGCTGCAAGACTACTATATGGACTACGATCAGCAGCCGTCGCGCTTTCCGTTGCCCGAGAAAAATCACAAGGGCAAGGCGATCGACATCGGCGCGGGCGTGATGCTCGATCAGGAGCGATGCATCCTGTGCGCGCGATGCACCCGGTTCTTCGATGAAGTGACGAAGACCTCCGAGCTGGCGATTTTCGAGCGCAGCGACCGTAACCGCATCGACATCAATCCCGGCCAGCCGGTCAACAACAAGTATGCCAGCAACGTGGTGGACATCTGCCCGGTCGGCGCACTCACGGAAAAGGAATTCCGCTTCCGGATGCGCGTGTGGTACCTGCATCGCACCGCGTCGGTGTGCGGCGGATGTGAGCGTGGATGCGCGATCGACATCCACCACCATCGCGGACGAATCTACCGCTTCAAGCCGCGGTTCAACCCCGGCGTCAACAGCTATTGGATGTGCGACGAGGGCCGTCACAGTTTTCCCGCGCTGCAGAACGAGACGCGCCTCACGTCGCCGCTCGTGCAGTCCGAGGACCAGCTGGTAACCGAGCCTTGGGGCGAAGGTGTCAGGCGCGCGGCGTCGATCATCGCGGATTACAAGCGCCGGTACGGCCCCAATTCGATCGCGGCGGTCGTCGATGCGCAGTCCACCAACGAAGAAGCGTTCGCGCTGAAGCAGTTGATGAAGACCGCGATCGGATCGGATCGAATCGCGACGCTCAGTTGGTCGCCGCCGGGCGCCAGTGGCGATGACGACTTGCTGATCCGCGCGAACAAAAATCCCAACGCCCGCGGACTCGCGGCGCTGGCGATCCCGGCCGACGGACTCGACGGACTCGCAGCCGCGGTCGCGTCGGGCGAACTCAAGATGCTGATCGCGATGCGCGCCGACCTGGTTCGCGCATTCGGCGAAGAAGAGTTCGTCAGGCGCTTCGGTGCGCTCGACTACATGCTGGTGCTATCGAGCGACGCCAACGAGACCTGCCAGATGGCCAACCAGGTCTGGCCGATCGCGGCGTATCCCGAAATCGACGGGAGCTTTACGAACTTCAAGGGCCGCGTGCAGCGAATCAACGCGGCGTTCCCGCCGCCCGGTGCCGCGATCGCCGGCATCGAGGCGATCGCGAGGCTCGGTCATGCGCTCGACGGCGTCGATCGTCCGAGCTCGGCGGACGCGGTGTTTGCGTCGATGACGGCCGCGGAGCCCGCCTTCAAGGGCCTCAGCCTGGCGACCCTTGGCGAGCACGGCGTCGAGCTGCCCGGAAACTGAACTCACGGCCTCTTCTCCGTCATCCCGAGCGGAGGCGGCTGGAGTCGAGGGACCCCGGATCCGTTCGCCCGTGGCAGTTGAATCGAAAGCTCGACTTGCGGCTGCGAATCCGCGCGATTCGATTCCCGATCTTCGGAGTAACGCGGTGGCGCTAATCCTTGGAGGGCTGGAACACTACCTTGAGACGATCCATGTAGTTGAGCAGCTGGCCCGCGAGCGTCGCCACAGCGCCATCGTCGCGCATCGCGGCGGCATGCTCGAGTAAGCGGCCCATCTCCGTCATCGTTTCGAACCCGTAGCTGCCGCCTTCGCCCTTGATCCGATGCGCGATGCGGCCGATCTCCGCGTAGTCGTGGCGCGCATTGGCGTCGAAAATCGTCATGATATCGGCGCGCTTGTGTGTCAGGAAACCCGGGATCAGGTCGCTCAGATCCTCGTCCACTCCCACTATTACCCGGTCGGGCATGTTTCCTCCTTGAGATTGGTAAGCTCCGCCCGCTCGTCGTCCAACGGGTTTGCTTCTATCGCGTTGCGAATCGCATCGAGCAGCGTGAATTTTTTGACCGGCTTGGTTACGTGCGCGTCGCAGCCCGCCGCCTTTGCGCGATGCACCGCTTCCTCCAGCGCCGACGCCGTCAGGGCCACGATGGGGGTGCGGCGGCGATTGTTCGCCCGCTCCCAGCTGCGAATCCTGGTAGTCGCTTCGTAGCCGTCAACGATCGGCATCTGGATGTCCATCAGCACAAGATCGAACTTCCCGGCGATGAATTTGTCGATCGCCTGCTGGCCATCTTCGGCTTCTTCGAGACGGTAGGGCGTTTTCTTGAGATACGCCCGGATCAACGCGCGGTTATCGTGCGAATCGTCGGCAATGAGAATTTGCAGCGGCTGATCGAGTATTGCCGAAGACGTTGATACCGGCGCGATTGCCGGAGACGCGAAGCGGTCGCCGTGCGGTTCGACGTGCACTCCCTCGCACGCTCGCGCGACCGCGGCGAACAACTCAGCGCGCCGCACCGGCTTGACAATATAGTTGTCAACCCCGATCGCACGCAGGCGCCCCAGCTCGCTGGTCAAGTCGTTGGTTCCGAGCATCATCACGATCTGCGGCCGCCCGGGCGCGCCACTCATGAGGTGTGTTGCGATGTCGAATCCGCCCGGCGCAGGCATCGTGCCGTCAAGCAATACGATCTGGAAGCACGAGCCCCGTGAACCGTCGCGACGAAGCTCGCCCAGCGCGTCGGTTCCCGACGACGCCTGAGTCACAATCGCCCCTTGCGCTGTGAGCAGTTCCGAGAGAATCGACCGGCTGTCGGAGTTGTCATCGACCAGCAGAATTGTTACGTCGCTGAACGCCGGTTTGCTCGGCCCCGACGGCGCCGTCCTGGTATTTGCCGTCCCAAATTGTGCGGTGAATGAAAATGCACTCCCTATTCCGGGTTCGCTTGCGACCGCAACCTTGCCGTGCATCAGCGCGACCAGTCGCGAGACGATTGCCAGTCCGAGCCCGCTGCCGCCGTATTTGCGCGAGGTCGAAGAATCGGCCTGGGTGAATGCATTGAACAGCAGTGGCAGCTTGTCGGCTGGAATTCCGATTCCGGTATCGGTCACGGTGAACTTGAGGCCGCCCGCGATTGTGGAGTTCCGGTCGGGCTCGACCAACACCAGCACCTGTCCGTGCTGCGTGAATTTGATCGCATTGCCGACCAGGTTGATCAGGATCTGGCCGAGTCTGAAATGGATCGCCAAGCGCGAGCTCTGGGACCTCCGGCGCAAAGCGCACCATCAGCTCGAGGCCTTTTTCATGCGCGCGAATCGCCAGCGTCTCGAGCGCCTTCTCGGTCACCTCTTTGGGATCGAATTCGACCGCCTCGAGGCTGATCCGCCCGCTCTCGACCCTGGCGAGGTCAAGGATGCTGTCGATCAGTTGGAGCAGCGCGTGGCTGTTGCTGATGACAGTGCTCAGGTATCTCCGCTGCTCGTCGCCGAGCTCCGTTTCCATCAGCAGATCGGCCATCCCGAGGATCGCGTTCATCGGGGTACGAATCTCGTGCGACATGCTCGACAGGAACTCCGACTTGGCCCGCGACGCGGCCAGCGCCGCCTCGCGCGCGCCGACCAGTTCGCGTTGGGTCGTCTTGAGGTCGGATATTTCGCGCGAAATAGTCAGGCAGCAGAGCTGTCCGTGCAGCTCCAGATTCACCGCCGAAATGAGCACCGGCCGCTCCGAGCCGTCCTTGCGACGGATTGCCACCTCAAGGTTGCGGACTTCGTTGGTCCTGAGAAGTTGATCGGCGAAGGCAATCATTTCGTCCGGATGGATCCACATGTTGAGCTCGGTGAAATGATGGCCGATGGTCTCGTCGCGCGAAAACCCGGTCGCCCGGATGAATTCCTGGTTGACATCGATATAGTTTCCATCGACTCCGGTCAGCGCCATGCTGTCCAGGTTGGCGTCGAAAAGTTTGCGGAAAGTCTCCTCGCTGGCGCTGAGCGCCTTTACCTGCCGGGACAATTCCTCGCGCGCCGATAGCAGGTCGCGCTCGTTGCGCTTGCGCTCGGTGATGTCGCGAATGTATGCGACTATGCACAGCTCGCTCCCGAGTTCGATCATCGATGCCGAGATCAGGGTGGGAACGCGAGTGCCATCGCTGATCTGAAATTCTATCTCGAGGTTGCGCACCGTGCCGTTTTGCGCGAGCGCCGCGGCCAGCCGCATCCGGTCCGCCGGATCCGTCCACACCTCGAGTTCCATAGCTGAGGAACTCATCGCCTGTTCGCGCGTGAAGCCGGTCAGGCTCAAGAACTCCTCGTTAAACGCTACGAACTTACCGTCTGAAACGCGGTTGACGGAGATCGCGTCCGGACTGACGGCAAAAATATCCCGCACCGCCTTGGCGTTTTCTTCGAGCTTGCGCGAGGCTTCCTTTGCCGCCGTGAGATCGCGAATCATCTTGACCAGGCAGTCTTCGCCATCGAGTTCGACTCGCACGGCGGACAGCAGCGCCGGCATCAGCCCACCATCGGGAAGCAGGAAATCGACCTCCATATTGCGCACGACGCCGTCGGCCATGATGCGATCGCGAAGCTCCTGATGCTGTTCGGCGCTTGCCCAGATCTTACGCTGGCCCTTGCGGGAATCGTCGGGATCCGGTTGCCGGCAGCCGATCCGCTCGAACTGCCGGTTGAAATCGATGTAGCTGCCGTCTGACAGCCGGGTCACGACGATGATGTCCAGCGTGGCGTCGAAGATCTTGCGCAGTGCGGCGTGGCTGGCCCGCAGGCTGGTCTCGACGCGCTTTATCTCCGTGATGTCCCGGAGCATCGAAATCACGCACGGCTCGCCATTGACTTCGATCAGCGAGGCCGAGATCAGATGCGTCTCCTCGACGGCGCCATCTTTGCGGCGCTGGATGATTTCCATGTTCCTGATGCGCCCGGTTCGTCGAAGGCTCTCGAGAAACCGGGCTATCTCTTCGTTGTGCCGCCACGTACCAAGCGCGATCACGTTGGCCCCCAGCACGTCGGCGCGCGTGTAACCCGCGACCCGGTAATTGTCGTTGACGGCGATGAAACGTCCATCGGAAAGGCGGTTGATCGCGATGTTGTCCGGTGACGCTTCGAATACCTTGCGCAGCATCGACTCGCTTGCCTGCAGCCGCTCGTGATCGCGTTCCAGGGCGGATGCGGTTTCCGCGCGCAGGTCCATCTCGCGCCCAAGCAAACGATGGTTCTCGGCCAGCGCCGCCAGCTGCTCGGCCAATTTCCGGCGATAGCGGCTACCAAGGACCGCACTAAGTTGGGACAGCAGCGCCGCGCTCAGCAGCATCATCCAACTGATCGCGATACGTGGATTCAGATCCGCGGTTTGCATCGAGTACCCCAGCAGCGCCAGCGCTCCGCTAACATTGAATGCTGCCTGCCAGCGCGGGTTCCATGGAATCAATGCGCCTGAGCCCAGGAAAGACAGCAGAATCGACGCGACCAGTGCGTCGCCGTCGCTGTTGATCGCTCCAATCCACGCCGTTATCGCCAGAATCGACGAACAGATCGCCAGAGCGATCGCACGCCAGTTCCGCATCGCACGCGGGGAGAGCGTTGCCACGACCGCAACCAGGCCCAGCGTAATGCTGGCGATATGAAGCGGCAGAGTTCGCGCGAAGGTCTGCGGATACTCCACGCCGTCAAGCACCGTGTATCCAATCTGAAATGCTATGATCGCAATTGACGCCGCGCGCAGTATCGACGACACCCACTCGGTATTGTCACCGTCGCCCATCACGAGCGTCATCGCCTTGTCAGAACCGCCCGCCGGTTCCAGTTCAATGCTGTCAATTATGGGGGGAATTGCGTCACGGGTGGCCGACGCAGCCGTACCGTTGGCTAAGTGGCGCGGGTCAGCAATCCCTAAGCCGTCGATAGACGGATCGATCTGATGGTCCACACCTCAATAGCAAGTCCAATGCCCCTCGCGGAGCACGGCAACGACTGGCTATCGCAGCCTGCCGTTGGCTTCGGTCGCTGAACTTTTACGCAGTCGCGGCGAGTGTCCCAAAATGCGTTGCCCGCGGTTGAAAATCGTGCGGCCAGAGCGGACTCATGGGAGTCTCGTGCGGCCGCACGCCCGGTCAATGCACTGTCATTACGGAGCCGCTCTCACCATTGATGCGGTGGTGAAGAAGTCGCGATCGACTGCGCCCATATTGATGTACCAGCATTCGTGCTCGGGCGTGTTCTGTCCCGGCAGATAACACATCGTGCTGAGGCCCGATTGCACGTCGGTTGAGGAGGCGCCGACGACGAACTCGCGTTTGAATGGATAGATGGCGACACGCGCGTCGGGCACCGGCCGGTCCCTGTAGGTCAGCCAATAGATGTGATTCTGCCACAGCTCGCCGTTGGCGTCGTATTCGTCCACGTACGGCTCAAACCACATCTCGTTATCGATATACAAAATCGACTTCGCGTGCAGCGCCTGCGCATTGACGGAATTCCAGCGCGGCTTAGTCTGCACGATGTACATCGAACGAAGCTCCCAGTCCTCGGGACATGCGCTGGCGCCGCCGTCGGTAGGGCAGGTTACCTCCGGCGAATGTATGGCGTGAACCGACGCCAGCATCGTCTTCTGTCCGAGCAGCTGGTAGTCGTATTCCTCGACCTTCGCATTGAAGCCGGAATAGTGATCAGGATCGAATGCGGTCGGATTGGCGCCGCCGCCGGCCACCGCGTCGCTCATCATAGCCTCATTAAGCCGGCGGATTCTCCGGGTGCCAGGCGTCCACTGCCAGATATCGTCGGCCCTGGTGGGTTTGGCGAACCGATATCGGATGAAGCCGCCACCGCGTAGATTCTCAGGCGCCAGGATCGGGTACAGCGCGAACATCCAGTAGCGATTGGTCTTCTTGAAGTCCGGATCGATCGGAATCGGATCGACCTCGGTCCGCCCGATTTCGTCATAACCGGCATAGTGGCCAATCTGATAGTAGTCAATTACCCGGTACGGTCTATTGAGTCCGGTATACACATCGTCGCAATCGTAGTAGCGCAGATCGTAGTCATCCGAGGTGATCGGGCGAAATGCAGCGTTCCACATTATCTTCGTCGCGACGCGCGGATCGTTCAGATCGAGAAACGGAAACGGATGTCCCGCTACATAATCGATCATCGTGCGGCCGTCCGGCGAAAGCCGCACCTGCTCGCCATACTTCTCCGTCGCTTCGCGGTACGGCGGCGGCCACTGAACCATCGACGTTGGCACGATATCCATTGTCATTCCGCGCGTTACCTTGTAGTACACGCCCGGAGATACCAAGTCTTTTACCTTGTAGGCATTTTGCACAGTAATAACATCGCCCGGTCTAACACTCACGGGTGGAGCTGTGGCCGCATCGGCGAACGGTGGCCCGAGTGCAAATGCAATAGCCACTCCGATGGAGAACGCGAGCATCGATAGCGAGCGACGACTGGACACACCACTTCCTTCGAGCATGGTTTGCCTCCTGTTTCTGAGGCCGGTTGCGGCCCTGTTTTGATATCCCAAGCGAGCCGCTACGGGTCGCTCCGGAAGGGGAGAGATCGGCAGAGTGCGACTCGTCGCGAACTCTGCGTGGGCATCTGATCGGTAGACGAGCTATTTGTCCGGCTCATTCAAGAACGCCGGATTATTGATGATGAGAAATTCTAAAATTGATAACCGCGCGTCTAACGCATCGATGGCGCACTCGCGTAGCGAGCGTTTTCATGCCGCGATGCACCCTCAAGGAAAATAGCTGTTGACCGCCGCGTGACCGTCGGGGCCGGGCACTTTGATGCTGCTACCGAGGCCCGTCTTGCCATGCAACGCGGCTCGCGCGAAAAGGGCCGCGGTCGCATCGCGATAGATCAGTTGCCACCGTGAGTCCTTATCTACGACGTCGTAGGCTTTGGCGTGCGGGCCGATGAGCACGAAGTCGTGGGGAAACGCGTCGAGCACACCATCCGCGCCCTCCAGCCCGAAGAAAAAGATTGCGTAGCGGCGGATCAGCTTGTCCGGGTAGACCAGCTCGCAACGTCCGTCGATAAAGACCCGGCTGTCATTGCCCACGTGCCAGATCAGGTACTCGCCCCATTCGAACTGGTTAAGGATGTTGCCGTGAAGGCCATGCCGTTCCATGAATGCGACCGCACCGGTAGGCACGGGCTTCCAGGTTTTGAGTCGATTGGAGAAAGTTCCACCCACCAGCGCGATCAAGAGCGCCGAAATCGCCAGCAGCGCCGGCGGCGGTTCGTCACCGACAGTCGGCTGTATCGCTGGTGTGGGTTCCAATGCCAAGCTGGCATGGCGCGCCAGCGGAATCGCGAGCGCGATCACGGCCAGCGCCACGTTGCGCGTGGCATAGAGGGCGCTCCCGATGAAGATCGTCGCGACCGCGATCAAGGCCGCGTCCCCGAGGTCTGGAGCCATCGCGACTGCCGCGATAAAACCGGCAAACAGCAAGATCGGGGCAACATACTGAAGCAGCTCCGGCTTGGATTCGCGGCACATGGATAGCAGCGTGTTCGGCAACGGTACCCAGTCCACGACTATCTGCCGAATCAGCGGATCGGAGACCGAATGCGCCACTCCCGTCCACAAGCCCACTCCGAACGGATTGAGAATCGTCGCGCCCGCGCACCCAAGCGTGACCAATCCGAGCCGGCGCGCCGACGCGGCGCGGCCGGTGTCTCCAAGGCCCTGAATGAACAACATTGCAACCGCAACGATCATCGCGCCAAGTCCTATCGTGTAGCCGCCGTGAAGATTGGCCCATAGCGCGAACATCGGAATCAGCGGCCACAGTCTTGCCCCACCCCGATAAACTTCGATCGCGATTAACGTCATCACCACGCTCAACATCATGAAGGTGAAGAGCTGAGGTCGAAATTGCATCTGAGCCGCCAGCGCAACGGCGGTAACAATCAGGGTCAGCCTTTGGATCCGGCTCGACGCGTGCGTCGCAGAAATTCCGATCGCCAATGCCAGTATCGTGATGCTCGCGCACAGCAGCTTCAGGAGCTTGAGGCCGAATACGCCGAGATGCGCGTAACTGATGGCTAGTGCCACCTGCGCCAGCCATTCGTGATTGTGCCACGGCATTCCCGCCGCGCTGTAAGAGTAGCTATCGAAGCGTGGAATATGGCCGGTGCGGAGGATCGTCTGACCGGTCAGAATGTGCATCCACAGGTCTGGATCGGCGAAGTTGTCAGCCGTCGCGAGCGCGATTGAAAGTACCACCGTCCATCGCGACGCCGACAGTAGCGAGTAGCGCGGCAGCTCAAACTCCTTCGGGTCGCGCGAGACTCCGCGATCCCATCGCCGCTCGTCCGATCGCGATAGAGACAGATGCAACCGCGGCACCCGCTATCATGTCAACTAAGTAATGATGGCCTGCGAATGGAATAGCTACCAGCATTAGTGCATTCAGAATCGCCAGCGGCACGAAGCTTCGCAACGGTGGACGATGAACGTATACCAGCAGAACAGCCATGACGGTATGGAATGACGGAAACGTCACCACCCCCGTGATGTCGGCCAGCGCGAATTTCAATAAACTACCATTGCGTATCGCCACCAGGACCGCCGACCACGCCGGCATATGGCCTTTAACGTAAGGGCCAAGGGCCGGAAAGAGCCCTGACAGGGACGTAGTAATCAACGCCGACAACATTCCAATCCATAGCAGCTCCCGATTTCGGTCGCTGCGTCTGATCAGCGCAAAATAGCCAGTCGAAAAGAAGACCTGGACGAATATACTATTGTAGGCATGTGAAAGTAGGTATCGGAGTGTCCGATTCGACGATGTAATCCAATCGAAGCCCGCACTCCAGTTAAATCCAAGAGCCGCGTCCATCCGCGCAAACCGGAGATCCCACATCGGCATTCGAAGAGTTGCTACTACGTAACTATAAATGGCGAGCGCTACCGCGAACGATATCCACAGCGCGCAATAGTGCGCCGCCTCAGACACCGGCCGCGCGCGTCCTGTGTAATCGAAAAAGAAGCCCACCGCCGCGATTATCGCAACCCCCGGCAGTGCTGGGATGATTCCATCAATCTCGAGACCCGCGCGCCAAGCCCATACCCAGTCGATCGCGACAACGATCAAGACCGCCGCCCACGCTCTTATTATGTAGTCAGGGTCGTCGAGAAACTTCCTCGACGCGCGCGCGCTCGCGCCGGGCGGACTGTGCAGGGATTCCGGCGGCGCCTCTGAATATTCGGAAACCGGCGCCGGCGAATCAGTATTCATCTTGTCCAATGAGTCCGCGCCTCAGCTCAAGTACTTCGCCGCCGACAGTGCCAACGGGCCGGCACCTGCTATGCCAGAATCGTCCGGGCTGAAAGGCATGAGTTTTGACCGCCGCCGATCTCGAAGCATATCAATTACCTGCCGTATCGCATCGACGCAACAAACTCTGCTCGCGCACTCGCGCGCTTTCACCGCCCCCATCGTGCCGGTAATCTATTCGTCGGCAGGTTGTCATTGAAAACATGAAGGCTCTCGTAATCGGCGGCGGTATAATCGGAAGCTCGGTGGCGTGGCGGCTCGCCTCCGATGGCGTCCAGGTCTCCGTCTTCGAGCGCGGCCGTCTCGGCCTTGAAGCTTCGTGGGCGGCGGCTGGACTCATCAGCCCGCAGGCCGAGGCGCACGAACCCGGCGTGTTCTTCGATCTCGCTCTCGCCGGCAAGAAGTCCTTCGACGCCATCGTCGAACGGCTCATCGCCGAAAGCGGCGTCGATCCCGAGTACGACCGTCACGGCGTGCTGTACGTCGCCTTCGACGACGCGGCGCGCGCGGAGCTGCAATCGCGCGCGCGCTGGCAACGCGCGGCCGGTGGCGACGTCGAGGAATTATCCCCGCGCGAGGCGTTCAAGCTCGCGCCCGTGCTGTCGGAAAAAATCATCTTCGCGCTCCACATGCCGGACAATCGGCGCGTCGAGAATCGCCAACTCACCCTTGCCTATATCAACGCCGCCACCCACGCCGGCGCCGATTTCCGCGAAGGCGCCCGCGTCGATTCGATCGCCATCACCGCCGCGCGCGCCACCGGCCTTCGCCTCGCAGACGGATCGCTCGAGACCGGCGATGTCATCATCAACGCCGCCGGCTCATGGGCTGGCGACATCCGCGGCCTCGAAGACGATCGAATCCGCTTTTATCCGGTGCGCGGCCAGATTCTATGCTTCGACGCGCGGCCGGGCCTGGTCGTGCCTTCGCTGTTCTCGGGCGCCGGAATATTGGTGCCGCGGCGCGACGGGCGGTTGCTCGCCGGCTCGGTCTTCGAGGATGCGGGTTTCAACAAGTCCGTCACGCTCGATGGGATGGAACGGATTCTGCGTGCGGTGCGTGCGATGGTCCCCTCGATCGCCTCGATTCCCTTTCGCGAAGCATGGGCTGGACTTCGCCCCGCCACCGACGACTTGCTGCCGGTACTCGGCCCATCGCCGACGGTCGCCGGCGTGCTCTACGCCGCCGGACATTTCCGCAGCGGCATTCTGCTCTCCGCTCTCACCGGCGAAGTGATCGCCGACCTGGTCCAGGGCCGGACGCCCGCCATCGATCTCGCGCCCTTTTCGCCCGCCCGCTTTCGCGACGGCACCGCCCGTCCGGTCAAACTCGCCGACATGATATGAGCGGGCCGATCATGCGCGCTATGAGCGCCCAACGACATCGATTGCTGGGAGATTGATCATACCTGCCGCGCGCTCACGGTGAGGGCGCCTGCATCAATCGCCGCTCGCCAGCTCGTGCAGCGCCCGCGCGCACTCCACAGGATGCGTGAACATCACTTCATGCCCGCTCTTCACGAACTTGAGCGTTGGATTCCTGAGCCGGCTCGAAAAGTGGGGATGCCAATTGGGTGCGCCCGCGACGGGCGTCTGATCGTCTTCGCAAACGATATAGCTGCTCGGGATACCGGTGGCGAAGTAGGGCGCCATCGGCACTGGCGCGAGCAGGGGCGCCAGCGGCTGCGGACCCAGCGCCGAAAAAACATATTCCTTCAAGGCCGGCGCCATGTCGTTGCTGATTCCGTCGAGAAATTCCTTGCCAATCATCTCGATTGTTACCGATCGCTCCGGCAACGACTCGACCGCCGTCGCGAGCGGCGACGTCGCCGGATCCATGATCGGCTGCCCGTCGAGCGCCACCATCGCCGTGACCCACACCACGCGCTTGATCCGCGCGGGAATCTTCGCCGCGACGCCGGATATTGTGATCCCGCCGAGACTGTGTCCCGCGAGCACCACGTTTTTCAGATCGTGCCGCTCGATAAACTCCGCGACGCTGTTGACGTAGCTGTCGAGCGTCACCTTCGCGCGATCGGCGCGGTTCGTGCCATGCCCCGGGAGATCGACCGCGTAGGCTCTGTCGCCCAACCGCTCGAGTTGATTGATCACCGCGGCCCAGCACCATCCGCCATGCCACGCGCCATGCACCAGTACGAATGTCTCCGCCATCTTTCCTCCTCGCTTACCCGTTCTAACAGGCCGAAGCCCGGATCCCGCGAGCGGTGCCGATTTTCTTGATACTAAGGTGCAGGAGTTACCTGCCTTCTTAACATTGGGTGCAGGGGTCACCCTGCTGAAACCCACGGCGGGTTTCACATACAATTAAGTTCCTTCCCCGCTACGAACTTACCGGCGTGACGGCCTGTCCTTCCTTGAGCGTCGCCGCCGGCACTACTATGACCATCTCGCCGCCGCTCAATCCCTGCCTCACCTCGACGCCGTCCTGGAACTCGCGCCCGAGCACGACCGGCGTAAGATGCGCCGTGGCGCCGCGCACGACCCACACCGAACTGGCGCCGCTCTCAGTGACGATCGCCTTCTTAGGCACCAGCACCATCGGCGCCGCCGCTTTCTGCGTCATGATCGATTGGAACGTGACCTTGGCGCTCATTTCCGGCTTGATAATCTTTAAATCGGGCTGAAGGATTTTGACCTCGACTTTCACGGTGCCCTTCTGGCGGTCGGCCTCCGGATAAATCTTCACGACCTGCGCCGGAAACGGATCGTCGGGGTACGCGTCCGGGATCACTGTCGCCGGCGTTCCCATCTTCACCTTCGCGATATCGCTTTCGTTGATATCGACTTCGCAGCGCAGATCGCTCAAGTCCGCAAGCTGCACGATATCGGTGGCGCCGCCGCCGGCCTGGATTTCGCCGCCGAAGTTAATCGTGTCGCCGAGTTCGCGATACTTCTGCAGCACCACGCCGTTGATTGGCGCCGTGATCACGGTCTGGCTCACGTTGAACTTTGCGAAATCGATCGCCCCATCCGCCTTCTTAAGCTCCGCCTCCGCCACCGAGAGCTGATTCTCGGCGTCCTCGAGCGAGTCCTTCGATTGCACGCGTTGCTTGTAGAGTTCCCGCAGGCGCTGCGCGCGCGCCCTCTTCAGCACGACGTTGGCCGCCGCCAGATCGCGATCCGCGTAGGCCTGCTTCAGTTGCGCCTGGTAGTCGCGATCGTCGATCCGCGCCAGCAGGTCGCCGACCTTGACGCGCTGCCCTTCCTCGATAGGCTCGGCGACTATCTGGCCGAGAATCTTGGTGCCGATCACGATGTACTTGTGTTGCGTCACGATATAGCCGCTGCCGGTCAGCACGGTGCCGGCCTGTCCGGCCTGTTTCACCGTGACGATCGCGGTTTGCACTTCGGGCGGACGGCCAATCGTCCGCTGATAGACGAAAAATCCCGCCGCGCCGGCCACCGCGAGAATCGCGAGCACGATCGCAGCCGGGATGATTCTGCTCGGCTTCTTCGGCTCGGCCGCGCGCGCAATCCGCAGCGACTCGAGCTCGCGGATATTGGGTCCCCTGGGTGATTCGGTGGACAAGGTCAGATGCTCCTGAGCGCATCGACGATCGACATTTTCATCGCCTGTCGCGCCGGCAGCCAGCCGCCGACCATGCCCATAACGGCGGCGAAGATCAGCGCCTCGATCACTATTGCAAAGGTGACGCGGAAGCTGAACGCCAGCGTCGAGAAGGTGATAAAGTTGCCGAACGTCGAAGTCAGCCCGTTTATCGGCATCGCCAGCACGATGCCAAGCGCGCCCGCCGTCACCGCCAGCACCAGAGACTCGAGCAGGAACGACGTCATCACCGCGATCGGCGCGAAGCCGAGCGCGCGCAGCGTGCCGATTTCGGTGGTCCGCGACGAAACGGCCGCGTACATCGTGTTCATCGCGCCAAAGATGGCGCCGACCGCCATGATTACCGCGACGATCATCCCGAGCACCCGCATCTGGTTGGCGACCACCGCCTGGTCCTTGTAGTAGTCCGCCTCGGTCTCGGCCTGCAGATTGATTCGCGGATCGTCCGCCAGGCGCCGAATCAGCGCATCCGCGTCTGCCCCGGGCGCAAGCTTGAGGCGCACGTCGGCATAATACGCGCCGCGCTGCGCGTCGTCCTGCACATTATGGATATCGCCCCACACCTCCGACTCGAACGAGCCGCCCTCGGCCGCCATAATCCCGACCACCTTCCAGTTGCCGCGCCCGAAGCGAAGAGTGGAACCGAGCGCGGTGTTCTCGTAATGCCCCATCAGGCCCTTGCCGACAATCACTTCGTTAACCGACGGATTGAACATCCGGCCTTCGACGATCTTCACCTTCGGATGAACTTTGAGCGCGATCGGCAGAACTCCGCGCACCACGATATTGTCGCGCCCGCCGCCGGTGCGTTCCATTAGCGCCTGCACCGGCAGTTCCGGCGAGGCGTCAACCTCGCCGTCGGGCTCGCGCCGAATTTGCGGCAGGAACTTCATCGCGTCGAACTGATCGAGCTGGATGGCGGAATATGTCTCGGTGGTCGCGCCTTTGCGCAATACGATTACGTTGTCCGGGTCGCCGGTGTCGGAAATCGCCGAGTTGAGCCCCGCCACCAGCGCCATCACGATCACGAACACCGCCACCACCAGCGCAATTCCACCGCCCGTCATCGCGGTCGAGACGCGCCGCACCAGTAGCGAACGCACGTTGTATTTCAGCGGAATAGCCATCTCAGGCAACCGTCCTTAGCGCATCAACGATATTGCGCCGCGCCGCCGAGCTGGCCGGCACGATTGCGCTGAACAGTCCTATTAGTGCGGCTACGACCAGGGTTTCGGCCAGGATCATCGGCGGCATGTGGATCGTATTGAACGGGCCAGCCGCACCGCCGATCGAAAACGCTCTCAGCATGATATACGCCGAGCCACATCCAAGAATTCCGCCGACGAGGCCGATCAGGATCGACTCGGCCAGTAGCAGCGACAAGATCGTGCGCGCGGGGAATCCAATCGAGCGCATCACCGCAATCTCGCCGCGCCGCTCGCGAATCGACATCGCCGCCGTGTTGGCCGCCACCAGTCCTATCATCAGCACCACGATAAATCCCAGCAACTCCGCCATCCTGAAAAACGTGCGGTACTGGTCCAGGAAGTTGCCGATGAACGCCGCCTCCGACTCCGACAATGTCTCCGCCGACGAGTTGGCAAAGCCTTCATCGATCGCCGCTATTACCTGCGGCACATTCTCCGGCTTGTCGACCTTGACCCAGATGTTGTCGACGATACCGGGACGCCCGGCCGCCTCTTCCAGGTAGTCGCGCCGAAAGAGCAGGAAATTGGGCGGCGCCTTGCCGCCGATCATGCCCACAATATTCAGCGTCACGTTGAACGGATAGAGTGTCCCGCGCAGCTGGATCTGCTGCCCGAGGTGCAGATGGAAGCGCTTCATCGTGTCGCCGCCGACCAGGCACGCGGTGCGGATTTTCTTGAACTGCTCGAACTGCTCCTTGCTGATTCCCCAGTCGGGCCACATGAGATCGACCTGCTCGGGATCGGCCGCCAGATTGGGAAACTGATCCGACACTTCATGGTACACGCCGCCGAACCAGCTTTCCGGCACCACCACCTCGACGTGCGGTATCGCCATGATTCGCTGCTTGTAGGCGACTGGTATCGAGTAGGCCAGCCCGGCCTTGTTATGCGTCGCGATCCGGGTGCCCGACGCCGTGTTGCCGAGGATCTGGTCGGCCACGGTCGGGACGCTGACCAGCGCCGAGAAGATAAACAGCGAGACCGCGATCGACAGCACGGTCAGAACAGTGCGGCGCTTGCTGCGCACCAGATTTTTTAACACCAGCGCCGTGTACTTCACGCTAACTCATGCCTCTAGGCATGCGCCGCCGCTTCCGGCGCCGCGCCGCGCTTGCCCGGCTCGACGCCCGCGAGCACGCCCTTGTCGAGCCGATAGACGGTATCGACGTAGCGCTCGGCGCGGGGATCGTGCGTGACCATCACGATCGTTTTCTGGAACTGGCGATTCATATCGACCAGCAAGCTCAAGATTTCCTCGGCCGACTTCGCGTCGAGGTCGCCGGTCGGCTCGTCGGCGACGATGATCGTGGGATCGGCGACGATCGCGCGCGCAATCGCGACGCGCTGCTCCTGCCCGCCCGACAACTGGCGCGGATAATGGTCCATCCGGTCGGCCAGTCCCACCACCCTGAGCGCCGTCTCGACATGCTCGCGCCGCTCGGCCTTGCTGAGATGCGTCAAGAGCAGCGGCAATTCGACGTTCTCGAACGCCGTCAGCACCGGGATCAGGTTGTAAAACTGGAACACCAGGCCGATATGGCGCGCGCGCCAGCCCGCCAGCTCGCGCTCCTTCATGCCGGTGATTTCTTCGCCGCCGACCGCTACTCGTCCGGCAGTCGCGTGATCGATTCCCGCGATCAGGTTGAGCATCGTGGTCTTGCCCGATCCCGACGGCCCCATGATCGCCACGAAGCGTCCGACCGGGATCTGCACGGTCACGTCGTCGAGCGCGCGGACCTCGAACTCGTCGCGCTTATAGATTCGGGTCACGTGTTCGAAGTCAATTGCGTACTTTTCTTCCATTTCGTTCTGCCTTTTGAACCCGATGCCGGTTCACTTTGCGCCAGCGGCGGCGCCGACCGCGGCGGTGCGGATTGGTTTGAGCCGCGATGTGGCGCGACGTTTCATTTGTATTTCACGCTTCAGTTGCGCGCAAAGCCTTGCCAGCGCGTGGGCCTTGGCGTCAGTGATCGCGCGCCCGAGTTCGACGACTATCGTTCGCACCGGGCTCGCGCCGGCGCGGCGCATCCCGGCCACCATCCGGGCGAGGATGGCGGTGCGGGTTTCATCGTCGCGGCGCGAGCGTTCCATATGTTCGAGCGCGATTTTCGGCTGCTGGTCCGCGAAATAGATCTTTACCTGCGACTCGTCGAACACGAACAGCGGTTGCGCCGGCTCGTGCAGCATCCGCGTGAAATGCTCGCGCCCGCGGGGCGTGATCGCATAGACCTTCCGCGTACGGCGGCCGTGGCGTTCCATCCGCAGCTTGACCAGCCCATCGCGCGCGAGTTTCTTGAGCGCCGGATAAATCGAGCCGTCCGAAACCCGGTAGAAGAAACCAATCGGGTCCTGGAAGCGCTGCTTCAGGTCGTAGCCGGTTGCCTCCGCTTCCATCAGAAAACCCAGGATCGGAAACTTCACGTCCATCCGCGGCGGCGTCTTGCTGAACTCCAGCGCCGATTTGGCCGGAAAAAGCAGCGCGCCAGTGCGACGGCTCCGCGTTCCGTTCGGCCCCGTTGTCAACGACACCTCATGCATACCTATCGAGCCAATAGCTCGACTTGAGCTATGAGTCAACCGCTTTGGCGCGAATCAGGGTGCAGCAATCCCGCTGCGGATCATTCTGCCTAGATTGCTGGAGCCGCTGAGCGGCGCGACCCGCGCGCCCGTCGCGGCAAGCTCGCGCATCCGATCCGGCTTGGGTTCGGTGCCGAATGCCACGTCCCAGATTCGCGTCGTCACCCCGAAAATCGCGTCCGGCTCGCTGATATGATGCGCCAAATGGCGCGCGCGCAAGCGCGCTTCGACCGCGCACGAGGGGCTCGCGAAATGAATCCGGTAGTGAAGGTACTCATACGCGGCGAATCCGCTCACGATTCCGCCATAAAAGATCACCGCCGGCGTCATGCCAAACATCGCCCACGCACCGGCCAGCACGACCGCGGTCGGAATCCATGCGCCCAGCGCGAACACCGCGCGCGGATCGCGATGATGTACGTTATGGAGCGGCGTTACGAACGTCCGATGCGCATGGCCGAGCACGCCGTGAATGACATACTCGACCAGCGTCCACGCGAACAGGCCAGCCGCGAATACGAGCGCATCGACAAGCATCGATTGTGATCGTAGGTCGGTTGCGTACCCGCAAGCAACGCAGCGACGAGCCTGCATCCCGGCCTTGACCGCCGATTGAAGGAATAGGCTAATCGTTCAGTTGAGGAGGTCACACTTATGTACGACTCGCCAAATCCATTTCTGAACGGCAACTATGCGCCGTGGCGCGAAGAGGGCGACGCGTTCGATCTCGAGATCGAAGGCGAGTTGCCGCGCGAGCTGAACGGCGCGCTGTACCGAATCGGGCCGAACCCTCATTTCAAGCCGCTCGGCCGTTACCATTGGTTCGACGGCGACGGGATGGTACATGCGTTTATCCTGCGCGACGGCCGCGCCGCTTACCGCAATCGCTACGTCCGCACCGACGGCCTCAAGGCCGAGATGAAGGCGGGGCGGGCGCTGTTCGGAGGCTTGATCGAGCAGCCGCGCGAGCTGCCGCCTGAGCTGCCGCCGTTCAAGAACGCCGCCAACACCAACATCATTGGATACGCCAATCGCCTGCTCGCACTGTTCGAAGCTGCGTCGCCGCACGAGCTCAAGCCGTTGACGCTCGAAACGGTGGGCTTGTTCGATTTCGGCGGCAAGCTGACCGGCCCCGTAACGGCGCATCCCAAGTTCGATCCGGTAAATGGCGACCTGCTGTTCTTCGGTTACCAGCCGTTCCCGCCGTACGCGACGTGGTATCGCGCGGGCCGCGACGGCAAGCTCATCGAGTCGCGGCCGATCGATACCGGGCTGCCGGTGATGATGCACGATTTCATCGCGACCGATGACTACGCGATCTTCTTCGTATGTCCGTCCGTCTTCCATATCGAGAATGCGGCGGCGGGAAAGCCGCTGGTGATTTGGGAACCGCAACACGGGACGAAGATCGGGGTGATGAACCGCAAGACTGGCGACATGAAATGGTTCCGTGACGAGGCGTTTTACGTGTTTCACTTCCTGAATGCGTACGAGGAGAACGGGTCGCTGGTTGTCGATGGATGCAGGATGGAGTCGCTCGACATGACCGGCAGTTCGTTTGGCGGCAAACCGCCGCTGTCGTGGCGATGGAATCTGAATTTGAAGGACGGTTCGATGCGGCAGCGTCAGATCGACGACGTCTCGAACGAATTTCCGCGCTTCGACGAACGCCTGGCCGGCCGCAAGCATCGGTACGGCTACTTCGCGGGCGGCAATCCAGGATCGCCGGAGAGCGAGCCAGGCTTCAAGGCGCTGCTCAAGCGCGACTGTCAGACGGACAAGGTGGAGGTTCACGACTTGGGCAAGAATTTCGCTCCCGGTGAGCCGGTGTTCGTGCCGCGCAGCGCGCAATCATCGGAAGACGACGGTTGGGTGCTGGCGGTTTGGTATGACGAGGAACGCGATCGCAGCGAGATGGTTGTGCTCGATGCGCAGAACTTCGCGGGCGCGCCGGTTGCGCGGATTAAATTGCAGCATCGCGTGCCGTGGGGCTTTCACGGCAACTGGGTGCCCGCGCAATGAAGCAGGCGGCGCGCCCGTCGCTGGCATTATCTCGCGACCGGGCGAGGCAATTCTGGAAGGCACGGGTGCAGGAGGCGGGGGCGTAACCTTTTCGGAATACTGCGGGTTCTATTAGATAGAGGCCGATGTGTCCGGACGATCCGTATCCGCATCCTCATCCGCGCGCTATCCGGCGCGCGGGAACAGCCACGCGAGTGCGCGCGAACGCGAGGAGGTCGCGTTGAAGGCGCGGCCGGCACCGAAGGTCGGCAGCGTCGCGGGTGGTGCCGGCGGCGACTCGGCTGAGCCAGCGCTGTCGGCGGAGCGGGCGCTGATCGAGGCTGCGCAGCGCGACCGCATCCGGTTCGCCGAGCTGTACGAGAACAACTTCGAGCGCGTGTACGCGTATATCGCGCGGCGGGTGCGCGACCGCGCCGGCGGCGATCGCGACGAGGCGCAGGACCTGACCGCCGACGTATTTCATCTGGCGCTAAAAAATCTGGCGCGCTTTGAGTGGCGCGGCGTGCCTTTTGCGGCGTGGCTGTTCAAGATCGCATCCAACGAGATAGCCGATCGGTCCAAGCGCGTTGCGCAGCGGCGCGCCCATGAACGTGAGAGTATTTTTCTTTCTCAGGACACATCAGACCGTGTCGAGGTGGCAGCGGGCGTTGAGGACGCCGAGCGGCGGGCGCGGCTGTTCAAACTCGTCGAGCGGCTGCCGCGGGATCAATCGCGGGTGATCGCGATGCGATTTGCGGAGGATAAATCGATTCGCGAAATCGCGACCGCGCTCGGACGCACCGAAGGCAGCGTCAAACAGCTTCAATTCCGCGGCCTGCAGAATTTGCGGGCGCGGTTGGGTGATACGAATGGCTAAGGGGAAACTAATCGAACAACTGGACGAAGCGGTGGAGGCGATCGTGGCCAAGCCGAACGCGTCGATCCCGGCTTCCGATTCGCGGCTGGCGGCGATTTTACGGATTGCGGGCGAGTTGCGGGATTTGCCGCGCGCCGATTTCAAGAATCGTCTCAAGGCGGAGCTGGCCGCACAATCGAAGGAACTTGAATCGGCATCGCCGCGGCCAGCGCCAGTTGCTGGCACCGCCGCGGGCGGAAAACCGCTGATCACGCATGAGGATATAGAGGAGCGGCTCAAGGAATTGGCCGAGCAGCCGAAATTTATCGTTCATGACCTGCGCGCATCGCTCGGCGACCTGCCCGACATGTCGATGCGATTCCTCGACTCGATGGACAATCACACTTTGGTCGTGTCGCGCGGCACGCGGCGCTCTCATTGGGAGCGCCATTTCGGGTCCGACGAGATGATCTACGTGATGGACGGGGAGAGCGAGGTCGTCACGTTGACCGATGACGGGCCGGTGAAATCGACGATTCACGCGGGGTCGCTGTTTATCTGCCCCGAAGGATTGTGGCATCGGCTGACGCCGCGGCCGTTCAAGTCGGCGTTCTACCTGACGCCGAGCCAGGGCACTGAGGGCTCGGACGCGAAGGATCCGCGGCCCAAGCGCGAGCGCACCCCCATCAAGCCGGCGCGTGGGCGAAAAGGCTCGCGTGGCCGAAGCGTCGCGAAGCTGGAAGAGCACAATCTGCGCGCGGCGCTGCGCGAGGTTCCGCACCTGACTATCACGGCGGACACAACTGGCGAGGAAGCTGAAGCGGCGGTGCGCCAGGTCGCGAAGATCGGAAACCTGACGCTGGGCGTGATGAGCTATTCGGGTCAGACGCCGTGGGAGCGGCATCCCGACGGCGACGAGCTGCTGCTGGGGCTGGACGGCGAGGTCGATGTTACGGTGCTGGCTGACGCGGGGCCGGTGCATCGGAAGCTGCGCGCGGGCGAGGTGTTTGTGTGTCCGCAAGGATTGTGGCACCGGCAGCTCGCGGAAAAATCGGCGTCGATGCTCTACGGGACGCCGACCGAGACGACTGAGATTTCGTTTGCGGACGATCCTCGTGTCGTTGTCGCAAAAGAAGAACAATCTGCGCATCCGGAGAGCGAGACAATCCCGGCGGCGGGGGTCTCACGCAGTATCATGCCGTTCCTGTACATCGCGGGCGCGGCTGGCGCGGTGGAATTTTACCAGCGCGTATTCGGCGCCAGCGTGTTGATGCGCGAGCAGGAGCCGAGCGGAATCGTGAGCCATGCGATGCTCAAGATGGGCGACACGACGGTCATGCTTTCGGATCCCACTTCGGCGGATGTGAAGCAGAATGACACGCACGGGTTGTCGCGCACGCCGCGCTCGTACGGCGGCTCACCGGTGCATCTGTACATTTATGTTGCGGATGTGGACGAGGTCGTCAAGCGCGCGATCGGAGCCGGCGCGAAAGTTATCGACGAGGTGGAGGACAGGGACTGGGGCGACAGGTGCGGCGGAATCGAGGATCCATACGGTCACGTGTGGTGGGTTGGAACGCCGATAAAAGGCAGGGGGTGACCCCTGCATCCAATGGCAAAGGTCTGGGACAAGGAGGACGAATATGGCGAGCAAAGTGAAAACGATTCCAGACGGGTGGCATAGCGTGACCCCGTTCCTGTGCGTCAAGGACGCGGCGCGGGCGATCGAGTTTTATCGCAAGGCGTTCGGCGCGACGGAGTTGGAGCGCATGGCGGAGCCGGACGGGAAAGTTAACCACGCAGTGCTGAAGATCGGCGATTCGATCGTGAGGCTTTCAGACGACAGTTCCGAGCACGCGGCGGGTTGGGTGGCAAAGGGTTGGTCGCGAAGTCCGCAATCGCTGGGCGGCACGCCGGTGCATTTTTACGTTTACGTCGAGGACTCGGACGCGGTGTTCAAACGCGCAATCGCCGCGGGCGCGAAAGCGATGGAGCCGATGGCAGACAAAGAATGGGGCGACAGGCTTGGCTCGCTGACCGATCCCTTTGGACATATCTGGATAGTCGCCACTCACAAAAAGGACGTGCCGTTCGAGGAAGTCGCGAAGCGTCGCGCGGCAGCCAGCCGCGAGGTGTGATCGATCCGTGCGCGCATGTCTGGTACATCGTAAGGCAAATCGCGGAGGCGGTCCGAGAGGAGCGCGGCTAATTCAAAATGAAAATTTCCCGCATCATCGTAATCGGCCTCGCAGTCTTATTCATTCTGGCCATCGCGCGGCTGGCGCGGCTGGAAAATGGTGGTCCGTCGCACGTATTCATCATGCTGCCCGGGCAGGAGCCAGCAACGATGTACATGCCCGGACCGGCGCGTCAATTCTACATGGAACCGCCCAAACCGGCGGCCGAGCGACCACCGGCGGTCGTGCTGATTCACGGCTTCATGGCGGATCGCAAGCTGATGAGCGTGCTCGCGCGACGGCTCGCGGAGAACGGCTACGCGGTGCTGGCGATCGACGTTAACGGGCACGGCGAGAATTCCAATCCTTTCGGTGGCGGCGTAGGCGAGCCCGGCAGCCTGCGCGAGAACGTGAAGCGGGCGGTCGATTATCTTCGCAGCAGCCCGTTTGTCGATGGATCGCGAATCGTCGTGATGGGGCATTCGATGGGCGCGGGGGCGGCGCTCGACTACGCCACGCACGATCCCAATCTGAAAGGCGCGGTGATGATCTCGGGCGGCTGGCAACTCGGTCCGGAACGTCCGAAGGACGCGCTGTTCATTTTTGCCGAGCGCGATCCGGACATGATCCAGGAGGCGTCCCCTGCGCTGGCGTCGTCTTTGGCGGGCGCGGCGCAATTCGAGCTGGGCAAGACCTATGGCGATTTCGCTCAGGGCAGCGCGGTCGAAGCGCTCCGCGTGCCGGGAGTCGATCACATAACCATCGTCTATTCCGCGGCGGCCGCCACCACGATCGTGAGATGGCTCGATAGCACGTTTGGAATCACCAGAACCGCAGTGATCGAAGTCGCGGATGCGCGGACGGGGGCAACGGGATTCGCGCTGTTGGTGTTTGTGATTATCCTGGTGCCGATGGGCAGAGTCTGCGGCTCGATGGTGGCGTATTGGGCAGGCGAGCGGCCTGGACCGAGCGGATGGATCGGACTGCTGATCCTGGGCGGCGCGCTGATTGCAGCGATGCCGCTGGCGACGGCCGACCCGGCGGCGTTTGTGCCGGTGGTGGTCGGCGACATCCAGCTCTCATGGTTCACGGTCGCAGGGTTGATCATGGTGGGTGTGCTTGCGCTGTCGCACACGCTGGATTGGTACCGCATCCGCGAGGGGGCGGGCGCCGCAATATTCGCCGCGACTGGGGGTTTCGCGGCGGCCTACGTTTGCCAGGTCGCGATGACGGCGGCGTTCCATCACCTGTCGCTGTCGCCCGAGCGGCTGATGGTCATGGCGATGGCGAGCGTGCTGCTGTTTCCGTTCTGGATGGGCTTCGAGTTGCTGGTGCGGCGCGGAGGAGCGGCGATTTCGACGGTTTGGGCTGCGCTCGGCCGCGTCCTGATCGTGGTTTTGATGGTGGTGGGCGTGAGCCTGGAAATGCTGCCGTTCTTCCTGATGCTGATCCTGCCGATCATCGCGCTGAATTTCGTGATGATCGAAATATTCTCGGCGTCGGCCTACAGCGCGTCGCGCAATCTGACGCTGATCGCGATTTTCGAAACGCTATGGTTCGCGTGGCTGATCGCGGCGTCGAGCCCGATAACTTTCATGTTCTAGCTTTCAGATCGGTCGCGCGGAGATGCGCGACGAACGGAGGAACGACAAAATGGCGACACAGGAATTGCCGCCGCCACCGCTGGCGCTCTACCAGATGGCGGTCGGGCATTACTTCTCGCGGGCGATTTACTTGGCGGCGAAGTTGGGGATCGCGGATCTGCTCAAGGACGGACCGCGCGACTGTCGCGAGCTTGCCGAAGCCACCGGAACACAGGCGCCCTCGCTCAATCGCGTGATGCGCCTGCTGGTCAGCGCGGGAGTGTTCGCGGAGCAGGAGAACGGAAAATTTGCGTTGGCGGCGCTCGGCGAATTCATGCGCGCGGGCGTGCCGGGATCGATGCGCGCCTCGATGCTGCTGTTCGCCGGAGTTGGAATTCAAGACGCCTGGAAGGAACTTGAATATTGCGTGCGGACGGGAGAGCCGGCGTTTCGCAAGGAAGCGCCTGACGCGGATGCATTCACACAAATGGCCAAGAATCCGGAGATGGCGGCGGTTTTCGACGAGGCGATGGCGACGTTCGCGCCAATCACCTCGGCCGCGGTCGCCGCGGCCTACGATTTCTCGGCGTTCGGCACGGTAGTGGACGTGGGCGGCGGCAACGGCGCGCTTTTGATCGGGATACTGAAGGCGAACCCGAATCTGCGCGGAATCGTGTTCGACCAGCCACACGCCGCCAACCGCGCAACGGACAAGATCGCTGCCGAAGGGTTGTCATCGCGATGCCGGGCGGTCGGCGGAGATTTCTTCAAGGAAGTGCCCAGCGGAGCCGACGCTTGCGTGGTCAAGCACGTCATCCACGATTGGGACGATGCGCGGGCGGTCGCGATTCTGAAGAATTGTCGTCGCGCGATGGGGCCAAACGGCAAGCTGCTGATCGTCGAAGGCGTGTATCCGCCGCGTATCGATCAATCCGACGTAAGCCGTGGCGCGGCTGCGAACGACGTCAACATGTTGGTGAGCACTGGAGGACGGCAGCGGTCGGAGGCCGAATTCCGCGCGCTCTACGACGCATCGGGATTCAAGCTGACGAGGATAGTGCCGACCGCGGCGCGAGTCTGCGTGATCGAAGGAGTGCGCATCTAGCCGGCGGAGTCTGGGAATCGATTACGGATTATTTTTGGCGCGCGCGAAAGGGGCGCGTGCGTGATAGGCTTGGTCGAGCAGAAGGGCTCATCGCGTCGGGCTGCTTTCGCGGCGGTGGCGCGAGTCGGGCCGGCGATCTTCAACCCGTCGTGCGCGACGAAAGGAAAACAATCATGCTCGAGACAGGAAAACCGTTTGTGAATTTCGCTCTTCAGAACCAGGACGGCAAGCAGATGAAGCTGGGCGATTTCGCCGGCAAATGGCTGGTGGTGTACGTCTATCCCAAGGACGACACGCCAGGCTGCACGATCCAGGGGAAGTCGTTCACGGCCAGCAAGGCCGACTTCGACGCGGCTGGAATCAAGGTGGTCGGCGTCAGTGCTGACGACGTCGCCTCGCACAAGAAATTCTGCAACAAGTTTGCCTTCACGATCGATCTGCTCGCGGATACCAAGGCGGAGCTGCTCAAGGCCGCGGGCGTCGGGCAGACCGAATTTAACGGGGCCAAGTACTGGAGCCGGACCAGCTTCGTGATCGATCCCAAAGGCATCCTGCGCAAAGTTTACGAAAAAGTGAATCCGCAGGGCCACGAGAAGGTGCTGCTCGAAGATATCAAGGCGATGCAGAAGAGCTGAGGCAGGGCCAATCGCCATCGGCGCGGCCCTGCACCCTGGTCAGGAAGGGGTTGCGGAAGTCACCCCCGGGGTCGTCACATCCCGGTTGGGGGACGTTTTATTATCGCCGCGAATTTGATTTGATGGATCAGTTGGCAAGGACCTTTGACCGGGCGGTGCGGACGGTAGCTGGTCAGGCGGATGGCTGAATTTCGGACGAAATTTATCGTCCGATAGTTTAGATGGTCCGGCACTTGTCCTGCCTCATGACGCAAGAGTTACGCTACATTCCAGGAGGAATGCATGGTTAAGAAGATCGCCGCCGTGGCCGGCGGCGTTTTTATCGGCCTGATCATAGCCTTTGCGCGCGTCGGCGCGTTCCCTTTCTGGGGTTCCGACTCGGACGCTTCCAAGGCGCCGCCTGCGCAGCAAGCACAGGCAGCGCCGGCGGAGCCGCTGCCGGCGCCTCCGGTGCCGGGGGTGCATGTGGTGCCGGCGCAGCCGAATACGCCTGAGCCGAACGAAAAGGTCGGAGTGATTACCTCGTTCGCGCCGCTGGTCAAGCGAATGATACCGGCGGTGGTGAGCGTCAACGTCGTTCAGGATGTGAAGGTTTCGGGAATGCCGTTTGGCCCGCAGGCTGCACCCGGCGACGACAATGGCGGCGATAACGACAACGGCGGCGGCGGTGGACAAACGGCGCCTGGCGATCCGTTCGACCAGTTGCGCCGCTACTTCGGCCAGGGCGGTCAACGCGAATACAAACAACACGGGCTGGGATCGGGCGTGATCGTGTCGGCCGACGGCTACATCCTGACCAACAATCACGTGGTCGGTAACGCCGAAGAAATCCACGTTACGCTGCAGGACAAGCGCGAGTTTACGGCGAAGGTAATCGGCAAGGACGCCAAGACCGATCTCGGACTTATCAAGATCGATACAAAGGACGCATTGCCGGTCGCGCCGCTGGGGGATTCCAATTCCACTGACGTCGGCGACTGGGTAATCGCAATCGGCAACCCGTTCAACGTCGGCATGACCGTGACCGCGGGAATCGTCAGCGCCAAGGGACGAATCCTCGGCGGCGACTACGACGATTTCATTCAGACCGACGCGTCGATTAATCCCGGCAACTCAGGCGGACCGTTAATCAATACGCGCGGCGAGGTCATCGGAATCAACACTGCAATCTACAGCCGCACCGGCGCCAACAACGGCATCGGCTTCGCCATCCCAATCGACATGGCGCGCAACGTGATGGATCAGTTGAAGGCGCACGGGCGCGTGGTGCGCGGATGGCTGGGCGTCGAAATTCAGGAAGTGACGCCGGACCTGGCGCAATCGTTCGGATTGCCGAGGCCCGAGGGCGCGCTGGTCGCCAGCGCGGACAAGGATGGGCCCGCGGGCAAGGCTGGAATCGAACGCGGCGATATCGTGCTCAGCTTCAACGGCCATCCGGTCGACGATGAGCATGAGCTGCCCGCGCTGGTCGCGCAGACACCCATCAATCAGAAGGTGCCGGTCGAGGTGGTGCGCAACGGCAAGCACATGACCATCGAGGTCATGATTGGCGAGCGCAAGGAACCGCAGGTGGCGTCGGCCAAGTCCGAGGAGCCGGGCGGCAACTGGGGTATGCAAGTCGGAGACATCACGCCCGAAATCGCCCAGGAGTTCCATCTCGAGGGCACCAAGGGTGTGGTGATTCAGAAGGTGGCGCCGGACAGCCCTTCGGCGGAGGCAGGTCTTCAGCCGGGCGACGTCGTGCTGGAAGTGAATCACGACAAGGTCGCCGCGGTTTCGGATTTCGTCGCCAAGGCAAAAGAAGCGCAGACCAATAAGAAGCCGGCGCTGCTGCTGGTTCAACGCGGTGGCGCGACGCTGTACACGGTGATCAAGCCGGCTGGCGAGGCGCAGGGCTGATCCGGATAGTAAGTCACATGCAGTCAACGCGCGGCGCATCGAGCATCTCGATGCGCCGCACGTGTTTTTGAAGTTGGCGATTCGATGGTTCGACGCCATGGACCGCTACGCATCCGGACGCGTCATTCTCGTCGGTGACGCGGCAGGTGTTGATCCGCCGATGGGCGAAGGCGGTTCTATTAGGTGAGCCTGTGCGATAGCATTTCTGGCGGCGCTCGCAGTGGGAGAGGAATCAGGTGGCGGATCGAGTACGAGTGGCCCCGGCGCGAAAGCGCGCAGGCGCGAGACGGCCGGCGAGAAAGAAGATGCGGCGGCCGGGAATCCTCGTGCTGGCCGCGCTCGGGGCGCTGATTTTGGGATTTTTGGCGAGACGAATGATGATCCCGTCGGCCGTTCATTACATTGCATATCGGCCGCCTGATCAGCCGCAACCGATGAGAGAAGCAAATCCGCCCGCCGCTGCGCAGGGGCAGGGCGACGCGGGCGACTCGGCGGCGGCGACCGCGAAATCAAACGCGGACGTGGGCACCGGCTCGGAACAACTGACCCCAGGCGATCGCAGCGAGCTGGACGCGATTATCAAACGCAAGGCCAAGTGACGAACAATTCGATGGCGACGTCGATGCAAATAGCGGACGACCTGGGCTTTCGCGTCGAGCTCGAGCGCCCGCCGTCGCGAATCGTATCGTTGGTGCCGAGCTGGACGGAGACATTGTTCGCGCTAGGGTTCAATTCCGAAGTCGTGGGCGTCACGAAATTCTGCGTCGAGCCGGTCGCGGCGGTTACGTCGATTCCAAAAGTCGGCGGGACCAAGAACCCCGACATCGGCGCGATCGTGAAGCTCGAACCCGAGCTGGTGATCGCCAACGCCGAGGAGAACCGGCGCGAGGACGTGGAGCGGTTGCGCGCGGCGGGAATCCCGGTGTTCACGACTTATCCACGCACGGTGCCGGGTGCGGTCGAATCGATCATGCGGATGGGCCGGGCGCTCAGTCGCGAGGCGGCGGCCGCCGAGCTGGCCAAGGAGATCACGCTCAGCGTGAGCGGAATCGAGGCGGCGCTCGGAGTATGGAGCAAACTTCGGCTGCGCGTTTTCTGCCCGATATGGAAGAAGCCGTGGATGTCATTCAACGCCGACACCTATGCGCATGACGTGCTGCGGATGCTCGGCTATAACAACATCTTTGCGTCGGCGGGCGAGCGGTATCCCATGACGACGCTCGAGGAGGCGGTCGAACGCCGCCCCGATATCGTGATACTTCCCGACGAGCCGTATGAATTCGATGAATTCGACGTCGCCGAGTTGAAGACTCTGCTCCCGCCGCCGCTGAGCCGCCGCCTGCTGACAGTCAGTGGCCGCGACCTGCATTGGTACGGCGTTCACATGGTGCGGGGGCTCAAGTCGCTGGCGGAGAGAATGGCGCGCGTGCGCGCCGCGGTTCTATAGTCGAGTCGTGCATCACCACGCCGTGCGGTCGGCCAAAATATGGATCGATAGAACGGCCAGACCCTTGTTGGCTCGCTCATTTACATCCGCAGTCGTTCGTCAAGGAGCGCCACGATGGCCGCACCACTGGACGGAATCAAAGTACTCGACCTGACCAAGCTCGCGCCGGGGCCGTTCTGCACGATGATCCTGGCGGACCTTGGCGCTGAAGTGATCAAGATCGAGGAGCCGGGACCTCCCACCGGAAGACGCGCGCAGCAAGCCGGCGCCGCCGGCACGCGGGGGCCGGCCAACAGCTTCAGCAGCTCGCCGTACAACGCGCTCGGCCGCAACAAGAAGTCGATCGGCATCAATCTCAAGAGCGGAGAGGGCAAGGAAATCTACTTTCGCCTCGCCCAGCGCGCCGACGTCATCGTCGAGGAATACCGGCCGGGCGTCGCCAAGCGGCTCGGGATCGATTACGAGAAACTCTCGTCGCGCAACCCGCGGCTGATCTACTGCGCCATCACCGGCTTTGGACAGACCGGGCCGTATCGCGACCTCGTCGGCCACGATATCAACTACATCGCGACCGCCGGCGTGCTGTCGCTGTTGGGACGGCCCGGTCAGCCGCCCACAATTCCGCACAACCTGCTCGCCGACTACGCCGGTGGCGGGATGCATGGTGCGATCGGAGTGCTCGCGGCCCTGGTCGCGCGCAATCAAACCGGACGGGGACAGTATGTCGATATCTCGATGATGGACGGCAGCCTGGCGCTGCTGGCGCAGTCGTTCTCGTCATTTTTCGCCAACGGGAAAGTGCCGCATCGCGGCGAGACGATATTTGACGGCGGGATACCAAACTATAACGTCTATCTGACCAAGGACGAAAAATACATTACGATCGCGGCGATCGAGCCGTGGTTCTTCGCCAATCTGTGCCGCGCACTCGGCCGGGAAGATTTTATTCCGCATGAATTTGATTCCAGCAAACGAGCGGAAATAGCACGCGTGTTCACTGAAAAATTCAAAACCAAAACGCGCGATGAATGGTTCGCGATTCTAAGCAAGAGCGACATCTGCGCCGGCCGGATGCTCACGCTCGACGAGGTGCCGAGCGATCCGCAGGTGCTCGCGCGCGATATGATCGTCGAGGTCGAGGGACCCGGCGGCCGGAAGATCAAGCAGGTGGGCGTGTCGGTAAAGTTCTCGGATACGCCGGGATCGATCAGGTCGCTCGCGCCGCAACTCGGGCAGCATACCGACGAGATCCTGGGCGCGCTTGGTTACGGCAAGGACGAGCTCGACCGCTGGCGCGAGGCGGGCGCTATCAAGTAGGGCGTCATCCGGCGGCGGCGCGAGGTTGGTCGCGTTGCCCGCGGCATCGAATCACGGTTAAGATTCGGCTATGCCCCAGCCACCCCCGATGTTCATGCGCGGTCCGCACGATCCACTTCGTATCGAGCGCGCCCAAGGTCCATGGCTCTACGCCTCCAACGGCCTCAAGCTCCTGGACGCAGGCGCCGGCGCGGTGGTGGTGAACATCGGACAAGGGCGCCGCGAAATCGCCGAGGTGGCAGCGCGCACGATTGCCAACCTCGATTACATCGTGCCGGTCTGGAGCTCGCCCGAGCGCGAGAGGCTGGTCGAGCGGCTGTCGCGGTGGACTCCGGCGGGGCTGACGCGGTTCTTTTTCACCAGTGGCGGATCGGAGTCGGTCGAAGCGGCGCTGAAGTTCGCGATTCTCTACCACAACGCCCGCGGGCAACGATCGAAGAACAAGATCATCGGGCGGCGCTTCTCTTATCACGGCAACACCATCGCAGCGTTGTCGGCAGGCGGGAGTGGGCGGCGTGCGGACTACGAACACATTTTATTGGACTGGCCGAAGATCGATCCGACCTACTGCTACCGATGCCCGTGGGGAAAGACCTATCCATCATGCGAGATCGACTGCGCGACGGCGCTTGAAAAAGAGATCCTCAAGAACGGCGCCGACTCGATCGCCGCGTTTATCGCCGAGCCGATGATGGGCTCGAGCGGCGGCGCGGTCCCGCCGGTAAAGGAATACTGGCCGAAAATTCGCGAGATCTGCACGCGCCACAACGTGCTGCTGATAGCCGACGAAGTGATGACGGGCTTCGGCCGCACAGGACGGCGCTTCGGCGTGGATCATTGGGACGTCGTGCCGGACATCTTGGTCGGCGGCAAGGGACTCACCGGCGGATACATGCCGATGGGAATGATCGCGGTCAAGGAATCGCTGGTCGAGGAGCTCGAGCGCGCCAAGGCCGACTTCATGTTCTACACTTACAGCTCGCATCCCGTGGCGTGCGCGGTCGCTGACGAGGTGCTGGCAATCATGGAGCGCGAGCGGCTCGTGGAGCGCTCGGCAGAAGTCGGTGCGAGGCTAGGTTCCAGTTTGAAGGAAGAACTGTCGGGGCATCCAATGGTTGGCGACATCCGCGGCGCCGGGATGTTCTGGGGGATCGAACTGGTGCAGGACAAGGCGACTCGCATGCCTTTTGCGCCTGAAAAAAAGGTGACCAATCGCGTGCTCGGCGCGTCGGTTCGAAGAGGGATGTTCTTTTATCCGGCGACCGGGATGGCGGGGAAGGCGGGCGGCGACGCGATGATGATCACGCCGCCGTTCATCATCGGTGACGCCGAAATCGAGTTCATCATCCGCACGGCGCGCGCGGCACTCGACGAGATCCATCCCAACCTGTAGCGTCTGACCCAACACGTACTAGATTCGTGGAGAAACCGGCACATGGCCGATAGCATCATCGGGCCGACTTCGCATTACTTTTATTCGCAACGCCTGAAACTGCACTACGTCGATTGGGGCAATCCCGACAAGCCGCTGCTGGTGTTGGTGCATGGCGGCCGCGACCATTGCCGCAACTGGGATTGGGTCGCGCTCGATCTGCGCCGCCACTATCACATCATCGCGCCCGACCTTCGCGGCCACGGCGACTCCGACTGGGCCGTAGGCAGCGGCTATTCGATGATCGACTACGTGCTCGATCTCGCGCAGCTGATGAGCGCGGTAGCCGGCGCAGCCCGCGACGCTTATCGGCCACTCGCTGGGCGGCGGAATCGTTTTGCAATACACCGGCACGCATCCCAACGCGGTCAAGCGCGTGGTTTCGATCGAGGGGATGGGTCCTCCGCCCGGAATGATCAAGGACTCGCCGGCCCACGATCGGATGAACAACTGGATCGGCCAGATGCAAACGCTCGCACGGCGCAAGGTGCGCGAGTATCCATCGATCGAGGAGGCTCTCGCCCGCATGATCGAGGCCAATCCGCACCTGAGCCGCGAACAGGCGCGCCATCTCACGATTTGGGGAATTCAACGCAACGAGAATGGCACTTATTCCTGGAAGTTCGACAACTACGTTCACGCCACGTCGCCCTACATGTTCAACAACCGCGACGCGCGCGAAATATGGGGCCGCATCACCTGCCCGACCCTGCTGATTCGCGGCACGGAATCGTGGGCGGGCGATTGGGTCAAGGATGGGCGCATCCAGGCGTTCAAGCATGCGGAATCGGTGACGATCGACAAAGCCGGCCACTGGGTGCATCACGATCGTCTCGACGAGTTCCTGGCAGTCACGCGCAGTTTCCTTGGCGTGTAGCGGCGACTCGTGGCGGATAGCTGCGTTGACGCGACGGTTTTGCTGATGCGACGACCTTCACTTGCGCTGCGCATCGACCAGCTCGAATACGTTCAGCTGATTATCCTCGCCGTGACCGTGGGCGTGCTCGCGGCGCTGGGAAATCTGGGCTTTCGCAAATTGATCGAATTCTTTTCGTGGCTGTTTCGCGTGCTCGAGTGGACCGCGCTCGGAATCGGGCTCGGCGGACCGCATCGCGCACTGATCCCGTTGATCCTGCTGAGCGGCGGCGTCGCAATACTGCTGCTTAACCGGATCTTTCCCGAAGACGTGCTCGGTTACGGGTTTCCGAATTTCCTGGAGATGGTCAACCTCGGCACTGCGAGACTCAAGCGCCGCTGGATCTTCGTCAAGGCCGCGGGCGCCGCGCTTTCATTGGGCGCGGGCGCGTCGGTCGGCCGCGAAGGTCCGATAGCCCAGGTCGGGGGCGCGATCGGATCGACTATCGCGCAACTCAGAAAGTTGTCGCCCGATCGCGCCAAGGTGCTGGTCGCGGCTGGAGCGGGCGCCGGTATCGCGACGACGTTCAACGCACCGATCGGCGGCCTGATGTTCGCGCAGGAAATCGTCCTGCTCGGCCACACCGAAATCGCCAACCTCACATTGCTGATCATCGCCACCTTCACCGCCGTGATCACCTCGCGAGCGGTCGTGGGCAACGCGGCCGTCTTCCTCGCGCCTGAATTCGTGCTGCGCAGCTATTGGGAGATGGCGACGTATGCGCTCATGGGCGCGGCGCTCGGCGTCCTCGCCGCCGGTTACATCCGGTTTTTCAACGCAACTGATGCATGGTTTCGCAGGCTGAAGGTCCCGGTTTGGGTCAAGCTCGAAGCGGGACTTGCAGCGGTCGGTTTGATTGCGATTTGGCTTCCGCAAAACTTGTCCGACGGATATCCGGTGATCAACCGCGCGATGGCGGGCGAGTTCGGCATCGGAATGCTGGCGGCCCTGACCTGCGCGAAGTTTTTCGCCAGCAGCGTGTCGCTCGGATGCGGCGCGCCGGGAGGATGCTTCGGCCCGACCTTTTTCATCGGCACGATGGCGGGCGGGTTGTTCCAGCGCCTGTCGGCGATGCTGATTCCCCATCTTACGGGGCCGCGCGGATCGTACGCGCTGGTGGGGCTCGGCGCGTTTCTGGCCGGTACCACGCACGCGCCGCTGACGGCGCTGTTCCTGCTCTGGGAGATGACGCACAGCGACACCATCGCATTGCCTGCGATGATCGCGACGATTACTGCGCTGGTCGTGGCGCGCGCGATCGAAACCGAATCGATCGACGAGTTCCGCCTGGCGCGCGCGGGCAAGACCCTGCAAATAGGCCGCGAGCGCCTGGCGCTGGCGCTCATACCGGTCAGCGCCGTCGTAACCAGGAACGTGACGATGGTGACCGAGAACAGTTCGCTGTCGGAGGTGCTGCGCACCGCCGGTGAGACGGCGCAATCTACACTGCCGGTGGTGAATAGCGAGGGCGAGCTCGCGGGTACAATCGTAGTCCGCGATTTGTTGTCCATGATCAGCGGAGGACAGGAACTCGGTCCGCTGGTCAACGCATTCGACATCTCCAATGCGCATGGTCCGACCGTGCCGCTCGATGCGAATCTCGACGAGGCGAGCCAGTTGATGGAGCACGATGGCCTCGACGAGATTCCGGTCGTCGATCGCAGCAGCCGGCGCTTTCTCGGGCTCGTCACCAGCCGCCATATCGCGCAAGCACTCAACCGCGTGACGGTTTCTCTCTCGACGCTTGCGACGCGAGACCCGAATATCTATTGGGCGACCGGTTATCGAGTGACGCGCCTCGCGGTCCCCGCCAATGCGGCGGGAAAAACGGTGCGTCAACTCGATCCGCGCGCGCGATTCAGCGTCACGGTTCTCGCCGTTCAGGACGCGGGCAATCCGGAAGGCGGGTTCGCGCCCATCACGCCCGATCGCCCGCTGAAACAAGGCGACGAGCTGATCGCGGCGGGGCGTCCGCAAGACATCCGGCAATTCACGCACGAGTTGGAAAGCACGGAACCAGCCGGCGCCGCGCGCGCCCCGGCTCAGTCCGAACCCGGAAAGACATAGGGGCGAGCGCGTCCGGCGCGGATTTCGGCGCACAGTTGCTCCACCGTGCGCAGGTCGCGTTCGAACTCCGTCGCGATCGTCATGAACCATTTTGCCGTCGCGAAATGAGCGTCGCTGCCGCCAACCGCCGTCAGCCCGAGCTTGAGCGCCGCCTCCTGCGCGCGCCGATTCTCCTCGATCGAGTTCTGGCCGTTCAGCACTTCGATCGCGCCAAGCGCCGCGCCATGGCGGCTGAGCAGTGCGTCCAGGCGCGAGCCGTAACCGGAGCCGCGAAATGGATGCGATGGAATTGCGACGCCGCCTTCGTGATGCAGCACTTCGATCAGGCTGTCGCTCTTGAGCATCCGCGCCGTCAGATCGAATCGGCGCGTCACTTCATCGGTCACGCCGAACAGCAGCAGATGACCGAGGTCGGTGTCGGCTTCGATTCCCTTGAAGATGGCAATTTGAAATTGCTCCGCGAGTTCCGCGTATCGCCGCGCCGACTTCGCGATCGCTCGGGAACAGGCGATGCTCGGTGAAGCAAATCGCGCCGAGTCCGCAGCCCGAGCTCTTCGCAAATTCGAGATACTGCTCCGGTGCGACGTTGGAGTCGGACGAAAGCCGCGTGTGGACGTGCAAATCGGCGATCATGAGGGGGATGCTACGGCTCGGCGAACGTGTCGCGCACCTGGATATGGTCCTCGATCGAGAAAATTCGCGCGAACATGAAAATCTGCGTCTGCACCATGAGACGATCGACTTCCGTCGGCACCGTGCCCCACAGCACGATCGTGTCGCCCTCCATCCTGAAATGCACCGACGCGTAGCCCTGCGCATTGAGCGCGCGGCGCAGCGCTATTTCCCGCGGCTCGGTATGCACCGGTTCGGCCGGACCGTGAGCGCCGCCATTCGGCACCCCTGGAACCGCGCCGTAGTCGGGTCCCGTGTCACCGTCGGAAGGTTGCGGTTGCGACGAATGGAACATCAGGTATCCGATGAGAAAAAATCCACCGGCCACCAGCGCCAGCGTCCGCGCGGGATGCCGCCGGCGAGCGTGGCGATGAAAGATCGGACCCGGATATTCCCCCGGCCCAGCAACGTCGTTCAGCACGATCGTCTGCGCCTCGTGCGCGCCGCGATCCAGCGCCGACAATCGTCCCGTTACGTCGGCGGCGCAGAACGAGCAGTAGTTCGAATCCACCGGGATATTTCGGCCGCATCGCGGACATTCCGTATCGATCTGGTTGCTCAGCATCGTCGGCGCCGACGCGTGCTGCTCTCTGGACTTGACGCCGCCGAGCGGCAGCTTGAGTTGTGGGCGCGCCGCCGGCCCGGTTGACGAATTGCGCTGCGCCATCGTCGCCGGCGCGCCGCCCGACTTGATCGCCATCAGCCGCTGCCTGAATTCCGCGGCGTCGGCCATCCGCAAGACGACGTCGTACTTGAGCGCCTGATCGACCAGGTCGGCAAGCGCGGGAGTAATTCCAGGGCATAGCGGGCGCAACGGTGGAAAGCTGAAGGGCGGCTCGAGCGCGGGGTCGCGCCCCGACAGCGCATGATGCATCGTGGCGCCGAGCGCGTACAGGTCCGAGCGGAACTCGACCTTGCCGCGATATTGCTCGGGCGGCGCGTAGCCCTGCGTACCAATCATCGTGGCGTTGCTCAGCGGCTGGAACAGGCGCGCGATACCGAAGTCGATTAGCTTGGCTTGCCCCGACGGCGTGAGCATCACGTTCGACGGTTTCAGGTCGCGATAGATCACCGGCGGTTCCAGGTTGTGCAGGTACTCGAGCGTGTCGAGAACTTGCAGCGCCACATCGATAACGGCGTCCTCGGCAAGCTTGCCGCCGGCGTCTTTGAGTTTCTGTTCCAGCGTTATCCCGTCGATGAACTCCATGACGAGATAGTGATGGTTCTGCTCGCTGAAGCGATCGAACACGCGCGGGATATGTTCGTTGCTTAGTTGCGCGAGCATGTCAGCTTCGCGCTGAAAAGCCGCCACCGCCTGTTTCTGCGTATCCGGGCTGGTGAAACTATCGACCATCTCGGCCAGCGCACACGGCCGCGCGGCAAGCCGCAAGTCCTCGGCCAGATAGACGAGTTTCATCCCGCCTCCGCCGAGCGGCTTCATCACGCGGTAACGGCCGCCGACGATAGTGTTGGGCGCAATCATGCGTTCGATTCAGAATCTAACCATCGCTTCGATTTTGTGGCGCCGCGGCGGGGTTCCATGTCTATCGCACCAGCGTGTCTTCGCGAAGCGCACCGGAGAAGGCCGCATTGGCGGCGCATATGAGATGAATCAGGATGCCGAACGGCGGCCCCGCACCGTACGCCAACGATACGCCAAAAAACCACAAGATTCCCCGCAACGGTTTGCCTCGATAAATTTGGCCGACGCCCGGAATAATGCTTAGCACGAGCGCCAGCACCGGGCTGAACCCCGGATCTCTGCGCAGCCGCGGGAAACGAGTTACCGGCGCGCCGCACGATTTGCAGAAGCTCGCTTCGGCGACGACGATCGGCTGACCGCATCGCGAGCAAAACCTCGGCTTCTCGAACTCCGCTTCAGCCACGGAAGGTAAACTGCGCGTCGCCGAACCGTACGGCGTCACCGTCGCTCACGCGCGTCGGCTCTGTCACGCGCCGGTTGCCGACGAACGTTCCGTTCTGGCTGTTGAGGTCCTTCACCGCGAACACGCCGTTGGAATTTTCGATACTCGCGTGATGGCGTGAGACCGAGGAATGGCTGACCACGATTTCGTTGTCGAGCGCGCGCCCGATGCGGGTAACCGCACCGGAGCGGACGGGGTAGGGCTGCCCCGACGTGTCCACCAGGCTCGGCCCCTCGACCTTCGCGTTCGCCCCGGCCAGCCGCGTGGCGACGTGCGCGGGATTCACCGCATCGACGGCGAGCGACGACTGCTGGCGGACCGGCGCCGGCGTCCCGCGCAGATGGAACAGAATTTCGTAGCCGCCAATGTTGATTCGATCGCCGTCGCGCAGGTCAACGCTTTCGATTCGATTGCCATTGACGAAGGTGCCGTCCTGGACCGCCAGATTCCTGATCATGTAGTCGGCGCCGCGCCGTTCGATTACGGCGTGTCGCGGCTGCACGGCTGGATCGCCGAACAGGCCTACCGGATTTTCCTCGGCGCGGCCGATCGACGCGCGCGCGCCTTCGATCCGGTACTGGCGTCCGCGCAGCCGGCCTTGCTCGACCGTGACCCACGCGGCCTTGGTCAGCTCTTGTACCAGCCCGATGAACAATCCGATCGCAAGCCCGGTGACCGCTTCGCCAAAGAACCGCGAAGCCAGCCCGCCGCCGACGATCGCGCCGATCAAATCGAAGCCGATTCCACCTACCGCCCCGCCCACCAGTCCGCCCAGCGCTCCCTTGGGAACATTTTCCATCGTGAGCGTCGCCAATCCCACGCCGGCGCCCACCAGCGCTCCGTCGATTGCCCATCCCAGGAGTCGCGCGAAGACGAGAGTTACGATCGAGCCCGAAACCAGCTCGCCATTTGGGCTGAAGCCGACTCCGCCTGCCGTGAGAACCAAGTTGAACACATAATTTCCGAAGTAAGTGGAGACCAGCGAGAGCAGCGCGCATATCACGAAGCCGCGAATGAAGCGGCGCTTGGACTCCGGCGTCACGCGAACGTCGGATGTATCCACGGCCGTGATGAACGCGCCGATCGCGCCCGCAGCGAACATCGCCGAGATGTAGTACGCGAGCAGTTCGCCCGTCGTCTGCACCTCGCCGAGATGAGAGTTGTGCGAGGCCAGCTCGACCGGGAGCCATCCGATCGCGCCGCCAACCAGGCCCGCAAGGGCCTTGAACGTCAGTTCGCGCCGGTTCAGAGAGTCGCTTCTGAATAGAGCTAGAGGTGAATTCACGCCGCCCTCGGCACCTGCATCCAAGCTGAAAGTATAATAGCCCGCAGCCGGCCGCTGGAAAACGCAGCCGGGCCGATCTCGAGTCGCGCCGCCGCGAAAAGGTCGTCTAAACTACAGTTGAGATAAACGTCTCGACCGACTTGCCGAACGACTTTTCGTCCGGATAACGCCCCAAATCCAGGATGAAATACGTCGCGCCGGCTTCCTGCTCAGCCGCGACTTTTGCGCGCGCCGCCGCGGTGTCGTCAAGCTTGAGTCCTCGCCGCACGATAATTTCGGGAACCGCGCGTCCCGATCCCCGCGCCCGCGCGTGCAATTCTTCAACTTTTGCTTTAAGTTCCGCCGCGGGCAGCATCGGATGCCAGCCGTCGCCGAACTTCAGCGCACGATTCATCGCGGCCGGCCCGTTGCCGCCAATCCAGATCGGCGGGCGCCTGGGTCTGGGCATGAACACGAAGGATGGAAACTGGACGAGCGGGCCGCGGTAGGCGCCGGGCACGTCGGCACTGAATAGATGACGAATCACGCTCAACGTCTCGTCGGTTACCGCGCCGCGCCGGCGAAATTCGGCGCCCAAAGCGGCGAACTCCGGCTTCATCCATCCGACGCCGACGCCCAGAATCATTCGCTCGCCGGATAGTTCCTGAATCGTCGCGACCTGCTTCGCGGTCAACACGGCGGGCCGATAGGGAGCGACCAGCACCGAAACGCCGAGCCGGATTTTTTCGGTCGCCCCGGCGACGAAGGCCAGAGTGGCGAGCACGTCGAGATAGCGGCCGCCGGAACCTTCGGTCTGGTCGGGTGGGATGCACAAATGATCGGAGACGAAGAGCGCATCGAAACCGGCTTGCTCCGCGATTCGTGCGCAGGCGCGAATCGTTGCGCGATTGGATTGTGGACCCATGTTGCGGATTGCGACTGCGAACTTCATCGCTGGCTCTCCTCGGGCGCTGTCGGGCGAGTATTATCGCGAGACTGGCAAGCACGCGCGCATCCAGTCAAACTACTCGCTCGATGATCTCGCGCGGGCGGCGGGAATCACGTCAGGAGACAGACGCCGATGAGCGAATTCGAAATTCCCAAGGGCGGCCTGGTCGAAGCGCCGGCCGTCGCCCGGCCGAACATATTTCCGATCGAATGGCGATGCGAGACGCCGAAGCTCGCGGAAATTTACGAGCGCGCCAAGCGCGAGGGTTTCAATCCCGCGGATATCAACTGGAGCGCGCTTTCGCCCGAGGCGTGGAACGACGACGAGAAGGTCGCGATCATGTACTGGTGGGCGCTGCTGTCGAACTTCGATTCGTCGGGTCCGGCGGTGTTTGCGCGCGCGACGATTCACGCGTGGGAAACGCACGAGGAAGATCCGGTCCGCAAATGCTTCTTTTCGATAACGCGCGACGAGACCAATCACGAGGAGACCTGCCAGCGCGTTATCCAGCGCCTGGTGCCGAAGGGGCCGCAAGCCTTCACCCCCAACAGCGAGCTGCAACGGGTCGCGCTGAACAATATCGGCTGGCTCTATCATAACGGCGGCCGTTACTGGACCGGATACAACCGCGCGATCGATCGCTATCCGCTCGCGGTGATCTTCACCTCGTTCATGATGGGCGAGGTGGCTTCATCGACGCTGTTCTACGGCATGGCGCATGCTACGACGCATCCCGTGTTCCGCGACATCTTCACCAAAATCGGACGCGACGAAGCGCGTCATCTCCAGATTTGCATCAACCTGCTCGAGAAGGAGTGGCCGGGACTTACCGACGAGCACAAAACGTTCATCACCAAGCAGCTTCGAGCAGGCTTCGTGTTCCTGTCGATGGTGCTCTGGGAGCCACCGGCACAGTTCTGGGATTTGCCCGGCTATTTCCTCCACAACCAGAGAACCATCCTCGGTATCGCGCGCGAAGCAGGGCTCGGAATCCTGACCTACGAGCAACAAGCCGATAACTGGCGGCTGGCGATCGCGCGGGTGCGCAAGCTGGTCGAGCGATGGGACATCCAGTTCCCCGCGATTCCCGAACTTGATATTGAAGGGGTTGACGTCGGCGAGATCACCGCCGAGGACATTGTCCCGGTGTTCTAGCAGGCTCTGAAGCCGCGCAATTGAGGCGATGAAAAACCAAGTCGGGACACCCGGACCCGTGAGGAGGCCCCCATGTCACCATTGCTATTGATTCTAATCCTGTTGTTGCTGTTTGGCGGTGGCGGCGGCTATTACGCCTACGGACCTGCAGGCGGAATCGGGATCGGCGGCGTCATTTTGATCATTTTAATCGTCATGCTTGTCAGCCGACGACGAATATGAGCGTCGATTTGTCGGTCGAAAGCGGTCTTGCGGAGATTGTCCTAAACCGACCCGAGAAGATGAACGCGTTGAACGACGCGATGGTGGCCGAGCTGACCGGATGCCTGGAGCGCGCGGCATCGCAGGGCGTGCGGGCTATGATGATCCGCGGCGAGGGGCCGGCGTTCTCGGCGGGACGGGACCTCGCTGATGCCGATCCGGGCAACGAAGACGCCGAGGCGATAATCGAGAACACTGTCAATCCGCTGATCAGCGAATCGTCGCGTTCCCGGCGCCTACCTTTGCCGCCGTTCACGGCGCGTGCCTGGGATTCGGACTGGGGCTGGCGCTCGCATGTGACGTGGTCTATGTCGCCGACGATGCGAAGATCGGTTCGCCGTTCGCGCGTATCGGCGCAGTGCTGGACTCGGGCGGCCATTCGTTTTTCGTGTCGCGCCTGGGAACCCATCGCGCGCTCGAACTCATCTACACGGGAAGATTGCTCTCGGGCACCGAAGCGGCCCAGCTCGGACTGGTCAATCGCAGCATCGCGAAGGAATCGCTGGTCGCCGAGACGCGCAAGGTGGCCGCGCAGGTGGCGCTCGGTCCGACCGCGGCGTTTATGCAATCGAAGCACCTCGTGCGCAGGATAGACGAGGAGGCGATGGGCCTGTTCGCGGTTATGAAATGCGAGGCCCAGGCGCAAGGGGCGGCCGGGCGGACGGCTGACTACAAGGAAGGCATCACGGCCTTTCAGCAAAAGCGCTCGCCGAAGTTCCAGGGGAAATAGCAGGGCAGGGGTGACCTCCTTCGGCTTCGCTCAGGACAGGCTCTGCACCCAATGTTAAGGCCGCGCTCCGTTGTCGCGCGCGGCCCCTGCCGCGGGCGCGCCGTGTTTTCCTTTCTTAATGCTGGCCAGCCGTGCCAACGGCCAGGGGGAGACCTCCTTCGGCTTCGCTCAGGACAGGCTCTGCACCCAGTGAAAGGAGAAGATGCGGCCTGACGGCCGGTTAGAACTTTTTTTGAGTCATCCTGAGCGTAGCGAAGGAACCCGGATCCCCGAATTGCGCAATGGCAGTCAAATTTTTAAGAAGTGGTCAGAAATGGTGCTGTCCTGCTGGGGTTTTCACAAAAACGTTTCACGTGAAACGTTTTTAGTGGCGATTATGCACCCCTTGACTATCACCGGTGGAATGCGCTATAATTTGGTTCATGGACAAGAATAATCACGCCGAACATGAACCGAAGCTCGTTAAACAGTTGACCCTTGCGGGATTCGACCGAATGTTTCCCGATGAAGATTCCTGCAAGGCGTATCTGCGCGACCAGCGTTGGCCGAAGGTTGTCCGATGCCCGCGCTGCGGGAATGAAAAGGTTTACGCCAGTAAGGCGCGGCCCTTCCACTGGCAGTGCACCAAGTGTGGAAAGAATCCTGGCGCGCGCCTTACAGGTTCTCCGTTACGGTCAACACGATCTTCGAGAACACCAACTATCCACTCCTGACGTGGTTCAAGGTTCTGTACCTGATGTTGACCAGTAAGAAGGGCATCAGTGCTTTGCAGATTCACCGAATGATCGGAACCGGCTCCTATCGGACTGCATGGTTCATGTGTCACCGTCTGCGCGCGGGATTGGCCGATCCTGACTTCAAGAAACTCATGGGTATCGTGGAAGTGGACGAAACGGGCATCGGTGGCAAGGACAGGAACCGCCACTGGAATAAGAAACAGCACATTACCGGCATGAGCGGCAAAACCACCGTCATCGGCGCGATCAGCCGCAAGGGAAATGTAGTCTGCAAAATTATCGAGGATACCAGCACGGATAGTCTTACTGGTTTCGTGAACGAGGTATGTTCGAGCAAAGTTGACTTGGTAGCAACCGACGAATACCCAGCCTACGACGCGATCGGCGTATACGGGCTGCAAGCATGGAGTAGTCCGCCATACGGCAGGCGAATACGTTCGCGGCCAAGTACATACCCAGAATATCGAAAACTTTTGGAGTCTCTTGAAACGTGGGGTAATAGGCACCTACCACAATGTGTCGAAGAAATACTTGCCGCTCTACCTGAACGAGTTTCAGTTCAGGCATAACAATCGCAGAAAATTCCGACATTTTCCGTGACGCGATAGGAGGATGCTGAAGCGACCTGACTGGCGGGCGCTTCAGCGCTCGCCAGCCAGAAAGCCGACGCAATTGGATTTGTTTCCGAGAGCACGGCGCTACACCTGATTGGTAGCCGCTTTCGCGGCGCGGCGCTTCGCCGCTCTGCGTTTTTGCGCGCGATAGTGCGGATGGGTTTTAAGGTGATACTCTCCGCACGGACGGCAGAAAAAGCGAATAATTTTTTGTTTGTACATTTGCTTTAATCAGCGCGCCGAATCATATCGCGCGCCAGATATAACGCTTGGCGCGCACCCCTCTCCGTAAGAATATAGATTCCACCCTTCTCTTTCTTAGCCCCCTCTTGTACAGCAGATCGCGTGAGACACACGCTCTGCCAACTTCATCAACATCAACATTCGGATCGTAATTCATCCAGGAAAGTGCTGCTCCGATACCCCCTGGCCTGCGGTTAACACAACCCGACATGTGAAGAGCGACGCTTGCTTTTGTTTGAGACACTTCGTTTTCGTGTCTAATGAGTTTGTAACCGAAAACAATCAATAATAAGGCATCTTCATTGACCTCTCGCGTATCGGGCAGAAATTTCAGCCAGATAAGTCCTTTCTCTGAATCGTGCGCGAATAAAATATCTGCGCGCTCTGGCCTATCGGAATCAGCTAATTCGGTGGGTTCGGGAATCGCGGGCAACTGCGGCGCTTCAACAGCGACTAAAGGGATAGGGGGACGACCTACAGCTAAAGATCGTGCTGCAGGCGCCTTTAATGGCGAGGGCATAGGAGAAGGCCCAGCCATCGCGGTCTCCCTTGGCGTGCGGCGCGAAGCAATCAAGAGCGCGATCCCAGCAACCATCAATATCGGATTGAGCCATATTGGCATTCCCCGATACGACCAAACCACGCCAGCCAAGATTTTGGGCCAAAGATTCACGGCGGTTTGACCTTCGCTGATCAGGTTCAATCCCCACTGCAAGAAACTGAGAAACGGCTTGATAAAGCCAAAGATAAAAACGACGGTTCCCACAATCCTCGCCCATCTAGAGTGAAATGCATCCCAAATAGACATGCGGGGATTCTGCAGAAACGCCGCGCGTTAGTCAAGGGGTGCATAATCGCCGTTTTTAGTTCAGGAGAACAAATCACGAATAGTGGCTTGATGGGAGTGGCAGCCTTAGATCGGCGCCAGTTTCAGGGCTGTTCTCAAGCTGACACTTGGCAGACACCAGCGCCGAATCATTGGCACGGATGCGCGATGATTTCGAGACAACCAGTTCGCCTATCTGGTGCTCGGCAAAGACTCGGCGCGCGATGCGTCGGTTCCGGCGAGATGTCGGGCGGTAAGGCGGCGGCGCTGCGCGAAGGGGGCGCGTCCTACTTCTTCTTGGCGGCCTTTCCAGTTCCTGACAGCGGCACGGTCTGCAGACTGCCGTTCGCATTGTCACTAATCACCAGCGTTCCGAACTACGTGGTGGCGGCGTTTGGAGTAAACGTCACCGCGATCGAACAAGCCGCGCCGGCCACCAGAGTCGGTGGACAGTCGGTGGTCTCCGTGAACACCGGGGGATCGGCGGACATCATCTCGATCAGCACCTGCAAGCCGGGGTGCTTCTTGCTGCCCTTGGGATTGGACACCTTCACCGTTTTCGGTTTGCTCGATGTTCCGAGTGCAGTCTTAGGGAACTTGAGGCCCTTGGGCGCGATCCTGAGCTTCACCGCCACCGGCGTCGGTGTAGCAGTCGGCGTTGCAGTCGCGGTGGGAGTCGCTGTCGGCGTCGACGATCCGGTTGATGTCGAAGTTGCCGTCGCGGTGGGAGTCGCCGTCGCTGTTGGCGTCGGCGTCGGCGCGGCAGTGGGCAGGATGGCGATGAACATAGGCTCACTCAGTTCTGAGAGTGGGCCGCTGATGGTGGCGATGGGGGCCTCGTTGAGCAGCCCGGTGCTGCTTCCCAGCGCCGGATAGACCCTCACGCTGGCGGGAACGGGTGAGAACACGGATACGTTGGGCTTCCCGTGGTCCGCCACATAGATGTTGCCGCTGGAATCCAGTGCGATGCCGTATGGATCGTTTAGGCCGGTGTCGCTCCCGCTGATCGTGGCGAAGGGAGTGACGTTGCCGTTGCTCCCCGCGGAATAGACAAACACGCTGACGGCCGCCAAGTCCGCCACATAGATGTTGCCGCTGGAATCCACCGCGATGCCGTATGGCTCTTCCAAGCCGGTGTTGCTCCCGGTCCCCCTGATGGTGGTGGTGGGCGCTTCGTTGAGTAGCCCGGTGCTGCTTCCCAGCGCCGGATAGACCAGCACTTTCCCGAAATCCGCCACATAGATGTTGCGGCTGGAATCCAGCGCAATGCCTTCCGGGAGGCTCAGGCCGGTACTCCCCCCTTTGATGGTGACAATGGGCGCGACGTTGCCGTTGCTCCCCGCGGAGTAGACAAACACGCTCGTGGCGCCGTTGTCCGCCACATAGATGTTGCGGCTGCAATCGACGGCGATGCCGATTGGGCTGCTCAAGCCCGTGTTGCTTCCGCCGATAGTGGCGATGGGGGTGGCATTGGCGTTGCTCCCGGCCGGATAGACAAACACGCTCCTGGCGTTGGAGTTCGCCACATAGATGTTGCCGCTAAAATCCAGCGCGATGCCCAATGGGCCACTCAGGCCGGTGGTCCTAGTCGTGCTGATGGTCGCAGGGCTGGGGGCCTCGTTGAGCAGCCCGGTGCTGCTTCCCAGCGGCGGATAGACCAACACGCTATCGGCGTTCTCATCCGCCACATATATGCTGCCGCTGGAATCCACAGCGATGCCGTATGGCCCGATCAAACCGGTGTTGCTCCCGCCGATGGTGGCGAGGGGGTCTTCGTCGAGCAGTCCGGTGTTACTTCCCAGCGGCGGAAAGATTAGGAGGCTCCCGTTGTCCACCACGTAGATTTTACCGCTGGAATCTAACGCGATGCCGTATGGGAAAATCAGGCTGGTATTGCTCAAGATGGTGGCGGTGGGGGCCTCGTTGAACAGCCCGGTGCTGCTTCCCAGCGCCGGATAAACAAACACGCTCTTGGCGCCCCAGTCACCCACATAGATTCTGCCGCTTGAATCCAGCGCGATGCCGGTTGGGTAGATCAGGCCGGTGTTGCTCCCGCTGATGGTGACAATGGGGGCTTCGTTGAGCAGCCCGGTGCTGCTTTCCAGCGCCGGATAAACAAACACGCTGGGAGCGCCGCTTTCGCCGTAACACTCACCGCAGTCCGCGACATAGATGTTGCCGCTGGAATCCAGTGCGATGCCGTATGGCCCTCCTTCCAAGCCGGTGTTGCTCCCGCTGATGGTAACGATGGGGGCTTCGTTGAGCAGCCCGGTGCTACTTCCCAGCGCCGGATAGACAAACACGCTGGGGGGAATGGGTGGGGAGACGTAGGGGTCGCCGTCATCCGCCACATAGATGTTGCCGGTGGAATCCACCGCGATGCCGTATGGCAACGCCAAGCCGGTGTTAGGCCCGCCGATGATGGCCGTGGGAGTGGCGGTGCCGTTGCTCCCCTTGGCGTAAATGGTGATGGTGCTGGTGCAGGCGTTGGTGGCATAAATGTTCCCACTTGCGTCAATGGCTACAAATTGCGGTCCAGAAAGGCCAGTAGGAGCAGGGGCTAGCGGGGAGACGTCGCCGTTGCTCATGGCAGGATAGGCCGTCACGGCGTCGGAGCAATCGTCCGTAACGAAGAGCGTCGGTGTGGGGTCCGCGCTATAGGCCCGTCCTGAAAAACGATGAAGGCCGACAATCACAAACGCGGCCACGCCAAGGATTGCGATCACGCCGATGCGGATTTTTCCTTGGCGCGTGTTCACTTGCTGCCCCCCATCGAGTAACACAATAGTACGACTTGAACGACACTAATAGTTCCCGGCTCGAGATGCCGTTCGATGCCGTTAGATGCCCCCGACCACCCTAGAAGCCAGTGCCTTCGACCATTCGGGTTTGTTGTCAGCGCCCGCACAGAGGGAGGAGAGCCTGGGAGCCGGGGTCCCTACGCTCGGGATGACGGAAAGGAGTGAGGCGAAGAAGGACCCGGGATTCTTCCCCTTCGGCTGCGCTCAGGGCTTCGGCTCAATCACAGCAACTTCCGCCCAGTAATGACACGAGAAGGTCGCGAGCAGGTTTCGGGAATCCGAGATGAGCGCGCTCAGGCGCGGCGGCGGGAGCTGCGACGGTGCCGGCGAATTCCACATCGCGCCGATCGCGGCGAACTGCAGTCACGCTGAAACCCTGAGACGTGAGCCAGGAGGCGATGGCGTCGTAGCTGGCCTGAAGAGGGCCGAACATTTGGTCGAATTGTTTCGGGGTGAGCCACTTGCGGTAGTTTGGAGAGGATGGGTTTTGGAGATCATCGGTCATCTGGCGCGCTGCTTGTGTGTTGCTGAGGTTGAGATAGATTCTCAGACGAAGCGGCATGCCGGCAGGCGCCGGGGTGGCAGCAGCAAGCAATTGGGACGCCTGCGGCGGTACGCCGCCGGGGAGCGAGACCATCGGCTCGCTATCCGCGGCGAGCGCGAGCGCCGGCCACGCACAAGGCGAATACACAATCATGAGGAGAAAGAACATAATATTCAGCGAAGTCCGAGTCTGCGAGAGTGTGCGCGACGATGGTGTGTCCTTCATAAAAGCTCCTCCGGTTGAATTTGGCGCTCCAGTTTCGCGCGCGAGCCGGCGCCTGGCAGGCGGTTGATGCAAAGGCGCGCGTGCGGGCGTGTTTTGCGACCCGCCATATTCTTGTTGGGCCTTGTGCTGGCGGTTGAAGTTTGGGCCTGTTCGAGCGAGCCCTTCGCGGACGACGGAATCGGTGAGCCGTACCTTGGCCAGAGATACCCCACCCCCATTTCGGTAACGCCGACCGCGACGCCGACGCCCTCGCAGTGAAACATAGTGTGATCACATGAAAACTCCTCCGGTTGAATTTGGCGCTCCAGTTTCGCGCGATCCAGCGCCTGGCAGGCGGTTGATGCGCGGAAGCGCGTGTGAGCGTATTTCGCGACTTGCCATACTCTCCGTCGCTTTTGTGTTGGCCGGTGCGGCTTTCGCTTGCTCGGGGAACCTTACGACCTCAAGCGGACCTTCCAGTCGCATGACGCCGATGGCCGTGGTCGGAGAATTGGGATTTTGCACCAAGTATCCGACGTTGTGCGTGGGCAGCAAACCCCCTGGTGCGCTGCAATCTGTGGTTCCGTCGCCGACCGCGACGCCTTCGCAATAACACATAGTTGATTATCCGAGCTTTCTGTTGACAACGAGTTGAACCATACACCGCTTCGGTCGGGATGACGCAAAGGGCACGGATGGGACCCGAGAGGAAGTTGGGATTCGGACCCTCACCCGACGCTCGACGACTCACGTCGGCCTCTCCCTGTCAGGGCGAGGCGAGATCGAAGTCGCGCAGAATGCCACATCCTTATTGGGCGAGGTAATTTTCCCGTCACCCCTTCTAACAGGGCCCTTCGACTATGCTCAGGGTAAACTCCGCCCGCATCTTGCTTTAACAGACGGGAAGTCCGAAACCTGCGTGAGGTTTCGGGAATCCGAGATGAGCGCGCTCAGGCGCGGCGGCGGGAGGTGCGCGTCTCAGCCAGGCGGCGGGCGGCCTCGCCGATGGTGCCCGCGCGATGCCATCGGCTGTACTCCTCGACGGTAAGGCCGTGGGCGAGTTCCAGGGCGACCGACAATCCCGCGAGCACCAAGACTTCGCCAAGCACGCTGATGCGGGGCACGAGTCCGAGGCCGCCGCCTTCGTTGGGGACGGGGACGTGGATGACGAGGTCGGCGAGTTGGGCGAGGCTGGAGTCCTTGTTGCCGGTGATCGCGATCAACTGCGCGCCCTGTTCGCGAATGGCGCTGGCGGTGGAGAGCAATTCGTCGGTGTTGCCGCTGTTTGAAATCGCGATGACGATGTCGCGCGGATGCACCTGTCCGAGGCTGCCGTGCAGGGTTTCGGTCGCGTGCAGGAAGGTGGCGGGCGTGCCGACCGAGCAGAACAGGCTGGCCGCGTAGCGTGCGACGTGCTCGGGCTTGCCGACTCCGGTCACATGGACGCGGCCGCCGCGGCCGAGCGCGGTGCGAATAATCTCGACGGTGCGCGAGATGGCGGCGATGTTCAATCCGCCGCGCAGCGCGGCGAGTTCGGCCAGCGCGAGGTCGAAAAATTTCTCGACTCTCGCCGGTCGAGTCGCCGATGGCCGCTTCGCGCGGCTCGCTATCGAGGCGCGGCGTGGGCAGCGCGATCGCCTCGCCATACAAGTCGAGAACTTCCTCGCGCACTTCGAATCCCGACGGAAACGCGCCAAGGCGCGTGACCGCGACCGCTCCGGCGGCATTTGCGAGCCGCCCGATCTTGTCCCACGGCATCCCAAGCCGCAGGCCGGCGAAGATGCCGGCGAGGAACGCGTCGCCGGCGCCGGTCGAATCGATCTGCTTGACCTTGAAGGCGGGCACGCGAACGGAAGTGTCGCGCGCGGCTATCGAGCATCCTTTGTCGCCCTCGGTGATAATGACCGCGCGATTTCCGTAGCGGGCGCGAATCGCTTCGGCCATCTTCAAGGTATCGCGGCCGTTGCCGGTGACGATTTCGCGCGCGGCGGCTTTCGAGGGCTTGAGCCAGGTCGCGAGCTTCAACGCGCGTTCGAGTTCGGCGCGCGTGCCGAGCGATCCGATCGCGTCGGAGGGCGGCACGTCAACGTCGAGGATGGTGGGAATGGAATGGGTGCGCGCGAAGAGCAGAATCGCGAGCACGGTGCGGATCGGGAGCTGCGAAATCTCGGTCGAAACAAGATTGGCGCGGCGGATGAACGCGCCGTGGCGGCTGCGGACCTCGGCGGGGGTGAGCTCGCCGGTCGCGCCGCGCGCCATGTAGATAGCGCGATCGCCGTTTGCGTCCACGAAGATGGACGCGAAGGCGCTGGCGGTGCCGTCGAAGGTCAGGTGATGGCGAATGCCGAGGCGGTCCATCCCGTCGCGCAGGAACTCGCCGTTGCGGTCGTCGCCGAGCTTGCCGAAGATGCCGGTTTTGAGGCCGAGGATTCGGCCCCATCCGAGATGGTTCAGGACCAGCCCGCCGACCTGCGTGCGTTCGATGGCGGCGCTGGCGGTGTGCGCGCGGAGCAGAATTTTTTCGTCGGCGCGGATGATGCGCGGGGTGCGATAGAACAGGTCAACGACCATGCTGCCGCATCCGACGACGTCGAGTTTTTCTTCAGCCATTGCTCTCAACCGATTTTTTTTGCGCCGGCGCGTTGCCCGGAATCGTATTCGCTGACCCATCCGCGCTCCAGCGTCTCGGCGGCGCGCTCGCGGAGCGTTAAAAATTGTGCGGAGAATTCGCGCCGCTCGGTGTCGCTCAGCGGCGGCGTTCCCGCGCCGACCGCGTCGCTGTCGATGACGCCGAGTTCCTTGAGCGAGGCTTTGAGCGATGCAATCGTCGGGCGCCATGCCCTGGCGCCGCGCTTGAAAGTGCATGCGATTCGAAATTCATCGATCGCATCGGAATACAAGCGCATCAGCTCGACGTCGCCCGAGCGGCAGACCTGCCATGCGCGCTGCCATTCGCGCGGCATCGCATTGGCCGGGCCGGCGACGACGCCGTAGGGACGCGCGCGCTGAGTCAGGTAGCGGTTCCAGTAGTGGCGCATGCGATCGCCGACGCCTTCGGGCGGGGCGAACAAATCGAAGATGAGGTAAGGGTTGCCGGCGTAGATCGCGAATTCGTGGCCGGCCTTGAAGTGCGATGCGGCGCGAGTGTAGTTGCCGATGACGGTCTTGCTGGCGGTAACTTTTATTCCGCGCACGTACGGCAGCCGGCTCATCGCCTTGACGTCGCGGGTATGCAGGTGCGGCGATTTGCCGGGCGCGGCGATGCCGGCGTTGTCATAGAGGAACAGCGGAAGCATCCGGCCCGCGCGGTCGAACACGGCGCCGATGTCGCGCTCGACGAATTCGGCGGGATGCTCGAGGTCCTTGATCGAGAGCGGCGCGACCACGGCCGCGTCGGCGCCGGCGTGGAGCGCGTGGCTGAGATTGTCGAGCGTGTCGCTTCGGGTATGCGCGGTGATACCGGCCCATGCTTCGATTTTCTTGGCGGCAGAGGCGCGCGCCCGGCGGCATTCCTCGACGGCGATTCGGGCGACCGCTTGGCGGCGCGGGTTGTCGATGCGATCCCATTCGCCGGTGGTGCCGGCGGCAAAGATGATGTCGGCGCCGGCGCCGTCCTGGAGCGCATAGCGAACGACAGCGCGCTGCTGGTCTTCGAGGATGCGGCCGCGGGCGTCGAGAATCGTGACGATGGGGACGGAGAGGCCCGGGCGGGGGATATAGTCGTCGAGCGAATTCACGGCGGCGATTCTAGCAGAAGCAGGGGATGGCTGCTGCCCGGATGGCGTCGGGGGGCTAGCTGATGCCGAGGCCGAGATCGGTGATGAAGCTCCAGTGACGCTCGTCGAGGGAGGCGTAGTTCTCGAGCTTCATGCGGAAGGTCAGCTTGTAGTTACCGTCGCCGGAAAGCGCGGCGGCGGGAGGATTTTCGTACCAGATGCCCTTCTTGCAGACGTCGAGCATCATCTGATCGATTTTCGCCTTGCCGGAGTGTTGCTCGAGGATGAGTTCGGTGAGCTTGCCGCTTTTGTCGAGGATTGCGGTTATGACGACGGCTTTGAGTTCGTCGGGCAGTTTGATTCGCGAAATTTCCTCGCTTTTTTCGGCGATCGCGAGTTGCACATACACTCGATTGAGTATCACCGCGGAAAAATTCCCGAACTGGGCGGCCTTGTCGTTCAGCAGGCGCACCGTGGCGGGATTTCTTTCGGTACCGACCTGGCGCGAGATGCCGGGCTCGGTCTGAAAGGTGCGGGGCCCGGCCGAGACCGCGGCGTCGTCGCGCAACAGCCCTTCACCGCGGGCCGGAACCTGGTCGATAGCAAGCGGATCGACGGGGGCGTCGGAGACGGCCGACAAATCGCGCAACAACTTCGGTTGCGGGCCGGCGTCGGGGATGGCGGGCGGGGGCAGGTCATGGTTATCGGCGGCGCATCCCGCGGTGAGGATTGCGGCGGCAAAGAGGGTGGCGAATAAAAGCCGTTTCGGTTGCGCGCGGCTCATTTGGATTTTTCCGGTTGGTTATCTTTATCCGAATCCAAAGCGATGATTGCCGGACGCGCATCATTGTAGTCGGCGACGAAAGCGTCGAACAGTTCCTCGCCAAAGGCGCGTTCCTCGGCGCGAACCCGGTCGTTGTGTTTTTGCGCGATCGCATCGCCGATTCGCGCGAGCAGCTCGAGCGCGGGCGAGTAATTCAACTGCGCCGTGACGCCGCCTGAGAAATCGTAAGTCCCGTTGGGGAGCAGGCGTGAGCTGAGGGTTGAGTTCATGCCGCCATTGCCGGCAGCCAGCGCGCGGAGAAAGTCGCCGGCAATCAGGTCCATCACCTGATGTACGCCGGGCGGTGCGATCAGTTGCGGGACCGCGTCCATCCGGTTGACGAAAGTGACGGAGCCCAAGTCGCGGCGGTAGTCGGTTGCGAATCCCAGGTTGGCCAGGCCGAAATTCATCGCCAGACTGGTCACCTGCACCGACGCGAGCGTGCGGTAACTGCCGCGCGCGATTTCATTGAGCGCGACACCGTCGCCGGCGGGTTGCATCGCGGCGTTGAAGGGCGTCAGCAGGCCGCCCCGAATCATCATGATGAAGCGGATGTGGCCGTGGTCGAAGGCCTCGCGCATCCAGAAATTTCCGTGCGAATCCAGAATCGCCGAGGTCGCCGTCACCGCGGGCACGACCTTGCGATAGAAATCATACAGCAGCGGATATTTTTTGAGCGCGTCCTGGCGAACTTCAGCATCGACGTTGAAGAGCACGATGGGGCCGGCGGGCGAATTGAACTCGTCGAGCAGGTTGTTGAATTTGAAATAAAGGTCGAACTTCGCCGCAAGATGCGGCATCTGGCGGTGGAATTTGTCGAGCGCGGCCCGGTCATGGTGGTTGAACGCGCCGGGCGAGGAATCCCACGGCGGTTTCAGATCGCCGTGAACCTCGCGGAGCGCGTCGGCGGATGCGTCCACGAGCGCGCCGATGCCGTAGGTATCGATCATCAACTCGCCGGCGAGCGTGCCGGTGACGCTCGAAATGCTGGTGGGAGCGGAATCGCCGGAAGGCTTGAGGCCGAACAGGCCCGAAAATCGCGCCGGCTCCTCGGGGCTGCGCCAGTCGGGGGACAGCGTGTACAAATAGTCGTCGTCGCTGGGCCGTCCGGCGACGCAAATCCGATGCGTGCCGTCAGGCTCCTCGCGCCAGGGGATTTCCGGTTTCGAGTAGAGTGCGGCGGCGCGGATCATTGTCGATTGGCGCGGCGGAAGCAGATCGACGACATCCTGGAGGGCGGGGGAGAGCTTGGGATGGAACGAGATCTTGCGCTGGAAATCGAGCTGGCGGTTCAGGATCGCGATCGCATGCGACGCGCGTGCGGGGCCGGGCGGCGCGAGATCGACGATCGGCGCGAAAAGCGTTTGATTGTCGGGCGCGAAAGCCGAAGCCGGCGCTAGCCGGGGTTTCGCGGGCGCGGAGATTGGAGGCAGCGCAGGCGCGGGGCCCGACGCGGCGAAGGTGGCAATTGGGCGGATCGTGATTACTATTGCGGTCGAGGCAGCGACCGCGATAGCGAGCCGGGAAGCCCGAAGGCGCGGTCGCGGCGGGCGAATTGTGTGCGATACCTTCGGATGGTATCCTCTGACACAACAGGGAAAAGAGTTCGAGACGTAAAAATGAAAGCTGGAATCCATCCTGAATACCGTCGCTGTACAGTGATCTGTGCGTGCGGCAATACCTTCGAGACGCGCTCGACGCTCAAGGAGTTGCACGTCGAGGTCTGCTCGAAGTGTCATCCTTTTTACACCGGCACGCAGCGGCTGGTCGATACCGCGGGGCGGGTGGAGCGGTTTAATCGCAAGTACGGCATCAAGAAGCCGGCCGAAAAGACAGCGGCAACCGCCGCCGAGAAGTAGCATAGCAACTCCCGCCGCCTGCGGTGCGCTACGCACCCGGGTGCGCGGGGGAGAATCTATCGGCACGGCCGCATCGGCCGCGCCGTTTTTGTTTCAAGGCGAATTTTTCAAGCGGGGCTTAAGCGGGCGATGCTGGATAAGGCGAGCGCAATAGAAGAGCGGGTGGCGGAACTGGAGCGCAAGCTCAGCGATCCGGCCACGCTCGGCAATCAGCGCGAATACGCCAGAATCGCCAAAGAGCGCGCGCAGCTTTCCGAGGCGGCGCATTGCGCGCGCGAATATATCCGCATTGCGGACGAGATCGCGGGCCACAAATCGATCCTCGATGGCGACGACGCCGAGTTGCGCGAGCTTGCCAAGGCCGAGCTGCCGGCGTTGCAGAAAAATCTTGGCGCGCTCGAGGAAAAACTCAAAGAGCTGCTCACGCCGCGCGATCCCAACGACGAAAAGAACGTGATTCTCGAAATTCGCGCCGGGACCGGCGGCGAAGAGGCGTCATTGTTTGCCGGGGACCTGTATCGGATGTACACGCGCTACGCCGAGCGGCACGGATTCAAGATCGAGCCGCTGAGCTTGAGCGACACCGGACTTGGCGGAATCAAGGAAGTGATCGCGCTGGTCAGCGGACGCGGCGCGTACTCGCGCCTGAAGTACGAAGGCGGGGTGCATCGCGTGCAGCGCGTACCTGAAACCGAGGGGTCGGGGCGCATTCACACCTCCGCGGTTACGGTGGCAGTGATGCCCGAAGCGGACGACGTCGAGGTCAATATCAACGAAGCGAAGGACCTGCGAATCGACGTGATGCGGGCGTCGGGACCGGGCGGCCAGAGCGTCAACACGACCGACTCGGCGGTGCGCATCACGCATATCCCGAGCGGCATGGTGATAATCTGCCGCGATGAGAAATCGCAGCACAAGAACAAGGCGCGCGCGCTGAAGATCCTGCGTGCGCGGCTGCTGGAGGCGGCGCAGGCCGAGCAACAGGCGAAGATCGCGCAGACGCGGCGTTCGATGGTGGGGACGGGCGACCGTTCCGAGCGCATCCGCACCTACAATTTTCCGCAATCGCGGGTGACCGACCATCGCGTCAACGTGACGATTCATCAGCTCGACAATTTTCTCGACGGCGAGATCGATCCGATTATCGACGCGCTGGCGGCCTACGATCAGGAGCAAGCGCTCAGCGCGTAGCATCGTCATGAGCGAGGTGCTCGCGCGGCGCGCGTTGGAGGAGATAGACAAGGCCGCGCGCCGGCTCGCGGTCAGCGGCATCGAATCGGCGCGGCTCGACGCGGAACTTCTGATGGCGGAGGCGGCGGGGGTTACGCGTGAAGCAGCTATCACCGGTTCGATCGAGTTGTCACCCGCGACGCTGAGCAGCTTCGAGACGATGATCGCGCGCCGCGAAAAGCGCGAGCCGATCGCGTACCTCCTGGGGCGCAAGGAATTCTACTCGCTCGATTTCCAGCTCAGTCCGGCGGTGCTGATTCCGCGGCCGGAGAGTGAGATCGTCGTTGCGGCGGCGCTTAAGCTTATCGCCGGAGCGCCGGACGCGCGCGTACTCGACATCGGCACCGGCTCCGGCGCGATTGCGATCGCAATTGCGGTTAACGCACCGCGCGTGCGCGTGATGGCAGTGGACATTTCCGCCGACGCGATTGCGGTGGCGTCGCGCAACGCCGAGCATCACAGGGTCGAGGATCGGGTGACGCTCCGGCGCGCCGACTGCTTCGATATCCTGGACGGAGGACCGGCGCTCGGATCTTTCGAGGTGATAGTCTCCAATCCGCCTTACCTGGATGACGCGGAGCTCGCCGCTCTGGAGCCCGACGTGCGCGCCTTCGAGCCGCGCGTTGCGCTGAGCGCGGGAGCGGGAGGGCTGGATATCTTGCGCAGAATTGCAGCGGGCGCGCCACGGCATCTTGCGGGCGATGGCGAGCTGATCGTGGAAGTGGCGGCGGGGCAGGCGGCGGCGGTGGCGAAACTTTTCGAAGCAGCGGGCTTGCGGGTCGTCTCTGTGATAAACGATTTCGCGGGGCATCCGCGCGTCGTGCGCGCGCGAAGCGGCGGGGCGTAGTTGGCGATGGAGAAAATGATAATTCATGGCGGCGCTCCGCTGCGCGGCACCGTCACACTCAGCGGCAGCAAGAACGCCGCGCTGCCGATCATGATGGCGTCGATTCTGACGCCGGAGCCGCTTCGACTGAGCAACGTTCCGCGGCTGCGCGATGTGGAAACCGCGATGGCACTTCTGTGCCAACTCGGCGTCGCGGTGCGCTGGACCGATGAGCATCGCGTCGAGCTTTGCGCCGCAAAAGTCAGCTCGCACGAGGCGTCGTACGAACTCGTCAAGACGATGCGCGCGTCGTTCGTCGTGCTCGGGCCGCTGCTGGCGCGCATGGGCAGGGCGCGCGTATCGACTCCGGGCGGATGCGCGATTGGCGCGCGGCCGGTGAATTTGCACATCGCGGGGATTCGCGCACTCGGAAGCAAGATTCAGTTTCGTCACGGTTACGTCGAGGCGCACGCCGAGAAACTGACCGGTGGGCGGATCTGGCTTGATTTTCCCTCGGTCGGCGCAACCGAGAACATTTTGATGGCGGCGGTCACGGCCCGCGGCCGCACCGCGATCGAAAATGCCGCGCGCGAGCCCGAGGTTCAGGATCTCGCGCGAGTGCTGGTCAAGATGGGCGCGAAAATCAGCGGCGCCGGCACGCACGTATTGGAGATCGAGGGCGTCGAGCGGCTCCATGGCGCCGAGCACGAAATAATCTGCGACCGAATCGAGGCCGGCTCGATGATGGCCGCGGCGGCGATCACCGGCGGCGACGTTACGATTGCAAATGCCCCGATCGAGCATCTGGAGGCGGTCACGACCAAGCTGCGCGAGGCGGGCGTGGTGGTGGAGGCGAATGGCAAGGGCATCCGCGTCGCGCGCGGCGATAAACTCAGGTCGGTCGAGCTGCGCACGCTGCCGTACCCGGGGTTTCCGACCGATCTCCAGGCTCAGATGATGGCGATGCTGACGCAAGCCGACGGCACCTCCGTCATCACGGAGACGATTTTCGAAAACCGATTCATGCATGCCCAGGAACTGGCGCGGATGGGCGCGGACATAGTGATGAAAGGTCCCACCGCCGTCATCCGGGGGCCGTCGAAGCTGAGCGGCGCGCCGGTGATGGCGACCGACCTGCGCGCCAGCATGGGGTTGATAATCGCGGGCCTTGCCGCGGAAAACACGACCGAGCTCAGCCGCATCTATCATCTGGATCGCGGCTACGAGGCACTCGACGCCAAGCTCAAGCATCTCGGCGCGCGAATCGAGCGCGCTCAAGAATAATTCGACCGGTCCGTGCAGAGGGTTGAAGCCGCATGAGGCCCCGGGTTCTCAAGTCTCAGACGCCAGAGTTCAGAAAATTTCTGGCCGCGATAGTTGCGCGCCGGGGCGGCGACAGCGCGGCTATCGACCGGGCCGTGTCGAAGATAATCGCCGACGTGCGAAAGCGCGGCGATCGTGCGCTTATCGATCTGACAGCCAAATTTGACGGGGTGAAGCTTACCGCGGCCACGATCCGCGTGACGTCGGCGGAACGCCATCGGGCGATCAATCGAATCGGGGCCGAAGATCGCCGTGCGCTGGAGCTGGCGGCGCGGCGAATCGCAGATTTTAATCGCCGCACGATGGAGAAATCGTTCGTCTATCGCGACAAGTCCGGGATGCGGCTGGGCCAGATGGTGCAACCGATGCGCCGGGTGGGGATTTATGTGCCCGGAGGGCTCGGCGCGTATCCGTCGTCGGTGCTCATGAACGCGATTCCCGCCAAGGTCGCCGGCGTCGCCGAAATCGTGATGGTGTCGCCGCCGTCGGCCGAGGGCGAGCGGCTGGCGGTGCTGGCGGCTGCGGAAATTGCCGGGGTGGACGAATTCTACCGCGTGGGAGGAGCGCAGGCCGTCGCCGCGCTCGCGTACGGCACCGAAACCATCAAGCCGGTGGACAAGATCGTTGGTCCCGGCAACGCATTCGTACAGGCCGCCAAGCGGATGGTCTATGGGGTTGCCGATATCGACAAGATGGCGGGACCGAGCGAGGTACTGGTGATCGCCGACGACCGCGCGCATCCCGAATGGATCGCCGCCGACCTGATCGCGCAGGCAGAGCATGGTTCCGGCGACGAGGCGGCCGTGCTGCTGACGACGTCGGCGAGTATCGCACAGCACGTTGCCGAGGCGGTGGAAGCCGCGCTGAAAAGCCTGCCGCGCGCCCGCCAGGTCGAGAATGCATTGGTCAAACGCGGCGCCATGGTTATCGTTCATGATCTGAACGAGGCCTTCGACCTGGCCAACGAGATAGCGCCAGAGCATCTCGAGCTCGACGTGCGCAATCCGTCGCGATGGGTGCCGAAGGTCAAGGCGGCGGGCGCGGTTTTTCTCGGCGCGCTTACGCCGGCGCCGCTCGGCGACTACCTTGCGGGCCCCAATCACGTGCTGCCGACCGGGGGCGCGGCGCGTTTCGCGTCGCCTTTGGGTGCATACGATTTCCTGAAACGAACCAGTATAATCGAGGCGTCCAGCGGCGCGATTGCGGCGCTCGGACCGGCAGTCGCGCGTTTGGCGCGGATGGAAGGATTCGAGGGGCATGCGCGCGCGATGGAATTGCGAGCAGAGGTGGCCCCTGCACCCGGTAAGAGAAATGCAAAACAAAGGCAAGACCAGTTTGCGAAATCGAGATAAGACCCGCGCGCGATCAGTCGCGCAAACGGCGCCGGCCAAGGCGAAGCGCATCGCGGAAGTCGAGCGCAAGACGCGCGAGACTTCGGTCACGGTAGCGCTCAAGCTCGACGGGACAGGGCGCGGCGAGGCAAAGACCGGGGTTCCGTTTCTCGATCACATGCTCGAAAGTTTTGCGCGCCATGGATTCTTCGACTTGAAGGTCGAGGCCAAGGGCGATTTGCATATCGACGACCATCACACGGTCGAAGATGTCGGAATGGTGCTGGGCAGGGCGTTTCGAGAGGCGCTGGGCGATCGCGCGGGAATCAAGCGCTTTGGCGAGGCGACGGTGCCGCTCGACGAGGCCGTCTGTACGGCGATTGTCGATCTCAGCGGGCGCGCGTACCTGGGCTACAACGTCCCGATCAGCCAGGAGCGGGTCGGTAACTTTCAGACCGAGCTGGTGCATGATTTTATGAAAGCACTGACGGACGAAACCGGGATGAACCTGCATCTCAACCTGGTCAGCGGCCGCAACCCGCATCATATAATCGAGGCAACCTTCAAGGCGTTGGCGCGTGCGATGGACCATGCAACGGGGCGCGAGCCGCGGCTGTCGGGCGTGCTATCGACCAAAGGCACGCTCAGCTAGGCCGCTTGTTCGAAAACTTCACCGTTATTCCCTCGATTGACTTGAAGGGCGGCCAAGTCGTGCGCCTGCTCCGCGGCGACATGAAGCAGGCGACCGTGTATGGGGCAAACCCCGGCCAGACGGCGCGTCGTTTCGAGGAAGAGGGGGCGGCGCTGATCCATATCGTAGATCTTGATGGCGCGATTGCCGGCGCACCGCGAAATGTCGAGGCGATCGCCGAAATTCGCGCGGCCGTGAAATGCGCGATCGACGTGAGCGGCGGCCTGCGCACAATCGAGGCGGTTCGCGCGGCATTCGCGGGCGGGGCAGAGCGGGTCTCGATTGGCTCCGCCGCAATCCTCGATCCCGAGCTGGTCCGCCGCGCCTGCGCCGAGTTCCCGGGCAGGGTCTTCGGGTCAATCGACATTCGCGAGGGCCGGCTTGCCGTCAAAGGATGGGTCGAGACAAGCCAACTCACGGTAGCCGAGGCGGCGGATCGGTTTCGCGCCGCAGGGGTCGCGGCCGCGATCGTGACGGACATCTCGCGCGATGGCGCGCAGGCGGGCGTCGATGCGGCCCGAATCGAAGAAATCGCCAGGGTGGTTCGCGTCCCGGTTATCGCGTCGGGCGGGGTCGCGAGTCTCGACGAGATCCGCGCTCTTCGGATGCGATTCGACGCGGGGGTTGTGGGCGTGGTGGTGGGGCGGGCGTTGTACGAAGGAAATTTCAGCCTGAGCGACGCGTTGGCTGCAGCTATCCGCTAGAGAGCGGTGCGTGACCTCGGCGCCGGACGCCGGAGCGTTCGGCGGAAGAATTTAATTGAATGCGGAACCCACCGTGGGTTCCGCACCTCCTTGGGCAGGGCTGACCTCCTTCGGCTTCGCTCAGGACAGGCTCTGCACCCAATCTTAAGAAAAAGATGCGGGACTTCGTCCCTGTTAGAAGGGGTGAGGGTACGTCTCAGGGCTATCCGAGCATCTGTCGCTATAGCTACTCTATACTTCTCTACATGCTTCTATTATTTATATTGATTTCTATATGATGACATAGTTAGTGTTTAGTGGCATTAACCAGTGTCTTGCCCTCGATACAAGTTCACGATGATAAAAACAGGTGTTTTAGTGTGTTGATTCATTTAGAGACGGTTTATTGCGGTCAGTGTTCAATGGCTTGATAGTTACGGTAGAACAAAACAGTAGAACTAAGAGGATAGCGCGCTTGACAAATGCATGACGCAGGTAGAAAATACAAAAGTTGGGTATAGATATGAATTCACAATCTCAACCAAGCATAACTAATCAAAAGCAATAGAAGTGCGCGTGGGTATATGTATTCCTGCGCGGTTGGTCGTTTCAACGAAATAAACGGACGGAGGGAAATCAAATGGACATGATCAGAAAACTGTACGTGAAGGCGAATGAGTTCACGCGCGGCCAGACGATGACGGAATACGCGTTGATCCTCGCCGCAGTCGCGGTTGTGGTCTTCATCGGCTACGAGACGATGGGCACGACCATCAAGAGCGTGCTGACCAACGTGGATAGCCAACTCTAAACGGGCGCGGACCGGTGCGCAGCGAAATAAACGGACGAGGGGAAATCAAATGGACATGATCAGAAAACTGTACGTGAAGGCGAATGAGCTCGCGCGTGGCCAGACGATGACGGAATACGCGTTGATCCTCGCCGCAGTCGCGGTCGTGGTGTTCATCGGCTACGAGACGATGGGTACGACCATCAAGAGCGTGCTGACCAACGTGGACAGCCAACTCTAAACGGGCGCGCCGACTGGCGCGCAACGAAATAAATGGACGGAGGGACGTCAAATGGATATGATCAGGAAACTATACGTGAAGGCTGATGAGTTCGCGCGCGGCCAGACGATGACGGAATACGCGTTGATCCTCGCCGCAGTCGCGGTCGTGGTGTTCGTCGGCTACGAGACGATGGGTACGACCATCAAGAGCGTGCTGACCAGCGTGGACAGCCAACTCTAGACGGGCGCCGACCGGATGAGGACTGACAGCACAGGATGATGGCTCGGCCGCTGGATCGGGCGCGCGACGAAATAAACGAACGGAGAGACATCAGATGGATCTGATCAGAAAACTGTGCATAAAGGCCTATGTGAAGGCCGATGAGTTGGCGCGGGGCCAGACGATGGCTGAATACGCGCTGATTCTGGCGGCGGTCGCGGTTGTGGTGTACGCCGCATACCAGACGATGGGTACGACCATCAAGAGCGTGCTGACGAGCGTGGACAGCCAACTCTAGTCGCTTGCCGACCGCCTCAGGAGGGATCCAGGCAGGGTGGCGCCCCCGGTCGATGGACCGAGCGCGTGATGCTGGTCGGCAGGGCTACCATCTGGCCCGCCGGGGATGTATAGAGCAAGGGGTAGCAGGCATGATGGGCCTTCATCCCGCCGTCAATACTCGCCACAACGTCGCGCCGTTGCTACTGCGCGCCGTAGCAAATGAGCCAACTTGTCGTAATTTTCGGCAAAAAAACTATAGAAGTAGACGTATTTTGGCTGGCATAGCCAATGCGTGCGGATGATGACGGTCGGGGAACGCATGGGAAGGTTTAACGGTCGCAGATTAGGCGAGCACGGCCAGTCGATGGTTGAGTTCGCTCTGGCGTTGCCGGTGCTGTTGCTGATCCTGGTAGGCACGGTGATGTTCGGGCTTGCTTTGAATAACTATGCGACGCTGACGTTTGCTACGAACGCCGCTGCACAGCAGCTCTCGTTTAGCAGGGGGCCAAGCGGAGACCCGTGTAACTTGACTGCCACGACGCTCCACAAGGCAGCGCCGGCCCTCAATTCGTCGAATCTCAAGTACACGATTGTGCTGAACGGAGTTACGGCTGCTAATAACGTCGCAAACCCCACGTGCTCTGGCGACCAGTCAGATCTAGTGGTGTCTGAAACAGCCACGGTAACGGTAACTTATCCGTGCAACCTCCAAATTCTCACGTACAATCCTGCGCCCAGCTGCCTGCTCACGGCGCAAACCGCGGTGATAATCCAATGAAGGCTAACAGCGAATCTATGGTCCGAATCAACAAAGCTATCAACAAAGCTATTGTGCACGGGTTGCGCGGCCGCCAGCGCGGGCAGGGGTACGTTGGGTTCATTGCGCTCTTCGCGGTCAGCCTTTTGGCATTGTCGGCATTCGTGATCGACGCGGGTCGTCTCTATTACGCCTATCAAGAGCTGGTGGCTCAAACCCAGGCGGCGGCGTTAGCGGGCGGCTCGGGACTGTCCACGGCTCCGGCAAGCGACTCAGCATCCGCAGCATTGACCTATGCAGAAGGCATAGCGACGACCTACAGCGGTAATAGTGGGAATTTAAACAACGCCAATTCAACTCTGCTGACCAACGTTGCGGTTTCGTTTGCGCCGCACTGCTTTACCACCCTGATTAACGAGGGGATCCTCTGTACCGCTTCTGCGGCGAATTATAACGCCCTCTCCGTGACGGAGACAGCAACAGTGCCGACGACATTCGCCAGGCTGCTCGGCGTCAGTTCGTTCAGTATCTCGGCAACCGCGACGGCGAGCGCAAAGGGTGGATATGCCGGCCCTTACAACATTGCGGTGATCCTCGACACCACGTCGTCGATGAACGATACCGACTCCGACAGCCAATGCGGTTCATCAAGAATCTCCTGCGCGTTGTCCGGACTCCAGGTTCTGCTAAACGCGCTCACGCCATGCCCCGGAGGGACAAGCTGCGGCTCGCTCACAAGCACCTCGCCTACCGTTTACGGCGTAAAGGGGAACGGAACTCCGCCGTATACGACTACGTATTCGCAGGGGACCCTAAGTGCGTCTAACGTCACGACCACCGCGACGAACTTCCCGATCGATGAAGTCAGCCTGTTTGTGTTCCCAGGGCTCACGTCGAGCACGTATGTCTCGTATGATACCGATTGCCCTGCCAAAAGCCTTCAAGGTAACAATTGCGGTAGTGAGCCCTGCATCGTCCCCTACAACAGTGGGCCTGTGTACCAGATCATTCCGTTTTCGAGCGACTACCGCACTTCCGACAGTGCTGGGCTGAACACCAGCTCCAACCTTGTGAAGGCGATTGGTGGAGCACCAAGTTGCAGCAATGGTGTGTCCGCTCCGGGCGGCGAGGGAACCTATTATGCGGGCGCAATCGATACGGCACAGGCGCAACTCCTCTCCAATGCAAGGCCGAATACGAAGAACGTGATCATCCTGGTCAGCGATGGCGCCGCGAATGCCGGCCAAACGTCAAGCCAGATGGCGGGATCGATGACGAGTTACCCAAAAACCGGGAACTGCAAGGCGGCGGTCACGAGCGCCCAAGCCGCTGCGAAAGCGGGAACCACGATATACACGGTCGCCTACGGCGCGGAGGCGGGGACATCGTCGTGCCCGCAAGACACGAGCCCAACTATGACCCCATGCGCGACGATGGAGCAAATCGCAAACTCACCCTCAACCTCGTCGCCGTACTACGTACAGGATGACCTGAACTTCTTCTCCGACTACACAGCGACGGGATCCGACAGTACCTGCATCTCAAACTCTCACCCGGCCAGTACAATAAGCGCTATCTTCACGGAAATCTATGAGAGTCTCACCGTCGCCCGGTTGATCCCCAACACCATGTCATAGACGCCTGAAGGAGATCGCAGCGCCGACGCCGCCGGCGGCATCCCGTCGCGCCAGACCGCAATCGCGGCGGCGGCGCGGATGCGCTCGATCGCGGCGCGAGGCGGCATGCGGAGCAGGCGGCCGGCGGTTCAAATAGTTCTTCGGCTCTGCTATACGCGACAAGCGTGACTGACTCCATCGTTTCGTCGGTAATATCGTCGGCTCGTTCCAGTGGACGAACCGTTCTTACAGAAATCGAGAGCAAGCGAATACTGCATTCGCTCGGCCTGCCGGTGGCGGTGCCGGAAGCCGCTTTAACGGCTGACGACGCGGTGCGAGCGGCGTCGCGGATGGGCTTCCCGGTGGCGCTGAAAGTGCTGTCGCCGGATGTGACTCACAAGAGCGACGTGGGCGGTGTCGAGCTGAATCTCGACAATGAGGGCACGGTGCGCGACGCGTTCGAGCGAATTCATCGCAATCTCGCGGCACGCGGCGGCGGCGCGCGCTTCGAAGGCGTCGCCGTGGCGCCGATGGCGAAGCAGGGCGTCGAGCTGCTGGCAGGGACGTACCGCGACGATCGATTCGGCGCGATGGTGATGGTGGGGTTGGGCGGAGTGTTCGTCGAAGTGATGAAGGATACGGAGCTGGCGCTGGCGCCGATTGGCGGGCGTGAAGCGGCATCGATGCTCGCGCGGCTGCGCGGCGCTCAGATTATCCGCGGCGTGCGCGGTCAGCCGGGCGTCGATATCGACGCGGTTGTCTCGATTCTCGAGACCATCTCGGGAATCGCCGCGACCCATCCTGAGATCGCCGAGATGGATCTCAACCCGGTAGCCGCGTACGAGGACGGTCTGGCAATCCTGGACGCGCGAATCGTGCTGGCCGCCCCCGCGAGCAAGCCGCCGGCGCCGGACCCGCATCGCGCAGCACGGCTCAAAAATCTCGAGCGAGCGTTCAACCCGGGCGTGGTTGCCGTCATCGGCGACAAGCGGATGAGCGGGTACATGTGGATCCGCGCGATGGCGCATCTCAAGGGCAAGCTCTACTCGGTGCAAATCGATCCCAACGAGATACCGGGAATCGAAGCGATGGGCGTGGAGAACCGCAAGAGCCTGGCCGAAATCACGGAGCCGATCGATTACGCGGTCAGCGCGGTGCCGCGGCAGATCGCGCCGCGAATTTTGAAGGATTGCGTCGCCAAGCAGGTGGCGGCGGTGGGATTTTTTACGTCGGGATTTTCGGAAACGTCGGAAGAGCTGGGAATCCGTCTGGAAGCCGAGCTGCGCGACATCGCGATCAACTCGGAGATCGCGCTGGTCGGGCCCAATTGCATGGGACTGTACAGCCCGGGGGCAGGACTGTGCAATTTTCCCGAAGAAAAAGCCGGCGAGGCGGGCGACGTCTGCTTCATCTCGCAAAGCGGCACGCACACGATCAACTTTTGCCTCCAGGCGCCAACCCACGGGATCAAGGTCAACAAGGCGGCGTCGATCGGCAACGCGCTGGTGCTCGAAGCCGCCGACTATATCGACTTGATGGCAGCCGACCCGGCGACCCGCGTGATCGGGATGTATATCGAAGGCGTGCGCGACGGGCGGCGCTTCTTCGACAGCGTCCGGCACGCGGCCGAGCGTCATCCGGTGGTCATCTGGAAGGGCGGGGTGACCGAGGCGGGCGCGCGCGCTACGTTCTCGCACACCGGGTCGCTCGCGACTGCCGAGGCGACGTGGCGCACCGTCGTGCGGCAAAGCGGCGCGGTCGAAGTGGCGAGCCTCGATGCGATGCTGGACGCGGTCGAGCTGTTCGCGCGCGCCAAGCGCATCGGCGGCAGGCGGATGGGGCTGGTCGCGATGACCGGGGGCCAATCCGTGGTAATCACCGACACATTTGCGACGGCGGGGCTCGAGATTCCCGCGCTATCGGAGTCGTCCTACGACGAGCTGAAGACGTTCTTCAACATAATCGGCGGCAGCTACCGCAATCCGCTCGACGTGGGCGGCACGATCGGCGCGGGACACGATCAGCGCAATCTCGATCGCATCCTGGAGATTCTCGAACGCGATCCCGTCATCGACGCAATCGTGCTGGAGGTTGGCACGGGGCTGCGTGCGGCGCGCTGGGCCGCGCACGAGGATGAGATCGCGGGCCTGCTCGACAAGCTGGCGAATTTTGCCGGGCGCTCGACGAAGCCATTCGCCGTCGTGATGCATCCTGCGCACCTGGAGGCGATCGTGGCGCGGGGCAAGGAGCTTGCGCGTGCGCGTGGCCTGGTCGTGTTCGAGAGTTTCGAGCGCGCTGCGGCGACATTCCGGACCGCGGCGGACTACTGGGGGAATCGCGCGCGGCTGGGCAGCTAGCCAATTGCAAAGGCCTGAGGCTGGTGTACATAACGGCGCAAATGTACAATTAAGCCAGTTTCAGCGACGGGAGCGCATTTGCGTATGCCGGCCAGGAAAAAATCCACCAATGAAGCGATCACTACGGTTGCGGCGCGTCAGCACTTCTCCGACCTTATCAACCGCGTTGCCTACGGCAAGGACCGGATTCTGCTAACCCGCCGCAGCCGTCCGCTGGCGGCTGTGGTGCCGATCGAGGATATCGCGCTGCTTGAAGAGATGGAGGATCGCGACGACTTGAAGGCCGCGCGCGCCGCGATCCGCGAGGTCAAACGCAAGGGGGCGACTCCGTGGAGGCTGATAAAGAAGGAGCTGGGCCTATAGATGATCCCTGGCACGGGCGAGCGAACCTGCCAGGGAAACCTAGCGGGGCGGAACGAGCACAGTCATCACCGTGCCCGCCGTCGCGTCGCCATCCAAAGACGCCAGCCATCGACCCCTGGGCGACCAGCTCATCGTGACGGTGCCGAGGGCGGGACCCTCGGCCAGTAGAAACGCACTGTCGTATTTCAGCGAATAGGTGATGATTTTTCGCCACGGCACCGGCAGACTCGGCGCATAGATTTGCATCGCGGCTTCATCCGCACCCTTCGAATAGGCCATCGTGCTCTGCGCGAGCATCTCCGGGGGGGTCTCGAAGCCCAGCGATTTCACATCGAGCTCGCTTTGTTCGGGGCGCGATATTGCGACTTGCGCAAGCAGCGGCGTGCCGGGACGCTCGATCGCCATCTTGTACGTGAGCTTCTGATTGCCCAGCGTGATCGTGTTGCTGCTGCCCGCGAACGAGGCCGCGCTGGTCGATACGCCCATCAAATTTTCGGCGCCCGTCGTTATGTTGTACTTGAACACGGCAATCGTATGGCGCGAGGGGTCGGGCCCGACATACAGGAATGACGCTTCGTCGTCCTGGTCCCAATCGAGCACGTGGATCGGCGTGGGTACGTGAAATCTGGTGCAGGTGGAGCTGCGCCGATCGAGGATAACCGGTGGAGCGCCCGCATCGCCTTGGCCGACCGCATAAACACCGTGCGCGCTCCAACTGAGCGCCGACATCGGGCATGAGAATTTCAGCGGTGCGACCGAACTGGCGCCAGTGACGACGATCAACTGCAACCCGTCCGCGCGATTCGGCGGCGGAGCGGCGTCAGGTTGATCCGGATCGGACTTCGGCGCTTGGTCGTTGACGCCGGACTCGAGCGGTTCGGGATGGCGTCGCAGCGCAAGCGCGATCGTCGCGTTGTTCAGCCAGTTTATCGAGATGGAATCGTACCGGTCATTGAAGCTGGCGATCACGTTGCCGGCGCCGGTGGCGATCAGGTCGCGAATAATCACATCGACTCGATTGCCACCCGGCGCGACCATTGCGGTCGCGAGCGTCAGGCTGTTGGGGCTCACGGCGAGGTCCGCGATAGTTCCCTCCTCGGCCGCGGCCGGTCCCGTCTCCGCTGCCAGGATACGGCCGGTTCGCCACGCGCCGCCGCCCAAGCCATACATGATCGTATGCCCCGCCTGGGTCCCGACGACGCCAATCTCTTCGCCGTCCTCGAGCCAGATGGGAGGACGCGTGGAAATCGGCGCGAATCCATCCGGCATCCCGACGTTGGTCAGCACCTTGATGCCGTTGGTGACCGCCAGCGTGGTCGAACGGGCGACAAACGGGGGAGGCACGTGTTTGGGCGCGTTCGCAGTCGAGCACGACGCAACGCTCACGGCAGTCAACGCAAGAATCGAGATGAGGACAGACCTGAGCATCCAAACGCGCTAGTGTATTTGGAGCGGCCAAAAAAGGCGACCGATTCAGTCGATGAAGAATCCGTTTATTGAACGATTGTGGATAAGCCGCGAGGTTCGGCTCGCAATTATTGTCGCGATTTTGAGTGCCGTCGGCGCGGTTGCGTGCCTGGCCGGCGACTGGAAGGCGGGAATCACCGTCCTTGGAGTCGCGGCAGCGATGGTCGTGGCGTTCTGGTTTGCCGTCGTCAGGCCCGCGCAAATCCCGCGTGACGCCGTGGTGGTAGTTCGCCTGGCGGGTCCGATCGAAGAGGACGTGACTCGCTCGCCGCTCGATCAGCTCATGCGCCGCGGCGCACAGAGCCTCGACCATCTACGCTACGTGTTCGAGTCGGCGGCCATCGACGACGACGTTCGTGCGATCGTGGTCGAGATCGCGGAATTCGGCGCCGGTCTGGGAACCGCACACGAAATCCACCGTCTGCTGCGCGCCGCGCAGGCGGGCGGCAAGCGGGTGATCGCGCTGCTGCGAGGAGATAGCGCGGGGCTGCGCGAATACCTGGTCGCAACAGGAGCGGGCGAAATCGTCGCCAATCCCGACACGATGCTCACGATGCTCGGCGTGGCGACCGGCGGCGTTTTTCTGAAAAACGCGCTCGACAAGCTGAAGATCCAGGCGCAAACCCTGCAATGGAAAGAGTACAAGGGCGCGGCCGAGACTCTGGGCCGCGACACGATGTCGCCGGCGGTGCGCGAGAGCATGGAGGCGATCGTCGCGGACTGGGAAAAAATCCTGATCGAGACGATCGCATCGGCGCGGAAGCTGAGCGCGGACCGCGCACGCGAGCTGATCGCGGCGGGATTCGTCAGCGCGAAGTTCGCCGTCGAAAATCATCTGATCGACCAGGAAGGCTATATCGAAGACATCCGCGCCGAATTCGATCCCGAGGCCAAGCGCAAAGTGTTCGCCAGCATGGCGCGATACCGGCGCCACGCAGTCTTTACCCGTGAGCGCGGACGGCGCGCGCGAATCGCACTCGTGCACGCCAGCGGACCGGTAACTTCGGGCGAGGCGCCTGCGACCGGCGAATTTATCAGCGGCGTCGCGACGGCGGCGCAAATCGATCGCGCGTCGCGCGACGAACGGGTAAGCGCAATAGTGTTTCGCGTAAATTCACCCGGCGGCTCCGCGGTGGGCTCCGACCTGGTGTGGCGGGCCGTGCGCGAGGCACAGGGGCGCGGCAAGCCGGTAGTAGTCTCGATGGGCGATGTGGCAGGCTCGGGCGGCTATTACGTCGCGATGGGGGCAGACGCGATCGTGGCGGAACCGGCGACGATCACCGGTTCGATCGGGGTCGTGTACGCGAAGTTCAATCTCGGCAATCTGCTCAGCGAACTCGGCGTGCATTTCGACTTCGTGAAAAGCGCGCCCATCAGCGATGCGATGTCGATGGCGCGCGCGATGACCGACGGCGAACTCGCACAGCTCAATGAGACCGTCGGTCATCTGTACTCGGCGTTCACCGCGAAGGTCGCGCAAGGGCGGCGGCTGAGCCCCGAGCAGGCTGAAGCGGTTGCCAAGGGGCGCATCTGGAGCGGTCTGGCGGCGAAGGGGTGTGGACTCATCGACGAAGTCGGGGGGCTGTCAACCGCGGTGGCAATCGCGCGAGATCGCGCGCATATCGCCGAGCATCAACGCCACCAACTGGTGACCTATCGCGCCGAGCGCAGATGGCTGGAGCTTCGGCCCGGCAGCGCGGAGGCCTCGACGCCGTGGGCGATTCGCGCGGCCGCCGGCGCGCTTGGCATCCCAAACCGCTGGGCGCCCGCGATGCTCGAAATGCTCATGCGCGGCGGCGTGATGCTGCTCTGTCCGTTCATCGAGCTGTAGCGGATCCGCTATAGCGGAGAGCGTTCCAGTTCTTCGCGTATCGAGTACATCTTCTGGCGCGCCTCGTTGATGTAGGCGTCGAGGTTGCGGCGATGATTGGCGAACAGTCCGTCGGACGAGCCGTTCATGACAATCAATGGCTTCATGACGGCGGCCTTGCCCAGCGCGTCGATCGAATCGTCGAACAGCGTCTTCAGGACCGGGTCGTCCTTGAGCTGCCCCGCGTATTCGCGCACGAGCGCTTGCATCATGTGATACATCACGTGCGCGTAACCCTGCGAGTGATAGAAATAATGGTCGCAGTCCCAGCTATGAACCGGGCTGCCGTCGTCCTTGGTGCTCCGGTATAGGTTCGCGTGCGCGTCGCCAAGCAGATCGGTCCACGTCTGGATCAATCGGATTAACTCGACGGCGCGGGTGTTGAGCTCGCGCGACGACGGCGGCGTGGTGTGCAAGCCGGCGACGTACATTCGCAGATGCTTGACGCCGTCGTCGTACTTGCCTTCGGGCGACGGCAGTATCCACTTCTCAGCGTCGTTTCGAAAATCGGTGTCGGCGATCACAAGATTCGGATCGTACTGATTCGAGGAAACCTTGGTCAGGTGATCTTTGAAGATACGCGTGGTTTCGCGAACGGCCTGGATGATTCCGAGCTGGCGATCGGAGTTGTTGTCTGGCGCGACCTTCGGGCCCCACAGGAAGAAATCGTTGGGACGCCACCCGAAGCCCGTGTGCAGCTCATGGTCCATGATGGCGGCCAGCGTCGAGGCATAGATCTCGCCGGGCGGCGGCGGTTTGTCGGGCGGGAAAAGCTGGTCGATATTGTAGTCGAGACGATTGTGGCGCTTCTGGCCGAAATGAAGCGCGAGGTTGCCGCCAACCCAAATGAGAAAGATGGCCGCGGCGCCAATCAGGAGTCGGTTCCGGTTCATCGCAACGCAGTTCGCATCGAGCGGCGATTTTGCCGGATGAAATTATAACGCGTTGGATCGCGCCCGCTAAAGCGCAAGCCGCAGTGGAAGCGCTGCGGCGGTGGCGCTCTTGAGTTCGTCGCGGCTGGTGCCCAACTGCTTGAGCAATGGAAGCACCGCCCGCGTGAAGAACAGGCGTGGACTGATCCCGCCGCCGCCGATTCTGAGGTTTTCGTGATAGTTCGGAATCAGACCGTCACCCGGCATCTTGAAATTCGCTATCACGTGCGCGAGATCCGCCAGCGTGCCGATACGGTCTTCGGCCATCTCGATTTCGATCATCGCGCGGTAGAAGCCGGCGTGAGCAGCCTCGTCGCGGCTGACCAGAAAGAAAATCGCCTCGAGCGTGCGGTCTTTCTCGGTTTCCGCGCGATCCTTTTGCGCACGATAGGCGAGATAGGTCGCCGATTCCTGCAGCGCTCCGTAGCAACTCATCCGGCGCTGCGTCGTGAAGGGAAGTTTCCACGAGCGTGAAAATACGTCGGTCTCGAACCTGCTGAATTGCTCCTGCGTGCGCAGCCCGGAGCGAAGCAGGTACTCGCGGAACACGAGTCCATGGCGCGATTCCTCGTAGCTCCACGCGGTCTGAAACCACGAGAGCCCAAACACGCCGCGCACCATCTTGATACCGGCCGCGTTGTAGTCCGGCAAGTACATCTCCTCGGCGCAATACGTCTCGATGCGAATCGCGCGTTCCTCGGTATTGGCGCGGGGAGAGAGCTTGTCCCACGGGACATCGTCGAAGAGATTCCAGCGGCGCTTGCGCTCCGCAGTCTCGAAGAAGTCCATATAGGCGCGGTAGAATTTGTCTTTTGGGGTCATCAGGCAGGGCAATGAGATAAAGCTTAACATGCATGAGGTTCAGAACCTAATCGAGAATGTTCCCCAAGGAACAGAGCGCGGCAGCACGCACTCAGAATATCCCTAATAGCCGTTTAGTCAGCGAGGCTTTCCTGGCGACATCGGAGGGTGCGAGCAACGCGATCGTGGCCACCGATTTGCCGCCAGCGGTCACATTAGCGGTGCCAATCTGCTGGCCGGCCTTGAGAGGAGCCTCGACCGACGGCGGCAGATTGTAATCGACCTTGATCGCGCTGTTCGCGTCGCCACGCTTGACGAAGACGCCTGCGTCGCCGGCCCAAACCGGCTTGATGCTGGCAGTTTCGGCGTCGGTCACCGCGACGGATTGCGCAACCGGCATGCCTTTCTTTGCGACCGAGTGCATCTCGTAGTTGAGAAATCCCTGCGAAAGCATCTCGGCCGCTTCCTTGAAATTCGTCAACTTGTGCTGGCTGCCGAGCACAACTGCGACGAGCCTCAGGTCGCCGCGTTTTGCGGTTGCGGCCACGTTGAAGCCCGCCTTGTCATAGAATCCGGTCTTGAGGCCGTCGCATCCGGGATACGTCCGCACCAGGTGATTGGTGTTGCGCAGCTCGAACGTTCCGGCGCGAAACGGCGCGGTGTCGATCGACGACCATCGGATCACGTCGGGATATTTGAGCAGCTCGCGCGCGAGAATTGCCTGGTCGTAGGCGCTGGCGACGTCGGCCGATTGTCCCTGCGCGGGCGGCAGACCGTGAACCGAATAGTAGTGCGAGTCCTTCATTCCGAGCGCGGCGGCCTTCTGGTTCATCATCAGTACAAATGCATCAGTCGAGCCCGCGATATATTCGGCGACCGCCACGGCAGCGTCGTTGGCCGAGTGCACGACCACCGCTTTCATCATGTCGTCGAGGGAAAACGTCTCGCCCTCCTTGAGATAGACTTGCGAGCCGCCCATCGCGGCCGCTTTGCGCGAGGTGGTTACATTGTCGGTGAGCTTGAGCGAGCCGTCGTGGATTTTATCGGCGACGATCAGCATCAGCATCATCTTGGCCAGCGATGCGGTCGGCCACGGCGTGTGATCGTTGGCCTCGAAGATGACGGTGCCGGTGACGGGTTCGAGCACGCACGCCTCGGTGTAAGGACCTTGCAAGGCGGTGTTCGACGCGCTGGCGCTCTCATCTTCGGGGGGCGCGGCGCTGGCATGATGACGGCGCGCAGCAAGGGCAGTGTGCGAAGACGTCAACGCGACGAGCGCGACGGTCAGGGCGATCAATCCCAATTGTCCGCCGAATTTTCGGCTGGCGGAAATTCCGGCGATGGATTCGCCGGACGCTGAAAGAGCTTTCATCACACACCACCTCCTCAACACATCGACCTCTGTGAATGAATCAATAATAGTTAACAACTCGCGCCGCGGCGAGCGCCGGTCGGCCGCGGGATGATTTTTTGATCAGAAGTGGTCGGCGGTCCAGAACAAAGACCGCGAATCGGCGAAGATATCGAACGCGCGCGCTGACGCGGCTTCCGGAGCCATCGCGAACCGGCGCGCAAGTTTATCAGGCGCGAGAACTCGCCACATGTAAGAGTTGTCGGTGTGATGCGCGACGGGGCAGCCCGCACCGTCCAGTGCTTTTTCGAGTGTGGAATCGTGCGCGGTATGCGTAACGAGAACCGACGGCGCGGTGGGCGCGGAAGCGCTGTGGAGCAGGGTGGCGCGCCGATGATCGCCCGTGCGTACGCTCGTGACCGGCACGCCGGCTGCCTCCTCGCCGAGGCACTTGAACGTTGCGAGCATCGCGTCAACCGCGCCGGCAAGGTATCCGAACTCCATCACCATCGAGAGGCCGTAGAGGCGCGTCACCCGCGCGTACGCCGCGACTGGTCCGCCGTCGCGACACACCACGAAATACTCCTCGGAGCCCTCGCCGGGATGGAGCGGCTGATTGCCGGCGAATTTGAGATTTGCGCGCCATGCGGTGTCGTCGCGGAGGGCGGTGACATTGAATCGACCGCTGTAGGCGCGATGAATCGCAGTAACTTCGGCAAGGTCGCGTGCAATCTCGAAACTGTCGATGACGAAACGATCGGGCGCGTTCAGTGAAGCGGCGCCCGCCAGGATGCTGAACTTGCGCTCGATCTCACGCCATCCGAACTGGTTGTAGAAGGTCAGGCGCTCCGCGAACAGCAAGGATACTTCGAAGCCCTCGCGCGCCATGGTATCGACCGCCAGGCGCATCAGCGCAGAGGCGACGCCCTTGTGGCGGTACTCCTCGAGCGTGAAGACGGAGCCGATGCCGCCCATCGGAACCGATTGCCCGTCGAGGTTTATGGCGCGATCGAAAATCTGGACGGTCGAAACCAGTTGGCCGCGGTCGCGCGCGACCAGGCACAACGCGTCGCGAAAGGCCGGATCGTTATGGTTGTAGCGGGCGAAAAATTCGCGGTCGTTGTACCATCGCGCGAGCAGGTCGAGCACCTCGTCACGCTCGCCGTGATGCGCGGCCCGGACTTCCATCGCTTAGCGGAGGTCGAGATGAACCGTGGTTGGCGCTCCGCCGCGATTAATTGTGAGATCGAGCGCCGACTGGGTTTTCATCGCTTGCATCAGGCCCATCGCCTGCATTGGATTGGTGACGGGCTTTCCGTCGATCGAGGTTACCAAGTCTCCGTTCTGCATGCCGAGTTGGTCGAAGACGGAACCCGGCGCGACCTGCGAGATCGAGAAGCCGTCGGTCTTGCCGTTGACGAAGTGGGGCAACGCGCGCATCTGCGAAAAGAACTGGCCAGGATCCTCCAGCGTCTGCGCAACTTCGGCGCGGCTGACCTCGAATTTTCCTGGGCCGAGCTTCTTGAGCTGGATTTTGCTGTTGTTGCCGTTGCTATTGTCGTTGTCTTCACCGGCCCCAGGACGACCAACCCCGCGCAGTCTGCGCCGCACGCCAGTGGGAAAGCCTCTGATCCGCGGCAACCTGGTCCCGCCGCTCAAAGCGGAAGCCGGCGCTTCGGGAATGTCCGAGACCGGAATCTCGATGACAACGCGATGACCGCCGCGGTCGATGAACGCGCGGTTGGTTTCGACGGCTACGAGCTTGCCCGCATCGGGGATGTCCTCTCCCACCTGGTAGAGCGATTCGGTGTTGTTTTGATCCTCGACTATCGCGTACGGCTTCGATTTGGTCTGCAGCGAAGTGCCGATCAGCTTCAGGTGCAGATCCTCTTCCACCACCGGCGCGGGTCCGCTTTCCTGCGGGACCTGGTTGAAGATGTCGCGCTTGACGATTGCGTCGTAGTAGGCGCGCGTGCGAAGGCCGCCGGCGGCCTTCGCACGCGCGGCCGACGACGGGGCAGGAGCTTCGGGTTCGTTTGAGACCCTGTGCGCGATGATGTCCCGCACGCACATAGCCGAAACGATCGCGAGTGCTCCGACCAGGACGAAGTTCAGAATCGTGACGTGAATCTGTGAGAACCGGATTTCCATTTACAGGATCGATTCAGCCTCGTAAGCGCATCCTTTGACTAGACGGCCAAGGTCGTAGTTCCATTCACCTTTCCAGCGGCTGATCATAAGGCTGGCCTGGCTGTGACCGGCGCGGACCAGGTCCGTCAGGCGCAACAGATAGATGCTCTCATCCTGGCCGCTTTTGTTCAACGCCCGCTGGCGCTCGAGTCCGCTGCCCGCTATCTGCATCAGCTCGTAGCAGAGCGCCTGCAGCTTGATTCGTCCGGCACGCGCGTCGAGTCCGTGCTTATGTGCAGCGTCCGCGATTTCGAGCCGCTCGCGATAGCTCCATCCCTTGACCAGGTCCCACGCCGCCTCGATGCAATCGTCGTTGTAAAGCGTGCCCTTGAGCAGTGCGGGCAACGCGAGCATGAACTGCGGCGGCTGGCTGTCGGCGGTGCGCACCTCGACGTATCGCTTGAGCCGGACCTCGGTAAAAATCGTGGTCAGATGATTGGTCCAGTCGTCAACGGTGGCGCGCTCGCGGCCGTATCCGCGCGCGAGATATTGGCGGAAGGTGAGGCCGGGCGGCCGGGTAAGATCGATGTACTCGTGATTGCGAATCAGGAAGTACATCGGCACGTCGAGCGCGTACTCGGCGTAATCCTCGAACGAACAATCGGGGCGAAACACGAACTCCGGAACCCCGCTGCGTTGGCTGTCGGTGTCGGTCCAGATGTGCCCGCGGAAGCTCTGATAGCCGTTGAGGGCGCCGTCGCTCAGCGGCGAGTTGGCGAAGATCGCGTAGAGCAGCGGCACGATACCCATGCTGACGCGCAGCTTGCGAATCGCGTCCGCCTCGTCGCTATAGTCCAGGTTGGCCTGCACGCCCGCGGTCTGCTTCATCATCCGCTGGCCGAGCGTCCCCATCCGCGCCATGTACGGGTACATGATGCGGTAGCGGACCTTCGGCAGCAGTTCGATCTGGTCTATGCGGCTCAAAGGCTGCATCCCCAGTCCAAGCACCGTCGCGCCGATCTGGCTGGTTATATCGATCATTTGTCGCACGTGGAGCGCAAACTCAGAGTAGGCGCAGTGGATGGTCTCGCACTGCTCGCCGGACAACTCGATCTGACCACCCGGCTCAAGTGTGATCTCCGCGCGTTCACCCTTGAGCGCGAGGATGTGGCCGTGCTCGTCTTCTGGCTCGAAGCCGTACTTGGCCGCCATCCGGCGCAGCAGGTCTTCGACGCCGCCGGGACCGGAGTAGGGTATGGCGGTGCAGTCGGCGGTGCGGACGGCGACTTTCTCGTACTCGGTGCCGATCCGCCATTGCGCGCGCGGCTTGCCGCCTTGCTGGAAGTAGCGGATTAGATCCTCTTTTTTTTCGAGCAACTCACTCATGAATCACATCCGGTCGCGACTCCCTGAAAAGAGGCTCCGCCAAGCGCGTATCATGGCCTCAGCAAACATACGAGGCAAGCACGGAGTGGGAAGTGGGCCGGCCGTGGGGTTCCACCGGCGCAGGGGTATTTATGAGATTCGCGCGGGCGTGTAACAGTGGCAGCGGGAGAAAACGGCGATGCCTCAAGTAATACTTGCCATCGACCAGGGAACGACAGGCACGACCGTTTTCGTCGTCGATGGCCGCGGCCGCATCCGCGGCCGAGCTTACGCTGAAATCAGGCAGTACTATCCGAAACCAGGATGGGTCGAGCATGACCCCGAGGAAATTTACCGCTCGGTGGTCGCGCTTTCGAAAAAAGCGATTGCCGCCGCGAAGGTGCCGGTCGCCGCGATCGCCGGAATCGGCATCACCAATCAACGCGAGACGTTCGTGGTATGGGAGCGGAGCAGCGGCCGGCCGATCTATCGGGCGATCGTATGGCAATGCCGGCGCAGCGCCTCTATCTGCGACGCTTTACGCGAGCGCGAAGCCGAAGTCGCGCGGCGGACGGGCTTGGTCATCGATCCCTACTTCTCGGGCACGAAGCTCAAATGGCTGCTCGACCAAAAGCCCGAAATCCGCGCGCGCGGCGCGCGCGGCGAGCTGTGCTTCGGCACGATCGACACCTGGCTGGTGCATAAATTGTCGCGGGGCGCGGAGTTCGTGACCGATTACACCAACGCGTCGAGAACGATGATGTTCAATCTGGCGCGCCGGGATTGGGACGACGAGATGCTCGCGATGCTGGGGGTTGCGCGCGAGATGTTGCCCCGCGCCGCAAGTTCGCGAGGCCCGCTGGCCGAGACGGCGCCCGGCACGATCGCACCGAATGCGATTCCAATCGCGGCGGTAATCGGCGATCAGCAATCCGCGCTCTACGGGCAGGGCGCGGTCGCGGCCGGCGACTCGAAGGCAACCTACGGTACGGGAGCGTTCCTGCTGATGAACACCGGCGACAAGATTGTGCCGTCGAAGAATCGGTTGCTCACCACAGCCGCACTCGGTCCCGCCGGCGAGCCCGCGTATGCGCTGGAAGGTTCGGTGTTTATCGCGGGCGCGGCCGTGCAATGGCTTCGCGATGGCCTGAAGCTGGTGCGCAGGGCCGCGGATACATACGGCGAGGCGCGCGCCAGCCTTGCGAAAAATAGAGATCGCACGCATCCCTATGTGGTGCCGGCGTTCGTTGGACTCGGCGCGCCGCATTGGGACGCATCCGCCAGGGGCGCAATCGTGGGAATCACCCGCGGCACGACCGGCACGGATATCGTGCGCGCTACGCTCGACAGTATCGCCTACCAGGTGCGCGACGTGATCGTTGCGATGGAATCCGACACCGGCCGGCCGATGAGCGAGCTGCGCGCCGACGGCGGCGCCACCGCGAATCGCTACCTGATGCAGTTCCAAGCGGATATCCTTGGCAAGCCGGTCCGGCGCGCCAAGATCGCCGAGACCACCGCGATGGGCGCGGCGATGCTCGCGGGCCTGGCCATGGGAGTCTGGAAATCACCGGATGAGTTGCACGCGATCGTCCAGGGAGCGGAAGTGTTCAAGCCGAAAATGCAAACCGCCGAGCGTGAACAATTACTCGCCGGATGGCGCGACGCGGTCGCGCGCACGCTCACGAAGCCGTCGGATTGAATCGAGGTATCAAAAAAAGTGCCTGAAAATGGAAAACCGATCGTTACTATCCTGTACCCCGAGCAGCACGAGCAGGCCGCGGTCTCGCTCGGCCGCGCGTTCATCAACGATCCGGCCTTCAAGGCGATCCTTCCGGATATTACCGAGCCGGTCGCGCGCGCCGAGCATCTGGCGAACTTGTTTCGCGCGCAGCTGGCTGTAGAGCGTCGGACCGGACAGCCGATCTTCGGCGTGGTCTATGATGGACGCGTCGTTGCCGCCGCGGTGACTGAAGGTGTGGGCCATTCAGGCGTGCTTGGGTTGATCGCCGCCGGGCTGCCACAGTTGCCGCGGCTGGTCCGCGGGGTCGGATGGGGCGGAATGATCCGCGCGATGAATATTGTCAGCGTGCTCGCAAAGCACCATCCCAAGGAGCCGCATCTGTATCTGCAAACCCTCGGGGTCGATCCGGACTTTCAGGGCAAGGGCTACGGAAAGGCGTTGCTCGACCGGCTTGCGCTGGAGGCTCGCGTTCGGCCTGAAATTGGCGGCGTTTACCTCGAGACCGGAACCGAAGCCAACGTCGCGTTCTACAGTTCCAAGGGCTACGAAATCCTGGGCGAGCTGTACCCGATAGGCGTCAAGCAGTGGCGTATGTACCAGCGCAAGCGGTAGGTCACGATGCGGCGTCGCGCGGCTGGATGGTCGTGACGCGCAGTCCCCTGGAGGTCCAGCCGACATCGAAGCCGACGATGTCGCCTTCGCGAATCAGGTCGATCCCCGGCATCGTGCCGCCAATTGGCGCGCCCACTACAGCCACGAATGGAAACTCAAAGGGGATCTCCTTGCCGCTATGTGAGCGCACCACGCCACGGCCGCGCGCGCGGTCGAGCTTGAGAATCATCCCCTGGTAGAAATTTCCGGGAAAGCGCTCGCTGTCGTATTCGTTTCCGCTGGCCACGACCCTATCGAGTAGCATCCCACGGCGCCGCGGAAAAGCGGCAATCGCGGCGAAGCGTTCCATATCCCGGTCAAAGCCGATAAGTTCTAAGCTGGTCAGCTGAGCGGCATTTGAGAATGGCAAGAGTCGAAAGCATCAAACCGGGCGAGATCAGCGACGCGGCTGAAAAGGCTGAAACGCTGGCGCTCCGCGGCGAAGGCTTAACCAAGGTTTACGGCGGCCGTGCGGTCGTCGACAACGTCAACGTAGTCGTCAAGCCGGGCGAGGTGGTGGGTTTCCTGGGGCCCAACGGCGCGGGCAAAACGACCACCTTCTACATGCTGGTGGGACTGCTCAAGCCGGACCATGGGCGAATAATGTTCGGCGGCGAGGACATCACGACCCTGCCGCTCTACCAGCGCGCGCGCCGCGGGATTTCCTACCTGCCGCAAGAGCCCAGCGTATTCCGCAAGCTGACCGTCGAGCAAAATCTGCTGGCAGTTCTCGAAACGCTGCCGCTTACCGAAGAGGAGCGTTACACGCGCCTTCAATCGCTGCTAGACGAACTCGGAATCGCGAAACTGGCGAAGGCCAAGGCGGGCGTGCTGTCCGGTGGCGAACGCCGCCGCGTGGAAATCACGCGGGCGCTGGTGCTCGATCCGGTGTACTTGTGCCTCGACGAGCCGTTCGCGGGAATCGACCCAATCACCGTCGTCGAGATTCAGCGCGTCGTGTCTTATCTCAAAGAGCGCGGCATCGGGGTGCTCATGTCGGATCACAACGTGCACGCGACGCTGTCGATCATCGATCGCGCCTATATCATTCACTCCGGCAAGATTTTGTTCGAAGGCAAACCGCGCGACATCGTCGCCAGCGAGGCAGTACGCCAGGTGTTTTTGGGCGAGCGGTTCAAGCTGGCGAGATAGCGGGGCCGATTGATCGAAAGCGCGCGGCCGAATCAGAAAGGGTATCCAGGCGTGCCATAACCGGAATTCGGCATCGGCGAGGGATAAGCTGGATAGCCGCCGTAACTGCCGTAACCCGGCGCGAAGCCGGAACTGAATCCACCCATACCTCCGCCGAAGCCGCCGCTGCCCATCGACATTCCTCCGCCGAGCAGCCCCGGGAGAATCGTCGTCAACATGTTCGGCGGGGCGCTGTTGTATTGCTGATACTGCTGGTACTGGCCTTGGGCTTGGTAGGCCTGCGCACCGGGGGGTTCGTTGTTCTGATAATCCTGGATCGAGCCGGACGCGGCGTACGGATCGGAGCCATCGGACGGAACTCCGTTGACCGTCGATCCGGAGCTGCCCCTGCTGCCAGCCAGTTCAGGGCTGATCTTGATCCGATTGTCCACCACCAGCGACGGATCCTTCAGATAGTAGCGAGCCTTCTGCTCGGCGTCGGTCTTGCCGAAGTCGGTTGCGACGAAGCCAAACAGGATTACCTGCTTGCCGCCGCTCGTGCTGGTGACGACTTGCGCACCGACCAGCGGCAGCGAGTGATGCTTCAGATAATCAGAGAGACCCTGGCTTTGCGGCGAATCGATCGTGCCGCCGGCAACAGTGCCCGCGCTCGATGGCGGCGGCAGACTCGAACTGGAACCGAAGCCGCTCGAGGTCCCCAGAGGCGCCGCTTTCGTCGCACCGGTGCCGTAGGGATTCTGTACCGGCACGCATGACGCCAATCCTGCCAGAGCCACCGCCAGCCCGAAGACCGCCAGGGTATTTGCGACGCGACTCATAGTGTGCAGATTATAGTCCTGTGTCATCCACCTAACAATTCGACGAATTCCGGACTATTTCGTTTCGCGACGACGACTTCGCGCCGGCTATTTCGCGTAGCCGATCTCGATGATGAAATCGCGCACCAGCTGATTGAAAACGGCGGGACTCTCGAAATAGATCGAATGACCGCTGCCGGGGACCGTGCGCAGCCGCGAATTTGGCAGGGTCGCCGCGAGCGCCGTGACGATCTCGGGTGGGATCAGCGTGTCCTCCTCGCCAACCATGCACAGGATGGGCATCGTCAGGCGTCGCTTTACGGCGGCGAGATCGTAGCGCAGGCCGATTAGGCGCATGCCCGCGTCGGCGGGAGGCCGCGCGCCATGAATCCGGATTTCATCGTACAGAAACGCCATCTCGGGGCGCCGCGAGAAATAATCGGCGGCATACGACGGCAACGATCCGATAGCTGGCGTCGCATCGACGGGCATCGGCGCGCGGGACCGCTCGAACTTCATCTCGGGCGTGAATATTCCGCCCGGTGTATCCGCCATCACCATCGCCGCGACGCGTTCGGGATGCTCGAGCGCATAGCCGACGATCGTCCATCCGCCCATCGATTGCCCGATCAGCACGGCCTTGTCGATCTTCAGATGGTCGAGCAGTGCGCCGAGATCGTTCGCATGCGCGCGATTGAACAGGCCGTCAGGGTCGGGCGAGAGGCCGAAGCCGCGCTGGTCAACCGTGATGCACTCGAACGATCGCATGAAGTAGGGAACTTGCTGCCACCATGAGAGATGGTTGCCGCCGAGGCCGTGCAGAAAGACAATCGGCGCGCCGGCGCCGACCCGTTCGTAGTAGAGCGAGAACTTGCCGATTTCCAATCTGCCCGGCGTGATTCGATATTCCATCGCGATTTCCCGTCGAAGCTGTTGCTGCAACTCGTAGTCGTAGTCCGGTGAGAGCGCGCGGGCAATCCGTGTTGGACTAGCCTTTTGATTTGTCGATACGAAGGCCCGAAAGCAGTTGCACGACGTTTTGGCCGATCTCGCGGCGGGCGGCGGGCTGGTCATCCGCATGCGCGATAAAAATGGCAGCTTCGGTCAGCGCGCCAATCAGCAGATGCGCCAACGGGTCGAGCGGTTCCGGCGCGATAATGCCCTGGTCGGCAGCCGCCTGTAGCGCGTCGCGGACCAGTCGAAGGTTGTACCTGGCATCGATCTCGCGCCAGCGTTCCCATCCCAAAACCGCCAGCGCGTCGATAAGTACGATGCGCTGCACGGCGGGATCGAGGCATGCATCGAGGAAGGCATTGCAGCCGGCCAGCATCCCATCCCAGGTGCCCGGCTGCGTGAAGGCGGCCTCGGCGACGGTTTGAGCGAGTTTCTGCTCCTCGAGATCGAACACCGCCGAGAACAAATCCCGCTTGTCACGGAAGTGATGATAGAGCGCGCCACGGGTGACGCGAGTGCGGCGCGCGACGGTTTCGATATCAGTGTCGGCGTAGCCGTGGCGGGCGAACAGCTTGCGCGCGGTCTTGATGAGCGCGGCGCGGGTCGCCTGGGACTGCTCGAGCTTGCGGCGCTTGACTGTCATACCGTTCTCATGTCAGATACATACTGTTGGTATGCGAAATGCCAACCAGAGCCAATCACAACAGGAGGCAGGTTAGCAATGAAAGCAGCCGAGTTCCATCAGGCGCGGAAATTCGCCGAGACCGCGTCGGGCCGAATTGCGTACGTCGAAAGTGGCACGGGACCCGCCGCACTATTCGTTCACGGCTTTCCGCTAAACGGCTTCGCGTGGCGCGGCGCGTTGGAGGATCTTGCCGCGACGCGGCGATGTATCGCGCTGGATCTGATGGGGTTGGGTTACACCGAAGTCGGGGTGGAGCAGAACCTCGAATTCGACCAGCAGGCCGCGATGATAGCCGGTTTCCTGGACCGGCTGGGATTGTCCCAGGTGGACCTGATTGGCAACGACACTGGCGGCGGCATCAGCCAGGTGTTCGCGGCGCGATATCCGTCGCGGCTGCGGAGCCTCACGCTCACCAACTGTGAGGTTCACGACCTGTGGCCCAACGCGATGCTGAAATCGGTGCTCGAACAGTTCGCGGACCCGTCGATAATCGCGACGCTGAACGCGATGCTGCAGTCGCCAGCGGTCGCACGCCAGGCGTTCAGTTCAGTCTATGAAGATCCCGAGCACATCCCCGACGAAGCGTTCAAGACCTATTTCGAGCCGGTGCTGTCGTCGGACCAACGGAGCCACAACCTGCGGCGCTTTGCGAGTCTCGGCAATGTGCAGGTGATGGTTTCCGTCGCTCCGCAACTGAGGAAACTCGCCGTGCCGACCCAGGTTGTTTGGGGCGACGCCGACACCGTTTTTGACCTCAAGTCGGTGGATTGGCTCAAGAACAATGTCGGCGGCGTGCGGCGGGTGATCATGGTGCCGCGCGGGAAGCTGTTTTTTCCCGAGGAGCATCCCAAGCTGATGAGCGTGCTGCTGCGGGAATTCTGGCGCAGCGTATCGTGAGTTGCGCGCGCGGCGGTCCTTGCGACCGAGTCGCAGGCGCGGGAGAGGTGAGTTCCGCGCAGACCATCTCGTCGGCGGATTCTTTGCTGAGCACCGTCGCGCTGTCTCCGCTCGCAGCTACGCGCGCGGAGATAAGTCGAGAACGGGTCGAGAGACCGGCTAGCGCCAGCCTCGGCCCGGTCTGACTTTGAAGCGGCGGTAACTTCTGTGCGATTTGAGGTACATCGCAACTGCAATGCCGAGCACGAGCAAAATTTCGCCCCAGAACAGAATGTAGGACTGGTCGAGATTGCTGTACCACGCAGCCGAAGGAGCAGCCTGATCGGCGGCCATTCCGATGCTGGTCATGAAGCTACTGCGCCAGCGCAACATCATGATCAGTAGATTCCACGCCAGCCCCACGGCCAGGACGATCGTCCAGAAAAGAACGCCGAACTGCTCGGGCACGCGGCGACGAACAACGCCCTCAAGCGAACCCGACTCGGGCACGGCGGTGCTAGTGAGACGAACCAGCATGCGGCGGCAGTCCGGGACGGGGACTTCCTCCTGCTCCTCGGGCAGAGCCGGCTCAGGGTAGAGGGCTGTCTGATCGATCGCGGGGCCGCCCGCCGCGGGCCTGCCTCCCTCGCGAATCTGGCGCAAAATGGCAAGCATATGCTGCTTGCAGGTCAGGGTTCCAAGCATCGCGCATTTCGACAGCGCCTCCAGCTCGTCAGGGGTTATCCTCAGGCGCTCGATAAGTTCATGGTCGTCTCGGATTAAATTGAGGACCTCGCACTCTTCTTGCGGCACGAGAATCGGATTCTCTTGCGTATCGGGCTTCATCGCCTGGCATTCTGCCAGTGAATAGGGCCAGAAGCAAGACTAGAGTAGTCATGAGATATATGGGACATTAAAACATCTATAAGCGACCTACAAAATTCCAATAGACTAAGTAAACAGTAAGAATTACCTGCCTACTGTAAGTTTATAACTTTCAGAGGCGGCGTGAATGTAAGCAAATTCTACTTTATGTGAGGCTCGCGATCTGCGCGCCGGACGAAGCGCCCGACCGTTCAAACCGTGGTGCTGACCTTCATGGCGGCTCCGGCACCAAGCTCTAAGGAAGCCGCTCACCGCCCTTCAGAACCAGGAACTGCCGGTCGGGTGCATCGCAGCGCGCGCCGCTTTGAACGACGCGTGCTCCGTCGGGGGCGTATTGCAAGATATAGCTCTTGCGCACTGATTTGGTGATGTTCGGTCCGGTGCGATGCGGAGTGAGCGAACTGAACACCACGATGCTCCCCGCGCGTACCGGTACGGGCGTGGCCTCGGGCCCGTCCGCTTCGCGACAGACCCATCCGAGGTCGCTGAGCCGATGAGCGAGAGTGCCTCGCAGATGGCCGCCCGGAATCACCCACGGACAACCGTTGTCGAGAGTCGCGTCGTTGAGAGCGACCCAGCAGGTGAGGTAAGTTTGGGGCTCTACGTAGGTGTAGCCGTTGTCCTGATGCCAGGGGAACGGCTTGGCGAATTCGGGTTTTTTGTAGACTGCCTGGTCCCAATAGAGCCGCACGTCCGGCCCGATTAAATCGGAGCATAGGTCTGCGAAGACTTCGCTTGCCGCTAACTCCCGCAGCAGCCGCGAACGCTTTACCAAATGAACCGTGAAAGTGATTCCGTCGGCCTGCGCGATGAATTCTTTGCCACCCGGTGCGTGACGCCGCAGCATCTCCTCGAACTTCGCTTCCCACGGATCGATCTCAGCGACCACGCGCTCGACTGTCGCGCTATCGATCGCATCGTCCAGAGTGAAGAAGCCGCGTTCATTGTACGCTTGCGCCTGCTCTTCGGTGATGCGACGAAACGGCCCGCAAACCGGGGTCCATTGAAAACCATGATTCGCCGGATGGAGTGACGCCGCGCTCATGCGCCTTTCCTTCGCACGGGCGTGAAGTCGTTCACGATCGCCAGACGTCCGAACTTCCGCTCGGCGCCGGTGGCACCCTGAAAATGGCCCAGAGCGCCAGTTTTGGTCATATCGAGCTTCTGGTCATAAATGCTCGAAGAGTTACTATTCGCGTTGATCATGTAATTCGCCCCGTCCAGTATTGCGTGACGAGCCGAGAGGGACAATCGGCGCGAGAGGTTTGAAGCAAGCGTTTGCCGGATTTTGGTGCCCCGGCCGGGAATCGAACCCGGACTTGAGGTTCCGGAGACCTCCGTGATGTCCTTTTCACTACCGGGGCGAAGGGCGCGGCAGAGGCAAGCACTATATCAAGGAATCGCAGCTAACAGGAAAGCGCGATGGATTGACGGAAAAGGATTCGCGCGCCAACATCGCGGCGATGGCGACAAACACCGATCTCGACTCCGCGCGGCTGCTGCGCGAGCAATACAAGGACGGCTCCAACCTGTCGGCGCGGATACGGCTGCATCAGCGCTTCAGCACCAATCGCTACGGGCTGACGCGCTGGATGTTCGATCATTTTCGGATTCCTGGAAACGCCAGCGTGCTCGAGCTCGGCTGCGGCACCGGCATATTGTGGCGCGGCTCGGCGCAGGTTCCTGCGGGATGGCGCGTGATTCTAACCGACATGTCGGACGGGATGCTCCGCGAAACGCGCTCCAATCTCGCGCGGCTGGGCCATCCGTTTACCTTCGCGCAGGCCGACGCGCAGGCACTCCCGTTTCGCGACGCATCGTTCGACGCGGCGATCGCGAATCACATGCTCTACCATGTGCCCGACATTCCACGCGCGCTCGGCGAGGTTCGGCGCGTGCTCAAGCCGTCAGGGTTCTGCTATGCGGCCACGATGGGCGCCGCGAACATGCGAGAGATCGACGAGCTTGCGGCGCGCTTCTTTTCGATTCCGCGAATGACGCAGGCGACCGCGCGATTTGGCCTCGAGAGCGGCGAGGCTTACATGCGCCGGGCCTTCGGCGAGGTGAAGCTCGAACGCTACCCCGACTCGCTGGTTGTGACCGAAGCTGCGCCGCTGATGGACTATATCTGTTCGATGCGCGTGCGAAGCAGAGTCACCGACGAACAGGTTGCGGACTTGCGGCGGCATCTCGAGAATGAAATCGCGGCGCGCGGCGAAATTCGCATCAGCAAGGATACCGGGATGTTCATCGCGCGGCGCTAGCCGCGGGTCGCGCGTCGAATCTGCGCGTTCATCTGAGGCGCGCCGCGAAAATCGGGTGAGTATTTCTACGCCGAGACCTTGGTCTCACGAAGCATCTCGGCGTGGCGGCGGTCGGCTTCCGGCCGCGCCTGAGCAATCGCCTCGACGAGCTCTTCGTGCAACCGCCCGTTGGTCGCCACGATATTCGCGCCGGCAAGGTCAAGCTCGGAGGCGTCCATGTTGCTCACGCGTCCGTGTGCTTCCTCGACGAGGATTGCGCCGGCCGCCACGTCCCAGGGCCGGAGCCCGAACTCCCAGAATCCATCGGTGCGCCCCGCCGCGACGTAGGCGAGGTCGAGCGCGGCCGACCCGGTGCGGCGCACGCCCTGGGCACGCGTCATGAGTTCTTCCCAGAAGCAGAGATAGAAGCGCCGGCGTTCGCGCCGGTCGTACGCGAATCCGGTGCACAGCAGCGCGGCGCAGAGGTTTGGCGTGGTGCTGACGCGAATCGGCTTGCCGTTCAAGCGCGCGCCCTGTCCGCGCTGGGCGATGAAGCATTCTTTTTTCAGCGCGTCGAAGACTACGCCGAACTGCACGCGGCCGCGCCGTTCGTACGCGATCGATACGCAGAATTGCGGATAGCCGTGCGCGAAGTTGGTGGTGCCGTCGAGCGGATCGATAATCCATCGATGGTCGCTTCGATGCGCGGTGGCGCCGCTTTCCTCCGCGAGGATCGCGTGGGTTGGAAATGCGCGATGGATCACCTCGATGATTGCCGCTTCCGATTCGCGGTCGGCTTCGGTGACAAGATCGATCGAGTTCGACTTGCGATTTATGGTTATTCTGCTGAGCCGTTTGAGATGGATTCTGCCGGCGGCACGCGCGGCGCGGAGCGCAACCTGTTCGATTTCATTGTTCACAGCTTTGGAAAGATATTACTCGCGCGAAGAGGCGTCCAGCGCGACGCGCAGATCAATCGACAATCGACAATGCGCGGCACGACTTCGCATCTACCAGCGCGGCGTCTCGGCCAGACCCACGCCGAGCGCGGCCTTGCCGAGCAGTTCGCGCGCGCGGGCGTTGGAGAGCGGATGATTGGGGCCGGCGCGAACGTCGCGGTAGTAGCGCTCCATGGGGAATTTTTTCAGCATCCCGTGCGCGCCGACAACCTCCATGCAGTAGTCAACCGCGCGTATCGCGTCGTTGGTCGCGACATACTTCGGCATCACGACTCGCGCCAGTCCGGTCTCGCCCTTGAATGAATCGCGATCGCGAATGTAGTCGCGGGCGACGCCGAGGTAGAGCGCGCGCGACTGGGCGATCAGCGCTTCGGCCTCGGCGATGGCGAACTGGACGCCGGGCAAATATTTGATCGTGCGCGGCATCGTGAGCGGTTTGAGGCGGCCGGCAAATTCCTTGGCGAACTTCAGCGCCGCAATCGCCACGCCGGTATAGGTCGCGGCGACGGAAATGCCGAACCATGCGAACAGCGAAATCGCCTGGTCGTTGACGGGACCGATGGGCCGCGATTCCGCCATCGCGATCGCGGGCACGCGGACGTCCTTGATCACCAGGTCGTGGCTGGCCGTCGCCCGCATCCCCATCGCGTCCCAGGTTTCGACCAGCTCGAAGCCGGGCGTGCCGCGCGGCACGACGAAGGTGGCGGCGGCGGGCGGATTCGAGTCCTCGATCGTCGTCATGACCATGAACAGATCGATCACGGGCGAGAGGCTGGTGAAAGTTTTGCGGCCGTTGAGAACATAAGTCTCGCCGTCGCGCCGCGCGCGGGTCGCGAAGTAGCCCCAATCGCCGCCGGTCTCGGGTTCGCTGATACCGCCGCCGAGGATTTGCCGGCCGCGCGCGATCGCGTCGAAGAACAATTTCTCCTGCGGGCGGCCGGTGGCGCGCTCGACCATGCTGCCGATGCCGAACAGATGCATATTGATCGCGATCGTGGTCGCGGCGCATCCCTGCGCGAGCTGCTCCTGGCAGAGCGCAAAATCCTCGAGGTCAGCGCCGAGTCCGCCGTATTTTTCGGGAATGACCAGCGCGGTGTATCCGGCCGCTTTCATTTTATCGACGTTTTCGACCGGGAATGAATTGGCGCGATCGTGTTCGCCGGCGCGAGTGGCAAAGTCGGCCGCGAGCGCCGCTGCGAGCGCCACAAGTTGATTTCGTCGATCAGACATCGATTGGACTCCGCATCGTCAAAGTCGGCAGGGTAGCGGCATTTGGGCCGCATCCGGAAAACAAAAGTTTGCCTGGGCAAAACAGTGCCATGAAAGCGGCGCGCGGCGAAACCGGCCTACTTGCGGGCGGGCGCATCCGCGGGAGTATCGGCAGGAGGGTCAAAAATGCCGCTGACAGGCGCGCGGGCCGGCTGCGCGATCATAGAGCGTTGCGCATACGGCATCATCGTCGCGAACAGATCGACTTGCGAGTCGAGTGTTTTGCCGAGTCCGCTCAGCAGACCCATCATGCGGCCGACAAGCAAAACGTCGGCGGGAACTTCGACCACCGGATTGGCGCGAATCGCACGCGGAAGCTCTTCCGAGAACTCTTCGATCAGGTCCTTGTCCGCGTAAGCCTTCCTCGCCTTGATGGTGTTGCCGAGAAACAAATCGGAAAACGCCAGCAGCGTGTCGGGCGAGCCGCTGCGCGTGCGAAAGCCCAGCTCTGTGAACGCGGCGACGATTCCATCGCGATTCGAAGTAAGGATCGAAAACGTCAGCCGCACGATGCCGTCGCGGAACGCGGGCGGAAAATCCTTGGCCAGGCCGAAGTCGAGCAGCACGATCCGGGGGCCGGGCTGAACAAGGATGTTGCCGGGATGCGGATCGGCGTGGAAAAAGCCGTCGCGCAGGACCTGGTCGCAGAAAATCTCGATCAGTTTCTGCGCGACCGCGTGCTTGTCGATCCCCGCACGCTCGAGCGCGTCGACGTCGGTGACCTTGATTCCTTCGAGCAGTTCCATCGTGAGCACGCGCCGCGTGGTGAACTCGCGATAGACCTCGGGGACGATCACATCGGAATCCGCGGCGAAGTTGCGGCGCATCGTTTCGCAGTTGTCGGCCTCGTGATCGAAGTCCAGCTCCATCGGGATGTACTTGAGCGCCTCGCGCATCAGGATCCGATAGTCGAAGTCATGCTCGAGCTTCGCGAGCCATCGCAGCACCAGCGTCATGTTGCGGAGATCGGCGCGGACGATTCCGTCGATTCCCGGATACTGCACCTTGACCGCGCATCGGCGGCCGTCGTGAAGGCGCGCCCGATGCACCTGCGCCAGCGAGGCCGACGCCAGCGGCGCGGGATCGAACTCGGCGTAAACGGCCTCGAGCGGCCGGCGGAGTTCGCGCTCGATCTGTTCGCGGATCATCGCAAACGGCCGCGGCGGGACGCGATCGTGCAGGCCGGATAGCGTGGATATCCACTCGTCGGGGAGCACGTCGGCGCGAGTTGCGATGAACTGGCATGCCTTGATGAGCAAACCTTCCAGGCGGATTGCGGTGCGGTTGAGAGCTTGCGCCGCGCGAAGATCCTGGCGGCGATAGAGTTCGGCCTTGTTGCGATCGCTGACAAAGCGCGTCCAGAGCTGGGTGCATTTGTAGCCCGCGTACACGTCCGCTGCGAGCGATACCACGTTCCAAAAGCGCCACAGGCGGGTCGCGAGTCCGGGTTCGGGTACATCGGCGGGAAAATCGAAGCTGCGGTCGATGCTCGGGTTGCTCATGCGGAGAGTTCGGACCAGGGTTCAGTCTCGTCAAGTGAAGGTTAAATCCTACGTTATGCGTGCGATTCTGAGAACAGAGCGCCCGTTTCGCTCCCTAAGGAGCGGCTTGACTGATGATCAGCCGCTCGATTACTCTGACGCCATGAAGCCGAGTGATGATGTACGCCGCGTCCCCAATTCAATGAGGGTCCTCCTGAATTGAGACGGACATCGAAACTTGGCTCTAAAAAGCCCCGGGCGCTTGAGAGCTCCGGGGTTTTTTCTTTTGGCGCGGGATACTGGATGGGGAAATTTCCGTGGAAATCGCACGACCGCATGCTCCGACTATTCGAGACATCATCCGCCGCTACTACACGGTATGGGGTCTGTACTCGTTCGCCGGCGGCTTTCTGTTCGGCGTCTATCCGATCTTTCTGCGCTCGCGCGGGCTCAACCAGTTCCAGATAAACAGCGTACTGGCGACGTACTTCGTCGTCCTGTTTCTGACCGACGTGCCCACCGGTGCGTTCGCCGACCTGCTCGGCAGGCGCCGCTCGTACGTGCTCGGCGCGTCGCTGCGGGTCTGCGCGTTTCTCCTGTACTTCATGGCGCATCATTACTACGTATTCCTGATCGCCGAGAGTATCGACGGTATCGGCACGACTTTCGGCAACGGCGCGATTGACGCGTGGGGTGTCGATGCGCTCGATGAGGCAGGATACGACGGGCTCAAGGACCGGCTGTTCTCGCGAATCTCGCAACTGACGACGCTCGGCTTCATGGGGTCGGCGATGATCGGCGCGTACGTGGCCGACATCGATATCGCATGGCCGTGGCTGCTCGGCGCAGCCGGCTACCTGGTCAGCGGTACGGTCGGCGCATTCCTGATGCACGACGAGCGTCCACGCACCACGACGGTCAGGATCGCGGCGATCCCGCGGCAGGTCGCCGCCAACGTGGGCGACGGCATCCGCGCCGGACTGGGCGCGCATACGGTCCTCATGCTTAGCGTGGCGAGCGCAGTTACGTTTGCGGCGTGGGCGCCGTATTGGATCGAATGGCCGGTGATGTTCAACGAGAGCCTGGCGGTTGGCGTGTGGATCGTCGGCTGGATCTATTGCGGTCTGTCTGCGGCGCGGCTGGTCGGCGCGGAGGTAAGCGCGCGCATCCAGGGCGACGAATCGAAGCGCGCGCCGCGTGTGAGCATGCTGGTTATCGGCGCGAGCGCGATGCTGTTCCTGGCGGGGCTGTTCGGCGGGCAGGCCGCTGGTTTCGCTCGCGATGCTGTTCGTGATGAATCTGTTCACTGGGGCGATGATGCCGCTGGTTCAGAGCTGGTTCAACGAGCAGATCGAAGCGGGCAATCGGGCGACGCTGTTGTCATTCAACTCCACGTTCCAGACGATGGGTGGCGCGATGGGATTGCTGCTTGCCGGGCGAATCGCGGATACGGCGGGGATACCGTTCGAATGGCAGATCGCGGGGCTGATCTCGGTGTGCGCGGCGCCGGTGTATTGGGCGACGCGCCGGCGCGGGAGCGAAGCGGTCGCGCTGGCGAGCCCGGCGAAGTGATCCGAATTACGGGCGATGCGCCCACTAGCGGCGCCGCTGGGGGTCCGTTAAAACTTATAGCTCGCGTATTCAGCGGACGCGGAGTCCGCGCGCAATCGCCAACCGCAAGAGGAAAATGGATTTTCCACGAATCAAACGGCTGCCGCCCTACGTCTTCAACGCGATCGGAGAATTGTGCCTCAAGGCGCGGCGAGCCGGCGAGGACATAATCGATTTCGGGATGGGAAATCCCGACGAGGCGACGCCGCCGCACATCGTGGCGAAGCTGATCGAGGCGGCCTCCAAAAATGCCAACCATCGCTACTCGGTGTCGCGCGGCGTGTACAAGCTGCGGCTTGCGATCTGCGATTGGTACAAGCGGCGCTACGGCGTCGAGCTCGATCCCGATTCGGAAGCGATCGTTACGATCGGATCGAAGGAAGGGATTGCGCACCTGACGCTGGCGATTCTCGACCAGGGCGACGTGGTGCTCGCGCCGACGCCGACCTATCCGATTCATCAGTACGGATGCATCATTGCGGGCGCGCAGGTGCAGGGCGTCCCGATCCGGCGCGGAGAGGAATTTTTCGACGAGTTGATGGCGACGGTAAATCGATGCTGGCCGCGGCCCAAGTTCCTGATCATGAACTTCCCGCACAACCCGACCACCGCGACCGTCGATTTACACTTCATGCAGCGGGTGGTCGAGTTCGCGCGCGAAAACGACATCATGGTCGCGCAGGATTTCGCGTACGCGGACCTGTGCTTCGACGGCTACAAGGCGCCGTCGATGATGCAGGTTGCGGGCGCCAAGGACGTCGGTGTCGAGTTCTTCACGCTGTCGAAGAGCTACAACATGCCGGGCTGGCGGGTGGGCTTCGCGGTCGGCAATCGCGAGATGATCGCGGCGCTGGCGCGGCTGAAATCGTACTTCGACTACGGGATGTTCGCGCCGGTGCAGGTCGCCGCGATCGCGGCGCTCAATGGGCCGCAGGAGTGCGTCGCCGAGATCGTCGCCAGGTACAAGCGGCGGCGCGACGTGCTCGTGGACGGACTCAACCGGGCCGGCTGGCCGGTGGAGAAACCCAAGGCGACGATGTTCGTGTGGGCGCCAATTCCGGAGCCGTTCCGCGCGATGGGTTCGCTGGAGTTCGCGAAGTTTCTGCTCGCTGAGGCCAAGGTCGCGGTTTCGCCGGGGGTCGGCTTCGGACAGGACGGCGACGGGTTCGTGCGCTTCGCGCTCATCGAGAACGAGCATCGCAGCCGCCAGGCGATCCGCGGAATTCGTCACGCGCTCAGGGCCGGCCACGCCGATATCCTCGTGCGCACGGCCAGCGCCTCCTAAAGCGTAATCGCAGAAACAACGGGGACAAATTGAAACCGGTACGGATTGCCCTGCTCGGATGCGGTACCGTGGGCGGCGGCGTGGTGAAGCTGATCCTGCGCAACCCCGACAAATACGAACGCATGCTCGGCGCGCCGCTTCAGTTGGCGACGGTGGCGGATCGAAGCCTCAAGCCCGACGATGTGCCCGGCCTGCCGGCGAAACTGATTACGCGCGACGCCGCCGCGATTGTCACGCGTCCCGACATCGATATCGTGGTCGAGCTGTTCGGCGGCCACGAGCCGGCCCGCACGCTGATCATGAAGGCGCTGGCGGCCGGCAAGGACGTCGTTACCGGCAACAAAGCTTTGCTCGCGGAGCATGGCGGCGAGATTTTTCGCGCGGCCGGCAGGCGCGGCCTGGCGGTCGGTTTCGAGGCAAGCGTCGGCGGCGGTGTGCCGATCATCCGCACACTGCGCGAGGCGCTGGCCGGCGATCGCCAGCGCGCAGTGTATGGAATCGTCAACGGCACCTGCAATTCGATCCTCACCACCATGACGGAGGACGGCGTCGAGTTTGGCGTCGCACTCGCCGACGCGCAGGACAAGGGCCTGGCCGAGAAGAACCCCGCGGTCGATGTCGAGGGGCATGATTCGGCCCACAAACTTTGCCTGCTGGTGGCGCTTGCGTTTGGCGTGCTGGTGAAACCGGCGCAGATTTATACCGAAGGCATCACGCGAATTACGCAGGCGGATATCGCGTACGCGCGCGAGCTTGGCTACGCGATCAAACTGCTCGCCATCGGCAAGGATGACGACGGTGCCATCGAGGCGCGGGTGCATCCCACGATGATCCCGCAACGCCATCTGCTGGCCGGCGTCGGCGGCGCGTTCAACGCGATCTATATCCACGGCGACGCGCTCGGCGCGACAATGTATTCCGGACTCGGCGCGGGCGAGATGCCCTCGGCGACGGCGGTGATGGCCGATATACTGGAAATCGCGCGCCATCGTCTGGCCGAAGGCTCGGCGCGAGCGCATGCGTTCGGATTTCCGATCCACCTGATGAAGGGCGCCAGTGTCAAGCCGATGGACGACGTGGTATGCGAGTATTACCTGCGGTTCATGGCGCGGGATAAGCCCGGGGTGCTCGGCGCCATCGCGTCGGTGCTCGGCGGTCACGGGATTTCGATCGCGTCGGTGATCCAGAAGGGTCGCGGAACGGCGCAGACGGTGCCGGTTATCATGCGGACCCATGATGCGCCCGAGCGCAATCTGAAACGCGCGCTGGCGGAGATTCGAAGGAAGAAAATCGTGCAGTCGGCTCCCGCGTTTATCCGAATCGAGGAGAAGCTTTAGGCGATGGCGTCGGACTCCAAGCGCGCATCGAAACAACCGCGGTTGTCTTACTGGCCCGGACTGATCGAGCATTACCGCCGCTTCCTGCCGGTGACGGATTCGACCCCGGTCGTGACGCTGAACGAAGGCAACACGCCGCTTATCGAGGTGCCCGCGATTGCAGAGCGGCTCGGGTTGAACATCAAGGTTTACTTTAAGTTCGAAGGCGCCAACCCGACCGGCTCGTTCAAAGACCGGGGCATGACGCTGGCGATTTCGAAGGCGTTGGGCGAGGGCGCCCGCGCGGTAATCTGTGCCTCGACCGGCAACACGGCGGCGTCGGCGGCGGCCTACGCGGGCCGCGCGGGGCTGAAGGCGTACGTGCTGATCCCAAAGGGTGCGGTGGCACTCGGCAAGCTGTCGCAAAGCGTGATGCATGGCGCGCGGGTGCTCGAGGTGATCGGCAACTTCGACATCTGCCTGAAGGTGGTACGCGATCTTGCGGAGCGGGACCCGCTGGGGATTCGGCTGGTCAACAGTATCAATCCCGATCGAATCGCCGGGCAGAAAACCGCGGCGTTCGAGATTTGCGATCAATTGGGCGACGCGCCGACGCATCATTTTCTGCCGGTCGGCAACGCCGGGAATATCACGGCCTACTGGGCCGGCTACCAGGAATATAAATCGGAGGGATTGAGCGAGCGGATCCCGAAGATGATGGGCTACCAGGCGGCAGAGTCGGCGCCGATTGTGGTCGGGCATCCGATTGACGATCCGCATACCGTTGCGACGGCGATTAAAATCGGCAATCCCGCGAGCTGGAAAGGCGCGACCACCGCGCGCGACGAGTCGGGCGGGATTATCGACATCGTCACCGATTCGGAAATCCTCGCGGCGTATCGCTTGATCGCCAGCGGCGGCATCTTCGCGGAGCCGGCGTCTGCCGCGTCGGTCGCGGGGCTGCTCAAATACGCGGGCGCCGGGATGCTCAAACCGGGCGCGGTCGTCGTGTGCACGCTGACCGGACACGGCCTGAAGGATCCCGACACGGCGCTGAAAAACTTAAGTAACACAATCGTGGTCGAACCGGACCTCGCGAAAGTGATGAAAGTTCTGGAGCGCGAATAAGCGGCGCGACTCGAAGCGGCCGATCGATGCGATGAAGTACGTCATCATACACGGCGACGGCATGGCCGATTGGCCGTGCCAGGAACTCGGCGGCAAGACGCCGCTTGCGGCAGCGCACAAGCCGAACATGGACCTGATGGCGACGCGCGGGACGCTCGGAATGGTCGCGACGATTCCCAAGGGGATGCCCGCGGGCAGCGACGTCGGCACGATGACGATGCTGGGCTACGACCCGGCGCGGTATCACACCGGGCGCGCGCCGATCGAAGCGGCGAGCCAGGGAATCGAGATGGGCCCGCGCGATGTGGTGTTTCGAATGAATCTCGTGTCGCTGAAGCCGGGTGACGGCGGCGCGCTGATAATGAACGATTTCACGTCGGGCCATATTACCAGCGAAGAAGCCGCGCAGATCGTCGCCGACCTGCGCACAGAACTGGCCGGCGGCGGAATCGAGTTTTTCAACGGCGTCAGCTACCGGCATCTGATGATGTGGCGCGGCGGAATCGCGACGACGCATCTCACGCCCCCGCACGACATCACGGGCAGGCCCGTCGAAGCGCATCTGCCCAAGGGCGCGGGGGCAGATTTGCTCCGCGACCTGATGCGGCGTTCGGCGGAGATTTTGCGCGAGCATCCGGTGAACAAGGCGCGCCGCGCCGCCGGCAAAACCGAGGCGACTTCGGCGTGGTTTTGGGGGCAGGGCACGCGGCCCGCGGTGCCGACGCTGAAGGAACGCTTCGGCGTCGAGGGCTCGGTGATATCGGCGGTCGATCTGGTCAACGGACTCGGCCGGCTGGCCGGGCTGAACCTGATCAAGGTTCCGGGGGCCACCGGATTTCTCGATACCGATTACGCCGCGAAGGCGCGTTACGGTCTCGAATCGCTCAAAGGGCGCGACTTCCTGCTGCTGCATATCGAGGCTCCCGACGAGGCCGGTCACATGGGCCGCGCCGATCTGAAGAAGGAGGCGATCGAGCGTATCGACAAGTTGATTATCGGGCCGATGCTCGCGGGGCTGGGCGGGCTGGGCGATTTCGCGATTCTGCTGATGCCGGATCACGCGACGCCGAGCCAGCTCAAGACTCATTCGCCGGAACCGGTCCCGTTCGCGCTGATGACCTCGGCGCAATCGAAACCGGGCGGCGGCGTGCCGCGCCGCTACACCGAAAGCGACGGCACGGCGACCGGCCTGCTCGTCGGGGACGGCTATCACCTGATAGAATCATTGTTCGGACAGCCGTTGAAGACTGAATCGAACTGACCTGGAGGCCCGGATGGAACGGAATCTTGCCCTCGAAGTGGTACGCGCGACGGAAGCCGCGGCGCTGGCGGCGGCGCGTTTCATCGGCAAGGGCGACGAGCGGATGGCGGATCGAGCGGCGTGCGACGCGATGCGCAAGACGCTGAACTCGGTCGCGATGGACGGCAAAATAGTGATCGGCGAAGGCAAAGAGGGGGACGCCGAGTTTTTGTACGAGGGCGAAATCGTCGGCACCGGCGCGGGAACCGAAATTGACGTCGCGCTCGACGCGATCGAAGGTTCGCTGATCTGCGCGACCGGCGGGCCCAACGCACTGTCGTGCGTTGCGCTGGCGGAGCGCGGGCGAATCCTGCGCTGCCCCGATACTTACATGGACAAGGTCGCGTGCGGGCCGGCGGGGCGCGGCGTGATCGATATCGACAGGTCCCCGACCGACAATCTCAAAGCGCTGGCCGAAGCAAAAAAAGTTTACGTCGAGGATTTGCGGGTCGCGATCCTCGATCGCCCGCGCCATGACAAGCTGATCAATGAAGTGCGCCGCGCCGGCGCCGGGATCAAGATGATCTCGGCCGGTGACCTGTCCGCCGCGATCGCCACCACGCGGCCGGAGAGCGAAATCGACATGCTGATCGGAATCGGCGGCGCGCATCAGGGCGTGCTGGCCGGCGCCGCGATTCGTTCCGCCGGTGGCGAGATGCAGTGCCGGTTCGTGCCGCGCAACCCGGAGGAAGCGGAGGCGTGCCTGGCGATGGGGATCATGGATCTGAAGCATCGCTACACGCTGGAGGAACTGGCGGGAGATAACGTGATGTTCGCGGCGACGGGAGTGACCACCGGCGACTATCTGCGCGGCGTGCGATTTTTCTCCGGCGGCGCGATGACCAACAGCGTCGTGATGCGCTCGAAAACGCAAACGATCCGCTTCATCGAAGCGATTCATCGGTTCGATTTCAAGCCCGAGTACTAAGCCGGCTTGCGGGAAGGTAGTTCGAAATGTGGCTGCGCGTGACGATGGATAACAAGACGATGATGATTAACGGGGATCTGGTGCTGAAAATCGTGGAGCGCCCGGGCGGGGAAGGGCATCGCGGATGCCACGTGTATCTCTCGCTCACCGAGTACCTGGTCGTCGATCAATCGCTGCGCGAGATGATGATTTCGCTCGGCTTCGAAGACCGGCAGTAGTTCTTGCCAGGTTCGCAATCGCGGCCGATGGAGGGCGAGGTAGTCGTTCACCGGCGCGGGCGAAGCGGATCTCGCTACATCATTTGCAAGGCCTGGCAGGTGCTTGAATCCGGCTTGAACTGGCCGCTGAGACACGACAGCTTGGCCGCGTCGATCAGCGCGGGCTCGTCCCATTTCGCCGGCCACGGACCGCTGTTGACGGCAGCGCACGCCTGACCGTTGCCCATCGAGCACCATGAGCTCAACTCACCGTGCAGTACGGCGAGCTGCTGGCATGCGTCCTGTTTGCCGGCATTGCAAGCCGGTGTTTGCGTCTCGAGCGGCGCCGTGGATTCGATGGCGACCTTGGTGTCGCTGAGCGCTTGCACGATCGTATGACAGGCGGCCTGGTTGCCTTCGTTGCATTTCTCGGTTGATTCAGCGCGAATCTTGTCGACAAATTGTTGCGCCTGCGGAGTGCATCCGGATGCAACCAAGAGCACGATGGCGAGCGCGAGCAAACCGGCGATCGCGCGGACGCTCGCGGGGGCATGCGCTCTGGATTTGGCTGGCACGTGCGCATTGTTTCGCGCGCGATGAGTTTCACGCAAGCGTGCGCCCGGCAAGCTTCGCGCTCCAGCGGGGGTTGACAGTCAAAGCGCGCAGGGCGGAACTAGAAGCGCGGGACTAGCGGCACGGCGCGAGCGCCGCGATTTTCCAAGGAGTGGGCAGGTGGACCTCAAAAATATAATTTTCGAACAGGCCGCGATTGCGACCCTGACCGTGAACCGTCCGGCGGCGCTCAACGCGTTGAATCGCGAGGTGCTGGAGGAAATGGCGCGCGTGATTCGCGAGGTCCGCCACGACTCGTCGGTGCGCGTGCTGATCGTCACTGGCGCGGGCGATCGGGCGTTCGTCGCAGGCGCGGATATCGCCGCGATGTCAAAGATGTCGGCCGTTGACGGACTCGATTTTTCGCGCCTGGGCCATCGCGTGATGGAAAGTTTCGAGGACCTGCCGATACCCGTCATTGCGGCGGTCAACGGCTTCGCGCTCGGCGGCGGCCTGGAGCTTGCGCTCGCGTGCGACCTGATCATCGCAAGCGAAAAGGCGCGTTTCGGACAGCCCGAGATAAATCTCGGACTCATCCCGGGCTTCGGCGGCACGCAGCGCCTGCCGCATCGAATCGGCCATAACAAGGCGCGCGAGCTGATCATGACGGGCGAGATGTTTGACGCGAAGACGGCGCTCGAACTGGGCCTCGCGAACCAGGTCGTGGCGCCCGGCGACCTGATCGAAAGCGCGCGCAAGCTCGCGGAGAAACTCGCGGGCAAATCCGCCGTCGCGATGCGCCAGGCGAAGGCCGCGCTGCGGGCCGCGTTTACGATGGAAGAGGATGCCGGGCTGCGCTTCGAGCAGGAGGCGTTCGGGGTGGCGTTCGGCAGCGCGGACCGAGTCGAGGGCACGAGCGCATTTGTCCAGAAGCGGCCGCCCAACTGGCAGCACAAGTAGCGTTCGTAGGGCGCGGCCGGATCGTCCCGACCCTCGATTTTCGCCGACCTCGCATAATGGCCCTGCGGCTCGATTAGCGGCGCGGGCGCGAGGGTTGACGACTTCCAGCCCCTGTGGGAAACTCCGGCCAGAGAGAAGGACCGCGCCGCCGCAAGGGCGGCGCTAGTCATTCCGACAGCACCATCATCGAATCGTTCGGAGGATCTGTATGGCTGAGCAGGCTCAAGCTACTGACACGGGACCGCGCCCAATTGTTGCATGGCTGAAATTGGCGCCCAAGCCCCATCTCGAAGGTATCAAGTGCGCGTGCGGCGCAATCTATCTCGATCCCAAGCGCGTCGCATGCTCGAAGTGCGGCGAGGCCGACAAGTTCAATCCGGTGACCCTGTCCGATAAGGGCAAGGTGTACGTGTTCTCGGTCGTCCATCAGTCATATCCGGGAATCAAGACGCCGTATGTGACGGCGATTGTCGATCTGCCCGAGGGCGTCAGCGTCCGCGCGAATCTGACCGACGTCGATCCCGCACAGGCTCAGAAAGAACCCAACAAGATTTTCAACCTGCCGGTTGAGTTGGTGACCGGCGTTGCGGCCAAGGATCGCGAAGGGCACGACGTGGTAACCTTTTCGTACCGGCCGAGCAAGAATTAAAGCGCCCGGCAAGCGCGGCGAGCAACATTACGACGGACCTGAGCTTCGGGCCGGCCCGCCAGGAGGAATCAAGATGCGAAATGTTTATGTTCTGGGAACCGGGATGATCAAATTTGGACGCTACCCCGACAAGACCGTTCCCCAACTCGGCGGGCAGGCGGCGATCCTCGCGCTCAAGGACGCCGGAATTGCAATCAAGGACGTCGAGATGTTCGCCTGCGGAAATCTCCAGCAGTCCAACGCGATGGTCGGACAGAGAATCCTGCAGCAGATTGGCCAGACCGGAATCCCGGTAATCAACGTCGCCAACGCATGCGCCACCGGCTCGACGGCGTTTCGCGAGGCGTACATGTCGGTCGCGTCCGGGATGTATGACATCGCGATGGCGGTTGGCGTCGAGCAGATGGGCAAGGCGGGATTGCTCGGCGGGGCAGGTGGCGGCGATCCCGCGTACTCGACCGAGGGCAAGCTCGGCTCCGGCACGATGCCGGCGGTGTTCGGCCAGGCGGGCATCGAGCACATGCGCAAGTACGGCACCAAGATGGAGCACTTCGCAAAAATCTCGGTGAAGTCGCACAAGCATGCGACCAAGAATCCGTTCTCGCAGTATCGCAACGAAGTCTCGCTCGAAGACGTGATGAATGCGCGCATGGTCGCCTATCCCAACACTCTTTATATGTGTTGCCCGACCGGAGACGGCGCGGCGGCGGCGATTTTAGTCAGCGAGGACAAGCTGAAACAGCTCGCCGGCGGGCGCAAGCGCGCGAAAGTGGCGGCTTCGGTGCTCACCTCGGATCCGTGGACCGATCGCGACCTCACGCTTCCCGACGTGAGCACGCTCACGCGGCGCGCGTCGAAGCAGGCCTACGAGAAGGCCGGCATCGGAGCCAAGGACATCGCGCTTACCGAATTGCATGACTGCTTCGCCACGGCTGAGCTGGTGCACTACGAAAACCTCGGACTGTGCGGCGATGGCGAAGCCGGCAAGTTCATCGACGAGGGCGGCGGCGTGCATCCAAGCCTCGGCGGCAAATCTCCGGTCAACGTTTCGGGCGGATTGCTCTCGAAGGGACATCCGCTCGGTGCGACCGGCGTCGCGAATATCTGCGAGGTGGTTTGGCACCTGACGCAGGACGATCGCGCCAAAGATCGTCAGGTGCCTAACGCCAAGGCGGGCCAGGCCCACGTAATCGGGCTGGGTTCTGCCTGCACGATCCATATCCTGACGGTATAATTCAGGAAGCAACGCCTAATCGGCACTTCGAGAGAGGGCCGCCCAAAAAGGCGGCCCTTTTTCTTTCCCGATTGGGCCGATAAATTCGGAAGCTCGAACTCGACCGATGGAAATGTCCGATGGAACCGAAGACAACAATTGGCAATCGCCCGCAAACGACGGCTGAACGACTCGGCTACGCCGCGGACGCGCGTGTGCTCATCGTCAATGCGGATGATTTCGGCATGTGCCATGACCAGAACGAGGGCGTCATCCGGGGCCTGACGGACGGCCTGTTTACGTCGTCAACGATTCTTGTGACGTGCCCATGGTTCGAGGAAGCGGCAGACTTCGCGCGGACCAATCCTGCCGCGGACCTGGGGGTGCATCTCACGCTTACCGCGGAATGGGATCGCTACAAGTGGGGACCGGTGCTGGGGCGGCGAGCCGTGCCGTCGCTGGTCGATGAGCGCGGGTATCTATGGCAGACGGTCGCGCAGGTTTACGAGCATGCCCGCCTCGACGAGGCGGAGGCGGAACTGCGCGCGCAAATTGACAAGGCGCTCGCGGCGGGAATCGATGCGACTCATCTCGATTCGCACATGGGGACATTGCAATTGCGCGCCGACTATCACGAGGTTTACGTGCGGCTGGCCAATGAGTATCGCGTGCCAATCAGATTGGCGTCGCGCCGCCGGATGAGCACGGAAGGGATGGCTGCGATTCTCGATCGGCTCGACGCGTTCGGAGTCGTGACTCCCGATCATCTGATATTCAACGGGCCGCCGTCGGTGGGCGAGACCGAATCCTACTGGACGAATCTTATTCGCACTCTGCAGCCGAGCGCGACTGAGATTTTGTGCCATCCCGCGCTCGCTCGCGACGAACTCAAGAGCTGTGCGCACGACGCTTTACAGCGCGAAGCTGACCTCCGGTACTTCACCTCCGAAAAAGCGCGCCAATTGATCGTGGATGAAGGCGTCGCGCTCGTCGGCTTTCGCAAGCTGCGCGACTTGATGCGCGGCAGCCCGGCTCGCGCGTGACGAATTGAAAAACAACCTGTGACGACTTGGAACTGACACGACTCAGAGGATTTCGAGATCTAGTCGGCGCCGACGCGCGTGCGATGAGTCTCGTCGAGGAGCGGGCGCGTGCGCTGGTCGAGCGCTATTCGATGAAAGAGATCCGAATTCCGGTGCTGGAGCGCACGCAACTCTATCTGCGCTCGACCGGCGAAACCTCGGACATCGTCGAAAAACAGATGTACACGTTCGCCGATCGCGACGAAGGCGAAACGGTAGTCGCGCTTCGGCCCGAAGGCACGCCCGGCGTGGTGCGCGCATACATCGAGGCCGGATTCGATCGCACCGAGCCCGAACAGCGGCTGTTCTATTCGGGTGCGATGTTCCGTCGTGAACGCCCGCAGAAGGGCCGCTATCGGCAGTTCTATCAGTTCGGCGTCGAGATATTCGGCCGGCCCGACGCAGCCTGCGACGCCGAGATTCTGATAATGATCGACGAGCTTTGCCGCGATCTCAAAGTTCCGTTCACCGTGGAGATCAATTCGATCGGTGACCAGAAGTGCCGGCCTGCCTTTCGCGACGCGCTTGTGCAATGGGGTCGGGCGCATTGGGACGAACTCTGCGACGACTGCCACAATCGCATCGATCGCAATCCGCTGCGTCTGCTCGATTGCAAAATTGACGCAAAGCTCGCGGCGGCGGCGCCCAACAGCCTCGACTACCTGTGCGACGAATGCCGCGCGCACTTCGATACCGTTAAGGAACTGGCCTCCGCCGGTAAGGTCCAGTTCGTCGTCAATCCGCGCATGGTGCGCGGCCTGGACTACTACACGCGCACCGCATTTGAGGTGATGGCGGGGGGTCTCGGCGCGCAAAGCACGGTCGTAGCGGGAGGACGATACGACGGGCTGGTCGAGACGATGGGCGGCGCGGCGGTTGCGGGCATCGGTTTCGCGATCGGCGTCGATCGGATGGCGCTGGCTCTGCAAGCGGCCGGAGTGGCGCCGACGGCCGCGCCGGACGCCGCGATAATTGCGATGGGGCCGGCGGCGACGCGCCACGCGATCGCGGTGGCGCGCAATCTGCGCGAGGCGAATCTGAACGTCGAGATGCTCTCGCCCGAGCGTAAGATGAAGACGCTGCTGGCGCGCGCGTCGAAGATTGGCGCGCGCTTCGCGGTGATAATCGGCGACGACGAACTGGCGCGGGGCGTCGTGCAGGTGCGCGACTTGAAGCAGAGCACGCAGCGCGAGGTCGCGGTGGCAGAGGCGGCTCAAGCGGTTGCGAACGCTCGCGGAGAGTGACTGTTTCCTGCACTTTGATGCACAGGTATTCTTCGACGACAAGCAGCATTTGACTGTGATGGGTAATGCCGAAAACTGAGCAATATTCCCCGCTGCCGCCTTGGCCGCGAACCGATTACTGCGGCGCGATTCGCGCCACCGACGTTGGCCGCGAGGTTGCGCTGTGGGGATGGGTCCAGACCCGGCGCGATCATGGCGGGCTTATCTTCATCGATCTTCGCGACCGCGACGGAATCGTCCAGCTGGTGCTGAATCCCAAGCACGATGCCGCCGCCCACGAGGCCGCCGGCGAGACGCGCTCCGAGTTTTACGTTGCGGTCAAAGGCAAGGTAGTGCGCCGCGCCGAGGGCACCGCCAACGCGGAGCTTCCGACCGGCGAAATAGAGGTCCTGGTCAGCGCATTCGAGACTCTGAGCGGGTCGGCGCCGCTGCCGTTTCAGATCGCCGACGGCGCCGCGACCGCCGAGGAAATCCGCCTCAAGTACCGCTATCTCGATCTGCGCCGGCCCGAGATGCAGCGCAACCTGCGCTGGCGCCATCAGGCGTTGCAGGCGGTTCGCAGCCATCTCGATCAAAACGGGTTCATCGACGTCGAGACCCCGATACTTTTCAAATCGACGCCCGAAGGCGCGCGCGACTACCTGGTGCCGAGCCGCGTGAACCCCGGAAAATTCTACGCGCTGCCGCAATCGCCGCAGTTGCTGAAGCAGATTCTGATGATCGGCGGATTCGATCGCTATTATCAGATAGCCCGGTGTTTCCGCGACGAGGATTTGCGCGCGAATCGCCAGCCCGAGTTCAGCCAGATCGATATCGAGATGACCTGCCCGCGGCCCCAGGAGATCCAATCGATCGCGGAGGGAATGATCGCGTCGGTTTATCGCAACGTGCTCGACATCGACGTGACGCCGCCTTTCCCGCGGATGCCGCATGCGGAGGCGATGGAGCGTTTCGGCATCGACAAGCCCGACACGCGCTTTGGACTCGAGTTGAAAAACCTCACGGCCGCATTCGCGGGGACTTCGTTCAAGGTGTTCGCGGAAATTCTCGCGCGCGCCGAATCAGTATATGGAATAGCCGTTGCGGGCGATCATGCGCTGAGCCGCCGTGAACTCGACGAGCTTACCGAGTCGGTGAAATCGCGCCATGCGATGGGATTGGCGTGGATAAAAGTGGGCGAGGGCGGATGGCAGGGACCGATCGCAAAACATTTGAGCGACGGCGAGAGAGCCGCGGCGACCACGGCCTCCGGATTGAAGGCCGGCGATACGTTGTTGATGGTCGCGGGAGCGCCGGACAAAGTGCGGCCGGTGCTCGGTGACATCCGTTTGCAGCTCGCCGCGAAATTCGGTCTCGACAAATCTGACGAGCTCAAATTTTTGTGGGTGACCGATTTCCCGCTCTTCGATTACAGCGCCGACGACAAGCGCATGGTCTCCGTGAACCATCCTTTCACGGCGCCGAATCCCGACGATCTTGCGATGCTCGATTCCGCGCCGCTCAAGGCTCGCGCACTCGCGTACGACATGGTTCTCAACGGCCAGGAACTCGGCGGCGGCTCGATTCGTATCCATAGCCGCGAGCTTCAATTGAAGGTATTTGAATTGTTGGGGCTGACGCGCGAGGAGGCGATGGATCGCTTCGGCTTTTTGCTCGACGCACTGAAATACGGAGCGCCGCCCCATGGTGGAATCGCTTTTGGAGTCGATCGGATTTGCATGATGCTTTGCGGCACCGATTCGCTGCGTGACGTGATTGCGTTTCCCAAGACGCAAAAGGCGGTTGACCCAATGAGCGGAGCGCCGTCGGAAGTCGATCCGCGCCAACTCAAGGAGTTGTCGATCAAGGTGACGCCATGAAAGCCGGTTGGACGGCGGGGGCCGCGCGGTTGGCGCTGGTGGCAGCAGCGTTGTGGATGGCGGCAGGATGCACCACGATCGCGGCGGACGCGGTTACCTCCACCACCGGGGCGGTCAGCGACGCGATCAACCGCCGCGACGTGAAGGCGCATGCAGTGAGCTCGATCAAAACGCTCGCCATCAATCGTGTCGCGGTGATGCCGCTGATAGAAGCCGCCCCGGGCGGTGGTGAGCCGCTGGCTCCAGGAGCCACAGAGGCGATTAGCGCCGAACTCTACAGCCAGGTCGCGGTCGCGGGTGGATGGGAACCGATCCCGGAGCAGGATGTCGCGGCAGCGATGCAGAAGATGGCGCCGACCACGATGGGGAACCTCGACGCGAATGCGCTCCAGCTGGGCCATGACGTGTCGGCCGACGGCGTGATCTACGGCACCGTCGAGCGCTACAAGGAACGGGTCGGGATGGATTACTCGGCGGCAAGTCCCGCGGCGGTGGCGTTCTCGCTCAAGTTCGTCGATCTCAAGAGCAGGCAAATCGTCTGGACGGCGAAGTTTGCCAAGTCGCAGGCGGCTTTGAGCCAAAATCTGTTTGACCTCGCCAATTTTGTGCAGCGTTCCGGGCGTTGGGTGCGCGCCCATGAGATCGCGCTCGAGGGCGTGAAGGAAGCGGTCGCCGATCTTCACGGCGATCTCAACCTGGAGCAAAACGTCAAGCGCTTCGAAACCGGTAGCTACGGCGAGATGAAGTCCGGACAGCAGCGCTACAACACCGGCCCGCAGGGAATCTACTAAGACGCGCTATTCCCACGGCGAGTGCGGCTTCATCTTGAGCGCCTGCGCGACCGCGGGATGCACGACATGGCCGTCGAAGGTGTTGAGTCCGTGGCGAATAGCGGGGTTGTGCAGTCCGGCCCCGAGAATCCCGTGATCGGCGATCTCCAGCGCATAGGTCAGCGTCGCGTTGGTGAGCGCGTAGGTTGACGTGTGCGGCACCATCGCGGGCATGTTGGTCACGCAGTAGTGCACGACGCCGTTGCGAATGAAGGTCGGCCGCGCATGCGTCGTCGGTGCGGAGGTCTCCGCGATTCCACCTTGATCGATGGATAAATCCACGATCGCCGCGCCGCGACGCATCCGCGCGACCATCTTTGCGCTTATCAGCCGCGGCGCGCGCGCGCCCGGGACCAGCACCGCGCCAATCACGAGATCGCAATTGGTAACTTCCTCGTCCAGCGTCGCGCGATTCGACATCACGGTGGTGACGCGCCCGCCAAGCAGGTCGCTCAAATAGCGCAGCCTGGTTGGATTGATATCCATGATCGTCACTTCAGCGCCGACGCCGGCGGCAACTCGGCATGCGTTCAGTCCGGCGATTCCCCCGCCGACGACGACCACCTTGCCGGGCCGCACGCCTGACGCTCCGCTCAGCAGCACGCCGCGGCCGCCGCTACGCGCCTGCAGGCACCAGGAGCCGGCCTGAATCGCGAGCCGGCCCGCGACTTCGCTCATCGGCGCGAGCAGCGGCAAGCTCGAGTCTTCGAGCTGGATCGTTTCGTAGCCGGCGGCCGTCACGCGGCGGCGGATCAACTCGCGCGAAAGACGCCGGTCGGCGGCGAGATGAAGATAAGTAAAAAGAATCAACCCCGGACGCATCAGCGGATATTCCGGCGGCTGCGGTTCCTTGACCTTCAGGATCAGGTCGGCGCGGCGCCACACGCCGGGCGCGCCGGTTACGATCGATGCGCCCGCTTTGCGATAGTCGCTGTCGGCAAATCCGCTGCCGGTCCCGGCCCCCGCCTGAACCATCACGCGATGACCGTGCGCGCGCAGCGCGGCCACTCCCGCCGGCGTCAGCGACACGCGCTGCTCGTCGGGTTTGACTTCAGTGGGGATGCCAACATTCATGCAGATCGGTCCTCCGTTCGCGCGCGATCGGCCTGTCTCTCGCGCCTGGCTTCGACGATACGGTGCATGGCGAGCGGCTGGCAATCGCGGCGGGTGCGATCGCTAATGCCATCGACGCGCAACAGTCAAGAGTCGCACGCGTGATCGATCCCCGCGATGGTGCGAAGCGGAACTTGACAAGACTGACGCTACTGCGCTTCATGAGCATTGATGTGATCGCGATCGGCTTGGCGCGAAGCGGCCGCCAAACGCGCACCGCTCACGATTTCCGGAGGAGTCATGGAGATCCCGCAGGGGCTCAAATATTCCAAAGAGCACGAATGGGTCGCGACTGAAGATACCGTAGCGACCGTTGGAATTACCGATCACGCGCAAGACCAGCTGGGCGAGATCGTGTATATCGAATTGCCCGCGGTCGGCGACAAGATCAGCAAGGACGATCCGTTCGGCGTCGTCGAGTCGGTCAAGGCGGTCTCGGATATTTACGCGCCCGTCACCGGAACCGTCATCGAGATCAACGAAGACCTGCCCGAGAGCCCCGAAACCGTCAACGAAGACCCGTACGGCGACGGATGGCTGATCAAGGTGAAGATCACGGACATGAGCGATCTCGAAGACCTGATGGACGCCGACGAATACGCGGAGCTGCTCGCGCGCGAGAAGGAATAATCGCGGTGCTCGAGTTTCAGGCCGGCGGCCGGGAGCTCGCGGCGGAATCGGGCGCGGTCGCCGTCGCAACGGCCTTTGACACCGAGAGTCTAAGCTTGCCGGCACCCGCGGGAGGATTCATGAACACAATCAGGAACGGAGCCGACTCCGATGGCTCCATCGCGAACGCCTTCTGCGGACTCAACCCCTGAGAGAATTCGATTTCGCGCGGCGTCATCTCGCCAATCATCTTGGCCGAGAGCTCGTTGCCGCAATCGACGCTCTGGCTGGCGATCGGACGCGCGCCGCCGCCAATCAGATCGGCGTCGATCTCGACCAGATGCAACGCATGAGTTCCGACATTCTGCGCTTCGCCGCTTATCACCAACGCGACATGGCCGCCCTTGAGCGTGTAGTACTCCGAGCGGACGTCATGCAGCGCCACCAGCATCGCGGGTACGATTGGGCGCGCGAAGTAACCGCCGATTTGCGGAGCCTCGCTGAGCAGCCGCGCGCTGGCGGCGGGCTCGTCGCAAATCAGCGCGCTCGCACCGAAGAAAACGATCGCTATGAAGAAAAACGTCGCGAGAAAAAACCCCGACGCATGAGTTGCGCCCGCCGCCGCCTCGGCGCCTTCGTCGCCGGCCTGGCCCAGTTGGAACCCCGCGGAGTTCGCCGCCGCCGGCGGCGGTGCGAATCGAGGCGCCGCCGCACGCAGAGGCGCAGCCGCGCGACGGACCGGATTGGGCGCCGGGCGCGGAGCCGGTTCCGGCTCGGCCATCATGGTCGGGGCCTGGCGAATCGGCGCGGACTCGAACTCATCCGGCGCATCGCCGACCTGCCATCCGCCGTCGTCGGGCTCGGGGCGCTCGAGCTCGCGCTCCGGCGGCGCGCCGCCGATTTCATTGCGCTCGTCGCTGAAATCGAATTTCAGGTTTTCTCCGGTGTCGGCATTCTGCTCGCGGTCGCCGAAGGGGCGATTGAGCGGATCGTTGGATTCCAGTTCGCGCCGCTCTTCCGCGTGTCGATCTTCGGGCTGATTTGCCGGCGCCTCGGGCATCCTGTGCTCAAAGGGCTCGCGCTGCTCCGAATCCGATCGTTGAACGCGAACTTCCGGCTCGGGCGGATTCGTTGGCCGCAGCTCCGCGCTATGCTCGCGTTTGACTACGTCGCTTTCGACCGGAGACTTGAGCGCGCCTGCGCGCGGCCGCGCCGGGCGAATCGTGCGCACCGGCTGGGATTCACTCTCGGCCGCTTGTGGAGCCGCTTTGCGCGCCCTTGCGGGTACCGCGTCGGCGTTGAACACGTGGCCGCATCGCGAGCACTTGAAGGTCGGTGTATCGTCGGGCAGGACCCGCTCATCGATCCGATAGCGGGTGTGGCAACTGGTGCATTGAATTTCGATCATTCCCCCACCTCACATCCCGCGCAGCAAATTATCACACGGCAACGGGTCGCGCATCTTTTGTGCGCGCCGCGCAAAACGTTTTCGGCGGCAATGCCGCGGAGCGTCGTCCAATGCGGATAGCGCTTTTGACGCGCCGCTTCGATAGCGCGGGCGGCGGGACCGAGCGCGATTTGATCGTTATGGCACAAGGCCTCCGCTCGGCGGGGCACCGAATTACAATTTTCGCAGAGCAGATCCGCGGCGCGACCGGCGACTGGGAGGTTCATCGCGTCGGCGCTGGGCCAACGCTGGGACGCGCCCTGTCCCTGATGCGATTCGCATGGACTGCCGCGCCTGCGGCGCGCCGCGCAGGTGCCGAGCTGGTGCTGAGCTTCGCGCGATGCGTCGGCGCGGACGTGATGCGCTCCGGCGGCGGCGCGCATGCCAGCTACATCCGCGCGGCCCGAAAATGGCGCGGCGCGCTCGGCGCGTCGGCGATGCGTATCAGCCCGTATCATCAGGCGCAGATGCTCGTCGAGCGCCAGGCCTTCCGAAGTCCCGGCCTGAAGCGCGCGATCGCGGTGTCGAATTTCGTTCGCGACGATCTGATTCGGGAATTCGGCCTCGCGCCTGAAAAAACGGTTACGATCTACAATGGCGTCGATCTCGATCGCTTCCGGCCCGCCGCCGATCCGTCCGAGCGCGCGGCTATCCGCCAGAAGTTTATAGTTCCGGCCAGTGCCCGGGTGGTCGTCTTTGTCGGCAATGGCTTCGCGCGCAAGGGATTGGGATTCCTCATCGAAGCATGGCCGCTGGTCGCGGGCGGCGCGTTTCTGCTGGTGGTCGGCGCCGATCGAGCGGCCGACAAATTCGCGCGCCGCGCCGGCGCCCTCAACGTCGGCGCTCGAGTCGTCTTCGCGGGTCCACAACCCAGCGTCGAGGCGATCTTTCGCGCGGCGGACGCGCTTGCGATGCCGTCGCTGTTCGAACCGTTCGGCAACGTCGTAATGGAAGCGATGGCCAGCGGATTGCCCGTGATGACCAGCGTGTTCTCGGGCGTTGCGGAGTTGATCCCGCCCTCGATGCGCGGGTTTCGAGTCGAGAATCCCGACGACGTGGGCGAGGTTGCGCTTCGTCTGGGCGCTTTGTTTGACGCGCCCGCAGGTCTTGGCGTTGAGGCCCGCGAGGCGGCTGCGAAGTTCACCTGGACGCGCTACGCAAACGAATTGAACGCGCTGATTGAATCGATAGGGTAGGGCGCGCGGCGCGTTTCTAGCCGCCGAGACCGTCTAACATTCCGCGCGCGATCGCGAGCCTGCGTTCCTCGCGCGCGATTCGCGGGATGCCGGCGCCGATCAACTGCGCAATCCGCAGCCGCGTCATCGCGATCGCGTTCTTCAGGATCACGTCGAGGCTGGAATGCTTCTCATGCAGCATCCGGCACCGGCCGCGCTCGCGGGCAATTCTGATGAATCGTTCGCGATCGGCGCGTGCGGCGTCCACTTCGTGATAGACAAGCGCCTTTGGCGCGTATCCGATTCGAAAGCCCGCGCGCCGGATCCGCTGCGACATCTCGGTTTCCTCCTCGTGCCCGCCCGCGCCCGGACCGAGGCGTTCGTCGAACGATCCTACTTGCTTAAGCACGTCGGCACGAAAAGCCATATTCGCGCCGAGCACTCCGCGCACCTCGATTACTTCTTCGCCATGATCGGCGATCGGCAGGTCGAGGTACACTGCCATCGGCCCGACCTTTTTTTCGGGGTCTTCGGCCGGGAGGATTCGCCCCTTCATTGCGGCGAACTCGCGATGGGTGTCAAAGAACCGCTCGACCGCCTCCAGATAGCCCGGCGCGACGATCAGATCGTCGTCGAGGAAGACGAGGATTTCGCTTTCGCCGACCGCCTGCGCGATTGCGCGATTCTGAATGCGGCATTTTCCGGCGCGAGGTTCGTACAGATGCTTGAGCGCCGCGCCTTCGAGCGACAGCTCGATCGGCGCCGGCGTGCCATTTTCGGCGACGATTATCTCGCGCGAACCAGTCGCGAGTTCGGGCGCGAGGCTTGCGACCAGCCGCCGAATCGATGCGGGCCTGGCGTGAGTCGCGACGATGACAGACGTCTTCAATGCTCTTCAATCTTGACGCGAATCGGAGCCATCCACCTTGCGAAATCGCATGATGATATTTTCGTCCATCAGCAGGCTCGCGCTGGTCATGAACCCCAGCAGCTCACGATTGATTCTGCGCTGTGCCGGTTCTTTTGCGCGCCCGTAGAGCATCCACGAGGCTCGAAAGGCCGTCGCCCGCACTCAAGTCCAGCGCAAGCGATGACGGCCCCGGCGCCGGCGCAAGCGCGATCGCGCCGCGAACCCGCTCACTCATCGTAACCGCAAATTGTGTTTCACTGGCGCCGCGCGCTCAAGACGCCGCGCAAATATTGGAATCCCGTCTTGAATCGGAATCATCAGCCGGTTAAACCCTATACTCTTGGCCTCGCTAGCGAGAGTGGCGGAATGGCAGACGCGCAAGGCTCAGGACCTTGTGAGCGCAAGCTCGTAGGGGTTCAAGTCCCCTCTCTCGCACCAATCCGCTGGCGCCGCTCGGTCGCGGTGCGGCTCAATAGGCCGAAGGGATCGAGTCATTCGAGCTCTTGTTGCCTGACTTTTCAGGTTCGCGGCATGCTGCGACATCCTTGACGCTGCCGCCGATGGCCGACGCGATCTCAGCATCGGAGCGGCCTGATTCAGTCTGCAACTTCACGACGTTGCAATCGACGTGGTCGGTGGAAATCGAGCTGCACCCCGACATTCCACCCGCAAGAAGCAACGCTCCAAGCGCGGCTGCCATACCCAATTTGCTAAATGCGTCAACCATCGAGATATCCCCTCCGGAGTCGAATTCAGCCCCTCCCCAGATCCGGGCATGCGCACGATATTATTAACCGGCTCGCTTTTACAAGCCGCTTGATCGACGGGACGCTTTGCCGTCAAAGCAGCGCGCTTGAGAGGCAACCGGCAGGACAATATGATTTGAGCGAAGGGCGCGCCGCGCCCTTTTTTCGACGGAACGATTCCGGGATCGGGGAAAATATCGCAGCATCCGCAAGGTCAGGATACTCACGGTGGATTTGCCCAAGACATTTGATTCGAAGTCCGCTGAAGCAAGATGGTTTCAGAAGTGGATCGAGCTGGGCTACTTCAAGGCCGATCCCGCGCGCGAGGGCAAAGTCTTCTCGGTCGTGATTCCACCGCCGAATATCACGGGCCAGCTCCATCTCGGCCACGCGCTCAACGTCTCCCTGCAGGACATCATCGTGCGCGCGCGCCGGATGCAGGGCTACAACACGCTGTGGCTGCCCGGCACCGATCACGCCGGAATCGCGACGCAAAACGCGGTCGAGAAGGACCTTGCGAAGGATGGCAAGGACCGTCATCTGCTCGGCCGCGATGCATTCGTCGATCGCGTCTGGCAATGGCGCGCGACGTACGGCGATCGAATCATGAACCAGTTGCGCAGGCTGGGCGCGTCATGCGACTGGAGCCGCGAGCGCTTCACGCTGGACCCGGGTCTGTCGCGCGCGGTGACGAAAGTCTTCGTCGATCTTTACAACAAGGGTCTCATCTACCGCGCCAAACGGCTCATCAACTGGTGCCCGCGATGCGAGACGGCGCTGTCCGATCTCGAAGTCGATCACAAGGACGTTCAGGGCAGCCTTTGGTACATTCGCTATCCGCTCGCCGACGGGACGGGCGCGATTACAATCGCAACGACGCGGCCCGAGACGATGCTCGGTGACACCGCGGTCGCGGTGAATCCCGACGACGAGCGCTACAAATCGTGCGTCGGCAGGACACTTCGTCTGCCGTTGATGGGGCGCGAGATAAAGATCATTGCCGACGCCGCGATCGATCGCCAATTCGGCACCGGCGCGTTGAAAGTTACACCCGCCCACGACCCGGTGGACTTCGAACTGGGCAAGCGTCACGGCCTCGAGCAGATCCCGGTGCTCGACGGCAAGGCGCGAATGAATGAAAACGCGGGCGCGTATCGCGGGCTTTCGCGCGAGGATGCGCGCAAGCAAATCGTCAAGGACCTCGAGCAGGCCGGGCTGCTCGAAAAGATCGAGCCGCATTCGCACGCGGTCGGCGTGTGCTCGCGATGCGACACGATCGTCGAGCCGATGCTCTCCGAGCAATGGTTCATGCGGATGCGGGAGATGGCCGATCGCGCGATCGAAGCGGTGCGCAAGGGCGACACGACCTTTCATCCGAAGTTCTGGGAAAACACGTTTTTCAACTGGCTGGAGAACATCCACGACTGGTGTATCTCGCGCCAGCTATGGTGGGGCCATCGGATTCCCGCCTACCGATGCGCGCGCTGCGACCATCTGATTGTCGCGGCCGAGCGGCCGTCGCGATGCCCCGAGTGCGACGGTTCCGACATCGTCCAGGACGACGACGTGCTCGACACCTGGTTCAGCTCGGGCCTGTGGCCGATGTCCACGCTTGGATGGCCGGACGATACGGCCGAGCTTCGCCGCTATTATCCGACCAGCCTGCTGCTGACGGGATTCGACATCATATTTTTCTGGGTCGCGCGCATGATGATGTTCGGGCTGGAGCTGACGGACAAGGTGCCGTTCAAGGACGTGTACATCACGCCGCTGGTGCGCGACGAGCTTGGCAAGAAGATGACCAAGTCGAAGGGCAACGTCGTTGACCCGCTCGATTTGATGGAACAGTACGGGGCGGACGCGGTCCGCTTGACGCTGGCGCAGTTGGCTGCGCAGGGGCGCGACGTAATCCTGTCGCACGACAGATTCGCGGCGTCGCGGGCCTTCGCGAACAAAATCTGGAACGCGGCGCGCTTCGTGATGATGAATCTCGACGGCGCGGCCGAGCCGCTCGCGAAAGTTGAAATCGCGAAGCTGGGATTGGCCGAGCGATGGATTCTGTCGCGCCTCGACGACACGATTCGCGAAGTCACCCGATCGATCGACGCTTACGAATTCAACGTCGCGGCGATGAAGCTGTACCAGTTCATCTGGCACGAGTTCTGCGATTGGTACATCGAGCTGTCAAAGGAGCCGCTCAAGGCCGGCGGCGAGCGGCAGGCGGCGGCGCGATGGGTGCTGCTCCACGTCTTCGACAAGATGCTCCGCTTGACCCATCCGTTCATGCCGTTCGTATCGGAGGAAATCTGGCAGGTGATTCGGCCGTATCTGGACGAGCCGAATCTCGCGGCGCATCTGCCGATTGCGAAGTATCCGGAGGCGTCGGTGACGAATCCGCTTTCGGCCGCGGAGGAAACCTCGATGAATCACTGCATCGAGGCGACCGAGGCGATCAACTCGCTGCGCTCGCTGCTCGGATCGCATCCGGGCCAGCGCGTCCGCGCGTTCATCAAGCGGGTGAGTGACAGTTCGTTCGATCAATTTGCTCCGTGGATTCCGTATGTAACGACGCTGGCGAAACTCGAGAGTCTGGAGCACACGGAGAATCCCGACGCGGACGTGGTCTTCGCGCAGGTTTCGTTCGGCGATGCCGGCGTGGCCGCGCCTGAAGGATATGATTTTGAGGTGGCGCGCCAGAAACTACGAAAAAATCTGGCGGAAGTTGAGAAACACGCCACTCAACACGAAGCGCGCTTGGAAGACCCTAAATTCCAATCGAAAGCAGATTCCTCGACTATCGCAGAAGCCAGAGCGCGTCTGGCACATTTGCGCGTCGAGCAGCGGATGCTCGCTGAACAGCTTCAGCAGCTCGGCGCTGGCGACTGAGAATTAAATGGCATGGAATTTCTTCGCCAACTCAACCTGACCAAGCTGATCAAGCGGGCGCCTGCCGAAGAGGTGGGGCAGGGCAATCTCACAACGGCCGCGACCGTAAGTGTTCTCCTGATAGCGGGCTTTCCGGGCGCCGGCAAAACAACGCACATGCGTGACTTGTCTCGCGATGGGTGGTTGGTCTTTGACAGCTTCAAGTCTCATGCCTTTGACGACTGTTCGGCATTCCGCAGGTCACGGAATTTCCCCGCCGTAATCCTCGCCCTTCGCAATGGCGTCAAGTGTGTCGTGGCGGATGTCGATTTCTGCAAAACGGAATCCCGAGCGGAAGCTGATAGCGTGCTGCGGGCAGAAGTACCGGGCATTGAAATCAACTGGCTTTACTTCTCGCACGACAAGCAGGCTTGTAAGGCTAACCTCATACGCCGAAACAGGCCTTCACTTAACCAGGAGTTAAGAACCCTGCACGATTTGTCCCCCTACTACCGTATTCCATGGGGTGCGGACGTGCGCCCCTGCTACCGTGCGCCATAGGCTGTGACGCTTGTTAAATGGCATGGAACTCGTTGGACAACTGGACCTCACCGAACTCATCAAGCGGGCGCTTGCCGAGGACGTGGGGCAGGGCGATATCACGACGGCTGCGACCGTCGCGCCGGGCAAGATGGGCCGTGCGCGAATCACCGTCAAAGAAGCGCGGATGATTCTCGCCGGCGGCATTCTGATTGAGCCCGTGATGCGACTGGCGGGCGCCGAGCCGCGCATGGTTGCGCTTGCGCCCGAAGGCGCAGAACTGAAAGCGGGTGGTGTTGTCGCGGAAATCGAGGGCAAGCTCGCAGGACTGCTGATCGGCGAGCGCACGGCGCTTAACTTCGTGCAGTTGCTCTCGGGAATCGCGACCACGACGCGGGCGTTCGTCGATGCGATCGCAGGCACGCACGCGAAGATTATCGACACGCGCAAGACTCATCCCGGTCTGCGCGTCGTCGAGAAGTATGCGGTCCGCGTGGGCGGCGGGCATAACCATCGCCTGGGCCTGGACAGCGGCGTGCTGATCAAGGAAAACCATATCGCGGCGGCGGGCACGGTGACGAAAGCCGTCGAGGGTGCTCGCCGGGTGGCGCCGCACACGCTCAAAATCGAGATCGAATGCGAGACGCTCGCGCAAGTTGAAGAAGCACTGAAGGCCGGCGCCGATGCGATCCTGCTCGACAACATGACGCTCGACAACGTCCGCAAGGCGCGCGCGATGGCGGGAGCCGATGTTCAGCTCGAAGTGTCGGGTGGAGTGACACTGCAGACCGTTGGCGCGATCGCGGAAGTGGGCGTCGATTTAATTTCCGTCGGTGCGCTGACTCATTCAGCGCGATTTCTGGATATCAGCATGAGAATCGACGCGATCTGATTGGCGGCTCCCCGTTCGACGCTATACGGCTGCGGATTCGCTGAAAACACTTAAAGTAATGCCTCAGAATCCATATCTTGCAATCGAACGCGGCGCGCCCGGCCGGATCGGCTGGCGGATACATTATTTCGACGAAATCGACTCCACCCAGGAAGCCGCGCGCGAGCTGGCCGCGGGCGGCGCCGACCAGGGCACCGCGGTGATCGCGGAGCGTCAGAGCGCGGGGCGGGGCAGGATGGGCCGCACGTGGCATTCGCCGGCCGGGGTCAATCTGTACACGACCATTATCCTCAGGCCGCCGATTCCACTGGCCGACGTGCCGCGCCTGAGCCTGGTGGCCGGAGTCGCGGCGGCTGAGGCGCTGGAGCGCGAGGCGCCGGGGATCGTTGCGCTCAAATGGCCCAACGACGTATGGCTTCGCGGACGCAAGACGGGCGGCATCATCGCCGAGGCTGTCACCGATGCGGGCCAGAAGCTCGACTGCGTGCTGCTGGGCATCGGAATCAATATCAATCTCGCGGCAGACGACCTGCCGCCGGAGCTGCGCGACAAGGCGACCTCGATGCGCATCGCGACCGGGCATCCATGCGACCGGATTGCGATCGCCGATTCGCTTTTTAATCTGCTCGACTCCCGCTATATGGAAACCCTGACGCGCGGTTTCGAGTCGGTTCGTCCCGCGTGGGAACGCTACTCTGCCCTGACCGGCAAGCGCGTCGCAATCGTGGAGGGCGGGCGGCGCCAGTCGGGAGTGGTCAAGGGAATCGACGGGACAGGTGCACTGCTGCTAGACATCGGAGACCGGGTCGAGAGAATCGTCGCGGGTGAGGTGAGCGTGGAAGGGGCGTACGAGTAGGGCGTATGTGATCAACGCGAAATAAACTGCATCGAGCGGGGGCGCGGCGCTCTGGAATCGGCGCTGGTCCCGCCGGGCAGGCTTAAGAGGTACTCTCTATGGCTGTGGAGGAAATCGGACGGCTTAGAACTATCGCAATCGTGGGCCAGGGCGGGACCGGCAAGACGCAGGCTGCCGATGCGATGCTCTTCACGGCCGGCGCGACGCCGCGATTGGGGCGGCCCGACGACGGCTCGGCGGCGATGGACTTCGAACCCGAAGAAACCAAGCATCACATTTCGATCAGTTCCGCGTTCAATCATCTCAACTGGAAAAAAACCGAAGTAATTCTCGCCGACACGCCCGGCTACACCGCCTTCCTGCCCGAAACGATCACGACTTTGCGCGCGGTGGACGGGGTGGTGATGCTGATAAGCCCGGGCGCCGACACCAAGGTTGAATCGGAAAAAATCTGGGCCGCGACCGAGGATCTCAAACTGCCGCGGATCGCGTTCGTGTCGCGGCTCGATCGCGAGCGCACCAGCTTCGACGCCGCGATGAAGGACCTCGAGAAAGTTCTCGGCGCGCGCGCCGTCGCGCTGACGATCCCGATTGGCGAAGAGCTTGGCTTCACGGGCGTCGTCGACGTGCTCGCGATGAAGGCGCTCACCTACGCCGACGCCAGCGGCAAATTCAAGGAAGAAGAATTGTCGGCCGAGCTGAAGGCCCGCGCGGAAGCGGCGCGCACCGCGTTGTTCGAGGCGGTGGCTGAGACCGACGACGCACTGCTCGAAAAATATCTCGACAAAGGGACTCTCGACGACGCTGAAGTTCGCGCGGCGCTGCATGCGGCCGTGGTCGAGCGCAAGATCACGCCGGTGTTCTGCGGATCGGGGGCAAAGAACATCGGTATCGGGCCACTGCTCGACGCCGTGACGACGTTTCTGCCCGCGCCCAACGAACGTCCGCCGGTGGAATGCCAGAATCCCGCGACCGGCGAGCCGGTAAGCCGTCCCGCCGATCCGGCGGCGCCGTTCGCCGCGCTGGTGTTCAAGACGATAATCGATCCGTTCGCCGGCAAGCTCTCGATCTTCCGCATCGTTTCGGGCCGCGCTCAGACTGACGCGGCGGTGTTCAACTCGACAAGAGAATCGAAGGAGCGCTTCGGCCAGTTGCTGCGGCTCGAGGGCAAGAAGCAGTCTCCGATCGCCGGCGCGATCGCGGGCGAAATCGTCGCCGTCGCCAAGCTGAAGGACACCACCACCGGCGACACTCTATGCGACGAGAAAGCGCCGGTGCTGGTGATGCCGCCGCTGACGCGTCCGGCGGGCGTGATGTCTTTCGCAATCCGTCCAAAGAGCAAAGGCGATGAGGAGAAGTCGTCGGCGGCGCTGCAGAAGCTGATCGAAGAGGACCTCGCGCTGGAAATGCATCGCGATCCGCAAACCCACGACATCATTTTGTCGGGCACCGGCCAGATGCATATCGAAATCACGGTCGAGAAGCTGCGCAGGAAATTCAACGTGGACGTCGAGCTTCAGGCGCCCAAGGTTCCTTACAAGGAAACCATCAAGGGACGCGCCGAATCGCAGGGCAAGTACAAGCGTCAATCCGGCGGCCGCGGGCAATACGGCGATTGCTGGCTCAAGATCGAGCCGATGCCGCGCGGCAAGGGCTTCGAGTTCGTGGACAACATCGTGGGCGGCGTGATCCCGCGCAACTTCATTCCGTCGGTCGAAAAGGGCGTGCGCAACACGCTGGGCGAAGGACATCTGGCCGGCTATCCGATGGTGGACCTCAAGGTCACCGTATTTGACGGCAGCTATCACGATGTCGATTCGTCGGACATGGCGTTTCAGATCGCAGCTTCGATGGGCTTCAAGGCGGCGCTGGAAAAGGCCAAACCGATCATTCTCGAACCGATCGTCGCGATCGAAGTTGCGTGTCCCGATGAGTGCATGGGCGACGTAATCGGCGATCTGAACTCGCGGCGCGGCAAAGTGCTCGGGATGGACAGCAAGGGCAATGGCCAGGTGATCAAGGCGCAGGTGCCGATGTCGGAGGTGCTGAAGTACGCGCCCGACCTGCGCTCGATCACGTCAGGGCGCGGCTCGTTCGAGCAGCATTTCTCGCATTACGAGGAGGCGCCCGGGCCGGTCGCGGAGAAAATCATCAAGGAGACGCTCGCGGCGCGCGAGGCCGCCGGCGCCAAATCGCACGCGCACGCGCACGCATAACGCCGCAGAGCAAGGCAGGGCGGCCGGTATTGCAAGGGCCGTCCGTCTAGTACAATCGACGCTGAGTCAGCTCTGCGATGGCGCCGATAGGAAAAAGCCTGGTCTTCGCCGGTATCGCGATCGTGGTCGTGGGACTGGCGCTGTGGGGATTGTCGTCGGTGCCGTACGTAGGCAGGCTGCCCGGCGACATCTACGTGCGTCGCGGCAACTTCAGCTTCTATTTTCCGCTCGCCACCTGCATTCTTATCAGCATCATTGCGACCATACTGCTTTCGCTGACGAGGCATTGACGAATTGGCAACCGAAAAATCCGTAAGCCCGCATCGGCTTGCAGAGCGCAAGCGGCGCCGTCGCGAGCTGATCGCGGTCGGAGTTGCCGGCGCGACCCTGGTCGCGTTCGTACTCGCGCAGACCGAGTTGCCGCCGCTCACGCGTCACACTTCGCTGGTCTCCAATCTGGCGGTCATCTCGCTCTTCAACCTGAGTTTTTTGCTGCTCGGATTGATGCTGTTCCTGGTCGGACGCAATCTCACCAAGGTCATCTTCGAGCGGCGGCGCGGATTGATTGGTTCGAAATTCCAGGTCCGGCTGGTCGCGGGATTCATCGCGGTCGCGCTGATTCCGAGCGCGTTCCTGCTTTACGTGTCGGGGGTGTTCCTGCACGCCGACATCAACAGCTGGTTCAATCCCGAGTACGAACAAATTCTCAATGACTCGCTCGAGATCGCGAAGACCTACTATTTGAACTCGGCCAACAACGCGTCGCATTTCGCCCGCGTGCTGGCGGAAGAGATCTCGGCGCAGGGCCTGCTGGCTCCGCAAAAGCGCGACGAACTCAAGTCGTTCATCGCCAAGCGCCAGCAGGAATACAACCTCGGCACTATCGAGGTGTTCTCCGCCGATCGCAAACTGCTGCTGATCGACATCAGTCCAAAGACCCCGACCGGCATCGGCGCGTCGCCCGATTCTCCGATTATCTCGCAAACGCTGAAGGGACAGGCGCTCACTCGCACCGACCGGCTCGGCAGCGCCGACGTGATCCGCGGCTCGGCGCCGATTTACGTCTCGAGCGAAACCGACAACGTGCTCGGCGCGGTGCTGGTCGATTACTATCTGCCGAAGAGCCTGGCGGCGCGCGCGACCAACATTTCGCGAGTATCGGAAGACTACTTCCAGCTGCGAATTCTTCGCCAGCCAATCATGAACAGCTACCTGCTGACGCTGGCGCTGATCGGGCTGGTGGTGGTAACGCTGGCGAGCTGGTTCGGAATATTTCTTTCGCGCGGAGTCACCGGCCCGATCAAGTTGCTCGCCCGCGGGACGCAAGCGATCGCCGGCGGCGATCTCAATTTCCGCATCCCGGCGGTAGGCGACGACGAGATCGGGCATCTGGTCGATTCCTTCAACCAGATGACTGCCGATCTGCGCGCTTCCGCCGCCGAACTCGAGCGCCGGCGCCAGTACACGGAGACTCTGCTACGCAACGTGTCGGCGGGCGTGGTCGGGCTGGACCATGATGGCGTCGTCACCGCGATCAACCCATGCGCCGAGCGGCTGCTCGATCTGAGCGCCGCCGCCGTTATAGGCCGCACCTACCAGGCAGCCTTCCCGCCCGCGCTGGCCCGCGTGCTCGACGACGTGTTCGCCTTCGCCACGCGCCCCCGCGAGGCGCGCTCGACCGTCAAGCTCGAAGTCGCAGGCGACGAGACCGAGCTGATGATGACCGCCAGTCCGCTGGGCGAGGCCCCTGGCGAGCCGGCCGGAACGGTGCTGTTCTTCGAGGACGTAAGCCAGATAGCCAAGGTCGAACGGATGGAGGCGTGGCGCGAAGTCGCGCGCCGAATCGCGCACGAAATCAAGAATCCGTTGACCCCAATCCAGCTTTCAGCTGAACGGCTTCGGCGCCAGCTCGGCGCGCGTCCGGGAATCGAATCCACGCTGGTCGAGGAATGCACGCGAACCATCATCGGCGAAGTCGAGGATCTGAAGCGGCTGGTCAATGAGTTCTCGGCGTTCGCGCGGATGCCGCATCTGAACCCGGTTCCCGGTGACCTCAACGCGCTCGCCGGCGAGACCGTCGCGAATTTCCGCGCGGCGAATCCCAACGTCGAGTTCGCGCTCGCGCTCGACCCCGCGATTCCGCTCATCCCGATCGATCGCGAAGCGTTGAAGCGCGCGCTGGTCAACCTGCTCGACAACGCGGTCGCCGCAGTGACCGCCATCAGTCATAACGGCGCGGGTCCGTCGATCGAGGTGCGCAGCCGCCGGCGGCCCGACAATTCAATCGTAACTCTCGAAGTCGCGGACAACGGCCCGGGCATCGATCCACGCCTGCGCACGCGCATTTTCGAGCCCTACTATTCGAGCAAAAAGGGCGGCACCGGTCTCGGCCTCGCGATTGTTTCCGCGGTCGTGACCGACCATCACGGCTTCGTCCGCGTGATCGATAACCCGCCGCGTGGAAGTAGATTCGTGCTCGAGTTTCCTGTAAAAGACCTACAATTCGCAAAGGCGACCGGCTGATGCGACTCTCACCGCGCTATAAGAACGCGATTTCCGGAGAAAATTTGACGTGAATGAGACCGTGTTGGTGGTCGATGACGAGGAGCGGATTCGGTCGGCCTTGCGTGGCATCTTGAGCGACGAAGGCTTTCGGGTTGTCGATACCGGCCACGCGCCGGGTGTGATGGACCTGATTGCGCGCGAGAGTCCCGCGATCGTTCTGCTCGACGTGTGGATGCCCGAAATGGACGGCATCGAGTTGCTGCGGCGGATCAAATCCGAACAGCCCCGCGTGCCGGTGATCATGATTTCAGGCCATGCCAACATCCAGAGCGCGGTCGCGGCGACCAAACTCGGCGCCGCCGATTTCATTCAGAAGCCGTTCTCGGTCAGCGGATTGCTCGCTTCAATCGCGCGGGCGCTGGAGGGTGACTCCGCCGGGCCGGATCCGGCCAACGCGCGCGGCCTGAGCGCGCAGCTCCGCGCCGCCGGCCGCGAAGCAATCCGCGCCGGCGCGATCCCGCAGCGAACCGTCGCGCGATCGATCGTGACGGGCGGGCAGGGGCTTCACTCCGGGCTCAAGACCGGCGTCATACTTCATCCGGCACCGCCGGGATTTGGAATCGTATTCACATCGCTCGCCGACGAGACTGCCATTCCGGTCCGCTTCGAGAACGTCACCGACACCGGTTACAACACCACGCTGACCAGCGGCGGCCGCTCGGTCCGCACCGTCGAACACCTGCTGTCGGCGCTGCACGCGTTTGGAATCACCAACCTGCTCATCAAGACTGACGACGAAGTACCCGCGCTCGACGGCTCGGCGCTCGAGTTCTGCAAACAGATTAGTGAAGCCGGACTCACCGAGCAGGACGCGACCGTCGAACCGATCGGAGTCAAACGCAAGATCACGATCGGAGAGGAAGGCGAGGGCCGCGAGTTTATAGAGGCCGAACCCGCCGAGCCATCTGATAATCGACTACACGCTCGATTACCCCAAACCGATCGGCATTCAGCAGTTGCACTTCGAACTTACTTCGCCCGGCGCATACACCCGCGAAATTGCACCGGCGCGCACCTTTGGCTTCGTGCGCGAGTTCCGCAAGCTCGCCGAGTTTGGCCTTGCCAGCGGCGGCCGCCTGGACAACTTGATCCTCGTCGACGACGACAAAGTCGTGAACACCACGCTCCGCTTCCCCGACGAATTCGCGCGGCACAAGGTCCTCGATCTGATCGGCGATCTCTATCTGCTCGGCCGTCCGCTGCATGCTCATGTCACCGCGTCGAAGACCGGGCATTCCGACAACCTGGCGCTGGTCAAGGCGATTCACGCGTCGCTTCAGAGCTGAGCCGGGCGCCAACAGCCGCGCCGGGTTGAGTTGATCGCGCGAATCTCGGTATGAACCTCAAGGGAAAAGTTGCCCTGGTGACCGGCGCGGGCCGCCGCGTCGGTCGGGCGATCGCGATAGAATTCTCCCATCACGGCGCTGCGGTCGCAGTTCACTATCGCAGCTCGCACGCCGAGGCGGACGCAGTCGTCGCTGAGATCGCCGGGATGCGCGGCAAGGCCCGCGCATTCCGCGCCAATCTCGAGAACGTCGCCGAAATCGAGAAGCATGATCGCCAGCGTGCTCGACGCGTTCGGCCGAATCGACATCCTGGTCAACTCTGCTTCGGTCTTCCTGCGCACACCGCTGGCGAAAATCACCGAGCGCGACTGGGACGCCACCTTCGATACCAACCTGAAGGCGCCGTTCTTTCTGTCGAAGTTCGCGGGGGCTGCGATGCGCCGCAAGGGCGCGGGAAAAATCGTCAACATCGGCGATTGGGCCGGGACCCGCCCGTACAAGGACTACCTGCCGTACTCGGTGTCCAAGTGCGGGATGATTGGGCTGACGCGGGCGCTCGCCAAAGAACTTGCGCCCGAGGTTCAAGTCAACTGCATCGCGCTGGGCATGGTGGCGCCGCCCGAGGAATACAGCAAGCGCGAAGTAGCGCGGCTGGTCAGTGGCACGTTGACAAAGAAAATGGGCTCGCCGGAAGACGTCGCCCGCGCCGTGATGTTCTTTTGCGAGGCCACCGACTACGCCACCGGCGCCACACTGGCGCTCGACGGCGGCCGCCTGCTCGTCTAGGTCTCGGGTTTCGCGGCGCCGGTCTCACCCGGCGGGTTCTTGAAATCGACCTTCGCGCCCTTGGCGATTTTCTTGATGAGCGCCTTCACGACCGTGTCCTCGTTTTCGTCGAGGATGAACATCGCGATTTTCGCCTTCACCTCGGGCAGCGGCGAAATCGTTTCGCCGCGCCGCGAAGTCACCTTGATAAAGCTGTAGCCGAGATTCGACTCGAGGATTTCCGTCAGGTGCCCGACCGGCGTCGCGAACACCATCTTGTCCACCACCGGTGGCAATTGCCCGGGCCGAAAGTAGCCCAGCTCGCCGCCTTTTGGCGCGGATTCCGTGTCCTCGGAGTTCTGCTTTGCGAGCGCGGCGAAGTCCTTGCTCTTGACCGCTTGCTTGTACAACTTGAGTATTTTTTCAGCCGCCGCTTTTTTCTGCGCGTCGGTCGCGTTGGGCGGGAACTTCACGGCGATATGCGCGATCTCCACTTCGCCGGGATCCTTGACGAACAGGTCGCGATGCTCATCGTAGTATTGCTTGATCTGCGCGTCGGTGGGCTGTACGTGACCCGCCCGGAATTCGTCGTCGAGCATTTTCTCGATCAGCATCGACCCCCGCACCGCGTTCATCAACTGCGCATCCGGCGCGCCGTTCTGGGGGACGGTCTGGCCTTCCGCCCCGCCAATCTGGAACTCGCGCGCGCGACTGGCCACTTCGGCGTCGGAAATCGCGATCTTGCGTTTCTCCGCCTCCTGCAACAGCAGTTGCCGGTTGATTAGATTTTCGCCCGCATCGCGAAACACCGCCTTGGACTCTTCGGTGCTGGTCGCGTTGATCATCCGCGCTTCGGTCTTCGCGTAGTCGGCGATTTCCGCCGCCGTAATCGGAGCACCGTTGACTGTGACCACCACCGGGTCTTTTGGATCGGGCTTGACGAGCGGAATGATGCCGAGGAAGCGTTGTTGCCAGTTGAGCCCTGACTGACCGAGTTGCGCGTGGATTGGATGCGCGGTTGCAACAACGAAAGCGATACCGATCGCGGCAATCAGACCGGCAATCGGTTTTCGGCGCGAGATTGGATAACGAATTTGCATCAATTCAAAACTCCAATCGGTCCCCGTCCTGCGGGATCGGCAACCGCTTCGATGAACCCACGGCGTATACTCGGATGCGCCTCGGCGTCAAGGGAATCGTTTTGATTGACGGCCGCAGCCGGCGGAGAGATTCGCGATGGCGCAATTGCGCACGGTGAGCATAGTCTTCGCGATAGTCGCGAGCGTCGTCGCGATAGCCGCGGGCTTCATCCTGTTTTTTCTGTTCGAGCCGCCGTTTCTTGCGTCGATTTTTCTCGCCTCCGCGCTAATCGCGATCGGATGCTTCGTGCTGGCGGGCATCGCCGCTTACTTTGGCCCCTGACCCGCGCTTGCCCTCTTTGCCCGACTTTTTCCCGTGCTCTTAACATTGGGTGCAGAGCCTGTCCTGAGCGAAGCCGAAGGAGGTCACCCCTGCAAACCCACGGTGGGTTTCACATTCAATTAAGTCTATTGCTCCACCAGAGCATACGCCGTTCGGCACGGCGGCCCCGGCGCGAAGTAATGCGCGATTTCAGGCCCGTCGCCGCGCATGAAGATCAGGCTCGACGACCGCGTGCCGTAATTATCGAGATGCAGGCACAGCGCGTTGGACCGTCCGACCGCGGCGGTGCCGAAGCGCGAGTCGAGCTGCGTATTGTGATCGGCCAGCAACGCCCCGAGCGCGGCACGATGTCCGATCGGATCGCGCTGGAAATCGGCCCGGTCGCCGAGTTCCGCGAACTTGCCGTACGACGCGCTTATCTTCGGACATTCGAAGTCATCCACGTCGAGATTGGTCAGCAGATGCAGCCCGGGCTTGAGTGCGACAACTTCGATCACGGCGCCGCGGTTGTAAGCGACGAACCCCTGGGTCCGCGAGACCATCAGCAGGTTGAATGGATTGTAGTCGGAGCCGCGCTCATGGGCGGCGAACTCCGCCGCTTGCGCCGCGGTCCGGCGCCGAAGCGCGTCCAGACATAGCAGCCCGCGCGATCGCGCATCCGGATTGCCGCCATTGCCGGCCCGCCGATTCAGGAGTCCCGCGACAATTCCATACTCGCTTATCCCGAGCCACGTTCCGCCCGCCTTGAGATCTTTGCCGCCGACTACGTGCGGCTTTTCGAGGATGGTAGTCGGGTCGCCTGCGGGGCGGTCGAGGAATTCATCGCGATTGGCGGCGATCACGACCGGAAAATCGCGTGTCGCCTGAAAGTAAATCGCCAGCGTACACATCGATACAAAATTGGCAGTCCGCCGCGTCCCCGCACAAGGCCCCATCGTCGCCAGCAGCGGTGTGTGTGTGTTTACCACCTGCCCCTTGCTGTATGCCGATGTACACAGCACAATACAAACATGTCGGAAGTAATGACGATCCGGGTTGACCGCAAGACGAAGAGCCGGCTTGAAAAACTCGCCAAGGCGATGGAGCGCACCAAGTCCTACGTCGCGGCCGAGGCGATCCGCGCCTACGTCGATTTAAACGAATGGCAAATCGCGGAGATCAGAGCCGCGCTCAAGGAGGCCGACGCGGGTGACTTCGCAAGTGAAGCAGAGGTCCAGGCGGTGATGAAGAAGTGGAGGCGCGGTGCGGGTAAGGTGGCTTAGGCGCGCGCTCCGGAATCTCGAGGAGGAGGCCGAGTACATCGCACGCGACGACCCCAACGCGGCGGCGCGAATAGTGGACCGTATTGCGACAAGCGTCGAGCGGCTTGGCACCCATCCGGCCTCGGGCCGAATCGGACGGGTTCCCGGCACCCGCGAGCTGGTGGTGAGCGGGACGCCATACATCGTTCCGTACCGGGTGCGCGGTGAGACGGTCGAGATCCTGCGCGTGTTTTCACGCCGCGCGAAAATGGCCCGAGAAGTTCTAGCCGGCATTCAACGACCCAAACCAAAACAATCGGGCCGCGCCCTGCAAAGCCCCCGCGCGGATCCGAAACGTGAGGTAGAGTCCGGCCGCATCTTCTCCTGACTCGAGTGCAGAGGCTGGCTGCTGCTTCGTGATTCGTTCTCCTGAACTAAAAACCCCAGCAGGACAGCACCATTTCTGACCACTTCTGAGAAAATTGACTGCCAATGCGCGCGGCCAAGCGACTCTGATAGAATCGTTGCGTGAGGGCAGGCGAGCGATCCGACTATCGCGCCGTTGCCCGCCAACTCCGGCGGGTTTCCTCGCGTTAATTAGCCATGATATTTAATCTAATCCGCGCGGAGCGCGCCCCTTCAGCTTCCGGCGTCGAGGAGGATGGATGTTTTCATCGATCGAGGACGTAGTCGAGCGATTCGCCAAAAACAATTACATCGCCAGCCGGCGAATCGCCACCGTCATCTACCTGGCAACTGAACTGCGCAAGCCCATCCTGGTCGAAGGCCCCGCCGGCGTCGGCAAGACCGACCTGGCCAAGGTGCTGGCCGCATCGCTCGGCTTCGAGATGATCCGACTTCAGTGTTACGAAGGCCTCGACGAGGGCAAGGCGCTTTACGAATGGGAGTACGCCAAGCAGCTCCTCTATACCCAGATTCTCAAGGACAAAATCAGCGAAGTGCTGGTCGGCGCCAAGGGCCTGACCGAGGCGGTCGATCGGATCGCCGCGCAGGACGAAGTCTTCTTCTCCGAGCGCTTCGTGCTGCCGCGGCCGCTGCTCAAGGCCATCTCCAGCGAGCAGCCGTCGGTCCTGCTGATCGACGAGATCGACAAGGCCGACGCCGAGTTCGAAGCGTTCCTGCTCGAGTTGCTGTCCGACTTCCAGGTGACCGTGCCCGAGCTCGGCACGCTCAAGGCCAAGCACATTCCGCTGGTCGTGCTGACTTCCAACAACGCGCGCGAAATGTCCGACGCGCTCAAGCGGCGATGCTTGCATCTGTACATCGATTTTCCCGATCGCGCGCAGGAACTTGCGATCGTCAAGCTCAAGGTCCCCGAGGCGGCGACCAAGCTCGCCGAGGAAATCGTCACCGTCGTGCAATCGCTGCGCAAACTCGATCTCAAGAAAACGCCCGGCATCAGCGAAACGCTCGATTGGGTCAAGGCCCTGACGCTGCTCAACGTGAACAGTCTCGATCAGGAACTCGTCAGCGAGACGCTCGACACCATCGTCAAGTACGAGGGCGATGTGCGCAAGGCGCAGGAAGAGCTCAAGGACTACGTGCGCCGCGTGCGCGCGCGTCGCGGCACCGAGGCCGGCAGCGACAAGGATTTTCTAAATTGACCGCGCGGCGGCTTGAACGAGCAGCAGGGTAGGGCGCCACAACACCATGCAGGAAAAACTCGTCGAATTTGCCAACCTGCTGCGCGAGAACGGCGTGCGCGTGTCGCTGGCGGAAACGCTCGACGCATTCAGCGCTTCCGAAGTCACCGGACTGAAAGAGCGCGATGCGTTTCGGGCCGCGCTGCGGGCCACGATGGTCAAGCGGTCCAGCGAACTGCCGGTGTTCGAGGAACTGTTCGATATCTACTTCTCCGGCCTTGGCGAAATTATCAAGCAGGCCAGCCAGGCCGTGCAGAACGCGCTCTCGATGTCGGATCAGGAATTTCAGAAATTCCTCGATCAAGTCGAGAAGATGCTTCAGAAAGAGGGCAAGAATCTCTCCGAGCTTGCAAAACAATTGCTGCAGAACAACTCGGGCGAGATGGAGCGGAAAATCCGCGAGGCCTCGCGCGCCGTCAAGCTCAATGGGATCGAGCGCACGATCGAGGAGAACTACTTTGCGCGCGCGCTCGCCCGCCAGCTCGGCCTCGACAAGATCGAAGCCGAGATCAAGCAACTGCGCGAGCAGCTCGAGAAGATGGATATCGGCTCCGAGCTCAAGGCAAAGATGGAAGAGTACCTCGAACGCCGCCTCAAGGCGCTCGACGACATCATCCGCCGCTACGTCCGGATGGAGCGCGAGAAACGTGACATCAAGCAGAAGGAAGATCAGCGTCTCAACCAGATCGGCGAGAAGAGTTTCTATTACCTGACCGAAGAAGAGATCAACAAAATGAACGAGGCGGTGACGCGCCTGGCGCAGCGGCTCAAAAACGTGATCACCGTGCGCCGCAAGCGTTCCAAGAAGGGCCGCTTCGACATCAAGCGCACCCTTCGCCAGAACCTCGAATACGGCGGCGTTCCGTTCAAGCTGCGCTTCGAGAAGCGCAAGAAGGACAAACCGCAGGTCGTAATCCTGTGCGACGTTTCGGATTCGGTGCGCAACGCGTCGCGATTCATGCTGCAGTTCGTTTACTCGCTGCAGGATCTCTACTCGCGCGTGCGCAGCTTCATCTTCGTCGCCGACATCGGAGAAGTAACCGAGTGCTTTCGCAACAATGACGCCAAGGAAGCGCTCGACGTCGCGCTCACCGGCGATATCATCAACGTGTATGCCCACTCGAATTTCGGCTACGCGTTCCGCAACTTCGTCACCGATCATCTGGGCGCCGTCAACAAGCGCACTACCGTCATCGTGCTCGGCGACGCGCGCAACAATTACAATCTCCCGCACGAATGGTGCTTGCGTGAAATCCGCCAGCGCGCCAAAAAAGTGATCTGGCTTAATCCTGAAAGCCGCAATACCTGGGGCTTCGGCGACAGCGAAATGGACCGCTACGCCCCGCACTGCGACCTGGTGGAAGAGTGCCGCAATCTCAACCAGCTTTATCGGGTGGTCGATCGCTTGGTCGCAGGCTGACGGACTCGATCCTGGCGGCTGCGCAGCTTGTTCGGTTGACCACAAGGCGTCTTTGGGCCAAGATATTTGCTCCAAGTGACGAGCGGGATTTCGACTCGAAGCCGCGCGCGCTTGAAGAGAAGCCGTTGAAGAGCCCGTCTATGGCTGGTCACAGAGAAGACTTCATTTTGATGATCGTAGGCGGGATCACGCTCGACCCCTCGACCAAGATGCCCATCGTCGTCCTGAAGGATCCCGACAACAAGCTCAACCTGCATATCTGGATCGGTCCGCTCGAGGCCACCGCGATGGCCACCGAGCTCGAAGGGATCAAGCCGCCACGCCCGATGACGCACGACCTGCTGCGCAATCTGCTGGTCGAGTTCGGCGCGACGGTCGAGTCGGCCGAGATCACCGAGTTGCGCGAGAACACCTACTTCGCGCGGATTCAGGTCAAGACGCGCGACGGCAAGGCGCTCGAAATAGATTCGCGCCCGAGCGACGCCATCGCCCTGGCCCTGCGCACCAAGTCGCCCATCTACGTGGCCAAGAAAGTGCTCGAAGCTTCCAGCGAGCTCCACGAATCCCAGGGCGAAGAGCAGACTTCGGATCAGAACCTCGCCGGTGTGTCGCGCGACAAATGGTCCGAGATTCTCGAGCGGATGTCGCCCGAGGATTTCAAATACAAGATGTAGCCGCGAGCGCGCTAAACTCCCCTGATCCTCTGCCGGGCGGCGCCCGCTGGAGCATTCGATGCCGCCGACTACCCATCGCCGGAAAAAATTAAGCCAAAAAGAACTCAGGGCGCCCGACGAGCTCACGACGCTGGTCGATAGCGCGCGCGATTTCCTGGTCAACAATCTCACCCAGGTGCTGATCTCGACCGCAGTCGTCGTGATTGTCGGCGCGACCGTGATCGGCGTGTACTACTACGAGCGCCATCGCGACAATATTGTGTCGGCCCGGTTCTATGACGCGATCACCGCGCTCAACGCCGGCCAGAACAAACTCGCCGAGACGCAGTTCAAGCAGCTCGCCGATGAAGAGCCGGGCCGCCGGCTCGGACGCCTCGCGCGCTTCTACATGGCGAGCGCGTACCTGGCCGATGGCGACCTGCCGGACGCGCGCGATTCGCTGGTTGCATTTCTCGCCGAAGAGCGTGACCCGCTGTTCCGCAGTCTCGCGCTGTCAAACCTCGCGGTGGTTTACGAGCGAATGGCGGATTGGAAGAAGGCGGCCGGCGCTTACCAGCAGGCCGCAGCCGATCCGGGGCCGGAGCAGGCGAGGGCGGAGCTGGGCGTCGCGCGGATGCTCGCGAAATCGGGCGACAAGCAGGGCGCGATCGCCGCCTATCGCGGCTTCCTCGCCGCTCATCCGTTCGCGCAGCAGCGCCAGGACGTAATGGAATCGCTGGCGCTGCTCGGCGCACCCGCCGAGCTGCCGCCGCCGCCTTCAGCCGCGGCGGCGGGCCCGCAACCGGTCGCCGTTCACTAGTGGGCCGCGGCCGACGGCGACTTCTCCCCGAGCTCCGAGTTGATCACGAATTCCAGGATCTTCCCGTCGGGCAATCCTACGACCGGTATGCCGTTGACGAAGAAGGTCGGCGTCGACGTGACTTGAATCGAGTTGCCGTCAATCTGATCCTGCTTCACGCGAGCCTCGGTCTGCGGACTGTCCATGCACGCCTTCAATGAGGGCTGGTCGAGCTTCTGAGCGTTGGCCAGCTTGTCCACATGCTGCTGCAGATTCTGCGGGTTGATCAAACCCTGGTTCGCGTAGAAGTAGCGTGCGAAGTCCCAAAACGCCGCCGGGTTCTGCAGCCGCGCGCACTCGGCTGCTTCCGCAGCTTTGACCGCCCACACATGCGCGTCGAGCGGGTAATTTTTGTAAATTACCTTCACCTTGCCCTTGTACGTCGTGTTGACCAGGGTCTCGAGCATGCTGAACGCGTGCGCGCAGAATGGGCATTCGAAGTCGGCAAACTCAACAATCGTCACCGGAGCGTCCGCCGGTCCCAGCGTCGCCCGATCGTCCAAGCTCACGGCGCCCATGTTAACCCGTCCCCACGGCTCCGTACCGACGTCGATAAACTGGCCGATGATCGCCCCGTTCTCACTTTTGTCGAAAAACAGCGTGGTGGTGATCCTCTGTCCTTGTTCGTTGGTCACGACCAGTTGCCGCGCGAGCAGTCCGTCAAACCGCGTCTTGAAAGCAGGGCCCAGCTCGATTTGTGCGGCATTGGGAATCTTGAAGTGCTTCTGCAGATAGCTCTTCAACGCGGCGTCGCGTGCGGGATCCGTGGCGACCGCGGCGGTGCCGACAGGGAAGGCCCCGGACGCGTTCTGCGCGAGGGCCGAGCGCCCGGCGCCCGACAACAGCATGGCGGCAACGAATGCGCCTATGGCCGCTATCTTTCTACTGTAGGGCAACTTCGCATAAGAAGTATTATGTAAACTAGCCGGGGGATTGGGTGAGTATTGACACTCATTCATAATTCGGCTAATATACCAAATTATGCAGACACTAAGCGACTTCGACCGTGAGTTTGGGACCGACGAACAGTGCCGCGCTTTCCTTGCGAAGATGCGCTGGCGCGATGGTGTGCGCTGCCCGCGCTGCAAGGCAAGCGAGAAAGTGTACGCGCTGGCTGCCCGCCCCTACCATTGGGTTTGCAAGAGCGGCGCGGAGACAGTCGATAAGCAGACTGGCGAGGTCATGGTCTGCCACAAGCGCAACGGTTATCGATTCAGCGTCACAAGCAAAACCATTTTCGAGGATACCAAGATCGCGCTGAATCTCTGGTTCAAAGTCGGATACCTGATGCTGACCAGCAAAGAAGGGAATCAGCGCGCTTCAAATCCATCGCGTGATCTTCGGAGAGAAATCCACCCACGACTATCACACAAGCTGGTATCATCTGCATGCGCTGGCGCGCGGCGATGGCTGGCGATATGTACCAGCCGCTGAGCGGCGTGGTTGAGGCCGACGAAACTTATATCGGCGGGAAAGACCGGAACCGCCACGCCGCACAGAAATCCGCGGTCGGCCAGCGCGAGCTTGGCATCGGCGGACATCCGCTACGGAAAGATCGGCGTGATCGGAGCGATTGAGCGCAAAGGTAACGTCGTGGCGCGCGTGATCGGCAGTCAGGATGCGCCCACTCTCTCGGCGTTCGTTCGCAAGGTCGTGGACAAGAAAGTCTCGCTGGTCGTGACCGACGAAAACAAAGATTACAATTACGTGGATCGCAATCTGCCGCATGAATCCGTGAAGCATTCGGCAGGCGAGTACGTGCGCGGCGAGGTCCATACCAATTCAATCGAATCGTTCTGGTCGCTGCTCAAGCGCGGCGTGGTCGGCACATATCACAACGTCAGCGCGAAGTATCTGCCCTTCTACCTGAACGAGTTTTCGTTCCGGTTCAACAATCGAAACAACGAAGCGATGTTCGCCGATCTGATTACGACGTGCAGCCAGTAGTGGACGGATCGATCTGACCGCGCTACACTTTATGCGTGCCGCGAAAGAAATCGAAGCCGCAAAAGCCTATCAGCGAGAAGACGCGCGCCAGCGACGAGAGCTTAAGGCGGGAACTCGAACACGCCGATCCCGAAAAGTTCAAGCGCCTGGTCAAGCCGCTTTTCCGTTCCTCAAAGGTGGCGATTAGCGGGAATGGAGGTGGATGATGAGCGTAAATGAAACGGCATTGTCACTGCTGAATCGTTCGCAGATGCAAGCATTGCAGCAACGAAATGCTCAGCAGATGAAAGTGAACCTCTGCGCTATCGCGCGCAACGAGGCAAAAGTTGCGCATGATAGTGCAGTAGTACTGGTGGAGCGCAGAGAGTTTGAACTCAGCACGGCGCAGACCAGTCACACCGACTTTGTAAAATACCTGCGTGAATCGCCAGAACAAACGAATAGCGCAATTCAAGCTACGTGGGCTGATTTGGCCCAGAAACTTGAGGATGCGCTGGGGCGACTGAACGCCGCGAGGTCTCAGGCTGCGAGCAAAAAAGTGGCGCTCGATGAAGCAGAGCAATTGCTCGCTTTTCACTCCGACAAGTTAAGGCAATTGATCGAAGACCATCGCGGAGTCTTGCGCGAGATCGAGCGATTGAGCCAGCCAGCTTAGCGATGGGCGCGAAGGCGCTCTGAATGCTTCTCGGCTACTTAATCGCTTTTGCGCTAATCCTCATTGGCGAATATTTGATGTGGACAACAGTCGGCACGGGCAATCTGCAACATCAAATTGGCATAGCCTTCGGAATGGTTGGGACATTTGTCGGCGGTTGGCTTATGGGTCGCGAATCTCGGCAGTAGGTTGGCTTTAACCGGAAGTCTGCGATCTCCTCACTATCTGAATAAATTCCCGCAAGTGACTCTCTTGCAGGAAAGTGACCAGTAAATTCATCTTCTCGCGCAAAGCATCCATGGATTTGCGCATGTTACGCGGATCGCCGTAAGCGCGCCGACCCTCTTTCGCGACTTCATAGACAATCAGGTCAGCTGCCTGAAGGGGTATGTCCTCATCTTTTGAACCGAAATCCATATCGCTAAGTAATCGATATTGATCGTGTCGGTCCTTGACTCCGTAGTAGAGCTTGGCGGCTTCGCCTTCAAATCCCTTTTTCCTATCAAACAAAAACCTGATCGGTTTACATGGCTCTGGAATTTCTTGGTTCCATTTCGCCAACAGCACTAAACAAAAGTAGAGCAGAAGATAGTAGGGATTCTGAAAATCGGCTTTCAGATCGTCGGGGATCAATCGTTCGTAGTCTTTCCTCTGAATCACGACCCCAACACCCAATACGGTGGAACGCTTAGCGATATACGTAAGTCGTTCAATGAGGCTTTCCCGTATCCCTGGAGTCCAATAGTTGTTGTCGCAAAATTCTCCATGACGAGTTTCAAAATCGGTCATGTGGAATGGTTCCTTGAGACATCGATGTCGCAGGACTCCGCCCCAATCCTTTTCAAATTGAATCCATCGATCATATGTCGATACATAGCCAGCCATCGCGATGATTTGCGAATCATCGTGAGTGCCGCTCTCATCCATGTATCCGTTGAACGGTTCGATGATCATAAGTAGCCGCTCACAACGCGCCGATTCGCTCAACAGTAAGAGTTCGGCCAACCGCTGAACCCCGAGGCTCACAGCGCACCTCGCTCAAATCGAGTAGATGCGCTACTACTATTGCGACCGAAAAAGGATAGTCGAGAATCATGGAACCTTTGAAAATAGGCCCCAATTCCAGCAGATTTCATAGTGAGTGTCAACATAAACCCAATCCCCACTAGCCGGACTCTCCGCCGAACGGCGACTCCGACAGTTTCCAAGCTGGATAAGCATATCTTTCCCTCATCTCCTGCGCCAACGGGCGCGCGCTTACTTTAACTACCATCGGGTGGGTGAGACAATCGAGGGCGCGGCTCGCGCGCCCGTGGATCATTCGCGCTAGACGCCGCAGCAATCACGCTCGGTGCGCTTGCGAACCGCCACGCCTAGCGCTTTGATGACGGAATGTCGAATTGGCTCTCGACGCTTCGAGCACCAATTGTTGGTGCGTCGAGAACTTCGATTGAGCTTACCGCAATCCGATTGTCACTGCGCCGGTAGGCTGCGCGCCGGTACCGTTGGATGTTCCGCACCGCAAATACGCGCAGTCCGCTGAAAGTGCGCGGCGGGTGCGCACGAGCGCGCGTTGCCGAGCGCGATGAGCGCGGACGATTCCTCCCGAAGCTACCCCGATAGTGCTGATTAAGAGAGACCTTCTGACTTCCGCGCTTAGATCAGGTGAGCATATGAGTATGAAAAGATGGACTGGCGGCCTATCGCTCCTCGCAACTCGGATGGACGGCCAGTTAATGGTGTCTTAAGCCTTGATTTGATCTCGTTGCCTGCGATGATTGTTACGCGACCTATCGAAGCACGATTCTCCGGCTCGGAAACGCTTCGACCTGATGGCGGCCTCGCGACAGGAAAGGGAATCACATGACAAGCGAGCGAATCCTTACTATCGCCGACCTTCGCGAATTTACCGGCAGCGAACAATTCTTGCGCCACGGCCTGAGTAAATCCGGATCGCGCAAGCTACTTGCGAAAAACAGCGATATTGCTGTGGCTGAGCAGTCGCGTGTTATGCTCGACGATCTCCATCGGCGCCATCGCGGCCATCTTCTCCGCCGTCATCTCGGAGAACGACAGCTCTTTGCGGCCGGCGGGCTTTTCCTTGGCCGCGTATTGTACCACGGCCGTTCCCCCGCGCTTGAGCACGCGCCTGATCTCGCCCAGGTACTCACGAATCCCGTCGGGATCGATATGAACAAAGGTCCCGAACGTGAATACGAAATCGATCGAGTCGGCGGCCACCCGGCGAAGGTCGAACCCCTCGGGCTGGTAAAATTCCAAGTTCGCGTCCGGAAACATCGCGCGCAGCGGCGCGAAAAATTCCGCGTTGATGTCGACCGCGACGACCTTTTTTGCGGACACCAGATAGCGCGTCCAGCGGCCGCCTCCAGGTCCGATCTCCAGCACGGTCGCATCCGGCTTGACGTACGGCCTGATGTAATCGTCAACGACCCTGTAGAGCGGGCCCGCAGCCCGGCGAAAAAACACTCTTCGGAAAAAATACCGGATTCCCCGTACCTCCGGGTCGCCCCACTGGCTTCCATACAGCCCGCCGGGGTTTTTTTTCCGGAATTCCTCGAACTTCAGCGCCCAGCGGCGATTCCATTCCAAAGAAGGCAACCCAAGATCCTCCTTGACGCAACCGAGTTCCATGCCTGATTCCGCTTTGCCGATGAGCTGTACCAGACGGCACCGGCAACCTAAATCGCGCAGCGCGATGCTCCGCTCGCCCGCCTTCAGGGGCGGGCGGCGCTACAAAACGTCTTCCAGCGCGCACATCCCGCGCGTTGGGAGGCGATCCGATGGAGAAAGCGCTGGTGGGATTTTATATCTGAAAATCGAAAAAGGCCTGAAATCATTAAGTACTCCAACGCTCCCGGTTTCGGGCGCTTACCCGGCTCAGCTCGATTTACGGAAGCACAGTCGCAGTGGCTGTCGGTGTCGGGGAGTCGGTGTCGTCTGTATGCCGGAAATCGTGCAGAAATAGGTAGTTTTATGAAAACCGGCGGTCGAGCAGGTAAGTTCCGAATTCGGAGGTATGCTCACACCGGGAGTGAAAGTATAGCAGGCCGCCCCATTCTCCGTCTCCGCGATGGTTCCAAAGTTTGCGGCCTCAAGCTGAACGCCGCCGAACGCATTAGGACCGGCGCAGAACTGGGTCAGGATAAAGTCACCGTTCGAGGGGGTGGTGTACACCACCCCTCCTTCGCCTGCGGAAAAGTTTATGGACGCGGTCGTTATCATCGCGTTGGGGAACGGCGCATAGACGTTGCTCTTCGAGGAGTTGTAGTTGGTCGAGCCCCAGGAACTAGCGGCGACGAGCACCACGATGGCAGCAGTCAACAACAGACGTTTCATTGCGCACCTCCAAGCCGGGATTTCCATTATGCCCACCGATCCACTGAAGAACATCAGACCAGCCCCGATTGCTAGAACGGTTACAAAGGGCCTTCAGACACAAAATCTTTCGAAAACTGGACATCCGACACTTCTTGGTACACGCGTGACTAAGTTGTTCTTTTCTCTCGAATAAGTCCAACTAATGTTTAGTATCAAAGCGTCGAAGTGTCAACCAAGCTAATTGTGTGCAGTTGCCTCGGCTCGCCGGTTGCTACGGGCGGCGGGAACGCAGCGTCGGGTCTTGGGGTTCGGCTGCGATCCAGCACGACAATTTGAGCGAACCAAGGTCGCTAGAAGTACTATGGTATTTACAAAGCGGCTTCGCGTGCCAATCATGCGCGGCGAAGTCACGTGCAGCGTAAGGATTTGGCGTGGGCCGCACGTCAAGGTCGGCGGCCGCTACAAATTGGGCGACGGGTTCATCGAGGTGACCTCGATCAGACAGATCACGATCGCCGATATCACCCCCGCACTAGCGAAACGCTCGGGGTTTTCAGGTGTTATCGACCTACTGAAGGTCGCGAAACATGGACCGGGAGAAAATGTCTACCTGATCGACTTCAAGTATTACGGTCAAGGAATTTGACTAAATTGTTTTCTCTTTTGACACTCGCGCCCTCTCATCGAACCATCAAATGCTAGAAGTATTATGTAACCTCGCCTGAAAATCGAAGAAGGCCTGAAATCATTAAGTACTCCAACGCTCCCGGTTTCGGGCGCTTATCCGGCTCAGATTACGTGATGCTCTTCGGCGATGAAGAACGCGGTGCGCGAATGATCGATGAACTTGCGTTCGTCTTCGAGCGCGGCTGCGACTTCCTTGGTCGCCATCGCAGTCTCCAGCGCCTTCCAATCATCGAACCACAACTCCGCGACGCCGTCGAACGCAGGCTCGCGCCCGCCGAGCGCGCGATGAATCGTGTGGCTCTGAACGTACCTGCGGCAGCCTGGAATCCTCCCCGCGATCGGACCGTGGACGTCGCGCCAGTAGCGATGAAATTCCTCGTTGCTCAGATGGGGCAGCTTGCTGATGCAATAAACGATCTTGACCATTGCCGATGAATGCTCCTGGTGAATAGCGAAAAGTGAATTTGGCACAGTTTTAGCTAATCGCGGCCGCTCCGTACAGCGGCTGATTCTTTGCCGGGTTTCGTTGTCGCCGGCATGCGGCCCAGCGAGCGCAAGGCCCTGCGCGCTACGAAATTGCGCGGCTCGATCTTCAACGCTTCTTCGTAGTACGCGACCGCATTCGGGCTTCGCTCCAACCCCGCCGCGCATCGGCCCATCGCGATCAGCAGCTCGACGCCGTCGGCGCCGAACTCGCGCGCGCGCTTGAGCGCAGCGAACGCCTCCGCAAATTTTTCCTGCTCGGCAAGCGCAAGGCCAATTCGCAAAATCGCCTCCGCGTTCAGCGGGTCGAGTTCGAGCGCGTCACGATACATCGACAACGCCCCGCGCCTGGCTCCCTTCTGATATAGATCGCGCGCGGCGGCGGCCATCCGCGCGCCCTCCTCGGTCCATCCCCGCGATTCGACTTCCACGGCGATCTCGCCGTGCGATACTTCCGCCTTGACGAGTTTGAGCTTGTCGCCCAGGTATTCGCGCAGCCGTGCGAGAACCGCATCGCCGTTGGTTTCCGGCGACTCGAGGAATGCCAGCCCCACCGGATCGCCCACGTGATCGTTGCGCCGGATGACGAGCGATCGCCGCGCGCGCATCCGTCTCGGCGGCTTCTGTGGGTCAGACGCGCTCATTGGGATCGAAGAGTTTGCGATATTCGTCGAGCGCGAAGCGGTCCGTCATGCCGGCTATGTAGTCCGCCACCGCGCGTGAAATCGGCTCGCCGTAGCGCTCCGCGCGCGCGACCACGTGCTCGGGCATCTGGCGCGGCTCGGTCATGTAGGTTTCGAAAAGCCGCGCCAGCACCCTGCCCGCTTTCTCGGTCATTCGGCTGACCCGGTAATGCCGATACAGGCGATCGCGCATGACCTGCTTGATTTCGCCGACCTTCGCGCCCACCGCGGAGCCGAAACAGGCCAGCGCCCTCCCCGCCTTGCGCACGTCCTCGACGCTGCGGATGTTGTTGCGCTCCAGCTCGCCGGCGAGGTTGGTCATCAAATCGGTGGACATCGCGTCGATCATCCTGATGACCGTCTGATAGCGGATCACGCGCACCTCGGCCCGGGGATCCGCGTCGCGCGCCGCCGCCGCCGATTCTCTGAACAGCGCCGACTGATTAAGCTCGTCGACCGTCAGCATTTGCGCCTTCAACCCGTCGTCAACGTCGTGCGCCAGGTACGCGATTTCGTCCGCCAGATCGACGATTTGCGCTTCGAGGCATGGGTATGTGCTCACGTCAAACTCCCGCGCTTCCGGACGATCCTGGAAGTGCGAATGCTTGATGATTCCCTCCCGCACCTCGAAGCTCAGATTGAGTCCGCGAAAATTCGGGTAGCGGATCTCGATCCAATCCACGGTGCGCAAGCTCTGCGCGTTGTGATCGAAGCCGCCGTACGGTGCCATCAGCTCGTTGAGCACTTTCTCCCCGGCGTGGCCGAACGGGGTATGGCCGAGGTCGTGCGCCAGAGCTACCGCCTCCGCAAGTTCCTCGTTGAGACCCAGTGCCCGCGCTACTGTGCGCGCAATTTGCGCGGCTTCAAGGGTATGAGTCAGCCGAGTGCGGTAGTAATCGCCCTCGTGATTGACAAAGACCTGGGTTTTGTATTCGAGGCGTCGAAACGCAGCCGAATGGATAACGCGGTCGCGGTCGCGCGCAAAGACAGTGCGAATCCGATGTTCGGGCTCGGGAAAACGGCGCCCGCGACTGGCCCGCGACGCCATCGCATACGGCGCCAACGTGCGCGCCTCTATTTCCTCCAGCTCCTGCCTCGTCCGCAGCATCGCGCCCTTATCCAGCGGTTGCGTTCAATATCCGAAATGCTACCACGCCATCGACGGCGCTCGAAGCGCCTCGGTCGACATCGGTCAACATGCTGCGGTCTTATGCCGCGAACGCCGGGTTCTTATAATCAGACGCGGGTTGTTGAAGTGTCTGGCATTCGAAACCACGGCGCCATCCGCCGGATCGCTTCGACGATCGCGATGAGCGCGCTTTTCGCCGCCTGCTCGGTTTCCCGTCCCGCCCAGGTCCCGACTCCTCCCCCAGCGCTGCCGGCCCCTGTACCGCAGCCAACTCCGACGCCGCAGGTAATCGGGATGGCCTCCTGGTACGGGCCGGGATTCCACGGCCACAAAACCTCGGCCGGCTCGGTTTACGACCAGGAGGAACTTACCGCGGCCTCCATCGCGTTTCCATTGGGCAGCCGCGTGATGGTCACGAATCTCGACAACGGCCTTTCCGTCGAAGTGACGATTACGGACCGCGGACCGTTCCTGAAGGGCCGCAAGATCGATCTTTCGCACAAGGCGGCGCGCATGATCGGCATGCTCGACCACGGCACCGCGCGCGGTTCGTATCTCGCTGATCAGCAAGCCGGCCGGCTCTCGCGAAGTTGGCGCGCCGCTCCGCTATTTCGTCCAGGTAGGTTCATTTTCCGAGCAACGGAACGCCGAGCAGCTGCGAAGCAAATTGGCCGCCTACTACGCCGACGTTCATGTCGATCGGCTTGATGCCGACCATCGCCGCTACTACCGTGTACGGATGGGCGCTTTTGCGACTCGCTCCGCCGCCGCGGCTCGCGCATCCGATTCCGCCCGTTTTGGACTTCCAATCGTGATCGTCACCGAATGATCAGCCGAGCCATCTACTTCGCACGACGGCTCTGGTGGCCAATCTGCGCTGTCACCACTCTGATCTTTCTCTGGGGATGCGCCTACTCGCTCGTCAACGGCGGCCGGATTAATCCGCAGCAGGCCGAAAAAATCGAGGCCGGCATCCAGGACCTTCGCCAGCTTCGCTTCAAGCAACCGGTTCCGCTCGTCGTCAAATCCCGGGACGAGGCCGAGGCCATGATGGAAGCCGACCTGATGCGCGACTACACCGACAACCAGCTCGAGGTCGACGCGGTAGCCGGCGCGCTCACCGGCCTCTTTCCCTGGCATATCGATCTCAAGGCCGAGTCGCTCAAGCTGCTCAAGAGCCAGGTGGCGGGCTTTTACGATCCGCATGGCAAGGAAATGGTTCTGGTCGAAGGCGGCGCCGATCTTGGCATCTGGAACAGCGCGGCTCAGTTCATGATTCAGCGCGACGTCGTCGGCGAGATGCTGCTCGCGCATGAACTGACGCATGCGCTCCAGGATCAGAATTTCGATCTCGAATCGAGCCTCGACAAAGTGAAGGACGACGACGATCGCGCGCTCGCGCTGAAGTCGGTCGCGGAAGGCGATGCGACTATCGCCGGGTTCGCCTACGCGCTGGGCAGGATGGACAACAGCACCGCCGACGCCCTTGTCGACAATCTCAAGAACCTCCCGCAAGCGCTCGCCGCCGAGGCGCCCGACACGCCCGAGGGCCTCAGCGCTCCGCTCCTGTTCCAATATTCCGAGGGCGTCCGCTTTGTCGCCGAGGCTTATCGCCGCGGTGGATGGCGTGGCGTTGATGCGCTCTATCGCAACCCGCCGCAGTCGAGCCACCAGATTCTGCATCCCGCGTTCTACTTCGACAGCGCCGCGCCCCAGCCACGCATCGAGCTCGCCGGCTACAGCCAAATCATGAGCGGCTGGAAAAAAGCCGACGACGACACTTACGGCGAGCTGCTCCTGCGCGTCATCCTGGAGCGCAATCTGGGCAAACAATCCAACGAAGTCGGACTCGCCTCGCGATGGACCGCTGACCGCATGATCATCCTGCAGGAGAGCCGCGGCGTGAACGTGATCTGGATGCTCGCATTCAGCGACGGCCAGACTGCCAGCCACTTCGCCGTGGTCTATCAGACTTTGCTCGATCGCTTGCTCGGCGACTCCACCCCGCATCGCATCGATACGCGCTCGAAGGCGGTGCTGGTCGTGATCGGACAGGGCGCGAACTATTTCGACACTCTCGCGCCTGCCATTTGGAGCGCCAGCGCGATCGAATCAGGCGGCGTCACCGCGCGCATCGAGCCCTCCGCCACGTCCGCCGCTCAATAGGGCGCCGCCCTACCCTACGTCGCCGAGACTGAACCCGAGCGCCAGCATCTTCTTGACCGCCGCCCGCGCGCCTTCCGATTCCCGGCTCGCCAGCGACGGATCGCGCCGGATCCAGTCGTCAGCCATCTTGCGCGCGCGTTCGATGGTGCGATGGTCGCGAATTAGATGAACGAAGCGCAGCGGCAGCGACCCGGTCTGCCGCGCGCCGAGCAAGTCGCCGGGACCGCGCAGCCGCAAGTCGGCCTCCGCGACCGCCGCGCCCGTCATGCTTTCGCGCAACACCGCCAGGCGCTCCAGCGCCGCTTCGTCCGCGTCGCTCGACGCCACCAGACAACAGCGCGACGCCTTCTCGCCGCGCCCCACCCTGCCGCGCAGCTGATGCAATTGCGCAAGGCCATAGCGTTCCGCCGCGACCACCACGATTATCGTCGCCTCCGGCACGTCGATTCCCACTTCGACCACCGTCGTGCAGACCAGGACGTCGATCGCGCCGTCGCGAAACTCGCGCATCGCGCGATCCTTTTCCGCAGTACCCATTTTGCCGTGCATCGTGCCGACTCGCGCGCCGCGGATAGCGTCCTTCTTAAGGCGCGCCGCGGTGGCGGATACCGACTTGGCTTCGTCTTCGTCGCCCTCGATGAACGGCACGACGTAGTAGGCGCGTCCGCCGCCGTCGAGCTCGGCGCGCAGCTCCTCATGCACGCGCGCGATATCGTCCTCAGTGTAAATCTCGGTCGCGATCGGCGTCCGCCCCGCCGGCAGCTCGTCGAGAAACGATACGTCGAGATTCGCGAACAGGCTCATTGCCAGGCTTCTCGGGATTGGCGTCGCCGTCATCATCAGCAGATTCGCCTTCGGCCCCAATGCTTTCAGCTTGGCGCGATCGAAAACGCCGAATCGATGCTGCTCGTCGATAACGCCGAGCGCGAGTCCGCGCATTCGCACCCGCTCCTGTATCAGCGCATGCGTTCCGAACACGGCCCCGATTTCGCCGCTGCTGAGCCCGCGCAAAATCCGGCTGCGCGCCACCCCCGTCACGCTCCCCGTGAGGAGCGCGCTCTTTAGGCCCAGCCGGCCGCAGACGCGCGCGAAGCCTCTGTAGTGCTGCTCCGCGAGCAGTTCCGTCGGCGCCATCATCGCCGCCTGATGCCCGCATTCGACCGCCCGGATCATCGCCCAGAACGCAACAATCGTCTTGCCGCTGCCGACGTCGCCCATCAGCATCCGGTTCATCTGATTCGGCCGCGCGAGGTCGGCGCCGATTTCCTCTATCGCGCGCGACTGCGAGCCGGTCAGCGCAAACGGCAGCTCATCCGTCATCCTCGCGCTGAGCGTCCGCGAGCCATCGAGCGCTATTCCGGCGCGGCGCGCGCTGCGGATGCGTTCAATCGAGAGCGCCAGCTCGAACGCGAACAGTTCATCGAATGCGAGCGCCAGATGCCCGCGTGATTCTCCGTTCGCCAAAGCCACCAAGTCGGCATCGTGCGGCGGATCGTGAATGTAGCTGAGCGCGTCGCGAACCGTCGGAACTTCGCCGCGCACTTCGTCGGGAATCGCTCCGCGGATCGAGCCGCCCGTCTCGCCGAGCGCACGCGCCACCAGGCTCGCGAACAGCCGTTGCCCCACTATCGAAGGGATACGGTAAACGGGGCGGATCGCTTTCGGCTCACCATCCGAGAGCGGATGCAACTCCGGTTGCACTATCTCGATTCCGCCGTCCGCCCCCGCCGCGACTCGCCCGCGGACCAACACGCGCTCGCCGCCCGGAAGATAGCCGCGCATGTAAGCGGGCAGGTTGAACCACACGACCCGGATCTGCCTGCCGCCCACTTTGAGCCATCCCGACGCGAGCCGGCGCCACCGCGAGCCGCGCATCGGCCGCTCGGAAATCTTGCCGAGGTCGCCTTCGATGACGATCATATTCCCGGCGCGCAGATCTTCAGCCGGTGTGCGCTCGCGCCAGTCCTGGTAGCGCGCCGGCAGATGAAATATAAGGTCGCCCGCTGTTGCGATCCCGCGCGCTTCCAGAGCCGCTGCGCGCTTGGGGCCGATTCCCGCCATCGCGGCAACCGGGCTCTCGATTCCAAGCGCGCCGCCACGCGCGTCGGTCTCTGATCCGTCGCCCGTTATTTCACGCGAGAGGTGAGGTGAAGGTTCTCGGCTCATCGCCGTTTCACGCGTGATGGTAGTCCTGCAGCGCGCGCACCTCGAAGGGTTCGTGCTTCAGCGCGAAGATTCCTTCCACCGCTGCCTTTGCCCCGGCCATCGTCGTGAAATACGGCAGCCGAAGTTCCAGCGCGGTGCGCCGTATCGAGAACGAATCCTTCGTGCCGCTCGCGTCGGGAGTGTTGACGACCATCGCGACGCGCCCATCCTTCATCGCGTCCACTATATGCGGGCTGCCTTCGAGCACCTTGTTGACGAGTTCGCACTTGAGTCCGAGATTTCGAATATGATTGGCGGTCCCGCGCGTCGCGATCAGATCGAATCCCATCGCCGCCAGCCCGCGCGCTATCGGCTCGAGGTATCGCTTGTCTTCGTCGCGGACACTGATGAACACCAGCCCGCCGTCTGGTAGATTCGACGACGCCGCCAACTCCGCCTTGGCAAACGCCATCGCGAACGTCGTGTCGATTCCCATCACTTCGCCGGTCGATTTCATCTCCGGTCCCAGAATCGTATCGACACCCGGGAATCGCCCGAACGGAAACACCGACTCCTTGACCGCGACGTGAGTCGGCACGCGTTGCGTCGTGAACCCAATCTCGCTGAGCTTCCTTCCCGCCATCACCAGCGCGGCATACTTCGCCAGAGGCACGCCGATCGCCTTGCTGACGAACGGAATCGTGCGCGACGCGCGCGGATTGACTTCCAGGATAAAAACTTCGCCGCCATAAATCGCGTACTGAATATTGATCAGCCCGATCACGCCGAGTTCGCGCGCCAGCATTTTGGTCTGCGCGATCAAGCTCCTGCTGGATCGCGGCGCTCAGCGTCGTCGGCGGGATCGCGCACGCGCTGTCGCCCGAATGGATCCCGGCGTGCTCGACGTGCTCCATTATTCCGCCGACCACGACCGTCTCGCCGTCGGCGATCGCGTCCACATCCACTTCGATAGCGCCTTGCAGGTAGCGATCTATCAACAGCGGATGGCGCTCGGAGGCTTGCAGAGCCTGCGTCACGTATCGGCGCAGCTCCTCTTCGTTCGGAATCACCTCCATCGCGCGGCCGCCCAGCACGTACGACGGCCGGATCAGCACCGGGTACCCGACCTTCGATGCGCCCGCGATCGCATCGTCCAACCCGCGCGCCAACACTCCATCGGGCTGGCGCAGCCCGAGCCGCGCCACCATCGCGTTGAATCGCTCGCGATCCTCCGCGCGGTCTATCGCATCGGGACTCGTGCCGAGGATCGGCACGCCCGCCCGCTCCAGCGGCACCGCTAGCTTGAGCGGCGTTTGCCCGCCGAACTGCACGATTACACCGACCGGCTTCTCGCGCTCCGCGATCGCCATCACGTCCTCGAACGTCAGCGGCTCGAAGTAAAGGCGATCCGAGATGTCGTAATCGGTCGAGACGGTTTCGGGGTTGCAGTTCACCATGATCGTTTCGAAGCCGCCCTCTTTGAGCGCCATGCTCGCGTGCACGCAGCAGTAGTCGAACTCGATCCCCTGCCCTATCCGGTTCGGCCCGCCGCCCAAAATGATCACTTTCTTGCGCGCAGTCGGCGGCGCCTCGTCCTCGCCTTCGTAAGTCGAGTAGAGGTAGGGCGTGAACGCTTCGAATTCCGCGCCGCAGGTGTCCACCGATTTGAAAACCGGAGTCACTCCCGCTTCGCGCCGCGCCGACGCCACCGCCGCTTCATCGATCCCCCGCAGGTCCGCAATTCGCCGATCGGAAAATCCCATCGGTTTGAACTCCCGGAAATATGCTGCGCCCAGCGGCTCGCGCGCGACGCGCTTTTCCTCCGCCACCAGCTCCGCGACTGCGTCAATAAACCACGGATCGATCTTGCTCAGCTGGTAAGCTTCGGCCCGCGTTATTCCCAGCCGTAAAGCGTCGGCCAGATGGTACAACCGATGGCTGCTGGCGATCGCGAGCTGCGCGCGGATTTGCGCCGCTGCATGAGCGCTCGGTGGCTCTGGGAGCCCGCTCTCCAGCCCGTGCGAGCCTATTTCCAGCGAGCGGAGCGCCTTCTGCAGCGACTCCTTGAAGGTCCGCCCGATTGCCATCGCTTCGCCGACCGACTTCATCTGCGGTCCCAGCTCGTCGGCCGCGCCGCGAAACTTCTCGAACGCGAAGCGCGGAATCTTGGTCACCACGTAGTCGATCGTCGGCTCGAAGCACGACGGCGTCATGCGCGTGATGTCGTTGGGAATCTCGTCGAGCCGGTAGCCGACCGCCAGCCGCGCCGCGATCTTGGCGATCGGAAATCCGGTTGCCTTGGACGCCAGCGCCGAGCTCCGCGACACGCGCGGGTTCATCTCGATCACGACCATCCGTCCCGTCGTCGGTTCGATCGCGAACTGGATGTTCGATCCGCCGGTATCGACGCCGATTTCGCGGATGATCCGAATCGCCGCGTCGCGCATGATCTGGTATTCCTTGTCGGTCAGCGTCTGCGCGGGAGCGACCGTTATCGAATCGCCCGTGTGCACGCCCATCGGATCCAGGTTCTCGATCGAGCAGATGATCACGACGTTGTCCGCCGTGTCGCGCATCACCTCCAGCTCGAATTCCTTCCATCCTTCGACCGATTGCTCGATCAGCACTTCGTGGCTCGGCGATTGTTCGAGTCCGTACGCCACCTTGGCGCGATAGTCGTCGAGTTCGCGCGCGATCGAGCCTCCCGTTCCGCCCAGCGTTCGCGACGGCCGGATGATCACCGGCAGGCCCAGCTCGCCCAGCACCCGCTCGCCGTCGGCCGCCGACCGCGCGATCGCCGAGCGCGGCACCTCGAGCCCAATCTTCAACATCGCCTGCTTGAACAGGTCGCGATCCTCGGCCTTCTTGATCGCACCGAGCTTCGCCCCGATAAGTTCGCACTTGAATCGATCGAGTGTGCCCGCCTCGGCAAGCTCTATCGCCAGGTTTAGCGCGGTCTGCCCGCCGACCGTCGGCAGGATCGCGTCCGGCCGTTCGCGCTCGATAATCTTCGTCAACACCGCCGCCGTCATCGGCTCTATATAGGTGCGATCCGCCAGTTCCGGATCGGTCATTATCGTCGCCGGGTTCGAATTGACCAGGACGAGCTTCAGCCCTTCCTCGCGCAGCGCTTTGACCGCCTGCGTGCCCGAGTAATCGAACTCGCACGCCTGCCCGATGACGATTGGCCCCGAGCCAATCAGCAACACCGATTTCAAATCTTTACGAAGCGGCAACTTGGTAGTCCCGATATGTCGAACTTGGATCGAGTCGATGCGTTGATCGGGTCATTGCGCGGATGCCTCGGCGGCAAGGATTCGGTCCAGCGCCTCCGCGCCGTAACGCGGGAACGCTTCAACCAGTTTCTTGAATCGCGCAAACAGGTAGCTCGAATCGTGCGGCCCCGGCGAGGCCTCGGGATGGTACTGCACGGAAAAGAACGGCACTCCGGTTCCCTGCAGGCCTTCCACGGTGTTGTCGTTCAGGTTCAGATGCGAAAGCTTCGCGCGTCTTCTCAATGACTCGTCATCGACTGCGAAGCCATGGTTCTGCGCGGTGATCTCGACGCGCCGCGTGCGCAGGTCCATCACCGGATGATTGGCGCCATGATGGCCGAAGTCGAGCTTGTAAGTCTTGCCGCCCAGCGCCAGCCCGATCAGCTGATGGCCAAGGCAGATGCCGAACACCGGCTTCTTGCCCAACACGCCCGCGATGGCTCTGTAAGCGTACGGCAGCGCCGCGGGGTCGCCGGGTCCGTTCGACAGGAAAATTCCGTCCGGGTTGTGCGCGAGTATCTGCTCCGCGCTCGACGCCGCCGGGATCACCTTCACGCGAAAGCCGGTCGCGACCAGCCGGCGCAAAATGTTCAGCTTGATTCCGTAGTCGAGCGCGACAATCGTGGGCGCATCGCGCATCGCTTCGCGGCTCATGCGGACGCAGCCGCGCCCCAATTTCCAATCCCCGAAGTCCCAATCGTAAGCCTCGGCGGAAGTAACCTCTTTCACGAGATCGCGGCCAACCAGTCCCGGCGACGCCTTGGCCTTGCGCACCAGCGACTCGGCGTCCGAGTCAACGCTCGATATTACCGCTTCCTGCGCGCCGCGCGTGCGCAAATGGCGGACCAGCGCGCGCGTGTCGATACCCTCGATACCGACCACGCCCGCCTCTTCCAGGTACCTTCCAAGCGTCATCTCCGAACGCCAGTTCGACGGCCGCTCCCAGTATTCCTTGACGATGAAACCCTCCAGGTACAGGCGCCGCGACTCTGCGTCCTCGGCGTTGATTCCAACGTTGCCGATTTCCGGATAGGTCATGCAGACCAGCTGGCCCTTGTACGACGGGTCGGTCAGCACTTCCTGGTAGCCGGTCATCGCAGTGTTGAAGACCGCCTCGCCCACGGTCTCGCCCACCGCGCCAAATGCGCGGCCGCGGAAAATTCGCCCATCGGCCAGCGCCAGTATCGCTTCGCGCCCCTTGCTCATCGATCCGCTACGCCTTCCTTCCATCGAAAACGATTTCGCCCCCAACGATAGTCAGCATCGCCCTGCCCTTCAGCCGCATCCCTGCGAACGGAGTGTTGCGGCTCTTTGACAGGAATTTTTCCGGCGCAACCGTCCACTCGAGACTGGGATCGATCAGCGTGATGTCCGCGGTCGCGCCGACCGCAAGCGTACCCGCCTCCAGCCGCAGCAGTGCCGCAGGATTGAGCGACATCAGCTCAACCAGACGCGCCGGTTCGATCAGAGATCGATGCACCAGGTCGAGCGCAAGGCCGAGCGATGTCTCGAGACCCACGACTCCGTTCGCCGCGTGCGCGAATATCCCGGCTGCGTCGTGCTCGAGATGCGCCGCCTGGTGCCCCGGACCGAAAAAGGCGCCGAGTTGCTCCATCCGCTTCGATTTCGGATCGTGCGGCGCATGGTCGGTCGCGATCATGTCAACGGTGCCGTCGCGAATCGCCGCACGGAGCGCTTCGACATCGTCGCGATTGCGAAGTGGAGGGTTCATCTTCGCGTTCGGCCCCCAAGTCAGCGCGGCGGTTTCGTCCAACGTGAAATGATGCGGCGTCGCCTCGCAGGTGACTTGCGCGCCATGCCGGCGCGCGGCGCGGATGAGTTCGAGTGACTCGGCCGTGGACACGTGGGCGACATGAACCGCGGCGCCCGAGCCGATCGCTATCGCGAGATCGCGGCGCACGCGTTGCGATTCCGCCGAATCCGGATAACCGCTGACGCCCAGATGCTCGGAGACCGCGCCGGCGTTAAGCGCTCCATCGCATGACAGCGCGCGATCCTCTTCATGCAGCGCAACCGCATATCCGAGCCGCCTGGTTTCATGCAACGCGCGCGACAGGACCGCCGCATCATCGATCGGAATCCCATCGTCTGAAAATAATCGCGCACCCGCATCGACCATCGCGGCGAAATCCACCGGCTCGATCCCGCGCAGCCCCTGGGTGACAGCCGAAACCGGCACCAGCCGCGCCGAATGGGCTTCCCCGGCGCGCTCGAGCATGTAGCGCGTAATCGCGGGCCTGTCGTTGACCGGCGACGTGTTCGCCATTGCCGCCACGGTCGTGAAGCCGCCCGCCGCCGCGGCCCGCAAGCCGGTCAGGATCGTTTCCTTTTCGGGGAAGCCGGGGTCGCGCAAGTGTACGTGCGGATCGATCAGGCCGGGCACGATCCAGCATCCGCTCGCATCGACTAAACTTGCATCGTGAAAATTCATCCGAGTCCCGGCCCGTTCCACCGCCGCAATCTCGCCGCCGCGCACCAGCAAGTCATAGTTTCCATCGAGCGCGCTTGCGGGATCGATCACCCGTCCTCCTCTGAGCAGGATTGAGTTCAATGCGCCGCCTCGGGTTCTTTCAGCGGCTCGACGATTGAATAGATCATTACGCGATCGTGCGCTTTGCTCTCCGTGACGGCCGCGCCGAGGCGTACCTGCACGCGCTCGTTGCGCGAGGTCGGAATATTCTTGCCGACATAGTTTGGCCGAATCGGGACGGCGCGATGCCCGCGATCGATCAAGACCGCCAGTTTGACCGCCGCCGGACGCCCGCGCTGCCAGATCGTCGCCATCGCGCGTTGCACGGTCCAGCCGCTGTTAATCACGTCATCGACAAGAATTATGGTGCGGTCTTCGACGTTGAAATGTCTCGGCGCCGTCGATCGGATACAACGGGTCAGCCGGTTTGTAAACATCGAGCGCCGCGCACGGCGCAAGAACGCCGGTCTTCGCTCCGATCAGGTCGCGCAGCCGAAGCGCGAGCATCGCGCCGCGACTGACGACGCCCACAATCGACACTCCCGGCACATCGTGAACGTCGGCAATCACCTGGTCGGCGAGCGATTCGATCGCACGGACCACTTCCTCTTCATTCATAATTTCGCGCTGCGGACCGCGCCGGTAGGGTTCGTAGCCGGCCTCTTCGGCCTGCTTCACGCTGTCGAATACAGCCAGCGAGCCTTCCTCGATCCATTGGCGGACATAGCCCTGCAGGTTTTCGTCGAAGCGATAGTAGCGATGCGATCGCGCATGACCGACGTATTCAATCTTCAGTTCGCGTTCGCAAAAGCCGCACTTCAGCGCGAGCACCGTGGTATCCACGCTGCGCCCGAGCGTGAATCGCGGAGCCAGGTAGGCGCCCTCGAATCGCGTGATGCAGTTCAGATTGGAGCATCGCGGCGGCGGCTCGGCCTTGAAGCGAATCGCCTCAGCCATCGGCCGCGGACCGACAGATGCGTCGGCGGCTTTTTCCATCAGCAATGCGATCAACGCCATCCGGACCGGCACGCCGGCCGCGGCCTGCTCGAAGTAAACCGCACGCGGATCGGCATCGAGCTCGTACGCCAGCTCGCCGAGGCGCGGCAGCGGATGCATCACGACGGCTTCCTGCGTGCGGCTGGTGCGAAGAGCGCGCGCGTCAAAGCGGACGTACTCCGCGGGACCGGCTTCTTTCCCCGACATGCGCTCCTTCTGCAGGCGGGTGACGTAGAATGCATCGAGGGCGGCCGGAGGCTCGGCCGCCGGAATTTTTCCAAGCGCCTCGTCACCGGTAAAGAGCGCCATCTGATGCGGCGCGCTGGGGGTCAGATAAAGAGCGTCGAGGCCGCCCGCCAACGACTTGAGCTCATCCATCGTGACGGTCGAGAAGCTGTAGTTGCGCTCGGCGGCAAGCCGCCCGAGAACGTAGTCCGGAACGTCCATTCCGCTGGTCGGCACGGCGACGATGTTCGCGCCGAAACGCGCGAGCGCGTAGATCAACGAATGCACCGTGCGGCCAAACTTCAAGTCGCCGCATAGCGCGACCGTGAGTCCCTTCAGATGGCCCTTTTTCTTGCGCAGGATGTAGAGATCGCAAAGCGTCTGCGTGGGATGCTCGCGGCTGCCGTCGCCCGCGTTCAGCACCGGGCATGGCGCGTACTCCGCGGCTACGCGCGCCGCGCCGTCATGCGGATGGCGCAGCACGATCAGGTCGGCATAGCCGGCGACGACGCGCACCGTATCGGCCAGACTCTCACCCTTGGCGGCGGAGCTCGCCTGCATATCGGCCGAGCTGATCACGGCGCCGCCTAGGCGATGCATCGACGACTCGAAGCTGAGCCGCGTGCGCGTCGAGGGTTCGTAGAACAGCGTCGCCATGATCAGTCCGGCGGCGGTCGTGATCTGATAGCCTCGCACGAGTTGGGCGGCAAAGCCGTCGGCGAGCGCAAACACGCGTTCGATGTCCGAGGTCTCGAGATCCTCGATCGAAACGACGTCAAATTTTGTCAGCCGTGACACCGTATCGTTCGTCCCTCATCGCGCGCGGATGTTCGCCCTCATTTTACGTTTGCGCTGCCAACCACGACCGCGTCCGCGCCGTCGATCTCAGCCAGCCGCACGTAAACGCGCTGGCCGTGCGGGGCCTGGATGTTCTTGCCCACGTAGTCGGCGCGAATCGGAAGCTCGCGCTCTCCGCGATCGACCAGAACGGCGAGCTGAACCGATTCCGCCCGGCCCAGATCGGAGATCGCGTCGAGCGCGGCGCGCACGGTTCGCCCCGTGTACAGCACGTCGTCAACGAGCACGACCCGTTTGGCGTCGAGGGAAAAAGGAATGTCGCGGCCGATTAGCCGGGGATCGCCGGGCAGGCCCTTGCCGTCGTCGCGGTAGGAAGAGATGTCCAGCGTGCCGACCGGGACCTCGCGCCTGCCATTGGCGCGCAACTCGCCGGCGATCCGCTCTGCGAGCGTGGCGCCGCGGCGAACGATTCCCACCAGCACGACGTTGTCCGCGCCGCCGTTGCGCTCGGCGATCTCCATCGCGATCCGCTTGAGCGAGCGCCCGAGCTGAGCGGCGTCGAGTGCGACGTTGGGCGCGGCGCTCATCGCGACGCCCAAAAAAAATCCCGGCTGCGAAAACAGCCGGGTCCGGAAATGTACACTTTCATCGTCGTCCCTTTTCGCTATCTCAGTAGCGGGTTAAAGGTGACTAGAATTTACGATCGCCAAGGATTGCGGTCAACCCTGCGCTCAATCCCGCTCTGCAGCGCGAAGCGAGCTATGCGCCGCGCTTGCGCTCGAGCTTTCTTAAGCGTTGATCCTGGTCGCGGGTCTGAACCGTAATCCGGTCGTCGAAGCGGTCGAACTTGCGCGCGAGATTGGCCAGCGATTTGCTCGTTTGCTTGAGTTCGGCGCCGAGTTTTTTTGCCGCGAGCTCCGCCGATGCCGCGATTTCACGCTTGAGAATCTTCGCGGTCTCGCCGCCTGAGTCCGCCGCCTGCTTGCCGGTGGACGCCACCGCGCGCGCGGCTTCTTGGCGGAACTCGACGGCGCGGGCGGCAAATTCGCCGCGAAGTCCCTTCTCAGCGGCGACTAGTTCGTCGCGGAACTCGATGCGCGCCTTGCCGAGCGCCTCGCCCAGCCGCACGATCTCAGCGCCGAGATCGTCTCGCGCGGCGACGATACCCAGCCGGTTCTCGGCAATTTGCTCGGACAGAAAGCGAATCTGGCCGCCGACTTCCGCGAACTGCCCGAAGATCTCGTCGCGCAGCGTGTCCAGGCGTCCGCCGAAACCCGAGACCGCCTCGATCACAAGATCGAATCGCGCCCCCAGCTCCTCGAGGATCGCGCCAATCCGGCTCACCGCTTCGTCCGCCACCTGATGCTCCCTTTCGAGCTAGTGCACGATCATGCCGACTCGATCCCATCTGACGTACTCGAACCACAACAGGACCTCGCTCAGCAGCGACGCGTCGGCCGCTTTCTCCTCGTTCCACGGCAAATAAATGACCATGGCGCGGCCCTCGACGTCGTTCAGATCGACGAAGCCCCAAAAGCGGCCGTCGTAGCTGCGATCGCGGTTATCGCCCATCATGAACAGCTTGCCCGGCGGCACCGTCACGGGTCCGAAGTTGTCGCGCGGCGAGACTGGCGATCGATCCTGCGCGGCGACCTCGAAATGCCCATGCGGGTCGGCCATCGGCGAACCGTTGAGCCACACGGCGCCGTTCTTTACCGCAACCGTATCGCCGGCGACGCCGATCACGCGCTTGATGAAATCCTTGCTGCGATCGGGCGGAAAGACGAACACCACGACGTCGCCGCGACGCACCGGCGCGAGATGAAAGACGTACTCGCCCAATGCGAGGCCGGGGATCTCGAGGCCTAAAATCGAGTCCGGCATCCGCAGCCCGTAAACAATCTTGTTGACCAGTATATGGTCGCCGATGAGCAACGTCGGTTCCATCGAGCCCGACGGAATTTTGTACGCCTGCACGAAGAACGTGCGGATGAAGATCGCGAGCACCAGTGCGATGAACATCGCCTCGCCATACTCGCGCGCGACGGACTTCTGCGCCGGCGCGTGATTGGCGGTCTCGCGGGCGTTTTGCGGCTGTGCCTTGGAGATGCTGCGAGCTGGTTCGGCCACGGCTGCGCTACTCCCCGACCTTGAGCAGGGCCAGGAAAGCCTCCTGCGGAATCTCGACGCGCCCCACCTGTTTCATCCGCTTCTTGCCTTCCTTTTGCTTCTCGAGCAGCTTTCGTTTTCGCGTGATGTCGCCGCCGTAGCACTTGGCGGTGACGTTTTTGCGCAGCGCCTTCACGGATTCCCGCGCGATAATCTTGGAGCCGATCGCGGCTTGAATCGCGACTTCGAACATCTGGCGTGGAATCAGCTGGCGCATCTTTTCGCACAACGCCCGGCCCCGTTCGTAGGACTTGTCGCGATGCACGATAATCGAAAGCGCGTCCACCACCTCGCCATTAATTCGAATATCCAATTTAACCAGAGGCCCGGCACGGAAGTCCAGAAACTCGTAGTCCAACGACGCGTATCCGCGGCTCACCGATTTCAGCCGATCGTAAAAATCGAAGACGATTTCGGCCAAAGGCAGTTCGTAGTGCAGGATAACGCGCTTTTCACCGAGGAAACGCAAATCGCGCTGGAGGCCGCGCCGGTCTTCGCACAGCTTCATCACCGCGCCCAGATACTCCTCGGGCATGTGGATCGATGTGAGGATGAACGGCTCCTCGATCGCCTCGATCGTGTTCTCATCGGGCAGATGCGCGGGATTGTCCACCGTGGTCAGCTCGCCCGAGACCGTGCGCACCTGGTAGGCGACCGTCGGCGCGGTCACGATCAGGTTGATTCCGAATTCGCGTTCGAGGCGCTCCTGCGCGATTTCCATGTGCAGCAGGCCCAGGAATCCGGCGCGAAAGCCGAAGCCGAGCGCTTGCGAGGTCTCCGGTTCGCAGACGAGGCTCGCGTCGTTGAGCCGCAGCTTTTCGATCGCGTCGCGCAGCGCACCGTACTGATTCGCCTCGGTCGGATACAGGCCCGCGAACACCATCGGCTTCAATTCCTTGAAGCCCGGCAGCGGCGCCACTGCCGGATTGTCCGCATCGGTAATCGTGTCGCCCACCCGCATGTCCGCGACGGTTTTGATCCCCGCCACGACAAAGCCGACCTCGCCCGGACCGAGCGCATCGGTGGGCCGTTCGTGCGGCGTGAAATGCCCCAGGCGCATCACTTCGCCCAGCTTGTCGGTGCCCATCAGCCGAACTTTCATCCCGACGTGGATTTCGCCGCCGAACACGCGGACCAATCCGATCACGCCCTCGTACACGTCGTACCAACTGTCGAAGATAAGCGCGCGGACGGCGTTTTCGCCGCTGGCTTTGGGCGCGGGGATTCGCGCGACGATCGCTTCCAGGACCTCGTCGATCCCCACACCCTCCTTGGCGCTGGTAAGAACCGCCTCGGAGGCGTCGAGCCCGATAATTTCCTCGATTTGATGCCTGGTGCGCTCGACATCGGCGCTGGGCAGATCGATTTTGTTGATCACCGGAATAATTTCGAGCCCGTGATCGAGCGCGAGATAGACGTTGGCGAGCGTTTGCGCCTCGACGCCCTGGCTCGCATCGACCACCAGCAGCGCACCCTCGCACGCGGACAGGCTGCGCGAAACTTCGTAGGCGAAATCGACGTGACCGGGCGTATCGATCAAGTTCAGCACGTAGCCCTTGCCATCTTTGGCCGTGTAGTTCAGCCGCACCGATCGCGCCTTGATCGTGATTCCGCGCTCGCGCTCGAGGTCCATCGAGTCCAGAAACTGTTCCTTCGACTCGCGCATCGTGAGCGCACCGGTGCGCTCGAGGATTCGATCGGCCAGCGTGGACTTGCCGTGATCGATATGCGCGATGATCGAAAAATTGCGAATCGAGGCGGCTTCGGTCATTTCAACTCGAGCGGGCGCGCTGCTGCTTGAAATATTTGAACGTCTCTTCGAGTCCGTCCGCGAGCTTCCTTTCGGGACGCCACCCAAGCTCCTGCTCGGCGCGCGCCGGCGATATGACGGAGCGCTTTTGCTCTCCGGGACGCGCCGCCGCGTGCTCCGCCCGGGTTGGGAAATCGGCGATGCCCGCGAGCGTGGAATAAAGATCGTTCACGTTGGTCTCGATACCGGTGCCGATGTTGAGCGCGATTCCCGACGCGCTCGATTTCGCCGCCGCGACCACCGCCCGCACCACGTCGCCGACGTAAACGTAGTCGCGCGTCTGCGTGCCGTCGCCGTAAATCGTCACGGGCTTGCCGTCGAGTATTCGTCCGCAGAAGATCGCGACCACGCCGGCTTCGCCGTGCGGATCCTGGCGCGGGCCGTAAACGTTGCCGAATCGCAGCGCCAGGTAGTCGATTCCGTACTCGACCTTGTAAAAAAACAGATAGGCTTCGGTCGCCAGCTTGGCGACGCCGTAGGGACTTACCGGCCGCAGCGGATGGTCCTCGCTGCACGGGAACTCGTCCTGCTCGCCGTAAATCGCGCCGCCAGTCGAAGAAAAGATCACGCGCCTCAAGCCGTGGCGGCGTGCCGCTTCGATCAGGTTGAGAAATCCGACCAGGTTCACTTGCGCGTCGAACGCGGGATCGGCGACCGAACGCCGCACGTCCATCTGCGCCGCGAGATGGAAGATAATCTCGGGGCGCGCCTGCTCGACGGCGGACGCAACTGCCGCGGCGTCGCGCAGATCGGTTTGATAGAGCGCGGCTTTCGCGTTCACTTGCTTGCGCTTGCCGGTGGAAAAATCGTCCAGCACCGAAACTTCGCCGGCGCCGGACGCGACCAGTGCATCCACCGTGTGCGAGCCGATAAAGCCGGCGCCGCCGGTCACCAGAATTCTCATCGAAGCGTCCTGTCCTAAACCGGGTGGCGCCCGACCGAGTAGTATCGCAGCTCGAGCGCCTTCATCAGATCTGGATCATACAGGTTCCGGCCGTCGAATATCACCGGCTGTTTGAGCGCGGCCTTGATGCGCTGAAAGTTGGGATGCCGGAACTCGTTCCACTCGGTCAGAATCAGCAGCGCGTCGGCGCCCTCGAGCGCCTCGTAGTTGGTCTTGTGGTAGGTGACGCGATCGCCAAAAATCTTGCGCGCATTTTCCAGCGCTTCGGGGTCATGCAGCCGGCATTTCGCACCCGCCTGCAGGAGCTCCTCGATCACCACCAGCGCCGGCGCTTCACGCATGTCGTCGGTGCGCGGCTTGAAGGCAAGCCCCCAAATCGCAAACGTGCGGCCGCTCAGGTTTTGCCCGAAATGCTGCCTCACGCGCTCGGGAATCAGCCGCTTCTGCCCCGAATTCACCGCTTCCGTCGCGCGCAACAGCGCGAAATCGAGATTGTGCTCGCTGGCGGTATGAATCATCGCCCGAACGTCTTTGGGAAAGCACGAACCGCCATAACCGACGCCGGGAAACAAGAACGACGAGCCGATGCGCTTGTCGGTGCCGAGTCCGCGCCGGACGGCATTGATGTCGGCGCCAACGGCGTCGCACAGATTGGCCATCTCGTTGATGAACGAGATGCGCATCGCGAGCATTGCGTTGGACGCGTACTTGGTCAGCTCCGCCGAGCGCGGATCCATCACGAGGATCGGATTGTCAGTGCGCACGAAGGGGTTGTGAATTTCCTTGAGGATAGCCGTCGCCTGCTCGCTCAGGCTTCCGATCACGACCCGGTCCGGGCGCATGAAATCTTCTATCGCGGATCCTTCTTTGAGAAACTCCGGGACCGAGCACACGTCGGCGCGATGTTTGGCGAAGCGGCCGACGATTTCCCGCACCCGGTCGCTGGTGCCGACCGGAACCGTGCTTTTGATCACCACGATGTGATAGCCGGTGATCGCCTTTGCGATATCCTCGGCCGCCTGGAAAATCGCCGTCAAGTCCGCCGCGCCCGACGCGCTCATCGGAGTGCCGACGGCAATATACGACGCCATCGATTGCTTGACCGCTTCGGCGATGTCGGTGGTGAAATGCAGCCGGCCTTCCTTCAAATTGCGGCGCACCAGTTCTTCGAGTCCCGGCTCATAGATCGGAATCTTGCCCTCGCAAAGCTGGGCGATTCGCTGCTTGTCGATGTCAACGCAGAATACTTCGTTGCCGCTTTCGGCATAGCAGGTGCCGCTCACCAGTCCGACATATCCGCTCCCCACGACTGCGATGTTCATCGATAGCCTCTAGAATTCTTCCTTGATTACGTAGATCGGCTTTCCCTGCGATTCGTGATAGGTCCGCGCCAGCATCTCGCCAAGCAGTCCGATACTCACAAACTGTACTCCGACGACTACCAACAAAACCGCCAATAGCAACGCCGGCCGATTACCCAGTTCGCGTCCCAGTAGTATCTTCTCCAGCACCAGGACGAACGTCCATAGACCGCCGAGTCCGCCCAGGACCACTCCGATCAGGCCGAACACTTGTATCGGCGCGGTGGAATAACCCGAAAGAAATTTGACGGTGATAAGGTCAAGCAACGTGCGCACGATGCGCCACAGTCCATACTTCGAGGCGCCCGCACGGCGCGGCCGAAATCCGATTTCGACTTCTGCGATTCGCGCACCCTGCTCCGCCGCAATCGCGGGGACAAATCGATGCATCTCGCCGTAGAGCTGCAGACTGCGTGCAAGGTCCCGCCGGTAGGCCTTGAAGGTGCAGCCGTAGTCGTGAAGCTTGACGCCGGTCATCGCCGAAATCAGCGAATTTGCCGCCAACGACGGGATCCGGCGCGTAAACCGTTCCGATTGCCACCGCTCGGTGCGCCAGCCGCTGGCTAAATCGTAGCCTTCGTCGAGCTTGGCCAGAAGCCGCGGGATGTCGGCGGGATCGTTTTGTCCGTCGCCGTCCATCGCGATTATCACGTCGCCGGTGGCGTGCGTGAAGCCGCACGCCAGCGCAGCCGTCTGTCCGGAGTTGCGCGCCAGCGAGATCACGCGCACATTTTGGTCCGCGGACTTAATCTGACGCAGTACCTCGATGCTCCCGTCGATGCTGCCGTCGTCCACGAACACAAGTTCGTAGGCTCGCCCAAGCGTCTGCATCGCGCGGCTTAACTCTGCATGCAGCGGGGCGAGGTTATCCCGCTCGTTGTAGAGCGGAATAACTACTGAGTAGTCCATCTCGAATGATGAGAGTCGATTAGATTGATAAACTCTCGATAGCGATTATCTATCTCTTCCCAGGTCAGAGATAATAGCCTCTCCAGCGAAAACCGCTCGACTACGAATGACGCCATCACGCTGCCGTACACGACCGCCCTGCGCAGCGACGATTCTGTCACCCGCCCGTGTCGCGCCAGAAACCCCATCATGCCGCCCGCAAAGGTATCGCCCGCCCCCGTGGGATCGACGACCTCTTCCAGCGGATACGCGGGCACCGCGAACATGCCTTCCTCGCTGAACTGAAGCACGCCATACTCGCCGCGCTTGATCAGAACGGTGGCCGGGCCCATTTTCAGGATCGCGCGCCCCGCCTTCACCAGGTTGTGCTCGCCCGTAAGCGTACGCGCCTCGCTGTCGCTGCACAGCAGTATCTGGATTCGCTCGAGCACCTTGGCAAGACCGGGGCGGGTGTTCTGGATCCAATAGTCATAGAGATCGGCCGTGACTACTTTGGGACTAAGGACCTGGTCCAGTACGTGTTCCTGGAGCGCGGGATCGTTTGGCGCCAGATAAAGGTAGTCTGCGCGGCATTGGTCAGGCAGCAATTCCGGCGTGAAGTTTTCCAGGACATTCAGCGAAAGCTTGACCGTGTCGCGCACGTTCAGGTCTTCGTGATAGCGGCCGTGCCATCGCGTGGTCTGCCCTTCGCGTTTGACTACTCCGCGCACATCGATATTCCGATCCGTGAACAACTGGAAGTCCTCCGCCCGGTAATCTGTACCGACCACCGCGACGATGCTGACCGGGGAAAAAAATCGGGCCGCTATCGAAAAATAGCTGGCGCCGCCGCCCAACACTTCCTCGACTTTTCCGGCGGGCGTTTCGACCGTGTCGTAGGCTAGAAATCCGACCACCACGATACTCATCTATTGCACCTTCAGCGCACCCGGATTTCGATGATGCTAGAGATACTTGCCCACCAGCGCCCGCAAGTCGTCGATCAAGCGCTGCGGAATTGCCGCGCGATCGGTAATTATCGTGTTCTTGAGCGCGTCCTTGCATCCGCAAGTCCGCGGACGGTTGCCAAGCGCGTGTGCAAGCGCCGACACCGCGCTTTGCGCCTTGTCCACGTTGAGCTTCATCACGCGCAGAATCTCGCCGATATCCACCGCCGCGGCCGTGTCGTGCCAGCAATCGTAGTCCGTCACCAGCACCAGCGCCGCGTAACACATCTCCGCCTCGCGAGCGAGCCGCGCCTCCTGCATCGCGGTCATGCTGATGACGCTGGCGCCAAAACTCCGGAAAAGATTCGACTCGGCGCGCGTCGAGAATTGCGGACCTTCCATGCATAGATAGGTCCCGCCGTCGTGAATCACCGAGCCGCCCGCGCGCGCCGCGACGGCCAGATCGCTGGCGAGATTTGCGCACACGGGATCGGCAATCGAAACGTGCGCCACCAGCCCGTCACCGAAGAATGTCATGGGACGCTTGATTGTACGATCGATAAATTGATTTGGAACCACCGATTCGCCCGGATGAATTTCCTCTTTCAGGCTGCCCGCCGTCGATACCGAAACGAGATGGGTCACGCCGAGCTGCTTCATCCCAAAAACATTGGCGCGATAATTTATTTCGGACGGCAACAGTCGATGGCCGCGGCCGTGTCGCGCGAGAAAAACCACCTCGATGGCTCCGATTCGTCCCTGGTAAAACGGATCCGACGGACGGCCGAACGGTGTCTCGAGCTCCATCAGCTCGACCTTGTCCAGGCCCTTCATCTGGTAGAAGCCGCTGCCTCCGATCACTCCGAGTATGTTTTGTGGCATTTTTCTTCTGGCGCTAATCCTGAACTGGCGTCAGGCCGGAGTGTGCTGTTCGGCGTAAAGCTGGCCGCATGCCGCCGCAATATCGAGCCCCCGGCTTTCGCGGATTGTAGCAGTCAAATTACCGTTGTTCAGGATCGCTTGAAAGGCCTCCACCGCGGCGCGCGAGCTAGCCCGAAGCGGCGACCCCGCCAGCGGATTGTAAAAAATCAGGTTCACTTTCGCGCGCAAAGGCCCAACCAACTTCACCAGGCGCCGCGCGTCTGCCAGCGAATCGTTCACCCCGGCCAGCATCACGTACTCGAAGGTGATCCGGCTGCGCCGTTTGATCGGCAGCTTCCGGCATGCGTCGAGCAAAACTTCCAGCGGGTAGCGCTGATTGATCGGCGCGAGGCGGTCGCGAAGCTCGTTGGTCGTTGCGTGCAGCGAGACCGCCAGATTAACCGGAGTTTCGCTCAGCAGCCGCTCCATCATCGGCACCAGGCCGACGGTCGAGACCGTGATCCTCCGCGGCGAGATGCCCATTCCCCAATCGGAAGTCATTATCGTGAGCGTGCGTACCAGGCGCGGGTAATTTGCCAGCGGCTCGCCCATACCCATGAAAACCAAGTTCGTGAGTTCCTCGCCTGCGGCCAGCTCGCGTCGAGCGGCAAGGATCTGCGCCAGCATCTCGGAAGCGGTGAGGTTGCGATGCAGTCCCATGCGGGCCGTCGCGCAGAATTCGCAGGCCATCGCGCATCCCACCTGGCTCGACATGCAAAGCGTGACGCGCTTTTCGGTGGGAATTATCACCGATTCGATTTTTTCCCCGTCGTCGAGCCGAATGAGCAGTTTTCGGGTGCCGTCCGACGAACGCGAAACGAATGACGACACCGGATGCCCGATAGTGAAGCTCTGCTTCAAACAATTGCGAAGCGCCGCCGGCAGATCGCGCATCTCGTCGAATGACTCAGCGCCCCGCGCGTGTACCCAATGCAGAATCTGGCGAGCGCGATATGAGCGTTCACCCACGCTGGCGACCATTTGCTCGACCTCGTCGAGCGTCAGGTCGCGGAAATCCGCGCCCGTCGGCGCCGGCTCAGCCGATGTTTGGCGATTGGCGTTCACGGCCAGTTATTCTAATCGAAAAATCGCCGTGAAAGCAGGACGGTCTCTTTCTTCGCGAGCACCTGCAGTTGCGGACCGGACGATTGAGGCGTCTCTATGCCAAAATCTCTCGAGCGGGGAAAAAGAAGGCTATTTCCTGGGCGGCCGTCTCGGGCGCATCCGAGCCGTGCGTGGCGTTCTGTTCAACGTCGATTCCGAAGTCCTTGCGAATCGTGCCGGCGTCGGCCTTTTTGGGATCGGTTGCGCCCATCAGCTGACGCCACTTGATGATCGCATTGTCGCCCTGCAGCACCGCGATAACCACCGGGCCGGAAGTCATATAGTCGCACAGCCCGCCGAAAAACGGCCGCGCTTTGTGCACGTCGTAAAACTTCTCAGTGTCGGCGTGCGAGAGATGAAGCTTGCGCAGCGCGACGATCGTCAGCCCCGAAGCTTCGATTCGTTTGAGTATGTCGCCGGTGAGCCCGCGCCGCACCGCGTCGGGTTTGACGATTGCCAGGGTTTGTTCCATCGAATTACTGCTTGCCTTCGAGTACTGATTTCATCGTCGAGCCGAGGTCAGCCGGGCTCATCGCGACCGTGATCCTCGCCGCCTCGAGCGCCGCGATTTTATCGGCCGCGGTCCCGCGCCCACCGGAGATAATCGCGCCGGCGTGACCCATCCGCCGTCCCTTCGGGGCGGTTTGGCCCGCGATAAATGCGACCACGGGTTTCTTAAAGTGTTGCTTTATGTATTCGGCGGCTTCTTCTTCAGCCGTTCCGCCGATTTCACCAATCATGATAACCGCGCGCGTCTTGGGATCTTCGTTGAACAACTTGAGCGCGTCGATATGCGTTGTGCCGACGATCGGGTCGCCACCGATCCCGATGCACGTCGATTGCCCGATTCCAAGCTGGGTCAGCTGATACACCGCCTCGTAAGTCAGCGTGCCCGAGCGCGACACGACGCCGATATCGCCTGGCTTGTGGATGTAGCCCGGCATGATGCCGATTTTGCATTCGCCCGGCGTGATGATTCCCGGGCAGTTGGGACCAATCAGGCGCGACTTGGTCCCCGCCAGGTAGGCCTTCACTTTGACCATGTCAAGGATCGGAACGCCTTCGGTGATGCAGATGACAAGCTCGATGCCGGCGGCGGCGGCCTCCAACATCGCGTCGGCGGCGAACGCCGGCGGCACGTAGATTACAGTCGCGTTGCAGCCGGTCGATTTGCGCGCCTGCTCGACGGTGTCGAAGATCGGGATGCCTTCGAAGTCGGTGCCGCCCTTGCCCGGCACTACCCCGCCGACCATTTGCGTGCCGTACTCTTTGCACGCGCGCGTATGGAGTTGGCCGGTCGCGCCGGTAATTCCCTGCGTCAGCACGCGGGTGTTCTTGTCAACTAAAATACTCATCTGAAAATTCTAGGCTCCAATTTCTTTCACGATGCGCCGGGCGGCGTCGGCCATGTCGCTGGCGGTGACTACCTTGATCCCGGAGTCGGCAAGAATCTTCTTGCCTTCGACGACGTTGGTGCCTTCCATTCTGACCACCAACGGCACGTTCAGTTTCACCTGCCTGGCCGCCTCGACGACGCCCTGCGCCAGCACGTCGCATCGCATGATGCCGCCGAAGATGTTGATCAGCACGCCTTTGACGCGCTTGTCCGCGAGCAGGATGCGAAATGCAGCGGCGACCTTCTCGGTGCTGGCGCCGCCGCCAACGTCGAGGAAGTTTGCCGGCTCGGCGCCGTAAATCTTGACGATGTCCATCGTGGCCATCGCGAGACCCGCGCCGTTGACCATGCATCCGATGTTGCCGTCGAGATGGACATAGCTGAGATCGTACTTTGCCGCCTCGGTCTCGGCGGGATCTTCCTCATTGGCGTCGCGCAGCTCACGGATGTCCGGATGGCGGAACAAGCCGTTGTCATCGAATGACATTTTCGCGTCGAGGCAGATGACGCGGCCCTCGGTCGTCACCACCAGCGGATTGATCTCGATGAGCGACGCGTCGGTTTCGATGAACGCCCGATAGAGCGACGCGAGCAGGGCCGCGAACTGGCCGACTTGTTTGTCCTTGAGGCCGAGCGCGAATGCGATTTTGCGCGCCTGAAACCCGGCCACACCCAGCAGGGGATTGATCGGCTCGGTGAGGATTTTTTCAGGCGTCTTGGCGGCGACTTCCTCGATATCCATGCCGCCCTCGGTGCTCGCGATCACGGACACTGTTCCCGCCTTTCTATCGACGAGCATCCCAAGGTAAAGCTCGCGAGCGACGTCGCTTGCTTCCTCGACGTAAACGCGGCGCACCACCCGGCCTTCGGGCCCCGTCTGATGCGTCACCAGCGGCTTGCCGAGCAGCTTGGCGGCGAAATCGCGCACCTCGGAGGGGATCGTCTGCAGCTTGACGCCGCCGGCCCTGCCGCGGCCGCCTGCATGGATCTGCGCCTTGACCACAGCTTTTGGTTGGCCCAGCGCCGTGAACGCAGCAGCAGCCTCGTCAGGTGTGGTCGCGAACTGCCCCTTCGGAACAGGAACGCCGAAGCGCGCCAGAACCTGCTTGGCTTGATATTCGTGGATGTTCATTCAGTTACCCAGGCATCAACCTCATTTTGGATTAAGATCCGGGATCCTTCGACCCGACCCGCTCGGGCACGACGACATTAGCGCGGCGGCAACGTCATTTCATAAAGAGATCGCGGAGCCATTTGATCGTCGTCAAGCGGCCGACCGCGGCAATTGCCGTCGTGAGCGGAATGTCCTTGGGGCAAACCTCGACGCAGTTCTGCGCGTTGCCGCAGTCGGCCACTCCGCCCTTCGACATCATCGCGTCGAGCCGCTCGTCGAGGTTCATCTTGCCGGTCGGATGCTGGCTCATCAGATAGACCTGCCCGATCACGGCCGCGCCCATGAACTTTGAATGCGAGTTAATCTGCGGGCATGCCTCGAGGCAGCATCCGCACGTCATGCATCGCGAGAACAGGTACGCGAACTGCTGGACGTCGGGCGCGACTCGCGGGCCAGGGCCCAGGTCGTAAGTCCCGTCGATCGGAATCCACGCGTGCGCCTTCTTCAGGTAGTCGAACATTTTGGATCGATCGACCCATAGATCGCGGACCACCGGGAACTTCGTCATCGGCTCGACCGTCACCGGCCCGTTGAGCCCGCTGGCGAGCTGCGAGCACGCCTGGCGGACGCGCCCGTTGATCACCATCGTGCACGCGCCGCAAACTTCCTCCAGACAATTGGCGTTGAAGACGACTGGCGCGACGCGTTTGCCCTGACGAGTGACCGGGTTGCGCCGAATCTCCATCAGCATCGAGACGACGTTGTGATACGGCAGATACGGTATCTCGAACTCCTCGTAGTAGGGCTCGGAGTTCGGCGTTTCCTGGCGCTTGATTCTCAAGACTTGCGTCTGTTCTGGCACTGGGATGCTCCTGCTGGGACTACGCCGCCTTCGGCTCGCTGGCGGATTTATCGATGTCGTAGCGCCGCGGCCGCGGCTTGATGAGGCTCACGTCAACCGGCTCCCAACTGAAACGCGGGCCGTCGGACGACCACGCAGCCATGGTGGTCTTCATGAAATTCTGATCGTCGCGTTCGGGAAACTCCGGCTTGTAGTGCGCGCCGCGCGATTCATTGCGATTGAGCGCGCCGAGCGTCATCGGCCGCGCGAGCTCGAGCATGTTCCATAGCTGGCGGACAAATAACACTTCCTGGTTTGCCCACTTGCCCTTGTCGTTGAGCCCGATTCGTCCCCATCGATCCTTGAACTCGAGCAGCTTGTCGTCGGTCGCTTTGAGCTTGTCGTTGTAGCGCACGACGGTGACGTTCTCGGTCATGATCTCGCCAAGCTCGCGCCACACCGCAAACGCGTTCTCCGGACCGCTCATCTTGAAAATTTTGTCGAATGATTCGCGCTGACGCGCCAGCTCCTGATCGTAAATCTGCGAACTGGCCGAGCTGGTGTGCGACTTGGCGTAGCCGATCATTGCCGGCTCGCAAATGTTGCCGGCGTGTATGCACGATAGCAGCGAGTTCGCGCCGAGCCGGTTGGCGCCGTGATATTGAAAGTCGCACTCGCCCGCTGCGAACAGCCCCGGGACGTTGGTCTGCTGATGGTAATCGACCCACAGACCGCCCATCGAGTAGTGCATCGCCGGAAAAATCTTCATCGGGACCTTGCGCGGATCCTGGCCGGCAAACTTCTCGTAGATTTCGAGCACGCCCGCGACCTTGCGCTGAAGTTCTTCGGGATCCAGATGGCTCACGTCGAGGTAAACCAGCGGATTGCCGTCAACGCCGAGCTTCATCTCGTACACGACCTTGTGAATCGCGCGGGTCGCGATGTCGCGCGGGACCAGGTTCCCATACGCCGGGTACATGTCTTCAAGGAAGTACCACGGCTTGCCATCGCGATAGGTCCACACGCGCCCGCCCTCGCCGCGAATCGACTCCGAGATGAGACGATTCTTGTCCTCACCCTGCATTGCGGTGGGATGCACCTGGACGAACTCGCCGTTGCCGTAGGTCGAGCCCGCCTGGTAGCAGGCGCTGACCGCCGAGCCCGTACAGACCAGCGACTGCGTCGAGCGGCCGAAGACCAGACCCGGGCCGCCGGTGGCGATCAGCGTGGTGTCGGCGGGAAACGCGCGCATCTCCAACGAGCGCGTGTCGATCGCAACGATCCCGCGGCAGTTCCCCGACTCGTCCTGCACGATGCTCAGCATCTCCCAGCCCTCGAACTTGCGCACCAGGCCTGCCGCCTCGTAGCGGCGGACCTGCTCGTCCAATGCGTACAGGAGCTGCTGCCCGGTGGTGGCGCCCGCAAAGGCGGTGCGATGATGCTTGGTGCCGCCGAATCGGCGGAAGTCGAGCAGGCCTTCGGGCGTGCGATTGAACATCACGCCCATCCGATCGAACAGGTAGATGATTGCCGGCGCCGCCTCGCACATCGCCTTGACGGGCGGCTGATGCGCCAGGAAGTCGCCGCCGTAGATCGTATCGTCAAAGTGAATCATCGGCGAGTCGCCCTCGCCTTTGGTGTTGACCGCGCCGTTGATTCCGCCCTGCGCGCACACCGAGTGCGAACGCTTGACCGGGACGATGGAGAAGAGATCGACTTGCTCGCCGTGCTCCGCGAGTTTCATTGCCGCGGTCAAACCCGCCAGCCCGCCGCCTACGATTATGTGATGCCCTGGCATTGGTTGTCTCCTCAGGCGGGTGCGCGAAATGCGAGCAGGATTGAAACGCCGACGATCGCCAGGATGATAAACAGCGCAACGCACGCGCGGTTCACGAGCGTTTGCGCCTTCGGGCCGACCGCAATTCCCCACGTGATCGTGAACGTAAAAATGCCGTTGGTCAGGTGATAGACGCACGCCAGGGTCCCGACCAGGTAGGTGGCCAGAATCAGCGGATTCATCATGAAGTTGTGCATCCGCAGATAGTTCGTCTCGACGCCGGTGGCGTAGTAGAGCCCGCGCGTCGAGAGGACGTGAAAGCCGATAAACAGGAACGCGACTATCCCGGTGATGCGCTGCAGAGAGTACTGATAGTTGCGCTCATACGGGTAGTCGTTGGGCTGCGCGGTGGCCGTGATGACCAATCCGTAAATCGCATGGTAGAGAATCGGAATCCACAGGACCAACGCTTCGACCGCGATCTGAAACGGAATATTGCGCGTGAACTCGGTTTCCTTCCACCACATCGCGCCGCCCTTCAGGACGAAGGCGTTTTCAAAGAAATGGAAAAATAAAAATCCGCCGATCGGAATGATTCCCGACAGCGAGTGCAACCTGCGCAGCAGCCAGTGCCGCTCGTCTGCCGTCATGCCGGCCGCAATCGCGGGCGCCGCAACTGCATCTGCTTCAGCCATAAGCCTTTCCTGAATCGCTAGCCCCGGTTTCCGGCTGCGATTACTTTGTCCATCGCCTCGACCAGTTCGCGCACGTGTCCCACCGAACTGTCAAAGGCTGCCTTTTCGGCGGCGCTCAGCTGGATTTCGACGACGTGCTCGACGCCGCCGGCGCCGATCACGACCGGAACTCCGGCGAACAGTCCCTTCACGCCGTATTCGCCGTCAAGAAACGCGGCGCACGGCAGCACTTGTTTGCGATCGAGCATGTACGCCTCGACCATTTTGTAAGCCGCGGTTCCCGCAGCGTAATACGACGAAGTCTTCATCAGCTGGACGATCTCGCCGCCGCCGCCACGCGTGCGCTTCTCAATTTCCTCCAGCCGCTTTGCCCCGACCAGGCGTTCGACCGGCTGGCCGCCGACCGTCGTGTAGCTGCGTATCGGCACCATGTCGTCGCCGTGCCCGCCGAGCACCATCGCGGAAACACTTTCCACCGACACTCCCAGCTCCGACGCCAGAAAGGTGCGGTAACGCGCCGAGTCAAGCACGCCCGCCTGCCCGACAATCCGGCTTTTCGCGAAACCGGTCACGCGCTTGAGCTGCGTAACCATCGCGTCGAGCGGATTGGTCACCGCGATCACGAAAGCGCCGGGCGCGTGTTTCTTGATTGCGGCGCCGACGTCGGTCATCACCGCGGCGTTTATCTTGAGCAGGTCGTCACGGCTCATGCCGGGTTTGCGCGGCGAGCCCGACGTGACGACGCAGCAATCGGCGCCCTCGATGAGCTTGATGTCGATGCCGCCGATGACGTTGACGTCGATGCCGAGCACGGGCGCCGATTCGAGCATGTCCAGTGCCTTGCCCTGCGGCAGTCCGTCGATGATGTCGTAGAGCACGATATCGCCGAGTCCGCGCAGGAAGCATAGATGGGCGCAGGTCGCGCCGACATTGCCCGCCCCTATGAACGCAATTTTTTTCCGAGCCACGCTTTGCTCCCTCCTGCCGGTCGTTCCCTTCGTGAAGCTTAGCTTATATTCGTGTCATTGTTAATGAGCAATACTTAAGTCACTACTGCACCCGCAAGGGCACCCTCGTCGCATCACGTGTGCCGCCCAAACGTCCGATAGATAGCAGCGTTTGATGAGATTGTGAAGCAATCAGAAGCGGGCTGTCTGTGACGGCGCGGGCGCGATGGCCGCCCCGCCCATACTCAATGGTGGCGGAGCCATCGCGAGAGCTCACGAATCGTCGGGCGCTTCCCGTACATCAAAATTCCGGTCCGGTAGATTCGCCCGCTGATGAACATCGCCGCGCCAATCGTCGCGACCAACAACAGCAATGACAGCGCGACCTGCCATGGCGGCGGATCGTGGACAGCAAGACGCTCGAACATGAGGATCGGCGAGCAGAACGGAAATAGCGAAACCAGCACCGAGATAGGCGAATCTGACGACGTAGCCACCGGCAGAATCATCGCCGACGAAGCGATCAGCGGCAGGATGATCACGAAGTTCCATTGCTGCGCTTCGTCGATCGAATTGAAGATCGCGCCGACGCCGGCGAAAATCGCGCTGTACAGCAGGTAACCCAATATGTAGAAGACGACGAAATAGACAATCAGCGATGACCCCACGCCGAGCACCGAGATCGCGGTGCGGAGGTACAGGCTTCGCGACGCACCGAACGCCGCCATCGAAAGCCATACCGCGATCTGCGTCAGGCCGACGCTGCCGGTGCCGAGAATCTTGCCGGTCATCAGTTCCTGCGCGCTCGCCGCGCACAGCAACACCTCGGTAATGCGCGAGCTCTTCTCTTCCATCACCGATCGCATCACCATCACGCCGTAGGACAGCAGCGAAAAAAGCATCACGAACATGAGAATTAACACGACCGCGGCGCCGCGCACCGCGTTGTACACCGAAAACGACTCGCCCGCGCGGACCGCGATGAGATCGACGGGCTGCAGCGTCGCGGCCACGTCGCCGGCGCTGCTGCCCTGCTTCACCATGCGTTCCGCGGACAATGCGTACGAAAGCGCCTCGCCGAGGCGGCGCTGAAGAATGAGATCGCCCGTGCGGCCGGTCGCGAAGACGACCTGACGGGAAGCGCGCGCCGGGCCGTCGAGCCACACGTAGCCCTCGATGTCGCCCGCATCGAGCCGCTTGTCGAGGTGCGCGTGCTCGGCCGGCGACGCGGGAGAAACGACCGAGGGCTCGTAGCGCGCACCCTGCTGGCGGATCAATTCGCCGCGCGCAAGTTCGGCCAGCGCGCGATTGTCGCATGCGATCACAATTCGCACCGGGCGCTCGCTGTCGCGCACGATACCGTGCGCCGTCGATGTGCTGATCAGAGCGGGCAGGATCAGAAATAGTCCCATCAACAGCGGAGTCGCGAAGGTCGAGAGGATAAACGAGCGCGTCCTGACCCGCTCCAGGTATTCCCGTTTCGCGATGATCCAGACTTTGTGAATCGAGAACTCAGTCATCTCTGCCGGCTATTCGATCGATGAAGATCTGTTCGAGCGACGGCTCCATCACCTGGAATCGGATCACGCGCAACCCCTGCATCGCCGTGCGCAGCAGTTCCTGCGAGTCGGCGCCCGGCTTGAGGCGGATTTCGGCGTGATTGCCGTAGTCATTCAACGAATCGATGAGCGGATTGCCGGCCAGGCATCGGCCATCGCCTTCATAGTCGATTTGCACGAAGCGACGGCCGTTACCGGCTTTGACCTCGCTCAGGCTCCCTTGCAGCACCGATTTGCCGCGATCGATCAGACAGATCGAGTCGCACAGCTTTTCCACCTGGTCCATCCGATGCGTCGAGAACAGGATCGACTTTCCCGCCGTGCGAAGCCCGACCAGCACATCTTTGAGCTGCATCGCGTTGAGCGGATCGAGGCCGGCGAACGGCTCATCCATCACGATCAGGTCGGGATCGTGCAACAGCGCCGCGATGAACTGGATCTTCTGCTGCATCCCCTTCGACAACTCCTCGACGCGACGATCGATCCAGTCCGCAATCTCTAGCCGCCGCGCCCACGCATCGATTCGTTCCCTCGACGTGGCGACCGACAGTCCCACCAGCCGCCCGAGAAAAACCAGGTTGTCGCCGACCGTCATCCGGCGGTACAAGCCGCGCTCTTCGGGCAGATAACCGACCCGGCGCAGCACGCGGCGGCGGAATGGCTGGCCAAAGATCCGCACGGAGCCGGAATCGGGGGCGGTGATGCCGATCATCATGCGGATGGTGCTGGTCTTGCCGGCGCCGTTGGGGCCGAGCAGGCCGAAAATGTGCGTCGGCGGAATTTCGAACGAGAGATCGTTAACGGCTGTAAAGCCGCCGTACGATTTTCGGACCCGGAGCAGTTCGACGGTCGGCGTCACCGCAGGCTAGTGCGCCCAGACCAGTTGGGGGTTCGTCTCCCAGGGATAAACGTGAACCATCCAGCCGAACACTTGCGGATAAAAGCGGCCGTTGACCGCATCGCAGGCTTGCTTGGTTGCAATCGAGCCGTTGAAGCCGAACTTCGTCCAATCCGCTGTCTTCATGTCGGTGCCGCGGGCCGGGAAGCACAAATTGATATGCCGATGCCATCGCGCGACGCTCAACGAGACGCGCTCGTTGAGCTGATCCTCGCTGGCGCCCTTGTGGTCGGTGTACATCGCGCCGATCAGCTTGTAGCCGCCGTCGGGAGTGCGCTGGTAGAGCAGCGAGGTCGGCTCGGTCGGGTTGAAGGTGAATACGGCTTTGAGGCCATACCAGTTCTTCGTAAAATGCACGACGGGTTGTTTGAATTCGGGATGAAACGGCTTGAAGCCGTCGGCCTCGGCGACCCGATAGTCCTGGTACTTGACGAGAGCATGCTGAAGATCGGTCACCAGGACCGCGGCGCGCGCTTTGTCGGCGTCGTTTTTGGGCCGCAGTGTCGTGAACGCCATGTGCAGCGACATATTCTTCATGTCGCCATTGCCCATGTGCATGTCGTGATCCATCTCCGGGCCGCCTGACATCGCCTCCATCTCGCCCTCTTTCATGTTCGAGGGATCCGGCGCCACGGTGCCTGACATCTGCGACACGTCATGCGCGCTCATGTCCATGCCTTTCATGTCCTGGGCGACAACCGGGATCGATACGGCCAGCATTGCGGCGATCGCAGCAGCGATTTTCACAGCCGGGATTCGTAGGAGCATTGCGTGTTCCCTCCGCGCCAGAGTCTAAGCTCTGAGCCGATTGGCGCCAACGATTGAATGATTACGCCGGATCGGCACAAAAGAGAACGGGGCTGTAGCGCATCGCGCGCGACAGCCCCGTGTAAAGGATTCGACCTCTCCCGATACAGGAAGAGGCAAGAGCGCTAAATATTGTTCACTATAGCCCTGCCGAACTCCGAGCACTTGAGCAGCTTCGCGCCGGTCATCAGCCGCTCGAAATCGTAGGTCACCTCTTTCTTGGCGATGGTCTTCTCAAGGCCGCGAACGATGCCGTCGGCAACTTCCTGCCATCCCATGTGCTCGAACATCATTACGCCCGACAGGATAACCGAGCCCGGATTCACCTTGTCCTGGTTGGCGTACTTGGGCGCGGTGCCATGCGTCGCTTCGAAGATCGCGTGGCCGGTCAGGTAGTTGATATTCGCGCCGGGAGCGATTCCGATTCCGCCGACCTGCGCCGCTAGCGCATCGGAAAGAAAGTCGCCATTCAAGTTCATCGTGGCGACGACGTCGAATTCATCGGGGCGCGTCAGCACCTGCTGGAGGGTGATATCCGCGATCGCATCCTTGACCAGCAACTCGCCGGCAGGCGGCTTGCCGTTGCAATCGTCCCATCCAACGGCCTTGCCCTTGTATTCGCGGCGGACGAGTTCGTAGCCCCAATCGCGGAACGCGCCCTCCGTGTACTTCATGATGTTACCCTTGTGGACGAAGGTCACGCTCTTGCGCTTGTGACGAATCGCGTATTCGAGCGCGGCGCGAATCAGGCGCTCGGAACCCTCGCGCGAAATGGGTTTGATGCCGATTCCCGACGTATTGGGGAAGCGCATGTTCTTGACGCCCATTTCGTCCAGCAAAAATTTGATGAGCTTTTTTGCCTCGGGCGACTCCGCCGGCCATTCGATTCCCGCGTAGATGTCTTCGGTGTTCTCGCGGAAGATTACGACGTCGAGTTTCTCGGGATGCTTGACCGGACTCGGCACGCCCGCGAAGTAGCGCACCGGGCGCAGGCATACGTAGAGATCAAGCATCTGGCGCAGCGCCACATTGAGCGAGCGGATGCCGCCGCCGATAGGAGTCGTGAGAGGTCCCTTGATGCCGACCAGGAATTCGCGGAATGCTTCGACGGTTTCGTCGGGCAGCCAGGTCTTCCAACTATTGAACGGCTTCTCGCCCGCGAACACTTCCATCCACGCGATCTGGCGCTTGCCGCCGTAAATTTTCTTCACCGCGTTGTCGAAAACGTACTGCGATGCGCGCCAGATGTCGGGGCCGGTACCGTCGCCTTCGATAAACGGAATGATCGGTCGGTCAGGAACTTTCAGGGTGTGATTGGCGCCAAGAGTAATCTTTTCGCCGTTGCTCGGAACTTTGATGTGCTGATATGCCATCGGTCTCTCGTTTAGCCTCTCTTATGTTGAGTGATTGAGCGCGGACGCAACGCGCACTTCCACATGTTCGCCTTTCACGCGTCGCGCAGCCACTCGGATTTATCCGCCAATCATACATCAATGGGTTCGCGATACCCAGTGCTAACGATCGTTCAGTAGTGTATCAGTCGGATACATACCTTGCGGCATCGATGCCGGGGCGGGAAGTCCGAAACTTCGTTGAACTCCGTTGATTGCCTCGACGACGGTCTTTTCAGGTCCAGCTCTCGACCCGCAGCCCGCTGACTCGGCGGAATTCAGATTGGTTGCGCGTAACGAGGATTGCCTTTTCGTGAACCGCGTGCGCGGCGATCAGCAGGTCCATCGCTCCGATGGAGCGTCCCGATGTCTCCAGCCAGGCCCTGAGCGCGCCGTAGGCCGCAGCCGCCTCAGCCGGCCAATCGAGGACTGTGACGCACGACAGGAAAGCGCGGACCGCGTTTCTCGACTGCTCAGGATGGATAGACTTCGAAACTCCCGTCCAGAGTTCAGCCGCGACAATTGATGACACCGCGACTTCTGCTCGATCGGTGCGCGCGAGGCGATTGCGAATCGCCGGCGACCGCCCGCGCATTACATCCACGCAAATGTCGCTGTCGAGCATCAGGCGCGGCACTTAGAGCGGTTCCACTTTCTCGGGCCGGCGGTCGCGGAGCCGTTTGGGAAAGTCGGCGGGCAGCCGCGGCGCGCTGGCGAAATATTCTTTCCACGAACTCGGGCGCGGTGTCAGGATTATGCTGTCTCCGTCGGGCTCGATGAATACTTCATCGGTGGAGAACCTGAACCGCTTTGGAATCCGAACCGCCTGGCTGCGGCCAGTCCGGAAGACCTTTGCGGTTTCACGCTTCCTCATCATTTGATATGTACCATAAGCGTATATCGAGGTAAACTGGCAGGTCCGCCATTAACCTGGCGACCCCGATCGCGCTATACTCCGCGCGTACAATCAAGCGGAGCATACGATGGATTTCACCTACACGCCGGAACAGGAAAAATTTCGCGCCGAATTGCGGCGCTGGCTCGAAAAGAACTCCGCCGAGGCCTTCGGGCGCAAGGGCGAGGGTCTGGGCGGCTCGACCGCCAGCCTGCTCGACGTTCGCGACGACGGGCGATGGAATCAACTGCTCGACTACCATCGCCGGCTCTACAAAGCCGGTTACGTAGCGATGCACTGGCCCAAGGAATGGGGCGGAGGCGGCGCCGAGCATGATCGACCAGGCCATCTACCAGGACGAAGTCCTGCGGCTGGCGCTGCCGCTCTACGGCGCCAATCAGCTCGCGATCGATCGGATCGGCCCGACCATCATGCATCTCGGCACCGAGCAGCAGAAGAAGCGTTACCTGCTCAAGATGCTGACCGGCGAGGAAATCTGGTGCCAGGGCTATTCCGAACCCGGCGCGGGCTCCGACCTCGCGGCCCTGCAGACGCGCGCGGTGCTCGACGGCGACACCTTCGTCATCAACGGGCAGAAAGTATGGACCAGCCTGGCGCATCGCGCGGACTGGCAGGTGCTGCTGGTCCGGACCGACCCCGCGGCGCCCAAGCACAAGGGGATTTCCTACCTGCTGGTCGATATGCATAGTCCCGGGATCACGGTGCGGCCGCTGGTTCAGATCACGGGCGACGCCGGATTCAACGAGGTCTTTTACGACAACGTGCGCGTGCCCAAGGAAAACCTGGTCGGCGAGTTGAACGCGGGATGGCAGGTGTCGATCGCAACGCTCATGTACGAACGAGTTTCCGGCGGCACGCGGCATCCGGTGGAACGCACGATCGGCGAGCTGCTCGAGCTCGCGAAGAAAGTGGATTTCGAAGGCGGCCCCGCGTGGAAGCATCCCTACGTCCGCCAGAAACTCGCGCAGTTCGCGACCGAGGCGCGATGCCTGCGCCTGTCGCGCTACCGCTCGCTGTCGGCGCAGCTCAAGGGCAAGGTGCCGGGCGTGGAGAGTTCATTCGGCAAACTTTTCGCCACCGAGTTGAACTTGAGAGTCGCGATGTTCGCCGATGAGATGCTTGGTGCGTTCGCCAACGTCGAAGGCGGCAGCCTCGGCGCGGTCGAGGGCGGCCGCTGGATGCATCGGACGCTCGCGGCGCGCGGGCTTACGATCGCGGCGGGCTCGAGCGAGATTCAGCACAACATCATTGGCGAGCGGGTCCTCAAGCTGCCCAAGGGCTGACGCGCGCCGCGCACGCGGGGCGGGAGAGAAGAAGCCAGTTCGCCTTTTATCACAATAACCAATTGGCGGGGTGGTATGCTTCCGAGGATGCCGGATGCGAACTCGAGATAGCAGTACAAAAGCTCCGTCTTATGGCGCGCGCGGTGACGGCAGCGAAACCGAAATCGCGTATTCGATCGTGGATTCGGCGCTCGGCCGCCTGCTCGTTGCAGGCACGCGGCGTGGGATTTGTTTTGCCGCCATGGGCGAATCAGATCGAAGGCTGGTCGCGGAGCTGCGCGCCGATTATCCTCGCGCGTCGATTCGAATAGCCGACCCGAATCGCCGGCGCAGCGATTCCAGCGTCGGCAAATGGGCGCGGGCAATCGCCAACTATGTAGCGGGCCGCTCGGCGATGCCGGCGCCGCCGATGGATATCCGCGGGACTCCATTTCAATTCTCAGTGTGGGAACAACTCCGCGCGATCCCAGCGGGCCAAACCCGTTCATACACGGAAATCGCGCGGCTAATCGGCCGGCCGCGCGCCGTCCGCGCGGTCGGTACCGCCAACGGCGCAAATCCCGTCTCGATTGTCATCCCGTGTCATCGCGCAATCCGCGCATCGGGGCATCTCGGTGGCTACCGATGGGGACTCGAACGCAAGCGCCTCCTGCTCGAGATGGAAGCGGCGGGGGCCAGCCCCGTACCTGAGTAAGGAGAAGATTCGGACGGAGTTTACCCTGAGTACTCGAATGGCTCAGGAGGACAAAAAGAGGGAACGCTTATCACGTGCCCTGGATTGGGGAGGCCCAGCGCGAGAAGACGGTGTCGGAAATTTTTCCCAGCGACGCCGTGAACTCGGCAGCCTGAGCGATCATTCGATCGGCCGCGATATTTTCGCGATTCAATTCCTTCGCGAACGCATCAGCCATCGCCGAGACGCCTTCGCGGGTCACCTCGAAATGAAACTGGAAGCCGTACGCCTTGTCGCCGTGGCGAAACGCCTGGCACGGCGTCTTCTCCGACGACGCGAGCAAGGCCGCACCCGGCGGCAGATCGAAGATGTCGCCATGCCAATGAAACGGCGTCAGCGTCTCGGGCAAATCGCGCATTAGACGATCGTCCTTGGCCGAATCGCCGAGCTTGATCGGATGCCATCCGATTTCCCTGCCGTTGGGGTTGCGATCGACCTTCGCGCCGAGCGCGGCCGCAAGAATCTGCGCGCCCAGGCATACGCCGAGCACCGGTAGATTCAATTTCATCGCGTCCTCGATCAGCCGCATCTCGTCGCGCAGCCACGGATGCCGGTCAGTCTGATCGACACCCATCGGACCGCCCATCACGATCAAGCCGCCGGCGCCCTTCATGCCCGCCGGCACCGGCTGGCCGTCGTAAACGCGCACGTATTGCCAGGCGAGCGCGGCGCCTTCGAGCGCGTCAGCTATGGTGCCGAGATTCTCGACCGGGTGATGCTGCAAAACATAAATCTTCGCCATCGACCGAAATGCCTCTTCGACGTGATCGAAACAAATCGCTAAAGCATCGTGCCGCGGCGGATGCGGCCGAGATGCGTATAGGCGCGCTGGGTCGCGACGCGGCCGCGCGAAGTGCGCGCCAGGAATCCCTCCTGCAGCAGGTAGGGCTCGTAAACTTCCTCGATGGTGTCGGATTCCTCGCCGACCGCGGCGGCGAGACTCTCGACGCCGACCGGTCCGCCGTCGAACTTGTCGATTATCGCGCCGAGAATCGCGCGGTCCATCTTGTCGAAGCCGGCGGTGTCGATTTCGAGCAGCTCGAGAGCGGCCAGCGCGATTTCGCGCGTCACGACCGGCGCCTCGTTGACCTGCGCGAAGTCGCGCACGCGGCGCAGCAGGCGGTTGGCGATGCGGGGCGTCCCGCGCGAGCGCGAGGCTATTTCAGTGGCTCCTTTCTCGTCGATCGCCACCTTCAGCAAGTCGGCGGAGCGGCGGACTATCTCGCCCAGTTCGGCGTGATCGTAAAAGTCGAGATGGTAATGCTGGCCGAATCTGTCGCGTAACGGCGAGCTCAGCAATCCCGAGCGCGTGGTCGCGCCCACCAGAGTGAACGGATTGACCGACAGCTTCATCGTGCGCGCGCCCATCCCCTCGCCCACCACGATATGAAACTCGAAATCCTCCATCGCGGAGTAGAGCCGCTCTTCGACGACCCGCTGGAGGCGATGAATCTCGTCGATAAAGAGCACGTCATGCGCTTCGAGGTTGTTCACGATTGCGGCCAGGTCGGCGGCGCGTTCGATAGCGGGACCCGAGGTGACGTGGACGTTGACGCCGAGCTCGCGGGCGATGATGTGCGCAAGCGAGGTCTTGCCGAGACCGGGAGGTCCGGCGAAGAGCACGTGATCGAGCACTTCGGCGCGTCCGCGGGCGGCTTTGATCGACATGCCGAGAATTTTTTTGGTGCGCTCCTGACCGATGAATTCGGCAAGCGCGCGCGGGCGCAGCGCGAGATCGAGCCGGCGCTCTTCACGTTCGGCGGCGGGCGCAGCCGGGCCCGCATCTTCGCGAGGCCTATTTTTCGCCAAGCAGCACCGCCAATGACTTACGAATTATCACTTCCGGATTTTCCGCCGCGCCGGCGTCCGCGGCGACGACCGCGTCAACCGTGCGTTTGGCTTCAACGGGTTTCATGCCGAGGTTCACGAGCGCTGAAACGGCTTCGTCGGCCGGGCCGGCCGGTCTTGCGTTTCCATCCGGCGCGGGGCGGAGATAGCCGTTGGGCGCGGTGGTTGACGGCGCGGCCATCTTCAAGTCAGCGACTTTGTCGCGCAGTTCGCGCACGACCCGCTCCGCGACCTTGGGACCGACTCCCGGTACCGCGTCGATTCTGTCGACGTCGGCTTTGCCGATTGCGGCGACCAGTTCTTCGGGCGCAAGCACCGACAGGATCGCGAGAGCGAGTTTCGGGCCGACATGCTGTACGCTCATCAGCAGGTCGAAGGCGCGTTTCTCGGTGGCGCTGGAAAATCCGTAAAGCGTGAGCGCATCCTCACGCACGACCTGGCGTATCTCGAGCGCGACGCGGTCGCCGAGTTGCGGCAATCGATAGTAGGTGCTCAGCGGAATCAGCACCTCGTATCCGACGCCGCCGGTCTCGACTACGATCCGGCCGGCATCGCGAACCGCCAGCGCGCCCGTCAGCGACGCGATCATTGCGGCACCATCCGGGGCTTGCTTCGGCGCGGCGCGCGCGGACGAATGCGCTCGATCGCCTCGACCAGGTTGGGGGCGCGTCCGCGGCCAAGATGGCAAAGAGCCAGCGCGAGCGCGTCGGCGGCGTCGTCGGCGAGATCGATCGCCGGGTCGAGTTTCAGCGTCTTGCGCACCATGTATTTCACCTGCGCCTTGTCGGCGTGTCCGTGACCGGCGACGCAGAGCTTAACTTCGTTGGGGGGATATTCGAACATCGCGAGGCCGCGCTCCGCCGCCGCGAGCATCGCCATCGCGCGCGCCTCGCCGAGCCGAAACGCGCTCTGCACATTGGCGGCGACGAAATGACGCTCGAGGCTGAGCGCGCCGGGAGAGAACTCGTCGATGATGAACAGAAGACCTTCGTGGATTCGCCGCAACCGCCCCGGGCCCGGCGCCAGCGACGCGCATCGAATCGTACCGGCGGTCACGTAGCGTCCGCCGGGACTTTCGACGACGCCGTAACCGCATACCGCACTCCCGGGATCCACCCCGAGTATCCGCATACCCCACCTCCGCAGCAGAACCCGCGCGCCGCTAGGCCGCCGAGAACTGCGCCATCTCTTCGTCGCTGATGTCGAAGTTCGCGCCGACGTTCTGCACGTCGTCATGATCCTCCAGTTCTTCCATCAGCTTGAGCACCTGCTCGGCCGCGTGGCCGGAAACCGCGACCGTATTTTCGGGAATCCGCGTTTGTTCCGAATGCGCGATCGCAAGGCCGGCTTTTTCCAGCGCGTCGCGCACGGCGTTCAATTTGTCGGGCGATGTGAGGACCTGGAACGTATCGCCGTCACTGGTCACGTCGTCGGCGCCCGCGTCGAGCGCGAGCTCGAGCAGCTTGTCCTCGTCGATGGCGGATTTTTCGATTCCGATCACGCCGCGCTTTTTGAACATCCAACCGACGCATCCGGCCTCGCCCAGGTTGCCGCCGCGCCGGGAGAAGATGAAGCGCAACTCCGCGACGGTGCGATTGCGATTGTCCGAGAGCACGTCAACCATTATCGCGACGCCGCCCGGGCCGTAGCCTTCGTAGGTGATTTCCTCGAGCGACGCACCGGCTATTTCGCCGGTACCCTTCTTGATGGCGCGATCGATGTTGTCGTTGGGCATCGATTGCTTCTTGGCCACCGTCACTGCGGTGCGCAAGCGCGGATTGGAATTGAGGTCGCCGCCGCCGAGTCGCGCCGCGATCGTGATTTCCTTGATCAGCTTGGTGAAGGCGCGGCCGCGCTTGGAGTCGGTAATCGCCTTCTTATGCTTGATCGAACTCCACTTCGAATGACCCGACATGACAGATACCTTCTCCGGGGCCGGCTTGGCGGGCGGGTCCCGACGAGGCCGAGATTATCATAAAGATTCGTCCAAGGGGGAATGGCGCGGAGGCGATAGCGTCGCGACGGGCGACTGTGAAAAGCATGGACGCACCACCGCCCGCTTCTGTTATCATGCTGGGGCGAGCGAGCCGACGAGTAGGGCAATGTTTGGGGTGAGAGCTTCGATTTGGGGCATGATTGCGGCGCTGTTTGCCGCTGGATGCTTCTATCCGCCGGTTACACAGCCGCCGCCGGACGAACAGCAGGAAGTGGTGATTCCGCTGCCGTACGATCTCGCGTGGGATGCGGTAAACGCGGTCATCACCGAAAACTCGTTCCACGTGCAGGCGCAGGACATGACCAACGGGATTATCGAGGCGGTCGGTCCGCGCTTCACGCTGCACGACGCCGATTGCGGAAAGATAAAGAGTGTCGCCGGCACTTATACGGCCGAGCCGGAGCCGAACTCGTCGTCGGTGTACAATTTCCTGGTCCGGCCACGGGGTCCGGAAGCGAGCATCGTCAAGGTGCGCGCCACGTTCAATTCGTCGGTCAAGGTCCCGTTGCATCCGGCCACCGACGTCGATTGCGTATCGCATGGAGTCCAGGAATCGGATCTGCTCCGCGAGGTATTGGCCCAGGCGAAGAAGACCCATCGTCCGGTGTTCGCCAAGCCGAACGCTTCGCCGCAACCGGCTGCATCGTCAGCAAGCGCGCGATTGTCAGCGCCCGTGACGATGCGGAGTCAGCCCAGGCCCGCGTCCTCGAGTGATAAAGCCGAAGGCTACCTGCCGCCGTCGATGCAAGGATTTTCGCTCAACGGGCATTCCAATATGCCCAATCTGCCCGCGCCTCCGCCGAATTGAGCCAAGGTCAGCGCGGGCTTGACATTCTTTTCGTCCCGGATGAAACCGGGCCATAACCGCCGCACGGTCGGGTGCGGCTTTTAGTTCGCGGAGGAATGCAATGAAAGGTCGCGTCGCGTTCATCCCCTCTGCACACAAAATTGAATTCCATGAATACGACGTTCCAGCGCCTCCCGCCGGCGGGCTGCTGGCGGCAGTCACGCAGACCAACGTATGCGGTTCCGAAGTGCATATGTGGAAAGGCGAGTTCGGGCGGCGCGGAGTGATGCCCGGACACGAGATGAGCGGGCGCATCGAGGCGCTCGGCGCGGGCGTACGCGCGGATTGGGCGGGCGTGCCGGTCAAGGAAGGCGATCGAATCGCGCCGGTGTACTATACGGTGTGCAATCGATGCGCCAACTGCGTAAGCGGGAATCATGCGGCGTGCACCGCCAAGACGCTGGGCGCGCGGCATCCCGACGAACCGCCGCATTTCACCTGCACCTTCGCCACTCACTACATCGTAAAGCCCGATCAGCACTTTTATCGCGTGCCTGACAACGTGCCCGACCTGGTCGCCTCCTCGGCGAATTGTGCGATGTCGCAAGTTTTCTGGAGTCTCGATCGAGCGCGGCTCAATTACGGCGAGACGATCGTGGTGCTCGGCGCGGGCGGACTGGGGCTGCATGCGATGGCGATTGCGAAGGCGCGCGGCGCGCGCGTGATAGCGATCGATGGCGTGGATATCCGGCTGCGCGAGGCGCGGCGATTCGGCGCGGACGAGACTGTCGATATGCGCGAGTACGCCGACGCCGAGGCACGCGACAAACGGGTGCGCGAGCTATGTGCCGGAGGGCCCGACGTGGTGCTGGAGGTGGCGGGAGTTGCCGAGGCGTTCAGCGAAGCGCTCCGGATGGTGCGCATCGGCGGGCGCGTGATCGAAGTCGGGAACATCTCGTTGGGATTGACGGTCCAGCTGCCGCCGGCGGTGATCACGTTCAAGTCGCTGGAAATCATCGGCGTGGCGACCTATCCGCCGCACTATCTGAAGAAGTCGCTCGATTTTCTGGCGGCTAATATCGACCGCATCCCGTATCGCGAAATGTGCGACGCGACGTTTCCGCTGTCACGCGCGGCGGAGGCGCTGGACAAAAGCGAGCGCCGCGAAGTCACCCGCGCCGGACTGCTCCCCGAGCGAAGCTAGCGCCTAGGTGGTGGGAGCCGGGGATTAAGGCTTCGGCGGGGACGATTACATTGTAGTTCGTGCCGGGGACTTTCCAATACAGGTGCAGGTACGAGCTGCCGGCGCGAGCATTGCGTATGCTCGGCGTCGGCCGCTGCCGACCAGCTTCGGCCCCAGACTATGTGAGAATCTCGCCTTCAGTTCATTTCGAAACCGAAGACGGATCACTCCGCGGGTGGCGCAAACCAGATCACATTTCCGCTTGAATCTTTCACCAATGCGCCACCGCCCTCGGCACTCGTGTAGCCGGCATCGAAGCGATCTTGTCCAGTTCCGTCGAGCGCGAGCATTCCGTTGGCGGAACCGTCGCCAGCTCCGCCCAACTCGAGTTGCGGCTTGCCGGTTGCGTCGTAGGTAACCGTCCCAGCCTCGGTTCCATCAGGCGCTACGCCAGCCACATAGCGCGTCACGTTGTTCGAATCGCCGGCAAAGAAACCCGAACCGTTGGCGGCATTTCCGAAACCGGCACGTGAGTACCCGTTGCTGTCCATAACATCTGAGCCGGCGCTGGTGCCGTCCGCACTTACGCCGCTGACGAGCGCCGGGTTTCCCTTGCCATCAAGCGCCGTCAGCCCCGCGCCTTGAGCGTTGATTCCGACGGCGGCGCGGATCACACCGGTTCCAGGCTGGATGGTATTGCCGTCATACACTGCCAGTCCGGCACTCGAGGCGTTTCCATCCTGATTGGCGCCCAGCGCGAGCAGCCACCTTCCCAATGCATCGACGAACACCAATCCCGCGCTGCTGTTGCCGCTGGTGCCGAGCACGGCGACGATCTGGCCGGCTCCGTTCACCAGGTTGATCCGCTGCGTGGTGATGGTTCCGGCGTCGAGCGCCGCCATCTTCCTCACCACCGTCTTCGCCAGCAACTGCGGAGTCGAGGTCATCGCGGCCATGGCAAGCACCGTGACCGCAACGATCACTTTCATCGCCCGATTAGCTTTCTCAAGCCGCGCGACCCGCTCGGCCAAGGCACAGATCTGATTGTCCATTTACGTCCCCTCCGCTGTTTACCGGGATGCTGCGGAACGACCGCGCCCGGAATGTTCAGAAACCAGGTGCCGCTCAAAGGCTGGCAGAGACTAATCCCATCCGATGGCGATTTCCAAGACGGCGGAATGGGTGGCAGGGGGGCGGTTTGACAGTCAACTGCACGAAATGCGGGGTCGCTATCAGGCGCCGGGGCGGTCTGGGATTAGCGCTTCGGCTGGGACGATTACGGTGTCGGTTGTGCCGGGGATTTTCCAATACAGGTGCAGGTACGAGCCACCGCCGATGTTTCGCTCGCCGACCTCAATCCGATGAGGCCCCTCGGTGAGGTAGATACCGCCGAAGTCGTGAGGCTTGCTGATCATGCCGGGATCGTGAATCACCCGCGTGTCGTCTATCGTGACCCATCCTGAATCGTCAACGTCGATCGTGAACACGTAATCGCCGGTCCTCGGGCGCGATAAGACTGCCGCGCCAGATGTCGCATGACGGAAACGGCATCGCGCCCATCTCGGCGATGTCATAGAAGTCGATCTGCCGATCGACTCGCACTATGTGCGGCGCGCTATTGCCGCATTGCTCGCCCGCGTAGTACCTGCCCAGCAATCCGTGGTCACCGCTATTCACGAACCCCTGCATGACTCGCTGATTCATCGAGAGCAGGAACACCGCAGCGATCCCCACCGTCGCGGCGATTTGCGCCAGGCGGTGCGACGCGCCTTTGCCCCATAGCCCGAGCGATTCCGACAAATCAAACGAACCGAAGATCCAAAACACGGCGAGCGGCCAGAGCTGAAACGGGCCGGGCAGTCCGATGAGTTTGCCCAGGTTGAAGGCGACCGAGTCGTCGACGACCATGCCGCCGCCGAAGAATGCGTCGCGGTTGGTGGCGAAGTCGCCGCGCATGAATTGCTGAAGGGCGAAGTCGCGCACCGGGTTGTCATATTCGTAGGGAAAATGCGGATTGGTGGCCGTCGCGATCAGCATGATCGCGGCTGACAGCGCGCCCATCGCGCCCAGCAGGTAGTCGTAGGCGGCGGGAAGAAAAGCGAGCGCGAGGACCATGAATGGAACCGAGGCGACAATTTGCCGCGGACCGGTCGCGGTGCCGCCTCCCCACGATACGATCGATTCGCCGTACGAGGCGTTGAACAGGAACAGCACGACGAACGAATAAACCGTGACGATGAATTCGGCGCGCCATCGCTTCAGCCGCGCGAAATAACCGACGCCGAGGATCGACAGCAACAGAACAGGGTTACAGAAAAACAATCCGCGCTGCGGATCGACCAGCACGTTCCATAGAATGCGGGCCTTCGGATAGGTCAGGCCGACGAATCCGACCGCTTGCTCGGGGAATTGACGATTCTCGGCCGGCGAGAGCTTGAACGCCTGGTAACTGAAGAAGAGCGGATTTCCGAAGGCGCCCCAGTTGTAGGCAAGCATGATTGCGACGGTGATCGCGGCGCCGGCAGAGAACGCCGCCAGCTGCGTCCATCGGGGCAGTTTGAACAGAGCGTAGATTCCGATCGCGGCGGCGACCAGGAAGACCGGGTAATCGTTGAGCACGGCCCATCCCGCCAGAAACCCGGCCGCAAGCGCGCGCGCCGAGGATGGGCGAGTATCGAACGTCGCCAGCAGATAGAACGCGGTGAAAACGCATACTGCGGCGACGGGTTCGCCGGTGAGTTCTGTCGCGTACGGAAACGCGATCGTCGCAAGGCCAAGGATCAGCGCGACGCCGGCGCCACGGCCCTCCGACGCGCCGATAAATCGCGCGAAACGAAACATGACGACGCACAGCGCCGAGATCAGCAGCCCGGTGGTGAACACGGTGGTCAGGTAAGTGACAAACGCCCAGTATGCCGCCTCGTGAGCCGCGCTCAGAGGCAGCAGCGCGGTTCGGAAAATCAGCCACGGGATCAACGCCGTGTAGGACGTGCCGGGCGCCTTAACGGAATAAATGCGGCCGTGGAAGGTGATGATGTCGGCGGTGTTGAAGCCGCAAAAATCGTTGATCCAGAGAGCCCCCTTCTCGATCATCGAGCGCATCAGGTCGAAGCGGCACGCGATGCTCTGGTCGGAGCCCTGATAAAAGTAGGCGTAGGTTATGAATGGGATCAGGAAGATCGCAGTCTCGATTTGCCGGCTGCGATCCTCCGGGGCGATCGCGCGAGGAGAATTCGCGGCCGCCCACTTCATCGCTTGCTCGGGCGCCCGGACATGGCGGCGCGAAAGGTGTTGAAGATGCGAAAGTCGTCGTCGCCGTATATGCGCCAACCCGCCCATGCGATCGCCGCCAGCGCCACAAACGTGACCACCAGCGAGATTGGCGAGCCGATCGGCGCCGGAGCCGCCTGTTTCCGAATCGCACTCAAGTCGTAGGTGGGAGTCGCGCTCGGCGGAGGTGCGTCAATCCGGACCAGCGACGCATTTCTGAAGAATGCCTTGCCGGTATTGAGGCTGCCGAATCCTCCTACCCGCAGCGCGACGTCGATGTCCGCGCCGTGTCCCCCGACCTTGAGGTACAGCGTCACATGCTGCCAGTCGGTGGTGCCGTGGATGTCGGCCGACATGATGCCGTCTTCCATGACCGAAATTGTCGCGCCGGATTCTTTGGCGCCGACATCTTCGGTGCGGATATCGACGCTGAGCTGATACCATCCGGGTTGCACAGTCAGCGGTTGCATCCATCGCCCGTCGTTGGCCTGGAGGTTATCGACCTCGAGCTCGCTGGGCTTATCGGAATACGAATGCCAATGGGCCTTGAATGCGTCGGGATTGTTGATCCAGGCCTCGGTACGCCACAAGTCGGGCTGATCCTCGGAGCCCTTGGCGAAGTCGCCGTTGAGCAGCAGGTTTTTCTGATCGGCGGCGGCGGCGCGGCGCGGCGCGGATACGGCGGCAAGCGTCGCGGCAAGAAAAACTGCGCAGAGCAAAATCGCGCGGCGGCCACGATACGAATGCAGGTAAGCGATCATATCCAACTGCGCAGCCCCCCAGCTTGCAGCCACATCCGCGCGTAGTATCCGTCGCGGCTGATCGGCATGCCGACCCAAATCGGAAAGTAGTACACGAACAGAACCAGCGCGACGAGCACGAACACGCCGGCAACGTATCGGCCCGCGTACGGAGTCTTCAGCAGAAACACGCAGTACGCGCCGATTACCACGATGAACGAGATCCAGGCCCATGTCGCCGGCATCCCGAGGAAAAACACCGGCGTCATCGTCAGCAACAGCGCGAAATGCTCCCACGGCTCAGCGCGCTCCTTGAAACATTCGGCGAGCAAAATCGCCAGCGCGAGGTATCCGAAGTAAACCGAGGCCATGTAGTGGTAGAGGAAGAGCGTGCGGCCGATCCAGGCCCAGATCAAGAGATAGCTGAGATAGCCGATGACGAGAAACGAGCGGGTCAGGTTCGGGCGCTCGATCGCATTGACGGCGGTGATCGTGATCGCGGTCAGCGCGCCCCACCATAGGAGAGGATTTCCTCCGCCCCACACGGTTTCTACGTCACCCGTTTTGGGGAAGTTCTGCCAGTAGGCGATCGGACGCAGCATCAGCGGCCAGCTCCACCAAGGCGACGCGTACGGATGCGTGGCGGACGCGACGCTCTTCTCGTACCAGATGATGTCGCTGTAGTACTTGAACAGATCCTCGATTCCGCCCCACCAGCCGAGCCAGTAATGCGGGAAGAATACCGCCAGGTACGCAATCGCGGCGACAGATCCAACGAGTGCGACGGCGCCAACGCTCATCGGTTCGAGGACGCTCGCCAGCGATGGCATCCGCCACGGCCGCGCCGCCGATGACGAGCGGCTACGCCAGAAAATCTCCGCAACGCGGATTACCAGAAATGCGAAAACGATCAGCAGAATGTGCGCGAATGTTTCGCCGATCAGGAAAAGCAGCAATCCGAGGACAATGCAGGCCGTTGCAAGGTAGAGCGCCGAAGCTTGATCGAAGAGGTTGATTGCGTTCGGGACCGGCGCCGGCGGCGGGTTTTTTTTCGCCTTTGACTCGGCAGGCGCGCCCGGTGCGGCCGGCGCGGCCGGCGCAGCCTTGGGACGGTCCTTCGCGAGCACATAGAGAATGAAACCCATCACCAGCAAAAAGGTTATCGCCGGGATGTAGAATTTGCTTGCCAGGCACAGGCCCAGCGCCAGACCAATCCACGGCAGGATGCGCCGGCGCGCGCCCGCATCGCGCGTTTGCGCGAATCTGAAAAAGAGCAAGTACGAGACAGCCGCACAGGTGAGATAGACGATGTCGATGACGGCGTAATGCGAGTCAACCAGATACATCCCGTCGCAAAGGATGATCGCGCCCGCGATCGCACCGACCAGCCGCGAGCCCGACATCCGGCGCCCGAGCAGGTAGGTGATTCCCACGATTGCGGTCCCAAGCGTCGCGTTGCCGACCCGCCAACTCCACGGATGATCGCCAAAAATGAGGATGCCGGCGGCGATCACGAGCTTGGCCAGCGGCGGATGAGGATCGAGGAAGGACTCGCCGTGCAGATAATGGCGTCCCTGCGCGACGAAATGGACCTCATCGAAAACGATCTCGGCGGGGTGTCCAAGGTGCCAGAAGCGCGTGAATCCGGCGACGATCAACAGAGCCGAGATGATGATCGTATCGGCGGCGATCCACGCGGGCGCGGCCGCCGGTTCTTCAACGTAATCCTCGACCGGGCGCCGGGGCATGGCGAATCTCTCGAAGAACGCACCGACGGCGGCGGACGCAGCGCCTGCGCCCGGCAGCCGCGTTGCGCCGTAGTAAACGGCCAGCGCAAGCGCGGCCACGTTGAGCGCCGAGGTCGCCATCGCGAGCCCATCGCGCGCGTTCAGGAACACCACGGTGTTAAGCGTGTGCAGGACGTAGGCCAAATTGATCAAGCCGGTGATCGAGAAAACTACGAAGACGACAAGCATCTCAGGCGCTTCCAGAGCCAACGGCACCGCAAGCACGATCGCGGGGTAAAGGTACCGCTCGTGCATCCTGGGCGCAACCATGAAGAATCCAAAAATCGCGATGAACGAGGCGAACAGGAGGCGCGTGGGCGTGCGGCCGCGCCACAAGATCCACGCAATGAATCCGTAAAGCGGGACCAGCAGGCTCATCCCGAGCGCAAAGTACGATACTCCCGCAAAAGTCTCCGAATCCCCCTGGCGAAGCCCGCCGATCAGCGCCATCAGGTTGAATGCGTTGACTGAAGTCTCGTGGTAGTACGCCGCGGTGGAAGTATAGAGCTTGATAATCCAGTTCCACTCATGGCCGACTTGGAACGGCGCGATGCCAATGACCGCGACCGCAATCAGCGCGACTCCCGACTTGATCCACGTCGCGAAGTCGGCCTCGAGCATCGTCCACATGCCGAGCACCGGAAGCATCATCAATCCCTGCGGCTTGACCAGCACCGCGATCGCAGCGAGTCCCCATGCGATTTCGTACTGCCGACCGAGAATCGCCACGATGCTGAGCAGGGTGACGAACGTCAGCACCGAATCGCTTTGACCCCAGACGACGGTGTCGAACAACAGCGGCGGATTCAGCGCGACCATCAGCATCGCGACAAAGGCCATCGCGGGCCGGCTGCCACGGCGCACGAACGCGTACATCAGAAGCGCGAGCACGAAGTCGGCGACGATCGCGGGACTCTCGATTATGATTCGGTAAAAATCTCCCGAAGCGCCCACGGCACGCGCGACGAGACCCGCGACCCACAGCGCGTACAGATAGCCGGGCGGATAATCGAGGAAATATCCCTCCTGATAGGTATGCGCGGGACCGAGGGTCGCGATTTGGTTCGCCCACGCCTGGTAACTGCCAACGTCGGGGCCGAAGCCGGGAAAGAATGGCATCACCGCGAGCTTCACGGCGGCCAAGGCGCCGAGCACGAGCAGCATGGCGGTAAGCCCGGAGTCGGGCTCGCCGATGAGGGGGCGGAGGTAGTCGATCAGCGCGTAGGCGACCAGCGCGATCAGAATCGCGCCGGCAATGAATCCCGGCAGTTTCCCGCTGGGCGCTTGCGGAGCCGATGCGGCCGCGATCGAAAATACCGACAACGCGGCAGCGCCCCACTGCAAAAATGGCGCCCCCGCAATCCACCGCCGAGGCCGGTCGCTCGCGACCTTCAACGCTCGCTCTCCCTGCTATTGCCCATATCGCGCGCCGCTAAGATAGCGGTTATTGGGGCTGCGATGAACAGGCTTGGGCGTCAGGCCCGGCCGGGCAACGGGCAGCCGGCGCGCGCGCAAGTTGGCTGGCGACGCCGTTGGGGCGCAGTCTATGATGCTAGACGGCCCGGAAGGAGAAGGCATCGATGCGACTGATTCATACCGTCTATGAGCCCGCCGGCGATGGACCTCATCCGACGCTAATCGCGATGCACGGGTTCGGCGCCAGCGCGCTCGATCTCCTGGGACTCGCGCCGTATATCGCCGACGGCCGCTTCATGGTGATTTGCCCGCAGGGTCCGATGGAAGTGCCAATCGGTCCCACGCGCGGCTACGCATGGTTTCCGATTCGGATGGGCGCTTCACCCGACCGCGGCGCGATCGACGACGCGAACCAAATGGTGACCGCGTTTCTCAACGCCGCGCTGCAAAAATATCCAGTCGATCGAAAAAAAATCGTGGTGCTGGGATTCAGCCAGGGCGGCATGATGGCTTATCGGCTCGCGCTCAGAAATCCCTCGAAGTTCGCGGCGCTGGTGGCGCTCTCCACGTACTTTCCGCCCGACTTGAAGGATGAGGTCAGCGACACCGCCGCGCTCGAAGCGCTGCCGACGCTCGTTCAGCATGGCCGCGCTGACGAGATGATCGAGATCGCGCGCGGGCGGGCGTCGGCGGAATCGCTGCGCGCCCTGAAGGTTCCGCTGACTTATCGCGAGTACGATTGCGGTCACGAGATAACGGCCGAGGGCCTGAACGATCTGTCAAACTTTCTCACCGAGAAGGTGCTCGAACCGATCATCAAGGTGTAGCGCGATGAGCGATGACACCAGTTCAGCGCAAGCGTTTGCGAAACTGCTCGCGGTGGTTGCCGAACTGCGCGCTCGATGCCCGTGGGATCGCGAACAGAAACTCGCCGACACGCCGCGCCATCTGATCGAGGAAGCCTACGAGGTCGCCGACGCGATCGCCCGCGGCAACTTTCCCGACGTTGCGGAGGAACTCGGCGACCTGACGGTGCAAAGCCTGTTCGCCGGCTTGATTCTTGCCGAACAGTCGAAGTTTGACATCGCCACCGGCCTGCAAAACGCCGCGGAAAAACTCATTCGGCGGCATCCGCACATTTACGGCGAAACACGCGCCGATACGATCGAGCAAGTCCTCGAAAATTGGGATCAGATCAAACAGCAGGAACGCGAGAGCAAGCACCCGCACGGCGCGAAGAGTCTCGCGCACGTCGGCCGCGGGCTGCCATCGATGATTCGCGCGGAGAAGCTCGGCGAGAAGGCGCGTCAGCGCCGGCATGGATTGGGGCAATATTCGTGAGGTGCTGGCAAAGGCGCGCGAAGAAATCCAGGAGATCGAGCATGCGCTCGATCGCGGCGACACCGCCGGCGCCGCCGAGGAGATCGGCGACCTGATGCTCGCGGTCGCCAACGCGCCCCGCTTCATCGGGACGGACGCCGAACAGACGCTGCGCGCCGCCTGCGACAAGTTCGTCGTGCGATTCGACGAAGTCGCGCGAATCGCCGCATCGCGCGGACTCGACCTCAAAACGATGACGCCATCCGAAATCGACGCGCTATGGAACGAAGCAAAGGCCGCGCCGCGCGCCACCGGCCCGCGGTGAAGCAGTGAAGTGAAGCGGTGTATTGCTCCGGGGCTCGCGCACTGTTAGATAAGACTGGTTATGCCTCATATTCCAGTTCATCCGTCAGCCGAGAAGCGCCATCGCCAAAGCCTCAAGCGCGCCGAGCGCAACCGCGTCGTCAGGACACGTGCCCGCACGTTGGCCAAGACGGCGGCGGAAACTATCGCGTCGAGCAGCGACGAAGCTGCGGCGCGCGAAGCGCTCAAGCAAGCCACCAAGGTGCTGTACAAGGCGATCAGCAGCGGCACGATGCATCGCAATACGGTGCGCCGCAAGGTTGCGCGGCTGTCCTCCAGCCTGCATCGCAAGTTCGGCAAGAAAGCGTAAGCCGTCCGCTCGGGGCGACGGTTTCTAGTCGGGCGTGCTCATCAGATCGAGGATCAATCCGGCGAGCGCTTGTTCGCGTTCCTTAATCGTGCCGTTCTTGAATCCCGCATCCATCGCGCACGCGCGCCAGTAGGCGCGTTCGAGGCGCTCCAACCCGAAGCGCCGCGCCCCTTCGATTGCGCGGGTCGCCAAGCCGCTTTGCGGCGGCAGCCCCAGCGCCGCGGCGACATCGCCGACGCTGCTTCGCGCCGCGATGATCGAGGCCGCGATCATCATCCGGCGCATCGTCGGTATGATTTCCACCGCGAGGATTTCGAAAACGTCGCGCCCGAGCGCGGTTGCGCGGGCCAACTGCGCCAGCGCCGCCGAGCCGCGGCCACGCGCGAGACTCTCGGCGAGTTCGAATGCTTCCGGCATCCGCCTTGCGCCCTCGTCCAAATCGCCCGGCTGCACCGCCGCGCCCGGCTCGATGAAGATTGTGACCTTGCCAAGCGCGCTGGCGACGGCGGCCAAATCTCCGCCGTGACGAGAAATAATCATGTCGATTGCGGCAGCCGATACTTTTAATCCAAGCGACTGCGCCAATGCGTTCACGTACTGCTCGATCTGATTGTCGAACGGACGCATGCAATTTACGAGCAACGCCGACTTTTCCGCGGCGCGGCGGATCTTCGCGGGCGCGTTGTCTTTTTCGTAGAGCAGAATCAGGTTGCCCGGGCCGCGCGCGGTCTCGATTGCCGCCGCCAGCGCCGCCTCCGAGCCGCCGCTCCCAGACCCGCGCGCGTCGCCGGCATCAGCGTCCGCGCCGGCTGTCTCCGCCCGGTCCCGGCGCGATCGCAGGATTCGGCATGCGATCGCCCGCTTGGGTGCGAACAAATCGGGCGCGCGAAGCTCGTTCAGCACGGCGCCGTAATCGTCGCCCGCGCCGATCTGAAAGCTGCGATGCTGGCATCCCTCGCCCACCAGCTTGCGAACGATTGAATCGAGAACGTATTCGCGCAGGAATGCGTGCGGACCGAAGATCACCACCACCGGCGGGATTCGCCGCTGCGCGGCTGCTCCTCGAAGGTATGCCAGCGCGGTTTCAAGCGGCATGCGGCAGCGTCCCCTGCGCGCGGCGCCCGGCTAGAAGCCTTCGGCCATCTCGGTGTACAGGTTCTTCGCGAGTTTCTGCATCATCAGGTCGCGCGCCGCCGCCGTTTGCGTTTGCGCAGTCTGGATATCGGTCATCTGCGCGATATCGCCGGTGCGCAGGTTCTGCTGCAAAAACTCCGGCGTCGTGTTCACGACCGTCTGCGCCACGACCGAGGCATGTTGCCCGGCGCTGAGACGGGTCACACTCCAGATCATCTTGTTCGTGTGCAGGTCTTTGAGCGCCGCCGAGACTGTCACACTATTGCGGTAAGTGGTCGGCTCAGACACCGCGTTGAAGTTTATGGGCGGATTGATAGCGAGCCGGACCACGCCCGACAGCTCGAGGTCAGCCGCGCCGGGACTATCCACGACCTTGAGCCTGTCATGCATCGCGATTTCATCTTTAATGTAACGCATCAACTCGTCGTTGACTCCGGTCAGGCGCGTGCCATTGCCGAATCGTGCGACATAAATCGTCCGGGCGTCCGGCGGCAGCGCATCGCCGGAAGCCGCGAAGTGATAGCCGCATCCCGAAATACACAGGCCTGCGACGATCACGAAGCCGAGCAGCCTACTCGGCCTTGGATAGCGTGATTTCCTCACCCTTCTGCTTGAGCCCCAAGCGTCCGGCGATTTCGTCCAGCACACCGTTGACAAAGCGCCCCGACTCGATGTCGCCGTAACATTTCGCCAGTTCGATCGCTTCGTCGATCGTAACGCGCGCCGGAATGTCCTCCATCCTGAGCAATTCGTAGAGCGCGATTCGCATGACGTTGTGATCGACGCGCGACAAGCGTTTGACCGACCAATGTTCCAGCGCGTCCGCCAGATGCTTGTCGAGCGTCGGCTGCTCGCGACGCACTCCCTCCATCAACTGGACGGCAAACTTGCGCGCGCTCTCCTCGGCCGGAAAACTTTCGAACAGCGCGGTCAGATCGTCGCTGCTGGCGTCGCCGCAGATATCGATCCGGTACAGCGCCTTGAGCGCGAGCTCGCGCCCCTGATGTCTTAGTCCCATTGCAATTCAACAGCCGCGGGCGGCGCAGCACGCGTCGCAGCCGCGGCTTACTCTCTCAAGTGATCAGCTTCAGCTCCGAGAACAGATGGCCGAGTTTTTCTTTTTTGGTTTTCAGGTACCCGATGTTTCCCGCATGAGGGGTGACCTCGATCGGTACGCGCGAAACGTTTACCCCGTAACGGCGCAGGCTTTCTATCTTGTGCGGATTGTTGGTCAGCAACTGCACCTCGCCGACGCCGAGATCGCGCAGAATTTGCGCGCCGATTCCATAATCGCGCAAGTCCTCGTCGAAGCCGAGATGCAAGTTCGCTTCGACGGTGTCCATCCCCTTGTCTTGCAGCGCGTAGGCGCGAATCTTGTTCCCGAGCCCGATTCCGCGGCCCTCCTGGTGGAGATAAATCACCACGCCGCGGTCCGCCGCCATGATTCGCCCGAGCGCCTCCTGCAGCTGCTCACCGCAGTCGCATCGCGCCGACGCAAACACGTCGCCCGTGAGACACTCTGAATGGAGCCGCACCAGCGCGGGGCGTCCGCCGCCGACCTGGCCCTTGATCAGCGCCAGATGCTCGCGGCCATCGACGATGTTACGGAAGATGACGGCCTGGAGCACGCCGCCGTCGACGGGAAACGGCTGCTCGGAAACGCGCTGGACCAGAACTTCATTCGTCAGGCGATGCGAAACAAGTTCCTTGACGTAGCAGATCGGGATAGAATGCAGCGCCGCGAACTCGCGCAGTTCCTTGAGCCGCGCGGCCTCGCCGTCCTCGCGCAGTATCGTGCATAGCGCCGCGACCGGACTTGCTGCCCGCCGATCGCATCAGATCCACCGCGCCTTCGGCGCGCCCGATCCGCACCATCACGCCCCCGCTCAGCGCCATCAGCGGTAAAATGTGGCCGGGCATGACTATATCGCCATGGCGGGATTCGTCGAACGCGACTACCGAAATCACCCGCGCGCGGTCGCTCGCCGAAATGCCAGTGGTGGCGCCTTCGCGCGCGTCGATCAGCACGCCAGCCTGCTCGTTCGAATCGCCGTTGTCGGTCGAAGGTTGGAGCGGAATTCCAAGCTCGCGGAAGCGTTTGTCGGGAATCGCGACGGAGATCACGCCGCGGGCCTCGCGCGCCATGAAATTGATGTCGTCGGGCGTGATTTTCTCAGCCGCCATCACGAGGTCGCCTTCCGCGTCCTCGCGCTCCTCCGCAATCATCACGACCATCTTTCCGTCGCGCAACGCGGAGAAAATTTCTTCTAAAGGAGCCGATGCCATCTGATTCAACTCAACGATGGCGATATTATCACCGGCTTGACGAGCCTAACCAGTGCGCCCTGCCGGGCCAACGCGACCGCGCCCATTTCCCGCGCTGACGCGGCCCTCCAGCAACCAGTCGTCGCCGACCGGGCGCGCCGCGAGATCGGCAAGCTGGAGCGCGTCGCGCACGCGGCGCGACTTCATCCCGTCAATCGCGGGAAGACCCTCCCCTAAGATTTTCGGCGCGACGAAGAATGCCACGCGGTCCACGATACCCGCGCTTAACGCCGAGCCGGCCAGATTTGCGCCCCCTTCGATCAACACGCGGCACCATCCGCGCCGCCCAAACTCGCGCATCAACCGACCCAGCTCGATCTTGCCGTCGCGCGCCGTGGCGGCAATTACTTCGACCCCGGGTCGCTCATATCTTTGGCGGGCGCGGGCGAGATTCCTGGGCGTGGTGACCAGGATGGCGGACGCGCTCGATCGCTCCCGATATACCCGCGCCGTCGGCGCCGTGCGAAGGCGCGCATCGATGACGACGCGAACCGGATCGCGACCACCGGCGATTCTGCACGTCAGGCGTGGATTGTCTGCTATCACGGTTCCCGCGCCGACGATCACGGCGTCGCATTCGCGGCGCCATCGATGCACCATTTCACGTGACGCCGGCGAGCTGATCCATCGCGAATCGCCGCTGGCAGCCGCAATCCGGCCGTCCATCGACATCGCGAGCTTGAGTATTCCCATCGGCCGCCCGAGGGTTAGCCGCGTGATGAACCCTTCGTTCAAACCTTGCGCTTCGTCTTCGAGCACTCCGGCCGCGACGGCGATCTTCGCGCGCTTGAGGATTGCGATTCCGCGCCCTCTGACGCGCGGATCGGGATCCACGCATCCGATCACGACGCGCTTGACGCCCGCCGCCGCCAGCGCGTTGGCGCATGGCGGCGTCTTTCCGAAATGCGCGCACGGCTCGAACGATACGTATGCAGTCGCGCCGCGAGCGAGCGCGCCCGCATCCGCAATCGCCTGCGTTTCGCCGTGCGGACGCCCTCCCCGGCCCGTGACGCCGCGGCCGACGACTTTCTCGCCGCGCACGATTACGCATCCTACCGTCGGATTTGGAGTGGTCAGCCCAAGGCGATCCCGCGCCAGCGCGAGCGCCTCGCGCATGAAGCGTTGATCCCGAATTGCGGCCTTATCGAGAACCCGCCGCCCGACAGATGCCCGCATGCGCGAATCAGGAGGCAGCGCCGCCTTTCTTGTCACCGGCGGCGCGCGGTGCGGACGCTTGCTTGCGTTGATCGATCAGGTCTTCGAGCTCATGCATGAACTCGTCGATATCTTTGAACGATCGATATACCGACGCGAAGCGGACGTACGCGACCTGGTCGATCTTGTGCAGCTCGTTCATCACCGCCGATCCGATCGCTTTGCTTGCGACCTCGCGGTCGCCCTGCTCGGCCATCGTGGTCTCGATGCTGTTGGCGATCTGCTCGATCGTTTCCATCGAGACCGGCCGCTTTTCGCAGGCGCGTTTGAGGCCTGCGATTATCTTGGCGCGGTCGAATGGCTCGCGGCGGCCGTCCTTTTTCACGACCATCGGGGCCGCTTCTTCGACCCGCTCGTAGGTGGTGAAACGCCGCTTGCATGCCGAGCACATGCGACGGCGCCGAATCATCAGGCCGTCGCTCGAGAGCCTCGAATCGACGACGCGGTTTCCACGATTGCGGCAGAATGGGCACCGCATGGTCTAGCTCCGGGTCCGGCCGGCGAGGCGCCGCGTACCTGGCGATTTATCACGAGCGAGTTTTGCGTCGCGCGGCTTCAGCTCTTGTGAGCCTCGATATAGGTGACGACGTCCTTGACAGTGCGGATCTTCTCGGCGTCCTCGTCGGAGATTTCGATGTTAAACTCCTCTTCCAGCGCCATTACCAGCTCGACGATATCGAGCGAATCCGCGCCGAGATCCTCTATGAACGAGGCCTCCGGAGTTACTTCGTCGGCGGCCACACCCAGTTGCTCGCTTATCTTCTCGCGAACCTTGGTTTCGATGTCTTGAGCCATCGTGCTCTCGTTCCTCCTGGCAGCGAGCCGTGCTTGGGCCGCCAATCAATATTCCAACATTATCCCCGTGCCGCGAAGACCAGAGGTAACGGCGACGGGCTCGCGATTAAATTATCAGGGCAGCATAAGAACTAAAAGCAGCGGACGCAAGGCGGCGCTCAGGCCTTGGCGGCAGTACCCGGCTGCGAGACCGCTTTCAACGATGCGAGATCCTCGAGCGGACGCACGCGAATCGTCCGATACATCCGGCGCATCATGCCCATCAGCACGCGGCCGCAGCCGAATTCGATCGCTTCGGTGACGCCGCTGCGGGCGACGACGCCCATCGATTCTTCCCATCTTACCGGCGCGGTTATCTGTTCGAGCAGCAGCGGCACGACGCGGGCGGGGTCGCAGTTCACTTCAGCGGTGACATTCGCGATCACGCCAAACTTGAACTCCGCCACCCGGATTGCGCGCAGCACCGGCTCCATCCCGTCACGCGCCGGTTGCATCAGCGGACAATGAAAGGGCGCGCTGACCTTCAATTCCACCGACATCGAGGCGCCCCGCTCCTTGGCAATCTCCAGCGCCCGGCGGACCGGCGCCGCATGTCCGGCGATAACCACCTGGCCGGGCGCGTTGAGGTTCGCGGGCACGGCGAACTTGCCGTCGCCGGTGACTTCCGCGCAGATTTCCCGCACCTGTTGCAGCTCGAGGCCTATGAGCGCTGCCATCGCGCCCTGTCCCGGCGGCACCGCTTCCTGCATCAAGCGGCCACGCTCGCGCACTGCGCGGATCGCATCGGTAAACCCGATCGCTCCGGCCGCGACCAGCGCGCTGTATTCGCCAAGACTGTGGCCCGCCGCGATTTCCGGTTCGCCGCCGATTTCCTGGCGATAGACGCGCAGCGCCGCGATCGACGCCGCCACGATGGCGGGTTGAGTGTTGGCGGTCAGCCGCAGCTCATCCTCCGGGCCTTCGAAGCAGAGCTTGGAAAGCGGAAACCCAAGCGCGTCGTCGGCTTCCTTGAACGTCTCGCGCGCGACCGGGAAGTTATCCGCGAGTTCCTTGCCCATCCCGACCCGCTGCGATCCCTGCCCCGGAAAAAGAAACGCCAACTTCATCTAATCCCGGCGCCTCACGAATCGCTCTTCGGACGATCCGCTGAATGCGCGCCCGCGTCCGATTTGTCCTGGCTGTGCAACTCGCCTGACTTGTGCGTCTTGTCGGCGCCGGGCGCCGTGCCGTTCCACGGCGTTGATGCTGCGCCGCCGTCGGCGGATTGGACCCGCGCTTCATTCTTAGGGGAGTCGCGGTCGCGCGATCGGGAGTGCGTAGATTCATAGTCGGCGCGTTCAATTTTGGCCGCGTCGGCTTGATGGTCCGCGCCGTGCTCCGAGGACGTCTCGTGCACCGCGCCCGCATCGCGATCCGGCGTGGGGTGCGAGTCGTCGCGCTTGACCGTCTCGGCTTCCTTGTCGCGGCGATGCAATCGCTCGCGCACTTTGCCGAACAACGCCCTGAATCCCTTGCCGGCGGCCGGCTTGACCGGCCCAACGGGTTGAATCTTGGCAAGAATTTCCAGAATTTCGGCGTTCACACGATGCACCAGCGGCTCGTTCGCCGCCGCTCGAATCGCATTGCGAATTGCCCTGGGGTTCGACGAGCCGTGCGCGATGATCGACACGCCGCTGACGCCCAGCAGCGGTGCGCCGCCGTATTCCGACGGATCGACCCGCTCGCGCATCGCGGTGAGATTCTTCCTCACCATCAGATACGCCAGCCGCGCGCGCCAGCTTCCACCGAACACCCCGCGCAGACTGCCGAGCAGGAACGACGAGAATCCCTCCATCGTCTTGAGCGCGACGTTGCCCGTGAATCCGTCGGTGACGACGATGTCGACTTTCGCCCGGTTGATGTCGCGCCCCTCGACGTACCCGATGTAGTGCACGTAGGTCGGCATCTGCGCGAGCATCGCGGCCGCCGCGCGCGTGATGTCGGTACCCTTCGAACTCTCCTCGCCGTTGGAGAGAATCCCGACGCGTGGACGCGAGACGTTGCGCACGTACCGCCAGTACACGCTTCCCATCACGGCGAATTGAACAAGGTTTATCGGCTTCACGTCGGTATTTGCGCCCGCGTCGATCAGCAAGCCGAATCCTTCGCTGGTCGGGACGAGCGCCGCGATCGCGGGCCGATCGACGTAGGTGAGATTGCCCAGGATCATCATCGACGCCGTCATCACGGCGCCGGAATTCCCGGCGCTGACAAACGCGCTGGCGTCGCCGCGCTTGACCAGGTCGAGTCCGACGTGAATCGACGACCGCGGTTTGGACAGCACCGATTCCAGCGGCGAGTCGTCCATCAGGACGACTTCGGGCGCGTGTTCGATCCGGATTGGCAGGTTGGCGGCTTCGTGGTCGGCGAGCTCGCGGGCAAGAATTTCGCCGTCGCCCACCATCACGACCTCGATGCCGAAGTCGCGAGCTGCCAGGACGGCGCCCTCAACGGTCGCCTTGGGCGCCAGATCGCCGCCCATCGCGTCGAGCGCGATTTTCACGGTCGTACTCCGCCGCGCCTATTCCTTTATCTCGGCGAGCTGGCGGCCGCGGTAGGAGCCGCAATGGCGGCAGATGCGATGCGGCATGACGGGCTCGCCGCACGACGCGCAGGTGCCGGGGTTGACGGCCCGCAGCGCATCATGCGCGCGGCGCATGTTCTTCTTCGAGTGCGAAGTACGGCGTTTGGGTGCTTGCATGGCGATTTACTTCCTAAATGTTGAGGTTGAGCTTATCAGGTGCGCGGCAGTTTAAGCGACCTTAGGGCGTCCAGGCGCGGATCGGGGATTTCCACGCGGCATTCGCAGGTGGTGCGATTCAGATTCGCGCCGCAATGCGGACACAGGCCGCGGCAGTCCTCCTGGCAAAGCGGACGCGTCGGCAATGCGAGCAGGACTTGCTCGCGAATCAGCGGGCTTAGGTCCACTTCGTCACCCTCATAGAGCGAGAATTCCAGATCCTCCGCACGAAGATTGTCGTCGTCGTATCCGATCGACTTGGGTGACAGCACAAAGCGAAACGGGCGATCGCCCGCCGCGTCGAAATCCTCGACGCATCGCGCGCACACGGCCCCGGTCCGGGTCTTCAGGATGCCCGCGAAGAACAGTTCGGTCCCTGCGCGATAGAACGACACCGACACTTCGACCGGTCCTTCCAGTTGATATTCGCGGATCGGTCCGTTGCCCAGGATACGGTTGATTTCCTGCTCCGGCTCGGCAAAGGCCATCTCTTTGGCATCCGCCGTTATGTCCTCGATTCGGATTTTCACCGCTCACGTGACGCCTTGGACGGGATAGTGGAAAGGGAATTATTGCATTTCGAGCGCGATGTTCAAATACGCGGGTTGGCGCAATCGCGGCTTTCGCTGTAGGGTCGGAAATATTTCATCCTGAAAGGTAGATTAGCGATGGCAACCGAGCGTTTCACTTTTCCCGCCAATTTCCTCTGGGGAACGGCCACTGCCGCCCATCAGGTCGAGGGCGGCAACGTCAACTGCGATTTCTGGCTGCTCGAGCATGTCCCCGGCTCTCCCTTCGTCGAACCCTCCGGCGACGCTTGCGACCAGTACCATCGCTACGCCGACGACATTGCGATGCTGGCGCGGCTCGGCTTCAACGCCTACCGCTTTTCGATTGAATGGGCCCGCATCGAGCCCGAGCCCGGCGAGTTCTCGCGCGCCGCTCTCGACCATTACCGCCGCGTGCTCGCCTGCTGCCACGAGCACAAGGTCACGCCGGTCGTGACCTTTCATCATTTCACTTCGCCGCGATGGGTCGCCGGCGACGGCGGATGGGAAGAGAAAAAAACCGCCGAGCGATTCGCCCGATATTGCGAGAGCGCCGCTGCGCATCTTGGCGACCTGATTGGCGTTGCGTGCACCATCAACGAGGCCAACCTCGGCGCTTACCAGTATCTGCTCGGCGCGCTGCCGCTGAAACTCGACCCGATGCGGCTGAAATGGTTTGCGGAGGCGGCGCGGCGCATCGGCGCCGATCCGAATCGCTTCGCGCCGTACTTGGTGTGCGATCAGATGAAGGCGCGCGACACGATGCTCGAAGCCCATCGGCTGGCCGCCGCCGCGCTCAAATCGTCGCGCGGCAAATTTCCGGTGGGAATTTGCGTCGCGCTTGGCGACCTCCAGGCCGTGCCCGGCGGCGAACAGCGGCGCGATCACATCAAGGCCGAATGCCAGGACATTTTCTTCGAGGCGGCGCGCGGTGACGATTTCATCGGCGTGCAAACCTACACTCGCAATCGCATCGGCGCCGACGGCGTCCTGCGCCCGGAGGCCGGCGTCGAGACGACCCTGATGGACTACGAGTTCTGGCCCGAGGCGCTCGAAGCCACCATCCGCCAGGCGAGCGCAGTCGCCAAAGTTCCGGTGATCGTCACCGAGAATGGCATCGGCACCGACAAGGACGATCGCCGCATCGAGTATGTGCGGCGCGCACTGAACGGTGTTGCGCGATGCGTCCGCGACGGGATCGACGTTCGCGGCTACTGCTACTGGTCACTGCTCGACAATTTCGAGTGGAACTCCGGTTATCGGCCGACCTTCGGACTCGTCGCCGTCGATCGTGAGACCCAGGTGCGCTCGATCAAGCCGAGTGCGCAATGGCTCGGCGACATCGCCCGCGCCGGCGCGATCGACGCGGAACTGGACTAGCCGCGCGGCGCAGTGCGCACTCCGATCTTCGGGCAATCCCTGGCCACCGCGCACCGCTCGCAATCCGGCTTGCGCGCGATACATACCTGGCGCCCGTGCAGAATCAGCCGCATCGAAAACGGCGTCCAATCGCGAGCCGGAAGGATCTTCTGCATGTCGATTTCAATCTTTGCGGGATCCGTCCGCTTGGTGAATCCCAGCCGATACGTCAGCCGCCGCACATGCGTATCCACGACGAAACCCGGCTTGCCGTAGATATGCCCGAGAATCACGTTGGCGGTCTTGCGCCCGACTCCCGGGATTTTCACGAGCGCTTCCATCTCGGACGGAACCTCGCCGCCGTAGTCCTCGACGATTTTCCGCGCGGCTCCGATCAGCGATCTCGTTTTCTGGCGAAAGAATCCCGTCTTGACGATTAACTCTTCGACGTGCCGGCGGTCCGCCGCCGCCATCGCGCGCGCGTCGGGATACTCGCGGAAAAGTCCGGGCGTTACCCGATTGACGCCCACGTCCGTGGATTGCGCCGAAAGGATCGTCGCCGCCAGGCATTGCCAGGGCGTTTCGTAGTCGAGGGTGATGCGCGCCTCGGGATACAGTTTCGCAAGCGCGCGCGAGACTTTCCCCGCGCGTTTCTTCAAATCTGCGATTGATTCGCGCGCCGCCACGATTGCTCACGCGATGGTGCGCCGGCTCTGCTGTTCATGCGTGAAGCTGGCGACTTCGGCGTCCTCGCGCGCGCGATCCCATCCGAGCTCAGCCGCCATGAGTCGCGCGACCGCCGGCGCCGCCGCTTCCGCCTCGACCGGAGAACGCCACGACAACGACGTGCGCCGAATCAAAAAGTCGCCGACCGAATGCGCCATCTCGCTGCCAACCGCGTGGACCACCTCCGCGGCGATCGCGGGACAGCCGCGCGACAGCGGCTCGGCCAGTTCGGGCCGCCCGACTGCTATTCGCGCGACAATCGGCGCGCGCGTTCCGTAGCGCGCTTTGAGAATTTCAGCCGCCGCGGCCGGGATGCTTCGCATCGCCGCGCCGCCGCCCGGCTCGTCGTCCGCACCCAGCGGCCGCGCGCCGGGAAACGGCGTCGCGAGCGTTGGGCAAATTCCCGCCGGACGTCCGAGCCTCTTCATCACGAGATCGACGAGCTTCTGCGCAATCTCGCGATGCGTCGTAAACTTCCCTCCCGCCACCGTGATCAACCCCGACGAACTCTCGAGTATCACTTCCTCGCGCGGCACCGCCGACGGCGCCGCAGTCCCTTTCTCCCCCCTGACGAGCCCGCGCAGTCCGGCGAAGCTGCTCGCCACATCGGCATTCTTAAGCTTGATCCCCGGCAGGCTCTCGGCCAGCACCGCGAGCAGATATTCGATGTCGTCCGCCTCCGTCCTGACGCTTGCGGGATCGCCCGGATAATCAGTGTCGGTCGTGCCGACCAGCACGTAACGGTCATGCGGCATCACGAACACGATTCGCCCGCGCTCGTCGCCGAGCACGATCGATTCGCGCACCGGCAGAACCGTTCGCGCAAACACCAGATGCACGCCCTTAGTCAACCGCACGCACGGCTTCGACAACGGATCGTCCATCCGCCGAATCTGGTCCACCCAGGGCCCGGCCGCGTTCAGGAATTTCGTGGCGCGAAGCTCAAAGCTGACGCCGCCGAGCAGATCGCGCAGGCTGGCCGACGCGATCTGCCCGTTGGTCATGCTGAAATTTTCGACCGAGGCGTAATTGGCGATCGCCGCGCCGTGCAAATCCGCGTCGAGCACGTTCTCGAAGGTGACGCGCGCGTCGTCGGCCCACGCGTCGAAATACATCGCGCCGCCGGTCAACCCGTCCCGGCTGAGCGCGGGCTCCGTCTCGCGCACCTCGGCGGCATTGAGGGTCGAGTGCCACTCTTTGAACGGCATCCCCGCGAACAGGTCGTACAGCGTCAGTCCCATCGCCATCGTCAGACGATTGAAGCCGCGCCCCCGATACACCGGAAACAGAAATTGAATCGGATGCACCAGGTGCGGCGCCGTGAGATGGCGCAAGCGCTCGCGCTCGCGCAGCGCCCCGTATACCAGTTTGAATTGTCCCTGCGGGAGATAGCGAAAGCCGCCATGAATCAGCTTTGACGATCGCGACGACGTGGCGCACGCGAAATCGCCGCGGTCGATCAGCGCAACGCTTAAGCCCCGCATCGCGGCGTCGCGCGCGACGGCCGCGCCATTGATACCCGCGCCGATTACCGCGAGATCGAATTCCTCGTCGCGAAATCTCGCCAGACTTTTTTGACGGTTCAGCATGGGTGCATGGGCCGGCGCCTGCCTCAGTAATTCACCAGCCCGACAAAAACGTCGCTGACATTGGTCCCCGTCGGCCCCGTGACGAACTGGCCGCCCGCCGCCTTAAAGAAGTTGTACGAGTCGTTGCGCATCAATGCTGTCCCGGCGCTGACTCCGGCGCGATCGCCATCCGCGACCGTGCCCGGCGACGCGAATGCTCCCGCCGCGTCGGTCGGCCCGTCGATTCCGTCCGTGCCCGCGAACAGCGCCGTGATTCGACGCCCGGGTCCGATCTCCGACAGTTCGATTGCCGCCGCCAGCGCGCATTGCTGGGCGCGTCCGCCCCGCCCACCGCCGCGCACCGTCACAACAGGCTCGCCGCTTGCCATGACGCATACCCGCTCATGCTTGACCTCGCACAGGTACTTCGCAATCGCGCGTCCGACATCGTCGGCCTCGCCGCGCAGCTCGTTCCATCGATCCGGATGATACCCGAGGGCAGCCGCCGCCCGCTCGGCGCCCTCTAGTGCAACCTCGCCGTCGCCAATGATCACGTTGGTCACGCGTTCGAGGATCGGATCGTTGCTCTTTACCGTAGCGTCGGTTTCGCCCGCCTCCGCCCGCTCCAGGTACCCGCGGATCGGCTCGGGCGCACGCCCCCAGACGTTGCGCCGCTTCATCACCGCGACCGCGTCGCCGAAGCTGCTCCAGTCGCCCGCAGTCAGGCCCGAGCCAATAGTCGCCAGATCGTTGCCCGGCACGTCGGACAGAATCAGCCCGAGCACGCGCGCGCCGCCGCAATGGCGGAGCAGGCGTCCGCCCTTCACGGCCGAAAGATGCTTGCGCACGACGTTCAGCTCGCGAATCGAAGCGCCGGCTTTGAGCAACGCTTGATTAACCGCGATCTTGTCCGCCAGCGCTATTCCCTGGGCCGGCCGCGTGAACATCGCCGACGCGCCTCCGCTCAGCGCGACAATCACCAGGTCGTCCGCCGCCGCCCCATGCAACATTTCGCACGCCGCAAGCGCGGCAGCCTCTGATGACTCGTCGGGTACAGGATGGCCCGACGCGAGGACTCGCACCTTTTTTTTCAGTATTAAGGCCCGCTCCGTTGTCGCGACGGAAACTCTTGGAATTACGGCGATCGCATCGGCGAGCTTGTCGCCGATTCGGCGTTCGATCTCGCGCGCCATCGCGGCCGCCGCCTTGCCCACCGCCAGCATGAAGACTCGCGACGCGCCCGCGATCAAATCGGGGACCTGCTCCGCGCCATGGCAAGCGCCGTCCATCGCAAGCCCGACAAGCCGGGCGGGATCGACCGCCGCGACGGCAGCGCGATAGATCGTTTCCAGGTCCGCCCGTGCCGCCTTCCCGGAATCGGAATCTGTATCCGGTGCACTCACCTTTTTCAGTATTAAGGCTTTTTCAGTATTAAGAGCGCGCTCCGTTGTCGCGGCATTTTTCAGTATTATGGCCTCGGCCGCGCTACCGTCGCAGCGCGCGGATTTTTCCCGATGACTCCGCGACCAGGACAAGATCCGCCATCGCGATGAACAACCCGGTGCCGACTACACCCGGAATCGCCAGCAGGTCGCGATCCAGCCGCGCAGGATTTGCGATCTTCTTCACCGCGCAGTCGAGAATCAAGTTGCCGTTGTCGGTAACGAATTCCTTTCCGTCGTTTTCGCGAATCCGCGGCTTGATCCCAAGCGCTTTAATCTTTGCGATCGCGAGCGGGACTCCGAACGGCACCACTTCGACCGGGATAGGCCCGCGATGCCCCAGTCTCGGCACCAGCTTTTCCTCGCCGACCAGCACGACAAACCGGCGCGACGACGCAACCACGATTTTTTCGCGCACCAGCGCGCCGCCGTAGCCCTTGATCAGATTGAGATGTGGATCGACCTCGTCGGCGCCGTCGAAGTCCGTGTCGATTTTTCCGGCCTCGGCCAGCGTGACGATCAGGATTCCCACCGATCGGCCCAGCTCCTCGCTCGCGCTGGAAGTCGGCACGCCGCGAACCTCAATCTTGCTCGCTCCCAGAGCCCGAATGAACGCGCTCGCCGCCCTGCCCGTGCCGAGCCCGAGCGTATGCCCGCGCTTGACGTAGCGGAGCGCATATTGACCGAGTGCGTCGAGCGATGCGTCGTCAGCAGCCATCGGTTACTGGCGCTTGAGGTGTGTACTGGTATGGCGTAGCATACACATCAGGTGATATGCGATGCGGACCAATATCGTAATTGACGACCAGTTGATGAAGCGCGCGATGCGTGTGTCCGGAGCGAGCACCAAGCGCGAAACGGTCCAGCGCGGGCTCGAACTGATGGTCCGTTTGGCCGAGCAAGAGCGGTTACTTCGCTCGGCACGCGGCAAATTTCGCTGGGAGGGAGACCTGACCGCGATGCGCCGCGACCGCAAACCGCGCTGATGATCGTCGTCGATTCCTCGGTATGGATCGACTACTTCAATGGTCGGCCTACCGCCGAAGCCGATGCGCTCGGCCGCCTCCCCACGCCGCAGCTCGTCGTCGGAGATCTGATCATGACCGAAGTACTCCAGGGCTTCGCTTCCGAAGCCGACTTTCGGGGGGTGGAGAGAGTTTTCGCGGCGTTGCAATTTCGCCGAATGGATGGCCATGAAATCGCGATTGCCGCCGCGCGCAACCATCGCGCGCTCCGAGCGCGCGGGGTGACTCCTCGCAGCGCTATCGACACGATCATCGCGACATTTTGTATCGTCGGGGGCCATGACCTTCTTCATTGCGACCGCGACTTCGATCCCTTCGAGCGCCACCTTGGCCTTCGGGTTCTTAGGACGTAAGCATTCCCCGCGAGCGGCCTGGTCATTCGCGATGCTCACGGGCGGCCGTTGCGCAGCAATTGCATGAACTCCTGGCGCGTCTCGGTGTTGGTGCGGAACACGCCCAAGCATCGCCGACGTCGTGACGTAGGAATTCTGCTTCTCGACCCCGCGCATCCGCATGCACAGATGTTCGGCCTCGATCACCACGGCGACGCCGAGCGGATCGAGCTGCGACATCAGGGTGTGCGCGATCTGGGTCGTCAAGCGCTCCTGCACCTGGAGCCGCCGCGCGTAGATTTCCACCAACCGCGCCAGCTTCGAGAGTCCGACGATCTTGCGATTGGGCAGGTAGGCGACGTGCGCCTTGCCCATGAACGGCAGCAGGTGATGCTCGCATAGGGAGTAGAAGTCCAAATCCTTGCACAGGATCATTTCCTGGTAGTCTTGTTCGGCAAACAGCGCGTCGTTGATCGCTTCCTTGGGATCCCTGGCGTAGCCGCTGGTTAGAAACTCATACGCACTGGCGACGCGCGCGGGCGTGCGTTTGAGTCCGTCGCGATCCGGATCCTCGCCGATATGGCGCAGGATGACGCGGACCGCATCTTCGACCTGGCCGCGGCCATTTGCATTGATCCGGGCGATCGTTTCGGCGCTCGCTTTTTCCACTGCCCCATCTGCGCGATTCTTATCTGCCCGAATACGGTTCATTTACTGATCTCCTCTCGCCAGCGGCTGAACTGTAGAGCCAGCTCGATAGCCAGTGACGGGCCGCCACCGCTCATGATGATGAACCCGGCGGCCTCGCCAGCCAACGACTTCATCAGCGCCATGTTCTCGCGAAGCGAAATCGCGCGCACCTCTTCTTCGCTCATCCCGCCGAACCTGTCCAGATGGATCCGCGCGCCGCTTAAGTCTTTCACGCGGTCGATCAGGTAGGCTGCCATCGCCTCGCGCTTGACGGGGAGGATTCCGAGCATCGTCCTGATTCCGAGAGTGCTGGCTTTCGCGATAAAGCGCCGCCCGGTCTCGGCGTCGAACACCGGCTGCGTGATCACGAAGCGCGCACCCGCGGCGGCCTTGCGCGCGAGGAGCTCGAACTCGCGCTCGATGTTCTTTCGATTTGGATTGGCGACCGCACCGGCAACAAGCGACGGGATCCTCTTCAGGAGCGGCTTGCCCTCGCCGGTGTCGCCCCGATTCAAGTCGGCGATCATCGCGAGCAATCGGTACGCGTCGATGTCATGCGAGGCAATCGCGACGCCGTCGGCGCCGGGGGGAATTTTGTCGCCGTTGAGCGCGACCACCGCGTCGATTCCGATAGCCGCCGCGGCGAGCAGATCGGATTTCAGCGCGAAGCGGTTGCGGTCGCGGCACGAGACGTTGAGCACGACCGGGATATTCAGGCGCACCTTGACCCCGGCGGCAAAAACCAGCGCCGACATCTTCACCTTGCCCAGCGCGTTGTCGGTCAGATTGATCGCATCGACGTGCCCCACCAGCTCGGCGAGACGGCGAAGCAGGGGCGCCGGATTGATTCCGCGCGGAGGAGAAACCTCGAGCCATAGCGAAGGAGCGGCGGCGTTGAGGCTGTCAAGAATTGAAGGCAACGGATTTCTCCGCGGATCGGTGAATCAGGCTGCCGGATTCACGCCTGGCGGCGCTCGGTGGCTTTGACCTTCTGATATTTGCGGTAGTCATATCCGGTCGCCATCGCCATCAGCAGCGGTTCCATCCCGCCCTGGCGCTCGCGGCGCAGCACCCGCAGGCGATCGAAGAACTCGCGGAAGTCCTTGTCCACGCGATTGCGGCCGTCCACCGGCTGCAGAAAGAAATCGTGCAGGCGCGTCACGGTGAAGCGCAGCGAGGAAAACCGCAACTCGTTGGGAAACGCGTCCCATTCCGCCAACGACAGCGTGCGCACCGACTCGTAGCCCGACAGCAGGTAGCGGAACCGGTCGAGCGAGTAGGCGCCATCGACGAAGCACAGCGCATTGACCGCAGTCGCGATGTCGAAAATGAACTTGCCGCGGCATGCGGCATCGAAGTCGAGCATCGCGGTCAGCCGCTCGCCGCGAAACAGCAGGTTGTCGGCGAAGATGTCGCCGTGGATGACGCCCTTGGGCAGCTTGCTCTCGAGATAGCGCGTCAGATACTCGACCTCGTCGTCCAGCGTGCGGCAAATCTTGCGGAAGTAGTTCGGCAGCCGGTTGCGCACCGTCAGGTACAGGTCGGCGATTCGCTCGAAACTGAACCGGTTGTCGATTCCCTTCTTGTACGCTTTGCCGATTACATGCAGATCGCCAAGCGTGTGACCGATCGTTTCGAGCTGGCTCGGCTTGAGCCGCGCGGGCGCCAGCACCTTGCCCTCCTGGTACTTGAACAGCGACGCGCAGCGGTTGTTGAAATTGCGGTAAAAGCGTCCCATCCGATCCTGCATCGGATGCGGGCACGGAAACGAATGCCTGCGCAGAAACGAAAGCAAATCGATTTCGCGCTTCAGTTCGTTCTCGTGCTTGACCTCGTCCACCCGGAGCAGAAACTTGCCCTTGGCGGCTTCGACCACGTAGTTGGTGTTGACCGATCCTTCCGGGATGCCGGTCGCGCTGGAGACGCGGCCCAGACCGTAATCGTCCGCGAGCTCCTTGAGAAACGGTTTGCTTAACTCGGTGTAAACGGCCATGAGGGCGTAATCGATCGAGAAGGACTGTCAGCGCGCCAAGTCTAGGGTGTGACTGGCACCTCGTCAACTAGGGGTCATAAAACCCTGCTAAATAGGGGGTTTCATGAATTCGGAAGGTGGTTTCAGGACGGCCGCGACAATGTCCAACTTGCCACAGGCGTCGAGCGCGGTTAAATCAATCTCATGCCGACATCGCGAAAACCCACCGTGAAAACTTCGCAGAAGACCGCAGCCGCTTCGGCCAAGGCCGGGAGTTCAGTCGCGTCGAAGAGCGCCAGCGGCGCCCTTCAAGGAAAAAAGGCGCCCGCCTTCGCGCTGTCCGACGCCAACGGAAAGACCGTCGCGCTGAAAGATCTGATCGGCTCGAACAACCTGGTGCTGTACTTCTATCCCAGGGACATGACCCCTGGATGCACCGCCGAGGCGTGCAGCTTTCGCGACAACATTGCGCCGATCAAAGCGCTTGGCGCGAAAGTCGCCGGCATCAGCGCCGACTCGAGCGACTCGCACGCCAGGTTCGTCGCCAAGCACGGCCTCAACTTCCCGCTGCTTGCCGATCCCGGCAACAAGGTCTGCCGGCTCTACGGCGTGTACAAAATGAAGTCGCTTTACGGGCGCGAGTTCATGGGCATCGAGCGCACCACGTTCGTGATCGACAAGTCGGGCGTCGTGCGCCGCGTCTTCCCCAAGGTCAAGGTCAACGGGCACACCGACGAAGTGATCGCGGCGCTCAAGGAGATCGGCTAGCGGCCACTGCTCACGAAGCGGCAGCGCGATTCGTATCGAGCAGATTGTCGCGCAGAAATGCGCGCAGTTCGGGCTCGACGCGCTTGCCGAGGTCGTGCGACGCCTGCGGGAAATAGCGGGTCGATACCTTGGCGCCGCGCACGCGCAATGCGTCGGCGAGCTTCACCGCCTGCCCGACGGGCACCCGATTATCCCGCTCGCCATGCATGATCAGAACGCTGCAATCGAGCCTCGGCGGCAAATTCGCGATCACGCTGCGCTCCTTCAGTATCCGCTTGCTCGGCCATACTTCGCGCAGGATCGACAGCTTGGTGCGCAGCGGCGCTTGCGGCCACAGCGTGAGCGGGTCGTAACATCCCGATTCCAGGATCAGTGCGCGCGGGCGCGAGTCGTAGTCCATCAACAGACCCGCCGCGACCGCGCCATGCCCGAGTCCCCACACCGCCAGCCGCGTCGAGTCGACGTCGGTGCGCCCCGCCAGCATGTCCAACGCCCGTCGCGACGCCAGCACCGACGGCTGCCCCACGAATCGGCTCGGCCCCGACGATTTGCCGTAGCCCGGGATATTCACGCACGCGACATGGATACCCATCGCCGCGATACCCTGGCTCATCTTCACGCATCGATCGACGTTGCCCTCGCCCCCGTTCAGCACCAGCAGCCCGGGCCGCCGTCCCTGCTCCGCGCTGCGCGTCAGGTAGCCCTCGATATGGTAATTCTTGGGACCCATCGCGACGTCGAAGTTGAATTGATCGACGTTCTTGTAATTCGACTCGATCGATTTGCCGGGAATCCGGCACGCGAGCATCGACGTGGCGAGCGCAATCGCAACGATCCAAAGTCTGGTCAGTCTCATTGTCGGAACTGGGTGCATCTCTGATAGTGAGCCGGGGGTTGGGCTGGGCAAAATTGCTGCGCGAGTTAACCGGAAGGTCGTGTGACGTCGTCCAGTAATGTACTCGCGTTGTCACTGATTGAAAACAGCCTGGCGACCTGCCGGCAACAATTACCGATTGAATCGCGCCGGCGTTTGACCGATACTCGTTGATTCGCAAGCGCAATTTTCGATCTACTGTTCAATTTTTCACTCGCGCTATTTCAACTCGGTGGCAGCAATGGCAACGCAGGCAGAAAAGGCAGCTCCCGCATCGGCGGCAATTGATTTCGACAAAAACGGCGGCGTCGTCGCCGCCATCGCCGTCGATCACTTGAGCCACCGCGTCCTGACCGTCGCCTACATGAACCGCGAAGCGTTCGACGAGACGGTCGCCACCGGCCGCGCCTGTTACTTCTCGCGCTCGCGCAACAAGCTTTGGCGCAAGGGCGAAGAGTCGGGAAATTTTCAAGTCGTCCGCGAGATTCGCATCGACTGCGACGCCGACGCGCTCGTAGTCGCCGTCGAGCAGCTCGGCGACGGCGCCGCATGCCACATGGGTTACGAGTCGTGCTTTTTCCGCAAGCTCGACGCGGGCGCATGGAAAATCGTCGAGCAACGCAAAGTCGATCCCGCCAAATATGGCCCCGGCTACGGCCATCAGCCCAGGAAGTCGGCCGGTTGATCGCAATCGGGAAGCCACAT